>NC_020812.1:0-1229305 GCF_000348745.1 Micavibrio aeruginosavorus EPB | reverse complement strand
GTGTTCAGTTGGCTGAACTGGGGCATCATGGTGGGGATTGGTGCGTATGCGCAATTCACGTTGGATGGCGGGGCGTCGGTTTGGGCGTTGGTGTTTGTTTCGGTCACGTGTCTGTTGATTGCGTTTTTGTCCCTGTTCGTGGGGGAGAAAAATATTACGCGGTCGGATTGGTTGGCGTTTATCGGCGCGCTGGCCGTTATTCCGGTGTGGATGGGCACGCAAAATCCGTTCTTTGCGATCATCGCGTTGATGGTGATTGATATCCTCAGTTACTATCCCACCATTCGCAAATCGTGGAATGACCCGTGGGGGGAGCCGCCGGTGTCGTATTTCTGGGCGGGGTTGCGGTATTTCTTTGCCCTGCTGGCCGTGCCGGAATTTACGGTGCACACGGTGGCCTATCCGTTCTTCCTGATGGCGGGGGATTGGGGGTTTGCGTTGTATGTGGTGTGGCGGCGCCAGATCATGAAAAAGGCGATGCGCACCAGCGGGGAAATCCTGCAGGGAACCTGAGGAAACGGCCAGTTTTTGGGTGGAACAGACGGGCCATGTCATACGGTGGCCCGTTTTTTATTTTGCTATAACTTTATTCTGGTACGCTGGAGAAACCATGAATAATCAGACAGATACCCCCATTCAGGACAAATCATACACCCGCCGGATGGAGCGTTTGCTCACCCGGCGGTATATGGACATGATCGCGGCGCAGGACCCCGATGGTTTTGCGTTGATTAAGGCGCGCAAGGATATTCAGCACGGCGAGGATAAAACCACGCGCATGCGCGATTACATCGCGTTGTGGGACGGATTAAGCGCCGATCAGCAATTAAAGCTGGCCGAACATGATGCGAAGATCAACCATCTGGCCCGGCTGGCGCGGACATTGGCGACCACCACGGTGGTGCAGGCGCATAACAAAATTCAAACCACCACCGCCGGGTCGATTGATTTTGTCATACGGCGTTTTCGCGAGGAAGGCGTCGCCCCGGAACAGGTGCAGCAGTTTTTGGATGATAACGCCGTGGCATGGTTCAGCATTACCGGCCACCCCACCAACCCAACCACCGTGGATTACACCATCGCGCAAACCGATGTGGCACGCGTGATTGTGGACCCATCCGCCACGCCGGATGATTTGCATGATGCCCTGCTCCATCTTTATCAAACGCCGATTGTCGGCGACCGCAAAACACCATTGGATGAAGCGCGGGAGAGTATCAACACCCTGAATTCCATTTACGATTCCGCCTTGGCGCACCGGGATTTGTTTATCAAGGCGCTGGCCGATCATGGGTACGCCGCCCAGGGTGTGAATATCACCCGGGCATTGATCGTGCCCTGTTCGTGGACATTGGGGGACGCCGATGGCAACCCGGCATTAACGGCGCAGATATTGGCGGACGGTATTACCCTGCACCGTCAGGCGATTGCGGATCGTTATAAATTGACTCTGCAATCCATCCACACCGACCACGCGCCCACGATGCAGGCCCTGAAACATTTGGGTGATGAATTGGCGCAGGCCGGACCGCAAACCCGGATTGATTCCGTGTGCCAGACAATTCAATCCATCATCACACACTGTCCCGACATTGCTGTACAGGCGCAGATTCAGGATTTCCGTTATCTGTTGCATTGTTTCGGTTTTGGGTTTGGCACGATTGATATTCGGCACAACGCAGTTGATATTTTGACCGCCGTAAAACATCTGGCCGTTTTATCCGGGGTGGAAAATGAACAGGATATTGCGGTGATGGGGCTGGATCATATCCAGTTGAAATTGGCGGCGTGGTTGCGTGATGCGAATGTGCTGGATCGCATGGCCGCCATCACCGATTTGCCGGACGAAGAATCCGCAATGATTGTCGGGCGGTTGCGGGTGATCGGGCAAAACCCCGATATGTGTGAAAAATTGATTATTGCGGAAACAACGCACCCGGCCCATGCGCTGGCGGCGTTGCTGTTGCTGAAAATCACCGGCAATGTGGTGGCGGATGATGGGGCGCGCATTGACCTGACCATGTTATCGGAATCCGTGCATGATTTGATGAATCTGGGCAATACGCTGGAAACATTACTGGATAACGAAACATTCCGCGCCCATGTCGCCGCGCGCGGGCGGTTGTTGGTGATGATCGCCAAAAGCGACACCACGCGGCAAGACGGACGCGGCGAAGCCGAATATGCCCAATACGAAGCGGCGATTGACGTTTACCGCGTGGCAGAAAAAATGCGGCGGAAATACCGCGATTTGCGCCATGTTTTGCCCAGCATCATGAATGGCGGCGGACATGCGTTACAACGCGGTGGGGGCCGGGTCACCGAAATTCCGGCCGTGCATGGTCGGGCGGCGGCGGATGCGCGGGCGACGGATATTGGCCCATCCACCCTGACCGTTCAGGGGCACCAGCAAAATGTTTTGTTCTGTCCCGGCCCCGTTGCCGTCGGCACGATGGAGGCGCTGGCCGCGCAAAACCTGTACAGCAAGGCGGGCATTTACGGCGAAATGCCCGACCCTGTATCCCGCCCCGGCCTGAACCGTCACCACGGGCAATATGATGCGTGGCTGTACGCGCAAGCCGCGGGCCGCGCCTTTGATGCATTAACGCAGAAAAATACCGCCATTGATGAATTATTGGTCCATGCGCCATGGCTGGCCATGAAGGCCGGTAATGCCAGCTCCCGCCCGGCCAAGCGCGGCGAGAAAATGGTCAGCCCCGGCATTACCCCGCGCGAAGCCGTCGGCGTTGCCCCCAAGGCGTTGCAGGGGCGGGCCATTTCCGGTGAACGGTTGACGGCGCATGCGTGCCTACCAATTTTTTCCGTTCTGGGTTTGGTTGAGGCGATGCTCAGCGTGCGCGACCATGGCCGCGCCAGTCGGAACCCGGAAAAATACGGTGATGGCTTGCACCATCTATATCGCGCGCACAAAATTCACCGCGATGGGGCCAGGGCAACGTTGAATGCGACGATTATGGCGGATTTTGATATTGCATGGCCGTTATTAACCGGCGATACCCGCCCACCGCGCAGGATTGTTGAAAAACTGGCCCAGCAATTCCAGCACAATGACCCGGACCATCAGAACACGCCCGCAATCACGCTGGCGTTTCTGGAGCAATACTTCCTGGATGTTGAAAAATTAAGTTATGAAATGGTGTCGGGGCAAAAAACGAAAAGGAATTTCAACCATGGCGACGGTTTGCGAACCCTGTGGCCGGAATTGTTTCATGAAATGTCTGTCCGTAACCGGGCCGCAGAATTTTCCCGTGTTATTGAATGTTATCGCACAACACAGATGAACAAAAATCCGGATACACCATTGGATGAAATCCAATTCCGTATCACACAGAACTTATACGCCGCCGCCGATGTTGTGAATGCGCCGATTGGCATTTTGGCCACGCGCACCCGGCTGGAACCGGTTTATGATTTACGCGGCGGCGTGAAAACGCGTTTTATGAAACCGGAAAGCTATCTGGAAAGCGATGTGGCGGGGTTGCTGTCCCTGCCCCCATCTCTGCTTTAAATCTGGGTTAAAGCCCGATCCCCTGGGCGGCCAATTGGGGCGCGCGTTCCGGCGTCGGCGGAACGGCCTGATCCGGACCCAGCGTGTTGTTGTGCGCCATGTTGAAGGCGGCGCTGTACGCGGACTGGCTGGCCATTAACGGCTGAGGTTTCAATCCGGCTTCGGCCCCATAAGCCACAATACCATCGGCAATCTGGCGGGCGTGATGGTCTGGATTTTGCGTCATCGCAGCCAGATTTTTGGCGTCGTTTGGATTACTGAGGAATCCAACCTCCAGAAGAACGGCCGCATGATGCCCCGTTGCCGGTGCGCCCTTTTCAAAATGGCGCAAGACGCCCAGATCAGCAGCGTGAATGTCTGTGCTTTGTTCCGGGGTT
The DNA here is from genome assembly GCF_000348745.1 of Micavibrio aeruginosavorus EPB. NCBI lineage: Bacteria > Pseudomonadati > Bdellovibrionota > Bdellovibrionia > Bdellovibrionales > Pseudobdellovibrionaceae > Micavibrio > Micavibrio aeruginosavorus. The sequence continues at coordinate 1,225,399 of NC_020812.1, read as the reverse complement.
AAATGGTATGAGCCGGCAATTTTACCGGCCAAGGCTTGGGAATCCGGCGAGGTCGCAACGCGGTTTCCGCCATTGATATAAACATCAGACCCATTGGCGGATGGGTTGCTGGCGCTGTTGGCGTGCAGACTGACAAACATGACATCGGATGCCCCCATTTCGCGGGCCAGTGCGTGGGCAAATTCCGGACGTTTGTGCAATGTCTGGCCCTTATCCCCCTCCAGTCGGAATTGTTCGCCGGGGTTGCGGGTAAAGGCAACGTCATATCCCTGTTCCTGCAAGCGCGCGGCCAGGGGTTTGGCCAATGAATCGACCACTTCTGTTTCGCTCAATCCGCTTTGCATATGCGGCCCATGGGTATGGGTCGATATGGCACCGTCGTCCAGCTTGTTATTGCGTTTTACATCTTCGCCATGCCCCAGATCAATCACGACCAGCGGACGGCCAGGATTTTGCAGACCCACCGGGGTGAATTCTGCACCGTGAGGCACCTGTGTGCGTGACACATTGGCCCATGCGCGTTCAATTGTGGCATTGGCGACACCAAATCCATTATCCCCCAAAACCGGACGCGATGCAGGGGCCAGCCAGTCCGCCGCCCCCTTGATTGGGCCTGCGGCTTTTGGTTCGGACCGAACCAAATCGATTTTTTCACCACTGGCCGCCATATAACGATCTACGGCACCTATGGTCTGGCTGCCGACAACACCGTCAATGCCGCCCGCTCCGTGCCCGCCCGCAATCAATAATGTTTGCAAATCGCTGACCATTGCATGGTCGGTCGTGGTGGCCAGATCTGGGTTGGCCTTGATCATGTCGCCAATACGGGCCTGGATTGCGGGAGAATTTTTTGTGATCGCGACCAGTGCGTCGCTTTGCCCATTGCGCATTAAATCGCGCATTAGATCCGCGCTCATCGTATCGATCAGAGCCGGATTTTTTGTCAGATGTTGAACAATCCCGCTGGCTGTTTTCGGGCCCAGAATTCCATCATCAATACCAACCTGAATGCCTTGTGCGTTCAAATCGCTCTGAATTGATTTTATCTGCGCTTTATTCAGGGGATTTGCGTTAGAAATCAGACTATCCAACTTATTGGTGGATTGCGCGGACTGTTCAAATGTTTGTGAAAGGTTATTCTGCGGTTGTGGCCGGTTTTTGTCGGCCAGCGCCTTTAATTCCGAAGCATGACCATTTTGGGACAGATAAGCGCGCACCTGAGACCCCGCATCTGCGGCAAGATCCGGATGATCGTTATAGAAGCGCATAACGGCCTTGCTGGTCAGGGAACCAAAATCACCGTCCGATCGGCCCGGCGCATAATCCAGCGCACGCAAATTGCTTTGCAGGTCATAAACCTGTTGCCATGTCATGGGTTGTTTTTGGGACAGCGTGGCCGTGATGGCCTGCTCCGCCTGTTGCTTATTGACCCCCGCCATAGGCGCTCTTCCTTATTGTTCTCTTGGTGAGACTCTGTTTTTTTCAATGCCCACCGTATCGCCAAAAGGCTAACATCCCCTTAAAACAGGCCAAATCCGTTGAAAAACATCAATAAATATGCGGCTTTTTATCTATCTCTTGAAGCACTGTGCATTGCACCTACCTCTCATTTGAGCGCATGTTTATTAGCGTTTATTTATATATCCACGCCAGATTCAATCTGACATCCCATCATTTTTGAATGGAAGGAGATCAGTTATGAGATCCACAACAGTCAAAGAGATAATGACCGCCAACCCGGTTATCATATCTCCGGAAACCAGCCTGAAAGACGCATCAATAAAAATGATCGCCATAGATTGCGGTATATTGCCCGTCGGCACAAAGGATAATATCACCGGGATCATCACAGATCGCGACATTGTTATTCGCGCCGTCGCCAACGGCAAAGATACATCCAAGGAAAAAGTCGTGAATTATATGACACGCGTTCTTTACACCTGTGGTGAGAACGATAGCCTTGAAGAAGCCGCCGATCTGATGCGTGAAAACAATGTCAGCCGCCTGATCGTCACCAATGGCTCCGGCGCTGTGACGGGAATATTAACCTTTGGTCATATCCTGCGTAATGACGCCAACCCGTTGGAAGTCTCCAAAGTGGTGCAGCATGCAACGCGAGTCCGTGCCGGTGCGCGACCGATGTGATTGCTTAAAGAAAAAAGTAAAAAAGCCGGAGACATCTCCGGCTTTTTTACTTAGCGCATTCCACCTTTGCGAACATAGGGAGTCTCGACAAGCGGTAATGTTTTACCCTCCTCCATTTTAGGCAATAGCGGTAAACTGTGTCGTTTTTTATGCATGATTTCTTTGTGTGCTTTTTCTAGCGATATAAAACGATCGGGATTTGATGGGTGTGAATTTAAAAATTCGACATCAACACCGGATTCACCCGCATGTTCTGCCGACATGCGACGCCAGAAATTGGCGGATTTTGACGTATCAAAACCTGCCCGCGCGATCATATACAAACCGACATAATCTGCTTCCCGTTCGAATGACGGCGCATAAATCAAACGTGTATAGCCCTGCAGGGTATCAATTGAATCGGTATCAATATCGGTTCCATAAAAAGCGTTCGCCAACTCTGCGGCAATTCCGGCAATGATCGGAATGCTTGAATTCCATTTAAATTTGTCAATATGCAACATGGAATTATGGGCGAGTTCGTGGCCGATTACGGTGGCCAACTCTTCATCACTTTCAATAAATCTATACATTCCGCGCTGCATATACACGGCATAGCCATCGGCGAAAGCGTTAATTTCCATTTTTTGACTGTACTTTATTCCATAGCCGCAAATTTTATCGCGCACCATGGATATGGGGATCATGTTCACGCCGCGTTGTACAACCAAGTTGATCTTTTCATCGCGGTATATACTTCTTAAATCCTTGTAATAATCACGCTCAGCATATCGCCCCTTGTTTATATCTTTGCCGTTCAAGCTGACCAGCCTGTCGCCGATTTGCAATCCAGCGCGCTCTGCGGGGCTGTCCGGCATGATGTGTTTGATCTGGAGCGTTTCGCCAATGTTAAATGTACGTTTGGCAATTGATCGGTTTTTCCGCTCGAAATTATATTTATTCCATACATACAAGCCTGTTGCATAACCAAAAACCGGACAAATATCGACATTCGCCTTAAAAATCGGATATGCGATGCTCAGGATCCTGCGTTCTTCTTCCAGATTGGTATTGAAAACCATTTCAATCTGCGTCCGGCGTTCTTTTTCCAGTTCTGCCTCGGTTCCGCGCGGTGCTTCCGCATCCGGTGACATACAACCGGATAGGATCAGCGCAAATAGAAGGAAAAGAATGAAACCGTAACGATTCATGGGTGTTGTTTCAGCCCTTCGCTGACGTCATTTTTTTTGCTCAGCTCGTCAATGGCCTCGCGCCAGATCGATATAATCAATGCCATAAGTGCTGGGCCGATGAAAAGGCCGACAAATCCCATCGTTTTTACGCCACCGATCAGGCCGAAAAATGTGGGCAGGAATGGCAGGCGGATCGGCCCGCCAACAAGATGAGGGCGCAGGAATTTATCAACAAAGAACAGCTCGGACGCCCCCCATGCAAACAACAACATCCCTTCCAACGGGGCACCGCTGGCGACCAGATATGTTGAAACCAGGGTAAAACATAACGGCGCCCCGCCGGGAACCATGGCCATAATGCCCGTCAAAACCCCCAGCATAACCGGCGACGGTACGCCCGCAATCCAATATGCGGTACCCAGAACGATCCCCTCGCCAATTGCAATGATGCCCATTCCAACAACAGTTGAGTTAATGGCCATCGGCACGATGCGTGAGATGCGGGTCCAGCGCTCCGGAAACACATATTCACCAATGCGGTCCAGTTGATCAACAAACGACAGACCATCGCGGTAGATAAAAAACAAAGTAATGAGAATAAAGATCAAGGTCAGTAAAATGTGTAGAAGGCTGCCACTGGCAGTTAACACGCCGCTATAGATTGAACCGACATTTGATCCGCTGATTTGTTGTACAAATGTCCCGATCATGCCGGGATGGCCAATATACAAATCCCATTGCTGCGCCAGCCAATCACCCACGACAGGCAAGGAGGCAATCCAATCGGGCACAGCGGCCCCCTTTGCGTTGGCTTCAACCGCCCATGCCAGCCAGATCGTAATCTCTTTGATTGCATACGATGTCAGGACACCGAGCGGCACGACCAGAAACACGATGGCGACCAGCAAGGCGATCGTCGCCGACAGCGATTTATGATAATTGAGCGATTGCAGCAGTTTTTTATAAAGCGGCCACGTCGCAACCGAAATGACCAAAGCGGTTAATGCCGGAACAATAAAGCCGTGAAAGAAATAGACACCCGCAATAAACAAGAAAACCAAAAGCCAGCGCGCCATGGATGCAGGCAAAAACAGGGAACGGTCCGCCCATCGGCGCGCATTTGTTTGTGTGATTGGGTTCGTTTCGTCCGGCATGGCGTGATTCCGTATGCGGTTTTATTTATGAAGGGACGTATTTTGTCACGCCAGCGCCGCAATGTATATATTGTGACCGCAACCGGTCATTCTGATAAAAATACATATTAACATATTGAATTATAATAGTTTTTCTTTTTTTGCATCCCATCCCCTGATCCGATATCCTGCGCCCCATGACGTTTGCGCCCTCAGTAAAACACTGGATCAAAATATTGTCCGTAACCCTTGTGGTTTTGGCGATTTTTGCGCGCGCGATGATCCCGGTCGGCTATATGCCCGGGGACCGGGACGATGGCACGTTTACCATGGTCATTTGCTCTGGCTTTGGCACGCAAACCATTACGGTGGATGCGCATGGCCAGCCCATCAATGACGAAGACCATAATCAGGCCGGGGAACATTGCCCCTTTGCTCCTGTCCTGGCCGGTGATGTTCCACCACCTATTACATTCGTCGCGGCGCAAGCCCCCTATTCCATTTTTGTTGATTTTTGGTCCGACCATATCCGGGACCGCAACGCCATCGCCCGTGCGTCATCACGCGCGCCGCCGTCTTTCGTTTGATTGAAAAACACCATCAAACATCACAAACGAAAGAGCTATCACTATGTGCAAATTTCACAAAACTGTGGCCCGCGACATCGCCACAAATCCGGTTAATGGTATTTTTGACCCGGCACGCTATGCCGTTGCGCTGGTTGCGTTGTCGACTTTCCGCATCGAGCAATCCATGCCATCCATGTTTGGATGCGACGGATACAGCAAATATGAACTGGCCACCGACAAAGCCCGCATCGCCGTGGCACAGAGCAATATGAACTGGCACCGTGAAACGGCTGATGAGGATATGGAATCCCTGCGCCGCGCCATGGATATTGCATCCTATAAGCATAACATCAGTACCAAGGGGCTGAATTTGCCGAAAGATCCGGTGAAAAATACGGATTTTCTGGATGAAGCCACGGTTGAATTGTTTGATGGTTATACCGCGCCCGGCTATGCCGCTGTGCCTCTGCATCTGAAGGCCCAGGCGCACAAACCGGAATTTGAAGCCCTTCGCGCTGCGGCCGATACCTTCATGCATAACAACCCGGAAACCATGAAGGCACTGGCCCGTCGGTTTGAAACGACCACCATGCAAATTTTTGCCGAAGCCCATCAATCCGCTCACCCGGCTTTGGTTGGGATTTATGAACGCATTCCCAGCGGTCTGCGCAATGCGTTTAAAAGCTGCGCCATGTGCGTTGGCGGTGGTGCGGGTGGGGCCGCGGTGTCGCACGTTGGTTGCATCGCCATTCCGGCCATTGCCGCCGCCTCCGGCACGGCTGTGTCCGCTGGGACCATGGCGGGTGTTATGATGCTGACAGCGCCAGTTATTGCGACCGCGGTGACCTATGGCATTGATAAATGGCGTGGCGTGAAAAGCTCCGCATGGAAACTGGGCTGCTCTGCGGCCCTGGCCTTTGGTATTGCCGCCGGCATGTCCTTAACAGGTGGACACGACCACCATGGGGGCGGCGATCATGACCACCACCATAATCACGACAACCATCATCAACAGCACCCCATGCAAAATCCGGGTTTGCCCGCAGATGAATGGAAAAAATTGACTGATGAATCAACGATGTGCACGTCACCGCGCCCGTAGATTTCAGTTGAATTTCAAAGCTTGACGCCCGGGATTGTTACTTTATAACAGTGTTACTCAGTAACAGTTCCGGGCCCATGGCCCCCTTGGCGGATTTCAAAATTATGACCGATCCCATCTATATGGATTACGGCGCCTCCACCCCGCTGGACCCCCGGGTTCACGCGGTGATGGATGATTGCATGCATAACGATTTTGGCAATGCCGGTGCCCGCATCCATGCGTTCGGCATGAAAGCCGCCAGCCATATTGATCTGGCCCGTGAACAAGTGGCGGATTGTATTGGCACCAAAAAAGACTCTTTGGTCTTCACATCGGGTGCAACCGAATCCAACAACATGGCGTTGTTCGGTATTCTAGATTATCTGCGCGCAACTGGTAAAACGCACATCATCACCACAGCGGTCGAGCATAAATCCGTTTTGGGCCCGATGGCGGAGATTGAAAAGCGCGGCTTCACTGTAACCTACATTCAACCCAAGCCATGCGGCATGATCGAAGGTAACATGGTTGCCGCCGCTATCACCCCGCAAACGGGATTGGTATCTGTACAGGCTCTGAACAACGAAGTCGGCACCATTCAACCATTGGCCGAAATTCGTGCCATTTTGCCCAAAGATGTCATTTTCCATTCCGATGCCGCTCAAGCCGTTGGCAAAATGAACTTCACTCTGGCAGAATGCGGCAATCCTGATCTGGTCACACTGTCATCGCATAAAATTTATGGGCCCAAGGGTATGGGCGCGTTGTACATCGCGCCGAATGTTCGTGCGCATATAAAACCACTTCTCTTCGGCAGCATGTATGAAGGCGGAATGCGGGCCGGAACCGTGGCCACGGAATTGTGTGCCGGATTCGGACAGGCGGCGGAGCTGGTTCACATCGAACTGGCCGACGATCTGGCAAAAATGGAGTCCTTGCGCACATTGTTTCTGAAAAAATTAAAAGGAACGTTGCCAGATTTGGTTATTAACGGCCATTCTGATTCAAAATGGCGCGCGGCTAACATCATCAATATCCGCATACCGGGAATTACGAACGAAGATATGCTGGCCGCCCTGCCCGACCTGGCGTTCAGCCCGTCTTCCGCCTGCAATGCCACGCGCACGGGGTATATTTCGCATGTTATCCGCGCCATGACTGGTGCCGATCAACCCGCACGAGAGTCCATGCGCTTGTCATTCGGGCGTTTTACGACGGAGATGGAGATTGTCCGCGCCGCGGATATGATTATCAACGCCGTCCAAACCATTCAAAAAATGCAAGGAGCCGCATAACATGAAAATCGCATTCGCCGGTAAAGGTGGTTCGGGGAAAAGTACAACATCCGCATTGTTCACCCGTTACATGAACGCGGTACAAAAACGCAATGTTCTGGCGATCGATGCCGATGTGAACATGAACCTGTCCGGGTTGCTGGGGGTTGATGTTGCCATGGATAAGTTGATGGCCAACCCCGATGTGGCCGATGTTATTCGCAATTATATCAAGGGCACGAATCCCCGCGTGACCGACATTTCGAAATTCCTGCCCACCACACCGCCGGGCGAAGGCTCCAATCTGGTGCGTTCCGTGGATGATGCGGCGCTGGCGCCCTATTCCGTGCGTATCAATGATGCGCCCAGCCTGAATTTGATGAGTGTGGGCACGTATGACAAGGGCGGTATTGGCCAGACCTGTTACCACAGCCATTTGTTCGTGGCCGAAAACCTGCTGTCCCACATTGCGCTGGATAACGATAACGACTGGGTTGTCTGCGACATGGTGGCGGGCACCGATGCGTTCGCCTATTCCATGCATCTTCAATTTGATGCCATCGTCCTGATCGCCGAACCCACGCCGGAATCGGCCGAAGTGTGCCGTCTGTATATGGAACTGGCCCGCGAATCCGGCATTGATGGCTTGATCCATCTGGTCGCCAACAAAATCGAAGATGAGTCCGATATTGAATTTATCGTGAAGGCCACCGGCATGACGCCGATTGCCGTTCTGCCGCACACATCAGCATTGAAAAAACTGCGCCAACGTGGCGATGCGATTACGGCCGATTTTGTCACGGGTAATGTTGCGGGTGCGATGGAAAAAATCATGCTGGCCGCGTCCAAACCTGTTCTGTCCGCCCATGACCGTATGGCGATGCTGCATGCCCTGCATACAAAATTGAATGAAAAGAAATGGGTGCAGCAGGGTTATGGCGATGTCATGAACCAGATCGACCCGGATTTCAAAATCACCAAGGTGGCATAAAATGACCAATGCAGTCCGTAAAGACAACCTCTGTCTGGCTGATCAAATACTGGGGTCCGCAATCGACCGCGCACGCCCCCGCGTGCGGGCCGCCATTCACCCGATGATTGAGCGGTTTTTGGCCGATCAGGACCTGGTGTTCTCGCTGGTTGATGGTATTGGGTCGCCGCTGAACATCATGTTCCCGGACCACATTGCCGATACAATTGCATCGTTCCAGAAAGTTTATGATGACCGGCAATTGCAGGGACGGATTTTTTACACATCCAAACCGAACAAATCCGCCGCACTGAAAAAACGTGCGGCCCTGACCAATGTGGGATTGGATGTTTCATCCGAAGGGGAATTGAAAAACGCCCTGGCCTCCGGATTTCACCCATCACGAATCGAGGCCACAGGCCCGAAAAATTCCGATTACTTGTCCCTCTGCCTGCAACAGGACGTTTTAATTAACGTCGATAATATGACGGAAATGGCGCAAATTATCGCCATGCAATCGCTTCTGCCTGCGGGTAAGAAAGCCCGCATTCTTGTCCGGCTGGATGGGTTTAAGCCCGATCGCGTAAAATTTACGGCACAGGACAGTGCATTCGCCAACAATGTCGAGCACGCCCCGGCGATTATCGATTATCTGGTCGCGCACAAGGACGTTTTGGATTTCCACGGGTTCAGTTTCCATTTCAACGCGGGCGATTATATTCGCCGCCCGCCGGCCATTGAAACCATCCTGCAATTAACATTCGAATGCATGAATCGTGGTTTGTCCCCGCGCGGGATTGATATTGGCGGCGGCTATCGCATTCGCTATGCCGCATCCCAGGATGAATGGAACGCGTATGTTGAGGAACTAAAAGCCTCCGTCCTTGGTCAGCGCGACAGCCTGACATGGAACGATTCCGGTCTTGGATTCCGTAACGAAGGTGGCGTTCTTAAGGGCGCGCCAAACTTTATGGAACACTATCACAAGGATGACGGCCCGGCGGATCTGGCTTCGGTCATTGATGCACCATTGCCGCTGTTTGACGGGCAATCTCTGTCCCGCATCTTGTCCGACAGTTTGATGGATTTGTATGTCGAACCGGGCCGGGCATTGCTGGACCAATGTGGCATCACCCTGTCCCGCGTCAATTTGAACAAACAATCCATGATGGGTGAACAATTGGTGGTTCTGGACATGAACCGCACCAACCTGAACGCCACGCAATTGAAATTGATGACGGACCCGGTTGTTTTATACCGCAACCAGAACCGTAAACCGGCGGATAACGGGGTTATGTATGTGGGCAACCTCTGCCTGACCCACGACATGATCCAGTACCACAAAACCTTCCCGGACTTTGTCCCGGAAACGGGTGATGTTGTGGCGTTTATCAACACCGCCGCGTATCAGATGGATTTTGCCGAAACCCATGTTTTGCAACAACGCATAGCCGAAAAAATTGCCGTTGTTGAAACGGAATCCGGTTTCCGCTGGTTCCGCGACGATCTGTACAACCCCCTCGCCCTGAAAATTGGAGCGTACTAATCATGATTTATGACCGTATTACCGATATGATCGGCAACACCCCTTTGCTGAAAATTCCGGCGGAGGTGCATGGCCTGAAAAATATCGACCTGTATGCCAAAATGGAAATGATGAACCCGTTCGGTTCCGTGAAAGACCGCGTGGCGTGGGGTATGATCCGCGACGATATCGCGGATATTCAGGCCAAAGGGCAAACCATTTACGAAAACTCATCCGGTAACACGGCCAAGGCCCTGCAACTGATCGCCAGCACCTATGGTGTGGAAACGAAACTCATCACGTATCTGGCCAAAGTAGATGGCGTGAAGGATATCATCCGCATGCTGGGCGCGGAGATTGAGGAAGTTCTGGGGGGCAGTGAATGTTTCGACCCGAACGACCCGAACGATCCCCAATTCCTGATCGAAAAAGCAGTGAAGGACGACCCGGAAAAGGCCTATTTCCCGTCGCAATTCACCAACCCGAAAAATCCGGATATTCATTACCAGACAACAGGTAAGGAAATTGCCGATGATCTGGGCCGGGTTGATTACTTCTTTGGCGGTTTGGGCACATCCGGTTCCACATTGGGGGCCGCACGCCGCATCCGTGATGAAGGCAGTGCTGATCTGAAAACCATTGGTATTTGCGCCAGCAAGAATGATTTTATTCCCGGCATTCGGTCGATGGATCAAATGTGGGAATCCGGATTGTTCACCAAAGAACACTATGCTGATTTCGTTTATGTTGATTCCGGCGAAGCCGTTGATGCCATGATGGATCTGGTCAAAAAATGCGCCATCATGTGCGGCCCGACCAGTGGCGCGAGCTATCTCGGTGCGCTGAAATATCTACGCACCATCGACGAAAGCCTGAGCGAACGCAAATCCGCCGTGTTCATTGTTTGCGATCGCGGTGAATGGTACACGGATTATGTCCGGCAACGCCGCCCACATTTGTTTAACCAAAAACAAAAGCCGGGTAGTCTGCAAGCGTTTGAATATGCCACCGCCAATGACCAGTTCGCCATTCCGGCGGCGCAGGCCAATGCGTGGATTGCCGAACAAAATCCATTGATTATCGACGTCCGTGGAAATCTGGCATTCAAAATGATGTCCATTCCCGGTTCCATCAACATTCCATGGGAATTGCTGGAGCCGATGATCGATGCGGCGGACCCGTTTGCGAAAGACCGCCCGATCCTGCTCGCCTGCCCTGTTGGTGAAAAAACGGCGCGCTATGCCGCCTATCTGCAATCACGCGGGTACAAGGCGTTCGGTCTGGGTGGCGGCATGCTGGCCTGGCGGAATGAACAGCAGAAACAGGCGGCATAATCATGGCGTGCAGTGTATCGAAAAAACTGGAAACCATATGCGCGGAACTTGGGGCACGCTTAACGGTTCCACGGTGTGACGTTTTTTCGGTGATTGCCAAAGCCGATAAACCGGTTGGGGCTTATGACATTCTGCGCCTGATGCCGGAGGGTACAAAGCCACCCACGGTTTATCGGGCCTTGGAATTTCTTGAATCTGTTCATCTGATCCACCGGATTGAGAGCCTGAACGCTTATGTTTTGTGCTGTGACGGACATGGGCATGAACACAGCGCGCAATTTGCCATATGCCAATCCTGTGGCGATGTGCAGGAAATGCAGATTCCAGCCCTTGAAAAGATCCTCAAAGACTCACATTTTAAAGGGGTTGGTTTTAAACCCCTCGCCACCTCCATGGAAATCCGTGGCGTGTGCATGAAATGTGATGATCATAATGCCCCACCTGTTTGACCCGCTGACGATTAAATCCGTTACCCTGCGCAACCGCATTGGCGTTTCGCCCATGTGCCAATATTCGTCGGTGGATGGCCATGCCAATGACTGGCATCTGGCGCATCTGGCCACGCGCGCAATTGGTGGCGTGGGGTTGGTGATTGCCGAAGCCACGGGCGTAACACCGGAAGGGCGCATTACCCCGTCTTGTGCCGGATTGTGGAAGGATAGCCAGATCGAACCGCTGGCCCGCATCAACGCGATGATTAAACGCCATGGTGCCATACCCGGCATTCAAATTGCCCACGCCGGACGCAAGGCCAGTTCCGCCGTTCCATGGGACGGCGGTCATCATCTGGGTAATAACGAAGGCGGATGGGATGTTGTTGGCCCCACCAACGACGCCTTTGGCGGTCATCAGAACAAAATTCCCCACGCACTCAATCATGCGGAAATCACCACTATTGTAAATGCGTTCCGTGATTCCGCCGCGCGTGCGGTTACGGCCGGATATGAATGGCTGGAAATTCATGCGGCGCATGGGTATTTGCTGCATTCTTTCCTCTCGCCCCTGACCAACACGCGCGACGATCAATATGGCGGATCGTTTGACAATCGTTGCCGCGCGTTGATGGAGGTTGTGGCCGCCGTTCAAACCGCATGGCCCGACCATTTGCCCCTGACCGTTCGCATTTCCGCGAGCGACTGGGTTGAAGGCGGTTGGACCGTTGAAGATTCCGTCGCCCTGGCCAAAAAATTAAAATCCGCCGGGATTGATCTGGTCGATTGTTCATCGGGCGGTCTGCGGTCCGGTCATGCGCAACATTATCCGGTTGGGCCAGGATATCAGGTTCCTTTGGCCGACGCCGTCCGGAACAAGGGCGGCATAATGTCCGCTGCCGTTGGGTTGATCACAACGCCAGAGCAGGCCGACGCAATCATACGCGAAGGCAAAGCCGACCTGATCCTGATGGGGCGCGAATTATTGCGCAATCCTTATTGGCCGGTCAATGCCGCAAAAACGCTGGGCCACGCCGACGCGGTCAGTTTGCCCGTTCAATACGCCCGCGCGTAATACCCCCTTTAAAAACTGGTTTGGCGGTCCTATGCTGGCGCATAGAAGGAGTCTTCCGCCATGTCCGCACCCGTCGCCGCGTCGGCCACCCCTAAATGGTGGCATCTTTATATCCCTAAATTGTTCGTCGTTCTGCGACAGGAATACCGCGCGGCGGATTTGCGTGATGATGTGCTTGCGGGGCTGACTGTGGCCATCGTGGCCTTGCCGTTGGCCATGGCATTGGGTATTGCCTCCGGCACCACGCCGGACAAAGGGTTGATTACCCTGATCGTTGCCGGCTTCCTGATTTCCGCCCTGGGCGGCAGCCGGTTTCAGATTGGTGGTCCCACTGGGGCGTTCGTTGTTGTTATTTACAATGTCATTGAAAAATTTGGATATGACGGATTGGTTATCGCCACATTGATGGCCGGGGCCATTCTGGTTGTTGCTGGATTGGCGCGGCTGGGCACATGGATTAAATATATTCCGCAACCCGTGATCACCGGTTTTACGGCCGGTATTGCCGTGATCATCTTCACCAGCCAGATCAAAGATCTGCTGGGGTTACAGATGGATCATGTCCCGGGTGAGTTTTTTGAGAAAGTCGCAGCGTTCTGGCACGCGCGCGACACAATGATGCAGGGCAGTGTTCTGATTGCCGGGCTCGGCCTTGCCACCATTATCGGCCTGCGCCGGTTTGCGCCGAAAATTCCGGGTTTTTTGGTTGCTGTCGTTCTGGCTTCTGCCCTTGTCTATTTCACAAAAATGGATGTGCCGACCATCGGTTCTGTCTTTGGCGGCATTCCCAATACCATCCCCGCACCGTCATGGCCCGATGGGATTACGGCGGCCCGTGTAACAGAATTGATCCCCTCTGCCCTGACCATTGCCTTTCTGGCGGGGGTTGAATCCCTGTTGTCTGCCGTTGTGGCCGATGGCATGACCGGGCGGCGGCATAAATCGAATTGTGAATTGGTGGGGCAAGGTGTTGCCAACTGCGCCAGCGCGTTGTTCGGCGGCATGCCCGCGACCGGTGCCATTGCCCGCACGGCCACCAACATCCGGTCCGGCGCAAAATCGCCCATATCCGGTATGTTGCACGCCATTTTTGTACTGGGCTTTATCCTGTTTCTGGCACCGCTGGCGTCGTACATTCCGCTGGCCGTGCTGGCCTCGGTCCTTGTTATCGTCGCCTGGAACATGAGCGAACATGAAAAATTCATTCACCTGCTGAAATCCCCATGGGGGGATAAGGCCGTGTTGCTGATCACCTTTGCCCTGACCGTTGCGGTGGATTTAACCGTGGCGATTGAGGTGGGCGTGATCATGGCGGCCATATTGTTTATGGTGCGCATGACCCATGCCTTTGAAATGCAGACGCATATTACGCTGGTTGAATCCGATGTGGCCGATCTGGTTCGCCATGAAGATCAACATTACGATATGCGATCCCATTTGCCGCATGGTGTCGAGGCTTACCAACTGCGTGGGCCATTATTCTTTGGCGTTTCATCCCGTCTTCTGGATGTTCTGGACCAGATGATTGTGAAGCCAAAAATATTCATCCTGCGCATGGGACAGGTGCCGATGATTGATTCCAGCGGTGAAACTGCGCTGGAGGAATTTATCCGTCGCTGTCATCGCGCCAATATCCGCGTGATTTTGACGGGGATCCAGCCAGAACCCATGAAAATCATGGTCCGCATGAAACTGTTCCAGCATTACCCGGACCTGATCCTGACGCATAATTTTGCCGAAGGCGTTAAACGGGCATCGGACCTGATAAACGCGAATACAGGTGATTGATCATTCCGCCGCGATGGGGGCAGCATCCGTATTGGCTGCGTGCGTCCATTTCCGGCTGGACAAATACGTGTACACGGTGGGAATGACGTAAAGCGTAAACAACGTTCCCACCAACAACCCGCCGACAATGACCCATCCGATGGATTGACGGCTTTCCGCCCCGGCCCCGCTGGCCAGCGCTAAAGGCAATGCCCCCAGAACCATGGCGCCCGTCGTCATCAAAATCGGGCGTAGACGCTGGATGGCCGCATCAACAACCGCCTCGGCCCGGCGTTTCCCTGCTTCTTGTGCCTGGTTGGCAAATTCGACGATTAAAATACCGTGCTTGGTAATCAATCCAATCAGCGTCACAAGACCAATCTGGCTATACACGTTCAATGTCCCATTGGTGAAATACAACGCCAACAATGCCCCGGTCATGGATAATGGAACGGTCAGCATGATGATGAACGGATCGCGGAAACTTTCAAACTGTGCCGCCAAAACCAGATAGATAAAGAACAGCGCCAGCACAAAGGTAACGTACAGGCTGGAACTGCTTTCCTTAAACTCACGCGATATGCCGTTGTAATCCAGTTGCGCACTGGCGGGCAGAACGTCGTTTGCGGCCTTTTCAATTACGGCCAGCGCTTCGCCCAATGTATATCCGTCATTGACGTTGGCGGTAATCGTAACCGCCCGCAATTTATTGAAGTGATTAAGCTCACGCGGCGCGACGGATTCCTGAACGGTGATTAGGTTGGATAATGGCACCATATCGCCGCCCTGCCCCCGGACGTAGATATTCGTAATATCCTGCGGGTTTTTACGATCCACGTCGGCCACTTGCAAAATTACATCATATTGTTTGCCTTCGCGTTTAAACCGTGTCACCTGCCGCCCGCCCAGCATGGTTTCCATGGTGCGCCCCAATGTCGCGGCATCAATCCCCAGATCGGCGGATTTGTCACGATCAACATCCACACGCAATTGCGGTTTATTCAGTTTCAGGTCGGTTTCAATCCCTGACATCGACGGATGGTCGGCAACGCGATCAATAATCTGTTCCGCCAGCGCGTTGATTTCCTGATACGTATCCGTTGACATCACAACAACCTGAACCGGCTTTGTCCCGGCCCGTTGCCCCAATGATGGTGGATTGGTTGGAAACGCCATGACACCGGGAATTTGGCGCATTTTCGGGGCCAGTTCGGCGGCCATGTCCTGTTGCGACCGATCCCGATCCGCCCAATCTTCCATCCGGATAAACATGCGTCCGTTGGATACTTGCGGGAACCCGACAACGGCAAAAACGCGATTAACTTCCGGCAACGTATTGGCCAGTTCTTCCATCTGCCGGACATAGCGATCGGTATATTCAATCGATGCCCCTTCGGGGGCCGACGCAATTGCTACGATATTGCCGCGGTCCTCGGTTGGGGACAATTCCGACGGGATTTGCGTGAACAACCACCCCGCCAGCCCGGCCACAGCCAAGCCCACAACAATCACCAGAGGACGTACATTTAAAACGGCCTCAAGTGATCTTTTATAAGCATTGGTCAAACCATTGAGAAGGTTTTCCGAGAACCGGTAAAACCAGCTGTGCTTTTCTTCATGCTTTAACATGCGCGAACACATCATCGGCGTCAGGGTCAGGGCCACAAACCCGGAAACCAGAACGGCCCCCGCCAAAGTGAGCGCAAATTCAGTAAACAGCCGCCCGGTTCGCCCCTCCATAAAACCAATCGGTGCATATACGGTCGCCAGTGTAATGGTCATGGCGACAATGGCGAAAACGATTTCCTTGCTGCCCTGCATCGCCGCCTCGATGGGCTTTTTTCCCATTTCAATATGGCGATAAATATTCTCCAGCATAACAATCGCATCATCCACCACCAGGCCGATGGCCAAAACCATGGCCAGCAGGGTCAGCGTGTTGATGGAGAACCCAAACACATACATCATCGCCATGGCCCCAATCAGGGACACGGGGATGGTCACCAATGGAATAATCGTCGCCCGACCAGTGCGCAGGAAGAAAAACACGACCAAGGCGACCAAAACCACGGCTTCACCAATGGTGTGGTAAACGGCCTTGATGGACTCCTCGATAAAAATTGATGAATCATAGGCAATGGCCACGCGCATGCCTTCGGGCAATTGCGTTTCCAGTTCAGGCAACAGGGTGCGCAGCGCTTGGGAAACCTCCAACGGGTTGGCGACAGATTGTTTGACAATACCAATCGCCACCGCGCTTTCACCGTTGAAACGGGTGATGCGGCGTTCATCTTCCGGCCCCAATTCCACCCGCGCCACATCGCGCAAGCGCACGAGATAACCGCTATCCTGTCGCAGGATCATGTTTTCAAATTGCTGCACGGTGCGCAGGTCGGTTTCACTTAAAACCGTATATTCCCGCTCAACGCTTTCAATACGTCCGGCCGGAATTTCAATATTCTGCTGGCGCAGGGCATTTTCAACATCCTGAACCGTGATATTATACGCCGCCAACCGTGCCCGATCCAACCACAGGCGCATGGAATAACGGCGTTCCCCCAGAATATTGGCCTCAGCCACACCGGGGATGATTTGCAAACGATCCTTCACATTACGATCGACGTAATCGGACACATCCAACGAACTCATGCGATCGCTGGAAAATGCCAGATAGATGATGGGCTGGGCGTCGGCCTCAACCTTTGCAATCACGGGTTCATCAACATCATCGGGCAAATCGTTGCGCGCCCGGCTGACACGGTCACGGACATCGTTGGCGGCCACGTCAACATCGCGGTCGACCTGAAACGTCACGGTGATCTGGCTGCGTTCTTCCCGGCTGACCGAGGTGATGTATTGAATACCTTCAATCCCGGACAGGGAATCTTCCAAGGGCTGGGTAATCTGGCTTTCGATAATTTCTGCCGACGCCCCGCCATAAGTGGTGGATACCGTTACGATGGGTTCGTCAATGTTCGGATATTCCCGGACCGTCAAACGGTCATAAGAGATCAAGCCAATCAGGACGAGCATCAGGCTCATCACCGTGGCAAAAACCGGACGATTAATACACAATGCGGGCAGGTTCATAACTTATTCCCCTGCGGCAGCGTTGGTGGGAATAATCGTTACTGACGAATTCGGACGAATTTTCATTTGTCCGGCGGTCACAACCATGTCGCTGGCGCTCAAACCTTCGGTAATTTCGACCATGCCATTACGACGCAATCCGGTTTGAACGGTGACCAGAACAGGTTTGTTATCAACAATGGTATAAACGGCCTGTTGGTTGCCCTGCGGCCACAAGGCCTGTTCCGGGATCATCAGGGCATTATCACGATTTTCAACGATCAAATTAACCCTGGCAAACAACCCTGGTCGCAAAATCATTTCATCATTATCCAACCGCGCACGCAGAATAATGCTACGACCAGATTCATCAATGCGCGGATTGACGGCAAACACTTCACCATCAAAAACCTGTCCCGCAAACGCATCCACACGGACATTGATTTTTTGCCCCTGGCGCAGGGACCCCAAATACACCTCGGGAATGCGAAAATCGACTTTCAGAACATCAATTTTTTCAATATTGGTCAGGGACTGCCCCGGCGTGACGTAATCCCCGACACTGACATTGCGCAATCCGGCAACACCATTAAACGGGGCTTTGATATCCATTTTATCCAGGCGCGCCTTGGCCAAATCGACACGTGCCTTGTCCGCATTCATCGCCGACAGCGCTTCGTCACGCGCACGCTCTGTTCCGCTCCCGCTTTTGAACAAGCGTTCTGCCCGGCTATGGTTGGCAACGCTCAAAGCCAACGCGGCCTCCGCCTCTGCCAGCTCAGCCGCATTGACGGCCGCGTCCAACTTGATCAAGGACTGGCCGATCGTTACCGCCTCGCCTTCGTTAAACGAAATTTCACTGACACGCCCGGCCAGTTCGGGACTGAGGACTACAGATTCATCCGAGATCAATGTGCCAACAGCTTCAATTGTCCGATTGATCGACCCGATGGTTGGGGCCTCTGCCTCCACGGCAACGGCCTGCATAGCCCCATTGCCAGCAGCCACAGGGCCTTGCTCAGGCTTGGTAATATATTCATTTACAAAATAGGCCGACGTAACAGCCGCCACCAGCAAAACAGAAACAACAGCAAAAACAGCCTTTTTTGCAGACATCAGACATCCGGCTCTAAAAATGTTAAACGCGAAACGTATAAAACGCGACTGGCGGTGCGCCATACACAGGCACTCCGCCAGTCATTTATAACCCGGA
Source organism: Micavibrio aeruginosavorus EPB (assembly GCF_000348745.1). Lineage (NCBI taxonomy): Bacteria > Pseudomonadati > Bdellovibrionota > Bdellovibrionia > Bdellovibrionales > Pseudobdellovibrionaceae > Micavibrio > Micavibrio aeruginosavorus. The sequence goes on along the minus strand of NC_020812.1, from coordinate 1,206,638 downwards.
ATAGAAAAATCAAGCAGTGTTTAATCAGAAAACGCAGTGTTATCGCAATTAAATCACCAGTTTAACGCAGAACCGTCTGCGACATAGGCCACCGCTTTGTTGCCTTTGTCGTTATACATCAATTTGTCAAAACACACGGACCCCGCCATGGCAATTCCGCGACCAAAGCGATTGCCAGCATGAACCGGGTCGATTTTTAAATGATCACGCCAGTTGAATCCTTCACCCTGGTCACTCACAACAACATAAACGCCACCGTCTTTGCGTGTCAGCGTGACTTCAACAGCCTTGCTGGCAAATCGTGGATCGCTCAGGCGCTGTTCAATTTCCCGACGCAGCGCACCACTTTGGCTCAATTCTGCTTTAGCCGGCCCGCCAATCTCTAGATTTCCGTGCTCAATGGCATTGAACAAAAGCGCCTCAATACCCTGTAACACACGCTCAGGTTCTGGGAAACATTCGGACAGAAAGGCGGCCAAAACTTTGGCCTCCTCTGGCGTACGGACATTAAACTGCGCACTCTGCAACATGCCAAACCCAGCCGTTGAATTTGTACGGGCCTGCTTGTTCGTACTGTGTGTTTCAAAGGTTCGCATAGCCGACCGTAGCGTTACACGCAACATATCAATATTAATCGGCTTGGTCAGGTAATGGAATACACCGGAACCTATGCCTTCTTCGATCTCTTCCGGACTTTTCGCACTGGTTTGCATGACAACGGGAATGTCACGCAGACGCGGATTATCCTTAATTTTCTGCATCACTGTCATACCGTCAATGTGCGGCATGATCCGGTCCAGCAGGATCGCGCCAAACGCATCGGGCGAATGTTGCAAAATGGTCAGAGCCTCATGCCCATCGCTGGCCAAAACAGTGCGATACCCCATGGCCTGTACCTGATGGTCCAAGAATTTTAATGAAATACGATCATCATCAACGATCAGGACAGAACGCGTAGCGCTTGGTGCACTTGCTGCATCTTCCAGATCCTGTAGAGTCATTCCCATGATTGCGTCTCCTGTTTTCTACGATTAACGCTCAGAAAAAGCGGTCATCAGTGATGTATGGATCGGTTTCATCAGATATTGCATAACGGTTTTACGGCCCGTCACAATATCCGCCATCACGGTCATACCCGGGATGATCTTGTTACTTTCCTGACCTTTGCCACCAACGAAGTTGCGGTCTAATGCCACGTGGCCGCGGTAAAAACGCTCGCCTCGTTCACCAACAAAAGTCGTCGGGGACAAGTAGGTTAATTTACCCGGTACAGCACCATAGCGAGAGAAATCATAAGAACTGACCTTCACTTGCACGTCCTGGCCCAAGGTCAGGTGACCGGCATATTGGGGCGGAATCCGAATTTCGACCAACAGATCGTCATTCACCGGGACAATTTCCATCAAGGATTGGCCGGGTCCAACGACGGCGCCAATCGTATTGACACTCAGCCCCTTGACCAAACCATCAACAGGCGCAGTCACTTCCAACCGATTGCGACGATTTTGCAAACGATCTGTAACTTCCGCATTTTGCTTGATCTCATTTTCCAACGCGTTCAATCGTTGATATGCATCATCACGGTTGCGTGCCTCCAGCGATTGCAGACGACCTTGATATTCCTGCAACGTGGCCTTGGCTTCTTCAATCTGGCTGTTGACCTGACTGCGTTCACCTTTCAGCGTGTTCAGTTCCTGTTCCGTTTGCAGGAAGCTGATGTGGGAAATATATCCGTTGCGGTATAATCCCTGACGGCGATCATACATATCCTGCGCCAGCTTCAAATTCTGGCCAATCGCCGCCTGCCGTGCCTGCAGGGATTTGATACTCTGTTCTTTCTGCGCGACCTGATCCTGTAAAATCTTGCGTTCTTTTAAACGGGATTCGGCCGTGCTTTTGAAAACATTCTGTTGCTCTGTGATCATTTCCGGTGGAACATCACCCAATTTCGAAAAATCCGGGTCGCGGCCATCAACAAAGGCCTGCAACAATTCCTTCTGCGCGGCCAAATACGTACCATGGGTGAGCGCCCGGTTTAAATCTTCCTGCACACCGGTTTCTTCCAAAACCAATAAAGTTTGCCCGGCTTTGACAACATCGCCATCTTTGACGTTGATGTCCTTGATAATTCCGCCTTCTAAATGCTGGACAACTTTCTGCATCCCGGCGGGAATAATCTCACCCGGCGTCCGGGCAATTTCATTGACGTTGGTCAAGCTGGCCCACACGATAAATGCGCCAATGCACAGCGCAATTGCACCGGATGTCAGACGGATCAGGCGGGGGTTGATTTCCTCCTCCAACCGTACGGACTGGGCCAGAAAGCGCAGTTGTGGCTGTTGAATGGTAGATTTTTTCATCACTGATTTATCCATCATGGTTCCCTCCTCGGTTACCATTGCATTTTTTTCAAACGTTCCATCATGATCGGACCCGCCCCTGCCTGTGGCTGTAAACCACGACGCAGCAGAACAATCGTATCCGCCATTTCAAGATAGTCACGGCGATAGGTCACCATGAAAACGGTCTGGTGGCCATGTGCGCGAATAATGGTTTCGTGCAGAAACTGGCCAGCTTCATCATTCAGAAGCGAGTTCGGCAATTCATCAATCAGCAGGATCGGGGCTTCGTGCAGATAGGCACGGACCAGACCCAGGCGGATCGCCATGGCGGATGGCAGGCTGATTGCATCGGGACCTTGGCCAATCTTGGTGTTCAGGCCGCTGTGCAAATTCTGTACATCGCCCAGAATGCCCGCCTGTTCCAAAGCCATATTGATCTCCTTATCCGTCGCCAGCGGGTTGGCAAAACGGATATTGTCGGCAATTGAACCATAGAAAAATTCAGGCGTTTGCGGAACGTAGGCAATGTTACGGCGCAAATCACCGTAATCCAGCTGGCGAATGTCAAATCCGTCGATCCGGATACTGCCGGCCTGCGGAATGTACATTTTCTTGATCAGTTTCAGGACCGAGGTTTTCCCGGCACCATTTTCACCCGTAATGGCGCAGATTTCGCCCGGTTTAACGTCAAAAGTCAGACCCGCAAAAACCGGATTTTGGTCTTGCTCATATTTCAGGCCAGCATTGATGAAGGTCACACGGCCACGCATATGGCCCGGGCGGGCAGAATTACGGTTGGCCTGATCTTCTGTATCAATATCAACCAGGGTGTTAATCTGGCGTATGCTGTTACGCAATTGTTCGAGACGCGGAACCATTGTGCACAGGCTGTAGAACGGCGTCAGAACACGCCAGACCAGGATCATGCTGGCCACCAACGCGCCGGTGGTCATGACGCCATCCCAGATCAGGTGCGTGCCGAAATACACAACGGCAACGGCCGACAAAATTGTAATAGCATGGCCCAGCGTTTCGCCGATATTCCCGGCCCAGGCCAGTTTAAACTGCGCCATGGCTTCGCGTCCGGACAGATCACGGAATTTTTCAACCCAGATATTTTGCAGACCGTTGGCGCGAATATCTTCCAGCTTGTCAAACGTATCCAATGCAAATTGCTGGCGCGCCGAACTGGCTTTTGCGGCCAGACGGATGACCACCCTCACGCGCTGCCACGTGATATAGGCCAGTGCGGCGTATAGGACCATCATAAACACAGGCACCAACGCCAACGGACCCGCAATAAATGCAATAGCCAAAAGGGCAATCAGCATAAACGGCATTTCCAGAACCGACAGGAAAGCAGAACCGGAAAAGAAATCCCGGACAGATTCAAATGTTTTGATACGGGCCACTTGTGACGGGATCGGGGCCCGTTCGATATAAGACGGCGACAAATTCATCAAATGTTCAAAAATCCGGTTGCTGACAATATTGTCCAACCGCCCACCCAGCCATGACAGACCATGGGACCGAATGGTCCGCAACATCCATTCCGCCGCGATCGCAATCATCACGCCAGCGGTCAACATTGGTAATGTTTCCAACGCGTGTGCCGATACAACGCGATCATAAACCATCATAATGAATAACGGCGTAGACAGCGCAATCAGGTTTAATACAATTCCGGTCGCCAAAATCTGCCAGATCGTCCCGGAAAAGCGTGTCAGCAATGCCCGGAACCAGCTATGGCCCGTGCCCTTGCGCATAAATTTCGATGTATATTCAAACGATTCATCATACGGCGTAAATTTGATAGCTTTGCCGTTTATTCCACCACGTTTACCGTTTGTATCCTTCATGCGATGCTGTTCGCCGTCGTAAATACGACTGCCTGGTAAAATAACGAACGGCATTTCCATTTCGCCGTCAGGAACAAACAGGCATGGCTTCACACGATCATCGACATTATTGATGGACGTTTCAAACGTGCTGGCCCGGAAACCCAAATTGGCCATCGTATTCATAAAATCAACACGGTCCATTTGACGTTCCGGAGCGGACAACGATTCCGCAATACGGTGGAATTTAATATCCGGATCAATGGCCAGCAACGTCATGCACAATGACCGTTCCCATGGCCCCTGGTGCACACCGCGATTTTGTCCGGACCATGTTGTTTCCTGCAAACGCTGCATTAAACCATCCAGCGCGGCAATCTCCGACGTCGATTTGATCTGCCCGTCGTTAATATCGCTGTACCGGGTTTTTGACCGCTGTGGCGCGGCCATCATGCCTGTGATTTTCGAAGCCGATGTCATGCGCGTAACTCCAAATCATAAAGTGATGTGTGTTCATCCATTTGCGGGATCAGCCCATTGACGTCCAAACGGTAATGCCGATCGCACAGAGATGTCATATTGCGGTCATCGCTGACGACGATGATGGCGGCCTTGTGTTTCAAACGACCCAACATGGCGTGCACGGCACGGTATCCATCACGGTCCAGGTTACGGTCGGCATCGTCGAACAAAATCACTTTCGGGTGCCCCGCCAAAGCACGGGCAATCGCAATACGTTGGCGTAAACCTGGGGGAAGAACGTCATTTTCCGTGCCTTCAACCCACGTATCAAACCCCTTTGGCAGGCCAGCAACATCACGGTCGATCCCAAGCATGGCTGTCACAGCCCGCACATCGGATTCCGGCACCATGCCGAACCGGGTCAAATTGTCGCGAATGCGTCCACGGAATAACGTGCCTTTGGTCGGAATATATCCAATGTGGCTCAACAAATGGCCATCGGGAAACACGGATGGGTGAATGCCATCAACCAGAACTTCACCTTCCTGCGGACGATAAAGACCGACAATCAACTTCAGCAGAGCCGTTTTACCAGCACCATGTGCACCGGAAATCCGGATCGCCTGCCCCGGGTGCAGGGCCAAATCAACATCGCGGAACAACCACGGCGATGCATCCGTATAACGAAATCCAACAGAGCGCAGCTCAACGATACCCAGGGACATCGGCGTTTCCGCATCTTGGTCACGGGCAACTTGCGGCATGTGCAATAATGTATTGATTTTATCGCGCGCAACCTGAAAGTCCTGATACCGGATCCACAGGCTCAGAACTTTCTGGGCCGGTAACATCAAACGACCTGAGAGCAGAATAGCGGCAATCATACCGCCGGACGACATACGCCCGGTTACCACCATCCATGCCCCACCCGCAATCACCGCGGCCACGATCAGGCTGGCAAAAACATTGGCACTGTTAAAAGATTTGGCCGTTTCTTCGGTTACGGCATAGTTGGCCAGTGTCGTATTATATTGAATTTTTTCATAGCGGCGCTGAAAGACCTTCTCCAGCGCAAAGGATTTCAGTGTGTGAATGCCCTGTAACGTTTCAATCAGGAAGTTATAACGTGCATCGTCATCTTCCTCGCGGTCATGCAGAGCCGTTTTCAAACGTACGCCGTGAAAAATCGACGATACGATAAACAGCGTAAGAATAGTAATCGGGATCAGAACCAAACCACCTGCAATATAAACAATTGCGGCCAAATAAACCGGAATGAACAACGCATCAATGAAAGTCACCAGAATACTGCCATTCTGGAAATCTTTAATTTTTCCGACTGCCGACAAGCGGTTTAACGCTTCCCCTGTTCCCATCTGGTTCACAGCCGCAAGCTCCGCATTCATCATCTGGCGAATGGCAGCAACGGATGTACGGTGTTCAAAGGATGCAGAACTCCACCCCATGACATAGGCCCGGCCCATGCGCAGGACGGTTTCCAGCATAATCGCCACCAGAATACCGGCGATCAGGACGGGTAATGTTCCCCCATCCGGGTTCGGCAAAATCCGGTCATAAACCTGCAACGTCAGGAACGGCAGAGCCAAAGACAGAATATTGATGCACAATGTTGGAATAACCAACGTGCTGATGGCATAGCGCCCAGGAAACAGGCCTGCCTGAATATCGAGTGAATCGCGCATGCGAATCCTCCGCCGATTGATGAATTTTGAGATACTTCAGTTACACACGTTTTACTTAGCCAAAGAGGCCGCCGAGCAATCCGCCACCGGACGATTCCTCGCCGCCGCCCAGAACGCCGCCCAGCATTCCAAGACCATCGGCCACAATACCCTCGGGTTCCGGCAACAGGCCGCCGCCAAGGGCGCCGTCCAGCAAACCACCACCCAAGGCACCATCCAGCAGACCGTCGCCGATGCTGGCTTCGGGCCACAGGCCGCCACCATCACCACCAAGATCACCCAGAAGGTCACCACCAAGCAGATCACCCGCCAGACCAGCAATATCAGCATCAACGCCACTATCCTGATCCGGTTCCGGGTTAAACAGGTCGATTTCCAGATCGATTGCGTTTTCGATTGTTCCCAGCAGATCGTCGGTAATACCACCGATATTCCCACTGGTCAGATCATCAACGACATCTTCGATATCAACGCCGATATCCACATCACCGATGATGTTTTCAACCGGGTCCAAAACGGCATCAACCGCAATATCATCCATGCCGCCCAGATTCAGGCCTGTATTGATGCCCAAATCTGTATCCGCATCACCGGATTCCGGGTCTGGATTATTCAGCAATCCGCCCAATAATCCGTCGTCACCGGCCAGGCCACCCAGCAAGCCATCGTCGCCAATGATGCCTCCCACCGGGTCATCGCCACCAATATCGCCACCAAGAAGATCACCGAGCAGATCACCACCCAGACCGTCACCAAGGTCGCCGCCGATGACATCATCAACGATACCGCCAGCACCACCATCAAGCAGGTCGCCCAGCAAGTCGCCACCCAGGCCATCGCCCAGATCGCCACCCAAAATATCTTCGACAACACCGCCGACGCCATCCGCGCCACCGAGCAGATCATCCAACGGGCTATCATCCAGCAGATCGCCACCAATACCGCCGATCAGGCCGTCATCACCGATGACACCATCGACAATATTGTCCAGCCCGCCGTTATCACCACCAGCCAGCAGGTCACCGAGGGCATCACCAACATGGCCCGTGATTCCTTCATCACCGCCCAGCAAGTCACCGCCCAATGCATTTTCAAGAATATCGCCAACAGGGCCGTCATCGCCCAAGAGGCCATCTGTCAGATCATCCAGACCTGTGCCTTCCAGCAATGTGCCTCCGGCAAGATCTCCGATAATGCCACCGACGCCATCTTCACCACCTGTCAGATCGCCAAGCAATCCATCCAGCGGTGTATCACCCAGAGCCTCCGTCACGGCATCGCTCAAACCACCCGTGACATCACCCAGAACATCGCCGACCGGATCCAGCAAGCCATCACCGAGCGTTTCATTCAGCGTTTCGGTCAAACCGCCGGCCGTTTCCAGCACACCGCCGGTCAAATCGTTATCCAGCAGGCCACCCGTAACGTTTTGCAGTGGATCGCCAACGGATTCGCTCAAAGCCTCCAGCAAACCGGTGGTAATTCCATTGACACCATCGGACAACGGGGCTGTTGCATCCAGAATTGGATCCAGCAACGGAGCCAAAGGTTCCGTCAATGCATTGGTGGACAATAATGTTGTATCCAGATCGGGTAAAATATCACCCGCCGTGATCAAACCGAGTGTCAGATCCGGAATATCCAGCGCCGATCCGGTCAACAAGCCATCAATCACGCCATCAACATCCAAACCGATATCAATGTCACCCAGCAATCCTTCCACCACATCCAGCGGAACGTCGATTGCCAGATTGCTCAGGATATCAAGCCCTTCCAATCCAAGCCCCAGAGCATCCAGGCCCAGATCAACAAACAGGTCACGATCCCCTTCTGTGCTGCCAAGCAATCCATCCAGCAGATCGATTACATTCACGGGCAACATGTCGCCCAACAATGTATCAAGGATCGGGTTCACATCATCAATAATGCCACCCAACAGATCTTCAACCGGATCCAAAACCGGGCCCAACTCCACTGGGATCAGCTCAATTCCACCGATCACAGAGTCAATAATAACGGAAGGATCAGGCAAAATGCCGTCATCAAAATCCAGGACATCGCCCAGAATGGCATCAATATCGATATCAATGTCACCCAAGACATATTCCAGCGGGTCCAGATTGGCATCCAGATCAACATCAATGATGTCCGAATCCACATCCGTGGTTAGGTCAACGTCACCATCCGGGCCCGGGGGCGGCGGATTATCTGGTGGATCGCCATCATCCCCATCATCGCCATCATCACCGTCGTCGCCATCATCACCATCATCGCCGTCTTCACCATCATTGCCATCAAGGCCATTTTCGGCAGTTTGAATGTTATTGAACGTTTCACCACCGCCATTGGTGTCATAAAAAGATGCACCCAACGCGCCGACATTGGATGCGTAATTGCCTTCGCCGCCACCACCGCCGCCATTGAGCAACGGATCATTGGCACCTTGCGGGTTCACCAAAAAGGCCAGGGCGGAATCCGCGTCATCACCGCCAAATCCCGGGATCGCCCCGGCCCCGGCGGCATCACCGCCAGCACCGGCCTGATTCCCGGCCAAACCCGGAACATCATCAAACAAATCTGTAATGGATTTATTGCTGAACGGATCGCTGGTCATCGCCGCATCATTGGTTTGCTGCGTTTGCGCAATCATGTAATTGAGGTTACCGGAACCAGACAACCCCTCGGTCACACCATCAATATCATCAGCCGCATACAAATCCGCCTTCAGCGCAGACGCGGGTATATCGGATTGAAATTCAAAAAAACTATTATCCGCGCCTAATGCCGGTTCGGGATTGTTGGCAGTTGTAATTGTGGTATCGCTTGCCATTTTTACGCCCCTGGTTTCAAACTCAAAACGAATGATCTCAGGGTGAGGCTTGCAACCGCTGTGCCAGCATTCAAACTTGGGGTTTTCTATGGTTTAGACATACAACTATGCCAAGGCGTGTGCAGGATGCGATGAATCATTCCGATCTTGCATCCGTGAAATCCTTAAAATGCTGGATAGTTTTTTATAAGGCCACAATGTGCCTGCATTTATGCCGTCTTTTCGCCGGCTTTCGCCACATTCGCGTTTTGCTCTGCAGTTTTCACGCCTTCCGCAATTTGCTTGCGTTGATAAACCAGCGACAAGAAGTCCGCGGTTATCAATGCGGCAACGTCGCTGGCTGTTTTTGTTTGCGTGAAAATTTTGGCTTTGTATGCCACATGGCCCAGATCACTGGTTTTCAGGCTGATCTGTGGGTCGGCATCGGGTAAATCCACACCGCTTTTGCGTTCTACACGGCGAATATATTTCTGTGCGTCTTCACGCCCCGGCGCGGTGTGCTTCTCGATCACCTCACGGAACAAGGGCAATAAAATTGCCGGATCATCGGTGTTGGCCGGAACCGTCACGGACAAATCCTGAAACATGTAGTTTTTAGAAAAATTGGCGTTTTCAACTGTTGCGGTGAACAATTTACCGTTCGGGATGGCAATAACCTTGCCCGTGAACTGGTATCCGGTCTGGCCCGCCTCAATTTCCTGCACCTTGGTTGTAAAGGCATCAATATCCATGACCTCGCCACGGACATTATCAATGATCACCCAGTCGCCCACTTTATAAGGTTGCGTGCTCACCCGGAACAACGACCCCATCAGACACAGGATCATTTCCTTGGTTGCAACGACCAAAGCCACGGCAAAAGCGGTAATAGACAGGGCAAAGGTATGAATCTGGGTGGACCAGATCATCATCAACCCGATCAGAACCAGAACCCACGCCCCGTTACGGATGCGGTTGATCCAGCGACGTTGTTCCTTGCTCAAAATCTCGGACTGGCGGCGGATCACCCGGATCAACAATGTGCGCGCAACAAAAACGCCCGCTATAAAAATAGCGGAGGTTACAAGCTCATAGGCCCAGGCTGGTATTGTTTCCATGATGTGCTCTGTTTACCGTCGAAATGGTTTTCTTATTGTTGAGCCACAGAAAACCATGAAATTGTGCAATCAATATGGCGGCGCACCATCCAAAAACGCATGGCACCCCTCTCTATAAGTGCATGCCAACCCTACCCCAGCCTTACAGCCGGGTGGCCAGAGCCCCCTCAACGGTTTTTTGCAACTGATCGAAATCCACCGGTTTGCCCAGATAGGCGTAGGGTTTCAGGTCAACAACCTCATCCCGGTCCCGCTGATCGTTCAGGGCGGTCAGGAAAATAAAGGGGACATCCCGATATTGCGGGAACACGCCCCGGATCCGGGCCAGAAGCTCGCTCCCGCTCATGGAGGGCATCATGCGGTCACAGATAATCAAATCGGGTTCATGCACCTGCAATAATTCCAGCCCTTCACTCCCGTTTTCGGCGGCCACGACCTTGTACCCCTGCATGGATAATTCATCCTGCAACAGGGCGACCAAATCGCGTTCGTCCTCAACCACCAGAATGGTGCCACGGGACCGGGATGGAAAAGATGAAAAGGAACCAGATGGCATGATTAAACCGCACTCCCACTGTTTAAGTCAGGGACTATAATTTTCATCATTGTACCCTGCCCGATGGCGCTTTCAACTTGAATGCACCCGCCCATCAACCGGACCAGATCGCGCACCAGTGACAGGCCAATGCCCGTCCCGGGAATTCCCGACGCCGTGCTGGCCCGATAATACCGGTCAAAGATCTTATCAATCTCAGCCTCCGGAATTCCGACGCCGTTATCCTGAATGGTGATTTCAATATCATTCCCGGCCATGCGAGCCGTCACCGTGATTGCCGGATCATTCTTTGAAAACTTCACCGCATTGGCCAGAATATTGGTGCAAACCAGCGTCATCATCTTGCGATCCTGCCGCACGGTTGCGGGCAACCCGGTGACATCGCATGAAATTGTATGCGTGCTGGCCAATGCTGCCTGCTCATCACATAATTCATGCAACAGCGCGGATAAATCGAAATCTTCCGGATACGGCTCCAACGTCCCGGTCGTCAACAGGCTGGACGACAAGACGCTTTCCATCATGTTGACCAGACGTGATACCGCACTGCGAATTGTTTTGGTGCGGTTGCGGATGGTGTCAGCGTCGAGCTGATCCGCCCGCCGTTGCAAAATCTGGGCATGCCCATCAATGATGGTCAGCGGCGTACGAAATTCGTGGCTGACCATGCCGATAAATTGTTTCTGCAGGGCGCTGGCCGCCTGTTCTTTTTCCAGAGCCTCGGACAACTCCTCGGTCTTTTCACGTAATTCTTTCTGCTGGGCCCGATAATCGGTCACATCGGTCGTGGTAATAATTGTGCCCTGATCATCCGGCAACGGCGTCGCGGTACAGCGCCAGATCCGCCCATCGGGCAATGGAAACTCAATCTGCCCCTCCAGATTCAGCCAGAAAGCTGCCGATAATTCATAAATCGGGTGGTCGGGGGTCAGGCCATGAAATTCAAACGCCAGATTAAATGCGTCCGCCACCGGCAAACCCCGCACCAAACGGCTGGCATAGGGGCCATAGAATCGCTTGTAATGGTCGCTGACAAAAAACAGGCGTTTTTCATTATCAAAAACGATAAAGGCATCCGGGCTGGCCGCCAGGGAGGCGCGGAATCGCCGGTATTCATCGCGCTGGAACGCATTTTTCTGGCGCACGCGCCCCTTTTCCAGCTTTACAATCAATATGTTACGAAAATCAACCCAGGTCGTCATCTCCAGGTTAAAAATAGTGTCAAACCCAGCCCCCAAATGCCGCATCCGGTCCGGAACATCGGATTGGGGGTCGATTCCCATGATTTCCGCCGGAATTTCCGGACGCGATGTAAACCGGCGGGCCAGATCCGCATGTTCACCGTTTGGCCCGATCACAACCACGATCAAAACCGCCTTGGGCGCATGAGCATCAAGCTCTTGAATTGTCTGGGGAAATTCTATTTTTACGTCCTGTCCGCTCAACTGCGACCACAAAATCCGGCCCATCTGATGGTCCGGCGTATCCCCGTAAACAAGGATAAGACTTTGATTTTGCTCATGAACTGCGGCTGGCATAGAGGTCCTCACGCCTCTTATCATGCATAAAAATACTTAATAAAAAGAGAGGCTTGTGCTATAAACCACCCCAAGCCGATAAAAGATAAGAAAGTGCGATACATTTACTTGACAGAACCACACCGGCATGTATATTTCGCACCTCTAAATCCGGATAGAAAACCAAGGATTAATACCATGTTTGCAGTGATCCGCACCGGCGGTAAACAGTACCGCGTTGCCAAAGACAACAAGATCGAGATCGAGAAAATCGATGCGAAGGCCGGCGAAACCGTGACCTTTGAAAAGGACGACGTTCTGTTCGCCGATGGCGGAAAGAAAGCCACCGTAATCGCTAAAGTGATCGAGCAGATCCGTGGCGACAAGGTTGTCATTTTCAAGAAAAAGCGCCGCCAGAACTATCGTCGTCGCAAAGGTCATCGCCAAGAGCTGACCCTGATCCAGATCACAGACGTGAAAGCCGCTTAATTCGGCTTCGCACGCAAAGAACAACGCGCTTTAAGAGGATTATAAAATGGCACACAAGAAAGCAGGCGGTAGTTCCCGGAACGGTCGTGACTCCGCTGGTCGTCGTTTGGGCGTAAAACGCTACGGCGGCGAATCCGTTCTGGCTGGCAACATCATTGTTCGTCAGCGCGGCACTGAATACTTCCCTGGCAAAAACGTTGGCATCGGTGTTGACCACACGCTGTTCGCGCTGGTTGATGGCGAAGTTCTGTTCAGCCACGGTCGTTCCGGCCGTCGCATGGTGAACATCGTCCCGGCAAACGACGCTTCTGCCGCTGCCGCCGCTGAATAAGGCGCAGCCCTAAATTTTTTAGAGGGGGGAAGGTCGTAAACCTTTCCCCCTTTTCTTTGCAAAACGAAAAGTAAAAACGATGAAATTTCTCGACGAAGCAAAAATCTATCTGCAAAGCGGCGCCGGCGGACCCGGATGCGTCAGCTTTCACCGTGAGAAATTCGTCGAAATGGGCGGCCCCAACGGCGGCGACGGCGGCAAGGGCGGCGACGTCATTTTCGAATGCGTAAAAGACCTGAACACGCTGATCGATTTCCGTTACACCCAGCACTTTAAAGCCGAACGCGGCCACCATGGCCAAGGCCGTGACCGTACCGGCGCCGGCGGCAAGGACATTGTCGTCCGCGTTCCCGTCGGCACCCAGGTATTGGACGAAGACAAGGAAACCGTTCTGGCCGACTTCACCGTCGCAGGCGAGCGCGTTGTGTTTATGCGCGGCGGCGATGGCGGATTTGGGAATGCCCACTTCAAAAGCTCCACCAACCAAGCCCCACGGAAATTCACCCCCGGCTGGCCCGGTGAGGAACGCGCCGTCTGGCTGCGTCTGAAGCTGATTGCCGATGCGGGGCTGGTCGGTTTGCCGAATGCTGGAAAATCAACATTTTTGGCCGCAACCACAGCCGCAAAACCGAAAATCGCCGATTATCCGTTCACCACACTGCACCCCAATCTGGGCGTGGTGCGATCCGCTGATAACACTGAATTTGTTCTGGCCGACATTCCCGGCCTGATCGAGGGCGCGCACGAAGGGCACGGCCTTGGCACACGCTTCCTCGGCCACGTTGAACGCACGGCCGTCCTGCTGCACATCATTGATGTGACACAGGATGACGTTGTTGCCGCATACCAGACTATTCGCGCAGAACTCGAAGCCTATGGCGGCGGGCTGGCGGACAAAGCCGAAATTATCGCCCTGAACAAATGCGAAGCCATGGGCCCGGAAATGTCCGCGGATCAGGCGAAACAATTGCAGGCCGTTGTCGGCGACCAGAAAATTCACCAGATTTCCGCCGTTTCCGGTGAAGGCGTCCGCGACGTCCTCTTCGCCCTCAGCGCCGCCATCCGCGCGTACCGCAAGGAAGAGGAAGAACGCGAAACCGGATATAAACCGGAAGTCTACAGCGGCCCCAACGCCGACGGGCAGTAACTTCATCGCCTTTTCAAGACGTCATCCTGTCGCCAAAAATCAATGGAGCCGGGATCTTCCGCCATTATGGATGAAGACCCCGGCTTTCGCCGGGGTGACGAACGTATTATAGTGTTGCGCAGATTCTTACTCCTTCCAAAGGCCTCTCATCATGCGCACCGACACCCCCAAAACCATCCTCCTGAAAGATTACCAGCCGCCGAAATACAAGGTGGTCGACGTTCATCTGGATATCCGGATTTTTGCGGGCAAGACGCTGGTAAAAACCACGACGCGTTTCACCAAGAACCATGATGGTACCGAACCGCTGGTACTGAATGGTGAACGTTTGAAGCTGGTTTCTATGGCCATCAATGGCACCGCCACAACCGATTACACGGTGGATGATAAAACCCTGTCCATTCCGTATCCCGGCGATTCATTCACCACCGTGATCGAAACCGAAATCTGCCCGGAGGAAAACACCGCGCTGGAAGGGTTATATATGTCCGGCGGGAATTATTGCACCCAGTGTGAAGCCGAAGGGTTCCGCACCATCACCTATTTCCCAGACCGCCCGGACGTAATGACCATTTTCACAACCCGGGTCGAGGGCGACAAGAAAACCTGCCCTGTCCTGCTGTCCAACGGCAATTTGATTGAGGAAGGCGATTGCGGCGATGGCCGCCATTACGCGGTTTGGAACGATCCGTTCCCGAAACCCTGCTACCTGTTTGCGTTGGTCGCTGGCGATTTGGTGCATATCCGCGATTCCTTTACCACCATGTCGGGCCGCATTGTCGACCTGCGCATCTATGTCCGCGAAGGTGATGAAAACCAATGTGACTGGGCGATGGAATCCCTGAAACGTTCGATGGAATGGGATGAAAAGACCTATGGCCGCGAATACCAGCTCGACCGTTTCAACATCGTTGCGGTCAGCGATTTCAACATGGGCGCGATGGAAAACACATCGTTGAACATTTTCAACACCGCCCTCGTCCTCGCCCGTCCCGAAACTGCCACCGATATGGATTTTGAACGAGTCGAAGGCGTGATCGCCCACGAATATTTCCACAACTGGACCGGCAACCGTGTGACATGCCGTGACTGGTTCCAATTGTCGCTGAAGGAAGGCCTGACCGTTTTCCGGGATCAGGAATTTACCGCCGATATGAATTCGCGCGGCGTAAAACGCATTGATGATGTTGTCCGCCTGCGCAATATGCAGTTCCCGGAAGATGCAGGCCCCATGGCCCACCCGATCCGGCCGGACAATTACATTGAAATCAATAACTTCTACACTCTGACCGTCTATGAAAAGGGTGCCGAGGTTATTCGGATGCAGCATACCCTGCTCGGCGCCGACGCGTACCGCAAGGCCACCGATTTGTATTTCGACCGTTATGACGGCATGGCCGTAACGTGTGATGATTTCCTGCAATGTATGCAGGATTCATCCGGGGTTGATCTGTCGCAATTCAAACTCTGGTACAGCCAGGCCGGGACACCCGATGTCACCGCCGAAGGCCATTACGATGCAACGGCCAAGACC
This sequence comes from Micavibrio aeruginosavorus EPB, assembly GCF_000348745.1. Taxonomy (NCBI): domain Bacteria; kingdom Pseudomonadati; phylum Bdellovibrionota; class Bdellovibrionia; order Bdellovibrionales; family Pseudobdellovibrionaceae; genus Micavibrio; species Micavibrio aeruginosavorus. Next base: position 1,190,792 of record NC_020812.1, on the reverse strand, counting down.
TACAGCCTAACCCTGTCGCAAACCGTGCCGCCAACACCGGGCCAACCGGATAAAAAACCGATGCACATTCCGGTCATGGTTGGGTTGGTCGGCCCCAACGGGCATGATCTGGACCAGCAATTGTTGGAACTGAAAGACGCCAAACAAACATTCACGTTCAAAAACGTTGCGGTTCAGCCCGTGCCATCAATCCTGCGCGGTTTTTCGGCCCCGGTGAAACTGCATACGAACCTGAGCGATAATGATTACCGCTTCCTGATGGTGCACGACTCGGACGGGTTCAACCGTTGGGAATCGGGGCAAATTTTGGCCCTGCGCATGATGGGCCGTATGATTGATACGGTTGAATCCGGCGGCGCGGCCGTGACGGACCCGGCGTTCATTGACTCGTACGGGCTGATGCTGGACCAAGCGAATGCGGGCAATGCCGATTGTGCCTTGATGGCACGGGCCTTGTCCCTGCCCGATCTGGCGATTATCGCGCAGCAACGCAAAATCGTTGATCCGGACCCGATCTTCACGGTGCGCCGCCGCGTCCTGCACGATCTGGCCGCCCGATACCGTGATCAGATTCAGGCGATTTACGATTCCTGCAACACGCCCACGACCTACAGCAATGATGCGGAATCCGCCGGACGCCGGGCTTTGAAAAACGTGTGCCTGCGCCTGCTGATGAACGGCCCGAACCCGCCAGTTTCACTGGCGCGCCAGCAATATGAATCCGCCAACAACATGACCGATCGCGTTGCGGCCCTGTCCGTTCTGGCGGAAACCGATGGTGCGGATCGCGATGCGGTCTTTGCTGACTTCTTCAAACGGTTTGAACAATACCCGCTGGTCATCGATAAATGGTTCAGCCTGCAGGCCTCGGCCCCGATCCCGTCTACACTGGACCGCATTGCGACGCTGAAGGATCATCCGGCCTTCACCCTGCTGAACCCGAACCGTGTACGGTCCTTGTTCGCGGCCTTTGCCATGAACAACCCGGTGTGCTTCCATGCGAAAGACGGGCGCGGATACGACATCCTGCGTGATGCCATCATCGCCCTGAACACCAAAAACCCGCAAATCGCCGCGCGCCTGCTCGGCCCCTTGCGTGAATGGCGCCGTTACACCCCGGATCGTCAGGCGAAGATGAAAGCGGCATTGGAACAGATTTTGGCACAGGACAATTTGTCGCCAGACGTATTTGAAATTGTCAGTAAAACGTTGAAATAACCAACGTCCCAAAACGTCACCCCGGCGAAAGCCGGGGTCTTCGTCCCTTATGGCTGGAAGATCCCGGCTTTCGCCGGGATGACGCAATTATGGATGAATGAATTTCGTCTTCTGTGTTTGCAAATAATCCCGCAACACATCCAACCCGCGCCCGCCATCATACGGCACGCAAATGCGCTTATCCGCGACATAAGGCGGCAAGGGCAATGCATCGCGCACACCGGTTTCGCGTGAAATACGCAATTGTGGTGTGGCGTCGGGGGAATCCGTATCCGGCACAATCACATCCGTGGGCGTGAATCCCATCCGTTCAACAAATTTCAACGTCACCGCAATCCAGTCGCGGTTGAGCAGGCTTTGTGCGCGTTCATCGCCTTGATCCGCCTGTTTCGCCGTCACACGGAATTTACGTTGCGCCAATCCGACGCCCAATTCCGTTATCACCCGCGCCCGGCCCATGGCGGCAGATGCGGCGGTGATGTCATCATACATAAATCGGAACAACGCCAAATCGCGCAGGTCCGCCGGGTCGGCAATAATGGTTTCCTCAACCTTGGTGCAATCCATGCGGCGGGTTTGGGTGTCGCGGGATAAATGCAAAAACCGGCTATAGGCCGCCGCCTGCCCATCCTTGATGGTGATGGTCTGGCGGTATCGGGCATCGCCGCTCATTTCGCGGTCGTGGTAATCCTTCACCACGTTGAACATCAACGTCGCCCCGACCCAGTTAAATTCGCGGGACAAGCGCTTATACCATTCCTTCACCGCGTCATAGTCGCCCAACCGCCCGGCATGCGCATGCAAAACGGCCGTCATGCCCGCCCCCGTGGCGGCGGCAAGGTCGCGTTGCAATTCATCGGGAATGGTGAAGGCGCGCGTGCTGAAAACCATCAATTTAACCTTATGAAAACAAAAATGGACCATGCCAGCCCTATCCACAAGGGGCAAGAAAAATTCGCCCCAGCCCCTGTTCACCCCCGGAAATCCACCGTAAACCTTAACCCATGTCCTGTTCATTCGATCTGGAAGATGGTTTCAACGGCCCGGTTTGCGGGCTGGACGAAGCCGGGCGCGGCCCGCTGGCTGGTCCGGTTGTGGCGGCCTGCGTCTATGTGCCGGCCACCGTGCGGGATTTGCCGTTCTGGGCGGAAGTGAATGACAGCAAGAAGCTGAGCGCGAAGAAGCGGGATACCCTGTTCGACCTGATCCAAACCCATTGCGTGTGCGGCATTGCCGAGGCCAGCGTGGCCGATATTGACCAGATGAACATCCTGCGCGCCAGTTTGCATGCGATGAGTAAGGCATTTGATCTGGCCGGGGGCACCGCGGATTGGCTGGCCTTGGTCGATGGCAACCAGAAACCAAAACTGCCTGCCACCATTCAAACCGTGGTGAAGGGCGATTCAAAAAGCCGGTCTATCGCCGCCGCCAGCATTCTGGCTAAGGTCACGCGGGACCGGATCATGGCCGACCTGTGCGCCCAATACCCCGTTTATGGATGGAGCAAAAACGCCGGCTACGGCACCGCCATTCACATGGACGCCATCGAAAAACACGGCGTCACCCCCCACCACCGCACAAGTTTTGCGCCGATTAAAAAGGCGCTGGGGCACGCGGCCTAACAGACTCAAAAACCACGGAAATCCGAGTCTGTTCCTCCTTTGTTTTCACCTCAAGACTCTGCCATAACACACTGACTCTACATATTGAATCGAATTTTATGCTTGACGGTGAATCGCCAATGATTCATGATTCTGTGGATAAATCAGTTCCCCCTTGGCAGGACATCATGGCGACAAAGAAAACAACAACGACCTCCGGCAAAAGCTCGACCACCAAAGCAAAAACAACAAAAAAGCCCTTGGAATCGAACGGTAAATTGCCCCTGAACACCATTCAGAAAGGCGATTGCGCGGAAATTATGCGGTCTTTGCCCAAGGGATCGGTGGATATGATCTTTGCCGACCCTCCGTATAACCTGCAATTGGGTGGCGAATTGCACCGCCCAGATAATTCCAAGGTCGATGCCTGTGATGACCATTGGGATCAATTCTCTAGCCTGAAAGCCTATGATGATTTCACAAGAGAATGGCTCTCGGCTGCGCGCGATTTGCTGACCGATGACGGGTCAATCTGGGTCATTGGCAGTTATCATAACATCTTCCGCCTGGGCGCCATTCTGCAGGATCTGGGGTTCTGGGTGTTGAACGACATTGTCTGGCGCAAGGCCAACCCGATGCCTAATTTCCGGGGCCGCCGCTTTACCAACGCGCACGAAACCCTGATCTGGGCCGCGAAATCCGAAAAATCCAAATACCGCTTTAACTATGACGCGATGAAGGCCTTGAACGAAGATGTGCAAATGCGCAGTGACTGGTTCCTGCCGCTCTGCACCGGGGGCGAACGGTTGAAGGACGATAACGGCGAAAAGGCCCACCCGACCCAGAAGCCGGAAGCCCTGCTCTACCGCGTCCTGATGGCCTCGACCCTGCCCGGCGATACGGTTCTGGACCCGTTCTTTGGCACCGGAACGACGGGTGCCGTGGCCAAGAAGATGAAACGCAACTGGATCGGGATCGACCGCGAAGATTCTTACATCAAGGCCGCAACCAAACGGATTGCCGAAACCAAGGCGGAAATCGACAACGACCTGCTGCAAACTGTCTCCAAGCGTGAAGAACAACGGATTCCGTTTGGCTGGTTGATTGAACGTGGCTTGTTGAAACCCGGCGCGGTCTTGACCGACCCGAAACACGAACACACGGCCAAGGTTGGCGCGGATGGTAATTTAATTACCGATACCGCCGATGGCGGCCAGCAACGCGGATCCATCCACCGCATGGGTGCCGCAGCGCAAGGTGCGCCGTCCTGTAACGGCTGGACCTATTGGCATTACCGCGATGGCAAGAATTACCAACCCATCGACAATTTGCGCCAAAAACTGCGCACGGAACTGGCCAAGCGCCCGGATACGACCGGGACCGAGGCACGGACGTTGCAGTGATTATTCAACGATGGTAGGCTTAAGTAAGCCTTTATCTTCAGAAGGCAGAATTAAGCCACCCTCAGAAGTCTCACTCTGTTTTGCACGACGACGCGTACCTTTACCGTTCGAAAAGCTTTCTGAGTACATCAACAAGCGCTTATTCTGATCGGCAAATATATCGTAGCCATCAACACGAGCAAAAAAGACGCCTTTTAAGGGGCCATTACCAACCCTAGTGAACTCTTTAAACTGCAACATTGTCACCTTCAAACGCACAAAAGCAACGCGCTCATAGGTCATAATCTTTAATTTATTGGGCAATCCCTCGTATTGTCGTAAAGATTCCTGCATATAGAATTCTGCCACCTCAGGCTTTACAGGAATATCCTTCAGATTGAATGGAAGATTGAAATTCAAAACCAGGTTTCTGGGATAATTTTCAATTGTAGACTTAACACCGCAAATATCCTCACTGACGTTGTTGTAACGTGTATCCAATCGTGACACGTTCACAAACTGCGCCTCTGGCTCAATCAAGAACCTTTCTGCCCCAATATCATAACGATCCAAATAAATGGGCATTATGACTTCGAACGTCTGAGGAAATTTAGCGATATTTTTCTGTATGTAATCGCGCGTAACGCGCCGAATTTCCTGCCATTCAAAATCATTGTGGTAAAACTTGGTATACATCTCGCATTCATTGATCAGCAAATAGTTATCCACGTCGTCATCGCTATCAATATTTGGCAAGGCCACTGCCCAGTACATTTTGGACAGATTTTCAATGGTCATGGGGACGTATTCATCAACAACAGGCTTCAGCTTACCGTCATCCCCAATGAGCGGATCCACCGCAACGACCGGAGCCTCAGCGGCTGGCACCGCAGCATCTTGCGCGATGGCCCCGTTGGACGACATTGCCATCATAAACAACGCCGGTATCGCGAGCAGACAGGTTTGCATACCCAAACCAGAGTTTTGAAAAAACATTATAAAATCCCCTCTAAAAACCTGCACACCCCGCCAAGGATGACAGAATTATTTTAGAATACAAAGATTTACGAACTTTTTAAACAGGGTTGGAAACCCAATATCGGCGATATCAACCAAGGGGTGCCAGAATTGGCCAACATCAAGGGAAAAATTCTTTTCAGCCCGACACGCAACCCCGACCAGATCCAGATCAAAATGGGTAAACGTGTGGCGAATGGTCCCAGGATTATCCTGCATCCGCTCCAGCCCCGGGTAGCGGTCGGCGACATAATCCGTAATATCGGGCTTTTTCCGCCCTTTTATAACCGGCCGATCCAGCCATTGCGTGGTTGGCAAGCCAACCATCCCACCCAGCATCCCGGTTTCCGGACGCCGTTCGAGCAAGACCGCATCACCGTCCTGATTGGTAATCCAATAAATCAGCCCCCAGCGTTGCGGTTGGGCTTTCTTTGGCGCCTTGGCGGGCAATTCCGCGGCGATGCCCTGCGCGCGGCCCGCACAACCGTCCCGTACCGGACATAAATCACAGCGGGGCGTTTTGGGGATGCAGATTGTGGCCCCCAGATCCATCATCGATTGGGCAAAATCCCCCGGACGATCCGTTCGTCCCTCCGCCAACCCGGCGGCCAGGGCCCGGATTTCCGGTTTTGAACCGGGCAATGGGTCGGTCACAGCAAAGTATCGGCTGATCACGCGATCGACATTCCCATCAATAACCGTTGCGGGCAGGTCAAAGGCAATCGCGGCGATGGCCGCCGCCGTGTAATCCCCAATACCCGGAAGTTTTTTCAATTCTTCCAATGAATTAGGAAATTTCCCTTTGTTTTCACGTGAAACAACCTGAGCGCATTTATGCAAATTTCTGGCGCGGGCATAGTAGCCAAGCCCGGCCCAGGCGGTCATGACCTCCTCCGACGGAGCCGTTGCCAGATCATGAACGGTCAGCCACTTATCCACAAATTTTCCGAAATAGGGGATAACCGCCTGAACCGTGGTCTGCTGTAACATCACTTCGGACAGCCAGACATGATACGGATTTGCCGTAAAACCGGGCTTTACCCGCCACGGCAGAACCCGCGCATGGGCATCGTACCAGGCCAGCATTTGTGCCCGGAAAAGGTCGGTTTGCGCCCGCTCCTTTTTCTTGTGCGAAGGGCGTTGGATCGGCATAGTCGATGGCATGAGTCTCCGTCAGCTTTCAGAAGCGATCCCCAAGGTGACCGGCAAAATTTTCAGCCGGAAATATATCATGCTGGGCCGCCTTGTCACGCACTGGGCCGACATTGTCGGCGCGGATGTGGCCGATCGTTGCCATCCGGCGGAATTGAGATTCCGGAAAGTCCCCAACCAGAAACATGCCGAAGTGTCACTGGATATCGCTGCGGGATCGGCGGACGCCACCCTGCTCCACTACCGTAAAGACTTGATTTTAGAGCGAATTAACCAGATTTTCGGCGAACAGATGGTCGCGGCCATCCGCTTCGTTCCCCTGGTGGTCAGCGAACAGGATAGAAAGAAACGCGCCGCCGCCCTGCGCCCGCGCAAACCTTTGTCGGCGACCCAGCATCTGGAACTCAATCAACTCCTTGAAAAAGTAGAGGATCCTGACATAAAAGAACGGTTGGCCCGGCTTGGAACTTCAATTTTACAAGACCGCCAAACCTAGGGTATAAGAATCCGCCTTATCGAAATACGAGAGCAGACAAAAAACGTAACAGGGACAAACCTCGTTCTCATTACCAGACAGATATAAAGAGAGTAAAACCATGGCCCTATCGCCAAACGTCAATGTCATGCTCCGGGCTGCAGAAAAAGCGGCCCGTTCCCTGCTTCGCGATTTTGGCGAAGTCGAACAATTGCAAGTGTCGATGAAAGGTCCGGCCGATTTCGTATCCGCCGCCGACCGTCGTGCTGAATCCATTATTTACGAAGAACTGTCCAAGGCCCGCCCTGATTTCTCTTTCCTGATGGAAGAAGGCGGCGAGGTCAAAGGCCGTGATGGTGAAAACCGTTTCATCATTGATCCGCTGGATGGCACCAACAACTTCCTGCACGGTTTACCGCACTGGGCCATTTCAATCGGCTTGGAAACGCGCGGCGAAATCGTCGCCGGGATTATTTATGACCCGGTGAAGGACGAAATGTTCCGCGCGGAAAAAGGCGGCGGTGCATTCATGCGGAATAAACGCCTGCGCGTTTCCGGCCGCCGTGATCTGACCCTGTCGGTTATTGCTGGCGGGGCCCCGGCCCTGACCCGTGGTGATCGCCCGGCCTATCTGCGCCAGTTGAACGCTATTCTGTCGCAAACGGCGGGTTTCCGCCGTAACGGTGCGGCGGCGCTGGATTTGGCCTATGTCGCCGCTGGACGGTTCGAAGGCTATTGGGAAGCGGATCTGAAACCGTGGGACGTGGCCGCGGGCGCGTTGATTGTTAAAGAAGCCGGTGGGTTTATTGGCACCGTTAAAAACTCTGGCAAGGGCAGCCCGGTTTATGACGGCGATGTTCTGGCCACCAATGACTCGCTGTTTGAAACACTGCGCAAAATACTGGCGAATGCGGCGAACGAATAACGCCGCATTCCGCGCCTAAAGACTGCATAAAAGAATAAATTTTTTACAGGGATTACCGCTATGACATTATCGCGCACCATACTGACACTGATGACGGGGACAGCCATCGCCCTCGGCACGGTCGGGTATGGTTCGCAGGTCATGGCCGCCGAGGGCACGCTGTCCGCCGATGAATTGACGATGCAGGCCTTCGAACAAATGCAGTCAGGTTCATCCGGGATCCCCGCAAAAACCAAACCGACAGAAGCACCGATCACAGCCCCTTCAATGACTGGCCCGTCAATGACAGGCCCGGCCATTGCCGTGCCCAGCAATGTGGGTGCGGTTCTATCGGCACCATCCCAACCGGTCGCACAAAACCCGGTGAAAGAACAACAGGTTCGCCCCGTTGCCGCCGTGCCGCCAAGCACCATTATGCCCAATATTCCGGTGCCACGGACCGATGGTGTGGAAATTGATCTGGGCGTGTTGAACACTCCCGTTGTTGAACCGCGCGCCGTGCCCGTTCAAAAAGTTCAGGCCAAACCGCAATCCGTTGCGCCTGTTTTGGATACACCCGCAACAATTGAAGTGTCCTCTAAAACACATCCGGGGAAAAACACCGCCGTTTCTGGCCTCCTGACAGCACCCGAGGCGGTTGCGGTCACGTCAACCTCCACGATCGCAACGCCGCCCGCAAAAACACTGGCACAGGCAGCGGCCCCGAAAATCGAAGTACCAAAAGCCGCGCCAAAAAGCGAAATCGCGACGGTTGTGACCCCGCGTGAACCGGCGGTCAAAACGGTTCCATCAAAACCCATTTCCGCGCCGCAGCCTCAGCAATTGGCGCAAAAGCCGCAGGTTGAAATTCGTGATGTCGTCGTGGCGGCCAGCGCGCCAAAGCAAGGCACCGTCAGCACCAACCCCGACGGCTACACCGCGATTATCGCGCCGAAACCACAAAAGACCCAGCCAAAGGCCGCCCCGGAAATTGTAAAGGCCGAGCCGCCACCGCTGCCGCCGGAAGCGGAAAAAGTTATCGCGCAAATCGAAAACATGCCCGCCAATGCGCCGCGCGCACCGGATGTTGGCGCAACGACGTCATTCCCGATCAGCATGAAGGGTAAAACCGATTCACCGGGCATTGACCGTGTGTTGATGCAAACGGGCCGCATTGCGTCGGATACAATTACGCTGTCCAAAGTTCAGTCGACGGACCCGTCCGTCCCGCCGGTTCCGGCATCGCCCGTTGCCACCGTGGCCGCTGCACCAGCGCAGGAACCGGCACCGGAGAAAAAACCGGATGCCCCTGTTGTCGCAACAGTCGCCGTGAAAGCTGTTGAACCGGAAGAAACAAAACCCGCACCGATTATCCTGAGCAAAACGCCAGAGTCGGAAGCGCAACCGGAAGAGATTCTGGCCGAAACGGTTGCACCAAAAGCCGAGCCGATTAAAACCCGCATCGTCAAAGTTCAAAAGATAGCAAAGAACGCGCCGATCCCGGCGGAAAAGCTGACCGTTACAGCAAAAGCCGAAGAAGAGCCCGTGGATAATAGCGCCGCCGATATGGCCGCCATTGCCCCGGCCGCAGGCGAAACAGACGAAGCTGTCGCTGAAAAGGTCGCGATTGACGCCCCCGTCCCGGGACGCCGACCGGCCATCCAAAACGCATCGATTGAATTTGTGGAACGCGCACGCCGCACCTATCAGGCGGGCGAAGTTTACCGTGTTGCCACACGAACGACAGGCGATGAAGAATTCGAACAAGCCACCCCCACTTACAAAGCAACTGCATCCTACAGCGGCGGCGCGATACCGGCCCCAACATTAAGCGTGGCCGATCTGGGCAGTGATCCCCTGGCCCGTCAGGTTGTCGACATGTCTGCCGAAGATATCGCCGTTGCCTTGAACAACATTGAAACGGCTGCGGGTACCGGGGCCATGATGAAGAATAATTCCGCTCGTCCATACGGCACAGCCTATGACCAAATGCCGGTGGTACAGCGCGGTTTCATCTTCCGCCCGAAAGAGCGTGAGAAAGAAGCGGCCGCAGAACGCGAAGCCATGCAGATGGCCCAAAACGATGCCACCATTGACGAGCCGCACGCTGAACAAGCGATTGTTACGTCCGAAGCCCCGGTAGCCGCGCCTGCGGAAAAACCGCGCACGCTGAACATTCCACCGCGCCCGCCGGTTGTGACCGCCCCGGTTGCCCCGGAACCGATGATGGACGAGCCGGAACAAAAACGCACAGACGTATCGGCAGATCACGCAGAAGAAACCATCGTAGCGTTGGCGGAACGTCCGGATGCGCCACGCCCCGGCCGCAAGCCCGTCGCCGAAGACCAGATGGCCACGGTTGACCTGAACAGCATTGAACCCGCCGCCAAGGGCGATAGCGCCGAAGACGCTGTTGTTGAAGAAACGTCCCTGTCGACCATTGCCACTGACACCATCGGCAATGCCACCCCCGTCAGCCTGTCCTACGACAAAGGGGTGGGAACCGTTTCTGACGACGTGCTGGCCGAAAGCATGGGTGACGTGTTGAGCCGTATGAAGGGCAATTCTGACCTGCGGGTTCAAATCGTGGCCTTTGCCAGCCCGGTTGATAACAGCCAATCCGGTTCCCGCCGCACCGCCCTGTCCCGCGCCCTGAATGTTCGGGCCTGGATGATGGAAAATGGCATTGACCCATCCCGGATGGATGTCCGTGCTCTGGGTATCAACCCGGATGCCCCGGACACCGACCGTGTTGATATGGTCATCGTGGATCAGAAGAAAAACTAACACATTGATATAATAAGAAAAAATTTCAAAAACCCTGCCGCACGCAGGGTTTTTTACTGTGCCAGGACCACAGGCCGATAAACCGGGCATCTTTTGTGGATAAACACATCCAAAAGGCGCGGATTCATTGACAAATTGGTCATAAACCTTGATTTTAGCGGCATTCCTGTTTACACATCGATGGCAACTTTTATGGCAAACCCCTCACCCGGGGCTGTCACGCGTTATGGGGCGCATACAATGACCGTCAATAACAAAACTCTGTTCGTTGTTCTGATCTTGGCCGCCGTTATTCTGGCTGGCGGGTCCTTTGCATTGTTCAAAAACAAGATGAGCAATGTCGACACATCCATCACGGCTGAAACAGATGTCATCACGGACCTGACGGAAGTTGCTCCGGCCGCCGCCGCGACGGAAGAAAAAGCTGACACGAAAGAATACGCCGTCAGCAGCGACCCGTTCGCTCAGCGCACACTGGGTAACCCCGATGCCCCCGTGAAACTGGAAGAGTTTGCGTCCCTGACATGCAGCCATTGCGCACATTTTCACAATGATACATTCGCGGCTCTGAAAGAAAAATTCATCGACACAGGTATTGTATATTTCACCTTCACCGATTTTCCGCTGAACGCCCCCGCTTTGCAGGCTTCAATGGTGGCCCGCTGCATGCCTGGTGAACGGTATTTCACATTCCTCAGCCTGCTGTTCAAAACCCAGGAACAATGGGCCTTTAGCCAGGACCCGACAAAAGTCCTGCGCCAGAGCGCCAAACTGGCCGGGATGAGCGATGAGTCGTTTGATGCCTGCCTGGCCAATGACAAATTGAAAGAACACATCGCCAATACGATGCAAGCCAAAGCCGAAAAATATCAGGTCAGCTCGACCCCCAGCTTCATTTTCAATGACGGGGCCGACAGCATGACCGGGGCGCAAGCCATCGACAGCTTTGCCAAGAAGATTGAAGAGCTGAATAAATAATCAGCAGCGTAACAAAACAGTTTTTGTAAAAACGGAAAGAACAGGCCCATGGTTCATTTTAAACGCGTCCGTATGAACGGCTTTAAATCCTTCGTTGAGAAAACCGACGTTGATATCGTTCAGGGTTTGACCGGCGTTGTTGGCCCGAACGGGTGCGGTAAATCCAACCTGGTCGAAGCCATTCGCTGGTCCATGGGTGAAACATCGTCCAAACGCATGCGCGGCGGGTCCGGCAGCATGGAAGACGTGATTTTCAACGGGACCGCAAACCGCCCGCGCCGTTCTTTCGCTGAAGTGACCGTTATTCTGGACAACTCCGATCGTTCGGCCCCGCCGCAATACGCGGAATGTGACGAGATCGAGGTCGTGCGTCGTATCGAGCGCGACCATGGGTCCAGCTATAAAATCAACGGCAAGCCGGTGCGTGCGCGCGACGTGCAATTGCTGTATGCGGACATGATGTCCGGTGCGTCATCCCCGTTCCTGATCTCTCAGGGCAAGATGACCCAGATGATCACGGCAAAACCGGCGGAACGCCGCGTCCTGCTGGAAGAAGCCGCTGGGATTACGGGTCTGTACGCCCGCCGCCACGAGGCTGAACTGCGCCTGCGCGCGACCGACAACAACCTGAAACGCGTTGAAGACGTTTTAGGCGGTATGGATACCCGCTTGAACAGCCTGAAAAAACAAGCGCGTCAGGCCAGCAAATATCGCACTCTGGCCACCCAGATCCGCCAGTTGGAAGTGATGATCGCCACGCTGGATTACCGCAACGCTTATTCCCAATTGCGTGAGATTGAGCGTGTGTACGGCGAAGCCGAAAGCCTGGTGGCTGAACGCCTGCTGGTTGTGACCGGCCTGACCGAAACGCAGAACAGCCAGTCGCAAGACCTGCCCGATCTGCGCATGAAAGATGCTGAATTCGCAGCCTCCCTGCAGACGCAGAAACTGGCTCTGCAACGTCTGGAAGACGAAGAGCAGCGCCTGTCCAATGAAATTCGTGAATCCAAGGCCCAACTGGATCAAGCCCAGTTGGACCACGCGCACGAAACCACGACGCTGACCGAAAACACCACGATCATCGAACGTCTGGACGCCGAAGAAGCCACGCTGAAAGCCGATCATGAAAATGAAGGCGCAAAGCTGCAGGAAAAAGAAGCGCAGAAAGACGCACGCGATGCCGAAGTCAGCCGCCTGGAAGAAAAACTGCAAACGCTGACCGAGCAATTTGCCGATGTCCGCGCCCGTCGCCAAAGCCTGGAAAACCAGATCAATGCCGACCGCAACCGTCTGGAACAACTGCGTGACCGTCTGGCTCGCGTTGAAACCCAACTGGCGGAAAAGCAGGAAACCCTGCGCGCCGGTGACCAAGCAACACCGTTGCGTGAAGCGCTGGAAATCCTGGAAAAAACGGCTGAAACATTGCGCGCCGCGATGCAATCGCTGGAAAGCAACCTGACGGAATCCCGCTCCAAACTGGACACCACACGCGAAACCTTCCAACAGAAGCAACGCGAAAAAGGCAAGCTGGACGCGGAAATCGCGACACTGACCGAAATTGTTGAGGCTTATGCCGAAGGCAATTTCAAACCGGTTCTGGAAGATATCAGCGCCGATGAAGGTTTCGAAACCGCCCTGTCCAAAGCCTTGGGCGATGCGCTGATGGCATCGCTGGATGAAAGCGCACCGGTGGTTTGGAAAATCCGTAACGTCACCGATCTGCCCGCCCTGCCCGCTGGCATGTCCGCGCTGGAGCCACACATTAAGGCCCCGGCGGCTGTAAAACTGGCCCTGTCACAAATCGGTGTTGTTGAAAGTGAAGACGAAGGCCACGCGATCAGCCAACAGCTGAAACCGGGGCAGGCCTTGGTGTCCCGCGACGGTGCGTACTGGCGTTGGGACGGCCTGTATATGAAGGCCACCGCCGCCGACCGCCATGCGATCCAGTTGAAACAGAAAAACCGTCTGGCCGAACTGGTCGTGATGGTTGCACCACTGGAAGCCGAACTGGCCGCCGCAAAAATCGCGTTTGAAGAGGTTCAGGCCAAAGTCGAAACCCTGCAAACCGAACGCCGCGAAACGCAAAACACCCTGCAATCCACGGATCAGGATATTCGCATCAAGCGTTCGGAACTGAACCGCGCGATTGAATCCCAATCCGCATTGCAGGCCGAACTGGCAAAACTGGAAGAAGCCTTGTCCCAGGCCCGGATCGATTCCGAAGCTTTGGAACAACGCGTCGCCGAAAACGCCAGCGAACTGGATACATTCGACGAAGTGGCCATGGCCGCACAGCAGGAAGAAATTGAAACTCTGCGTGCCGAATTGGTAACCGCGCGTGAATCCATGCACGACGCCATTCGTGAACTGGAACAGGTGCGTCAGGAACATGCCCGCCGCGCATCCCGTTTGCAGGCGATCGAATATGAACGCACATCCCTGCAAAACCGTTGCGCCCGCGCGACCGAACGTCTGGCGGAACTGAGCGAGCGTGAACAAACGCTGACGCAGAAAATTGAATCTCTGCAACAGCGCCCGGGCGAAATCCGCGATATCAAGGAACGCCTGCTGTCCCGTATCGCCGAAATTGAATCGGAAAAGAGCGTGATCAGCGACCAATTGGCCGCCGCTGAATCCGATTTGAACGATACGAACAAGGCCCTGAAATCTGCTGAAAACGATCTGACCGAAGCAAAAGAACGCCGGGCCCACGCCCAGGCCACCGTTGCCGCGCGTCAGCAACAAATCGAAACCATCATTCAGCAGATCCGCGACCAGTTCGACATGACACCGGAAGAACTGTCCACCCAGGCCGAGATCGATCCGGAAAACCCGCCGGTTCTGGAGCAAATGCGCCATGAACGTGAAAAGGCTGTTCGTGACCGTGACATGATCGGTCCGGTCAACCTGCGCGCTGATGTTGAGGCCGAAGAGCTGGAAACCGAACTGGGCACCATGCTGAAGGAACGCGACGATCTGGCCCAGGCCATCGACGAACTGCGTTCTGCAATCAACACGTTGAACAAGGAAGCCCGTGAACGCCTGAACACCGCGTTTAATCAGGTCAACACATACTTCCAGCAAATGTTCACCCGCCTGTTTGGTGGTGGCAGTGCGCACTTGTCCCTGATCGAAGCGGATGACCCGTTGCAAGCCGGTCTGGAAATCTTCGCCCAGCCGCCGGGTAAAGTTCTGCAATCCCTGACCCTGCTGTCGGGTGGTGAACAGACATTGACGGCCACGGCGCTGATCTTCGCGATCTTCATGACCAACCCGTCGCCGATCTGCGTACTGGACGAGGTGGACGCCCCGCTGGATGACGCCAACGTTGATCGTTTCTGTGACGTGTTGACCGAATTCGCGGCCAAGGGCGAAACCCGTTTCATCCTGATCACCCACCACCGCCTGACCATGGCGCGGATGGATCGTCTGTACGGGGTGACCATGGCCGAACGCGGTGTATCGCAACTGGTCTCGGTCGATCTGAACAAACAGCTCGACTTCCTGGATGAAGCCGCGTGAGCAACGACAACCACACCGAACCCGACCATGAACGGTTGAAAGCCCTGTCCGACACCTTGGCCAACATGAAGGCCAAGGAAGACGCAGAATCAGCCCGCCAGGCCGGAATCCGCAAAGATGCCGATAATATGAGCAACGGCGTCCGCGCCGGGGCCGAACTGGTCACCTGCATGGCGGCCGGGGGGCTGATTGGATGGGGTTTGGATAAATGGCTGGAAACCCAGCCCATTTTCCTGATTATCTTCCTTTTGGCCGGTATTTTCACCGGTTTCTGGGAAGTTTACCGTATAACCCAGAACGCCGGGGCCGCCGTTGGATTTGCAAGGTTGCATCAGGACGAAAAAACGGTTAGAAAACCCGCGGAAAAAGACTGAATCGCCTAACTATTAGCCCCATTATGGGACCGGAGAGTTTAAACCGTGGCCGATCCGCTTCACCAGTTTGTAGTAACCCCAATCATTCCGATTGAAATCGGCGGGGTTGATCTGTCCTTTACCAACGCATCCCTGTGGATGGTGATTGGTGCGGTTGTCTCGACTCTGTTCCTGAGCATGAGCATGAAACGCAAAGCGCTGGTTCCCAGCCGTGCGCAGGCGATGGCCGAAATGGTTTACGAATTTGTCGCGAACATGGTGCGCGAAAATATCGGGTCCGCCGGCCGTCAATATTTCCCGCTGATTTTTACCCTGTTCATTGTTGTTCTGATGGGTAACCTGCTGGGTCTGATCCCTTACTCCTTCACCTACACCAGCCACCTGATCGTTACGGGCGCGCTGGCCATTCTGGTGTTTTTGACTGTGCTGCTGATTGGCGTGTTCCGTCATGGCATGCACTTCTTCTCTCTGTTCGTGCCGCCGGGTGTTCCGCTGTGGCTGTTCCCGCTGATCATTCCGATTGAATTGATCTCGTTCCTGATCCGTCCGGTGACGCTGTCCGTTCGTTTGTTCGCAAACATGATGGCCGGTCACTTGATGTTGAAAGTGTTCGCTGGCTTCAGCGTGGCCATGTTTGCCGCACTGGGTGCCAAGGGCATTCTGCCGGGGCTGTTGCCGATGGCATTTAATACCGTTCTGACCGCGTTCGAACTGTTGGTGGCCTTGATCCACGCTTATGTGTTCGCGGTGCTGAGCTGTATTTATCTGAAGGATACCGTTGATCTGCACCACTAAGATGGGCGGACCCAACGGGTAAATGGAACCACAAGTAACCAACTGAAACCAAGAAGAAGGAAGACCTGACTATGGAACTCGAAGCCGCAAAATTGATCGCCGCTGCACTCGCTCTGATGCCGATTATCGGTGTTGGTCTGGGCTTGGGCATGATCTTCTCCTCCTACAACGAAGCTGTAGGCCGTAACCCGGGCGCTTCCGAACTGCTGGACAAGAAATTCTTCCTGACCTTCGCTCTGACCGAAGCTCTGGCGATTTTCGCCCTGCTGATCTCGCTGATCATCCTGTTCGGCTAATACCGAAGAATTGATCTGCGTTTAAAGGACTCTGATAAGGGATCGAACTGGCATGCAACGTACCTTGCTTGAAAAAATGATCTGGATGATGGGCACCGCCGCGACCGCTCTGGCATGCGCGATGATGTTTGGCATCCGGACCGTTTTTGCTGCAACCGATGCCGCACATGGTGCAGACCATGGCGGCGGCAGCGGCGGCCTGCCACAGTTCGATCCCTCATCTTTCAGCAGCCAGGTTTTCTGGATGCTGTTGACCTTTGCCGTTCTGTATTTGGTGTTCGCACGCCGAGTTCTGCCAAAGATTTCCAGCGTGATCGAAAACCGGAACGAACATGTTTCGGGCGACCGCAACACCGCCCAACGCCTGACGGACGAAGCCGAAGCCGTTCAAGCTGCTTATGAAGCCAGCCTGAACCACGCCCGCGCCGAAGCCGCCCGGATCAGCCTGGAAACCGAAGCCGGCATCAAAGCAAACTTCGAAGCCGCTCTGGCTGCAGCCGCAGAAAAAGCAGATCGTGAAATTGCCGCTCTGGACGCCCGCCTGAACACCGGGAAACAGGACGCAATGAACGAAATGAACACCATTGCCGCCGAAGTGGCCGCCGCCGCCGCCCAGAAACTGGTCGGGATTGAAACCAACATTGATCAGGCCAAAACGGTCGTCAACAAACTGGCCAAAGCCGCGTAAGGGGCGCCGTCATGGAACAATTGTTACACGATACAAATTTCTGGGTTCTGATTTCCTTCACCCTGTTTGTGGTGCTGGTCTTCAAATCCGCGAAAACGGCAATCCTCGGCAAGCTGGATGGCCGGATTGCGCAAATCCGCACCGATATTGAAACCGCCGAAAACCTGCGCGTCGAAGCACAGGAATTGCTGGCCCAGTATCAGCGCAAACAACGCGACGCCCAGAACGAAGCCGAAGCGATTATTGCCAATGCGCGCAACCACGCCGCCGAGATCCGCAAAACCGCCGAAACTGACCTGCACGAAATGATCGACCGCAAGGAAAAGCAACTGACCGACCGCCTGAAACGGATGGAAGACAGTGCCAAGGCCGAAATTCGTGCCTATGCGTCCGAACTGGCCGTTAAAGCCACGGCGGAAATCATTGCCAACCGTTTGGATGACGCTGGTAACGCCCGTTTGGTTGACCAGGCGATTAAAACCCTGCCGTCGAATATGAACTAAGGTTCGACCACCCAGATTTTTAAAACGGCGCGGGTTTATTCCGCGCCGTTTTTCATTGGTATTCAGCGCCCGCACGCGGTAAATTTCTACATCATTGGCCTCGACAGGAAACACACGGCAAATGTCCTATATCACCGAACCGCATTTGCTGGACGGTCCCCGCTGGGCGGGGATGCGGGTTGGGTTATTGGGCGGGTCGTTCAATCCACCCCATGCCGGCCATGTTCACAATGCGCGCGTGGCGCTGGCGGCCCTGAAACTGGATTATGTCTGGTGGATGGTGACGCCGCAAAACCCCTATAAATCGAATGGCGAGACGATGAGCTATGCCGCCCGCATCGCCGCCTGCCGCACCATGACCGCCCAGCACCCCAAAATGGTGGTTTGTGGGTTGGAGGGCGATCTGGGTCTGACCCGCACCATTGATACGCTGGAGATGCTGAAAACCCGTTTTGAACGAACCGATTTTGTCCTGCTGACCGGATTTGACATTGTTCAGACCATCCACACCTGGCGGCATTGGCGGGATATCCCGAAATTGGTCGCCACGGCCCATGTGGCCCGCCCGCCGGCGTTGGATCTGGTCAAACGCGCCCCGCTACGCCGTCTGCCGGTTCGGAACCGAACCGTGCCCGATTCTGCCACATCGGCCCCGCTGGAGCCCCGGAACCGGTTCTATTTATTACACACACGCATGGTCGACCTATCCTCAACAAAAATACGAAATAAGACAGAATAACAATATGTTATTTCAATAACTTAATGCACCGCATCAACCAAACTCTTACCTTTGGTTTGCACGCTTTACCTGATCCGTCTTATAATGGGGGTATGAGAAAAGCACATTTTGCATCTCTATATGAACAGGAGGGTTGCTGACGCTTGCGAAGGTCATCAAACGCCCTGCTGTCCATATGTGCCATGGTACAAAACAACGCCCGAACGCGCGGAGCCGATTGCGCGCCCGGGCGTTTTTTATTATGGTGCTGTTCACATAAACCCATAGGAGGCTGTACATTTTAACGCACTATGAAAATGGACTAGAAAGTCCGGAATCCCTGCGGGATCTGATTGTTGAATCTCTGGATAGCGACAAAATCCAGGACATCGAAGTCATTGACCTGCGTAACCAGACCGCGATCGCCGATTATATGATCGTCGCATCCGGCACCTCCTCGCGCCACGTTGCCGCGGCGTGCGAGAAATTGCGTGAACGTCTGAAAGGTGTTGGCCACAACGACGTGCGCATGGAAGGTGAAAAGCAAGGCGACTGGGTTGTTGTTGATGCGCTGGACGTGATCGTTCACGTATTCCGCCCGGAAGTTCGCAGCTTCTACAACATCGAAAAAATGTGGCGGTCAACACCGACACCACAAATCAGCGGCGTGACAAGCCCGCTGGTCACCGCGCGCTGATCTAAAACCAGCCGCCGGATATATCCATAAAAATAAGCAGCCCGCCTGCCGGGCGTGTGTGCGCACATATGTTCCATATTGATATCATTGCCGTCGGGCGTATGAAGCAAGACCCGTTTGCCGCCCTGTGGGCCGATTACGCGAAACGCTGCGCATGGAAGATCAACCTGATCGAACTGGACGGCAAATCCACCGCCGACGAACACCGCAAAATTTCCGAAAAAATCACACGTGATGGCACCTACACCATCATGCTGGACGAACGCGGCAAAGCCATGCGCAGTCTGAATTTCGCCCGCAAGCTGGAAGGCCTGTCGGCGGACGGCACGACCAAGATCCGCTTTATTATCGGGGGCGCGGACGGGCTGTCGGATGAACTGCGAAAATCTGCGGATTTTCTGCTTTCTTTTGGTGTTCAGACTTGGCCCCACATGCTGGTCCGCGTTATGCTGATCGAACAGATTTACCGGGCCCAGCAGATTATTGCCGGGCACCCCTATCACCGGGAATCCTGACCCGGAAAAAGTACCCTGATGATCCGCCTTATGAAGCACATCACCGGGACCGTTATGGTCCTTTTGTTTTTATCCGTGGCTGGCACCCTGCCCGCACGCAGTGAAACCGCACCCATGCCGGGGCGCAAGGCCGAGGCGCTGGACCAACTCAACACGCGCCTGAAACAGGAAGAAGCACGCGCGGCGGAGATGAAGCAAAAAGCTGAATCTGCCGAAGATGATTTAAAATCCACCCGCGATGAAATGAGCACGCTCACCGCCGAGGTTCAGGCCGCGGAAAGCGCCATGACCAAAATTGAAACGCGGATCAAAAAATTACAGGCGGAAAAAGACGCGCTGACATCCCGTTTGGAAAAGGATTATGGGTCGATTTCGGAGCTGATCCTGGCGCTGCAACGCATTCGCCGCGTGCCCACGGAAACATTGATTATGCGCCCCGGCGCACCGCTGGAAACCGCACAAAGCGCGATGTTGTTACAAGGTATATTGCCCGCCATCAACACGCGCGTTGAAACGGTCACCGCCGATTTGAACCACCTCGAAGATCTGCGCACATCGTTGGAAAAAGACCGCAAGATCGCACAGGATGCCTCCGCCGATTTGAAGGACAAACAGGCCAAGTTAAAAACGCTGCTCGCCAAACGCGAAAGCCTGTACCGCCAAAGCCAGAGTGATTACAAAGACCAGAGCGAAGCCGTCGCCCGCATGGCCACCGAAGCCAAAAACCTGCAGGATTTGATGAGCAAGATCCAGCAAGCCGAGCGACAGGCCGCAGCACAACGCACCGCGCAGGCCAAGGCCAGCGCCGCCAAGCCTTTCCGTAAAAACGCTCCCAAAAATGACGGTGATTTACCGAAAGCTGGCGACGGACGTATGCCGGCCAGTGGCACCATTCTGGTCCATTTCGGGGAAAACGATAATATCGGCGCAAAAAGTGAAGGTTTGAAGTTAAAAACCCGGCCCGGTGCCGTTGTGTCCGCGCCCATGGGCGGGATTGTCCGCTTCACCGGGCAATTCAAAAATTACGGTAATATGGTCATCATCGAGCACCAGAAAGGGTACCACAGTCTGGTTGCAGGAATGTCCAGAATTGATACAGTGGTTGGACGCCGCCTGAACGCTGGAGAACCTGTGGGATCTATGGGATCCGGTGGTTCTGGCACGCTTTATTACGAATTACGCCATGATGGCAAACCCGTTGATCCGTCCCGAAAAATTCCGGGCCTCAGCTAAGACACAAGTAAACACATTGAAAAGGACCTTGCTTCAATGATCTCCCGTCTGTCTGTTCTTTCTGTTGCGGCTTTCGCCCTTCTCGGTTTGTCTGTTCCCGCGCTGGCGCAAGATACGGCCCCGGCCACGGATGCGCCTTCGCAAACTGAAGAAAAGCCCGCAAGCGACGATGGCCGCACCGCTGGCACCGGTGCCCCGAAACAAACCGCCGTTCCGGACAGCAGCGACACATACAAACAACTGAACCTGTTCGGTGATGTGTTTGAACGCGTGCGCGCGCAATATGTTGAACCGAAAACGGACGAAGAGCTGATTGAATTTGCCATTAACGGCATGCTGACCAACCTTGATCCGCATTCCGATTATCTGGATGAAAAAGATTTCGGCGACATGCAGGTCCAGACCCGCGGCGAATTTGGCGGCCTGGGGATTGAAGTCACCACCGATAACGGCGTTGTGAAGGTTGTATCCCCGATTGACGATACACCCGCCTTCCGCGCGGGCGTTCTGGCCGGGGATTACATTACGCATCTGGACGGTGAAAACATTGTGGGCCTCAGCCTGAATGAATCCGTCGATAAAATGCGCGGCAAGGTCGGCGCGCCGATTGAGCTGACCATCCGCCGCGAAGGCGCCGCCGAGCCGATCAAGCTGACCATCGTGCGTGACGTGATTAAAATCCAATCCGTCCGCTGGAAAGTCTACGATGAATCGCTGGGCTATATCCGCATCACCACATTCAACCAGAACACCGAAACGGGTGTGCGCACAGCGGTTGAAGAAATCAAAGCCAAAACCGGAGACAAGTTGAAAGGCTACGTCCTTGACCTGCGCAACAACCCGGGCGGCTTGCTGGATCAGGCGATTTCCGTGTCCGACCTGTTCCTGGACAAGGGCGAAATCGTATCCACCCGTGGCCGCGATGAATCCAACACCAAACGTGACAACGCTACACCGGGCGACATTGCCAATGGCAAACCGATTGTCATCCTGATCAACGGTGGGTCTGCATCAGCATCGGAAATTGTTTCCGGCGCGTTGCAAGATCACCGCCGTGCGCTGGTCGTTGGCACGAAATCCTTCGGTAAGGGTTCGGTTCAAACCGTTATCCCGCTGCCGGGTCATGGGGCGATGCGTTTGACGACGGCACGGTATTACACACCGTCGGGCCGGTCCATTCAGGCCACCGGGATTGAACCGGACATCGCGATTGAACAGGCCAAGCTGGAAACCGTCAAAGGATCATCCTTTGGTGAGGCTGACCTGCGCGGTGCGCTGGATAACGGCCTGAAAAAGGATGAGGCGGAATCGTCCCTGTCCGCCGATCTGAAAGCCGAAGCCGACGCGCAGAAGAAAAAGGATGATCCGAATGCCAAGGATGCATCCAGCGAAGGGTTGGAAGATTACCAACTGGCCCGTGCGCTGGATCTGGTGAAGGGCATCATGCTGTATGAACAGCGGTTGGAAGGGGCCACCCCTGCCGCCAATCCGGTCACCGAAACACCAAAACCGGATGCGAAGAAAGAGTAAGGCGTAAAGCAACCATGGCCTTTGCAACAACCACAGCCACCGGAAAATCGGGTTTCCCCCGTGCATTTGCGCGCGGCATGGCTGTGGTTGTGGTTCTCTATGCGTTGGTGGCCGGATGGGCATGGTGGAAGGATCGTGCGGAACTGGCCAAGCTGAACGCCACGTTACCCCAACAAACAACCGTGATTGTCCGCGCGGCGCGGCCCGCAAATCTTCCTCCGCCTGCCACCACCGCGCATGAGGAACCCGCCACGCATGCAACGGATGCCCCTCACGATGATCACGCCGCTGGAACAGACACGGCAACTGATACACATACAGATCCAGCCCCTGTTGTAGAGGCCGATGATCATCAAACAGACGATCACACAACCACACAGGCCGAACCACCTGTCGCCGGGAACGCCGTCGAATACATGGCCAATGGCATGGCCAAGGCCCCCATCAAGGGATTGTTCCAGGTCACGCCTGACGGTCAACTGCCGATCGTGCGCGAGGGCGACCGTTTACGTCCCTTTGACGCTTATCGCCGGCCGTTCCGTCCTGTCGGCGCATCGGGTGCCCCGATTATTTCCATTCTTGTTAATGATGTGGGTATTTCGGAAACGCTGGGCGCATCGGTTTTAAAAGACCTTCCGCCCGAAATTTCCGTGGCCATCACCCCTTATGCCACTGCGCCGGATCAATGGATGAACCGCGCGCGTGAAGCGGGGCACGAAGTCTGGCTGAAACTGCCCGTTGAAAGCGCGGATTACCCGTTAAGCGATCCGGGGCCGCAAACATTGCTGATCAACGCGATTGAAAAACAGAATTTCAACAAACTTTATTGGGCGTTGTCACGCGGCACTGGATATGTGGGTGTGGTCACGGGGCGTGAACCGGCCTTTATCAAATCGCTGAACGATATGCGGCCAATGATCAACGATATTTATCATCGCGGCTTGGGGTTTGTTGATGGTGATATTCAACCGACCGATGTTCCGCGCACCATGGCCGTGGGGATGGATGCGCCTTATGCGTCGACCAATCTCTGGATCGACCATACATTGACGCCGGACGCGATTGCCGCGGCCCTGACATCACTGGAACGCACCGCCGCCAATAACGGAACCGCGATTGGCTTTGTGAATACCAATCCCCTGACGTTGAAGGCGCTGGCCGAATGGGCCCCGACGCTGCAGAAAAAGGGATTGGTGCTGGCCCCCCTATCCGCGGCAACGCGGATGGCAAAATAAATTCCGCAACAGCCCCTCAATCGTCATTCCCGCGAAAGCGGGAATCCATACAGAGGGATGGATTGCCACCATGGATTTGCGCTTTCGCGGGAATGACATTAAAGAAAAAATAAAAAGAAAGCGTACAAACATGACCCAAGATTTCTCAAACCTCCCGTTTCGCCCTTGCGTCGGCATTGCCCTGTTTAACGATGAAGGCAAAGTCTTCGTCGGTGAGCGCATCGACACGCCCGGCGCATGGCAAATGCCCCAAGGCGGCATTGACGATGGCGAAGATATCAAGGTCGCGTTTTACCGCGAAATGGTTGAAGAAATCGGTACGGACAAAGCCGACATCCTCCGTATCATGGATCGCCCGTTGCGCTACACACTGCCCCCGCATTTGCTGGGCAAGCTGTGGAACGGCCAATATGGTGGGCAGGAACAAACCTGGGTTGCCGCGCGGTTTACGGGCACAGAATCCGATATTGTCATTCATACCGGACACAACGGAGCAGACCCGGAATTTAAGGCATGGAAATGGGTGTCGTTCGACGACATCCTCGACCTGATCGTCCCGTTCAAACGCGATACCTACCGCGCAGTGATTGCGGCGTTTTCGGATATTGCAAACGCCTAATCCATATACCCATCACTCTCCAACATGTCATTCCCGCGAAAACGGGAGTGACAACTGAAAGAAAAAGGCCGGAAATAATCCGGCCTTTTTTTATTTATCTGATCCAATCCCTTACGGGTTCAACGGCGACCATGCCGGATCGGACCCGTCGCTCGGCGTTTTCAACAAACGTTCATTGTATCCAGTGATGTCGATGGTATACAGACGCGCCGTTTTACCGCCGCCGCTCATCGGACTTTCTTTGAAGAAGGTCAGAACGCGGCCGTTCGGGGACCAGCTCGGCCCCTCAACGTGGTAAGCCGTGGTGATGATACGCTCACCCTGACCATCCGGACGCATCACGCCGATATAAAACTGGCCTTTGTACAGTTTCGTGAACGCGATCAAGTCACCACGCGGGGACCAGACCGGGCTGGCGTAACGCCCTTCACCGAAGGAAATGCGTTTGGCCTCACCCCCGTTTGCGCTCATCACATATAATTGCTGTGTGCCGCCACGGTCGGATTCAAATGCCACTTGCTGACCATCCGGCGAGAAGCTGGGGGCCGTGTCAATCGCGGCATTGTTGGTCAGGCGTTGCGTGCGGCGGGATTTCAAATCCATCGTGTAGATTTCCGTGTTCCCGTTTTCGGCCAGCGACATAATGACCTTGGACCCATCCGGCGAGAAGCGCGGCGCAAAGGTCATGCCCGGGAAATCACCCAGAACTTCCTGACGGCCCGTGTCGATGTTGTAAATATAAACACGCGGCTTTTTGTTGTAATAGGCCAGATACGCCACCGTCTGCGTGTTCGGCGAGAAGCGCGGGGTCAGAACCATATAGCTGCCGTCGGTCAGATAATGGTTGTTGTAACCATCCTGATCCATGATCGCCAGACGCTTGGTGCGTTTGTTCGCCGGACCGGATTCAGCCACGTATACGATACGGGTATCGAAATACGCATCTTCACCTGTCAGACGTTTGTAAATCTCATCCGAAATGATGTGAGCAATACGGCGCCAGTTTTGCGGCGTGGTGGTATAGGCCATGCCCGCCATCTGCGTCTGACCCACAACATCCCACAGCCGGAATTCAACCCGCGTCTTGCCATCCGGCGACGTGCTGACCGATCCCGTCACCAGAACCTCGGCATTGATAGCCCGCCATTCCGGGAAGCGAACACCATCCGTCGCAATGGATTGCGGCGTCTGGATGAAGGATTGTTGGCTCACTGGCTCGAACAGACCAGAAGACCCGAGGTTGCTACGGATAATATCCGGCATTTCGGTGGCAATTTTTTGATGTTGCGGCAATTGCGGATTGAAGTTGGTAATCGCAATTGGAATTTTTCTAATTGTTGCCTTCTTAACGGTCAAATCAAGCTCAGCCCGTGACTGAGAAGAAAATCCCATCACAGCAATCAAAACCAAACAAAAAACTGCGAATATTTTCCGGATCATTTTGTCCACTTTCGTTACATCAGCATTTCACTAGGGTCGAAATTCACATTCAGATTTTTCCACTGATTGTGCTTGCCGTCAGGCAAAATTGTCAGCGGGTTACATTCTGGACTATAAGCCGCGCGTACAACGCTGTCCGCAGCAGCCCGAAAGAATGAGTCGGTATTATAACGAAGCTGGTCAACAATGCGAACATCCTGCACCGTTTTATCCGGATTCATAGTTATTTTCACTTGAACGACAAGATTCTCGGCGTAACGCGCTCCAGCCATTAGCTTCCAACAATTGCCCAACTGGTCGGAAATTGCATCTTCTTCACGCATCGTAAGGCGTTCGGAAATTGGGACATCAGGCATGGGCGTTGTGTTTGCTGCGGCTTTGTCGCCGGTATTATCGGTCGATTCCGGCTTTTTCTCTGCCAGGTCGATCAGCAGCGATTTAAAGGCATCATCCTGCTCAACCGGTTTGGCGTCGGCCTTGGTTTCAACCGGCTTCGGTTTCGGCTTCACCTGTTCTTTTTTCGGCTCAGCCTTTGGCTTGGGCTGCTCCTTCGGCTTTTCTTCTTTTTTCTTCACCGGCTCGGCCAAATCCTCCACGGGCGTCGGGGCCTTGGGCTCTTTCGGGCGATCGGGCGCATCATCGTTGGCGGCGGGCGGCGGCGGGGTCGGTTTTGTGCGATCCGGTTGCGGCTTTAACTGCTCTTTTGCGGGTTCTTTTTTCTCGACAGGCTTGGAATCCTCAACGGGTTTTGTCCGCGTGGTGATATCGGCCACCTCAACCATTTCAATGGCGATGGGCGGCGATAAATCGGTGTAGTCCTTTTTAAAAAACGGCAATCCCATCGTGCCAATAACGACAACGACAAGATGAACGACCAAAGACCCGATCAGCGCGGATTTCATTCCGGCGGGCATTTGGTTTTCATCCGGCGCATGCATCGCATATTTGGGCGGCGGCCCGGATGTCAGCATATCGTTTGGCGCGGTTGCGTTCATCGTCGTTATAACTACCCGCCAGAAAGGGCGGTTTTAAGGCAAGATTGTGAATCGATTACTTATTTCGACGGATTGGAGATCAGCGCGACCTTGCGGAAACCCGCCTTGTTCACCGACCCGATCACGTCCATCACGTCCCCATAGGGCAACCCCTGGTCCCCACGGATAAAAATCCGGCGGTCCGGGTCGTTGTTGGTCATGGATGACAAAAGCGGGATCAAACGGTCACGTTCAACTTCCGTTTCACCGACGAAAAGCTTTCCATCCTTCGTCACGGAAATTTCCAGCGGCTTGTTATCTTCATCCGCGATCTGCTTGGCTTCGGATTTTGGCAAATCCACCGGAACCCCGGCGGTCAGCAACGGGGCCGTAACCATAAAAACGATCAACAGAACCAGCATAACGTCAACGAACGGCGTTACGTTGATGTCCGACATTTTGCGGTAGGACCGCCCGCGGCGCCCAGACCGGCTGCCGCCACCTGATGATAATGATGCACCCATGGTTAAGCCACCTTCACTTCCGTGTCAGAGTCAGACTTTTTTCCGTGAGAGCCGACCCCACCGCGGCTATTCTCGTAACTATCCAAATGGCGGGACAGAATGGCCGAAAATTCGGACATAAACGCATCCAGACGGTCCGCATACCGATTAAGATCGTTCGTAAACTTGTTATAGGCAATAACCGCAGGGATAGCAGCGACAAGACCCAAAGCCGTTGCAAACAACGCTTCGGCAATACCCGGTGCCACAACGGCCAGCGACGTATTCTGGCTGGAGGCAATGGCGGTAAAGCTGTGCATGATCCCCCAGACCGTACCGAACAACCCCACGAACGGCGCCGTAGAACCAACGTTGGCCAGAAACGTCATACCGCGTTCCAGGCGGTTCATTTCACGGTTAATGGCCACGGACATCGCGCGTTCAACACGCTGGCGCAAACTGGCCGCCACGCTTTCCTTGCCCGGCATGCCCATGGCAACACCGTTTTGCCATTCCTCCATACCGGCGGCGAAGGTGCGGATAACGGGGTCTTGCTTGCCCTTTTTCACGCGTTGATACAGCTTGTCCAGCGGCTCGCCGGACCAGAATGCATCTTCGAACCGATCCGCGCGTCGGTTCAGGTTTTTCACCGTGTGGCGTTTTTCAAGGATGATGGCCCAGCTCCAGACCGACGCGAAGATCAGCGCCAGCATTACGGCCTTCACCACCAAATCGGCCTGCATAAACATGCCCCACATGGTGAAATCGTGAACCGTGGTTCCGGCCAGTGCGGTTGCATCAACAGCGCGTTCGACAGCTTGTGTCATCGTCATTCATCCTTAAACAGAAAAATTGGATAGTTTATCCCGAAGGTCATCAGGCAGGCGGACTGGTTTTCCATCCATATTGATGGTCACCAGCGTTACATCCATGGAGAATATCATCTGATTCTGGCAAAAAATCGACTGAAACATCTCAAAACTGGCATTATTCACCTTTTTTAAGGCGGTTTTTATAGTCAAAAGGTCATCCAGCCGGGCGGGCTTCATATATTCCGCCGTGATTCGGCGGACGACGAACAAGACCCCGGCATCCCGGGCCAATGTGCTGTTTTCAAACCCGATAGCACGGAGCAATTCCGTCCGCCCGCGTTCGGCAAATTTCATATAATTCCCGTAAAACACGACGCCCCCGGCATCGGTGTCTTCGTAATACACACGGGCGGTGATTTCATGCGCGGCCATGGTTTAAGCCTCGTCCAACAAATCAACCTGCAACGGCTTTTTCGGTGTCAGGCCGAGATAGGCATACCCCTTCTCCGCCAACATCCGCCCACGCGGTGTGCGTTGCACGAACCCCTGTTGCATCAGATATGGTTCGATTACATCTTCGATCACATCACGTTGATCCGACAACGCCGCGGCCAGCGTATCAACCCCAACCGGACCGCCACCGTAATTATCGGCAATGCAGGTCAGGTAACGACGGTCCATCCCGTCCAAGCCCTGCGCATCGACATCAAGGCGTTGAAGCGCGGCATCCGCCGCTTTCGCATCAATGCGCCCTGCCCCGGACACATGCGCAAAATCGCGCACACGACGCGTTAAGCGCCCGGCAATACGCGGCGTGCCACGGGAACGGCGCGCAATTTCCATCGCGCCATCATCGGCCAAATTCATATTCAAAATACCCGCCGTGCGCGCAACGATGCGGCACAAATCCTTCGCCTCGTAAAATTCCAGACGCAACGGAATGCCGAAACGATCCCGCAACGGGTTTGAAATCATTCCGCTGCGCGTCGTTGCACCGATCAGAGTAAAGGGCGGCAGGTCAATCTGAACCGACCGGGCCGCTGGCCCCTCGCCGATTACCAGATCAAGTTTGCGGTCTTCCATGGCCGGATACAAAACTTCTTCGACATGCGTATTCAGGCGATGAATTTCATCGATGAACAAGACATCATGCGGTTCCAGATTGGTCAGGATCGCGGCCAGATCGCCCGCACGCGCAATCACCGGGCCGGATGTCGCGCGGAACCCCACGCCCAATTCCCGCGCCACGATTTGCGCCAGTGTGGTTTTACCCAAACCCGGCGGACCAAAGAACAGAACGTGGTCCAGTGCATCGCCCCGACCTTTAGCCGCCTCGATAAAGACGCGCAGATTGTCTTTCAGTTTGTCCTGACCAACAAAATCTTCCAACCGTGCGGGGCGGATGGCAGCATCCTCAACATCGGCTTCGGTTTTGATGGTTTCCAGGTCCGGATTGCGTTCAGTTGCCTGTTTCATCATGATTGCGACAACTCCTTCAACGCCAGACGGATCAGGTCTTGCAGGCTGCTATTATCATTTGCCGTTCCGGCGGCGCGCAATTGCGCAATGGCCGCAAACGCTTCGGCACGACCATACCCCAGATTGACCAATGCCGATACGGCATCGCCATCAACACCGGATTGATCGCTTGCCGTCTTATCCGCTTTAACGGATGGTGCCTTCACCGCGCCACGCATCGGGGTTAAATCGACTTTGCCTGCTTTATCTTTTAATTCCGTCGCAATGCGCGTGGCCAGTTTCGGGCCAACACCATCGGCCTGACGCAATGCACTGACGTCTTGCGCCGCGATTGTGTAACCCAGCTTGTCCGGCGGACAGACGCTCAAAATCGCCAGCGCAACCTTCGCACCAACGCCCTGCACACTGGTCAGAAGGCGGAACCATGCCTGTTCCGCGGCATCGTAGAAACCGAACAGATGAATATGGTCTTCGCGTACATGCGTGTCGATCAACACGCTGACCACATCACCCGGCTGGCCCACACGGGACAAGGTGCGGCCACTGGCAAACACCTGATACCCCACGCCACCGCAATCGATAATCAAACTATCAAGCGCAACAGAATCCAGAATACCGCTGAGTTTCGCGATCATCGTACGCCTCCGTTCATGATACCGCCCATTTTCATGCGGCTGGAATAATGGTGGGCATGGCAAATGGCAATCGCCAACGCATCCGCCGCATCTGCGCCCATTTTACCGGCGGACGGTAACAATGTGCGGATCATCATGCCGATCTGATCTTTCGTTGCATGCCCGGTGCCGACCACGGATTTTTTCACCAGATTGGCGGGGTATTCACCCACCGATAATCCCATCCGCGCCGGAACCACCATGGCGGCCCCACGGGCCACGCCCAGTTTGAGCGCCGATGCCGGGTTGCGATTGACGAATGTTTCTTCAATTGCGGCCGTGTCCGGTTGCCATGTGTTGATGGCATCAACCAAGCCTGCATCAATTTCCGCCAGACGTTCGGCGGTGGACAGGGTTGGGGTGGTTGCGATGGTTCCGCACGCAATATATTGCAGGCGATTGCCCTCGGCCTCGATCACGCCCCACCCGGTGCGTTGCAAACCCGGATCAATGCCCAAAATACGCATGCGGGACCCCTTCCGGTTAAGACGCGAGCAACCGTTCCATGATTTCGTCGGATACTTCGAAGTTTGTGGTGACGTTTTGCACGTCATCATTATCTTCCAGCACGTCGAGAAGTTTCAGCAATGTTTTTGCCTGCTCTTCACTCACTTCCGCCATCACATTGGGTTTCCAAACCAGGGCGGATTTCTCCGGCGCGCCCAGTTTTTCTTCCAGCGCATCGCGTACAGCCGCAAAATCATCCGGCTGGCATGTGATTTCATGGCCATCGTCCGTGCTTTCACAATTGTCGGCCCCGCATTCAACGGCGGCTTCGAACATGGCGTCGGCACTGGCTGTTTTGGCCGGGTACAAAATTTGCCCGACATGATCGAACATAAAGCTGACCGAATTGGTTTCACCCAAATTGCCGCCGTATTTCGAGAATGTGGCACGCACATCACCCGCCGTGCGGTTGCGGTTGTTGGTCAGGGCTTCAACCACAATGGCGACACCGCCGGGGCCGTAACCTTCGTAACGAATTTCTTCGTAGTTATCGTCCGCGCCCACGCCCATCGCACTGTCGATCGCGCGTTTGATGCGGTCGTTCGGCATGTTTTCTTCACGCGCCCACAACATGGCCGCCCGCAAACGCGGGTTCGCGCCGGGGTCGGAACCACCGCCCTTGACCGCGACAATGATTTCGCGCCCGATTTTTGTGAAGACCTTTGCCCGCTTGGCGTCCTGACGCCCTTTACGGTGCATGATGTTTTTAAACTGGGAATGACCTGCCATGTGCGTATCTTGTATTGGGGGTTTTAGACCGTGAACAAAAAGAGAATCCGGATCACCGGAAACGGCCAAAAATGCCGGATTCCCGCGCCTTTCGCAAGGCCCTTTCAGAATAGCACGTTTGCCAACCCACACAAATGTGGTACGATTTTTTGTGTGCCGCGTTCCTGTTTTCCGTAATCGTTAAATCTCTGGCAAGCTAACCCCTTTAATATAAAGGGAGAAGTGGGCCGGGTATCTTCACATTCACGCAAAAACCATACGACAAGCGGTCAGATCATGACGTATCAGCTTAACCGCATCACCATTCTGGTTGTTGAAGACAACCAGCCGATGCTGGAAATTACCAAGGCCCTGCTGACCACCTTTGGTGTCGGCACGGTGATCAGCGCCCCGAACGGCGAATCCGGCTTTGAACAATTTTGCAAATATAACCCGGACATGGTCATCGCCGACTGGATGATGAAACCGGTGGACGGCATCGCCTTCACCCGCAAGATCCGCAACGATCCGAAAAGCCCGAACCCATATGTACCCGTGATCCTGATGACAGGGTTCAGCGAACGTCGCCGCGTGCTACAGGCGCGCGATGCGGGGGTCACCGAATTTTTGGTGAAACCTTTTAACGCCCGCGATTTGTACAAACGTCTGGCGCAGGTGATTGAACGCCCGCGTCAATTTGTCCGTTCCGGCAATTTCTTTGGCCCCGATCGCCGCCGCAACCGTGTCGCACCCGGCGGTGTTCATTCCGGTCCGTTCCGCCGCGATACCGACAGCCCAAGCGCCGTTCTGATGCAATCCATGCGCCAGCAGCAAGTGAGCGACGCCCACGAAAACCTGCGCCGCATTCGTGAACGTGCCGGCATGGGCAAAGGCGACCGTTTTAATTTACGTCCCGAAGATATTGATTTTATTTAAGCGTTAAACAGCGGAAGGCCCATATGATGGACGACAACGCCAACACCCCGCATTTTTCCCAACCCCAACGCCGCAAGGCCGAGTTTATCCGCCCGCCAAACCTGTTGAAGGAAAAAGTCGGCACGGGCGGGATTGGCGATGACATTCTGGACAAGGCGCAAACCCTGCTGGAAAACAACGCGGTTGATTTCGCGCCACTGGCGGAAATTTATCTGGCCTCCCTGATGAAGGGCATTGACCGCGTCAAAGCCCGCAAACCCAGCGACGATCCGGAAGAATTGATCGCGGGCGTCATCTATCCGGTGATGCAGTTAAAGGCCAATGGCGGCATGTTTCATTATGCTTTGATCACCAGCATTTCCGACCGTCTGGTGCAATTCCTGGAAGTCATCGAAAACCCCGACCCCGACGCCATGGAAATCGTCACCGCTTTCCACGCGACCATCCGCGCGATTATCCTGGGCGGTGTTACGGGACATGGTGGCAAACAAGGGCGCGAATTGATCGACGCTCTGAACGATGCGTGCGCCCGATACTTTGACAAGCACCCGGAACGATATGGGGTGGATTTGGATTATATTAATCGGGTGTAGATCGCCGATAAGACGAACATGTTAAAACGCCGGAATTTCTTCCTTCAACCGCGGGCCAATGCGCACGGCACCGGCATTTTTCGCCCATCCATTGCGATCGTCCGTCTCAACAAATAATCCGCACACCGTGGCTTCGCCATCGGTTGGAGCGAATTTTTCCGTGTACATTTTGCGGATGAAACGACCAATCGGAATGTCTTTGCGCACGCCAATCACACTGTCGTAATCGCCGGTCATGCCCGCGTCAGATTGATAGGCGGTGCCACCGTTGAAAATTTGTACATCGGCCGTTGGGACATGGGTGTGCGTGCCGACAACAACTGAAACACGGCCATCCAAATGGTGGCCCATGGCCATTTTTTCGCTGGTCGCTTCACCGTGGAAATCGAGGAAGATGGCGTTCACACCGCCCGGCCCCATGCGATAGGAATTGATCAATTCATTCATGGCCACAAACGGACAATCCAGCGGGTCCATGAAAATACGCGCCATGGCGTTCACAATCAAAATGGAACGACCATCGGACAGCGTGTGTTTATACGCCCCCTTGCCCGGCGTGCCTTTTGGGAAATTCAACGGGCGCAGCAATTTCGGGTCGCGGTCGATATAGGAAATAATTTCGCGCTGGTCCCATACATGGTTGCCCGTGGTGATGACATCCACACCGATACCATAAAATTCTTTGCAGATGGCTTCGGTAATCCCAATACCATGCGCGGCGTTTTCGCCGTTCACAATCACAACATCGGGCTTCAATTTTTCCCGCAATGTTGGCAAATGTTTGGCCAGCGCATCACGCCCTGTTCGTCCATACACATCGCCGATAAACAAAATACGCATTATGTTCTCTTTCTCTTCGTTACTCCCTCCCCTAAAGGGGGAGGGTTGGGGTGGGGGGATAAGGCCGCGCCAATTATGGCGACATGCGATCCCCTCCCCCTAACCCCCTCCCTCTGGGAGGGGGAATATGTTGATGCCCTCCCACAAGGCTATGAAGTATTCAATCCGTGAACCGCTGCACACCGAGCGGCGTAATCATGTAATCCAGTTTCTGATCATGGTCTTCGGCGGGCAGGTTGAACAGCACCGCCTGCTCCGCATAGCCATACCCAACCGCAACAATGTCTTTCATGGCACGGTAATGGCGGAGCGTTTCATCGTAATATCCGCCGCCATATCCCAGGCGATTTCCACGCCGATCAAAGGCCAACAACGGCACGATAAAAATATCCGGGTCGACAAAGACCGTATTGGCATCGACGGGTGGCTGTTTCAATCCATACGGACCATCGGCCAGCGCATCACCATCATTCCACGCCACAAAACGCAACAGCCATTCATCCTTTACCACCACGGGCAAGGCACAGATTATCCCCGCGGCCAGCAGCCGTTCCATCAATGGCAATGTATCGAATTCACGCCCCTTGGGCCAGTACAGGGCGACGATCTGGTCCGGTTTTGGCGCGATTGTTTCCATGAACAAATCGGCAGCCCGGTCCGCATCGCCATCGACCAGATCAATCCGGTCACGGTGGCGCTTCGCTTCGCGGCGCATACTGTCCTTGGGGTTTTCGGTCATAAACTGGAATCTGGCGTCAGGAAATGATTAGAAAGGAGCAAAAGGTGCCAGGCGAACCGTACACATGCATCTTATCCGCTACTGGCCCAACTCACCAGGTTGGGCACCACATAACCAGACCACGGTCCGGACAGAGGCAGCACCCGCGCGAAAAGACTATCGGCCCGAGGGATTAAGGTGTGTTCGAGAGCCCCAGCGGTCCTTTTGCCTGCTTATGATTATAGGTTAAATCCCGTAAAAACCATAATTTTCTTCATAAAACAGTCTCCCAATAGCAAAAATCCCGGATCAACGCACAGGCGTTCCCCGGGATAACACGTTCAGCTTTCGTATTTTTGCTTAAATCTTCTGCAACCGGGCCGCAACGGATTCAATGCGGGCGGCCAAATGGTTAATTGCATCAACAACTTGGCGTTCTTCTTCGGAATCCATTTGGGCGGCATGGGCCATTTCTTGCTGGTGCTGGGCGGCCATCTGGGCCTGCAGCGCGCCACGCAGATCATACACCTCATCCGCCAGAACCAGCGCCGTCAGAACCAGCAAATGCGGCTCGTTGGTCGCCGCGCCAGCGGAGGCGATTTCACGCATGCGGGCGTCAATATACTTACCCAGCTCACGCACGCGGGCTTCCTGCCCGTCATCGCATGCGATGCCGTAGGCTTTTCCATGAATGGCTAGGCTGACCTCGGCCATGTTCTTAACCCTCTTTCAGCAATTCTTCGACGCGGCTGATCGCCACATCCAGTTTGCGTGCCAAAACGGCGGAATCCAGCGTGACAACGGTGCCGCTGGTCCGCGGTTGCGGAACGCTGAACAAATCCGGCTGGCCGGACTTTTTGGATACGGCGCTTTTGGTTTCCTTTTCCCGGCGAGCCATATTTTGCTCCAGCCGGTCAATCACATCGTCAAGGCCACTCAAAGCATTAAGGATCGCTGTGGACACGTGAAAGCCCCTCTAAATCGTCTCAAAAAACGGTAATACAACACCCGAAAACCGGGCCATTATCAGCCTTCCAGCCGCCGGGTCAAGACCGGGCGGACGTTGTCCACAATTGCATCCACAGGCCTGTGAAAAATGGCGGAAACACACCTTATTGACCGGGGGCTTTCCCCCCGGCATTGTATGTCCACAATTCAGCAAACGAGGCCCCAATGACCCAAACGAGCGCCAAGATCATGACCAATGCCGCCCCCGATTTGAAAACCATGTCCAACGCCATTCGCGCCCTGGCCATGGATGCCGTGGAGAAAGCCAATTCCGGCCACCCCGGCATGCCGATGGGCATGGCCGATGTGGCCACGGTGCTGTTCACCAAATTCATGAATTTTGACGCCAAACATCCGGAATGGGCCGACCGCGACCGTTTCATCCTGTCCGCCGGGCATGGGTCGATGTTGCAATACGCCCTGCTCTACCTCCTCGGGTATGAGAAGATGACGTTGGACCAGATCAAAAATTTCCGCCAGTTGCACGCCATTACCGCCGGGCACCCGGAAGTGATGCCAAGCGCCGGCATTGAAATCACCACCGGCCCGCTGGGACAGGGTATTTCAACCGCCCCGGGCTTTGCGATGGCCGAACGGATTTTGAACGCCCGCTTTGGCGATGATCTGGTCAATCACTGGACCTATGTTATCGCGTCCGACGGCGATTTGATGGAAGGGATCAGCCACGAAGCCTGCGCACTGGCCGGGCACCTGAAACTCTCCAAACTGATCGTTATGTATGATGATAACGGCATCTCGATTGACGGCCCGACATCGCTGTCTTATTCCGATGATGTAACCAAACGATTTGAATCCTATCACTGGGATGTGCAAACGGTTGACGGTCACGACATGGCCGCGATTGAACACGCCATCGCCCATGCCAAAACAACCGATAAGCCGAGCATTATCCGCTGCAAAACAAAAATCGGTTTTGGCGCACCGACGAAGGAAAACAAATCATCATCCCATGGATCACCGTTGGGCACCGATGAAATTGCGGGCGCGCGTAAAAACCTCAACTGGCCGCACGCTCCGTTCGAAATTCCGGATGATGTTCTGGCCGCATGGCGCGATGCTGGCCGCCGTGGTGCCAGCAACTATGCTGCATGGAATGAACGGCTGGACGCCTCGGCCCAGAAGGCTGCGTTCGTTAAAACGCTGGCTGGTGATGTATCCAAGGATATTGCCCCGCTGGTTAATGAGCTGAAAAAACAATTCAGTGCCGATGCCAAAGCCGACGCCACCCGCAAAACATCCGGCAAAGTGCTGGAAAAACTGGTTCCGGCTGTGGCCGAGCTGATCGGTGGGTCGGCGGATTTGACGGGGTCGGTGATGACCCAGATCAAAGGCCCCGCCAACATCACCCCCGGCCATTATAACGGCCAATATATCCATTACGGCGTACGCGAACACGGCATGGCCGCGATGATGAACGGCATGGCCCTGCATGGCGGAATCATTCCGTATGCCGGGACATTCCTGTCCTTCGCCGATTATTGCCGCCCGTCCATTCGTCTGGGCGCATTGATGAAACAGCGTGTCATCCATGTGATGACGCACGATTCCATCGGCCTTGGCGAAGATGGCCCGACACACCAGGCGGTGGAACATCTGGCCGCCTTGCGCGCCATTCCGAACACCTACACGTTCCGTCCGTGCGACGGTGTGGAAACAGCGGAATGCTGGGAACTGGCGATCAACAAAAAGACTGCTCCGTCCATCATGGCGCTGACCCGCCAGAACCTGAAAGTCCTGCGCACCACGCACACGGATGAAAACCTCTCCGCCCGCGGGGCCTATATTCTGGCCGATGCCAAGGATGCAAAGGTCACGATTTTCGCGTCGGGGTCCGAAGTTGAAATTGCGATGGATGCAAAAGCAAAACTGGACGCCGCCGGAACACCGACCCGCGTCGTGTCTGTCCCGTGCCTGGATTTGTTCATGGAACAGGACAAGGAATATTTCATGTCCTTCGTCTGCAACGACACGATCAAGGTCGCGGTCGAAGCCGCCATCCGCATGCCGTGGGACCGTTTGATCGGCCCGCATGGCATTTTCGTCGGCATGTCCACCTTCGGTGAATCCGCACCGGCGGAAATCCTCTACAAACATTTCGGCATTACGGCTGAGGCGGTTGTAGAGAAGGTGCAGGCGAAGCTGGCGCGCTAAGGCCTGCCAAAACGCCTTTCAAAACCATCTGAACATGCGGGTCATGCACATCATGGCCCGCATTGTCTATGATGGTTTCGCCGGCTGTGGGCGTGCCGATGTAATCATTGGCCCCGCGAATGAATTTGGCGTTTGGCGGAACGGGAAGTGTGGCCCGGAACGGAATACCGAAATTCTGGTCAACCATATTGGCGAAAACGACGCGGTTGGCGACCAGACGGTCCAGATCAGCCCCACTGGCATTGCACGGGCCGAAAATGCGTTCATACGCCAATGCGACATCGCGTTTTTCCTGCGCCGTTCCCCACAGCAGGAACGTATTGGCGGATAGAACGGCAAAAAACGCGCCTTGCGGCCCGAAATTCGCGCAGAATTTTTTCCATCCATCAGGGTATTGTTGCTGGCTGCGCTGGTAATAGTTTTCCAGCTCTTTTCGTCCGCCCATGAACGCACCGTAAAACACGATGTCGCGCACATTTTGCGGATATTTATTGGCGTAAATGGCACACACAGCCGCCCCGGCGGACCAGCCGAACAGGCTGACCGAACCCAAACCCAGATGGGTGCGAACGGTTTCAATATCATCGGCCAGATTGGGATACAGGTTTTCCTTCACGCTTCCCGCCGGGGTCGACAGGCCAACGCCGCGCGCATGAATGATGATCACACGCTGGGATGACAAATCCCACATCGACAATTTCGACGTATCAAACACATTCCCGGAATTTCCATGCACCATGACAAAGGCCGGCGCGTCGGCGGGGCCATAGGATTCAAAATAAATCCGGTACCCTGAACCATCGGCGGCATCAACCATGCCTGTGTGCGGGAATGCGTTTTTCATCGGCCCTATACCTTTACAAAGCGGAACAGAATTTTCGTCTGGCTGTAATAATTCAGTTTGTCGATCAGCTTCGGGTAATACACCGTGTCATCCGGCTCCACCGCGATGAACCCATCACTGCGGAATTGTTTGGCCTCGATCGCGAACCCGTTCGCGGCAAATGCGCTCGCGTAATCATCCAACGCGTAATGCGGCACGGTAATATTCGAATAATCGCTGATCGCTTTGTGCCAATCGGCCCAATGGGGGTTATCCGTATGGCACCCGGTTGCGGCGTAATACACCCCGCCCGGCTTCAAAACCTGCGCCATGTCTTTGGCATGGGCGTGTAAATCCGGCAACAAATAAATGACCTCGTGGCTGAAGGCCATG
Organism: Micavibrio aeruginosavorus EPB; assembly: GCF_000348745.1. Taxonomy (NCBI): domain Bacteria; kingdom Pseudomonadati; phylum Bdellovibrionota; class Bdellovibrionia; order Bdellovibrionales; family Pseudobdellovibrionaceae; genus Micavibrio; species Micavibrio aeruginosavorus. Next base: position 1,151,973 of record NC_020812.1, on the reverse strand, counting down.
TCGAATGTATTGGCCATGCCGGGCAACTGGCTGGAATGGTAAAAATCGGCCGGGGCGAACTGGTTCCGCGCGCGGGCCTTGGCCAACGACCCTTCGGCAATATCCACACCAACGGCCCGGGCGAATGGCAGGGTGTTGAACAACATCTGGATAAACCCGCCCTGGTTACAACCAAAATCCAGAATGGTTTTATGCCGCAAATCCCGTTCGCGCACATGGCCGATCATGGTTTGCCAATGGTGCATATGGCCAGGGACCATGCGGTCTTCTTCTTCCTGCGATGTCGTCCACGTGTCCAATTTTGGGGTGTCCAGTTTTTGGGATGTGCTCATAAAACGCTCCTGCCTCATTGATGCAAATCATTCTCATTTACAGGAAAGGCGGTCAAGCTTTCTCAAGCGCGCGGGTTATATTTCCTGTTGCTAATAAAGTTTTCATAATTTTATCGCAAAATGAAAATATAGAGGATATGGAAAGGCACTGAAAACATGAGAGATTTCATTGAGGGCATGCACCGTGTTGGCGAAGCCATGAGTGCTGCAATCAGCGCCCAAGTCACCAAAGAAGCGCAAGCGCGCCGGGAGCGGCAGACCGAGACCGAAGCCCGGGCCCAGCCCCCGCCGCATGAGCGGACAGACCATTGATATTCGCGCGTTTGATAGCGCATTTCCGGGCCAGAGGATGACATCCTTTGGCCCGCAGCGCTTTTTATGGCCCCCGTCTTGTATCCTGCCGTTGAAACGATAATATGGCCCCGAACATACAACGACGTCTTTCAACAGAGGATTTCCCATGACAGCATCCGTCGCCATCAGTGGCTTTGGCCGTATCGGCCGCCTGGTTTTACGCGCCCTTTATGAATCCGGTCGCAAGGATCTGGAGATTGTCGCCATCAACGATCTGGCCGATTTGCACACCAATGCGCATTTGTTGAAATATGACTCGGTTCATGGCCGCTTCCCGTTTGAAGTGGAAACACAAGGCAATGACGTCCTGATCGTCAATGGCCACAAAATTAAATGCGTCCAGATCAAAGACCCCGCCGCATTGCCTTGGAAAGATGTTGGCGTTGATGTTGCGTTTGAATGCTCCGGCATTTTCACCAAACGCGATGACGCGGCCAAACATTTGACCGCCGGCGCGAAAAAAGTCCTGATCTCCGCCCCCGCCACCGATGAAGACATCACGGTCGTGTACGGCGTAAACAGCGACAAACTGACCGCCGATCACAAAATCGTGTCCAACGCATCCTGCACCACCAACTGCCTCGCCCCGGTGGCGTCCGTGTTGCACAACGCGATTGGCATTGAACATGGTTTCATGACCACCATTCACTCCTACACCGGCGACCAGCGCATTGTGGACACCAACCACAAGGATTTGCACCGCGCCCGTGCCGCCGCCCTGAACATGATCCCGACATCCACCGGGGCCGCCAAGGCCGTGGGCAAAGTTCTGCCGGAGCTGAAAGGGAAATTGGACGGCGTGGCTATTCGTGTGCCGACCCCGAACGTATCGCTGGTCGATTTCAAATTCGTGGCCAAACGCGCCACAACGACCGAAGAAATCAGCGAACTGATCAAGGCCGCCGCCAACAGCAACGCGCTGAAGGGCATCCTCGGCTACTACACCGATGAACTGGTCAGCGGCGATTTCAACCACGACCCGCATTCATCCATGTTCGCCATCAACGAAACCAAAGTCATCGACGGCACCATGGTCCGCGTCATGGCATGGTACGATAACGAATGGGGCTTCTCCAACCGGATGTTGGACACGGCCGTAAAGATGGCCAGCCTGTAAGAAACAAAAGAAAACGGCGCCATATGGCGCCGTTTTTTATTATCCTAAATGCTGCCCCTTGCGCAGCCTTTTGTGAAAAGCCTTCGCATCCCGATCAATTTGTTCATCGGTATAGGCCGGTGCCTTAATCTGCACCAATTGCCGTGTGTTATCATTCGACGCAATCGTATTAAATTGCGGTGTCAAATCGCGATAATCCGGCAACTCCATTTTCGACTTTTGCCCTTCTTGCACGGCAAGCGATTGTCTACGAGACACATCGTGCAGGTTATTCAAAGCATCGCGTAACTTCATCATTCCATTGGCGATGACTTCTGGCTGGTGCGGTTTCATGATAAAGGCCCGAACAGCTCTTTTCCTTTCATCATCAAATGAATAATGATCCATCAAGCTATCAGCTTCACGCGCCAAAGATTGTGCAAATTCCACCGCACCAAAACATGAAAAATCGCTCAGATCAGATTGATACCCGCTATACAAAAACGCCGCGTTATAAACCATAAAACTTAAAGCACTGTTCCGCAGAACATCGTTTATATCAGTCTCTTCCGTATAAACATCGGCCAGACTAGCCAGTTTCTGCACAGCAGGGATAGACGATTTCACACACGCAATACCCGCGGCCAAATCGATCGAATTCCGCTTCTCCCATGGAATCGGGCAGGACGCAGTTTCCATGCGCCGTGCAATACGACCACGAGCATTTCCAGTATCCTTCAGAACTTGCCCAAAATAATACGCCTTATTATCGCCGATTGTTTTCGCAACAAAATCCGCAGCCGCCTGAATGGATGCAAAATATTCAAAATCTTTCATCGGATCATCGGATTGCGGTTTGGCATGAATTTCCAATCGCGCCAAATCAATCAAACGAACGGCAGCTTGCTTCTCCGCAACGATATCCGCGTAGGCTTTGGCTGCGAATTGCAATTCACTCTCTGGATAGGTGCCGTTGCGGACGGGTTTACCCTCGCTAGTCAGACTGGGGTGACCGTTGATTTCGAAAATAATATGCTCCCCGTGCGCAAAATCGATGAAGTGTGATCCGGCTAAATCCTCGACCACGTCTTCGCGCAGGGAATGCGCGCTCTGTACATCCGTGCCAAATTCGAACAGGGCCATTTTATGCAACGCCCGCATCACGCATACATCGTCTTCCAAAATCACGGATGATTTCACGGGAACTTTTCCGTTTGCATCCGCATCGGCGGACAAAGCGGGCAAAGCGCGGGCCTCAGAAACGGCCATTTTCGTGATGCGCCATTTTTGCAGATCAGGCACATAATCAGCCTCTAGATATTCATGCGGCTGCCCCGGCAAAGCGTGATTTTTAAACGCACGGGTGCGGAAGGATTTTTTGGATTGCGGGAAAAATAAAGATTCCTGTTCGGTCAATGTCCATGGCTCGACAATTTTCAACGGAGGCGCTGGCACAGGCGCTGGCAGCGGCAATTCCTTGGGTGTGGAATTCGCGCGCAACCGATTATCCCAGCCGAAGGAAAACAACCGCTTGAGGAAACCCGGCTTCCGTGCCGTACCCTGACCGTATGAATCATCTGCCATATTCAATTTTCCCTAATTACATCTGAGCTGGCAGAAGATAGCCTTGAATTATGGAATATGTCAAATAAAACCACATCCGCATAAAAACAAACTTTCCCGTTTAATATCAACCCATTACAAAAACGCACCGCCCTCAGAAACACATTCTTAGACATTTACCCCCAAAATGGTGTTCAATAACCGGGATTTACCGCAAAAAGGCGCACATGAGCCAAGCCATGGACCCAAAGGAAAAGGCCGAACGGATCGGCCACATTATCGACCACCTGGTGGATGCACTGGGCGGGGAACCGGCCTGTACCCTGCGCCGGGCGGTGATTTTGGCCGATATTGACGAATTTCCGGGCACGACCCAGGCCGAGATCATGGACCGGCTGGGGGCCCACAAATCTGCGCTGAACCGCGATATTGAATGGTTGTACGACTATGGCTGCATCATGCGCCAGCAATCGGGCCGGGATGGGCGTGAAATCCGCCTGCATATTGCAGGTTATTCCAAGAAAAACTTGGATTTATCCCTGGATTACTTCGAAAAATCTCATAAAAGCTTGAAAAATTTCCTGATTCACTATATCAATCTGTTCGGTCAGCACCGCCCCACTCTGCGGGACGCCAAGATTGTCGCCACGGTGGGCAGTCTGAAAACGGTGAAACGCCAAGATGTTTTTGATGTTTTGTATAACGGGCCGCTGACCACGGACAACCGGGCATTAAACAACCTTATTGCCGCGGGAATCCTGCAGAAGACCGGAAATGATTGATTTGGAACGATGACAACAGGACTTGAGTTTACAGCACAGTTTGAGGCCGCATTTGACGCCCTCCCGTCCCCGGTGGTTGATCCCAACGTGGCGGCGCTGACTCTGGACTTTGGCGCGGACGGATCATCCGGTGGCGGCTTTGGATTCTCCTTTGGCGGATTCAGCTTTGGCAGCGGTGGCTCTTCTGATGGTGGCGCGGCCCCGTCGGGCGGCGAAGGCGGCGGCGGTGGTCCGGCTCCGGCTCCGTAATTCCGGCAAAACCGATTTTTCAAAAGCCCCGCGCAAGTTGGGGCTTTTTGTTTGGCCACGCGGGTTCTATAGTTTCCCCGTCATTGCATTTTGAAAGAGGATACCATCATGGGCACCACAAAACTGAAACCCGGGGTTGTTACGGGCGCGGATTATCTGGCTTTGGTTAAGGCCTGCAAAGACGGCCAATACGCCCTGCCCGCCGTGAACGTGGTGGGCACCAATTCCATCAACGCCGTGATGGAAGCCGCAGCGAAGAACAAGGCCGATGTGATTATCCAACTGTCCAACGGCGGCGCGGAATTTTACGCTGGCAAAGGCTGCGCCGACAGCTTCAAGGCCAAGGTTTTGGGCGCCGTTTCCGCCGCCCGCCATGTGCACTTGATGGCCGAACATTACGGCGTGTGCGTCGTCCTGCACACCGACCACGCGAACAAGAAATTGATCCCGTGGGTTGAGGCGATGATCGAGCATGGCGAAGCCTTCTACAAAGAAACTGGCAAGCCGCTCTTCTCCTCCCACATGGTGGATTTGTCCGAGGAAGATTTGGATTTCAACCTGTCCGAATGCGCCCGCCTGCTCAAACGCATGGCAAAGATTGATATGAGCATTGAGATCGAGCTGGGCGTGACCGGCGGTGAAGAAGACGGCGTCGGGTCCGACGATGTCGACAACGACAAACTCTACACCCAGCCGGAGGACGTCCTGCGCGCCTATGACACATTGTTGCCGCTGGGCCATTTCAGTATTGCCGCTTCGTTCGGCAACGTGCATGGCGTGTACAAGCCGGGCAATGTGAAACTGCGCCCCGAAATCCTGAAAAACTCCCAGGAACTGGTTCAGAAGACCCACAGCACGGCGGCCAACCCGCTGGACCTGGTCTTCCACGGCGGTTCGGGGTCGGAGAAGGACAAAATCACCGAATCTCTGGGCTACGGCATTTTCAAAATGAACATCGACACGGATACGCAGTTCGCGTTCTCGGAATATGTTGGTAAGTTCGTTGAAGCCAATGCCAAGGCGTTCAAGTACCAGATCGACCCAGATGACGGCACCCCGTACAAAAAACTGTACGACCCCCGCAAATGGCTGCGCGAGGGCGAACTGGGAATCATCGCCCGCCTGGACGAAGCCTTCGCCGATTTGCGCTCCGCCGGGAAGTCGCTGGCCTGTGGCGAATGCGATTCAAAGGTGAAATACGCATAAGCCGAAACAACCTATCCCATTGCAAATGAAGGGGTTTTTATTAAACCCCTTCATTTTTTGGTACCCCCCCCGGTTTTAGGTGCTTTTTTCCGAAAAAGTACTTGAATTGCCGGGGCATTAACGATAAAAAGTGCCCCTGATTTATAGGAGATACGCCATGAAGGCCGATATACACCCGGACTACCACGAAATCACAGTCGTGACGACCAAGGGCGAAGAATATTCGATGCGCACCACCTGGGGCAAACCGGGCGATGTTATGCGCTTGGACGTTGACTGCTACAGCCACCCGGCTTGGAGCGGCGGCGCACAGAAAATTACCGAACGCGGCGCGCTGGACAAATTCTCCAAGCGTTACGCAGGTTTCGGCCTCAGCGCAGAAGCTGGCGACAAGAAATAATCGCTGTTGCGATACGACATACAAAAGCCGCCCATTGGGCGGCTTTTTTGTTTCTTTATTTTCTCCCCCGTCAGTCATCCCGGCGAAAGCCGGGATCTTCCCGCCATAAGGGACGAAGACCCCGGCTTTCGCCGGGGTGACTAAGGTGGATATTTACGCCGCTTCCAACTGCTTCAACGCCGCGGATAATTTTGTCCGGGTGGTTTCGGCTGTTTCCTTGCGTTTGTGTTGCTCTTCGATGATTTCCGCCGGGGCATTATCAACGAATTTCTTGTCGGACAGCTTCTGCTCGATCTTTTCGATGTCGGATGACAGTTTTTCGATCTCTTTGCGCAAACGGGCGCGTTCCTTGTCCAGGTCGATAATGTCGGCAATCGGCATGATCAAGGTGGCTTCGTTCACGACCGTCTGGATCGATCCCGCCGGAACGGACTGACCGCTGAACAGATCGACAGTTTCCAGACGCGCCATGCGCTTCAGAACGTCATCGTACGCTTTCAGGCTGGCCTGTGTGCCCGCATTCGCATCCTTAACCAGCAGGCGAATTTTCGCCCCGGCCGGCACGTTCATGTCGGCCCGGACGCTGCGGATTTCGGTGATGAACTTGATCAGCCAGTTCATTTCCGTCGTCGCATCGGCATGCGTAAACGATGCCGGGTATTCCGGCCATTGGGACGAAATCAATGCCGTATTCAACGGGCGTTCGGCCAGCGCGGTGTACAGCTCCTCGGTAATAAACGGCATGATCGGGTTCAGGATCAGCAAAATCTGGTCCAGCACCCAGCCGGTCGTTTCGCGGGTTTCTTCGGCCTGCACCTTGTCATCGCTCGACAAAATCGGCTTGGTAAATTCCAGATACCAGTCGCAGAACGTGCCCCAGACGAATTGATACAGGGCATTGGCCGCGTCGTTGAATTTATAGGACTGGATCGCCACATCCACCGCTTCGGTCGTTTCCTTCAGCGCGCTGATAATCCATTTGTTCGGCGTTGCCGTGACGTTGGCGGGGTTATAGTTCCGCCCGGCCGTGCAATGGTTCATCTGGCAATAGCGTGCCGCATTCCACAATTTGGTGGCAAAGTTGCGGTATGTTTCCACACGATCTTCGGACAATTTGATATTCCGTCCCTGCGTGGCCAATGCGGCCAGCGTGAAACGCAACGCATCCGCGCCGTATTTTTCGATGGTGTCCAAGGGGTCGATCACGTTGCCACGGGTTTTGGACATTTTCTGTCCCTTCCCGTCCAAAATCAAACCATGCAGATAAACGGTTTTAAACGGCACATCCCCCATGAAGTGAATACCCATCATCATCATCCGGGCCACCCAGAAGAAGATAATGTCGGCCGCCGTGGTCAGCACATCACCCGGATAATATTTGTTCAGCTCCGGCGTTTTATCGGGCCAGCCCAGTGTGGAGAACGGCCACAACGCGGAGGAGAACCACGTATCCAGAACATCTTCATCACGGGTCAGCGTTACGCCATCGCCGAATTTGGCTTTCGCCTCGGTATAGGCCTCTTCTTCCGTCTCTGCCACGAATACGGACCCTTCCGGGCCGTACCATGCGGGGATCTGGTGTCCCCACCACAATTGGCGGGAAATGCACCATGGCTGGATGTTTTCCATCCAGTGGAAATAGGTGCTTTCGGCGGATTTCGGAATAATCACGGTTTTGCCGGACCGCACGGCCTCAATCGCCGGCTGGGCCAGCGTCTTGGCATCGCAATACCATTGTTCGGTCATGAACGGTTCCAGAATGACGCTTTTGCTTTTCTCGTCATACGGAATGGCGTGGGTCACATCTTCGATTTTTACCAGCAAATCCTGTGCTTCCAGTTCGGCCAGCAATTTCTTGCGGGCATCGAAGCGTTCCATGCCTTGATATTCTTCCGGCACGTTTTCATTCAAATGCGCGGTGCGGTCGAAAATATTGATGAATTCCAACCCGTGGCGCTTGCCGATTTCAAAGTCGTTGAAATCGTGCGCCGGGGTGACTTTCATCGCGCCGGTTCCGAATTCGGGATCAACATAATCATCCGCAATAATTTTAATCGGGCGCCCAACGATCGGCAGGATGGCAAATTTACCAATCAAATCTTTGTAACGATCATCATCGGGGTTCACGATGATCGCCGTATCACCCAACATGGTTTCCGGACGCGTCGTTGCGATGGTGATGAACCGTTCCGTTTCCCCTTCGATCGGGTAACGAATGTGCCACATATGGCCTTTGGTTTCCTTCATCTCCACTTCCAGATCGGAAACGGCGGTCTGCAATTTCGGGTCCCAGTTGACGAGACGGTTGTCTTTGTAAATCAGCCCTTCTTTAAACAGCTGGACAAACACGCGGCGCACGGCCTTGTTCAGGCCCTCGTCCATGGTGAAGCGTTCACGCGCCCAATCCGGCGATGTGCCGAGGCGACGGAATTGTCGGGTGATCGTGCTGCCGGAATATTCTTTCCATTCCCAGACTTTCTCCAGGAATTTTTCACGCCCCATTTCGCGGCGATTCAACCCCTCGGCGGCCAGGTTGCGTTCGACAATCATCTGCGTCGCGATACCGGCGTGGTCGGTCCCCGGTTGCCACAGGGCGTCATGGCCCTTCATGCGGTAATAGCGGGTCAGGATATCCTGCAACGTGCCGTTCAGCGCGTGGCCGAGGTGAAGGCTGCCCGTGACGTTGGGCGGCGGCATCATGATGGCAAAGGGAGGCTTATCGCTTTCCGGATTGCATTTGAACACCCCGGATTGTTCCCACAATTCGTAATGTTGCGATTCAACCTTTTCAGGCTGAAATGTTTTTTCCAGCATGGATCATCCCCGTGCAGAGTTGTACAAAAAACCAGTAATTTCCGATGATTGTTTTAGTCGTCTAAAGCGCGCTGGGCAAGCTTTTCCAGCTCTTTTTGGACCATGCGTTCGATCATTGTCGGCAGATTGTCATCCAGCCACTGACGCAACAGCGGTTGGAGCATCTCACGCACGATATCTTCGATCGTGACGCCTTCACCTGTTTGGCGACGGCGATCAACGGCAATGTTGTTGGCCAAACGCGCAAAGCCCGCAAAGGTCGCAGACGCCGCAACTTCACCCAGCACAGATTCTTCATCAATATCCACTCTCGGTGCCGGTGCCGCGACGGGCGCAGGAGCCGGTGCAGGTTTCGGCGCAGGTGGTGGTGGCGGTGGCGGGGCCGCAACAACGGGCTCCTCCTCCACAGCGTCTTCCATGTCGATGACAGGTGCGGGTGCCGGTTCTTCCGGCTCTTGTTCCGGAATCGGATCTTTCAGTTCGAGAACATCGTCCTTCTTCGGCTCGGCCTGTTTGACAGGTTCCGGCTCCGGCGCGGGCGCAGGTTTTGGCTCTTCCTTCACAGGTTCGGGCGCTGCGGCTTGCGCAGGTGTACCATCCTCATCATCGTCAGAAATGATCTGACGAATGGAGGCCAAAATTTCCTCGATTGAGGGTTCCTGATCAGGGGCGGTCGCGTTCATTCGGCGCAGTATTCCGTAAGATGTTTCACAAAAATTTATCTCTGTGAAATCAGTTTCTTACATTGCTCCGCCCTTGTCAAAGGCCGTTATCGCCGTGATCCACCGTATTTTCTGTATCCATGGAAAAAACACGGCTTGTTATGTCATCCAGATGGGCATCATACCCTTCCATGTGACTGAGTTCTGGAAAACCGAGCGAATCCGGGGTCAGCGTCCCCACCGTTGAGGCCAGGAAATATTGCGCCACAACCTCATCCCGCTGGGCTGTAACCAGAGCGGTTTGGGCGTCCAGATATTCCTGATCCGCGTCCAGGGCGTCCAGAATGGTCCGGGTGCCCAGCTCGGCTTCCTGCTTTACGCCGTCACGGGCAACGCGTGTTGCCACAACCTGGGCTTCACGCGAAGTGATTTCGGCACGCGCAGCGGCCAGATCTTCCCAGGAACTGACAGCTTGCTGACGGGCCAGACGGCGCGCCTCGCTGATCTGGAGCAAACGCTGGCTTTCCGTGTGTTTGGCCTGGCGCACGCGTGAACGTGTCGCGCCCGCTTCGTACAGTGGAATGGTCGCACGAACGCCAATCGCCGTATCCGAAGAATCATCATACAGGCCCGGTGACGGGTCCCACGCCTGGTTCCATTGGGCGAACAAACCCACCTCCGGCAACAATTCGCCGAAGACGCGGTCAATATCATGCTCCGCCGAATTGCGCAGGAATTCAGCCGCAACAACGGACGGGTTGTCTGTTTCCGCCTGCGATACGGCGGCATCACGTGATGACGGAATGCTGACCTTTACTTTCGGATAGGTCAGACGACCTGCCGGCATGCCGACAACCTGTTCATAGACGGCCAGACTGGACCGCAACTGCCCAATCGCGTTGGTCACACCGGCTTCGGCCTGGGCCAGACGGGCTTCGGATTGCGACACGTCGGTGCGGGTTACATCACCCACATCGAAACGCGCGCGGGATGCTTCCAACTGACGGGCGATCACTTCGCGGTTGTTGACGGACAGGTCATACAAAGCCTGATCGCGCAACACGTTCATATACGCGGTGATGACGGAGATCATCACATCCTGTTCCGTGGCTTTCAGAAACGCACGTTGCGCCAGAATTAAATTTTCGGCGCTGTCGGTTGACGCCACGGTCCGGCCACCACGATACAGCGGCTGTTGAATCTCTGCGCCGATGCCTTTTTCTGTCGAACCGTCCGGATCACCCGTGCCATCCAGCCACGTTTTGGTTACGTTGGCGTTGGCGCTTGCCGTCGGTTTCCAACCGGCTTGTGCCTGTGGCAGGTTTTCCTGCGTCGCATACAGCTCCTGACGCGCAGCCCGAATGGTCGGGTTGTTGTCATACGCCCACCGCAAAACGGCCCCCAGCGTTTGTTCCGGGGCTTTGCTGTCCGCCGTTTGGATGGTGTGAATATTGATATTCATATCTTCGGTTTTTTCCGCTTGTGCGGCGGCGACGTCACTCAGACTGTTTCCATTCGATGTCTTCGGCGCATCTTTAGACACATCCTTGGATACGGTTCCCGGTGCAGCCGCACCGCCCATATAGGCGTCGTTTGCGCCGGACGATTGCGTCACAGCCGCCTGCGGTTTCGACCGTTCGCCCGGGCCATCCATAATCGGCGCCATGCCGACGCCCGGTTTTGGCTTGTAATCCTGCGCGCTGGCCGCGGCCAAGGGCGTTGCAACCATCAACGCCATTACACCAGTCAAAAACTTGTTACGGTTACGGATCATTTGCGCAGGTCCTTCTTTTAAGTTGGATATCGTTTAGAAAACAAAATCGTGCCGCGGTTCAAAACCGGGCAGATAAGGCATGCTCGCGTCGAACACTTTCGTGGTCGAATATTTTTCATTGCCGACACGCTGTACAATCACCGCATGGCCGGGCGCATTTGCATCGGGCTTCAACACAGCGACCAAACGCCCGTTAACGGACAATTGCGCCACAAAAATTTCGGGAATTTCAGCCACGGCACCGTTCATCACAATCAATGAATACGGCGCATGTTCCGGGCACCCTTCCGTTGCGTCACATGTAATCGGCGCAATGTTACAGTAATCACATGCGGCCCAGGCATGACGGGCGGCGTCCAATTGCCCCGGGTGGGATTCCATCGTGACCACCGTGGTGGCCAGCAACGACAACACCGCGGACGAATAGCCCGTGCTGTCACCCACATTCAAAACAACATCGTTGGCGTTTACTTGTGCGGCTTCAATCATGCGGGCCAGAACGGCGGGTTCGATCAACACGCGGCCATCCCCCAGGGGAATGTCCTCATCAATATATGCAATGCCAGCCAGATGTGGCGGCACGAACGCTTCGCGCGGAACGGTCCGAAACGCCTCCAGAATGGCGGGCGTAATCACCCCCATTGTGTGGATCTGGGATTCAACCATCGCGCTGCGCGCCTGAGAAAAATTCATCGACAACACCAAGAGACTTAAACGTTAGAAGATTAGAAACAGGAAACGGTCCCGAACGGGCCTTCTCCTTTTTACTCCATCACCGACTCGCTGACCAGCAGTTTTCCACAGGTTAAACATAACGCCGACGACAATTTTGACTTGTACCCTTCCCCATCTTCACTGCCGCGCCACGCCGTCCGTGTCAATTTGCAACGTTGCTTTGAATACGACCGTGAACAGCGCACCGCCATTAACATAAGACAAAACCCACAAAAATCTAAACCGAACGGTTTATTCGTGCTTAAACTACGCCGCCCAGAGATTCCGTCAAGCCCCAGCGGTCATAAGAAACGGAAAAATCCATTTTCCCCTTAACCAGCCATTGACGCCCCGCAGAACTTCAGGCATATCCCTACCCCTGACGCATTCTTTGGTGGGGCGCGGTGGCCGAGTGGCTAGGCAGAGGACTGCAAATCCTTGTACGCCGGTTCGATTCCGGCTCGTGCCTCCAAAGATTGTTGTTAAAATAAAAAAAGGACTGGAAATCCGGGAAATAATATTCTATCCCTCATCCCGTTCGCATATGAGCATTCCCTGATAGCTCAGCGGTAGAGCAATCGACTGTTAATCGATTGGTCGCAGGTTCGAATCCTGCTCAGGGAGCCATCTCTTTTCCTTTTCATTTCCCCAAAACATTTAGCAGACGTAATGATGCGCTCTTATCTCGCTCTGTTTTGGACCTTCCTCAAATTCGGCCTGAACGCCTGGGGCGGCCCCGTGGCGCAGATTGATATGATCCGCCATGCGTTGGTGGAGCGGGAGCAATGGATATCACCCGATAAATTCCGTCGTGCGCTGGCCGTGTATCAGGCCCTGCCCGGTCCAGAGGCGCATGAATTATGCGTCTATATGGGTATGGTGCGCATGGGGCGATTGGGCGGGCTGTTGGCCGGGCTGGGGTTTATGTTGCCCGGCTTTGTGTTCATTTTGATCCTGTCCGCATTGTATGTGCGTTTGGGCGCGGATGTGTTGTTGCCCATTTTTGTGGGCGTTGCACCGGCTGTGGTCGCGTTGATCGTGCGGGCGCTGTACCGCATGGGGCGGCATACGCTGGATACGCCGATATTGTGGTTTATCGCACTGGCCTCGTGCGCGATGACCTTTGCCGGCGTGCATTTTCTGGTCGTGTTCGCCGCGGCGCTGACCATCCATTACATGGACCATGCGTGGCCCCGCCCCGTTATGCTGATCGCCAGCGCGATTATCGTTGCGGGCTTTATCGCCTCGACAACATTCGCATCGCCCACCGTTCCGCTGTCGGTTTTACGGCATGGCGGATTGTTTATTGAAGGGCTGAAGGCCGGCATGCTTTCATTCGGCGGGGCTTATACCGTGCTTCCGTTCCTGGAAAACAGCATGGTCGGCCTGTACCCCAATATCACACTGCAACATTTCGTGGACGGGATTGCGCTCTCCAGCATTATCCCGGCCCCGATGGTGATTTTTGGCACCTATCTGGGCTATCTGGTCGATGGGGTTGGTGGGGCCATTCTGATGACCCTGGGCATCTTTCTGCCCGCTTTTGGTTTTACCTTGCTGGGCCACAATCATCTGGAAAAAATCATTGAAAACCCGTCATGGCATGGCGGATTACACGCCATCGCAGCCGCCGTTATCGGCCTGTTCGCCGTCACGACCGCAACAATCGCCCACCAAACCCTGACCGCCCCTGTTCCCGTCGTGCTCGCTTTGGCCGCACTGGCCGCCATCAGCCTGATTCGCTGGAAATGGGTCATTCCCGTGACACTTATTGCATCGGGATGCCTTGGGTTTGCGCTTTCGCTATGATAGATTGCAATGATCAATAGCCCCATAATTATAAAAACGGTGTGCGGGGCGGTTACAGCATGAAAAACAGAGTCACAAAGCACGCCCATGACTAAATTTCTCTTCAGCCCGAAATTCCTGATCCCACTCCTGATCCTGCTCAACCTGGCACCGCTGGCGGCGTTTTACACGGATCATCTGCATGTCGGATCATTGGCGCTGATTTACTGGGGGGAATGTGCGCTGATCGGCGCGACGGCCCTGTTCTTCTTCGCCACACGCCTGAGCGTTTTTGTTATCACCGCGATGGCCGCCTTTGGCATTCTGAAATTCAGCGGCGTCCCCTTGCCCGTCGATGATACGGTGCATTTAACATTCTGGGCGCTCTACGGCCTGTGCTGGCTGATTTATATTGAGATTACACAATCCATCCACGGCCTGTCCCTGCGCCGGGCATCCCCTACACAACGGCTGGGCCTGTATATCATCATGCTGGGTGCCGCTTTATCGGCCAGCTTTGGCCTGACGGTGTTTATCTACGGGCTGATGACGCTGGTTGAGCGGTTGCCGACGGAATTTTACATGTATTTCCTGGCCGTGGCCGTGACGGTGCCAACCATTTCCATCGGCCTGCTGAAAATTATCGGCATGGTGGGCCCGAACCATTTCGTGCAATTCCTGACGGGCACGTATCACCACCCGGTCGAACGGGAACGCATCGTCCTGTTTCTCGATATGGTCGGATCGTCCGCGAATGCGGAACGCCTGCCCCCAAAGGACGCGATGGATTTGATCGCCCGTTTTATTTTCGACGCCACCGCCATCTTCCGGATTCATGGGGGCGATATTGTCAATTACACGGGGGATGGCCTTGTCGTTCTGTGGCCGCGCAAACACGCGGACCGCGCGCTGGCCTCAGTGATTGCCCTGCGCGCCCAACTGGATTCCAGCCGTCACGAATACCGAAAGCTGTATAAAACCGTGCCCGATTTCCGCATTGGCATTCATTCCGGCCCCGTCGTTTTGCAACAGATTGGCGAAGAAAAATTGTTCCTCGGCGTCTATGGCGACGTGGTCAACACCGCCGCTCGCTTGGAACAGATGAACAAGGAGTTGGGTACAAAAATTTTGCTCTCAGACTCCCTGCTCCGCGACCTGAGCCAAAACTGGCAAGCCCAGCTGGAAGCCATGGGCCACCAATCGGTGCGTGGCAAAACCGAAGGCATCACCGTTTATACAATCAACGGCCAAAGCCGTAACACCGCTGTTGCCGCATGACAGAACGTCCCGCATCCGCTTTGATCGAGCCTCAGGATCTGGCGCGGTTGATGGCCGACGCACCGGCCAATCTGGTCCTGATTGACGCCACATACGGCGTGATGAATCCTGTCTACACCCAGGCCCGCATCGGCAATGCCGTTTTCTTCGATATTGATGACATTGCAAACCACGATAATCCGTTGCCGCATATGGTGCCGGATGCCGACGATTTCGCCGCCGCCGTCACCGCCATGGGTATTGGCAATGACAGCCAGATTGTCATCTATGATCAAAGTGGCCTCGCCATGGCCGCCGCCCGCGTATGGTGGATGTTCCGTCTGTATGGGCATGATAATGTCCGCGTCCTGAATGGCGGATTGCCGTTGTGGGTGGCCATGGGCCTGCCCATGAATGTTGGTCCAGCAGCTCCCACACCGGCCGCCACAACGCCGTTCCGCGCCACCTATCGCCCGCATCTGGTATGCGACCACGCCGCGGTGGATGACGCGCGCACGCGCCCGGATGAATGCCTGATCCTTGATGCGCGCAGCCCGGATCGTTTTACAGGCTCAACCCCGGAACCACGCCCGCATTTAACGTCCGGCCATATCCCGAACAGCCGTAATCTGTTTTTCATGGACATCATCGACCCCGGTACGGCCCGCCTGATTCCGAACCACCCCAGCGTGGCTGAAATGATTCGCGCCGCGACCGGAAAACGAATCATCACCAGTTGCGGCAGCGGTGTCACCGCCTGTGTTCTGGCCCTCGCTCTGCATGAAATGGGGCGCGATGACGTGGCCGTCTACGACGGATCATGGTGTGAATGGGGGCAAAAACCCCTGAACTCCGCCATTTCTGTGGGCTGATTTCCGCACCCCTCTGGCTTTAACTTCCTATTCACAAGTTTAGCTTAGCCTCTGCCCCGCGTCACAAGTATCCGGGCATATCCAAACCCACATCCGGACCGTTTTCTACTGTATTTACTTAAATACAAGTAATTTAAACAAAGAAAACATCCAATCTATATATTCAAAACCATAGTTTCATTAACTTGATGAATAAGAAAAATGTATTTGAGTACTATATTTTTTAATCACTATTACTCGTTTATTTGTATTTACTGGAGATAGTTTCGGATATGGTACAAAAAAACTGTCTTTTCGCGTTTTTTGTGTTGCACCGGTTCCGGTATTGGGCTACAAAATAGTTACACACCCTCTATTACCGCCGTTTGTCCGGAGGTCCTTGCAAAAGGTCTCCGGACCTTTTTTTGTGCGGAATCCCAAATACGGCCCAAAATAAAAACGGCGCACCTGCGTGCACCGTTTAAAAATCCTGATTTTCAAAGAAAATGGCGACCATTTCCAAGGGAAATGGCGCGCCCGTTCGGACAAAGTCCGAACCATCATAAAAAAGGGCCGCAATTTTTGGGAAAAATGGCGCGCCCGGCAGGAATCGAACCTGCAACCGTCCGCTTAGAAGGCGGATGCTCTATCCAGTTGAGCTACGGGCGCTTCTTGGGCGGATTTAAGCCTTAGCGCTCTTTTCCGGCGGAACATAGGCGAAATTATCGACATAGTTGCGCGGAACAACGCGGCGCGTGTGTTCGGGCAGAACCGTATATTCCCACCCCTTTTTCTGCGCATAGGCGATGGCTTCATCCATGCTGGCGAAGGTCAGGCGCACCTGATTCAACGTATCGCCAGACGCCGTCCAGCCCATCAGAGGCTCCGGCCCACGCGGGGTCGCCGGATTATACTCCAGCACCCACAACTTGGTTTTACCCAGCCCGGATTGCATGACGTTACGGCTTGGTTTGAAAATGGTGACTTTCATGATTTCTCACTCTCCCCTTAACGCGTCGGTTTTACACCAAAAACGCTTATTTGCGAATGCCTGACCTGATCCCGTTTTCAAATAATACTCAAACTTCTGGGCAGCCTCTTTGTCCTTAAATGCGTGATAAACCACCAGTTCCCAGGGGCAAAACTTAGCCGTATGTGGGGATTCGCCCGCATTGTGCGCCCGAATGCGTGATTTCAGGTCTTTGGTATAACCAATATATCGCTGCTCAGGGAAGTTTATGCTCTGGATCAGGTAGACGTAATACATCCACTGCACGCCCCCCTTCGCTCCTGCGGAGCTTCGAGCGGCACTCCTTCGGCCTAGACGGTTTCGGGTGGCTTTCGCCCCTCCGCTTATGCTCCGGGGCGTAAGCCCTTCAGAACTCATTAAAGACGACTAATGCTTTCGCATCTTCATCGCCCCCCTTCGCTCCTGCGGAGCTTCGGGCGGCACTCCTTCGGCCTAGACGGTTTCGGGTGGCTTTCGCCCCTCCGCTTATGCTCCGGGGCGTAAGCCACCCGAAGCCCGTAAGGGCGAAGGGTGGTCGGGGCGGAGGGATTTGAACCCCCGGCATCCTGCTCCCAAAGCAGGCGCGCTACCGGACTGCGCTACGCCCCGTGATTCCCATCGGACTGGGCTGTTTTACTGGTTTCCGGGCTCGGGAGCAAGCGAATTGGCCACATCCGCGTGCAGAACCCGGTCCCCGGCCTTAATCCCCAGGGCTTGGACCGTTCCGGCGTTCAATTCCAGCACGACGGGCACGGGCCCGTTGGACGGAATGGGGGTTAAATCCAGCGGTTTAGCGCCCTCATGAATATGATGAATTGTGCCATTGCCCTGAATAAACACGATATCCAGCGGGATCAGTGTGTTTTTCATCCAGAAATACCGCTCCGTACTGTCCGGGAACAGGAACAGCATTCCCGCCTCCGCCGGCATGGAATTGCGGAACATCAGCCCCTGAGTCCGGGCGGGACCGTTTTGCACGACCTCGACCATAAATTCGTGACGCGCCCCATCTGCCGTGGTGATGACCAGCGGGGATGAATAATTGACCGGGACTTCCTGCTGGGCCCGTGCCGCCCCCATTGGAATGGCCAAAGCCATCAGAACAGCCAAAACAAACCGGATCATCTTAGAAAAACGCCCACCAGACATAAATCGTTGAAATCGCAATGGTCACCAGCATCAGCGGAAAGGCCAACGCCATAAATTTCAGGAACGAAATACGATGCCCGGCCCGTTCGGCAAAGCCCGCCACCATCACATTGGCACTGGCCCCGATCAACGAACCGTTGCCGCCCAGACAGGCCCCGAGAGAGAGGCTCCACCACAGCGGCATCACCGCATCCGGCCCACCAAAGGCCGCCGTGGTCGATTTAATCAGCGGAATCATCGTGGCCACAAATGGAATGTTATCAACGATGGCCGACAATATCGCCGACGACCACAGCACCACCATACTGGCCATAAACAGATCGTTGTTGGTGATGTCGAGAAGTTTCGTCGCCATCAGGTTCAAAACCCCGGCCACCTCGACGCCATAGACCAGAACGAACAGGCCGATGAAAAAGAAGATCGTGCCCCATTCAACACTCTGGAACGATTCATGCACCTTGTGTGATTGCTTCTCGGCATTAAGGCCCACACATTGCAAAAGCATCAGCAGAGCCGCACCGGCCAACGCCACCGTGCCCGGCATCAACCCATGATCATGACCCAGAATAAAGCCTGCCAGAACCAGCGCCAGAACGATCAGCGATTTGATCAGCAGCCCCTTATCCTCAATGGCCTCGGCCGGGACATATCGCATGATGGCCGCACGCGCAGATTCCGCCGCCACCATTTTCCGCCCCCAGAAGAAATCGAAAAACACCATGATAAAGATCAGGCACACCAACGCCGGAAGCCCGACATTATTGACGAAATCCATGAAACTCAGACCCACCTGAGACCCGATCATAATATTGGGCGGATCCCCGATCAGCGTGGCCGTGCCGCCGATATTGGATGCAAAAATCTGCACGAACAAAAACGGGTATGGGTTGATTTTCAATTGGTCGGTCAGCAACAAGGTAATGGGAACGGTCAACAAAACCGTGGTCACGTTATCCAGCAACGCCGAAAACACCGCCGTAATAATCCCCATGACAAGCAAGAGCGCGCGTGGATTGGCCTTTACCAACTTGGCCGATAAAATCGCCACATATTGAAAGACTCCGGTCTTTTCCGTGATCGACACAATCACCATCATCCCGGTCAGCAGGGCGATGGTATTGAAATCCACACCCTTGATCGCCATATCCTGGTTCAACACGCCCATAAAAATCATCAACGCCCCACCCAGCAACGCAATGATGGTGCGGTTGATTTTTTCAGAAATGATGAAGGCATAGGCGAAAATCAGGATCGCGGTGGACACCATCATCGGGTCCATCCCGAACAACACTTCGGGCGCGGCGGCGTGATCGACAACCATCGGGCTTACTCCCCCTTATCGTGCAAAGTGTCTTTCAAATGCCGCAAAACCGATTGTTCCGACACCAGCCCGACCAGCTTCTTATTCTGGTCAACAACGGGCAGCGGGCTGCCATTCTGGAACAACAAGCGGATGGCTTCGGAAATCGGCGTGTCGGGCTTGGCCGTGACAATTTCCTCGTTCATCAATTCACGGACGGTTTTTTTCTGCAAATCGGCCAGAATGCGGGCCTTGTCTTCCGTCGCCCCCATAATGAAATCAAGATGCCACGGCACATGCGCCAGAAAATAAGACGGGGGGATCAGGAATTTCATCAAATCATGGATGCTGAGCATGCCATAAAATTTTCCATCCGCATCAACAACGGGAACGGACCGCACATGCTGGTCTTCAAACGCATGGATTGCATCGGCCACGGCTTGATCCGGGCGAACGCTGATAATATCGGTGAGCATGGCTTTCATACACGGCATAGAAATCCCCCTTGATTTGCAATGCATATCGTACGCGCTCGCCCGTGTATGAGGCAAGCCAAAGCAGTTACGTTAATTATGACAAGGGGGATTATCGCGGCAACGCGTCCACAAACTCCTGAACAGCGGGCCAGGCCCCCTTCAGGTACAAATCATTGTGCCCGGCATCAGGAAATTCACGGAATAATTTTGGTTCGTTTGCCGCCTTGAAAACACGTTCGCCATATTTGAACGGCACAATCATATCGCGCCGCCCATGCAGGATCAGAATGGGCACCGTCACCCGGCCAATCCGTGATTTTGTATCAAACTTGTCCTGCAACATCAGGTCAACGGGAACGAAGAAGAAGCGCATCCGTCCGATATCAGCAAGCGAGGTATAGGGCGACTCCAAAATCAGCCCGCGCACGTCCGGTGCGTAGTCCGCCGCTACATAAGTGGCCACACCCGTGCCCAGAGATTCACCATACAAAACGATATGACCATCGGCGATACCCTGCGCCCGCAGCCAATCGATATAAGCCCGCGCATCGGAAAACAGCCCGTCCTGACTGGGTTTACCGGGGTTCCCGCCATACCCCCGATATTCGCCAAACAATACGCCATAGCCGGATTGCGCATACAGCTTGGCGCGCTCGGTGCGCTGAATTAACGACCCGCCATTGCCGTGGAAATAAACGATCACCGGGCTGTTGGGGGTCGCTGGCGCGTGATACCAACCCGATAATGTCAGGCCGTCATCGGTCGTCACCTGTACAACGTCATAGCCCTGAACACCGTAAAATTCCGGAGCTTCCATATGACGATCGGGAACGTAAATAAAACTGCGCTGTGCAACATACAGAAAAACCAGAAGACCGATATATCCGCATAAAAACGCAAACGCCATGCGTTTGAAATCCCGTTTGGTATAACGTTTGAATACAGCGATCATTATTCCTTCAATCCCGCCTGATACATCCGGGCATAGATTAATCCTTGCGCCAGCAATTCATCATGCTTGCCCTGCTCCGCGATCTTCCCCTCTTTCAGGACAATAATCTGGTCCGCGTTCTGCACGGTGGACAGGCGGTGCGCAATGACCAGCGTAGTCCGGCCGGTTTGCAGTTTATTCAGCGTGCGCTGGATCGCCTGTTCGGATTCGTTATCCAGTGCGGATGTGGCCTCATCCAGCAATAAAATCGGCGCATCGCGCAAAATGGCGCGGGCAATGGCGATCCGCTGGCGTTGGCCGCCGGACAATTTCACGCCATTTTCCCCCAGGCGCGTGTTGTACCCTTCGGGCAACGCGCTGATAAACGTATCGGCTTCGGCTGCGCGCGCAGCGGCTTTGACTTCATCCAGCGTCGCGTCTTGCAGGCCATAGGCAATGTTGGCCATCGCCGTATCGTCGAAAATGGTAATATCCTGCGACACCAGCGCGATATGGCGGCGCAGGGATTCCATGGTCAGCTCGCGCACATCATACCCATCCACACTGACCGCGCCTTCGTTCACGTCATAGAAGCGTGGGATCAAATTCATGATGGTGGATTTGCCGCCGCCGGATGGACCGACCAGTGCCGTAACCTTGCCCGGCGGAATAATCAGGGTGACGCCTTGCAGGGCCGGTCCGTCACCGCCCTCATACTGGAACTTTACGTTTTCCAGCCGAATTTCAGGCATCCGCGTGTTTAATTCCACCGCATTTGGCATGTTACGGATGCCGGGTTTCATATCGATCATTTGGAACACACGTTCCGTCGCCCCCAAGCCCATTTGCAGGGAGTTGTTGAGCTTCGCCAGCTTTTTGATCGGTTCATAGGCCAGCGCAAAGGCCGCAATGAAGGACATCAGCGACCCAACAGTCGTTTGCCCATCAACGATTTTGTAACCGCCATAAACAACAATACCGAACACAGCCAAGCCAATCAGCGTTTCATTCACCGGAACGGTCAGGTTACCGATGCGCACCGATTTCATCACCAGATTTCGCACGCGTTTAATTGCATTGCCCGCCCGTTCGGATTCATACCCCTCCATGCCATAGGCTTTCACCTGCCGCACGCCGAGGAAAATTTGCGACAGCATGTCGGACAGTCCCGCCGTTTCATTCTGGATATTGCCCGACACTTTGCGTAGGCGTCGCCCGACATAGGCCACCATGCCCGCCGCCAGCGGAAACACCGTGAAGGCGATCAAAGACAGTTTCCAATCCTGATAAAACATCACACCGATCAGGAAAATCAGCGTCAGGAAGCTTTTACCAATCCCGGTCAGCGCGTCGGCCACCGCCGCCCGCATGACACTGACATCGTTGATAATGCGTGACAGAAGTTGTCCGCTGGGGTTGGCATGGAAAAAGGCCAGATCCATGCCCATAAAACGCGCGAACAGATCCCGTTGAATATCGGTCAGGATATTTTGGCCGACCTTGTTCATCAAAACGCTGTGGCCATATGTGGCCATCCCGCTGACGAAGAAGCAGAGCAAAATCCCCACCGCCAGCGGCAGGATCATGCCCTTGTTCTGGGCCACCATGACATGGTCCATCACCGGTTCGATCAACCCGGCAAAGGCCGCCGTTGTACCCGCACCAATCAACATAAACAGGATCGCCCACCCCAGCGTACCAAAATATGGCCGCACGTAATCGCGCACCAGACGGCGCACCATGACATAGGTTGAATCCCGTTTCGGCGAAGTCGGCTGGGGCGTGGTGGTCAAAACATGAATCCTTTAGTGGAATTTACGCGGCTGGGTGTAACCCTTTTTCCGTGCCGGATGGCTGGGCGGCGCAAAGGTGTGCATTTTACCAGCATTCGAGCGCGTCCGCGCATCGCGATCCGGCAAAGCGGTAAAGCCGTTTTTATCCTGGCGCCAGGATTGAACCGGACCCTGGGTCAATTGCTGGGCACGGTTAAAGGCCGTCATGATGTCAATAAACGCCATGGATTGCGGGCCAGACAAAGCCAACAGGGCAAAAAGGGTGCTAAAACGGGAGTGTCGCATTCTCAAAAACCTCTTTTAGGGATATTCCGTAAACAAGGGGTTAGACTTACCCCCCGATGCCAGAACGATCAAGAAAAACTGTGGCTTATCCCCTTGTTTAACGTCCTTGTGATACAATAAATTTGCCGTTGAAACCAGCCCCGAAAGGACCGTAAACGTGCCGGAACCCTCTGATTCAGCGTCAAAACAACCAACACCTCCTGTTCCGCTGATCGGACTGGCTTTGGGGGGCGGAATGGCGCGCGGGTTTGCCCATATCGGCGTTTTAAAGGCCCTCACCCGCCATGGCATTCGCCCCGGTCTGGTGGCGGGGACATCAATTGGCGCACTGGTCGGCGGGGCCTATCTGGCCGGGAAGATGGACGAGCTGGAAGACTGGGCCCTGTCCCTGAACCGTCGCAAAATTTTCCGTTATTTGGACTTTCGGGTCCGCAGCGCCGGGATCATTGGTGGGCACCGTTTGAATGCCGTTCTGGATGATCATTTCGGTAAGATGATGATTGAGGACTTACCCATCCCGTTGGTTTGCATCGCATCCGACCTGGTCACCGGGCACGAAGTCTGGTTGCGCCGTGGATCGCTGGTGGATTCCATGCGGGCGTCCTTTGCCCTGCCCGGCGTATTTCCACCGGTGGATTTAAACAATCGGTTGTTGGTTGATGGTGCATTGCTGAACCCCGTGCCTGTATCACCACTGAACTCATACGGCGCGCACATGACGATTGCGGTGGATTTGAACGCCGACATGATCGGCAAATCCCGCCGCCCCGGAACATCGTACCAAAGCGTTCTGGGCTTTGATGTTTTCAACCCGGATCATGTTGATCTGGAAGACCAGAAATCATTTACCGCTGGGCTGGGGCGCCGCATTTTCAACCGCGAACCCAACGCCCCCAGCCTGTTCGGCGTGATGGTATCGGCCCTGACCATTATTCAGGACCGTTTAACACGCTCCCGTCTGGCCGGCGACCCACCGGATGTGCATATCCGGCCGCGCATCGGGCATATTGGAATGCTGGAATTCGAACGCGCGCGGGAAATGATCCATGAAGGCGAACTGGCCGCCGAACGCGCACTGGATGAAATTCATGCCGCGGTGAATATTTTGATCCCGCCAAAATAATCTTAAAAAAAATTATCCCCGCCATGGCGGGGATAATAATTCTTTATGCCGTCACCTTGCGTTTCTTATGCTTCCGATCCGGCAAGGCCTTGCCCCAGATCATCGTATTGACCAGATATGTTGGCCGCACGTTGTGATATTGCAAAACCAGAACGTTCAGCACCTTGTCCACTTCGGACGGTGTATGCGCCTGTTTAAACGCCCCCAGATGCAATCCGGCACGGACCAGACACGTATCAATATTCATCGCCGCGGCGCCGACAATATCATGCGCCATCGTGTCACCGATCATCACGGTTTCACCGGGGTAAATTTGTTTTTCCTGCAACAGCTTCACACAGTGCTGGAAGATTGGCTTGAACGGTTTGCCGATATAATGCACGACACCGCCGAAATCTTCGTATCGACGGGCAATCATGCCGGGGCCAAGCGCGGAATTCGCACCAATCAGAATGCGGCTGTCCGGGTTGGCGCAAATCGCCTTTAACCGGCGACGGATCGCTTTTTTCAGGATCGGTTCATAATGATCGACCATGTTTTTTTCCGGCGCGTCCGACCCGCTGATCAGCAGGAAGTCCGCTTCGTCAATATCATGCACCAATTCGATTTCCGGTAACCCATCAATGATGGAACGATCATCATTCCGGCTGATCAGAAAACATTTCGTGCCGATATTTTCGAACACGCCCTCGTTCTGGTCATGCAATCCCTGCCATGTCAGTTCGCCAGATGTGACGATCTGGTCATACAGGCTGGGGCCAATGCCCATCTCCTTCAACTTCTCGGCGTTTTCGCTGGCGCGGCGGCCAGAGTTCGACAGAATGATGATCTGCTTTTTACGGCCTTTGAGTTCCTTCAAACAATCAATCACGCCGTCATAGGCGCGCTCGCCATTATGCAGCACGCCCCATTGGTCGATGATGAACGCCATATAGCTGTCTGAAATATCCGAAATGCCCTGGCAGAATTTGGTCTTGCCCATAACGTGTGATGCCCCTTATGCGTCAATAACTTAGGATCAAGGATAGGCGATAAATCCTACCAAAAGATTATCACGGCACCGGGGTCGGGAACAATACGCAAATTCGAAAACCTTATTGAAAATCAATGCGTTAAATGCCATAAAGGAGGCATGGACACCGCGCCGACCATCAAAATCGCCCCCAACAATTCCGCTTTTCACATACTGGCGGCTGATATTTTCATGGCCGCCCTGAATCGGGCGGCGGACCGCACCGCGGCCCAAAACGGCCCGATCCGGGTGGTTTTGCCGACCGGGTCCACCCCGCTGGGCCTGTACCGTGAATTGATCGCCCATCACGCCGATCGGCGCGATTTGTGGGACCGGGTCCATTATGTGGCGCTGGATGATTATGCGGGGCTGACCCCGGATGACCGCCGTTTATTTTCCAACTGGCTGGACCGCGATATTCTGGCCCCCCTTTCCATCCCGTCATCCCATCGCACAATTTTTAACAGCGCCGCGCCCGATCCATCTGCCGAATGTGCCCGCATGGATGCGTTGTTGGACCAAGGCGGCATTGATATTGCGGTTTTGGGATTGGGCACCAACGGCCATATCGGGTTCAACGAACCGGGCAGCGCATTTGATGCACATACGCGCCTGATCCACCTGTCGGCGGACAGTCTGGCCGCCAATGCTGCCTATTGGGGTGGGCTGGATCACGTGCCACATACGGCCTATACGCTCGGCCTTGGCCATATCATGCAGGCGCGGGAAACAATCCTGCTGGTCCAGGGGTCGCATAAGGCGGATATTCTGCAGCGGATGTTGCATGACCCGGTGTCACCCGCCCTGCCCGCCACGGCATTACGCCGGATACGCAATGTCACGATTATCGCCGATCAGGCCGCTATGTCAGCAGCAGAACCATTCCCGCGAACATAACGGCCACACAGACCAAACGATAATACAGCCGTGGTCCCATGCGGATGGGTTCAAATACATCCGGGCGGAAGCGATAGAAGATGCCACACAAAATCATGATAATGACCGGTTGCAGGCCATTAAATAACGACACCTGCACCGCCGTGGGCGCAATCGACATCGCCTTGGCCGTGGCCAGATCGGCCAGACACAACATCACCTGTTGCAACATCAACAGGGGCAGAAGAACCTTCAGGAATTTCCCGGATTTCAGGATCAGCCGCGCATCATTGCGAATGTCCCGCGCCATCGCCAACCCAACAGCCCCAAACACCACCCATGCGACATAAACCCAGAACATCACCGCCATCCAGTGCAAATCCTGGGTCCAATACCGGATCCACACACCATAGGCCGCCCAGATCAACGCGCTGATCAGCATCAGGACCAGGGTCCGTGCATGTAATTTCCGTGTATCCGGATTCCACGCAAACACCATCGCCCCCGCAACAACCAACCCGCCCCCGGCCAGTTTGACCGCATTCAGCGTTTCGCCCAGCAGTAAAAATCCCATCAAATAAACGAAGACGGGAACAGTTTGCAGAATGGGTACGGCGCTGGCTGCATCATCATTCTGGATCGCCATGACATAGGGCCAAGCCCCGGCGAACCCAAACAATCCCCCAACAAACAGCAGCAGAACCGTTTCCCACGGGATGTCAAAAACCTGCGGATGGGCCACCGCCATCACAGCAGCGGTCGGCAGGGTCAAAGCCCCGGAAATAATCAGGAAGGAAAACGCCGATCGGTGAAATAAATCCCGGGCCAGCATCTGGTCGATGACATTGTTCATCGTCCAGAGGAAGGGCGGCAAAAAGGCGAAGAAAACCCAACTCATAACATCATCCCAAATTTGTCTTATTCGTCATCCCGAATAAAGGCGCACGCCTTTATCCGGGATTTGTGCCGTGATGGTGACCCATTATGGCAGAAACCCCGGATAATCCCTGACGGGATTTCCGGGGTGACGGTGTTTTATTTATTGTGCGCCTGCGTCGTTACGCAACCCGGCGGTCTTCGCGGGTCAGTTTGGCGTCACGGCCTGCCGCTCCGCACAGAACGACATACAGACGTCCCAGATCGCTGGATGCGAAGGTCGAGGACAGCAGGTCGCCATGATCGTTCGCGCTGGCCTGTTCAAACATGTCTTCGAACTGGCGCAGGAAGCGTTGGACATAGGTGCGGAATTCGCTGTCGCTTGCGAATTTTTCGCGCAATTTGTCCATCGGCAATTCGTCGCCCAGTTGGGACAGACGGCGGGTAAAGGCCCCGACATCGCCCTTCTGGAAGGCTTTCCATGTCTTTTCCGGCACTTCGCCGTCCAACATGCGGGTGAAATCCACCGACAGGGAATGCAGGGATTCCACGATGAATTTCGCCGCCGACAAGAAGGCTTCGCGCTGGATGCGGGCATCCATCGTGCGGATTTTCTCGGCATGATCGGCCGCATCCTGCACCGCCTTGAACAGGGCGTTGGATTGGCGGCTGAACGTATCTGCGGCTTCGTCTGCGGCTTTGATGGCCGAAGAAGAAACCGTAATCAAACGATCGGATTCGACCGACAGGCCATCGCGGACTTTTTCGACCTTCACCATCGTATCGGTGGTGGCGGTGCGGATGTCGTCCAAACGGCTGTTCAGGTCGGACACGACGCGGCTGACCTTGTCCCCGGCTTCGGCGGAGGCTTCGGCCACAATCGAAACCTGCTGGCGCAGTTCGGCACCATAGGATTGCGATGTCTGCAGGGAAGCCTTCATCTGTTCGGCGACTTCGCGGCTGCGCTGTGCGAAACCATCGCTGGTTTTCTTCAGCTCGACCAACGTATCGCGGGACGATGTCAGCAGTTTCTCGGCTTCGGCCTGAACCTGGGACACCAGAACCTCGGTCAGTTTGACCGATTTGGCCGATGCCTGGTTCAGTTCTTCCGTTTCGGCGCGGGCCATTTCGCCCACTTCCGTATAACGGGCCACGGCGCGTTCGGCGGCCAGATCGACGGTTTCCGCCGATTTGCCCAACGCATCGCCCACGGTGTCGATACGGGTCAGGGCCTGGCCCACCGCTTCGGACAATTCGTGGAATTGCTCGTTAATGGCTTTCTGGATGCTTTCGATCTTCAGCAACGCCTGATCGGTGATCAGGTGGATGTCGGACGATTGATCGCCCAGCGACATTTGAATGTCGCGCATCTTGTCGCTGGCCGAACGGGCGGCGGATTCAATATCCATCACGCGTTCCTGCAGATCTTCGCTGGAGATTTTCAGGATCTTCGCCGCCTGATCCGCACCACCGCGCAGAGATTGCAGACGATCATCGAACACGATGCCGATTTGTTTCAGCTTATCCAAGTTGCTGGTCGCGCTGTCGTCATAGGTCTGGCGCAGAACTTCGAAACGTTTCTGCATATCGCCCACCTGCTCCACCGTTTTGGTGTAGAGCGGTTCGAACCCGGTTGCGGTTTTTTCCAGCGCTTCGCGAACGCTGACCACAGCAGCGGAGGCAATTTCCGCGCGGTCTTTCAGCGTGCGGACATGGTCGCCCATGCTGGCATCCATCAGCTCCAACGTACCGAATGCGGCCGATGTCGCCTCTTCCACTTCCTTGCAACGGGCGGCCACCTGACCTTCCAGTTCGGAAATGTCGGATACGGCCGTTTCGGACAGGCTGTGCAGGCGGGAGGCTTGCGTTTCCAGTGCCTTGCGCACCGCGTCCACATCATCCAGTGCCTTGCGGACCTTGTCGCCCAGCTGGTCGCTTTGCTGGGCCATCTGATCGTTGATGGTGCGGGCGTTGCCTGCGATCTGACCGGCCAAGGTCGAAATTTCCTGGGCCTGACCGCGCAGGATGGTGCGGATATGTTCCGCGCTGTCCTTCGCCTTATCGCTGGCTTCGTTCAAATCCGACACACGGCGGCGCAGTGTGCTTTCAATTTCTTCGTGCTTCGCATCGGCTTCGGCCACGGCGTGCGTCATGTCCTTCAACGGTTCGGACAGAGACGTACGGACGGATTCAATGCGGTCCACCATGCTGGCGGCGGATACCGTGATGGTTTCGGCCTGTTCCTCGACGGCGGCGGACAATTTACGCACCTGTTCATCGGCCAACGCACTGGCTTCGGCGATCTGGGCGCGGCTTTTCTCCAGCATGCTGACGATGTCGCGGACATGGTCAACATTCCCGGCCCCGGCTTCGTTCAGTTTGGCGATGCTGGATTCGGCGGATTCAATCAGGGATTCCGCCTGCTCTTTCGCTGATTGGGTTGATTTTTCCAGCGATTCAATAGACCGGCGAACCGCGGCGCTGATGGATTCCGCACCGGACAACGCCGTGCCCATGGCTTCGGACAGTTTGTTGGCCGCCGATACACCGGCTTCCTCAATCGCGTCGGCACCATTGGAAATACCGCGTACGGTTTCGTGCAGTTTTTCGGCCTGGGTTTCCAAACGGGTTTCCAGCGTATTGGTGCGGGACACCAGATCGTCCGCGGCCTGATCCAGACGGTCGATACCACCGGACAGGGTCGATGCAATCTTCTCGGCTTGGGCCGCGACAGATTCCGCACCGCGATCCAGTTCCTTGCGATGGTCTTCAATCGACTGGCTGGATTTCGCCATGGATTCCAGCGTGCGGCTGGTGGTTTCTTCCAGCGACTGGATCTGGCTTTCAATCGTTCCGGCCAGACGGCGTGTTTCATCCGACACATGGTCGGCGGCGGTGGCCAACCCCTTGGTGTGGCCATCGAATTGTTCGGACAATGCTTTCAAACGTTCGGCCACTTGGTCGACGGCCTTGTTCAGCCCGTCATAACTGCCGTTCAGGTG
This sequence comes from Micavibrio aeruginosavorus EPB, assembly GCF_000348745.1. NCBI lineage: Bacteria > Pseudomonadati > Bdellovibrionota > Bdellovibrionia > Bdellovibrionales > Pseudobdellovibrionaceae > Micavibrio > Micavibrio aeruginosavorus. The sequence goes on along the minus strand of NC_020812.1, from coordinate 1,122,299 downwards.
CGTTTCGATGTCCTTGGTTTTGTCTTTCGCTTGGTCAGCGGCGGCCAGAATTTTGTCCGCGCCACGACCCATTGCGCCTTCGATTTCGGATGCACGATCCAGGATTTTTACCGTGGCTTCGTCCCACGCGGATACACCCTCTTTCGTCTTGGTATTGATGCCGTCGGTACGTTGTTCAATCTCGTCCGTCAGGACCAGCAATTTTTCCGCGCGCTCGTGCAGCGTTTCGGCCAGACGATCAATGTGGAATTCGGTTTTCTTGGAAATACCAACAAAATCACGCACTTCGGTGCGCAGACCATGACGGGCACGGTTGATGGATTTCACCACCGCACGCGACGCTCCGGCCAGTTCCGTTGCTTGTTTCGTCAGGATCTCGATGTCGTGCGACACTTTGCGCGCGCGCTCTTCCGTCGGATAGATGATGGATTGCAATTCGCCGCGCAAAACTTCGGAATAACGGCGAATTTCATTGCCGCGCGAAACCATGCTGATCAACGTCCACAACAGGACAACCGGCGCCAGCGCCCCGGCCAGATACAGGCCCAGAACATCCGGGCTGAGGGAAATACCCTGCGCCACGGCGTAGACCAGCGTCAAAACGACCCAGAACACGCTAAAAAACACACCGGCAACCTGTGCAATACGCACAGCCATCGGTGTTTTGAAGGGATTGTCATTGCCAAAAGAGCGTGCGTTTACAGGGGAGAGCATCAAAACCGGCTCTTCATCAACCTCTTCGGTCACGGCCGTTGTTTCGGCATCATTCATGCGGCTGGCCCGCACGGAGAGACCGGATGTGGACCCAGATGTGGACAGAGAAGACGGGGTAGATACGGACGGCGCGGACAGGCTGGGGCTGGCCGTCGCGGCGGCGTCATCCTCGTCCGGGATATTGTCAATGTCCGGGGCCGCGGTGATGCGCAGGCGTTTCAGGCCGGATTGGATATTATATTCGCCAGGGCGACGGGCGCGCAGACCGTCCAATGACGGTGTTTTCAAAACATTGTCGCCATCTTCGGCGGTTTTGGTTTTGGTTTGATCTTCCGGTGCGTTGGACGAAAAAGTCATGCGAAACCCCTTTGGCATTCCCCTGCGTGTGAACGCAGTGCTGGCAATCAATTTTTGGAATGCTGTAATAGGGCCACAGAAAGGGGCGGATCTTCAAGGCTTTTACCCCTTCATCCCCCGACTTATGCACGGCATTTTGGATTGAATATGAAAACAGGGGCTATTCCGCCGCCTGCGCCACACCCTCACCCTTCACACGGCGATGTTTGCCAGCCGCCAGATAGGCTTGCAGGTCTTTCTTGATCTCCGGTGCCATGATGTACAGGCCAATAATATTGGGAATGGCCATAGACAGGATCAACGAGTCCGTAAACCGGATCACGTTGCTGAGGTCGGACGCGCAACCCACAACAATGAACCCGCAGAAGATCAGCTTGAACGCATTTTCAACCAGGATGTGTTCGCCAAAGATAAAGGTCGATGCCTTCACCCCCAGATAGCCCCACCCGATCATCGTCGAAAACGCAAACAGGAAGACGCATAAGGCCAGGAAATGATCCGCAAACGGGATGGCCGTTGAAAACGCCTTGGCCGTCAGGGTGATGCCCTGCATGCCCTGTCCGCCCTCGTAAACGCCGGAAATGGTAATCACCAACGCGGTCACGGAGCAAATCACAATCGTATCCAGGAACGGCCCCATCATTCCGGCCAGACCTTGGCGAATGGGCTCGTTGGTGCGGGCCGTGCTTTGGATGATCGATGCCGACCCCAGACCTGCCTCGTTCGAAAACGATGCCCGTTGCACCCCGATCAGCAAGCCTCCAACCACAGCCCCCAGGCCCGCTTCCGGGGTAAAGGCATCATGGATGATCGACCACAAGGCCGCCGGAATATGCTGGTAATTCGTGATAATGACGAACAATCCCGCAATGACATACAACACCGCCATCATCGGCACCAAACGGGCCGACACGTTGGCGATGGACCGGATTCCGCCAATAATGACAATACCGGTCAGAATGGCCAACCCCAGCCCAAACAACCAGCCCTGCCCGGCCAGAAAACTTCCGTCCGGCCCGCCCGTGGCGTTGACGAATTGAATGAAGGTCTGGTTGGCCTGGAACATGTTGCCGCCGCCCAGCGATCCACCGATGCAGAAAATGGCAAATACAATCGCCAGAAATTTACCAATAGCGGGCAGACCCCGCGCACTGAAAATATCCTGCAGGTAATACATCGGCCCGCCGGAAATATCGGTGTGACCTTCTTCGTTGATAAAGACACGGCGATATTTCACCCCGGCGGCGACCTCGATAAACTTCGTGGACATGCCGATGAAGCCCATCACCACCATCCAGAACACAGCCCCCGGCCCGCCAACGGATACCGCCACGGCCACCCCGGCAATGTTGCCCAACCCGACCGTTCCGGCCAGTGACGCCATCAGGGCTTGAAAATTGGTGGTCTGACCCGGGGCCCCCGGCTCCTCGAACTTACCGGCCACAACGTCAAAGCTATGTTTGAACAGGCGTAAATTCACAAAACGGAAATACAGGGTAAAAATCAGGCCCGCCATGACCAACCAGATCAGGATCAGCGGCGCTTCCTTCGTCACCATGTCGCCCGCCGCGCCGGGAAGGTCGAATTTCAGCCCATAAAACAGTGTTTTATCAAAGAAATCGGCCAATCCGACGAAAGCGGAGTCGATCATTTTGTCGATCCCGGAGGGGGCGTGTGCCGTCATTTTCTTATAATTCCCTGTTTATCGAATTGAATCACTTAACCTAATCCGTACAGGATAGGCGCGTGAAAGGGCCGGGAACAAGCCACCCGGCCATTTAATTCACAACCCATTTAATTGACTGGGGGAAAGAAACTTATTGTCCGCAGATCGGATGGGATACCGGATGGGACGGGAAGAATGTCGCCGCCCATTTCTGAATATCGTTCCGGCCCATCACCGATGCCTTTTGAATGCGTGGCATATAATGGTTGCAGAACAGATCCGGGCGCATTTTGGCGGCATCCAGCGAAATCTTGTTCGCAAAGGCGGTGCGCAGGGAGTTGATCTCGGCCTCGGCATCACGGGAACCAGTGCGCTGGAAATAGCCTAGCAGGGTTGATTCATACGCCGCAAACAGGCCCACGTTTTTATCCGTGAATTCGCGGTAGGCTTGATACAGGTTTTTCTGGCCTGCCGGGGTCATGTGCTGACAATTCAGGCCAATAACCATCAATTCACTATGAATACGAATGGCCTGCTCCGCCTCGGCTTCCGCCTGCGTATAGCAATTTTTACCTGCGGCCTGCGCCATAGGAGCAGCCAACATCAGGGCCGCAAACACCATCACACCAAAACCAAAAACGCGCATGCGTCCCACCATCCATTAAACCGTTACCGCTGGTCTGAGTCTTTAGCGGTATTCAATAGATATGGGCAAGGAGATTATGAAAGGAAACCCCTGAATATTATAGACATTATGTCAATTTAAACATCTGCGAAACCTTGCCTCCCCGCCGCTTTCATGGTTAAAACCCCGCCATGACCGAAAACGCGACGAAAAAACTGTTTATCAAAACCTGGGGCTGTCAGATGAACGTCTATGACAGCCACCGGATGGCCGACATCCTGCATCCGCTGGGCTACCGCGCCGTGGACACGCCGGATGATGCGGATATGGTCATTTTGAACACCTGCCACATTCGTGAAAAAGCCACGGACAAGGTCTTCTCCGATTTGGGCCGTATGCGCGACCACAAGGACGAACGCGCCAAGTCCGGCAAGAAAACACTGGTCGCCGTCGCCGGGTGCGTAGCCCAGGCCGAGGGCGAATTGATCATGGATCGCGCGCCCTATGTCGATCTGGTGTTCGGGCCACAGACTTACCACGAACTGCCGGAAATGGTTGTGCGGGCGCTGGGCGAACGCGTGGTCAATACCGATTTCCCGGTTGAATCCAAATTTGACTCCCTGCCCGTTGATCATGTGACGCAAGACGGCCCGTCGGCCTTTGTGTCCATTCAGGAAGGATGCGATAAATTCTGCACCTTCTGCGTCGTCCCTTATACACGGGGTGCGGAATATTCACGTCCGGCGGAAAAGATTTTGGATGAAGCCAAAACGCTGCGGGATCGTGGGGTCAAGGACATCACGCTGCTGGGTCAGAATGTGAATGCCTATCACGGCGAAGCGATGGATGGGTCGACATGGTCGCTGGGCCGCTTGATCCAAGCACTGGGCGAAATTGATGGTGTGGAGCGCATTCGTTACATGACATCCCACCCGCGCGACGTGGATCAGGATTTGATCGACGCCCACCGCGATGTGCCGGAATTGATGCCATTTATGCACCTGCCCGTACAAAGCGGTTCGGATGCGATTTTGAAAACCATGAACCGCAAACATACGGCGGATCATTACCGCGACATCATTGCCAAACTGCGCGCGGCGCGGCCTGATATCGCCTTCTCCTCCGATTTCATCGTCGGGTTCCCCGGCGAAACCGAAGACGATTTCGAAGCCACCATGCAACTGGTCCGCGATGTCCGGTTCATGTCGGCCTACAGCTTTAAATATTCCGCCCGCCCCGGCACCCCGGCGGCGAATATGCAGGGCTTGGTCCATGACGCGATTATGGATGAGCGCCTGCAACGCCTGCAGGCCCTGTTGATGGAGCAACAACGCGAATTTAACACCGCCATGATCGGCCAGACCATCCCCGTCCTGTTTGACGGGCGCGGCCGCAAGGACGGCCAGCTTTATGGCCGAACCCCATGGAACCAGCCTATGCACGTCATGGCCCCGGCCCAATATTTCGGCCAAATCGCCCAGGTTCGGGTCGATAACGCAACCGCAACATCGATTACCGGGGAACTGGCCCAGTAATTTCTTGCATTTATTGACTGTCTTCACATAAAAACGGTACCCATACCCGGATCACACCGGGCTGGAAACCCGCAGGAAAGCGAGAAAAAGAATGGTACAGGGACAAGCGCAACAAGGTTCACGCGATACACGCAGCACCGGCAAAGGGAACGGCCGCGGTAAAGGGCAAACACAAGACCAATTCAACGAAGCTGGTGGCGCATCCAACGACAACGCCAACCGCACCATGACCATCGCCGAGGCTCAGGCCGCTGTTGAGCGCGCATTGCCAAGCTTTGATGGTGGGTCCTTCAAACTCGGTCGCGAAGACATTACGCCGACACAGGCCCAAAAGAAAATCCGGCACGAAGCCCAGCACAAAGACTTCCTCTTCGTGAATGGCAAGGCCGGGACCGGGAAAACATTGTTCAGTACCTATTCGGCACTGGAAGCCCTGGCCCAAGGCAAAATTGACCGTATCTGTCTGGCGACCCCCGCCGTTACGGCCGACGAAGAAATTGGTTTCCTGCCCGGCGATCTGAATGAAAAAATGATGCCGCACGTGCGTCCGATGGTTGAAACCATTGACGAGCTGATCGGCAAGCCGCTGCGTGAACGTTTGATGCAGGCGGGCGTGCTGGAAATTGCGCCGCACGCGTTCAACCGTGGCCGCACGTACAAATATACGTTCTATCTGCTGGATGAATGCCAGAACGCATCGGCCCGTCAATTGCGCACATCCTTTACCCGTATTGGTAAAGGGTCCACCTTCATCTACATGGGTGATGATGCGCAGAACGACCGGACGGATCAAAAACGCACCGCGTTCACCGCTTATATGGAACGGTTCTCCAACCCGGTGTACGACCGTGAAATTGGCCTGGTGCAAATCCCGAAAACCGATTGCAAACGCCACCCGCTGATCCTGAAAATGATGGAACGTGGTGACGATCTGCCGATCCCGGAACTGGAAGGTCATAAAGAACAGGCCAACACAGCCGGCCAAGCGATCCGCGAAGCCGCCCCGGCCCCGAAACCGTAATAACGGCTCATAACCCCATACAAAAACCCCGGCCCAAAGCCGGGGTTTTTTGCTGCGCCGCCCATATTTACCTTATCCTTACAATTACTTGTGCTATAATTGGGGACAGAGTACGGAGAGCGCCCATAACCACGCAAATCGAACACGACCACCTGGTTTTCAATGACAACCGCCTGCTGCCGGCCCTTTTTGGCGGGCAGAACGAAAATCTTTCGTTTTTGGAACAGGCGTTGGGCTTAGAAATCATCGGCCGTGGCAATGAAATCACCCTGATCGGTGACATTGAAAAAATCGCGCTGGGCCGCGAAATCCTGAATTTAATGTGGAGCAAGCTGAAACGCGGCGAAGACGTGGATATTCACACGGTCAGCGCCGCCCTGCGCTTTTCCGACGAACATGCGGAAGAACAGCGCACGACCCCACAGCACCATCACCAACGCCGCAAAACCGATCACCACAAAGATGGGAAACACATGACATCCAGCACCCCGACCAATCTGAAAGAGCTGATCGAAACCAAGGGCCAGATTGTCACACGCAAAAAAACCATCGCCCCACGCGGTCCGGTTCAAGCCGCCTATATCGAAGCGATGCAAAAACACGAAGCCGTTTTCGGCATCGGCCCCGCCGGTACGGGTAAAACCTATCTGGCCGTGGCACAGGCCGTGTCGTTGTTTGAACAGGAAAAAGTGGAACGGATTATCCTGTCCCGCCCGGCGGTTGAGGCCGGGGAGCGTCTGGGCTTCCTGCCCGGCGATTTAAAGGAAAAGATCGACCCCTATCTGCGCCCGCTTTATGACGCTTTGTACGACACGATGGGCGCGGAAAAGGCGGAAAAACGCATCCTGTCCAAAGACATTGAAATTGCACCGCTGGCCTTTATGCGCGGGCGCACATTGAACCGCGCCTTTGTCATTCTGGACGAAGCGCAAAACACCACGGCAATGCAGATGAAAATGTTCCTGACCCGTCTGGGCGAAGGATCACGCATGGTTATTACGGGTGACCCGTCCCAGATTGACTTGCCCAGTGGTGAAACGTCGGGCCTATTGCAGGCCATGGATATTCTGCACGATCTGCCCGAAGTGGGGTTGATCCGTTTCGGGTCCAAGGACGTTGTCCGCAGTGATCTGGTTGCAAAAATCGTCACGGCCTATGACCGCCATGACGGGCGTGGTGGTGGACGTTAAACGACCATCATGATCGACCTGCAAATTACATCGGAAAACCCCGGCTGGGATACGGATCTGCCCGATTATGAATCCGTGATTGAACGCGCCATTCATGCCGTGTTCGCCACCTGCCCCGTTGCGGGCGAAATCAAGGACAGCGTTCCATCGATTGAGATCAGCATTACGTTGAGTGATGATGAATCCGTGCGCATCCTGAACCGCGATTACCGGGGCAAGGACAAGCCCACCAATGTTTTGTCTTTCGCCATGCAGGACACAGAAGACGGATGGGAATACCCCACGCCAGGCATTCCCTGCACGCTGGGCGACCTGGTCATTGCCCTCGAAACCGTGGCCCGCGAAGCCACCGATGAAACCAAAAGTTTTGCCGATCATTTCACCCATTTGGTTGTCCACGGCACCCTGCACTTGCTGGGTTATGACCATATCGACGACGATGAGGCGGAGGAAATGGAAGACCTAGAAGTTAATATTCTCAATGGGTTAGGCATAAAAAACCCCTACCTCTTGCCCGATGGGGATTAAGCATACCGCCGCACGCATGGGGACTAGCATGTTGCAGTGTGGCATAATATATTAAGGCCATGTTTGAAATGACCCAAAACGACGATAACGACCCATCCGGAAGTAGACCCGGCGGGACAGGATCATCCGGTTACGGATCGCACCCTTCCCGTCATGAACCGTCTGGCGATCCGAAAAAATCCATCCTGACCCAGATCCGGTCCCTGTTGGGATCATCCAAGGGTTCCACGCATTTGCGTGACGATTTGGCCGAGTATGTTGCGAATACGCAAGATGACTCCACGCTCTCCGTTGCAAACCACGAACGCACACTGATCTCCAACGTGCTTGACTTGCGCGATATGCGCGCCGTTGATGTGATGATCCCCCGCGTTGACATTGTGGCCATCGACATCAGCATTTCGGAATCCGAATTGTTTGCCTTGTTGTCGGAAAAGCAATTCAGCCGTTTCCCTGTCTTCCGTGAATCATTGGACGATGTTATTGGCACCGTTCACATCAAGGACATTCTCAGCACCACGCTGCGCAAGGAACCGATCGTGCTGGAAAATCTGGTCCGCGACGTTCCGATTGTGTCGCCATCCATGCATGTTTTGGACCTGTTGCTGGAAATGAAACAAACACGCCGCCATATGGCGCTGGTGGTTGATGAATTTGGTGGTATTGATGGCCTTGTCACCATTGGTGACATTATCGAAGCCATTGTGGGCGATGTCGAAGACGAACATAACACCATGGGGTCCGACCCGACACTGATCACAAACCAGGACGGGTCCATCATCGCCGATGGCCGGTTTGACGTTGAGGAATTCGAAGACCGCTTCGGTGAATTTATGACCGAAGAGGAACGCGAAAGCATCGACACGCTGGGCGGTTTGGTTTTTGCCATTGCAGGCCGCGTGCCCAGCCGGGGTGAAATCCTGGTCCACGAAGAATCCGGGATGATTTTTGAAATCCTGGATGCCGATGCCCGCCGGGTGAAACGCCTGCGCGTGAAGAACGTCAAGCCTAAGACACCCACACAATAGACTCGCGCCTCTTTGCCTTGCTATTCCAACGGGGAATAATCGCCGATTGCATGGATTCCCGCTTTCGCGGGAATGACAAGTCCATTATCGTCCCCGCATGATTTTGTCACACCTGCACACCCTTGCGGATCGCATCATCGCCCTGCCCGTTTTTGCCCGGGCGGGGTTGGCGTGGCTGGCCGGATCATTGATGGCATTGACCATGGCACCAACGTCATGGTGGGTCCTTTTATTTCCATGCCTGTCACTTTTCTACATGACATTGACCGGTGCGCGGACATGGCGCGACGCAACTCTTATCGGCTGGGCCTTCGGGTTTGGGTTTTTCCTGTTTGGTTTGTTCTGGATCAGCAATGCCTTGCTGGTCCCCGGTAACCCATTTAAATGGGTGTGGCCGCTGGCGATTGCGGGGCTGCCTATTGCATTGGCTTTTTTCACCGCCGCCTCATCATGGATCGTCTGGCGCTTTGCCAATTTGAAAAAGTGGGATGGGTTTGTATTTTTCTGCGCGATTATTATTGCAGGTGAATATGCGCGCGGTCATATCCTGACCGGATTCCCATGGAATCTGTACGCCTATGCCTGGGCCGGAACATTGCCAATGGCGCAAACGGCCGCGCTGGTGGGGCCGTATGGCTTAAGCCTGATCACATTGATCTGGGCGGCATTGCCTGGGTTTTTGGTCATTGCAAGATTTAAAAAAACAACCACAGCGGCGATACTGATTGCCATCGTTATCAGCATGATGGCCTTGTACGGCTGGGGTGCGGCACGCTTGCACACGCATCCAACGCAATTTGCGGACAACGCACCTGCCATCCGCCTGATCCAACCCAACATCCCGCAAGCGGATAAATGGGACCCGGAAAAAACATCGCTGAATTTACAAAAACTCATTGATGGGCTGACCGCCAACCCTCCCGTTACGGACCGACCCGTGATCGCCGTATGGCCAGAAACGGCGATCAGCACACGCCTTCTGTCCATTCCTGATGTACGTATGGCGATTACATCATCCCTGCAATTGATGGGCCGCGACCCGCTGTTATTGAGCGGAATTTTAATTCGCGAAGGGAATGAAACACCCTCCTACGGCAATTCACTGGTCGCGTTTGACCGCGATTTACAGCCACTGGCCCGCTTTGACAAAGCGCATCTGGTCCCGTTTGGCGAATATATCCCACTGCAATCGATCTTGCCGATCACGCCATTCGTCCAATTTTCAGGCTTCACGCCGGGACCGGGACCACAGACGCTGACACTACCAGGCCTCAAATCTGTCGTGCCCCCCTTCAGCCCGCTGGTCTGTTACGAAATCATTTTCCCCGGTGCGGTCACTGATGACGAGGAACGCCCCGCATGGATCGTCAACGTCACCAATGATGGCTGGTACGGCAACAGTCCCGGGCCGTATCAGCATCTGGCCCAAACGATGTTCCGCGCAATCGAAGAAGGGCTACCGGTCGTGCGCTCAGCCAATAATGGTATCTCTGCCATCATTGACCCCTATGGTCGAATTCTGACCCGAATCCCTTACGATAAACCGGGCAGTGTTGACGTGATTCTCCCCGCCGACACACCGAACGCCCCTTTTTATGTCGTCTGGCGGAACGCGCCCGTGGTCATTTTATTGGTTTTGATAATCTTGTGCTGCGCAATAAGACGCCGTTTATAAGCGTTATTTGCACAAGTACGCCAAGGGGTAGAGAATAGCGCTTTCCAATACTTCCGGTTAGTTGCGCCTTTGCATCCCGCGTGCTTTTGTGCCAATCCTTGTGGAGTATTTCATATTATCGGATACTCCTTAATCCACGAAACCATCTCATCATGGCTTCGGGACGGAAATAAAGCAGGTAAAACATATGGCAAAGATAACAACTGAAAAGAAAAGCGCGGATAAGGTGGTCAAAAAACTTCCTACGCCCCGTCGCGGACGTGGTGGCGGATCGGATAACCCCGATCCCGTCGATGTCCATGTTGGTGCCCGCTTGCGCCAACGCCGAGGCATTCTGGGGTTCAGCCAGGAAAAACTGGCCGATGCTCTGGGACTGACCTTCCAGCAGGTTCAAAAATACGAACGCGGAACCAACCGGATCAGCGCCAGCCGCTTGTGGCAAGCTTGCCACGTGCTGGATGTTCCGGTCAGCTACTTCTTTGAAGGCTTCAGCGATAAAGGCCGCGCCAAAACACTGGCGTCTGGCTTGGCTGAAAGCGAACAGCTGGGGTTCGAAGATGATCGTGATATCCTGAGCCGTAAAGAAACGCTGGAACTTGTTCGCCTGTACTACACGCTGGATGATGAAAACGCCCGCCGTAACATCATGAAGGCCCTGCGTAATATGGTTGAGTTTTATCAGGAGGTTTAATCCTCTGATATTCTGAGTATTCTTTTTTTAAAAAGCCGGGGAGTGTTCCCCGGCTTTTTTCATACAACCGCAGCAACTGTCTTGTAATTGCCACAATGGCGGGTATTCTATTTCCCGCATTTTATATCTCTATTCTTCAATCAGGAAAATCATCATGTTCAAACCAGCCCAGAACGAAAACACTCATCCGCACGGTACTGCACGGCTGAAAGATTTCCTGTTCACCAGCGAATCCGTATCCGAAGGTCACCCGGACAAAATCTGTGATCAGATTTCCGATGCTATCGTGGATCGTTATTTGACATCCGATCCGTATGCCCGCACAGCGATTGAAACCGTTGTCACAACCGACAGCGTTATCATTGTTGGTGAAACGCGCGGCCCGTCTGATATCACCCATGATGTTCTGCGCGATATTGCCAAACACAAAATCCGCGATATTGGGTATGAGCAGCAAGGGTTCGACTGGCGTACAGTCAACGTCGATGTGCGCGTTCACAGCCAGTCCGCCGACATTGCCGTTGGTGTTGATGCCGCCGGCAACAAAGACGAAGGCGCAGGCGACCAGGGCATTATGTTTGGTTATGCCTGCACGGAAACACCTGTACTGATGCCCGCCGCATTGCATTATTCTCACAATATTCTGAAATCACTGGCCGAAGCGCGCCATTCCGGAACGCTGGCCGAACTGGGCCCGGATGCGAAATCACAGGTCACGCTGGAATACCGCGATGGCAAGCCGGTGCGCGCCACATCCATCGTCGTTTCGACCCAACACAGCGAAAAACTGTCGCAGGCCGATGTGCGCGAGATGGTCCGCCCACATGTCATGAACGTCCTGCCCGAAGGCTGGATGTGCCCGGACAACGAATTCTACGTCAACCCGACGGGCCGTTTTGTGATTGGTGGCCCGGTTGGGGATTCTGGCCTGACGGGCCGCAAGATCATCGTGGACACCTATGGCGGATCTGCCCCGCATGGTGGTGGTGCCTTCTCTGGCAAAGACCCGACGAAGGTTGATCGTTCCGCCGCCTACGCCGCGCGTTATCTGGCGAAAAACGTTGTGGCCGCCGGACTGGCCGACAAATGCACGATCCAGCTGTCCTACGCCATCGGCGTGTCCAAGCCTCTGTCCGTTTACGTTGACACCCATGGCACCGGATTGGCGGATGAAGCCCGTATCTCCGCCGCCCTGCAGGAATTGATGAACCTGAGCCCGCGCGGCATCCGGGAACACCTGCACCTGAACCGTCCGATCTATGCCCGCACCGCCGCCTATGGCCATTTTGGCCGCGATCCGGAAGCCGATGGCGGGTTCAGTTGGGAAAAGATTGACCTTGTCGATGCTTTGCGCCAAAAACTGGGCGCATGAGCACAGACAAACAGCGTAACGACATAAACCTGACCATTCCGCATACGGATGTTGACCGTGATAAACGGCGGCTTTACGGCCGCCGTCAGGGCCGTCCGTTAAAGCCCGAGCGCGCCAGCGTTCTGGACAGCCTGTTGCCGCAATTGCAAATCCAGCCCGAAGCCCTGACCCCCGCATCATTGCGCGATGTCGATTTGTTCGTCCGCGCTTTTAACGGCGGCATGTGGTTTGAAATCGGCTTTGGCAATGGCGAACATGTCGCCGCCCTACACCGCCAGCACCCCGACACCGCCTTTATCGGCGCAGAACCCTTTATCAACGGCATGTCCGCGTTTCTGAAAGACATTCAGGACGACGACACATCCAACGTCCGCGTCTGGATGGATGATGCCATTTTGGTTGTGAACGCACTGGCCGATCAAACACTGGACGGAATCTACGTCCTGAACCCCGACCCGTGGCCGAAGAAACGCCATTACAAGCGCCGCATCATCAGCCCCGAAAACCTCGACCGGTTTGCCCGCGTTCTGAAACCCGGCGGCATGTTGATCATGGCCACGGATGTTGATGATCTGGCAGAATGGATGCGCGATCAGGCCGAAGCCCACCCGGCCTTTGCCTGGACCGGCCACCCGGCAGATCTGCACACCATGCCCGAGGGCTGGATCCCCACACGATACGAAGAAAAGGGTCGCGCTGCCGGACGGGTACAGACCTATCTGCTGTACAAACGGACCTGAGCCACGCCATATCCCTTTGGATATAAAGGCATTTTTATTGCATTTCTCACCTCGGTTATATTAGAATTACGTAAAGTACACTGCGTAACCGAGCAAATGCCATGGCGTCGCCCCCTTTTGATTCACGGCCTGAACAGGTCTTTGACTACCCGGAGTACGGGTTTTTCCTGAAAACCGGGCAACCACAGGCCCAAATCCAATTCCCCAGCCGCCTGCGCCGGCAGGGGCGAAAACCTGTTCCAAAACACAATATTGGGCTGGCCTGCCTGCCCTATCACCTTCTGGAACAAGACGAATTTACTGTTTTAAAGGCGCGCGCCCTGCCCGCGGACAACAACAATATCTCGATTGTTTTCGATACCGCGGCCCAGGGATTGCTGGTCATCGACATGCTGACCCATGGGGCCCTGCACGTGGATCTCAAGCTGGTGCGATGGGGAACAAAGGCCCCGCAACGCTAAAACCCTGAAAAAGATCTTGCCAAACAGGGGAATCAGACCTATAACCCTTGCAAAATCCCAGGTTAGTAGAGGGGTGGGCCCAAAAAAGCCCGCCTTTTTTGTTGCCCGGAATCAACTAAGGACGAACGATGCGCCAAACGCCGCAGGAACAAAAAATTACCGCACTGATCGAACCGGTCGTCGCCGAGAAGGGCTTCGAACTGGTCGCCGTGCGCATGCTGAGTGAAGACGGAATGCAGATCTTGCAGATCATGGTCGAAGATCCGGCCACGCGCACGATCGGCGTCGATGATTGCTCCGCCATCAGCCGCGCCCTGAACGCGCTGTTGGAAGTTGAAGACCCGATCAGCGCCGCCTACCGTCTGGAAGTCAGCTCGCCGGGCATTGACCGCCTGCTGACCCGCGAAAAAGATTTCGTCGATTTCTGCGGACTGGACACCAAGATCGAAATGGATATGCCGATTGACGGGCAGAAACGTTTCCGTGGCGTCACACAAGGGATCGAAGATGGCGCCGTCATCGTCGAAACCGAAGACCAAGGCCGTATCGCCCTGCCCTTAAGCGGCATTGCGAAAGCGAAATTGGTCATGAACGACGAATTGATCGAAGCGATGCAGAAACGCATCAAAAAAGCAGTTTAATTGAATACACACTAAACAGGTTAATTGGTTTAAACAGGCAAAGCCAAAAAGAGGAAAACTATGGAACTGTTGCAAGTTGCAGATGCCGTTGCCCGCGAGAAAAACATCGACCGTGATATCGTTCTGGTCGCGATGGAAGAAGCCATTCAAAAGGCTGGCCGTTCCAAATACGGTTATGACCACGATATCCGCGCGATCATCGACCGCCGTTCCGGTCAGATCGAGCTGAAGCGCTATCGCGAAGTGGTTGAAACCATCGAAGACGAAGCCAAGCAACTGACGCTGAAAGAAGCACAACGCATCAAGCCGGACGCACAGGTTGGCGAATTCCTGATCGACAGCCTGCCGCCGCTGGATTTCGGCCGCATTGCCGCCCAGACCGCGAAACAAGTTATCGTGCAAAAAGTGCGCGACGCCGAGCGTGAGCGTCAATTTACCGAATTCAAAGACCGCGTTGGCGAAATGATCAACGGGATCGTAAAACGCTCCGAATACGGCAACACCACAATCGATCTGGGCCGTGCCGAGGCCCTGCTGCGCCGGGACGAATCCCTGCCGCGTGAAAACCTGAAAGTTGGTGATCGCGTTCGTGCCTACATCTACGACGTGCGCCAGGAAGTGCGTGGTCCGCAGATTTTCGTATCCCGCGCCCGTCCGGAATTCATGGCCAAACTGTTCACGCAGGAAGTGCCGGAAATTTATGACGGCGTGATCGAGATTAAAGCCGTTGCCCGTGACCCGGGTTCCCGCGCAAAAATCGCTGTATGGTCCCGTGATAACGGTATTGATCCGGTCGGTGCGTGCGTTGGTATGCGCGGTAGCCGTGTTCAGGCCGTTGTTGGCGAACTGCAAGGCGAAAAAATCGACATTGTGCCGTGGTCCGAAGACTTCGCAACATTCGTTGTGAACGCGCTGGCCCCGGCCGAAGTGGCCAAGGTTGTTCTGGACGAAGAAAAACACCGTCTGGACGTTGTTGTTCCGGAAGAACAACTGTCCCTGGCGATTGGTCGCCGTGGCCAGAACGTTCGTCTGGCATCACAGCTGACCGGCTGGGATATCGACATCCTGACCGAAGCCGAAGAATCCGCACGCCGTGCCGAAGAATTCAAAAAACGCTCCAGCCTGTTCATGGAAGCTCTGGACGTTGACGATGTCATCGCGCACCTGCTGGTCGCCGAAGGATTCATCAACATCGAAGAAATCAGCGAAACGCCGATTCCGGAACTGGCCACAATCGAAGGCTTCGACGAAGACGTTGCCGGCGAATTGCAGGCCCGTGCCAATGCATGGTTGGAAAAACTGCGCGTTGAACTGGAAACCAAACGCCGCGAACTGGGCATTCAAGACGACCTGATGACCTTCGACGGTCTGAAAGCCGAACACATCTTGAAACTGGCCGAACAAGGCGTGAAAAACCTTGACGATCTGGCCGATCTGGCTGGTGACGAGCTGGTCGAAATTCTGGGTGAAGAGGTCATCAATATCCGTGACGCCAACGCCCTGATCATGAAAGCCCGTGAACACTGGTTCACGGAAGAAGACGCAACAGAAGAAAAGGCCGCCAGCAATGGTTAAGTCCATGCTGGTAGAGAGGAACAGTATTGACCTTTACAAAGGACAATCGCACCGATGACATGATCCCGCCGATGGCAGATGAAAATCTGCTGTCGTCGGGCATTGTCACGTCCGAAGGTCAAGACGCCGCTCAGCCAACAGCCCCTGCAGAACCGTCTGCGGAAATCCCTGCAAAGAAAATCAAAACCGAAACCTGTCTGGTGAGCGGTGAAACCCTGCCCCGGGACCAGATGATACGTCTGGTGATCGGCCCCGATTCCATGCTGTATGTGGATTTGGACGCCAAACTGCCCGGCACCGGGTTCTGGATCACGCTGGGGCACAGCATACTGGCGCAGGCCATCAGCCGCGGTTCCTTCACCGCCGCCGCCCACGACAGCATCAAAATCCCTGAAAATATTGATGAAATCATCACCAAAGCCCTGACCCGCAAGGCGCTGGACATGCTGTCCATGGCGCGTAAAGCGGGCGACCTGATCACCGGGGCCGATAAGTGCGAGCAAATTTTGCGATCGCGTAAAGGTGGTGTATATGTAACCGCCGCCGAAGAAAGCGCGGTCACCCGCCGGAAACTGGCCAATTTGGCCCGGTCTCTGCCCGTGATCGACCAGTTTTCCAGCGCAGATCTTTCCACCCACAGCGGCGCCCAGAATGTGTGGCATGCCGTGATCCGGAGAGGCCCCCTTTGTCAGCCGTTCTTAAACGCGGTTGATCGACTGAATAAATTTAATAATGACTGATGATGAAAGCACAGGCACAGGAATGACGGATAGTAAAGAAAAAGGCACAGGCACAGACAAGGGCACGGAAAAGAAATCCACCCTCAGCCTTGGCTCCAAAGGAACATTAAGCCTGAAGGGCGGCGCCGCCAGTGGCGCAGCAGCAGCCCCGCGCGCAGCCCAACCGACACGCGGCGGGAAATCCGTTGCCGTTGAAGTCCGCCGCAAACGCAGCGGGTCCAGCACCGCGCCGATGAGCCGCCCGACGACCGAAGCCAATGTTGAGGCCGAGGATCACACAGCCGGCACGATGGCCGCCCTGCGTCAATTGACCAGCGAGGAGCGCGAAGCCCGTATCCGCGCCCTGCAGGCCGCGGAAGAAGAATCCAAGCGCCGCGCCGACACCAGCGAAGACGAAGACGACCGCAGCATCATCGGCACAACGGTTGAATACCGCTCCCCGACCGCGCCTGCGATTGTTACCCAGCCGGAAACGGCCGAACAGGCCCGCCAGCGCGAACTGGAAGAACTGCAACGCATCGAAGAAGAAGAGCAGCAGAAGAAGCGCGCGGATGAACGCCGTCATGCCTCAACCACAGAACACGCCCGCGGGCCGGGTAACGTTGCCGCGCAGGACATTATGCGCGAATCCGCCCGTCCGGGGGCCGCTGGCCGCCCGAGCTTCAGCGAGGACGAGCAAGAAGAAGAAAGCTATCGCGAGCGCATGAAAAAGGCGAGCGTGAAGGCCCCGCCGTCCCGCCGTGGCGAACAGGACCGCAACTGGAACCCGGGCCGCCTGACCGTTCAGAAAGCATTGAGCGAAGACGTGATGGAACAGCGTGGCCGGTCCTTGGCCGCAACGCGCCGCGCCCGCGCCAAAGCCCACCGTTCCATGACCGCCGAGCCGCAGCAAAAAGTTCTGCGCGAAGTGGTTCTGCCGGAATTTATTACGGTTCAGGAACTGGCCAACCGTATGACGGAGCGCAGCTCTGACGTCGTGAAAGCCCTGATGAAACTGGGCGTGATGGCCACCATTACGCAAACGATTGATGCCGACACCGCCGAATTGATCGTGACCGAATTTGGTCACACCATCAAACGCGTAACCGAAGGCGACGTTGAAATCGGGATTGAGGGCGATACGGATGCCGAAGGCGATCTGTTGCCGCGTCCGCCGGTTGTCACCATCATGGGTCACGTTGACCATGGTAAAACCTCCCTGCTCGACGCGTTGCGTGCCACGGATGTGGTCGCGGGCGAAGCCGGTGGCATTACCCAGCACATTGGCGCGTACCAGGTTACGATGCCGTCTGGTCATAAAATCACGTTCCTGGATACACCGGGTCACGCCGCCTTTACCGAAATGCGTGCCCGCGGTGCGAACGTAACCGACATCGTCGTTCTGGTTGTTGCCGCAAACGATTCCATCATGCCGCAAACGATTGAGGCGATTAACCACGCCAAAGCTGCTGGCGTGCCGATCATCGTTGCCATCAACAAAATCGACCTGCCCGATGCCAACCCGAACAAAGTGCGCCAGGACTTGCTCCAGCACGAAATCGTTCTGGAAGAAATGGGCGGCGAAACCATGGCCGTTGAATTGTCCGCGAAAAAACGGATCAACCTGGACAAGCTGGAAGAAACCATCTTGCTGCAGGCTGAAATGCTGAACCTGCGCGCCAACCCGAACCGTCGCGCCAATGGTACGGTGGTCGAAGCGAAACTGGAACAAGGGCGCGGTAACGTGGCCACGGTTCTGGTTGAAAACGGCACATTGCGCGTTGGTGACATTTTCGTCGCCGGTGCGGAATCGGGTCGTGTTCGTGCCCTGTTGGATGATCGTGGGAACGCGGTCAAACAAGCCCTGCCGGGTCAGCCGGTTGAGGTTCTGGGTCTGCAAGGCGCACCGGAAGCCGGTGATAAAATCAACGTGGTCGAAGATGACGCCCGTGCCCGTGAAATTGCCGCCTATCGTGCGCGCAAGAAACGCGAACAGGCCGCCGCGTCCATCGCCCGCCGCACCAATTCGTTGGAGCAGATGATTGCCGCCGCGAAAGAAGGCGAAAAAACCACCCTGCCCGTCGTTATCAAAGCCGACGTGCATGGTTCGGTCGAAGCCATCGCCGGTTCGTTGCAGAAAATTTCCGAAGACAACCCGGATGTTATGGTCCGCGTTCTGCACTCCGGTGTGGGCGGGATTACCGAATCCGATATCATTCTGGCGAAGGCATCCAACGCCATGATTATCGGCTTTAACGTCCGCGCCAACACCCAGGCCCGTACACTGGCCGAACGCGACGGCGTGAACATCCGTTACTACAGCATCATTTACAACATCATTGATGATGCGAAGGCGATCCTGTCGGGCATGTTGGCACCGAACCTGCGCGAAGAATATCTGGGCCAGGCTTCGATCCGCCAAGTGTTCAACATCACCAAGGTGGGCAAGGTTGCTGGCTGTATGATTACAAACGGCGTGGTCAAACGCGGTTCCAAGGTCCGCCTGCTCCGCGACGATGTGGTTATTCACGAAGGCACGCTCAAAACCCTCAAACGCTTCAAAGACGAAGTCAAAGAAGTCAAAGAGGGCATGGAATGCGGTATGGCGTTCGAAAACTATGACGACATCAAAGACGGTGACGTTATCGAATGCTTCGATATCGTATCCGAAGCCCGGACGGTGGGTTAATCGGCATGCGGAAGCACAAAGCATCGGAACCATCGCAACGCATGTTGCGTGTTGGCGAACAACTGCGCCACGTGATTTCGGAAACGTTGCGGCAGGGGCGTTTTGACGACCCCCTGCTGTTCGACGCATCCGCTATTGTCACCGTGACCGAAGTGCGCGTCAGCCCGGATCTGAAACACGCAACGGCCTATGTTCTGGCCTTGGGTGGTGGCAACATGGATGAAATGTTGCCCGCCCTGAACGATTCCGCCGCTGTTTTTCAGCGCGATATCGGGCGTAAGCTGGACCTGAAATTTACGCCCAAGGTCCGCTTCATCATGGACAAAACCTTTGATCAAGCCTTGCGCATTGAAACATTGATCGGGGCCTTGCCGGAAACGGATCGTTACGGGTACCAAGCCCCGGGTGAGAACGACGGCGCAGACGCGGATGAAGAATCCGACGACGACCAATAACGCCCATGGCCCGTCGCAAAAAAGGCATTCCCATCCACGGCTGGATTGCGGTTGATAAACCGCTGGGCGTCACATCGACGCAGGTGGTTGGGAAATTGCGCTGGTTGCTGAACGCCCAGAAAATCGGCCATGGCGGCACACTCGACCCACTGGCCAGCGGCATCTTGCCGATCGCCCTGGGCGAAGCCACCAAAACCATCGCCTTTTGCATGGATCACACAAAAACCTACAGCTTTACGGTCCGGTTCGGGGAACAACGTTCCACCGACGATGCCGAGGGTGAGGTCATCGCCACATCCAATGTCCGCCCAACCGAAGACGCCATCCGGGCCATCCTGCCCCGCTTTATTGGCACGATTGACCAGTTGCCGCCCCGTTTTTCCGCCCTGAAAATCGACGGGCAGCGGGCCTATGATCTGGCCCGCGCCGGCGAAGACGTCGATCTGGCCCCCCGGGCCGTGCGCATCGATTCCCTTGAATTATTGGCCATCCGTGGGGATGAAGCCGATTTCCGCTGTGTCTGTGGCAAGGGGACCTATATCCGCTCCCTCGGTCGGGATTTGGCGCTGGAACTGGGGTCTGTGGGCTACATTTCGGCCCTGCGCCGGGACCGGGTCGGGCCTTTTACCGTAAACAATGCGATTTCACTTGATTTCTCGGCCGATTCCGGCCAAATTCCGCCCCTTGAAGACATGCTTCTTCCTGTTCAGACGGTGCTAGACGACATCCCGGCTCTGGATCTGAACGAAAGGGAAGCAGCACGGTTGAAGAACGGCCAGGTTTTATCGTTCATCTCCCGCCCTGATGTGGATCGACTCCACCGGGCCGGCGTGGTTCCCGATAAATCCAACCCCGTGACGGCGCTGGCGCTGTTCAATGGCACACCTGTTGCGCTTGTGAACATCGACGGCATCGATATTCAGCCGCTTCGCGTACTGAACCTTTAAAAAATGATCGGAGAAAACGATGTCGAATAACATGAACACCGCCGCCCGTAAAAAGGACGTCATCGCCAAGAACCAAACGAAACAAGGCGACACAGGATCACCGGAAGTGCAAATTGCCGTGATGACAGACCGTATCAACTATCTGTCCGAGCACATGCAGTCCCACAAAAAAGACATGTCCAGCCGCCGTGGCTTGCTGGCTCTGGTTGCCAAGCGCCGTAAACTGCTGGACTACGTCAAGGCAAAGGACCAAGGCCGTTACCAGTCCCTGATCGAAAAACTGGGTATCCGCCGCTAATTCCAACGGAATTGCTGAATTTAAACGGCCCGAGATCATTGATTTCGGGCCGTTTTATTTTTTTCTTCCCAAACCCGCCCGGTTTGATGTTTAATCACCCCATGCAAAACGCAACCGCACCGCATAGCGCGATCCGACGCGCACGACGTACAAACCGCCCCCTGTTGGCTCAGGGCGTTGCGGATCGTGCGGTGCAGGCCTAATCAAACTTCCTGACATCCCTTTCCTCTCCGCTTCCTGATCCAGATGGGCCAGGCGGATGCGCACTTATCTTTCGATCGCACACAGAGGAAACAAAACAATGTCGGTACCAGCATTTAAAAAAATCAAAACCCCGTTCAACGATTGCGCAATCCTACACGAAGGCAGCATGCGGAATGGCAGCCCGTACAGCGTTATCCAACTGGATAAAACGCACCTGTCGGACATCATCGCCCTGCATACCAAAGCCATTGAAATGCTGAGCGCGGAAGAAAAGGCTTTCATGTTGCCCAAACCGGCATCATTCTTCGTTGACCATTTCAACCGGAACCATGGCAACACGGTTTTGGGCGTTCTGCACAATGGCAAATTGGTTGGTGAATCGATTGTTTTGAACCCCTCCATTGAACACCCAAAGACCGGCATGGTTGACATGGCCCCCGTTGGCGCACCGGACAGCATCACCCTGATACAGGGTGTCACGGTCTTGCCCAGCTATCGGAACAACGGCCTGATGCATGGCATGGTCAAAGCCTGGCTGAATTACGGCATCAAAGCCGACAAGGGCCACGCGCTGGCCGAAGTGGATGTTAAAAATATCGCCAGCTGGGCCACCTTTCTGGACCATGGCATGGAAATCTCCAGCATTGGGCTGGACCCCTCCGATGGCACCGTTGTGTACAACGTCCACGAAACCATCCCGAATATTCAGAAAAAACGGCTGACCCAGGCCTTTAATGCGGTTGCCCCGGGATGCAAAACCTGCCCCATCCACGACATCGAAACCCAGAAATCCATGCTGGATCAAGGCTATGTCATCAGCGGCTGGCAAAAATCGACCAAGGAAATGATCCTGCGGCCCGTTTAAAACCGGGTTGCATTCCCCTGCCTATCCATGAAGAATAACGCCATATTTGATCAATAAGACCCCGGAAAGGGGCTATAATGGATAGGCAGAGAGGTGGTCGTCATGGCATCCAACACCATGCCCCCGGTTGTGCGGGGTTTGAATTTTTATGCGCTGGATCAGAACGTAAAATATTTCCTGGAACGTACGAACCCGCAAATGCTGAAACGCCAGAATGGCCGCCTGACCGATCTGGGCGCATGGGTTGGCAACGAACTGGATGTGCAAGCGGAATATAGCGACCGCCACGCCCCGCCGAAGCTGGCGCATGACATCATCCCCGCCGGAAAACCCGGCGAACGCACGGGCCGCGTCGTGTTCAACCCGGCCTATGAAGACGCACAGATCGAAATTTACCGCCGCGGCGTGATCGGCCTCGCCTTTCAGGACAAAAATCCGGAACCGCACAGCCTGTCCTTCGTCATGGGCTACCTGCTGTCGCAAACGGATATTTCCACCCACTGCCCCGTCACCATGACCGGAGCCGTTGCGTATGTGGTGAACAAATACGGCAGTGACGATGTAAAAAAACGCTTCCTGCATGAATCCACGCGGATGGATGGGCTGGCCAAAACCGGCGGCACATGGGCCACGGAAAAACACAGCGGCAGCGACGTGGCCAACACCACAACAACCGCGCGCAAGCATTTTGACGGGTCATACCGCCTGAATGGGCAGAAATGGTTTGCGTCCAACGCCTCCTCCGGCCTCGCCGTGGCCACGGCCCGCGCCGAGGGCACAACGGGGGCCAAGGGGCTAGGCCTGTATCTGGTGCCCAGCCATGTTGACAAGGACTGGACCAAGCCCAATTCCTATCACGTGACCAAACTGAAGGAAAAACTCGGCACGCGGGCACTGGCCACGGCGGAATTGTTGCTGGACGATACGTATGCCGTCGAACTGGTCCCGCCGCCGCATGGCTTGCGCGTGATGATGGAGGCCCTTGGTTACAGCCGCGTCCACAACGCCATGTCCGCCGCTGGTGTCGCGCATCGCGCCTTGCTGGAGGTGCGATGCTGGATGGATAACCGCGAAACATTCGGCAAAGCCCTGTCCGACCGCCCGATGAACCAGAAACACATGATCGGGATGAGCGTGGATTGGATGGCGGCCTGCGCCCTCGCCTTCGAAGCGGCACACAGTTTTGATGTATCACAGGGCAACGACCCCACCGCGCATAGCTGGATGCGTATGGTCACGGCCATTGCCAAATACCGCACCGCCGATCTGGCCGTAAAATCCGCCAACACCGCCGTACAAATGGTCGGTGGCAATGGGTATACCGCCGATTGGCCGACCGAACGGCTGATGCGTGATGCGTTGGTTTTGCAAGTGTGGGAAGGCCCGCGCCAAATTCAGGCACTGGAATTGACCCGCGTAATCCTGGGCCCGGAAAAGGGCGCGGAAAGCTTCATCAAAAACCTGAACGCCCTTGCCAAAGCCCTGCCGTCAGAGATGAAAACCGAACGGGCCTTGCTGAAACGCAAAAGCGCCGAGATTGCGGGCATGATGGGCGATCTGGTCAAAAATCCGCAAACGGCAGAATTTGTCGCGGATGACATTCTGGATGCGGCCGCCGATATTCTGACCTATGCCTTGATGGCGCGCGATGCCGCGTGGGAAATGAAACATCACAACGACAGCACGAAAACGCTGGCCCTGCAAAAACTGGCCGAAACGATGTTCAGCCAGGTTAAGCAAGCGGGTTACAATGTTGACACGCTGGCCGATGATTTCAACCGCCTTGTGCGCGGCGTTGTTTCGCCCGCCCCAACACCGGTCAAGAAAACCGGACCAAACGGGCCAGCGCCGAATTAAGCGGCCAACGCGTCTTTCAACGCATAACGACGCAGGATTTTGCCGTTCTCCAGTTCAAATACCAACGGCACGCCCGTTTCCATTTCGGCGGCGTTGATGGTGTCCGGCGTTTCGGCGCCCAGAACGATCAGGATACCGCGCAATGAATTGCCGTGGGCGGCAATCAGGACGTTTTTCCCGCCATCGACCAACGGCTTAATGTTTGCCGTATAATAAGGGCGCACGCGGTTTTCGACGACGTCCTGCAACGACTCCCCACCCGGCGGGTTCACGTCATAAGACCGACGCCAGATATGCACCTGTTCATCGCCGAATTTGGCGCGGGTTTCATCCTTGTTCAATCCGGTCAGATCGCCGTAATCGCGTTCGCGCAGATCGTCGTGACGGATCATGGTGTTTAACAAATCGGCCTGCCCCGCATTCTCCAGCGCAATTTCCGCCGTGTGATAAGCGCGTTGCAGCGTACTGGTGAACACCTGATCAAATTTGATCCCGGCGGATTTCAGACGCAGGCCCGCCTGACGCGCCTCTTCCCGGCCCAGATCACTCAGGTCGATATCATGAAATCCGGTAAAACGATTTTCCAAGTTCCATTGGCTTTGACCGTGGCGGAGCAAGACGAGCGTGTTCATGTGTTATCCCCTTATCTGGCGAGAAAAATCAGGAAAATCAAAGAGATGTCATAAAACCATGACATGGTGGCCATTTTTATATAACACTTTTGGTCCAAATCATAAAAAGAATACAGGGAGCGTACAATGCAGCCATCATCCAAGGCTTTGAAAAGCCTGCGCCGAACCTTGGGCAGCATGTCGATTGTTTTCATGGCGGCCGCCGGATTTGGCCCGGAAGCGGCCGATGCCGATACGCGCCCATCCGGCACAACAACCCTGACCACCATTTTGGATGACATTCAGGATCAGGCCAACGCCTACGCAAAAACGCAATCCCGCCTGCCCCAGGTTTTGATTATCAACAACGACTACGTCAGACTTCAAACCCGCAGCGAACCGATCCCTTATGAACGACGCCTGTTTTATTACATGCAGAGCATTGTGCCGGGTCTGCCACATAAGAAATTTTCGTCGATCCGTCTGGGCATGGGATCAAGTTACGGCCCAACCAGCCTGAACCCGCAGGCCTTCCATCTGGACGACCACAAAAAATGCGCCGTGATTGCAGAGAATGCAGATTTGTCGTCGCAGAGCCTGGTCGAAAAATGGATTGGTGAGGCCGGTAAATACCGCCTGAAACCCACCATTAATCCCGGCCCATACGCGATGATGAAGCGCAGCGTCTGGCATGAAGTGTGGCACTGCCTGGATCCGGAATTTGTTATTGAGCGCAAGAAAATCCACAAAGACGCCGCGTTTGAACGCGCGCTGGCCATCCATCAATCCGAAATGTTTGCCGACGTTGCCGCCACATTGACCATGGCCGCACAGGGCGACCAAGCCATCATGCAACAGACAGCAGACATCCGCGCCGTCAGTTCACGGTGGAAAGCACCGGAAATGATGTCGATTTATCGCCGTGAATCCGATGCGGAATTTTACACGGCGGCCATTTATTACACGACGCCGGGGCATGACGCCGCGATGGCCCATATTCGTTCCGTCGG
Source organism: Micavibrio aeruginosavorus EPB (assembly GCF_000348745.1). Classification (NCBI taxonomy): domain Bacteria; kingdom Pseudomonadati; phylum Bdellovibrionota; class Bdellovibrionia; order Bdellovibrionales; family Pseudobdellovibrionaceae; genus Micavibrio; species Micavibrio aeruginosavorus. The sequence goes on along the minus strand of NC_020812.1, from coordinate 1,096,825 downwards.
GTCCAAGACGCTGAAATCCTACACCCTCAACGACATTGGCCGCATTGCCGCGGACATTACCCGCAAGCATGCCTTGAAGCCTGATGAGATCAACGCAATGGTTGCCTATTTGGGCACGGGCAAAGGATCCTCCGCCTTCGTCAATCAATACAAGGCCCGCACCGAACAGGCCAAAGCCCGCGTCACGGTTGAAACCCGGGAGCGCGTTATCGCACGCCCGGACAATGTTCCGCCGTCGATTGACGATATTTTGAACAAGACATCAAAAACAGAAAAACAGGCCATTCATAACGCCTTTGCCCGATCAATCGCCGAAGCCGCAAAACATGGACAGGTTCCGTTGCAAGGTGTGATGAACCAACTCGAAACGTGGCGTCATGCCCTGCACACTGATGACAAGCCGCGCCCGGATCTGGAACGCAAGTTGTATATTGGTGGTCTTATGCTCGGTCAGGGGATGCTGGATTCGCTGATCCGGGGCAAAAATACCGCCGCCGCGCCCCAACCGCGCCCATAATTGCCATATCCCCCGCCAAAAGGTGTAAATGGCGGGGGTTTTGGGCCAAAAACCCTTGTTTTTCTTTGACTTCCCACGCCCCCCATGGCATTAAAAGGCTCAGTTGGCGCAAGGTCCGGAGGCGGCGTGCGGTCGACTGTAAAGCACAGGTTATCCCACCCCGTCGGACCCCCTGTTTTTTATTGTCCACCGAACCCCTCCCCCGCGCAAAAATTGCGTCTTTCTGCAAACACGCCGTATCAGCAAGGGCTGGTATGGCGCACGAAGTCTAAACAAAAGGAACGTTGAATGTTTAATATCTACCGTAAAGAATTCGAACTGGGCGGCAAAAAAGTCGTTCTCGAAACCGGCAAAATCGCCCGTCAAGCTGACGGTGCCGTGATGGCCACCATGGGCGGCACGACCGTTCTGTGCACCGTTGTTGGCGCACGCAGCTTGCGCGAAGGCCAGGATTTCTTCCCCCTGTCCGTTCACTATCAGGAAAAAGCATACGCCGCCGGTAAAATCCCGGGTGGCTTCTTCAAACGCGAAGGCCGCCCGAGCGAGAAGGAAGTGCTGGTTAGCCGCCTGATCGACCGTCCGGTGCGCCCGCTGTTCCCGGAAGGCTTCCTGAACGAAGTTCAGGTTATCGCCACCGTGGTTGCACACGACATGGAAAACGATCCGGATATCGTCGCAATGATCGGCGTTTCCGCTGCTCTGACCATTTCCGGTATCCCGTTCATGGGCCCGATTGGCGCCGCACGCGTTGGCTACGTTAACGGCCAATACGTTCTGAACCCGACCTTGTCCGAACGCACGAACTCTGTTCTGGATCTGGTTGTGGCCGGTACCGCCGAAGGCGTTCTGATGGTTGAATCCGAAGCCCAGGAACTGTCCGAAGAAGTCATGCTCGGCGCGGTTATGTTCGGCTGGAACAGCTTCCAGACCGTCATTAAAAACATTATCGGCCTGGCCGAAATGTGCGCGAAAGAGCCTTGGGATGTGCCCGTTGCCCGCCCGGAAGTGGTCGAAATGACCAAAGCCATGAAGGCAAAATTCGAAGCTCCGCTGTCCAAGGCCTATCTGGAGCCGATCAAGCAAACCCGTTATGAACTGGTTGGCGAACTGAAGAAACAAGCCGTTGAGGAATTTGTTTCCGAAGAGAAAAACCTGTCCAAGGAAACCGTCGCCGCCGCGTTCAAAACGTTGGAAGCCGACGTGGTCCGTGGCCGCATCCTGAAAGAAGGCATGCGTATCGATGGCCGTGACACGAAAACCATTCGTCCGATCGTGGCCGAAGTTGGTGTTCTGCCGCGCGCACACGGTTCCGCACTGTTCACCCGCGGCGAAACCCAGGCACTGGTCGTCACCACGCTGGGCACCGGTCAGGACGAGCAGATCATGGACGCGCTGGAAGGCGAATACAAACAACGTTTCATGCTGCACTACAACTTCCCGCCCTATTCCGTTGGTGAAGCCGGCCGCATGAGCAGCCCGGGCCGCCGCGAAATCGGTCACGGTAAACTGGCATGGCGCGCAATCAACCCGCTGCTGCCGAAGGCTGAGGAATTCCCGTACACCGTTCGTAACGTGTCGGAAATTACCGAATCCAACGGTTCATCCTCCATGGCGTCCGTTTGCGGTTCGTCCCTGGCGATGATGGATGCGGGTGTTCCGCTGGCACGCCCGATCGCGGGTATTGCCATGGGCCTGATTAAAGAAGGCTCTGACTTCGCTGTTCTGTCCGACATTCTGGGTGATGAAGATCACCTGGGCGACATGGACTTCAAAGTGGCCGGTACGGAAAAGGGCGTCACCGCCCTGCAGATGGACATCAAGATCACCTCGATCACCGAGGAAATCATGACCATCGCCGTGAAACAGGCCCGCGAAGGCCGCCTGCACATCCTGGGCGAAATGGCCAAGGCATTGACCAGCGCACGGACCGAAATGTCCGAATACGCACCGCAAATCGTAACGTTGACCGTACCGAAAGAGAAAATTCGCGAAGTCATCGGCACGGGCGGTAAAGTCATCCGTGAAATCGTTGAAAAAACCGGCACGAAAATCGACATCGAAGACGATGGCACGATTAAAGTGGCCGCGTCCGACGCGAAAGCCATCGAAGAAGCCGTACGCATTATCCGCGGCATCACCGATGACCCGGAAGTTGGCGCGATCTATGACGGCAAAGTTGTGAAGACCACCGATTTCGGTGCCTTCGTCAACTTCATGCCGGGCAAAGATGGTTTGGTTCACATTTCCGAACTGGCCACCCAACGCGTTGCCGCCACCACCGACGTGGTGAAAGAAGGCGACATGGTTAAGGTTCTGCTGATCGGTTTCGACGATCGCGGCAAAATCAAATTGTCCATGAAACGCGTTGACCAACAAACCGGCGAACAAATCGCAATCGAAGAGCGCAAACCGCGCGGCGAACGCGAAGCTGGTTAAGTGTTGACCAATAAATGATTGAAAATTGGATGATTGGTTTACCCCGGTCATCCAATTTTCTTTATCCCTTCTGATACACAGGACACATCATGGCGTTGAAAATCCCGAAGATCATCGGTCACCGTGGCGCGTGCGGATATGCGCCGGAAAATACGATTGAATCCATCCTGACCGCGGCCGAAATGGGCGTGGAATGGGTTGAGCTGGATGTCATGCTGACCAAGGACAATGTTCCGGTCATTTTCCATGACGATCAATTGGACCGCACCACCAATGGTTTTGGGAATGTTGCCGACGCCACATGGGCCGATTTGCAGCAGCTTGAGGCCGGAAGCTGGTTCGGTGAAAGCTTTGCCGGGGCAAAAATCCCGTCGCTGGAAGATGCGCTGGATGTAATCATCCAAAAGAATCTCGGCCTGAACCTCGAAATCAAACCGACGCCGGGGCGCGAGAAGGAAACAGCGGAAGTGGCGCTGGATGTTCTCTCCCGCATCTGGGACGATCATTCCCGTTTGCTGATTTCCAGCTTCCAACTGGTCAGTTTGGAAACGGCGCAGGAAATGGCACCGGATTGGTATCGCGGCCTCCTCCTCTGGCATGATGACCTCCCACCCAACTGGGCTGACATTGCCGATTATCTGGATGTTGTGTCCGTGAACATCAGCCAGCAATTGGCCACGCGCGAAATGGTCGAAGAAATCATCGACATGGAAAAAGCCGTGATGGTCTACACCGTCAACGATGCACAAGAAGCCCGCAAGTTGCGCGGTTGGGGCGTGGATACCGTGTTTACCGATGTGCCGGACGTTATTCGCGAAGCCATGTTTCACGTTCACTAAATCTTGAACCTGCATGATTCGACAGCTACAGATTGAACAAGATCATTTACAAGGAGCATAACCCATGAAAATCATTAATGAATTCCGCGAATTCGCCATGCGCGGCAACGTCATCGACCTGGCCGTCGGTATCGTTATCGGGACCGCATTTGGGTCCATCACCAATTCCCTGGTGAAGGACGTTATTATGCCGCCGATCGGCGTTATTCTGGGCAAGGTTGATTTCAGCAAACTGAGCTGGACCATGATCGAAGCCACTGACAATGCCGCCGCCGTAACGCTGAACTACGGCCTGTTCATTCAGTCCGTTGTAAACTTTGTTATCGTGGCCTGGGCCATGTTTATGATCATTAAGGTGATGAACACACTGAAGCGCAAACAGGAAGCCGGTGCCGCCGATGCTCCGCCGCCGCCGAAACAGGAAGTGTTACTGGAAGAAATTCGCGACCTGCTGAAAAACAAATAATAAAAAAGCCCGCCAATCGGCGGGCTTTTTCTTTGATCATTGATTCTTTTAAACCTTACTCTTTCGCGTTCCCGCCCATCACGGCCAGAACTTCGTTCAGGTTTTGCGGCATGCCCAAAGCATTGAAACCACAATCAACGTAGTGGACTTCACCCGTTACCGCACCGCCCAGATCGGACAGCAGGTACAGGCCCGTGCCGCCCAGCTCTTCCAACTCAACGCCACGGCGCAACGGCGCGGTCATGTTGTTGTACTTGAACGTGGTGCGGGCGGAGCCGATGGCGGAACCAGCCAATGTGCGCATCGGGCCAGCCGACACAGCATTCACGCGGATGCCTTCCGGGCCCAGATCGGCGGCCAGATAGCGTACGGATGCTTCCAACGCGGCCTTGGCCACGCCCATCACGTTGTAATTCGGCATCACTTTTTCCGCCCCGTAATAGGACAGCGTAATGGCCGAACCACCTTTCCGCATCATCGGCGCCGCACGGCGCATAACCGAGGTGAAGGAGTAGCAGGAGATGTGCATCGTGTTCAGGAAGTTTTCCAAGGACGTATCCAGATAACGCCCCTTCAATTCTTCCTTGTTCGAATAGGCCACGGCATGCACGACAAAATCCAGACCGTCCCAGACTTTGCCCAAACCGGCACAGACGGCATCAATTTCACTTTCCTGCGTTACATCACAGCCCAGCAAAATATCGGACCCGACAGATTTCGCCAAAGGCTCTACCCGTTTCTTCAGTGAATCGCCCTGATAGGTAAAAGCCAGATCGGCCCCGTGTTCATACAGGGTTTTGGCAATGCCCCACGCGATCGAGTGATCATTGGCCACGCCCATGATCAGACCGCGTTTTCCGGCCATAATGTTGGATTTAGAACCTTTTTCCAGTGTCATAACGCTACCCTGCCCCTAGTCTTTCAAACGCGAGAAAGCCAGCGTGCAGTTCGTACCGCCAAAGCCGAAGCTGTTAGACAGGACAGTTTCATGCTGTACGTTTTCACGGCATTCGCGGACGATATCAACATCCGCTGCACCCTCATCCAACTCTTCGATGTTGATCGAAGGACAGATGAAATTATTGTTCATCATCAAAATGGAATACAACGCTTCCTGCGCTCCGGTTCCACCCAGCGAATGGCCCGTCATCGATTTGGTCGAGCTGATCGCCGGAACCTTCTCACCACGCGCACCGAAAACTTCGCGGATCGCGTTCAATTCGGTGATGTCACCAACCGGCGTGCTGGTTCCGTGGCTGTTGATATAGGTAATAGGCCCATCGACCGTTTCCAATGCCAGCTTCATGCAACGCAATGCGCCTTCACCGCTCGGCGCGACCATGTCGGCACCGTCGGACGTGGCGCCATAGCCCGTCAATTCGCAGTAAATCTTCGCACCGCGGGCCTTGGCATGCTCCAGTTCTTCCAGAACCAGAACCGCACCACCGCCGGCAATCACAAAACCATCGCGGTTTTTGTCATAGGCGCGGGACGCGGTTGCGGCACGGTCGTTATATTTGGACGACATCGCACCCATGGCATCGAACAGGACAGACATGGTCCAATCCAGTTCCTCGGCACCACCGGCGAACATAATGTCCTGCTTGCCCCACTGAATCATCTCGGCCGCATTACCGATGCAATGCGCAGAGGTCGAGCACGCGGACGAAATGGAGTAGTTCACGCCCTTGATTTCAAAATTGGTCGCAGCGGTCGCCGATGTGGTGGACCCCATGCAACGCGTCACCATATACGGCCCCACACGTTTCGGTGCGGAATTGCGCGCGATATCGGCCGATTCAACCTGGTTCCGGCCAGACGCCCCGCCCGACCCGACGATAATGCCGGTGCGCGGGTTGCTGATCATCTCCTTGGTCAGACCGGAATCGGCAATCGCCTGTTCCATCGACAAATGCACATAGCCCGCGGCATCGCCCATAAAGCGGCGCAGCTTGCGGTCGATCAATGCTTCAAAATCGACCTCGGGCTTGCCCCACACCTGGCTGCGGAAACCACGATCGGCGTAATCTTGCGAAAACGTAATACCGGATTTACCAGCCTTCAAGGATTCCAGAACTTCCGTTGTGGAATTACCGATGCAGGAAATGACGCCCAGGCCGGTCACGACCACGCGGCGTTGCGTAATTGTTTTGCTCATGTTTTTTACAAAGATTTGGGGTTATCGAACAAACCGACTTTCAAATCGGTCGCTTCATAGATCACCTTGCCGTCCACGGATACGGTACCATCACCAATCCCCAGAACCAGCTTGCGGTTGATCACACGTTTCAGGTTGATTTCATAGGACACCAGTTTGGCTTCCGGCAGAACCTGACCCGTGAATTTCAATTCGCCCAGGCCCAGCGCCCGGCCAGAACCCGGCGCGCCGGTCCAACCCAGATAGAAGCCCAGCAATTGCCACATGGCATCCAGACCAAGGCAGCCCGGCATCACCGGATCGCCCAGGAAGTGACATTGGAAGAACCACAGATCCGGATTCACATCCAGCTCGGCCTTGATGATCCCCTTACCATGCGCGCCACCATCGATGGACACTTCGGTAATACGGTCGAACATCAACATCGGCGGGGCCGGCAGTTTCGCATTGCCAGGACCGAAAAGTTCACCCTTGCCACAAGCGATCAGGTCGTCGTAGCTGTAGCTTGATTTTTGTACATTAGACATTGGTTGTTTTTCTGCTGTTTGAGTCATGGGCCCTTTTTTACGATGGATCAGCCCCCCCGTCTAGACGGAATCCAGCCACAACCCACAATTTGACATAACTTATAAGTCTGGGTAAACCCCCCCCAGATCATCGCCACAGGAGGCCACCATGGAATTTATATCCTCAATGAAAAACACCACAGCCGCCTTCCTGCTGGCCAGCGCCGCGACCTTTGGCCTGAACGCCCCAGAGGCCGAAGCCGCCCCGTCCCAGAGCGACCGCATGGAAAGCTGCGTTAAACAGACATTGAACCGCGTCGCCAATCCGTCCCCTGGCCTGATCGCCAGCGCGGAAAAAGCCTGTGAACGCCAATTACAGGTCCAGGACCACAAAAACGGCACCGGCGATGCCCCGGCGCCAGGCAAAGCCCCGACCGCCAGCGAACGCAAGGCGGGTCAGGAGCATTTGAAAAACCGTGTTGAAGAAATCTGCGCGAATGGCGGAAAACTGGCCAACGGTCAGGATATGAGCGCCATGTGCCAACGCATGGAAATGCGCAAACGGCTGAACCGCTAACGATTCGCCCCTCACTTACATCGACATAATCGCGTACTGGGTGCACACCGTCTTGTATGTTTCGGTCATGGCCGCCATGGCCAATGGCTTGGCAATCACAGGCTCGACCTCTGGACGATCCCCACCCGCGGCCACGGCCAGCATGCGGCCTGTGGCCTTGGCACTGGCCACCGCCTGATCCATCAGATTATGCATCCGGATCACCCGGAAGAAATCCCGGGCCAACGGCTCCAATGACGCAATCAATTCATACGGCGCATCCAGCGGGCGGTCATTGGCCGCCAGCCCGAAACGCCAGTCACTGCCCGCAGGCAGGCCCAGACGAACGGCTTCCTGTGTCATCACACAGGTTAATCGGTCCAAATGTTCGGGCAGGTCCGCCCCCCGGAAGGCGGTTTGCTGATAGGCGTTCAAAGACAAGGCCAAAGCCCGGCCCGATACGGCGGACAGACCGGAAATGCTCTCCGGCAGGCTCCAGCCCTCCAGCCCAATCTTCTGCTCAATCACGATGTCGCAGAGCTCCTGCGCCGCAATTTCATACCCCAGGCAACGGTTGGTGCACTCGATCAACAGGCGGAACAGATCGCGACGGTGTTGCCCCTCTTCCTCCATTGCCATGAACATCTGCTGGCAGACGAACAACAGGACGTCCTGGAACTCATAGGCGCAATGCAGCCAGTCCTCGAACATACGGCGGGTCAGCTCACGCCCCTGCTCGGCCCGGAAATCAATGATATAGGCCGGCGGCAGGGCCAGATCGGAAACCGGACCTTCCTGCGGCTCACAGCCGAGCATGGTGGCCAGATGGTCGTACATCGCCTCCACCCCACGGTCGGATTCATCGAACAACAGGGTAAATTCAACAATCGCCCCGGCCATCATCTGAATCAGGCGCATGCCATCAACGCCCCGGCCATTATGGTCACGGCATTTGGACACCAGCGCATGGACAAACTGGCCCGTAAAAGCCGCCTTGTCCGTCAGAATGGATGCAGAATCAAAGGTCATTGGGTACTTCAGAGCGAGAGAATCGAGAGGGAATCAGAGCGTACGACGAATCGGATGAACCGCCGCAACCCTGTGAAAAACTTTGTGGATCAGTCTGTGGATAGGGTGTGGATAACCCCACATAAGGAAGGTTAGTCGAACTCTTCGGTGGCGTAAATACCCCAAAGTGATTTTCTTTCGGCCCACCCTTCGTAGCCGCCAGCGGTGACTTTACACCATGCTTTTTTGCATTCGCTGGCCGTTGCAATTACGCCGGGCTGGAGCCGCGCGATGGTGCGGGAATTTTCACTGTCTTGTGAACGGATTGCGACCGATTCTTCACCCAAAATAATAACATTGCGGCGGCTGGACAGCAGAGATTTGTGCAGCCACCCCTCATCACCATCCCGGTCGCGAATTTTACGCCAGACATCAAATTCTTGAACAATTTCAACCGGCAATCCGCGTTTCTTGTAAATCCACTTTATCGGATACCGCGTCGCCGGCCCAGCGCGCACATGCGCCTCTTCCGCAGCCAGAGACACGAAACGCGGCAACGCCAAGCCCGTGGCGTTAAAGCGCGGCTCCTCATCCTTGGCAAACGACACCCCGGCCCCGCCCGCAAACACGGCCAGCCCCAGAGAAAGAATGAGAATACGCAAACAGATCATCATGATGGATAAGGAAAATACACGCTCGGCGATGCAGATCAATAGTTTTTGCAAACAGCGCAAAGATTGACATAAACGGCAGTTTTCTGTACCTCTCCCGCTCATGTATCACGTGAAACAAACACCTGAAATCTCTGTCGCCCCGATGCTGGATTGGACTGACCGGCATTGCCGGGTGTTTTTGCGCTTGATCGCGCCGCATGTGCGCCTGTACACGGAAATGGTCACGACCGGGGCCATTATCTTTGGCGACCGGGACCGTTACCTGGCTTTCAGCCCCGCCGAACACCCCGTCGCCCTGCAACTGGGCGGATCGGACCCCGCCCATCTGGGCCAGTGCGCCGCGATTGGCGCCGATTACGGGTATGATGAAATCAACCTGAATTGTGGGTGCCCCAGCGACCGGGTGCAGAACGGTGCATTCGGGGCCTGCCTGATGAAGGATCCGGGGCGCGTTGGTGACTGCGTATCCCACATGATCAACACCGCGCAAAATACTGAAATAACAGTGAAATGCCGCATTGGTGTCGATGAGTGCGTGGACGAAGAATTTCTGCACACCTTCGTCCAATCCATTCACGAGGCCGGATGCCGTAAGGTCATCATCCACGCCCGTAAAGCCTGGCTAAAAGGCCTCAGCCCGAAAGAAAACCGGGAAATCCCCCCGCTGCGCTATGACATTGCCGCCGGGATTAAAACCGCGTTTCCGGATATGCGGGTGATCGTGAATGGCGGGATCAAAACCCTGACCGAAACCCAAACCCATCTGGATACTTTTGACGGGGTGATGATCGGGCGCGAAGCGTACCAGAACCCCTGGATGCTGACCGAGATTGAACAGGCTTTGTACGGCCATACGACCACAGCCAGCCGGGCCGACATCGCCCGGGCCATGATCCCGTATATCGAGGACCGCCGCGCCACCGGCACCCCGGTGAAATCCATCACCCGCCATATGCTGGGTCTGTACCAAGGCCAGCGCGGTGGCCGGGTCTGGCGCCGCATCCTGTCCACCGAGGCCCATTTGCCGGGTACGACCGGAGCCATTATCGAAACCGCCCTCGCCGCCGTGGATCAAGCGGTCGGGCCGGAATGGATTGCGGCGTAACGGCCAGCGTCACCCCGGCGAAAGCCGGGGTCTTCCAGACAGAATGGAAAAAGATCCCGGCTTTCGCCGGGATGGCGCACGAAGAATAGATTTTTTGGTATGGCCCAGCCCCATTTGACGGTATAGTTGTGGCGCATTTTTATGGGCGGGGCACAACCCACCGCCCAACAGGGAATTTAAAGCATGCAATGGCACCGTCTGGACCGCGACCGCACCATCGCCATGATCGACAGCGTGAAAACCGCTGGCGATTCCGGGTTGTTTGCGCCGACGACCAGCGAAGCCAAATGCCACAAGCTGTCTTTCTACCGCAATCTGTTGCTCTATCGCCTGACCAACTATGCGTCCCTGCCGTCCTTCTCGTTTGACTATCTGGGCGATGGAAAGACCTATTTCTATCTCGACGGATCGGTCATGCCGATTTATGCGGCGAATGATGCGGGGCATTTGTTCCTCGATACATCGAATGTGATGGATTACCTCACCTTCTTCTTCGAACATGTTTCCGGCCCGGACGGCGATATTTTCGTGATCGACCGCATGCAGGATCACCCCGCGCTGGACGCCTTGTCCGGCGATCAGGTGGCCGCCATTGCCGTCCACCACCAGCCGCCCGAAATCAACGCCAATATCGCGGGCGACTTCACAATTAAAACGTCGATGGTCTATCTGGGCACACTGGTGCGGGCCGTTATCACCGTCGATAAACGCGGCCGCGTCAATGTTCTGGACACCCAGATGCTGATGTCTTCATCCATCAGCACATCCGGGTACAGCGCCGGCGACATGGCGCGTTAGAAACGTTATTGAGAGGGATACACGATCATGGCTTCGACATCTGATTCCCCGTTTGGCAAGTTGCAGGGGGCCTTTGGCACCGGACAGGCCCAATCCACAGAAATTGATTACAGCCACCCCCAGGCCGATAAATTGCGTCATGCCGCCGAAACCACGCTGGAACGGTCGGCCGCCGGGTTGAAACTGGTGCGCTGGGCCTATCAAAACAACATTCAAATCAAGGTGTTACGCCACAAATCGGGCCAGGCCTTCAGCCCCGAAAACCGCGCCGTATATCTTGGAATATCAAGCGATATCAATACGATAAGCCCGGCCCATGTGCTGGAACTGGGCGGCGCCCTGCGCCAGGCGCAGCAGCAGATGACCGGCCACGGCACCCCGACGGCGGATATGGACCCCGTCGCCTTCGAAGCCCAATATCACGCCAAAATGCTTGACATAATCGTCACAATGTGTAAAATTGCCCAAGAGCTTGAAGCTGTGGGCAATGGGTCGGAATTTATTGACTCCCTCAAATCCTTCGGGCACGGTGATATATACGAGGCATACATATCCAACGGACCGGGCGACCACCTGACAGATGTGTATTTCGATAACCTCGAAAAACAAAAATAAGAGGGGACTACAACATGAAAAACGATCTGAATGCACTGCAGGCCTTCCTGAACGTTCAAGCCGCTGTTAAGAAAAGCGACGAAGTTCGCGCCGCGACGAAACGTTTGGTTCCGCAAATTTCCGCCTCTTGCGACGGCTTCATGCCGATGGCTTTCGTGGGCTTGAACCTGGACAACAACTAAGACGTTGCCCATACAGATCGAATAACAAGAAGCCCCCAACGGGGGCTTTTTTGTTGTCCCCCCTCCCGCCATTCAAAAAGTTTGACCACACTTAAATATTATGACAATAGTTCTCGCTTGGGATTGTCAAAGGCGCGGAGCATGGACGAAAAGCAAACCCCGATCGAGATCACAAATGCGCTGGCCGTGATCGCGGCCCTGCGCACGAACGCGCCGGACCGGAACGATCTTGACGCCCTGGCCAAAGCCCTGCCCCCGCTAGCGCAACGGCTGGCGCGGAATGAAATGGACGCGTCGATTGAAACGCTCCGCACCCACGCGGATCAGGGGGTGGATCATGTGCGTGACCTGTATGAATCGCTTGGCGCGCCACCGAAAAACCAGAAACAAAAAACATACGAAGACATTGTCAAATCCTTCCCCTTGCCGATCGAACAGAAATTTATTGACGCCGCCCAAAACGGCGATATGGACCGCGTTCAATCCATCATTCAAAAAGGCAGCATTGATTTCACCGCCGATGATCGGGTTTGTTACGGAACCGCTCTGATCCATGCCGCATCAAACGGGCATATTGATATCGTTCGATTGTTGATCGCGCATGACGCCGCGATCGACAGTATCAATGAATCCGCCCTGCGATGCGCGGCGGCGAAGAGCCGCATTGACATCGTCCGACTGCTGATTGAACGCGGAGTTAACATACACGCTAACAATGGCGCGGCACTGCGCCATGCGGCCGAAAATGGCCAGATCGATATTCTCCGACTGCTTATCAAACATGGGGCCGATATCACTGCTAACGATAGTTGGGCCCTGCGAGAGGCTGCAGCAAACGGTCATATCAAAATTGCCCGTTTGCTTGTCAAACGCGGGGCCGATATCAACACAAAAGACAGTTGGGCCTTGCGGCTGGCGATAAAAAATGGCCACATCGCCATTGTCAAGCTGTTGATAAAACACAACGCCAACATCAGTGATGAAGTCCTGTTGACCGCTGCGGAAAATGGCAACATCAGAATTGTCCGATTGCTCCTCAAGCATAATACCGACATCCACGCCAACCATGATATGGCCCTGCGGGCGGCTGCGATAAATGGCCGCATCGATATTTTCAAACTACTGATAAAACACAACGCCAACATCAGTGATGCAATCCTGTCAACGGCCGCGGCAAGTGGCCATATCAATATTGTTCGGCTCATCATCAAACAAAAAAGCCATCTCACCAAACACATAGGCCATACTGCTAACAATGATTGCGAACTGACGCGGGAATGGACGACAAGAAGCGGCCTAGAGTGGGCCGCAAGTAACGGCCACACAAACATCGTCCGCTTACTTATCAAACACGGAGTCATCCCCCACACCAACGATGATTGGGCACTGCGCGCTGCTGCGGGAAATGGCCATACCGCCATTGTTAAACTGCTGATAAAACACAAAGCCAATATCCACGCCAAAAATGACGAGGCCCTGCGGGTGGCCGTTGAACATGGCCATATCGATGTTATCAAACTCCTCATCAAACATGGGGCCGATGTTCGGGCGAACAGCGATGCGGCTTTGCGGTTCGCGTCCGTGAAGGGCCGGGCGGATATTGTGGAATTGTTGATTAAACACGGTGCCAATGTCCATGCAGAAAATGAGGAAGCCCTGCGCGTTTCTGCCACAGCCGATGTGACCCGAATCCTGATCGAAAACGGGGCCGATTTTCATACCAATAACGAATCCCCCTTACGCCTTGCCGTTCGAAAAAGAAATGCGGATATTATAAAATTATTGATCGCGCACGGGGCCCGCACCGAATGCTTGCTACAAGAGACACAGGAACAGATTCAGGGCGTAATGCGGTGGGGCAATATTCATGGATACGCGACCATTCCCACATCCATCACCGCAAAAGATCCAACCCTGATAAAACGATCCGTATTGGATACCGTTGCCGCAATCCTGGTGCAAGAGGGTTATCCCGAAAATATGGCTTACCCCTATGCGTATAACGCCGCCGCCTTGTTTGGTACGGAATCACGCATCCTGCAATATCTGGAAAAATGGGGCGCACATGGCAATCAACCTTTGCACAATGTCATCCAGATGATTTCAATTCCTTCGCCAAAGGCGATCGGAGATGGCCAAAGTCTGGATTTAAAATCATGGGGCGATGCGGTTTTGCAATGCGGGCCGGAGATGGCGAAATTTGTAAAATTTTCCCACCGCCTGCCCCGTCCGGCACAGGATCGATCGGGGCGGTTCTGGTCCCTGAAAAATACGAAAGAAATTATCGCCGATTATGCGTATAAAAATGCGCACAAAAACCCGGAATTATCCCTCATCGCTCTGGATTGCGCATGGGATGATGAAGATTTTGATGCGGCGTTAAAAACCATCAAAAAATATCAAAAGACATACGCCGCCAACGACAACAAAAAACCCGCCGATGCCATACCGGATATTACGATCGATGGCGCAGCCTTCGGCAAAGATGGGTTTACGTTCCACCGCCTGCCTGATGGGGATATACGCGGATTGGCGTTGGGGGCCTTTACCGCCTGTTGCCAGCATATTGGCGGAGCGGTGAGGGCCGTGAATGCGCGCAACACGGTTTCCTCTCGCCCAAGGCCGCGTTTTACGTTGTCACCAACAACAAAACCGATCAGATCGTTGCCCAAAGCTGGGCGTGGCGTGGAAAGAAAGGCGAGCTGGTCCTCGATTCCCTGGAATATCTGCCCAGCCAGATGGATGTGAAGCAATGGAAAAAACTATGCGCGACCTTTGCCAAGGCCGCGCACAAGGCGGGAATTGCGAAAATACATCTTGGGGCAGGCGGAAACACGCCAAACAATATGGGATTTGCAGCCGCGCACCCCCCTGCCAAACCCGCCGATTACAACAAATACCGGGATTCAGAAGAACAATACGTTATTACGGGATAAGGGCACGCATTCTGCCTTCCCCGCACCTTCTCTGTTTGTTATCCCGAACGAAAGTGAGGGATCTCACCTTTTTCAAGAGGAGATCCCTCACTTTCGTTCGGGATGACAATTGAGACAGCCCCTTACCCCGGCGCGCGTTTGCCCGGGTCGATGGTGAAGGATTCGCCGCAGCCACAGCGGCCGGTTTCGTTCGGGTTGTTGAAGGTGAAGCCGGATTGCATGTCGCCATCTTCGTAATCAATCGTCATGCCGAACAGCATCCATGAATGGATTTTTGGAATGAACAACACTGCGCCGTCGCGTTCAAAGCGGTCATCGGCGGCGGATTGTTCCATCACGTGTTCCATTTTGTAACTGTTCCCGGAACAGCCCGTGGATTTGATGGTCAGGCGCAGACCCACCGCGCCGTCTTTCAACGCGGTTTTGGATTTGATCGCCGTTACGGCCCCATCGGTCAGGATAATCGGATCGTTCGCCATGGTCTTATTCATCACGTAAACATATTCAGTTGCAGTTTCGCCGTTTCCGCCATGAAAGACGGGTCCCAGGTCGGGTCCCAGACGATTTCAACATCGACATTGCCGATGCCATCAACCGGGAAGATCGCGCCCTGGACCATGCCGGGCATTTCCTGAGCCACCGGGCACCCCGGTGATGTCAGGGACATTTCCACGAACACGTCGGCCTTGCCGTCCAGCCCGTCGCGGATATCGACTTTGTAGATCAGGCCGAGTTCGTAAATATTCACCGGGATTTCGGGGTCATAGACCGCGCGCAGGTTTTTGACGATTTGCGGCCACAGCGGATGGTCGCGCGTTGCTTCGACGTTTGGCGGCTCGGCCAACTCGTCAAACCCATTATCGCCCAGGGCGTTTCGCAACATGCTTTCATCGGCTACTGGCTTCGTCAAACTCATCTGAATTCACATTCTTGTATCATGGTGATGGACGCTTGCGTTTCGTCCGCTTTACTCAGTTGCGGCCCCTTGTGGCTGGCCGCTGCCGCGCTCTTGAACACCCATTGGGCCGTGTGGTCGTAAATACATTCACAATTCACGTAGCCTTCCATGTGTTTGGACAGATCGTCCTCACAAAACCGGACCACTGGTTCCTTCATATGGGCGTCCATGCACGGTTTCATAGTGTCATAGGTGAAATTATCATCAATTTTCTTTTCCGCCAGACACCCACAAAAACCGGCTTTATCCACCCCGTCCAGCAACGGGTTGCTTTCGCCTTCTTTTTCATACCCCGATATGCAGTTATTGACGAACCTTTCTGTGCTTTTCACCGGACTGGAAAACGTTGAAACAGCTAAGAAAGTACCGACTGCCCCGCCGACAGCCGCCGAAAATTTCAGTATCCCCATACTCTACGCTCCGAGAAGTTTGTGTGCCTTCGTCACCCCATTCATCAGAGAGATTATGTCATCTACGTTTGAATATAACCCTAACGAGGCCCGGACCGTGCCCTCAACCCCGAAGCCCTGCATCAGGGGCATACAGCAATGGTGCCCGGTGCGCACAGCCACCCCGCATTGATCCAAAATCATAGCGATATCAGAGGGATGGCCCCAATCGGCAGTAAAGCTGACAATCCCGGCTTTGTCTGGCCCGGTCCCATAAAAAGTCAGGCCCGGCACCGTTTCCAGTTGTTCCACTAACCTAGTCAGAAGCATACCCTCGTGCGCCGCAATATTATCCATGCCGATGGCGGCCACGTAATCAATGGCGGTGCCCAGGGCGATCACCTCGGCAATGGCGGGGGTTCCGGCCTCAAACCGAGCCGGAGCGGATTTATAGGTGGTGTGGGCGAAACTGACCGTTTCGATCATATCCCCGCCCCCTTGATAGGGCGGCATGGCGTTCAACAGGGCGGATCGGCCATACAGCACCCCCACCCCGGTCGGGCCATACAATTTGTGCCCCGTAAAGGCGAAGAAATCACAGCCCAGGCCCAAAACATTGACCGGCATATGCGTGACCGATTGCGACCCATCGACCAGAACCAGAATATCGGCGTTATAGGCCTTGGCCTTGCGAATGATGGTTTCAACCGGGTTGATGGTGCCAAGCGCGTTCGACACATGCACAATCGACACAAACCGCGTGCGGTCGGACAACAACCCGTCAAACGCATCCATATCCAACGTACCGTTGGGCAGGACCGGAATGATTTTCAGCACAATGCCGATTTGATCGCGCAACAATTGCCACGGTACGATATTGGCGTGGTGTTCCATGCCGGAGATGATGATTTCATCCCCTGCCTTCAAATTGGTCCGGCCCCAGCTTTGCGCAACCAGATTGATGGCTTCGGTCGTGTTGCGGGTGAAGACGATTTCGTTTTCGGATGATGCGCCGATGAAGTCGGCGACCTTGCGACGCGTGGCTTCAAATTTCTGCGTCGTCGTTTGCGACAGGGCGTACAGGCCGCGGTGAATATTGGCGTAATCGCGGTCCAGCGCTTCGCGCAGGGCATCAATAACAACGCGCGGTTTCTGCGCGCTGGACGCCGTGTCCATGTAGGCCAATTTTTGGCCGTTCATGGGTCGGGCCAGCACCGGGAAATCATCCCGGTACCGTGCAAAATCATTCTGCGATGGCATTTTTACGACGCCAGCCATGCTTTCACCTTGTCTTTCAACACGGATTGAATGGTTTCATCGGCCACACGGTCGAAGGCTTCATCCACGAACGATTCGATCAACAAAGCGCGGGCCTGCGCCTCCGGGATGCCGCGGGCACGCATATAGAACAGCGGCCCTTCGTCCAATTGCCCGGTGGTCGCGCCGTGCGAGCATTTCACATCGTCGGCGTAAATTTCCAATTCCGGTTTCGTGTCCATCTCCGCCCCTTCGTTCAGGATCAGGGATTTGGACAATTGGTACCCGTCGGTTTTTTGCGCCGGTTGGTGCACATGCACCTTGCCCTGGAACACGCCATGGGCCGTGCCGTCCAGAACGGTGCGGATATTCTGGTTCGAATTGCCATTCGGGGCCATGTGATCGACCAGAATGGTGGTGTCACCATGTTGTTGCCCGGTCAGCAAATTAACGGCGCTGAGCGAACACACCGCCCCGGCCCCGTTCATCACGCCGTGCAATTGATTGCGGAACAGGCGGGAACCGGTTGAAAAAACAATGCCTTCATACCCGGAATCCTTGCCCAAAACCGTATGGGTCAATTGGGTGTGGATGGATTGTTCACTGTCTTCCTGATACCGCACATGGGTTAAATGCGCGCCATCGGCCAGAATGATTTGCGTCTGGATATTTTTCCAATATGAACCCGCGCCGTTATGGTGTTCAATCACCGTCAAACGCGCATTCGCGCCCAAACGGATAATCAACCGCGCATTGGCCAATCCACCATCGGCCACCATGGTTAAATCCAGCGGTGTTTTGGCTTCGGTGTTCGCCGGCACATCAATCACCAACCCATCGCGCATGAACAGATTGCCCAAATGCCACAACGTGTTTTCGGTGTTGTATTCTTTATCGGACAATGGCGCGGTAATGGCTTTTTGCACCCACTCCTCGCCCAGCATCCCGGCCAGTGAATGCACCGCAATGCCATGGCCTTCTTTATGGGTGATTTTTACCGTTCCGGATTGGTTGATCGTTTTCACGAGCGGCAGGATGTTGGTGTATTTCCACCCTTCCAGCTTCGCGGTCGGCAACCCACGACGGGCCACAACCTCACGCGATTTATCACGGCATGCAGCCAGCCAGTCCGGTTCATGCAACAGCGTATCGGAAAAACCATCATACGCGGCCAGCACCCCGTTCGCCGTTTCCGGCTGGTACGGCGTGCGCGGTTCAAGGGTCGTGATGGTTGCGGTTTGCGCGGTCATGTTATGCCGCCTCTCCCATAAAATCGGCGTAGCCTTTGGCTTCCAGTTCCTTGGCCAGGTCCGGGCCGCCGGATTTTACGATTTTTCCGTTGGCCAGAACATGCACATGGTCGGGCACGATATAATCCAGCAGGCGTTGATAGTGCGTAATCACCAGGAATGACCGTTCCGGCGCGCGCAGGCGGTTTACGCCATCGGCCACGATGCGCAGGGCATCAATATCCAAACCGGAATCCGTTTCATCCAAAACGGCGAAGGACGGGTTCAGCATCGCCATTTGCAACACTTCGTTCCGTTTTTTCTCGCCACCCGAAAAACCGACATTCACCGGGCGTTTCAGCATGTCATCGCTGATCCCCAGATCTTTTTGCTTGGCTTTCAGTAATTTCAGGAAATCCAGCGCGTCCAATTCCGCCTCGCCGCGTTGCTTGCGGATGGCGTTCAGGGCGGTTTTCATGAAATTGGTCATCTGCACACCCGGAATTTCGACCGGGTATTGAAACGCCAGAAACAGACCAGCGGCGGCGCGTTCTTCCGGGGCCAGGTCCAGCATGTTTACGCCATTGAAAATGATTTCACCTTCGGTGACTTCATACTCCTCTCGCCCGGCCAGAATGTAAGACAGGGTCGATTTCCCCGCCCCGTTCGGCCCCATAATGGCATGAACCTCCCCCGCCGGAATGTCCAGCGACAGGCCTTTCAGAATTTCTTTGCCATCGATATTGGCGTGGAGGTTTTTAATTTGTAACATTTTCATTCACCGTTTCATTCCAATTGTATTTCGCATGTCTATTTCTAAACAAAATTCGTGAAACAAGCTTAATAATAGACAGAAAGAGAATACCGAGCCCCCTAAAAGCCAAAAATAAATAACTCATATAGAGAAAGATACAAACTACAGCCAAAAGAATATTCACCATAAGCCCAAAAGCAACAGCATGGATTATTCCAAATGCACTGAACGTCGAAAGAACAAATGACAAAAATACATTGTGGCAATTAAGGGAAAAGAACCCGCTTAACCCGTAAGAACCACAATAATCCACCTTAGATAAATAGAAATAAAGGAACGTTGCGCTCACAAAAAGAAAGAACGACGCAACCGACACTGCATCCCAAACGTTTAGAAAAGTGATTTTTCTTTTCATTACCCGACACTCCCCTCCAGCGAAATCGCTACCAGCTTTTGCGCCTCAACAGCAAATTCCATCGGCAAATTCTGCAATACTTCGCGGCAGAATCCGTTGACGATTAACGCCACGGCTTCTTCCTCGCTCAATCCGCGTTGTTGGCAGTAAAACAATTGGTCTTCGGAAATCTTGCTGGTTGTGGCTTCGTGTTCCAAATGGGCTTTGGGGTTACGGCTTTCGACATACGGAACGGTGTGCGCGCCGCATTGGTCGCCGATCAGAAGGCTGTCGCATTGGGTGAAGTTGCGGGCGCCTTCGGCTTTTGGCATCACTTTGACCAAGCCGCGATAGGTGGAATCGGATTTACCTGCCGAAATCGTTTTCGCAATGATCCGGCTTTTCGTGTTGCGGCCGATATGGATCATTTTCGTGCCGGTGTCGGCTTGCTGGTAATTGTTGGTGATGGCGACGGAGTAGAATTCGCCTTGGCTGTTATCGCCCTTCAGCACGCAGGACGGGTATTTCCAAGTGATGGCGGAACCCGTTTCCACTTGCGTCCATGAAATTTTGGAATTGGCCCCTTCGCACAGGCCACGTTTGGTGACGAAGTTATAGATACCGCCCTTTCCTTCCTCATCGCCCGGGTACCAGTTTTGGACCGTGGAATATTTGATTTCGGCATCTTCGTGCGCGATCAATTCGACCACGGCGGCGTGCAATTGGTTGGTGTCGCGCATCGGGGCGGTGCAGCCCTCAAGATAGCTCACATACGCGCCCTTATCCGCAATAATCAACGTGCGTTCAAATTGCCCCGTGTTCATTTCGTTGATGCGGAAATAGGTGGACAGTTCCATCGGACACCGCACACCGGGCGGAATGTAAACGAACGATCCATCCGTAAACACGGCGGAATTCAAACAGGCGTGTTTGTTGTCGGAAATCGGCACCACCGACCCCATATATTTTTGCACCAGTTCGGGATATTCCTTCACCGCTTCGGAGATGGAGCAGAAAATAACGCCGACTTCCTTCAACTTGCCACGGAATGTGGTGGCCACAGACACGGAGTCAAACACGGCATCCACAGCCACGCCCGCCAGCATTTCCTGTTCACGCAGCGGGATACCCAGCTTCGCATAGGTTTCCAACAATTTTGGATCAACTTCGTCCAGCGATTTCGGGCGATCATCCGCCGTTTTCGGGGCGGAATAGTAATACGCATCCTGATAATCAAATTCTGGGAAATCAACCTTCGCCCATTTCGGCTCCGGCATTTTTTGCCAGTGGCGGAACGCCTTTAAACGCCATTCCAACAGCCATTCCGGCTCGCCCTTCTTCGCGCTGATAAAGCGCACGGTGTCTTCGCTCAGGCCCTTTGGCGCCTTCTCCGATTCAATATCCGTCACGAACCCGGCTTCGTATTGGTGGCTCAGGGATTTGACGGTATCGATGGTGTCTTGCGTGATGGATGACATTGTCTCTTACTCCATAACCTGCTGTTGCGCAGGCACACCTGCGCGCACGGCACTTTTCTTATTCATCATGTCGGCCAATGTGACGGATTCCAATGCGCCACGCACGGCGGCATTGACCTCGCCCCAACGGCCATTCATTGCGCATATACCGGACAATGAACAATCATCATCATGCCCATCGGCGCAGGCGGTAATGGCCACGGGCCCTTCCACCGCGGTGATAATATCGGCCACGGTCATGGCGTGCGCGGGCCGGGCAATCATATACCCGCCCGTGGCCCCGCGTGTGGACACGACCAACCCGGCGCGGTTCAGAATTTTCAAAATCTTCGCCACCGTCGGTTCAGCCAGATTGGTGCGTGTGGCCAGATCGGCGGCGGACGCGCGCGCGGCTTCATCGCGGGCCAGTTCGGCCAGCATCAAAACGGCATAATCGGTAAAGCGCGACAGACGGATCATTTCCCAAAAACCCCAAATCGGACTGATAAGGTCCGCATTCAATGCCAGTCTTTAACCCGTTTTTCAAGGTTTTTCCCTCAATACAGGACTATTATAGTACTAATTATATAGGATTATTTTGCGGCGCGGCATAAGATTTTGATCCGGCGTCATAATTTTGACGCGAAATGGCCCCGCCTTAAGCCCGTTTTAACCATTTCAGCGTCATTAATAGAGAATAAACAATAAGAATTCCGTTTCACAAAGAACGACGATTTCACAAGGGAACCAAAGCCATGCCAACCAACGAATTTAACGATCTCAGCAAAGCCGACCGTCAACGCCTGAAAGAACTGCAAGTTCTGGAGCTGGCCGCCCGTGGGTACGCCCCGCCGCGCGCCACGACGGAAAGCCCGACACCGGATACCAGCCCGCGCAATCGTTTCGGGTTTCCGGCGCGCCACTAAGGCTTGATGAAGAACAAATAAGAACAGGGCCGGTTTTTCCGGCCCTTTTTCGTTATTACAGCATGCAGTGAATATATCGCGGTCGGGTCACAGCCCGGCCGCCTTCAAACCCCTGCACCACCAATTGCCCGGTTTTGGCATTGGCCTCGAACGCCAAACGGGTGCGATCACATAAGACAGGCGCATTCAGCCAATCAAAATGCCCTTTATACGTGCCAAGCCCCGATGACATTTGCGCCACGCGGGCTTTGCTGTCCGTTTGGTTGGCGACGCCCTTCCATCCGGGGAACAGCCATTCATTGCCAACACACATTGTGTTGTAATTTGGAACGGCGCGCGTCCGGCTGCGTTCAATAATGCAATGATCACGCGCATCAACGCCGACAATTGAGAAGATGGCCGGCGTGGAGATTGGCGTTCTACACAGCATGGTCACGGCTTCGTTAAACGTCGCGCATTGTTCAAAAACACGGCGCAGCAGAAATGAGGGCGGCAAAGTCCGGCTGCGATATGTTGCGATTTTATCCGCCGCCAGATTGAAAACACGCCCCAACCCACGGTCCGGGGCCGGTGCCTGATTGATGGCCATGGAAAAACGTTTGGGGGCCATGCCTTGCAAAACACCGATATAACCGGGGTATGTCATGGCCCAATATAAACCCGCGCCCCCAACCATACGGGCCAGAACCAATTTGTCCCCCAAACCGTCCAACGCCCAATCCATGGCGCGGAACATCGTGACGCCCTGCGTTTTGGATGATGCGGTTTTATTAAAGGCGGTGGTGCAACCCCATTCATAGGACAGGTTCAAAGCATAAACGGCATCATCCCCCAGAAGCCGGGCAACACTGGCCACTTCATCGCCATACGGTTCATGGCGATTGCGTTCCCACCATCGGCGCGCCATATAGCCACCCGCATCCAGCATGGTGCCGCCGTAAAACTTCCGGCACATATCGACCAATGCCTGCGCCCGTGACGGGTCGCGGTAAAACAGACCAAACGGCGTATCTGCATCACGAATAATTTGAATGTCTGGTCCCATTGTCCCCTCGGCCCTGTTCAAACTTGTCCCGGACTATAACCGGACCCGCAGGGGTGTAAAGCATGTTGCGTTGCAACAATGTCAATTTTGACCTGAGCACCCTCTCCACGCTATAACCACCCCGCAATTCAAATCACCAAGAACAGGACGACGGGCATGGGCACACTGAACAAAAATTTCAACGGTCATTCTTTTGTGACCATTGCGACCCCGAATATCACGCGGCTGGATCAGGTTTCACCCCAAGCTGAAGCCGATTTGTGGGCCCGTGCCATGCGCATTCGCGACGATATGTATTTCGAAGGCGATTCCTCGCGCATCCTGATCTCCGCCGTTGATGGCGCCGCCGCCGGGCAGACCGAACCGAACGTGCGCATCAATATCATCGACATGAATAAACGCATGCCCGGCACAACGTTCCTGAGCGCCGTTAAGGGCGACATGTACGGCCCGTTGAAAGGCTTTATGCCCGAAAACAAAAAACGTGAATTGCTGTTCACCTTTGGCCAGAATGCACGATGCTACCGCGAGGCATCCAAAGACGCGATTGTCCCGAACCACATGGTGATCACCACCGTCGGCCAGGCCGGGTTTACCGGATGCCTGCACGAACGGGATGAAATGGAAATGTGGGCATTGCAAAGCCAGATCCGCACGGCCCTGTCCGCGTGCACATCGGCACAAGGGTTTTCCATCTTCATGGATTGCGGATTGATCAGTGGCGTAAGCCCGGTGGAACGCGAAATCCACCTGTTGCCACACGCAGCCCCGAATGCAACACGCCATAACCTGAACGACATTATCAAACACGAATATTACGGGTTTGCGTATGGCAATCAGGACCGCAAGATTGAATTCATGAACAACCACCCAACCATCGCCAAGGTTTACAAGGCGTTGCGTTTTGGGCTGAACCCGGCATAAGCAATAAAAAACCCCGCTTCGGCGGGGTTTTTTATATTGTTACTTCGTCGCTTTGAATTCGATCTTCGGAAACTTGTCCTTCGTATCATTCAAATGCCATGAATTGCGGGCCAGGAAGACCGGGTCGCCGTCATGGTCGTTGGCCACGGCGCTGCCCATCGTATCAACGAATTTCTTCATCTCGGCCGGATCGTCACAGCTAACCCAACGGGCGGCATAGACCTCGACCTGCTCGAACTTCACCGGAATGTTATATTCGCTGCGGATGCGGTCCATCAGAACATCAAACTGCAACGCACCGACAACCCCCACGATCCAGTTCGGATCGATGGCGGGTTTGAAGATACGGGCGACGCCCTCCTCCGCCAATTGTTCCAGTGCGGCGGACAAATGTTTCGCCTTCAGCGGATCATCGGCCCGGGCCCGTTGCAACAATTCCGGCGCAAAGCTGGGAATACCGGTAAAGGTCAACGTTTCACCCTCGGTCAAGGCATCGCCAATGCGCATATTGCCATGGTTCGGAATGCCGATAATGTCGCCAGCGAAGGCTTCTTCCACCGTTTCGCGATCCTGAGCAAAGAACATCAACGGGTTATGAATGACCAATTGCTTGCCGTGGCGCACATGGGTCAGCTTCATGCCCTTTTTAAACTTGCCGGAACAGATCCGCGCAAAGGCGATGCGGTCACGGTGTTTCGGGTCCATGTTGGCCTGAATTTTAAAGACGAAGGCCGTGACCTTGTTCTCATCCGGCTTGATTTCCCGTTGCAATGTTTTGGTCGGGCGCGGGCTGGGCGCGTATTTACCGATCCCCTGCAACAATTCGCGCACACCGAAGTTATTGACGGCGGATCCGAAGAACACCGGCGTCATGTGCCCTTCCAGATAGGATTGATGGTTGAATTCCGGGTACACACCACGGATCATTTCAACATCTTCGCGCAATTTCGCCAGTTGCTCGGCGGGCAACATCTGGTCCAGCTTCGGATCATCGAGGCCGGAGCATTCAATGCTGGCCAGCAATTCTTCGCCCTTGCTGCGATCAAACAGCACCAGCGTGTCATTAAACAAGTCGTAACACCCTTTGAAATCACGACCCATGCCGATCGGCCAGCTGGCCGGAACAACATCCAGCGCCAGGCGGCTTTCAACTTCATCCAACAGGTCGAACGGGTCCTGTCCATCACGGTCCAGCTTGTTGATGAAGGTGATGATGGGAATGTCGCGCATGCGGCAGACTTCGAACAATTTCAATGTCTGCGATTCAATGCCCTTGGCCGCGTCCAAAACCATAATGGCGGAATCCACCGCGGACAGCGTGCGGTATGTATCTTCGGAGAAATCTTCGTGGCCCGGCGTATCCAGCAGGTTGAACGTATTTCCGGCGTAGTCGAACGTCATCACGGATGACGCGACGGAAATACCGCGTTCCTGTTCCACTTTCATCCAGTCGGATCGTGCGCGGCGGCGGTCGCCCTTGGCCTTGACCATCCCGGCCATCTGAATGGCACCCCCGAACAACAGCAATTTTTCCGTCAACGTCGTTTTACCGGCGTCCGGGTGCGCGATGATCGCGAAAGTGCGGCGTTGGTCAATTTCCTGTTTCAAGCTGGTCATGGCGGGGTTTTTAGCATTGGAATGGAAAAAAGCCAAGGATTTCAGCCTTCTTTTCCCCCACCGTCATCCCGGCAAAAGCCGGGATCTTCCAGCCATTATGGACGAAGACCCCGGCATGCGCCGGGGTGACGGCTTATGGTTGGCATGCTAAAATTCACGAATGATAAGCCTTCTGACCACCATCCTCATCCTGATCATCGCCGCCCTGCACGTTTATTTCTGCGTGCTGGAGATGGTCCTGTGGACCAAGCCACTGGGGCGGAAAACATTTCGGATGGATGAGGATTTTGCGGCCAAAACCGCAACGCTGGCCGCCAATCAGGGGCTGTATAATGCGTTTCTGGCGGCGGGATTGATCTGGGCGGTGGCCCATCCCGTCCCGGAAACCGGGCACCAAATCGCCCTGTTCTTCCTGACCTGTGTGGCTGTGGCCGGGGCGTATGGCGGGTATTCGGTGAACCGACGGATCTTCTTTATTCAGGGACTGCCCGCGCTTGTAACGCTGGCAGCCCTGTTGTTCGTTTAATTAAGCGGCCTTGTCTTTCTTCGCGCGCTCGATGCCCTCGACGATCATTTTCTTCGCCATTTCGGCATCGCCCCACCCATTGGTTTTCACCCATTTGCCCGGCTCCAGATCTTTGTAGTGGGCAAAGAAATGTTCGATCTGTTCACGCAGGATCGGGCGAATGTCGGTCAGGTCTTCGATATTGTCGTGGTACGGGTGCAGTTTCGGCACCGGCACGGCGATGATTTTTTCATCCTGACCGTTATTGTCTTCCATCAGCATCACGCCAACCGGGCGGCATACCATCACCGCGCCCGGCATGACCGGCGTGCGGCCAATCACCATCACGTCAACCGGGTCGCCATCGCCGGACAGCGTGTGCGGAATGAAACCATAGTTGCCGGGATAGTACATGGCTGTGTGCAGGAAGCGGTCCACGAACATCATGCCGCTTTCCTTATCCAGTTCGTATTTCACCGGGACGCCGCCCAGCGGGTTTTCGATAACGACATGGATTTCTTCCGGGGCATTCGGACCAACGGAGATTTTGGACAGGAACATGGAAACGGGACCTCTTAATCAAGTTATTGTGCATTGCGGCGGACGGCACAATACCCTCAAAAGACCTTTCCTTCAAAGGGATTTTTCTTGTTTTTGTCCTCAATTTCAATGACCCAGAGGTCGGGGTCACGGTCCATGGCCCGGCGGATATACGCGTCGGCCTCGGCATCCGGCACGGCCTCGCCCTTCATCAGGCGCATCCAGCCCATGACCCCGTCCAGATCCCGTTGCTGGGTCAGCAACAGGGCCGTGCCATCCAAAGGGTTGATTTTCAAGAGGATCAGGCCCGAGGCCGGGGCCCCGCGCTGGTGGATGTAGTAATAGACCGCCTGCTGGTCCAGCGTTTTCAAATGGCCTTCGAGATAGAGCCAGGTGGGCAGGCGATCGTCGGCCATGCTTAATTCATGGACCCGGTTTTTTTGATTTTCCGGCCATACAGCTCCAAACGGCATTCAACCAGTTCATAGCCCAGTTTTTCGGCGATATCGCGCTTCATGGCTTCGATTTCGTCGTTCTGGAACTCAATCACCTCGCCGCTTTCAACGTCGATCAAGTGGTGGTGGTGGTCCATGTTGACTTCGTAGCGGGAGAATTTTTCGTTGAAATCGTGGCGCGTGACCAGCTCCAGCTCGTCCAGCAGGTTCAGCGTGCGATACACGGTGGCCATGCTGATCGACGGGTCGATGGCACGGGCGCGGTCATATACGACCTCGACCGACGGGTGATCTTCGGCATCGTCCAGCACTTTCAGAATAACCTTGCGTTGCCCGGTCATTTTCAACCCGGCGGCGGCGCAGCGCTCTTCCAGAGAACGGGAGCCTTTATGATGTTCGTGATGGCTCATCCCTCAATCCCTCCTGCTTCAATCCTGTGGTTGAGGGGCAGTTTAGGCCCCCAACCGCTGCGGCGCAACAGGTTTAGAGGGCTTTTTCCGCGGTTTTGGCCTGATATTTCTGCCAATCCGGGCTGCCGACCACGCGCACGGCGGGCATGTCGATGGTGACGATTGTGCCCTGCCCCAGGTCGGATTCAAGGCCCAACGTTCCGCCATGCATTTCCACCATGGCCTTGGCCAGCGGCAGGCCCAGGCCCGTGCCCTGCAGGCCCTTGGTTTCCACAGGCTGGTGCACCTGCCCAAAGGGTTCGAGGGCTTCGTGGATGCGATCCTTAGGGATACCGACCCCTTCGTCCGCCACAACGATACGCATGCACCCATCCGGCTGCATATTCGCCCGCATGTGGATGGTGCCACCCGTGTTGGAGAATTTTACGGCATTGCCCGCCAGATTGATCAACACCTGTCGCATCAGGCGCGGGTCCGCGAACAATGGCGGCAGGTCGGATTGAATATCCTGCACAATCTTGATCCCACCGCTGAACGCGCGGGAATCCATCATGCGGGCGACCGCCTGCATCAACTGGCCGACATCGAAAATGTCCTCGTCCAACTCGACGCGGCCTGCTTCGATCTTGGACATGTCCAAAACTTCGTTGATGATTTCCAGCAGGTGGCGGGCGCTTAAGTGAATATCACCCAGATATTCAAGATATTTCGGCTGCCCCAGCGGGCCGAACGTTTCGTTCTGCATCAATTCCGAAAAGCCAATGATGGCGTTCAGCGGCGTGCGCAGCTCGTGGCTCATATTCGCAAGGAAGCTGGATTTTGCGTGGTTGGCGGCGTCGGCCTGTTCCTTGGCCACGCGCAGGGTCATTTCCATCTGCTTGCGCAGCGTAATGTCCATAATGGTTGTCACCTGAAACCGACGTCCGTTGGACAATTCCAGCGCGGCGGTGGTGAACAAGACGTTGGCCACGCCCCCGTCCTTGCGCATTATTTTCATTTCACCGCTGCTGCGGATCCCGCTTTTGGTGAATTCATCGTGGGACTTTTTGGCCTGCTCCCGTTCATCCGGGGACACCAGTTCAACAAACAAATGCCCCACCAGTTCGTTCCGGTTCCAGCCATAAATACGCACGAAACTGTCATTCACGCGGACAATACGCTGGTTTTGATCGGTAACAATAATGCCCACTTCACTGACATCAAACACGGATGTCAGCAATGAAATGGCGTCATCGCGCTCGCGTTGCAG
Organism: Micavibrio aeruginosavorus EPB; assembly: GCF_000348745.1. Taxonomy (NCBI): domain Bacteria; kingdom Pseudomonadati; phylum Bdellovibrionota; class Bdellovibrionia; order Bdellovibrionales; family Pseudobdellovibrionaceae; genus Micavibrio; species Micavibrio aeruginosavorus. The sequence goes on along the minus strand of NC_020812.1, from coordinate 1,067,920 downwards.
ACTGGACGGTGTCACGGCGACGGGCTGGGCGATCACATCCAGAAAGGTGACTTCGCGTTTTTCGTTTAAAATCGGATTGATCCAGAACCCATGAACGCGCAAACCACCGGGGAAATCGGGCACGGTTTGAATGGATACGGCTTTCTTCTGCTTCAGCGCCACTTCAAAAGATTGTTCGAAATAGCGATATGGCGCGGCATCCATCACATCCTGGAGCGCCACGTTGACCACTTCACGTTCCAGACGGTTGAAATATTCCAGAGCCTTTCCATTGGCATCGACGATCACATAGCGCGGTGCCGACGCCACATCGACCACAAAACGCGGCACGGGCATCGCCTGAAACAGGGCGGCGTGATCAACGGGGGTATGACTCATCAATGCGCCCCACCATCACCCTTGGGTTTATCCATGGTGGGTTCATCCATAGCGTGGACAAAGCGTTCCAGCGGGCTGATATCGACATATTCGACAGCGGTATTCCGTTCCGTCCCAAATCGTTCCAGATCGTCACGCATGTGATCCATCAACGCATCCAGATCATCACCGGGCTGCGGTTCACCGACACAGCAGGACAAGGTAACACTGACATTGCGCCCCTTCATGGGTACGCGCAGATCTTCTTCCTCCATGAAACGGCGCAGACGGTTGATGCCCGCGGCCCCACCGGCGCTGTCCGCCTGTTTCAGGCTCATCATAAATTCGCCGTTATCCAGACGATACGCATCATCAAACGACCGGATGGTTTTTTTGATCATGGCGGATACGCGTTGCAAAACGTGATCCAGCGCCGCTTTGTCCAATGATTTCTGCATGACATCGAAATGGTCAATACGGACCAACGCCAGGCAGAACGGTTGCCCCCGCCGCGCACGGCGTTCCATTTCGCGGTCCAGATCGGGCATCATCATCTTGCGCGACCGCAAACCGGTCAGCAGATCGACGCCACTATCCTGCAACAAACTATCGCGTTCCAGACGATGAATGCGCAGGACGAATTCCTCATACAATTGCACAAACGCATCAAACGCCGCCATGTCGGGTGACGGCGCGCCCATCAACACGGCCTGGGCGGCGGTCTCCATATCGGTGTGCAGACGGTTCATGGCCTCGGCCATATCGGGATCGGCCTGGGCCACCCATTCACCAAAACTGGCTGGCGGCGGGCCATTCAAAGGGCCGACAGCCTGCACGTAAAACGCATGACGCAGAACACGGCCAAACCATTCCGCATACTGGTCCAGAATGGGGGCCAGCATGTGGGATTCAGAAACATGGTCCTGCGATGTGTCGGTTGGTGCCGTCATGCGTGGATAAATCCGAAAAGTGCGTTTAAAAAGAACGGGCTAAACCCCGTTTCTTCACTATACCGGGATTTTACCCCTGATTGGTTAACGCCCGGCAAAATCAGGATTATTCCCTAAAATGGCGGATTTTCGCGGTTCCTGTGCATGACAGCACAATATTATGAAAAAGATTATTGCGAACTGCGTAAAAATTATGGTTCTATAACGCCATGGATCAAAAACCGCGTAACGTCTTTGATATTGCTGTAGCCGCCGGGAAAAAACCAGCCCAGGCCGCCACCCCCCTGCCCGATGAAGTGCGGCAGGGTTTGAAACATCTCTATGAATTTATTCTGGCCGACCATGTTCTCAACCGCGATGCATTTGAATCCGATGGGTTTGATGTGGAGCAACGCGCGCGCCTGTCCAACTATGTTTACGATTTCAACGCGCCGGTTTTGTTCAGCGATCTGCATAACATTGTTGGCAAAGCGCGCGGATATTACGTGGCCTGCAACAATGACGAAGCCATAAACCTGATTGACTGCATCCAGGACGATTTGTCCCGGCTAATCCAACAAAAACCAAAAGGGGATGTACGCCCATTTGTGCATCCCAATAAAAAAACCGAAACAGGAGTAGACCCACGATGACCGAGACACCGCGCAATGTATTCGATCTGGCCGCCCGTGCACGGAAAGTGCCGCAAGTCTATAGCGTCGAGATTCCTGCCTCATTGAAAGAGGATCTGACCGCTTTTTATTGGGATGCGTTGAGCCATAAACGCTTCGTCCCCGGTAACACCATGTCATTCGACAAGAAAAACAAGGTTGCCGACAGCTTCTGGCGTGACCTGCACAACCCTTGCACGCCGCAATCATTGACGCGCATGTTGGCCACGGTCGAATCCGTGCAAAATGATTACCGCAAGGAATACGATATCGCGGCCGCCGACCTGGCCGATGTCACCGAAAAAATGCGCCGCACGAATGTGCGTGACATGATGGAATGGCAATGCAACGGCCAATCGCCGTTGGCCGCCGCCAAGGAAAAATTAGAAGCCTACAAAATTGTGACCAACCGGATTGACCGGATCATTTCAACCATCCCTGCGGTGGCGGAAAAACTGGAAAATCCATTCGGATACGCCATTTTGCCACCGTCTTTGTTTTCCAGCATCCAAAGCCTGTATGACGATTTGAGCAATAAAGACATTGTCAAACTGGACGACGGGTTGATGGAGCGGTTGGGCAGTTACACGCTGGATTCTCAACGCCACCTGCCCCTGAACGATTTAAAACACATCATTACGATTGTTCAGGACGACCTGGAGAAGAAGCACGCTAACGCCTGCAACAATATTGAACAATTTGCCCGGCTGGCGAACGGCGAGAATTTCAAGGATAAAATCCATTCTGTCAAACGAACGGGCACAATGGATTCAGGATACAGCAACGAACATCTGGACCTGACCCGCGACATTCTTGACGATTTGAATGCGCTGTTTACGCATCAGCCCCGTGCAGCGGTGCAAGCCCACCCTACATTAAAGGCTGGCGGCCCGGCATAATCTTGAAAATATAACCCCATAACGTCACCCCGGCGAAAGCCGGGGTCTTCGTCGATTATGGCTGGAAGATCCCGGCCTTCGCCGGGATGACGGGAAAATTTAATCTTCAATCCATTCACGTTCCAGCGAATCCAGCGTGCCGTTTTTGATGGCGGCGCGGATTTCGCGCATCAAACGGGTCATCACCGCCACGTTATGCTGGGCGATCAACTGGCTGGCCAGCAATTCACCCGCCTTCAGCAAGTGATGGATATAGGCGCGCGAGAAATGTGCGCTGGCCGGAATACCGAGCGAGGCGTCCAGAGGTTCCTTGTCCTCACGGTACTGGGCATTACGCAGGTTCATGCGGCCCGAGCCCCCTTTGGTCAATGCCCAGCCATGGCGGGCGATCCGGGTCGGGGACACGCAATCGAACGTATCAATACCCAGACGAACGCAGGTAAAGATATCGCGGATTGCGCCAATGCCCAGCAGGTGGACCGGACGGTCCGGATGGATTTTTTCAACACACCATCCGGTGATCTCGTAAAATTCTTCGGTTGATCCACCCAGGCACCCGCCAATAGCGGTGCCAAAGAACGGTTTTTCCGCCGTCCATTCGCAACTGATATCACGCAAATCTTTGTACACGCCACCTTGGACAATACCGTACAAGGCTTGCCGCCCGTCATGGCCGCGTTCGAATTCGGCGATGGATCGTTCCCCCCAACGATGGGACCGGTACATGGATTCTTCGGTGTAGGACCGTTCAACGTGGTACGCGGTGCATTCGTCGAATTGATAAATCAAATCCGCACCCACTTTACGCTGGATGGAAATGGATTCCTCCGGCGTCAGGTTCAGAATGCTGCCATCCCAGTAAGATTTGAAACGCGCGCCCTCTTCCGAGATTTCCAGCAGGGATTTGCCGCGGCCCTTGTTATTGCTGCGCCCCTTGATTTCATCGGCAACGCCGCCATGCCCCATGGAGAAAATCTGGAACCCGCCGGAGTCGGTCATCATCGGACCATCCCAACGGTTAAATTCATGCAAGCCGCCCATCCGTTCAATCAAATCCGCGCCCGGCTGGATCATCAGGTGATAGGTGTTGCCCAGAATAATATCCGCACCCGCCTCGCGCATCTGCATCGGGGACAGGTTTTTAATTGCGCCCTTGGTGCCGCAGAAAATGTAGTTCGGCGTTTCGATCGTACCATGTGGCGTCACCAGACGCCCGATACGCGCCCGCGTACCGTTTTGATCACGATGCAAAACATCAAAAGCGAAATTCGGATAAGTCAGCATAGGGTACGCGTTTCTTTCGGATTAGAGATTAGGAAACTGGTTCATATTGGCCTTGAACCGGTCGGCCACCGCTTTTTCGGCCTGTGTCTTCGCGCCGGATACGGATGCAACGGTTTTGCCCGTCGCAACACCCGTCCAATGCCCGACCACCGTGCCCGGTGCGCCCAGCGTCGACACAGCCAGCCCAACAACACCATCCAGCACCGGCGGCAAAACCGCGCCCGATGCGGCGGCGATATAGCTGAGCGGTGCGCGCGCGGTCAGGGAGCGATCATCAAGATCTTTCGCCGTCCACTGATACATATTCATCAATGGCGTCATGCCCGCCTGCACACCGACTTGGTCAAAACGGACATCCGGTGCGTGTGGGCCGCTGTGAACCGTGTGCGCGATAATGGCGCTATCCGCGAATGTGATTGCATTTACAACAGCAAACGCCGCGACCAGTGATTTGTACAAAGTTGCTTTTGCCATGATTATTTATCTCTTATGCCTTGGTTGGAAATCAGCCTTGTTTTATAAGGCCATCCGCATTGGCTTGCAAACTTAACCGCAAAACAAAAGCCCCCGTGACGGGGGCTTTTTATTCAATTGGACCGGTCGGCCCAATAATTATTTCGCGGCAGCAGCTTTCGCAGCTTTTTTCTTCAGCAGACGTGCCGAGATGTTGCCCTTTTTGCCCTTCGGCATGGCTTTCTTCTCGAACTTCACCGGGCTTACAGCGCCGTCGGAGACTTTTTTGTCCAACGTGCGGCGATAAGCGCGCAGTTTCGGGTCCAGCTTCGTCTTCGCGGTGTCCAGCAGGTAAGCATCCAGACCGCCATTATGTTCGATCGTACGGATACCGTTGACGGACAGTTTCACATCAACAAAGCGACCCAGAATGTCGCTGAACATGCCAGTGCGCTTAACGCTCGGCAAGAAACGGCGGCGGGTGCGGTTTTTAGCGTGGGAAACGTTGTTCCCGGTCATAACGCCTTTTCCGGTAACGGTGCAGCGGCGGCTCATGGCATAAATCCTGTAGTTTTACTGGTTTTCCAAAACAGGTGCGGACAATAGTCGATGAATCCGGGGGAAGTCAAGCGTTTCCTCTGACTTTTAACAGGCCGGGTTTTACCCCCCGATATGCCCCCAGAACAGCCCCCCGCCCAGGGCCGCCAACAGCAGTAAAACCGCCATTAAATGCAGATAGATAGCCCGCCGCAAATGGCTGGCCTCCAGCCGGGCGGTGGCCCCCTCTGGCCCAACCCAGGCCCGTTGCAGAGCGGACCCGTCCAAATCTTGATTCGGCCCCCCCAGGCTGACACCCAGGGACCAGGCCATGGCCGTGACCGGCTGCCCCCCCTGGTCATAGGGCGCACGCCCCTTTCCGGTGCCAAAAACCCCGATAAAGGCCCGGGTCATGCCCCCGGTCGGGGTCAACAGCCCGGCCGCGGCCAGCAAGAACCCGGCCAGCAGGGTCGGAACAAACCCCATCAGCCGTTCCAGCGCCAACGGCAACCGCCCGAACCCCTTGGTGAACCCATCCTTGCCAAACCGCCACGCCAGCGCGGCCAACCCGGTATAGATAAACGCCCCCGGCAATCCGGCAATCAGATACCACACCACCGGAGCCACCAGCCCCTTGTCAAAATTCCGGGCGGCCAGCGCCATGCCCACACGGGTGATCGTAAAATCATCGCTGGCGGAAAGGTCACAACGGCTGGAGGACGCAATTGTATAATACGCCCCCTTGCCCACCTTTTTATCCTTCAACGCAAAAAACAGCTTCAGCAGCGCATACCAGATCGTGCCCGCACTCAGGCACAGCGACAGCAACACCACTTCCGTCAGCCCCGCCGCCGGATAGAAAAACGCCGCGCTGGCCGCCAGCCGCGCGCACAGATAGAAGAAGCCCAACCCTAAAACGGTCACAAAAAACCCGCGCATCATCAGGTCCGCCGGGGTCCGCTGCACCCGGTCCAACCGCGCCCCGAACCCGCCAAACAACCCGTTCACAACGGCCCAATATAACGGGTTCGCATTCCCCCGCATCGGCCCCGTGGCCACCCCAAAAATGCCCACCGTCATAATCGCCCCCATCGCCAGAGGGATGCGGGTGGGATCGAACAACAAAGAATGGATGTAAACGAGAAGATCGGTCATGGGGTGGAGTTTAGCATCAAGTCCGGGCAAAGAAAGCGACAAAACCGGGCAAAAAAAGATCTGGAATTTATTCCTATTTCATGTATAATCAAACCGTCACCACCCCACATGCGTCCGCGCTGTGGGGCTTTTTGTTGAAATTTTGAAAACTGGGGCTTTTAATGAAAATCGAACTGAACAAAACATTTAGACCAAACAGCAAAGTGGATGAATTCGACACCCGCCAAATCAAAAAGGCACTGAACCGTCTGGGATATTACACCCCTTACGAAAAAACCGGCATTACCGGAATGGCGGACCGTACGGTTTTTGATGCCTTAAAGAAATTCCAACGCGATCATGGGTTAACCGCAACGGGCGCGGCCCAACCTGATGACGAAACAATTGCGTCCCTGAATGCCCAAATATCAAAAGAACCAGAAGGGACCTATATCTGGCGCAGTGTCGAGGATAACAAAGTCCGATCCAGCCACGCCGCCTATAACCGCACCGAACGTGCATGGAGCGATTCACCAGATCCAGGAGAAGACTTTAACTGCCGGTGTTGGGCTGAGTCGCAAAACTCCCTTGGATTGACACAAACAGTAACAAGCACCATTCAGGACAATGCTAGACCTTGGGGGAATGTAGAGTTCATATGGCACTTTTATTTTGGCTTCGGCAAAAGCACAGAACTGTCAGAAATGGGCTTGCTTGGGGCCGTTATTCAACAAGCACAAAGGCTCATGTTTGATCGCGTCAAAAGCCAAATAGCGGATAAAGCCAAAACCATAGGTTCGGGCACATTTTCAGGTTCCTGGAATAATTCTTACGAATTCAGGGACCTCGTTTATGCGCTTGGGAAAGTAACAATAAGCGGACATTTCTCCGGAACCGTTAGCAGAAAAAACAATATCTTAGCAATTAACGCTACGGCAGAATATGAATTCTATGATGAGTTCACAGATCCATTAAGTGTTCGGCAACTTGTTTTAGGAACATCGAAGGTCGCAACATTACCTCCCTCATTATTGGGCGGAGCAGTCTTGTTAACAACTGACTTGATGGGACATCCCTTTGTTACAACAGGACAGTGGACAACAAAGATTGCAGGAACAATAAGTCTTTCCGAAAAATAGCCCGCCTCATTGTAACAACCCCGTTCTTTCAAAAACCCAAGCGCCACAGACAGCAAAAAAGATAAGAATCATAAACAGAATTACCAAGATTGTGACAATCTTGGACGTCACGAATACAACCTGACTGCAAATGTCACGCTTAAAACCATCGTCAATCATTTTTGTTCTGCGCTTATGATATTGATACCAGACCATATCCCACCAGCCTGTATAAATAATGGCGTAAAGCCATCCGAAAAAGAGGGTAGAAACGATGCTGGCACCGTCCGCAATATCGGCACAATTGGGAATGTCCCATGTTTTTTGCCATGGCGTATTGGGGTTTCCATCGACCACAAAAGGGCCGTTTCCGATATCCCAAAACAACTGAATCGCCAGATTCATGACCACATAACCAAGTATGACGGCAGCCACTGTCCGGCTCGCCCGTAACCACTTTGAGGCATCGGGTTTAATAGAAAAAACAAGAAGAGGAATCGATACCATCCACAGCCAACGCCAATAATTTACGGTGCTGTACCATGGACGGCTGTCGGCGATGCATTCACATCCGCAATCTTTACCAACATAGACATCGTCAGGAATAAAAACACGCCCATGCTCTACGACCGGATCCAGAGCAAAAGCGACGGAGCAGATAATCAAGGCGGCGACAATGATGAGGTTTATTTTCACCTCAGAAGAATACCTGCGAATAATTTTGCAATCAATATGGCCGACGCCCTAACCCCCAATATAATCCCGCGCGCGCCACCACCAGTACACGCTTTGCGCAATATACGGCGCCAATGGGCCGCCGGCGAAGTTGAGGCCGAAGGGGGAGAAGAGTTTGTAGCGGTCGTCTTTGTCCGCAATCGCCCCCGCAATCATTTCGCCGCCGACCGTGGTCGGGGCCAGGCCGTGGCCGCCGAAGCAGGTGGCGTACCAGTAATTCGGGGCCAGTTGCCCGATTTGCGGCATTTTGTGCGGAGCGTAGCAGAGATCACCCGACCAGCCATATTCGGTTTTCACTTTGCCGCGCAATTGCGGATAGACCTTCAGCATATCGCCGTGCAGAAGTTCGGCAATCTTCGCCGGGTCACGGCCCACGCTGACACGCCCGCCCCACATGATGCGGTTATCGGGCAGAACGCGGTAATAATCGCTGGCGAAGCGCATATCATAAATGGCGTGTTCGGTATCGATGGAGGTTTTCAGATCCGCCGGATCAACCGGTTCCGTCACCATCACATAGGTGCGCACCGGAAACGCCGCGTTGCGCAGACGTTTATCCAGCCCGTTGACATAGATAGAACAGCACAGGACAACGTGTTCGGCCTCAATCACGCCGCCGTTGCCCACCTCGATACGCCAGCGGCCTGATGGCATCTGGGTGATTTTGGTGGCTTTGGACCCTTCGTAAATCTGGCCGCCTTTGGACACAATCGTGCTGGCCAAACCTTGGACATAGGTCAGCGGATGGAACTGAAAATCACCGGGGGAATACACGCCGTCGAAATATTTATCGGTGTGGCATTGTTCGCGCACCTTGTCCGTGCCCCAGAATTCAAAGCCCAGATCGTATGAATCGTTCATATCATCCACGATGGCCTTCACCGCATCGGGATTGTCTTTCCATGACACGGTCAGAACACCGGGGCGCAATGGACCGCACGGGATATTCAAATCATTGATGCGTTGTTTGATCATCGCGCGCGCGTCTTTGGTCAAATTGACCAGCGCCCGGGCATGATCCAGCCCGACTTTCTTTTTCAAGCTGGACAAATCACGGGCATAGCCCTTGGCCACAAACCCGCCATTGCGGCCCGATGCGCCCCAGCCAATCCGTGCAGCTTCGATCACCACCGCCCCGCGCCCGCGTTCAACCAAACCAAGCGCCGTGTTCAATCCCGCTAGACCGCCACCGATCACGCACACATCGGCCTGAATTTTATCGACCAACGGGTCATAGGCGCGCGCACCCTGCATGGTGTCGCGGTAATAGGTGTCGATATAATCGGTTGGCTTGCGCATGAGCATGATTTGAAACTCCCTTTATTATTGTACCCGCATTCAGCGGAAGGGGAGTTTAATCCGGCGTTTGGACTGTTTAAAGAAAAAGCCCTGCTGCACCTGCACGGTCCAACAGGAACGCAATCAAGCCTTTGTTTTATTTGATTTAAGCGGCAACCAACCCGGCGCAATCGGTCAGGGCCGAACGGTCCAGGCGGCTGGCCGGGGCGGCCACTTTACGCGCGGCCAGATTGGCGGCAAAGGTCGCACAATCGGACAGACCCAATCCACGGGACAACGCATACAAAAATCCGGCCGCGTAATGGTCCCCTGCCCCTGTGGTGTTTTGCACATCCACAACAGGAACCGCATCAAAACGCATGACATCGGTCGTGGTGACAACATGCGCGCCATCTTCACCATCCGTGACAACGGCAAAGGCATCATCACGCAAATAACTCTGCAATGATTGCGGCGGTTGACCATCCAGCAACGGTGAAAATTCGCCCTGGTTGCTAAACACAGATGCCCCGGCGCGGATCAGATCGATCCATGCTTCGCGATGGGCGGCGGCCAATGTGGGATTGGACAACGACATATACAGTTTCTTGCCGTTATATAAGGCCGATTTTGCAATGTCACAAAAACCGCCAATACCAAATCCCGCCGCGGAATACGCCGTCATAAACACGGAATTATGTGTGGATTTTTCGACCATATCGACAACCATGGCCGTGCTGCAAAAACAGGTTTCCAACCCCATCAACATGGTGCGTTCGCCATCCGGCGTCACCAGACACAGACAAATATTGCTGTACGATCCCGGGACGGGCACGCCGCCAATGATCAGATCCAGCCCGACGGATTCCATTTCACGGCGCAAAACATCCGCGTGATCATCCGTCGCCATGGCGGTCAGATACGTGCCCCGCCCGCCCATACCGGCATACGCAAAAGCCGTATTTCCAGTAGACCCGCCGCCACAGAATTTGCGGTCTTCGATTTGGGACAACAGATCATTGATAAAGACGGGATCCACCGTCTGGCGACGGCCTTTTTCAAGCCCCCAGCGTGCAAGATCGGCGTCGGTTACGCGCGCGGTACAATCAATAACCAAGTCGCCAATAAACAGCATGGGGCCCCTTCCCGAACAAGAGAGGCGCTTATGTAAAGAAAATATCTTTGTATGTCAATGATTTGGAACAAAAAATCTAAATCTTTTGTTGCGGTGCATAATTTAACGATTTTGGGTGTACAATGGTGCTAATGTAACGTCCAACGCGTTCAAAATTGTGTGAGTGAAAAGAGTGCTTTACCATCTGTTCGATATTCATCATGCGTTTATGACCCCTGCCCGCCTGACGGCAGAGATGACCCGTAACGCATGGGCCAATCCCAACAATCCGCTGTCCTATACCCCGCTGGGCCGGACCATTGCCGCCGGTGCGGAATTGTTCGAGCGATCCACACGCAAATTTGCAAAACCGGAATTTGGTTTGAAAACAACCCAGATTGATGGCCGCACGGTCGATGTGGTGGAACACATCGTGTCCGAGCGCCCGTTCTGTAACCTGATCCATTTCCGCCGCATGGAACGCCGCAATGATCCGCGCGTATTGATCGTCGCGCCCATGTCCGGCCACTACGCTACCCTGCTGCGTGGTACGGTCGAGGCCCTGCTTCCACACCATGATGTGTATATCACTGACTGGAAGGACGCGCGCCAAGTGCCGTTGACCGAAGGGCGCTTTGATCTGGACAGTTATATTGCCTATGTCCGCGAATTCCTGACCCTGCTGGGGCCGGATGTGCATGTGGTGGCCGTGTGCCAACCCGCCGTACCCGTCTTTGCCGCCATTGCATTGATGGAAGCTGACGAAGATCCGAATACACCGCTGAGCATGACGTTGATGGGCGGGCCGATTGATACACGCGTGTCCAAAACCGCCGTCACCGAACTGGCCGAAGAACGCCCGTTAAGCTGGTTTGAAAAAACCGTTGTGTCGCCGGTCCCGTTTTATTATCCCGGCGCGCACCGCCGCGTTTACCCCGGCTTCTTGCAACTGAGCGGATTCATGTCGATGAATTTGGACCGCCATGTCGGATCGCATGTGGAGTTTTATAACCACCTGATCCAAGGCGACGGTGAATCCGCCGAACGCCACCGTGACTTCTATGACGAATATCTGGCCGTGATGGATATGGATGCGGATTTCTATCTGCAGACCGTGGAAACCGTGTTCCAGAAACATGCGTTGCCCAAAGGCGAAATGACGTGGAAAGACCCGTTGAGCGGTCGCGTGCATAAAGTCGACCCGTCCGCCATCCGCAAAACCGCCCTGCTGACCATTGAGGGCGAGCTGGACGATATTTCCGCGCATGGCCAGACCACGGCGGCGCATGTCATTGCCACCAAATTGCCGGCGGAAAAACAATTCCACCATTTCCAGGAAAATGTTGGCCATTACGGTATTTTCAACGGCAGCCGCTGGCGCACATTGATCATGCCGCGCATTCGCCATTTCATGCGCGCCCACGATTCAAAACGCGACCCAATCCCGGCGGATGATTTGAAAAAAATACCGGACATCGCCCCGACGCATTGGGATGTCCGTGTTCACGGGATCGACGCGGTCCGCGCCCGAACCGCGAAAGCGAAAAAATCCGAAAAAACGGCGGAAGCCGCGGAATAGTTTAGCCCCGAAAAGCTTTCCGGCCGGGGCTGATGAGTGTGGTGTACCCCCTCTGGCTCCGGTTTGAACGGCCCCGTTTTTGAACGGGCGCCGCATCTGGAATCCCGTCGGGGCAAACCCATATATTTATTCTTTGTAACAGACGAAAGGGTCGGGCTAGGATGGTCCGGACAACATCAACCAAAGGCGGCAAAAACCGTGACAAGGACGCCATCGCCAAGGCGCAACAGGCCGTGAGCGCTGTTCACCCCTGCCTGCGCCTGACCGTCAGCAAACGCGCCCGCCGCATGGCCCTGCGGCTGGACCCGGCCGCGCGCGTGGTGCACTTGATCGTCCCCCACCGCGCCAGCATGGAACGCGCGCTGGATTTCGCACGCCAGAATAAATTATGGGTTGAAAAACGTCTGGAAGATTTACCGGAACCGGTTCCGTTTGTGGATGGGGCCGTTCTGCCGATCCTTGGCCACAATGTCACACTGCATATTCATTATGATCCGAAATTAAAAATGACGGACATTGAATTGAAACCGCGCACCCTGATCGTCAAAACGAACAAGGACGATGCCGCCCCGCGCATCAAACGCTTCCTGCGCCAACTGGCCAGCGACGCCATCACCGAAATGGCACACGAAAAAGCGAAGCAAATTGACCGCCACACAAAAATCCAATCCATCACCGTCCGCGACACGCGCAGCCGCTGGGGCAGTTGTTCCGAGGATGGCAAAATATCGTTCTCCTGGCGGCTGATCTTCGCCCCGCCATTGGCCATGGACTACGTCATCGCCCACGAAGTCGCCCACCTAAAAATCATGGACCACAGCCAGCGCTTCTGGACCCAGTGCGAGAAGCTGAGCGGCGATTTCGATTTCGGCTATGACTGGATGCAGAAGAATGGGCATAGTTTGATGCGGTATGGGCAGGATGCTTAAACCCTACGCATTTCAACATAAAATGGACGCCCCGATAAAAACACGCTAGAATTGTGCCCCGGTATAAAAACAAACACATGCACAATCATGAACAAAAGACCCTCAATAAAAACACTAGTTTTACAATCACACAGCTTTCTCTGGAACAATGCAGGGTTGGCACTCTTTTATATCAAACAGCTTTTGATCCCCGCCATCATAATTGTTCCGCTGGCCTTCCTTGCAGAACACCTCCTAGAAGAACAGTACGATGATATAGGTAAACTAATATACTTTTTCACCATGCTATATTTTCATACATGCTTTGCGCTCATGTGGTACCGAGCCAACCTGCTTGGCCCCTCACGAAGCCACAAAATTAATGCGCTTCGTCTGAAATTAAGTGAATTTAAATTTATAACTACCTCTATCACCTTATTCATCACGATTTGGACCCCCACATTCGTATTCTTGGCTTACACCATGACGATTTTTTACATGATTGGCACAAACCAAGCATCAATGACATCACTCCTCATATATTCTTTGAGCATGGCAGCACTCACTTACATTACAATCAAGGCAACGGGGTACTGCTTTATGCTTCCCGCCCAGGCCATTGGAGAATCAACATCATTCAAACAAGCTGACAATATTTCCGAAGATCTAACCATTCATTTGATCGCAGCAAAAGCTACAGCATGGATGATAGCCTCCATTGCTTCGTTTATACCGGGCGCAATCGCAATCGTTTTATTGCTTGTAATTGAGTATTTTAATGCTGACCTTCTGCCAGAAGAGCTTAACTCCACAGCGTCAGAATATATTTTAAGCCTCATCTTCCTTGAGGCACCATGGATTATAATTTACATCTACCTCACCGCCATAAACGCAGGTATTCTTTCACACTTGTATAAATGGGCCACAGCCAGCGCTTCTGGCCCCAGTGCGAGAAGCTGAGCGACGATTTCGATTCCGGCTATGACTGGATGTAGAAGAATGGGCATAGTTTGATGCGGTTTGGGCAGGATTCATAGCCCACCCTATCCCTTATGGCACCCCATACGATTATTCTTGCGCGTTTATCCCAAAATCGGCTACGTCCCCGCGAAATTCATTCTATACGGAGCCAAATATGAGCCTCACAATTCGGGCCCAACGCGCAAGCAAGCACAACGCCCCTTATGCCCGGGCGACGGATAACGCCGCCGCACCGAATTATCGTGCCATCCTGGAGGTCGATCAGGAGACCACCAGCCCGTCCGATCTGTTGCTGGCGTTTTGCCGGGTTTATGAACGCGCAGAGAGTAATTTGCGCACGGCTTGGGACAAGCACAATCAAGGGGCGGATATTCGCCAGGTCTGGCAGGCGCAGGATCGCGTGAAGCTGGTTTTGGAAGCTTACGAGGCCGTGTCCTCTAAAGGCCCCCAGCCTGCATAAAATCCAGCGCGCCCTGAAGAATGTACTGGGCGGCCAGTTTGTCGATGACCTGTTTTCGCTTTGTTCTTGAAATATCCACAGTATCGATCAGAAAATCGGTCATGGCGGCGGTGGACAGGCGTTCATCCCACAGGGCGATCCATGGCTTTTCGCCGAAAATATCCGGGTGATTGAGCATTTCCGCGGCGAAGGATTGCACGGCATCGCACCGCGGCCCCATGGTTCCGTCCATGTTCAGGGGATATCCCAAGACATATCCACCGATGTCATAATCGCGGATAATCTTGCCCAATTCCACGATATCGCGGGTGAATTTGGTCCGTTGCACCACCCGGACCGGGGTGGCAATGGAGTGGGCCGAATCCGAAATGGCCACCCCAATGGTTTTTGTCCCCAGATCCAGCCCCATCAGACGGACGTTGCGGGGCCGGGTTCCGGCGATTTTTTCGAGGGTTTCTGCTGGCATCTGGGCTTGCGTCCTGTGGCTGGGAAGTATACAAAATCTAAGCATTTCTGAGAGGATTCACAAGCATGTCGATGGACAAAGCCACCGTTAAGAAAGTCGCCACCCTCGCCCGTCTGGCCATTACCGAAGACCAGGCCGACAAGCTAGCCCCCCAATTGGGCGGTTTGCTGAAATGGGTTGAGCAGTTGGGCGAAGTTAATACCGACAATGTCGCCCCGCTGGCCAGCGTGGTGAACATGGAAATGGAACTGCGCGCGGACAAGGTCACTGACGGGGATATCCAGTCCGATGTACTGGCCAATGCGCCGGAAGCCATGGAAGGCTTCTTCGTCGTTCCCAAAGTCGTTGAGTAAGGATTGAAGATTATGAGCAACGCCCTGACCGACCTGACCATTGCCTCCGCTTTGGACGGATTGAAGAAAAAAGAATTCACCGCGACTGAATTGACCGCCGCGCATGTGAAGGTGATGGAAAACACCCGTCACCTGAACGCCTATATCACCGAAACGCCGGACGTGGCCATGAAACAGGCCGCGGAATCCGACGCGCGTTACGCCGCGGGCAAAAATGGTGCGCTGGACGGTATTCCGCTGGGGATTAAGGACCTGTTCTGCACCAACGGTATCCGCACCACGGCGGCCAGCAAAATTCTGGGCAATTTCGTGCCGCATTACGAATCCACCGTCACGACCAAGTTGCTGAATGACGGTGCGGTGTTCATGGGCAAACTGAACCTCGACGAATTTGCGATGGGATCGTCCAACACGACCAGCGCGTTCGGCAACGTGATCAGCCCGTGGAAACGCAATAACGGCGATAATGCCGATCTGGTTCCGGGCGGTTCGTCCGGTGGGTCCTCCGCTGCTGTGGCCGCACGCTCTTGCATGGGCGCAACGGGCACGGATACGGGCGGTTCCATCCGCCAGCCGGCCAGCTTCTGTGGCATTGCCGGGATCAAGCCGACCTATGGCCGCTGCTCCCGCTGGGGTGTGGTTGCGTTCGCGTCATCGCTGGACCAGCCGGGCGTGTTCGCCCGCAACACCGAAGATTGCGCATTGCTGTTGAAATCCGTTGCCGGGCACGACCCGAAGGATGCGACATCCGCTAACAAACCGGTGCCGGATTTTGTGGCCGCGTTGGGCAAAAGCGTAAAAGGCATGAAGGTCGGCATTCCGCGCGAATATGCGGTGGACGGCATGCCCGCCGAAATCCAAAAATTGTGGGATGAAGGCAAAGCGTATTTGAAAGATGCCGGCGCGAAAATCGTCGATGTATCCCTGCCCCACACGAAATATTCGTTGGCGACCTATTACATCATCGCCCCTGCGGAATGCTCGTCCAACCTCGCCCGTTATGACGGCGTGCGGTATGGCATGCGCGCCGAAGGCAAGGATCTGCGCGAAGTGTATGAAAACACCCGCGCACAGGGCTTTGGCGAAGAAGTCCGCCGCCGGATCATGGTCGGAACTTACGTTCTGTCCGCCGGGTATTACGATGCGTATTACACCAAGGCCCAGAAAGTCCGCCGTTTGATTTCGGAAGACTTCCTGAACGCTTACAAGGAATGCGATGTCCTGCTGACCCCGACCGCGCCGTCCGCCGCGTTCGCCATTGGCGAAAACGAAGACGATCCGATCAAGATGTACCTGAACGACGTGTTCACGGTTCCGGCCTCGTTGGCCGGTATGCCGGGCATGTCCGTTCCGGCGGGTTTGAGCGGTGACGGCCTGCCCCTGGGCTTGCAGATCATTGGCAAGCCGTGGGACGAGGAAACCGTTCTGAACGTGTCGCAGGTGATTGAAAAGGCCGCAAACTTCACCGCCGTTCCGCAAATGGTCGTGAAGAAAGCCGCATGATGATCCGCTTCCTGATCCTAATTGTTTCGGTTCTGGCGTTTGTGGTGGTGGCAACACCGGCACGGGCCCAGACACAGGAAGAATTACCGCCGCAAACGCGCACGCCGATCACGACCGAGCGTGCCAACAGTTACTACGCCCAGTGCATGGCCGCCGATGATCAGCGGATGAGCGATGAGGCGCAAGCGGAGCTGTGCTCCTGCACATCCGTTAAAATGATGTCGCGGTTCAGCATGGAAGAGCTGGATATCATCGGCAAGCCGACCAAGCTGGGCAAAGAACTGATGCACAAAATGCAGACACAGGTTTACGGCCCGTGCATGCAAACGGCGGCGCAGGATTTGCTGTTCAACGAATGCATGCGTGACAAGAAAATCATGGATTTTGATTTGCGCGATATGCCGAAACTCTGCCGTTGCATGTCGAAACGCTCTGCCGCCTATCTGGAAACGGATGGCGAGGCGATGATGCGCAGCATTCTGGCCCACAACCCGGATCTGCGCGACCCCCTGCCCGCGATTATGAGCAGCCCGTCATTCCGCCAACAGGCCAGCAACAATCTTTTCTCCTGCCTGCGTGAAGGCACGAGCGAATAACAATCAATTGATATCTAAGTAGAGAGCAACGACAATGGCACAGACAATTAAAACGGACACAGGCGTTTGGGAAATCGTCATCGGCATGGAAGTCCACGCCCAGGTGACCGCCAATTCCAAATTGTTTTCCGGTTCATCCGCCACATTCGGCGCCGCCCCGAACAGCCAGGTCAGCATGGTGGATGCCGCCATGCCCGGCATGCTGCCCGTTTTGAACGAATATTGCGTTGAACAGGCCGTGCGCACGGGTCTGGGCCTGAATGCGCAGATCAACATGACGTCGGTGTTCGAACGCAAAAACTATTTCTACCCCGACCTGCCGCAGGGTTATCAGATTTCGCAATTCCTGCACCCGATCGTGGGCAAGGGCGAAATTGAAATCGACCTGCCGGACGGCACGGTGAAAACCATTGGCATTACCCGCCTACATTTGGAACAGGATGCCGGTAAATCCCTGCACGACCAGCACCCGCAAAAATCCTTCGTCGATTTGAACCGGTCCGGCTGCGCCCTGATGGAAATTGTGTCGGAACCGGATATTCGCGGCGCGGATGAAGCCACCGCGTACCTGTCGAAACTGCGCATGGTTCTACGCTATCTCGGCACATGCGATGGCAACATGGAAGAAGGATCCATGCGTGCCGACGTGAACGTATCCGTGCGTCGTCTGGGCGTGAAAGAACTGGGCACGCGGTGCGAGATCAAGAACGTGAACTCGTTGAAAGCCGTTCAGATGGCGATTGAATACGAAGCCGCCCGCCAGATCGAAATTATCGAAGGCGGCGGTGAGATTAAACAGGAAACACGCCTGTGGGACCCATCCAAGGGCGAAACCCGGTCCATGCGATCCAAGGAAGAAGCGCACGATTACCGTTACTTCCCGGACCCGGACCTGTTGCCGCTGAACCTGAAATCCGACTGGGTTGAGAAGATCAAGGCGACCCTGCCGGAACTGCCGGACCAGAAGAAACACCGTTTCATGGATTCCTACGGCCTGTCCGCCTATGATTCCAGCGTGTTGATCGCGGAACGTGCCCGTGCGGATTATTACGAAGCCGTGGCCAAGGGCCGTGACGCCAAACTGGCCGCCAACTGGGTTCTGAACGAATTGCTGGGCATTTTGAACAAGGATGGCAAGACGATCAGCGAAAGCCCCGTCACCGCCGCCATGCTGGGCCTGATGATCGAACGCATCACCGACAACACGATCAGCGGCAAAATCGCCAAGGACGTGTTCGCCGAAATGTACGCATCGGGCAAGGACGCCGATACGATCATCGAAACCAAGGGCCTGAAACAGGTGACCGACACCGGTGCGATCGAAAAGATCGTGGAAGAAGTGTTGAACGAAAACCCGCAAATCGTTGCCGATTATAAAGGTGGCAATGAAAAGGTCTTCGGCTTCCTGGTCGGTCAGGTGATGAAAAAGTCTCAGGGCAAAGTCAACCCGGGCATGGCCAACGAATTGCTGAAGAAAAAGCTCTCGTAAGAAGAGCCTGTAAACAGGGAGAATAACCATGACGAGGCGGACAACGTTCAGCATTACGCTGCACGATGATTTTGACGAAGCCCAATGCAGCGCCCTCGGGCAACAGATGCGCCGGATGAAACACATTACCTCCGTGTTTCCCGATGCGCTTCCGGCTCCGGCCTATGACCCGCGCCGCATGCTGGTGACCTGTAACAAAAATCCGGCGGACGTATTGCGCACATTGCAATCCATGCCGGAGATTAAAACCGTCCAACCGGATTTTAAGTGATGAGTAAAAAATACGAATACAAGGTCGCCATTTACCGCGAACCCCTGCTCGGCTCTATCTTCCTGGGCGGATCGCGTGTGGACCCGGTGCGTTACACCGACTTCCTGAACAAGAACGCCGCCGAGGGGTGGAAGGTGATTACGATGGAGCGGGAAACGCGCCGCGAATTGCTGTTCTTCAAACGCGAAGCGTTCCTGACCATCATGGAACGTGAGATTTAACTCACTATAAAAGAGGCCCCCATGATCCGCACGCGCATCCTGCTCTTTTCCCTCATTGGTATGGGGGTTGTGGCCGCCTTGCTGGGTCTGGCCCAAATGTGGGGCAACGTTATGGAATGGGCCGTGTTTGTGCGGACCATGGGCACAATTATCGTGCTAGGCACGCTGGCCTCCTTCCTGATCGCGGTTGATTACGATATTCCGGCCAGCCGCCGTAAATGGCTGCTCTTCCTGCTTTGCGGGCTGGCGCTTGGCGCAGGCGGCCTGATCGTCGCCCAAATCTGGGCCCAAATTCTGGATTGGCCTGTTTTTATTAAGGTTTTGATCACGCTGGCCGTGGGCGTGGGGCTGATCGGCTTCATCCTGGCCGTGGCCGAGGATTTCGGCACTGGCAAGAAATTGCGCGACAATCATTATATTGATTGATTTAAAGGGCTTATAATCCGCAGGAAACGCCCCAGTAAACAGTTGATCCGCCCGCCATTTCCTGATAATTCATTGGCCGAGCTGACTACGAGTATAAAGACTACGACTATGGGGACTACCATGTGGGGCGTGGCCGCCCGCTTTCAAAAGCACGGCTACCCCGACATGCTTTAATAAAGACTATGGAGACGTGGCCGAGTGGCTGAAGGCAACGGTTTGCTAAATCGTCATACGGGTTAAACTGTATCGAGGGTTCGAATCCCTCCGTCTCCGCCACCAAATCAAAGCCCTCGCTTGCGAGGGCTTTTTTCATGCAAAAAATTTAATAAACGCTTCAGGAAACAACATTTTTTGCATTTTTTTCTATTCATAGGGTTAGGCCGCCCGCTCTGTCATAAAACTGCAACATAACCTCCATAGAATTATTAGAGATTAAAGGCCGACCACGGCCCTGTATTTTATGGAGAGATTATTCGATGCGTGTTCAAATTCATAACCTGACGCTGAAAACCCAGTTTATTATACTCTCCGCATTGATGATTGCGGGTTTTGCCGCGGTGGGATTAACCGTGAGCGTAGGCAAAGGCAACCTGGAAAAAATTCAGGGCAAAGCATTTGCGGCCGTTGAAATCAACGACCACGCGGCATCGTTGGAATCTGCCTTTTTAACCGCACGTCGCGCCGAAAAAGACTTCCTGCTGCGCCTGGATGAAAAATACGTCACGCGCCATGATGAAATTCAGGATTTGGTCGCCGCCGAAAACAAAATGCTTCTTGACCTTGTTTCAGAAGATGCAGAAATCACCGAGCAGGCTCAAAAATTCCAGGCTGGATTTAATGATTATTCCGCACAGTTTGACGCCGTCGTCGCCCTGCAAAAAGATGTCGGATTAAACGAAAAAAGCGGCCTTCTGGGTGATTTACGCGCCGCCGTTCACGGCGTCGAGGAAATCATCAACGCCCAGAATCAAGATCGTTTGAAAGTTTTAATGTTGATGATGCGCCGCCATGAGAAAGATTTTCTGGCCCGCAAGGATCCAAAATACATTGAAGACATCAAAAAGCGTGGTGAAGAATTCAAACTGGCCCTGAGCACATCAGGATTGGATTACGCCGTTCAGCAAAAAATCACCGGATTAATGAAAATTTACCAAGATTCGTTTTACAGCATGGCCACGAAATACGGCGAATTAGACACGGCCATTTCTTTGCTGAGCGATAAATATGCCGCCGCAGAACCATTCATTGAAAAAATTGATGAACTGGCATCGCAACGCAAAGACGATGCGCTCAAGGCCTATAATGCCAGCGCGGCCCGCATTACCGTTATGACGACGGGGCTGATGCTCGGGATTGCCGTTATCGTCGTTCTGGCGGCCCTGTTCCTGAGCCGGATGATCACGGGCGGGTTGTCGACCTTGGGCACCCGCATGACATCCCTGTCCCAAGGGGAAACGGATGAATCCATCCCATTCCTGGACAGCACGGGCAGCCTGCGCCCGATGGCCGATGCCATGAATATCTTCAAAGAAAACCTGATCAAAAACCGCGAGATGGAGGCCGAACAACGCGCCGCCGCCGCCCAACGTGAAGAACGCGCCAAACGCATCAGCGATCTGGCCCGCGGGTTTGAATCGGATATCGAAGCCCTGATGGCCAGCCTGAATGGTGCGACATCGGAAATGCAAACCGTGTCGCAAAGCCTGAACGTCACGGCGGAGGAAACATCGCACCGGTCGTTGAACGTGGCCCACGCATCGGAGGAAGCATCCGCCAACGTCCAGAACGTGGCCGCCGCGACCGAGGAGTTGAGCGCAACCATCGCCGACATTTCCCAACAGGTCAGCAGCGCGTCGCGCATCGCCGGCGACGCCGTCGATCAGTCGGATAAAGCCAACGTCCTGATCAACGGGTTGAAAACGGCATCCGAAGAAATCGGTGCGGTTATCGAACTGATCAACCAGATTGCGGCGCAAACCAACCTGCTTGCTCTGAACGCAACGATTGAGGCCGCCCGTGCCGGTGAGGCCGGCAAAGGCTTCAGCGTGGTGGCCAGCGAAGTAAAATCCCTGGCCAGCCAGACATCCAAGGCCACGGAAGATATTTCCAACCAGATCATGCGCGTGCAATCGGCCACGGTGGATGCCGTGAATTCCATCGTTGGCATCAGTTCCACCATCCGCAACATTGACGAAATCAGCACGACCGTCGCCGCCGCCGTTGAAGAACAAAGCGCCGCGACCCAGCAGATTTCCCGCAACGTTCAGGAAGTGTCCACCGCAACCAACGAAGTGAATAAAAACATCAACGGCGTCAGCGATGCCGCATCCCGCACGGGTGATGCCGCCAACACGGTATCCCGCGTATCGCTGGATATGGCACAGGAAACGTTAAAACTGAAAGAAACAGTGGATTCGTTCCTGATGGCGGTTAAAAACGCATAGTTTTACACAAGAAGCATCGAAAACCGTAAAAAACCCGCCATTTCTGGCGGGTTTTTTCTGTGTTCCGTGGAAAAATCAGGAGAAGCCCCTCGCCTTCCAGTTTTCGACAGTGGCCGGGATTTTAGCACCGTTCATCAACTGCGACGGGGACAGCGCAACATCCATGCCTTTTTGCAACTGTAACGGCTCTTTCGCATCCAAAGCCTGATCAAAAGAGGCCTTCAGATTGACGCTCGTTTCAACGCCGCCACTTTCAACAATATCAACCATCTATCAAGTCCCCTTCTACGCTCACGCTCTGGTTTTCAATTCGTTGAGACCAGAATACACAGAAGATCTTAATATTCTATTTTCAATATATAAAATTGTATCTATTGGTGGAATCAGCCGTTTTAACTGGATTTATGCCGCAACGTCGTCGTTCCGATGCTCGCTTTCCTCACGTTCGCTGTCCAGCACCCGGCTGGCCGCGGCGGCGGAATATTCGAAACATTGCAACACGCGTCCGGCCAATTGCAAACTGATCTCGCGCGTTTCCAACACGACATCGTTCACCCCCAATTTTTGTAAATCCGCTGCATGAACTTCATCGCGCGCGCGGGCATAGATGGGAACATTTTTGCAATGGCGACGGATATTTTCAATCGCGGTTCGCGATGCTTTTTTGTCATCCATGGCCAGAATAATCGCGCGGGCTGATGTGGCCTTGACCTTGTCCAGAACATGGGTTTGCGACGCATCACCGTAAAACACGGGCTTGCCCTTTTTGCGCAGGGCCTCCAAATGGCCGGATTGGTGATCCAACGCGACATAAGGAATTTGATTGTTTTCCATCACTTCGGCGACGGCCTGGCCCGTGCGGCCAAATCCGGCGATGACCACATGGCCCTCGACACCCTTCACATACTGCTCCATGACCTCGGTCATGCCGTTGGCTTTACGCTTGACCAGACGCGCGGCCAGGACTTCACCCAAACGATAATAAAACGGCGTCAGAATCATGGTCAGGCTGGCCAGCATCATCATGAAATGGCCGACATTTTTCTCCACCACACCCGATGCCATGGCCAGACCGAACAGGACAAAGGCAAATTCGCCCCCCTGCCCCAACGCCAGACCGGTTTGGATGGATGTCGGCAAGGACACGCCCCAAATGCGGCACAGGCCGGCTGTAATCACCGCCTTGATCGCGAAAATGCCAAGGACCGACGCCGCCAGCCAGAACACATTGTCCATCACCGCCAACAGATCAACGCCCATGCCCACGGACATAAAGAACAGGCCCAGGAACATGCCCTTAAACGGTTCGATATCCACCTCGATCTGGTTGCGGAATTCGGTTTCGGCCAGAACCAGCCCCGCCAGAAACGCCCCCAACGCCATGGACAGCCCTGCCTCACCCGTCGCCCATGCCGCGCAAATGACGATGAGCAGGATTTGCGCCATGAAAAATTCCGGCCCCTGCGCCCCCGCCGTGACGTAACGCAACGCCGGACGCACAACAAAATGGCCAAGCGCCACCAGCACGGCGACAACACCGCCCGCCTTGGCCAGCGCCAGCAACAAAGAGAGCATGACATTCTGTTCCGCGCCCGCACCCTTGTCCTGCAACATCGCCACCATGAAGATCAACGGCACCACGGCCAAATCCTGCATTAACAGGATGGAAAAGCTCGTCTGTCCCACGGGGGATGCGAATTGTTGCCGATCAAACAGGATCTTCATAATCATCGCCGTGGATGATAACGCCAGCGCCGTACCAATCACCGCCGATGCCGGCCCGGAATTGCCCCACATATAGGCCACCACGCCAATCACCGCGCCCGTCACAACAATCTGGGCCGTGCCCAGCCCGAACACCATGCGCCGCATGGCCCACAAACGTTGCGGCGACAATTCCAACCCGATGGTGAAGAGCAGGAAGATCACGCCCAGCTCGGCCAGAATGCCCACGCCCTTCACATCTTCGAACACGATATGTGACAGGAACGGATAATCCCCCACCAGCCGCCCAAGCCCATACGGCCCGATGACCACACCGGCCAGCAAGAACCCAAGAACGGGGTTCAACCGAAAACGGCTGAACACCGGAACCAGAATGGCCGTGATCGCCAGAAAGACCAGCAATTCGGCTTGAAAAGGGAGATGCATTTCCATGGCGGGAGCGTAGCAGATGCCCAACCCCACAAAAATCCCCCATGAAAAAATACCCCAGCCCTACCCACACACCCCGCACCCAAACCGCGCACAGGACGTCAGAACAAGGATTTAGATTATGTAAATATAATTTATATCAGAAAGTGCTTGATTTCCCCCGCGCCATTGATTAGAAAACCCCATCCTTCGGCTGTCCCCTTCGTCTAGAGGCCTAGGACACCTCCCTTTCACGGAGGCGACACGGGTTCGAATCCCGTAGGGGACGCCAATTTCTGATCCGGCAACATCCGAGATCATCCAAAAGCCCGCAGAAAACCTCGTGTTTTCGCGGGTTTTTTGTTCGTCAACGTCCCGGGAGATTTCTTTACATCCTGAGGTTATGGGGGCATTCTTGGGGGCATCTAACTGAAACCAAGAAGAGGATGCCCCCAATGCCTCTGAGTGATGTTGCCTGCAGACAGGCCAAACCCCGCGAGAAATCCTACAAAATGGGCGATTCCGGGGGACTGTATCTAGAAATCACCCCCAAGGGCAGCAAGCTGTGGCGCATGAAATACCGCTATGGTGGCAAAGAAAAACGCCTAGCCTTAGGGCAGTACCCAGAGGTGTCCTTAGCAGATGCCCGTGACGGGCGAGATAAGGCGCGCAAGCTGCTTGCGGAACACAATGACCCATCCCTCGCCAAACAGGAAAAGAAACGCCTTGCGCAAGCCAGTGCTGCCAATACGTTCGAGGCGCTGGCATTAGAGTGGCATGAGAAGAATAAGGGCAACTGGAGCCCCAATCATGCGTCAACCGTTTTACGCCGTTTGGAACAAGACCTTTTCCCAGCCATAGGCAACCTTCCCATAAAAGAAATCACCACCCCTCGCCTAGCGATTGTAATCGAAAATATCGAAAAACGCGGAGCCTACGATATTGCACGTAGAGCACTACAATATAGCCGAGCAATTTTCGCCTACGCTCAGCTAAGGGGAAAAATTGACACGAACCCGGCAGACATCAAAGCCAAAGATTTCCTAGCCCCTATCAAACAAGGGCATTACGCCGCGATGGAAGCAAAAGACCTCCCCGAATTTCTAAGCAAGCTCTATAGCAACGAAGCCCGGCTCTTTATTTCGACACAGCTGGCTCTAGAAATGATGCTCTTAACGTTTGTTCGCACCAGTGAACTGATAAAAGCGCGCTGGGACGAATTTGATTTTGAAAAAAGGCAGTGGATCATTCCCGCAGAGCGCATGAAAATGAACCGGGATCATATCGTTCCTCTATCAAAGCAAGTTTTGAGAATCCTAGAGCAATTAAAACCCATAAGTGAACATAGAGAATTTTTATTCCCGGGACAGCGTAACCCCAAAACGCACATGTCAAATGGGGCGATATTAATGGCTCTCAAACGGATGGGATATCACGGTATTCACACGGGACACGGTTTCCGCGCACTGGCCATGACAACAATCATGGAGGAACTGGGCTATCCGCATGAGGTACCGGATACACAGCTAGCGCACGCCAAAGGCGACTCTGTTCGTCGGGCCTATGACCGTACAAAATTCCTGGCTCAGAGAAAAAAGATGATGCAGGAATGGGCAGATTATATCGAAAATATATCACACAAGAACGGAAAACTTATTCAAGGACGATTTTCAAGAAAGGTATTGTAATGAAAAACGAAAAGAAACATGAACCCAATAAAGAATACCTAGCACAGAGATTTTCTTGGCTGCCTGATTGGAGACAAGAAGATCAATATCCAGACCCCAGCACAATGACCGGAACAAATTGGGCATGGGAATTCCTACGAAGACAACCGCACTACGGAAATCTACGAAAATCTTTGATTGGAGAATCAAAATTATCAGAGATCGACTTACACGAAGCTCGTAATATCGTCGCGCAGAGCACTTCAGACAGAGAGCTCATTTTTTCCGAAGAAGACCGCCCACTTACGCAAGTCATCGAGCTAATGGAGATCTTCTACGGACGATTTGGCCTATTAACATTTCCACCTGCCCCAGAAAATGCAACCGCACGAATAAAGTTTGAAGATAGAAGAATATTTTTTAGATCAGAAAGTCAGAGCAGAAGACACTACGAACCAGAGGAAACTTTCCTTGGCTTCAACGAAGCCCTTTGCACCATTGACATGGAACTCCCCATCGACCCACAACTGAAAAAAATTAAAGAAACAATTAGACAGCGTATTGGTATGCGCAATACCCAAGAAAACAGCCCCTCATCCCAAATGATGCGCATGCGCACATCAAAATACCTACTTTATCTTCGCGTTCTCGACGCAGATATTCGAGGAATAGATCTAAAGGAAATGGCAGATGTATTCGGAATGGACAATTCCTATGATGATGATTTCAGGGGCGAAAAAACCCTAAGATGGAACCTGATGGAAGCCAAACGACTACGTGATTCAGGCTATCGTCAAATAGCTAAAATCTCTTAATTCCCTCCAATTTATATCACGCAGATGAAAGGATAAGCCTCGGGCTTATCCTTTCTATTTTATTGACCTCCGTACAAGTACGTTTATCAGCATCCAACGACACACAAATGAGTTGGCTAACGCATCAATATGAACAAAAAGGAGCAGTAAATGAGTCGATACAATCACAACGATACAAAGACCACACGCATTCTACGCATTTCTGAGGTTATTAATCGCCTAGGAATTTCTAGAAGTGGCTTATATGAGCGTATCAAAAATGGAGATTTACCGAAGCCAATCAACCTCGGCGGGCGTCGAGTTGGGTTTATAGAGCACGAGATCGACACTTGGGTACAGCAGCGCATTGAAAAAAGTCGA
Source organism: Micavibrio aeruginosavorus EPB (assembly GCF_000348745.1). Classification (NCBI taxonomy): domain Bacteria; kingdom Pseudomonadati; phylum Bdellovibrionota; class Bdellovibrionia; order Bdellovibrionales; family Pseudobdellovibrionaceae; genus Micavibrio; species Micavibrio aeruginosavorus. Next base: position 1,040,739 of record NC_020812.1, on the reverse strand, counting down.
ACACTTTAATTTTGGAGAATTTTTATGACAGAAACACGGTACAGCAAAACGCGTGAAATTTACTGCAACTACAAACCTCAGGATGATTACGACGATAATCAAATTGACCCCAATGGCGGCGATGATGGAGAAGACCTCCCTGAGCACATCAAACCCTATAAAGGAGAAAAAATTAGCCCCTCAGATAAATTTTGGTCTTTACGCATGATTCATAATACGTGGATCAAAAAACTCACCCCGAGCGAGTACATGGTTCTTATGTTTATTTGGAATCGCACGATATTTTGGGGTAAAGCACGTGAGTTCATAAAGTATCGCCATTTTACTGACGGCATCCCCTCCACAATTTCTGGGTTGCCATTGAAGGAACGACGCCTAAAGGAAATTTTGGACAACATGCAGAAAAAGAAATGTATCACCCGCAATCGCACCCCTTACGGATCTTGGTATGCAATCGACTTTAATTTTGAAGCCAACAAAGTTCGAAACAAAAAGCCATTAACGCGCTCAAAGCGGATACATCGGTAAAGATTTTTAACCGTCCTTATATGCAAGTCAGGTAGAGAGACATTTAGAGTGAATGGATAAAAATTACCCAATCAAGGCTATCTATCTATTTTCAAACAAAAATCGTCGGTTAAATTTTTTAACTGATGGACAGGCACTTTCTTGCAAACCCATGTAGAAAAGCACCTCCATGGGCTGCAGGAAAGTGCCGCATATATAAATATGAGAATAATAACTATAGGAATAAGTAATAACTATGCTGACTCACATTGAATTTTTAAAATTCTTTTTAGACTCTCAGAATCTAAAAAACAAAATAGGCTTAAGAATCAGAGCGGGAGAATGTGGAGAATGTTCCGCCCCGGCAGCGGACGCGCCGTCAACTAGGCAATCTTATATAGATTTCAGACGTGAGCGTTCCGCCCCCAAATTAAGAGGTCTGACCACAAAGAACAGAGCAATTCCAATGAATAAAAAACGGGACCAAAATTTACCCCTAACCAACGCCGTAATTCTTCTCGATTTTATCGGTGTCACATTTTTATAAAGCCGATGAACTGTTCAAATACAATCGATTATCAATGCCACACAATTAAAACCCTCTACACACAACATACAAAAAATCCGTTACATCTCGTACGCCTCGCAGGAGAAAACCGAGGGGGGCTTTTTTTGCAATTTTTACGCCTCTTGAGCAGGTATAAACCTCGCACCAGCAAGGCCCCCTGCCCAATTTGAACCCGGGTTCAATTTATTAACAATATCAGGCCTTGCCCAATACCTCCATTATCAGCTTCTGTTGGGCCAGAAACTTGTACGGGTGGTCCGTACAAATTACTGGGCTTGATCAGCTCTCTTGGAAAATGTTTTAGACCTTTCAAATAAAACAGATAAATACACCCATCACAACTGAAGCGGCCTAATTCAGCAATCCCTGCTTGTAGCCTCAAACGTTTTACTATATTTTTAAAATCCGACTTATGGATCAAATGGTTGGAATAATTACTGTGCTTTTCCCGGATAAAAAGCAGCATAAGGGCAAACGACTGAAGCGGTGCAAGCCGCTCCACGTTATGAATATAAACAACAAGTATAAAAATTGTAAGGCTGAGCACCATGACCGCTGTTGCACCTTTCCGCCCACGCGCACGATTACTTCAACTGCTTGGAGACCAGCTGATTGGAAACGCTCGGCTTGCCCTGTTTGAATTAGTAAAGAACGCCTACGATGCCGACGCAAATCAGCTGGATATTGTTTTTGAAAATCTCGAAAAGCAAAATCCACGCATTGTTGTTACTGATGATGGCGAAGGCATGCCACTTAGCACACTCCAAAATATCTGGTTTGAGCCTGGAGCAGATCATCGTGAGCTACAAAGAAAAGCTGGAAAACGAACAAAGAAATTCAATCGCCTACCTCTAGGGGAAAAAGGCGTAGGACGCTTTGCTGTTCACAAACTAGGAAATAAAATTACCCTTATCACGCGGGCAGAAAACGAACCTGAATATACAATTGATATTGACTGGCATGACCTAGTAAATGACACAAGATATATGGACGAAGCGAACGTCAGAATCGTTGAAAGCAATGGCTCCACGTTCAAACAAGGGGAAACTGGCACCAAGATAATCATCAGCGAACTTCGCGAGACTTGGAGTCGCGGAGACATCCGCAGGCTATGGGCCAACGTGAAGTCAATTTCTTCGCCATTCAAAGAAGAAGAAGTTTTCAGAGCCAATCTTTCCGTACCCGGAAAAGAAGAGTGGCTTTCTAAGCTACCAGATGTTCAAGACATCCTTGATCAAGCAATCTGGCATTACTGCTTCTGGTTTGAGGATGGAAAGTTTGAATGGGAGTACAAATTTAAGCCAATTGATGCCTTAAAAATCAAAGGACGGTCTTTAAAGTCCGAAAAAAATGCGACGCTCCAACTTGCAAAGGATGACCAAAAAAAATATGGAACCCTAACAGCAGACAAAACCTTTACAGACGGAATCGGCCCCGTCTGTGGCGAGTTTTATATTTTCGACCGTGACGCGGAAATCATGAGTCTCATGACAAATACAAACTTGCTTAAAGATTTTCTGGATGAGAATGGAGGTATAAGGGTTTATCGAGACGGCATCCGAGTACATAACTACGGTGAAAAAGGCGTCGATTGGTTAGGCCTTGATCTGAGACGAGTAAATGTCCCCACCCGCCGCATAAGTAATAACTTGATAATAGGCGCCATCGACCTTTCCTTGAAAGACAGTCAAAAGTTGGTCGAAAAAACAAACAGGGAAGGGTTCGTTGAAAGTTCAGAATACGAACGGCTCCGCTCCCTGGTTCTTGCCTCCCTCATTGAATTTGAAAACCACAGACAGGAAGACAAACAACAGATTAATCTCCTTCTGGATCATGCAAAAGGCAAGTCCGTCCTGGACATTCACAAGCCAATTGAGGAACTGCGTGACCAAATAGAAAAGAGAAAACTCGGCGGAGAACTTGGAAAATACGTTGACACAATAGAGCGCCAATATAATGAAATGAAAGAAGTGGTAACACATTCTGGTGTCGCCAATATTAGCCTTGCAATCGTTTTCCATGAAATAGAGCGCGGTGTAAAAAGCCTCAACACAGCCATAAAAAGTGATGTTTCTTTTGATTTAATCAAAAGACAAGCCGATGACCTAAGCAACCTTCTCGAAGGTTTTTCCATGCTGCTCCGCAGAGATGGAAAAAAGCGCCACGACATAAAAGATATTGTAAAGGAAAGCCTTTTCCTCAACAAATCACGAACTGAATATCATAACGTCACTGTATCATGTCCCTTGCTAACGGACGAGCAACGATCATTCGAGTGCTTAGCTTCCCGAGCAATGCTGTTAGGAGCGCTATCCAACCTAATTGATAACGCCCTTTATTGGATGAGAGTGCGCTGGCCGGACGCCGAATATCAGCATGGAGAAAAAAAGAAAAGAGCAATATATATTGGTGTTACGGATTTTTTTGAGGATGGCCAAGCTCTGATAATCGCCGACAATGGCCCAGGCATAAAACTAAAACCAGCTGATATTGTAAAGCCCTTCATGACAACAAAACCGGATGGCATGGGCCTCGGTATGTATTACACGAATATGGTCATGGAGCTAAACGGTGGCCGAATTGCCTTCCCTGACCGCGAAGACGTAAACGTTCCCGCAGCTTACGACGGTGCAGTGATAGCACTTGTTTTTAAGAAAGACGAATAATGTACCACGCAGCCAGAATTATCGCCATTGACGACACCCCCGAACATCTTCAAAAGCTCGAGAGCCAAATCAAACAGCAGGGAGGCGCATGCCTGTCAATAAAGTTTGAAGGGATTGATAGCTTGCCAGATGGGGAGATTAAGGGGGTCCGCATTATTTTCATGGATATTAATTTGATTGTAGGTGCGTCTCCAGGCGCATCTAGTCGAAACTTTTCTATTAACGAAGCAATCTTAAACAAGTTGCTGCATGAAGATAATGGGCCATATGCACTGGTCACATGGACAAGTACTACACAGCACGAAGAATTGATGACGTACCTCAACGAGAGGCTCGACCAAAACAAACGCCCCTTCTTCTCACTAAGCCTGGATAAAAACGAATATCTAAACAAACCAGACGACCTTATGAGCGCCCTCGAAACACTTCTCAAGACCAGCCCACAGATGGCTGCACTACTGGATTGGGAGATAAGGGTTCAAAATGCTGTTACGCAAGTGCTTAATGATCTTTTGCGGCTATCAGCCGGAAGAACCCCCACTGAGACATCAGGTAACATAGACAATTTCATGAGCAAATTGGCAAAAGCAGCACACGGCAAAGAAAACGCATTAAAAGATAAGCTTTCGGCGGTGAACGACGCGCTTTCTCCCGTACTGCATGATAAAATATCCCACATATGCTCAGAGACTGCCCCTAATGCTCTCTGGGATGAAGCCGTAACAAAGATAGATGATACCACCCCTTTAACCGACACCCAAGCTGGGCGCATTAACCTAGCACTGCATATTTCCAAGCACACTGAAAAAGTTCTTCCATCTGATCGTGGTGCCATAGTTCTTTTACCAGAAAATTGGACAACAGAAGATGAATTTAGGAAAAAATTTTCTTCCGAAAAGAGCGATGTCCTTGCAGAATTCAAAGTAACTGCCCCCGAGACTGTTCTCCATTGGATCATGGTACCATGCCAAGCCGCCTGCGATCACGCACAGCAAAATAAGGGAACAATTCCTCTCTACTTAGGCGTAATCAGAAAGAAAACAAGCAAACTGCCTTCTTCGCTTTATATATGGCCAAATAAGCCGGTGCCTATATTCTCCGACTCAGACGATCAACCTTATTATATATTTGTAAACCCTCGCTACATGCTCTCAATGTGCAAAAAAGACTTGGATGAGATTAGCGACACAAATGTGCGTACTTACTCTGTATGGGGGCGGATTAGGAATCAGCTTATGGATCACCTGGGCAGCCATATTCATACATATGGGCAGCGCCTAGGAATCATTAATCTATCAGACTAGCCCGATATAGATGAAACGATGCGTTCCATAACGGGAGGACATACACCATTACCAAGTATACGAATCTTATCGCGACGCGTCCCCTGATTCATCAGATAGTCATTTTCAAAGCCCATTGCACGCTTCAATTCGGGTACCTGGAGCATCCTCATTTCAGGCCCCCTCTCCCCAGGCTCAACAAGCGCGAAACGATCTACTGTTGTAATGGTTCGAAGCGGTCGATCAATCCTCTGCCACCCCCCACAACCATCGGTACCGTAATACACCAACAAGAAACGAGCACCATCGCCAAGTTCGGAGAATCCCCTCTCCGCCCTTTCAAGGGTAGGCTTGGCACGGTTTTCTTTGTAAAGTGGTGTAGTTTTCCATGTACCCGGCTTGTCAAGTATGCCGCGTACCGTCTTTTTCCTTTTTCGAGGCAAAGGCGCTATATCCAACACTTCATCCTCTAGATCACAAACGATAAAAAGCCTCTTGCGTTTTTGCGCTACACCAAAATCCGATGCATCAAAAACGAATTCTTTCAAGTTATAGCCAAGACCAATCAGATCTTCCTTCAATTCGCCATACCGCGACCATGGGCGCATATGAACCACGTTCTCCAGAACAAGCCATCTGGGCTTAAACTCTTTCGCATAACGTAGCGCTTGCATTGCCGTAGCACGGCTGCTTTCAGAACGTGGAGCAGCGCCTTTAGCACATGTATGATTTGTGCATTCTGGTGAAGCCAGAAGTAGATCTATATCGCCTATCTCATCGCGTAGTTTACGCGGGTTTATACCCTCCAGTCGTTTTGCATAAGCTTTCGCCTGGGGGAAATTATCCCGATAGGTTCCAATGGCGACCTCGTTGAGATCAATTCCGCACACAATATCAGCCCCAGCGTTACGCGCTCCGTAACTACTACCGCCCCCACCACAAAAAATATCTAGCGTTTTCATTGCCCAATACCCAGCTTCCATTTAAGAATACTTATTAATCACTATCACTAAAGTACCAGGTCACAGAACGATTGACCAGGCAGCAAATAAGTTTTTATGGATGCCCCTAGCCCAAAAACAAAAAAATTATTGCATGCATGAAATCGACAGCAAGAATCAAACCGGAGCTTCTATACGTCAGTTTTTATAACGCGGGAACCTAAAAAATGACTGGACCGTTCCCCATTCATAAAAGAACAATCCCGTCCCAGCCACAACAAGAAGCCCAGTTAAATAAATCAGAAAATTGGAAAAACAATGAACTCTCCCAAACGCACAGAGCTTGAAAAGGCAGACCTTCTGGTTGATCGAATTTATGAGGGCGGACGCAGTGGAAATGCCTCAGACGACCCCTTGCCTAAACTAATTGGCGTCAGTAACCAAGGCGGCTTTCGCTATATAGGAAAGAAAGAGCATCCACGACTGGTTGTTCTAACATCAACACTTAAAAACCCGGATTGGCCAGACAATTTAGACAAGGAAAGTGGTATTTTCACATACTATGGCGACAATAAGAAACCAGGATACGAACTCCACGATACACCACGATTTGGGAATCTTCTATTACGCGATATGTTTGACCGCTCTCACGGCTCCATCGAAGAAAGAATCCTTATCCCACCAATCCTGATCTTTGCCAACACTGGAAACTGGAGAGATGTTGAGTTTCTAGGCCTAGCTGTTCCGGGCGTACAAAACCTTGATTCGAACCAAGATTTAGTCGCAGTTTGGAAACAGAAGAACAGCAAGAGATTTCAAAATTATCAGGCAAAATTCACCATTTTGAATACGCAGATAATTCCAAGAAAATGGCTAGAATCAGTAAAACAAGGCAAACCTTTAACTGACGCAGCACCCTCTTGCTGGAAATCATGGATTGAAACAAAAAATTACCAAGCACTGAAAGCACCCAGAACACTTGAGTATAGAAGCCGAGAAGAACAACTTCCCACGGACGAAACCGGCACTAAGCTAATCGCATTAATTCAAGATAAATTCATAGGCACGCCACATCGTTTTGAAGCTTGCGCCGCAAAAATAGCTGAAATGATGCTTCAAAGAGTGTCCAGTATTGATTTAACGCGACCATCCCGGGATGGGGGGCGTGACGCTATTGGCAAATACAGAATCGGACAAGGCGCCTCCTCCGTTCTTGTTGACTTCGCTCTTGAGGCCAAATGCTACAGCACATCAAACTCCGTTGGCGTCAAAGAGCTATCACGACTTATATCGCGCCTACGCAACAGACAATTTGGAATACTAGTAACAACATCATACGTCGCAACCCAGGCCTATCAGGAAATCAAAGAGGACGAACACCCGATCGTAATTATTTCAGCCATTGATATAGCTAACACTTTGAAAGCAGCTGGTATTACAACAGAGCAACAGTTAAGCGAATGGCTGTCATCGTTTTAATCAGCCCAAACAATATCGAAAATAAAAAATCCTGGCCTCAAAATCAGATTCAGAAAAAGCCAAAATATTCTCAATTTTGGCCACGAAACCTTTCGCAATAGCGTCGCAATCTTAGATCTTATCCAACCCGCACCAGATCAGAGAGGCACAAGAAATAGCCACTAAAGTTTGAACTTGGGTTCAAATCAACCCACCACACTACCGCCCCTCAACATAGTGAGGGACCATGCAACGTCCATTTTTGTCACGCGCCCAAAAGATCACGATCTGCCCCTTTTTCGGCAAAGCAGGCTTTTCCCCGCACCATTTTTCACTTTCAGCATATTCGGCCAAAATCTTTTCTTGAATCTCAGCCACGTCCATTTGAATAATTTCACCAACACGCTCACAGCACAAAGATTCAGACTCGCACATTTCCTTGCTCTCCTCGGGTGTCGCACAGCTTATGACGCGGGCGGTTATGCCGAGTTCGGCTGTGGCGGCAAAAGCGCTTTGGGGGATGATGGAACAGGTGAGCAAGACAGCGGAAAATACGTGCGTAAATTTAAAATTCTTTTTCATGGATAACGGCCTCTCCAGCGGTAAAAACAAAGTCGCCAGAGATGACCTCTGGCGACCGGGTGTTCAAAACCGCTAGTTCGTAACGGCGCGATAGCCTTTAGGCCGAAGCCTTGGACATACGCCATCGCCACCCGGCCATAAGGTCGAGTGGCAAATCCAGTGCTTCTTTTGAATGAAAAGCACCAGTATCGGCTGATGCCAGCCGCGAACTAATGGGTTTTGAAGCCCAGTCCTGTTACAGACAGAAGGACAGTATAAACAACATGTGAGTGAGTCAATAAACATAGGCTACAAGATCGGAAACCCTTGCACACAGCCCTGTTTTTGATACCCTGAAGCGTCGCTCCTTAAAAAAAGCGACAGCGCTTCAAATCCCGATTCCCAACAACCGGGACCGGGGGCACCATTGGGGGCATCGTTGAACACGATGCGAAATTGATATATTAAGAATCAATTGGTTAATAGATCAATATGGATCCCGTAGGGCGCCAATTCATAAAAAAAGCCCCCGGTTTGGGGGCTTTTTTATTGAATTGGCTCTACCAGTTTATAGACTTTTTGCCTCACGAATAGCGGCTTCCGCAGCCTCTTGGATCCGACGAATATCATTATCTGCATTTTCAAGGTACTCCTTAATGCAGGTGACATATTCCTCTAAGTTTCTGTTGTATCGCTCAACTTCATATTCATCCAAAAACTCATACGGCTTGTATGGAACCACGCAATCAGCTTCCGGGTATCCCGAAAATCCCAAATTAGATCCACCAATTACATACGCGTAAGAGTTTTCAGCCCATACCAAAAACACAAAAAACACGAAAGAAACAATGAACATTCTCGACATTTTATTGCTCACAATCAAACCCCCGCCACATCCTCAATATGAAACTCCACACTCTCTTTCCCCTGCCATTCGTTGATCTTTAAACGGCCAAGGAGATGGACGGTGCGACCAGCGCCGGATAGGAGGGTTTGGCCGACGGGGGTGTTGGCGGCGCGGAAGGCCATGGCTTTCATGCGGGTGCCGCCGCCGTCGGAATCGACGATCAGGGTGCGGACGTGGTCGGTGCCGACCAGATCGGCGCTGAAGATTTTTACGTCGGGCAGGACAAATACGGGTTCGGGGTTGGATTGGCCGAAGGGGCCGACCTGGGCCATGGTTTTCATCAGGGGTAAGTTGGCACCGCGCACGCTGAGCACGCCGTCCACATGTGTTTCATTCACCACCACGCGGCCGGCGGCTTGATCCGCGATGTGTTTGTAGAAGAAATCGCGGAAGGCCGGAATTTGATCGGGCAGAATGGTGAAGCCCGCAGCCATGGCATGGCCCCCGCCCTTTACAATCAAATTATCGTTGCGCGCGTCGATAAAGGCGGCGGCGATATTGATGCCGGGGACGGAACGGCCAGAGCCGCGCCCTTCGAGGGCCACATCATGGCCCGGCGCGTAGGCAATCACGGCGGCGGGTTTTTTGTATTTTTCCACCAACCGCCCGGCGACCAGACCGTTCAGGCCAGGGTGCCAGCTTTCATCGCCGACCAGAATGGCGGGGTGCTGATCGAGACCCAGATCGGCGACCATTCTCAACGCCTGATCCATCATTTCGGCTTGCATGTCTTTGCGTTTGTCGTTGCAGTCATTCAACGTCCACGCGATGTTTTTGGCATCTTCCGCATCATCGGTGGAGAGCAATCTGGCACCCAGATCGGCCTTGTGTATCCGCCCGCCCGCATTGATGCGCGGGCCGAGCATAAAGCCGCACGTATAGGCATCGGGTGCGTTTTTCACCCCTGCCACCTGTAACAATGCGGCCAAGCCGGGATTGTTGGTGGTGGCCATTTTTTCAAGGCCGTATTTCACGAACAACCGGTTCGGGCCGTTCAACGGCACCATATCGCACACGGTGCCGAGAGCGAGAATGTCGATCCAGTCCTTCAACGGGGCGTCACCGCGCGCGCCAAAGAACCCACGTTCGCGCAAAACCTTGTTCACCGCCACACAGGTCATAAACGCCACACCGCACGCGGCCAGCATGTCATACCCGCTATCATCATCGCGGCGTTTGGGGTTGATGATGTGGTTGGCGGCGGGTAAGCGCTCCTCTGCCTCGTGGTGGTCGAGGATGACGATATCAAGGCCGAGATTCCGCCCCTGCTCCACCACATCGAACGCGGTGGTGCCGCAATCAGCCATGATGACGAGGTCGGCCCCGTTTTGTTTCAGGGTGTTTAGCGCGTTGATATTGGGGCCGTAGCCTTCCTTCATCCGGTCGGGGATGTAGAGCGGTGTATCCAGCCCGCAATGGCGGAAAAATCGTACCAGAATGGCGGTGGATGTCGCGCCGTCCACGTCGAAATCGCCAAAGACCGCAATTTTGCGCCCGTTGATCACTGCATCGGCCAGATCGTTGGCCAGCGCGTCCATGCCCTTGAGCCGGAACGGGTCCGGAAAATCACGCGACAATTTGGGGCTCAGGAATTTTTCAACATCATCCGGCACCACCGACCGCGCCGCCAGAAGACGCGCAACAATTTCCGGCAGCCCATGGCCCTGCACCATGCGAGCGACATCATCGCCATTTGCGGGGGAATACACCCACCGCGACTGCATCACGGACCGATCGACATTGAGGATGGTTTGGGCCATTAATACGCATCTTCCTTGCGGTTAAAATTGTGCGTGGATTCAATTTTGCGGATCGTGCCGGATTTGGACCGCATGATGATGGAATGCGTCACCGCACCCCCGGCAAAACGGCGCACGCCGCGTAACATGGCGCCGTTAGTCACGCCCGTTGCCGCAAACATGACGTTGTTCGGTTTGGCCAGTTCGTTCAGCGTATAGATTTTTTTCAAATCCCGAATGCCGCATTTTTCCGCGCGCGAAATTTCGCCGTCATTGCGGAACACCAAACGGCCCAGCATTTGCCCGCCCGTGCATTGCAGGGCAGCCGCGGCCAGAACCCCTTCCGGCGCGCCGCCAGTGCCCATATAGATATCAATGCCCGTATCCGGATCGGTGGTGGCGATGACGCCGCTGACGTCGCCGTCTTGAATAAAGCTGATCCGGGCGCCGGTGGACCGCACGGCGGCGATCATATCGGCATGGCGCGTACGGTCGAGGATACAGACCTGTAAATCCGAAATCTGCGCGCCCTTGGCGTCGGCCAGTTTTTTCAAAATCTCCTGCGGCGGGGCATCGAGGTCAAGAATATCGCTGGGCAGGCCAGGGCCGATGGCCATTTTTTCCATGTAGGTATCGGGCGCATTCAAAAACCCACCCTTGTCCGCCAGCGCCATGACGGCCAGCGCGTTGGACCCGCCTTTGGCGGTGATGGTTGTGCCCTCTAACGGGTCGAGGGCGATGTCAATTTCCGGGCCCACACCCGCGCCCACCTGTTCCCCGATATACAACATGGGGGCTTCGTCCCGTTCACCTTCACCAATCACCACGGTGCCGCGCATGGACAGGCTGTTTAACGCTTCACGCATTGCATCCACGGCGGCGGCGTCCGCGGCCTTTTCATCGCCGCGCCCGACAAGGCGCGAGGCGGCCAAAGCGGCGGCCTCGGTCACGCGGATGGCTTCCAGTGCCAGGTTGCGGTCCATGGCGAAGGCTTCGTTGGCAAGCGGTATGGATGGTTTCATGGCGGTGGCGCTCATTCCTGTGATCCCTTGGTTTTTAGGAGTATAGCCCCAGTCTAGGGCCCGGACGCCCCCGGATCAATGCGCAAAAATGGCGGATTTCCGCCCTATCCACCCCATCAAACACCAATCCGGCGTCCCCACCACATTTTCTTGACATAACCAATTAATAAATTGTAGAAAGCGCCATCAGTTCACTGTATTCGAGGTATGACCCGATGCGGAGTATGTTTCAAATGCGGGAGCATGTCTTGTCCCTGTTCAATATGATTTCCGGGACGCTGGCCCGTGAAAGCATGGATGGCAAAAACTACGCCGTTATTCTGCCTACCAATGATGAATTCGATGCGGCGGAAAATATCCTGGTTAAAAGCGACAACCCGCAAATCAAGGCCGTTGCAACATTGATGCGCGCCAAGGGTGAAACGATGCGTTTTACCACCCAGAACCCGAGCCGCCATGGCGACCTGCCCGGTTTTGTGACCTTCAACAACCGCGATCTGGCCCACGTCTTCCAAGACGCTATGCACGATTGCGGCCACAGCACGACATTGTGCGAGATTAATCACAAAGGCGTCGTCCAGTCCCTGCGTATGCAGGATCGGAATGGCTCCTACTACAACGTTCTGGCTGTACGCCAGTAACAACAGAGTTTATAAGAACGCCCGACTTCAAACCAACGGTAATAGAGGACCAAAAGAATGTACCAAGAAGCCCAAAAATTCGCATCCATCTTCAACACGATGAGCGACGATTTCGCTAAACTGGCAAAAGACGGTATGCGTTTTGCCATTCCGGTGACCAACACAGATATGTTCAACGGCCTGACCGCTGCAAAAGCAAAAGCTCTGGGCCCGGTTGAAGCCGTTCTGGCTGGCGTTGAAGCCAAACTGCACTATGTCGAAAAAGCACCGACAGCAGACAAGCCGGGTTACATCGCATTCAGCGACGAAGGTCAGAGCATGGCCGTTCTGAAAGGTCTGCGCGCCACCGGCCACTGGACCGCGATGTTCGAAACCATTGATCAAAATCGTTTCGGCATGACCGCGATCAACAGCGACGGTTCGTCCCGTTACCGTTTGCTGCCGAAACTGGCACGATAACCAATTCTGCGTTTATTGCGTAAAGAAAACAGGCCGCAGATTTTGCGGCCTGTTTTTTATATCTCGATCAATTTCATCACACAGGGCGATCCCGTCACCTGTGACAATTTCGCAATATCGGCGCATGCGCCATCAATATCGGATTGTCGCGCCTCATGCGTGGTCAGGACGATGGACACGGGTTGGTCCGGGTTACGGCCCCGCTGGATCATGGCCTCGACCGATACATTATAATCACGCAAAATCGCCGACACCGCAGCCAGAACGCCGGGTTTGTCCAGCACGGTCAGGTGCAGGTAAAATCCGCTGATAATATCGGCTGGCTCTGCCCATATGGCCGCGACCAGATCATCAACCGGAACACCGAAAGATGGGCCGCGATCACCGCGGACCAGATCAATCAGATCGGCCACAACGGCGGACGCCGTTGGCCCCTCGCCCGCGCCACGGCCGACCAGCATTTCCTTGCCCATGAAATCGCCATCGACGAACACGGCGTTAAACACATCGTCGACGGCGGCCAACGGGTGCCCTTCGGGGACCAGACACGGTTCGACCGATTGCACGATTTTTCCATCATCCAAGCGCCGGGCCACGCCCAGCAATTTGATGCGATAGCCCAATTCCGCCGCATGGTCGATATCGCCTGCGCTAACATGGCGGATGCCGGCGATCTTCATGGCCGGGAAATCAGGTTTCACGCCAAATCCCAAAGCGGTCAGGATTGAGAGTTTATGCGCGGCGTCAATGCCATCAATATCAAACGTGGGGTCGGCCTCGGCATACCCCTTCGCCTGCGCTTCCTCCAACACGTCGAGGAAGTTGCGGCCCGTGCGGCGCATTTCGGTCAGGATGTAGTTACAGGTACCATTCAAAATGCCATAGACGGCGTTCAGACGATTGCCCGCAAAACTTTCACGCAAGGCCTTGATCACCGGAATGCCGCCAGCGACAGCGGCCTCGAACTTCAACGGGGTTCCGGTCTGGTCCGACAAACCCGCCAGATGCACACCATGTGTGGCGATCAGGGCCTTGTTCGCCGTCACAACCGGCTTGCGGGCCTTCAATGCGGTTTCCACCAAAGACAAAGCCGGGCCATCGGACCCGCCCATGACCTCGACCACCGCATCCAGCCGTGGGTCGCCCGCCATACGTTCGGGGTTTTCGGTCCATTCATAGGCAGAGAGGTCGATGCCACGATCGCGGTTTTGGTCCCGCGCGCTGATCGCCAGAACCTCGATCTTGCGCCCGGCCCGTGCGGCAATCATGTCCGCATGGGTTTGCAGGATTTTGATAACACCCACACCAACGGTCCCCAGACCAGCCAGACCAATCCGGAACGTATCAGCAGTCATGGGATTCTCCCTTCGGGTGATATCAGCGTGGGCGTGTAATGATTTCAACGCGGCGGTTGCGGGCTTCGTCCGCGGCGCTGTTTTCAACGACTGCCGGGTGCGTATCGCCATAGGCCGTGGCCTTGACCACATCCACCGGAACGCCATCACGGATCAGTTGTTTCGTCACCGCCATCGCCCGCTTCATCGACATGTCGAAGTTGATGATGCGGCTCTTCACCGGATCGGCCACATCGGTGCGGGTGCTGGCGTGGCCGCCAACTTCCACCATGTAACCCGGTGTGTGTTCCAGATAACGCTGGGCGACGCTGCCCAACACTTGGCGCGTTGTGGCGCTGAGCGCGGCGGATCCGTGTTCAAAGTAAATGCGCGCCGGGTTTCCGGCATAGGTCGGAATTTCACCGATATCGGTCGGCATTGGTAACAGCGGGCCGCCACGATGTTGGGCCTGCGTCGGGCGTACGCCCGGGGCGTACCCACCATCAGCAAACGGGAAGACCGTCACCGACGGGTCGGTGCTGGCTTGCAAACCGCCAGCGGCATAGCGCATATCACCCGGCATCTGTACCGACTGGCGCACCGGAACGGGCGCGTCATCCAGCGTGTAAAGCTGGACCGAACTGTTGGAATATTGGGCGGCCAGGCTGTTGTAATCCACGCGTGCCGGGGGCGTCGGCATGGTGATGTCCGGTTGGCTGACCGTATAGGCCGGATCATTGAAACCGCCATTGAATGCCGTATCAAGGTCACGGGCAAACTGGCCGCACGCCGCCATGGACAGGGCCAGAACGGAGACACAGGACAAAGTCAGAAGTTTAAACGGTTTCAAGGGGATATCCTCCGCGAAAGGGGCGGTCAAGCGTGATTCAAATCGGGCCCTATGGTGGCCCGCGAATCCCGGACTTTCAAGGGGTTCCGGGTCATTGAACCCAAGTTTTCCCGCCCGATCCCCCAACCTGTACCGAAGTTTGGCATTAAAAGCGCAGAATTCTGCGTTATTTAACAATAAAGTAACCCTCTTCCCCTAGGATGAGCATGGGGTTTAACCCCGTCTGTCTTGTGTAAAAATTACCCTGATCTTTCAGGGGCATAGAAAAGGATTGGCCCGCCGTGTCGACGTTCCCGCGTTGGACGCAATTGTTCAGTTTCCCAAAGCCAGTCTCCTTCTCTGACGAAGTCGAGGAGAAATATCTGGATGCGCAGCGCGAACGGTTTGTTCCGTTCGTGCGAACCTGTTTGATTGTCGCGACACTGCTTTACCCCCTTTTCATTTACTGGGACTTCATTCTGGCCGGATCGGAATTGTTGCCGCATTTGATCCCGGTGCGGCTGTACCTGATCCCGCTCTACCTTTTCCTGCTGTTCCTGATGTTCCTGCCCATTGCCGGGCAGATTTGTGAATCCGTGGCCGTGGCGGCGTTGGTCGCCATGGTGTTTAACGTGTCGCACATTTTATTGTTGATCCCGGATGGGTTCACCATTGGGCTGGCCGGCGCGCTGGTGCCGTTCCTGCTGGTGCCGCTGATGCCGTCGGTTCGCTCCGCCCTGCTGATGAGCAGTTTTTCATTCGTCATTATCAACGGCATGATGACGTTGAAGGGGTACACCCCGATACAAATGGTCAATGCCAACTATTTCGTAATGATGTACGCATCACTGGGCACCGCCATCACCTATATCGTTATCCTGACGCGCCGGAAGGCCTATGCCCTCGAACTCAACCTTGAACGCATGGCCACCACCGATGAACTGACCGGGATCAGCAACCGCCGCCATTTCATGCGGGAATCGGTCGAAGTGATCCGGGCGATCCGGTATAAACGCCCGCTGTCCATCCTGTTGCTGGACATCGACAATTTCAAAAAGATCAATGACACATTCGGTCACCATGTTGGGGACATCGCCATCAAATTGCTGGCCACCAGCAGCGCGGAATTCCTGCGTGGCACAGACATTGTGACGCGGGTGGACGATATGAACCTCAACCGCCTCGCCCGCAACACGTTGCAATCCGATATGGAAGACGAAGCGGCACCGATGATTGGCCGTTTGGGTGGTGAGGAATTTGCCGTTCTGCTCCCCGAAACGGACACCACCGGAGCGTATAAGGTTGCCGAACGCCTGCGCCGTTTGATTGAAGAGAAAGTAATCGATTCCGGCGACGGCATTATCACCAAAATGACGGTCAGTATCGGTGTGGCATCGCTGAACCCCCATGACCCGAATGAATCCATCAACACCATGCTGGTCCGGGCCGACCATGCGCTCTACCGCGCCAAGCAAAACGGCCGGAATCAGGTGGTTATCGACGAAACCATCCTGAACCAGATTTCATTTGATGATGACGCCACTCCGCCACGGTTGAATTAACGTCATACGCCCCCCTTTTCCGGTTTAAATTTATGCTGTTTTCGGGCACGATAATGCTGCATCGCCCGGAGGCATCTTATGACCAAAAAGAAAACGCCCACCGCAACACCAACAGATGAGACGAAACAGGCCCACCAAGACCTGCCGTTCGATCCCATGGCGTTGAGCAAGAGCCTGACCGAAGCGTACAGCCAGATCCAGCCGATCATGCAAAGCTGGATGCAGAAGCAACAGGAAATAACCATGCACCATCCCGGCGGGATGGCATTGGACCCGATGAATGCCACGCGCGCCTGGGTCGACTTTATGCAACACCTCTATTCTGACCCGCAAAAGCTGACCGAGATGCAGGCCGAATACTGGCGCAACTGGATGACGTTGTGGCAGGACAGCGCCCGCCGCATGGCCGGTGAAGACGTTACCCCCCACTTTGCCCCGGACAAGGGTGACCGCCGTTTTAAAAACGCCGCGTGGCAGGACAGCGCCCTGTTCGACTTCATCAAACAATCCTATTTGATGTCCAGCCGGTGGATGAACGACGTCGTGCGGAAAACCGAAGGGCTGGACCCGGATACACGCCGCAAGGTTGAATTTTACACGCGCCAGATCGTTGATGCGATGGCGCCGAGCAATTTCATCCTGACCAACCCGGATGTATTGCAGGCCACGATTGAAAGCAATGGTGAAAACCTGGTCAAGGGATTCCAGAACCTGCTGGAAGATCTGGAACGTGGCCGTGGGAAATTGCAGATCAGCACAACGGATTACGATGCGTTCAAAATTGGCGAAAATATTGCCACAACGCCGGGCAAGGTTATTTATCAAAACAACCTGATTCAGCTGATCCAGTATGAGCCGACAACGAAGGACGTATACAAACGCCCCCTCCTCATCATTCCACCATGGATCAATAAATTTTATATTCTGGACCTGCGCCCGGATAATTCCTTTATCCGCTATCTGCTGGACAAGGGACAAACGGTTTTCATTATATCGTGGGCCAATCCGGACAAACGGTTGGCCATGAAAACCTTTGCCGATTACATGAAAGACGGGATTTTGAGCGCGCTGGACGCGGTTGAGGCAGCAACAGGCGAGAAGGATTGCAACGCCATCGGCTACTGCCTGGGTGGCACGTTGCTGACCACCGCACTGGCATGGATGAAGGGACGCGGCAAAGGCGAGGAAAGCCGGGTCGCATCCGCCACCTTCCTGACCACGCTGATTGATTTTGAAGATGCAGGTGACATCAAGGTTTTCATCGACGAGGAACAGCTCCACGCGATGGAGAGTGAAATGTCGGAGCGCGGGTTCCTTGCTGCACAACGGTTGAAAGATACCTTCAGCTTGATGCGCGCCAATGATTTGATCTGGAGCTTCGTCGTCAATAACTACCTGCTGGGTCGCGAACCGTTCCCGTTTGATCTGCTGTACTGGAACGACGATTCCACCAATATGCCCGCGGCGATGCACAGCTATTACCTGCGCAATATGTACATTGAAAACAAACTGACCCGCCCCGGCGCGATCAAGATTGATGATGTACCGATTGATGCCCATAAAATCGATACGCCCGCCTATTTCCTGTCAACCAAGGAAGACCACATTGCACCGTGGATGGCGACCTTCTCCGGCGCGCGCATTCTGGGCGGCGATGTCCAGTTCACGCTGGCCATGTCCGGCCATGTTGCGGGTGTGGTCAACCCGCCAACATCGGGCAAATACGGATATTGGAAAAACAGCAATATCACATCATCCCCGGACACATGGCTGGCGAACGCCAAGCATTACGAAGGGTCATGGTGGGATGATTGGATTCAATGGATCGAAGGAAAATCCGGCAGCAAAGTGCCCGCCCGTAAACCCGGCGGCGGAACATTGAAACCGATTGAAAACGCCCCCGGCAGTTACGTGAAGGCCAGAGCGGAGTAATTGCTGAAAACAGCGACCCGCTACATCTTGTTCCCTCTCCCATAGGGAGAGGGTTAGGGTGAGGGGCCTTCTTTGCTTGGGTTTTATCCCCTCACCCCAGCCCTCTCCCTATGGGAGAGGGGGTGAATGCAGCTTTGCAGAAAATATCGTGGCTAGACGATCGGCTTCACTCTGTTTTTTCGCCAACGTCCAGAACACCTGCCGCCCCGGTGATATTTTCGTATCCGCAATCTCTTGCCCAATGCTTAAACCTGCAGCAGCCACACGCCCCCGCAGCCATTCTTTACGGTCATCACCAATGCGGTAAAGATTGGCAAACATCACATCACCATTCCGCATGATGGACGCCAGATCCGTGAATAAATTGTCATCAATGCGGAATTGCAACATATACAGCGCAATCAGGATATTGATACCGTCATCGCCCAGACTGATCTGGCGAATATCGCCCACCACGTGGGATTCAATAGATTGCGCATTCAGCGCCGCAACGACATGCGGGTCGATATCAACCGACATATAGCGGGATATTTTTGAAAAATATGGCACAATGGTCGTCTGGCCGCTGCCAACATCCACAATCGTCATGTTCCGGTCCCCGGCAAAATCCTGTACCGCGTCAGCCACCATAATCTTCAGGGCATCGTTCTTCCGTTCCAATCCGGATTTAAAATTCTGATCCCGCAGACGATTAACATCCTGTAACTGGGCCAAATTCAATTCGTGCATGGGAACGGGCAAATAAATACCGCCCGTCAAATGAATGTAGTTCAGATTGCCGACAACCCGCGTTTGTTCATACGCCCCATCGGTTGCGACCAAAATGCCCGATGGCAGGATTTCGTGCGTCATTCCACCGCGCCCTGTTCCGCACGATAGGTTTGCGCCAATGTCGCATAGCGTTCCGCAGAAAAGAGCAGGAAGTTTTTTTCCTCCGCCGTTAAATCGCGCATATAACGGGCCGGACGCCCGCCCCATAACTGCCCCGACGGCACAATTTTTCCCGGCGTGACCAACGCGCCGGCGGCGACCATGGCATCGGCCTCCACCGTGGCGTCATCCATGACACAGGCCTGCATTCCGATAAAGGCGCGATCACCGATGGTGCAGGCATGCAATATCGCACCGTGCCCCACCGTCACATCATCACCGACATACGTACCCTGTGTGGTCGACGACACGTGGATGATTGTTCCGTCCTGAATATTCGTGCGTTCGCCAATGATGATATTGTTCACATCACCGCGCAGGGTGCAGCCATACCAGATGCTGGCCCCTGCCCCCACAACGACATCGCCAATAATCGCCGCCGTTTCGGCGACAAAGGCCGACGCGTCGATACGTGGTAATTTTCCTTTGAATGAACGTGTAAACATGGGGCAAGCCTATCATAAAACCGCCATAAGAAAAACGCCCGGCGCGAACCGGGCGTTTTTGAATTTTGTACAATAAGCGAAACGATTAACGCTTTGCCCACTGTTTGGAACGACGGGCTTTGTGCAGACCGATCTTTTTACGTTCAACAACGCGGCTGTCACGGGTCAGCATGCCGGCTTTCTTCAGAACCGGGCGCAGAGCCGGGTCGAAGTTCTGCAGAGCACGGGAGATACCGTGGCGCACAGCACCAGCCTGACCAGACAGACCACCGCCGGTGACCGTGCAGATCACGTCGAATTCACCGACGCGGTCGCAGATCAGGAACGGTTGGTTCAGGATCAGACGTTGGGTTTGACGAGCGAAGTAAACGGACTGGTCACGACCATTCACGGTTACGGTGCCTTTACCCGGCTTTACCCATACGCGGGCAACGGCATCTTTACGACGACCCGTGCCATAGGAACGGCCCTGTGCGTCAACTTTGCGTTCGCGCACAACCGGTGCGGCAACGTCAACGCCAACAGCTTGTTTCAGGTCTTTCAGATCGTTCACGGTTTCAGTTTTCGTAGCCATTTTCTAAATTCCTTACCTGTGACGATTATTTGCGTTTGTTTTTCGGGTTCATGGCAGCAACATCCAGAACTTCCGGATTTTGTGCAGCATGCGGATGTTCCGTCCCGGCATAAATACGCAGGTTGGTCATCAGATGGTTGGTCAGCGGGCCTTCCGGCATCATGCGCTCAACAGCCTTCTCGATAACGCGGCCCGGGTATTTGCCTTCCAGGATTTCGCCCTTGGTGCGGCCTTTGATCCCGCCCGGATAACCGGTGTGCCAGTAGAAAATGTCTTGTTCTTTTTTCTTACCGGTAATTTTCACTTTTTCCGCGTTGATCACGATGACGTTGTCGCCATCATCCATGTGCGGGGTGTAGGTGGTTTTGTGCTTGCCGCGCAGGTGGTCGGCAATAACGCAGGCCAGACGGCCCAGAACAACGCCCTCGGCGTCAACAATGACCCATTTCTTCTGGATATCACTGGGTTTTGCAGAATATGTCTTCATCACTTTCAACCTTGTTTTCTAGTCCATGGCGAGGGACAATGCCCGCCATTGGCCGTGTTGCCTTTAAAGCTGTGCGGTTATGAAACATTCCAGACCCCAAGTCAACACAAATAAGTGACGAGGGCTTGGAAAAAACTGTTTAAAAACAACCTCTTGTGAAAAGGGTATTATAATACCCTCAAAAAAACGATTGAAATAAGGGGAAAAACAATGGGAAGCACGACAATGAAAGACCAAACCGCCGCCCAACAGGGCTTTGAGACTCTCTCCATCCATGCCGGCGCCGCCCCAGATCCGGCCACGGGCGCCCGCACATTACCGATTCATCAATCCGCCGCCTTCGTCTTTAAAGACGCGAAACAGGCCGCCGATATCTTTCAATTGCGCGAAATGGGCTATTCCTATTCCCGCCTGACCAACCCCACCGTGGCGGCATTGGAAGAAAGAATCGCCGCATTGGAAGGTGGCACGGGCGCCACCTGTACGGCGTCTGGCCTGTCCGGCCACCTCCTCATCCTGTTCACGTTGATGAACGCGGGGGATGAAATTGTTGCGTCCAAAAAACTCTACGGCGGCACCGCCAACCAACTGGGCCTCAGCTTCAGCCGGTCGTTCGGATGGAAAACAAACTTCGTCGACCCGACCAACCCGGATAATTTCCGCGCGGCCATCACCGAACGCACACGCGCGATTTTTGTTGAAACATTATCCAACCCGGAAGGCGTGATTGTCGATCTGGAAGCCATTGCCAAAATCGCGGATCAAGCGGGCATTCCCCTGATCGTCGACAACACCATCGCCACACCGTATTTGTGCCGCCCGTTTGAATATGGCGCATCCATCGTTGTGCATTCCACGACCAAATTCCTGAACGGCCAGGGGAACGCCATGGGCGGATGCGTGGTTGATGGCGGAAAATTTGATTGGATGAAACATGCCGACAAATTCCCGGCCCTCACCCAACCGGACAAAGGCTATAACGGCATTATCTTCGCCAAGGAATTCCCGACCATGCCCGTGGCCATTCACAACCATGCCGTGGGATTGCGCGATTTGGGCATGAACCAGCAGCCGATGAACGCATGGATCACCATGAACGGCATTGAAACACTGGCCCTGCGCATGGAACGCCATTGCACCAACGCGATCAAAGTCGCAGAATTTTTGGCAAACCACGCCAAAGTGGCCAAGGTCAACCACTCCGCCCTGCCCGCCAGCCCATATAACGCACTGGCAAAAAAATACCTGCGCAATGGCTGGGGCGGTTCCGTCTTTACCTTCGCGGTCAAAGACGGCGTAGACGCCGGCAAAGCCGTTCAGTCGGTAAAATTGTTCAGCCACCTCGCCAACATCGGCGACACCCGCAGCCTGATCATCCACCCCGCCTCCACCACCCACGCCCAAATGAGCCCCGACCAGCAAAAAGCCGCGGGTGTTGGGCCGGAGGTGGTGAGACTGTCAATTGGGATTGAGAGTGTGGAAGATATTATTGAGGATTTGAATCAGGCGTTGGCGAATGCTTGATATCCACAACAAGACAAGTAGAAACCCCCGCCATCCGGCGGGGGTTTCTACTTCAAAAAATTTTTAATGAATACCGACGGAATTCAAAATAGAAACAATCTTTTTACCCTCTTCTTCGAAACACAAATCACGCGCAGCGCGATCAGAGGCCCTTTTCTTCTGCATTATAAAATCGGCGGTTAAGGCATTCAGCGCCCGTGCCATCGTTTCCGGTTTGAAATCATCCGAAACAATTCCGCAATCATACTCCCTCAGCAACGACGCCATATCCGGTGACGGCCCAATGGCCAACATCAAGCGTGCCTGAATAAACTCAAAAAACTTATTCGGCAAAGAGTATTCCGTATTAAATCCAGTCGGCTCTAGAAGATAGAGACCGATATCATAATTCTGCAACATAGGCAGGATTTGATTAAAAGGAACTGGATCCAGAAAACGAATACGATCCTGCCCGACCGCACGTTTTTGTAGCTCTTTTTTATAGGACGGACTGCCCGTTAAATAAAAATCCAGCGTAAACCGATTGTCCAGCATGGAAAACATATCAATCATATTTTCCAGTTTCCGGTCACGATTTGCACCACCATGATGGACCATACGCACAATATTATTCTGAACGATCTGGGGTTCTGCATCATAAAATTTTGGCGCGCTCCGAACCAAAAGTGATTCTACACCGATATCTTCCTTGTACCGCGTCACGATTCCCGGTGAAACCGTCATCACCTGATCGCATTGCGGCATATACCTACGGCATACGCGCACTTTCTCAGGCCGATCCAGAATACGCCACAGGAGATTCCCCTCCATCTCACCAGGATAATATTCCCGCGCATCAAAAATCACCTTAGCCTGACCTTTCATCTTAAAAACAAAAGGCAAAAGCCACGCATCATGCACAATAACGGCATCGTACTGATTATGCTGCAGCCGTACCAAAACATTTGAAAAACCCCAGCGGCGATCATTGAGAAACTCAGATACAGGCTCAAATGGCAATAGAAGCGACCAGGCACGAATAGCCTTTCGCAAAATTCGGTTTGTAATTTTTTGTGACGGAAAACGGAAAGCATAATGTGCATCAATATCCATTTTCTTACACAAATGAAAACTGGCGACATCCACCGCATGCCCCATGCCCTTGCACAAGGCAATGGTCCTACCTGGCCGCGGATTACTACTGGGATCAGCAAGACAGGCAACCAATATTCTCTTTTGATCCATCACCGCGTTTAAAACCTCGAAGAAAGATACGAAACGATTTTCTGTGCGGCATCCCCCTTGCCATACAGATCAGGCCTGAACAACGCATCGCCTTGACGGCCCCCATTTAATGCACGTCCAATTTTCTCAGAATCGGCACCGACAAGAATATTCGCACCGGCATCAACCAACTCAACCCATTCCGTTTGATCCCGCAGGGTAATGCATGGAACGCCATGGAAATAGGCCTCCTTTTGAACACCGCCGCTATCCGTGGCAATCAATTTTGCATTTTTCTCCAACGCCACCATATCCAGATACCCAACTGGATCGATCACACGCACGTTCGATGGTACGGAAACGCCAATATCCCCAATGATTTTTTGCGTCCTTGGATGAATAGGCAGAATGATTTCATCATTACAAGCCGAAAACCCCTTTAATATCGAACGAATTTTATTGGCATCATTCGTATTTTCAGCCCGATGAATCGTGGCAAGGATATATTGCCCCTTATGCAGAGAGAGCTTCTGCATAACATTGCTTCCGTGGCTGGCCATATCACCGTAAAAACGGGCAGCATCAAGCATAACATCACCTACGATTTGCACATGATCACCGCAAACCCCCTCGTTTTTCAGGTTATTTTCAGCAACTTTTGTCGGCACAAACAATATATCAGACGCATGATCCGTCAGAATCCTATTAATTTCTTCCGGCATCTTTCGATTAAAAGAACGCAACCCAGCCTCAACATGGGCGACAGATATGTGAATCTTCACCGCGGCCAGAGTTCCCGCCAAAGTCGAATCCGTATCACCATACACAAGAACAACATCTGGTTTTTCTTTTAGAAGAACGCCTTCAATTTTCTCTATCATGCGGCCAGTATTCTGGCCGTGCGTTCCGCCACCGACACTCAGATTATAGACGGGCTTGGGTATCTCCATCTCTGCAAAAAAAACGTCGGACATATTGGCATCGTAATGCTGCCCCGTATGAATAATGATTTCCGTACAGGACGGCACCTGTGCAAATGCCCGTGAAACGACAGCCGCTTTGATAAATTGTGGGCGGGCACCAACAATCGTACATATTTTCATTCTACACACCCACACGAACGGAGAATAACTTCATCCATTCACCAAAATTAATCATACGCCATATGACAAAGCTGAACGGCTTGCGACCTGCAATGATGTCCTCAAGCAGATCCACACAGTTGGAATTCAGGATTCCCTGTGAATTGTCTATCGCCTCTTTCATTTTCTGGCGGAACACATCCGGGGCGGTTTCACGCACCCATACCTCTTCCGGTGTTGCAAAACCAATCTTGTCCATACGATCCCGAATTTCATCCGGTATTACCCCGTCCATCGCTAACCGCAGGATGCGCTTCGTTACACCATCTTTTATTTTATAGTCATCTGGTAACGCCATGGAAAATTCAACAACGCGGTAATCAAGAAAAGGAACACGCGATTCAATTGAATGTGCCATGGAGTCGCGATCTTCCCAATGTAATAACATTTGCAAATTGGTGGATGTCATCTGGGCGTGGCAATAATCGTAAACGGATTTTTCCGCTCCCCGAAAAGGCGAAACCACTTTCGCGGGTAAAACATTCCAATTCAACCAAGCCGGAACAGGGGTTGTTTTCCCCATAGCCCTACGCAATACAGACTGGATTGATTGCGGCAGAACCGAGGCCGCAAACTGACCCACCAATGTTTTATACGGGTACCCATGAATATTATGGACCAATACAAATTCACGGAACAACTGCCCCCACCGCATTGTACGAAACAACGTGCCAAATCGAACCCCCATGGCCCCATGGTAGCCGAACAATTGCTCATCCGCCCCTTGCCCATCCAACATGACACGCGCTTCATCTTCTGCGGCCAATTTAAAAACATTCCACTGCGCAAAAATGCTCGTCGAGCCGAACGGTTCGTCTTGATGCCACGTTATTGTGTTTGAAACATCGAAAAGATCACTCATTTCCGGACATGTATAGTGCGAATCTGTTTGCGCATGGCAAACAACTGCTTCAATCCATTTCTGTTCATTAAATTTGTCGACTTTCGACAAGGCCGAAAACGTTTTCTGAGCGTTGTTCGCACCCGCCTCCCGTAAAATATCCTTCATCAGACAGACGATAGATGACGAATCCAGCCCACCGGACAGACACGACCCGACCGCCACATCCGAGCGCAGACGTAACTCTACAGATTGCTTCAACAAGTTGTAAAAATCTGTCGCGGCCTTATCCATAGATCCTGAAAACTTATTTTCAGGAATATCATACCATTTCGTTGTATAAATTCTCCCATTGGAATGGGATACGCCGTCGGAAATATTTATTTCTGCGGAATGTCCAGGGCGAATATGAAACACTCGCTGGAACAGCGTTTCTTCCGTATGATCCGTTATTCCCCAAACAAGAAAATCATACGCCCGCTGTACATTCACGATTGCATTCCATCCAGGAATCACCGTGAATTGTTTTATTTCAGACCCAAAATAAAAATTATTGTCTGGTGCTACCCAATAATAAAGGGGCTTCACACCGAAACGATCCCGCGCAAGAAAAACTTTATTTTCTCTTCGGTCGAAAATGGCAAATGCCCACATGCCATTGAACTTTTCGAGGCAGTCTTTTCCCCATTCCGCATAGGCAGCCAGAATAACTTCTGTATCCGTTCGGGATACGAATTTATGGCCCAGATTTTCTAATTCAGCGCGCAACTCCAGATAATTATAAACTTCACCATTATAGGTAATCCAATATCGCCCTTCAGCATAACTCATCGGCTGGTGCCCCAATGGGGACAGGTCGAGAATTGACAAGCGGCGATGGCCAAACCCAACATATGCATCATTTGGAAACGCCTGCTCACTGTTATCCGGAAACCATGACGGCCTATTCTCCGCAGTAAAATTCGGTGTATCCGCCCCAGACAAAACAAGGGGCATCTCCACGCTTTCGGTAAAAAGCACGAACCCCTCACCATCCGGGCCACGATGACGGATAATATTATTCATATTTCTGAGCGAATTTTCCGGCACAGAACGGGATGATATGAATCCGGATATACCACACATAATTACACCCCGTATCCACGTTTCATGACAGAAAGCGCATCATCATACATAGTTTGGGCAATCTTTAACGGATCATGCCATTTTTCAACATATGCACGTCCCCGCATACCGATGTTATCCAAATCACTTTTATGCGTGGTCAGATAGTCCTTCAGAACATCATATATAGTGTCTGGTGTAGCATTTATAATGGGCATATCTTTCCGCATATCTTCGGGCATAAAATGCAGATCAGACTCTCGCATATAGCAAATAACAGGCTTACCTAGAGCCATCAACTCAACGGCCAATCCGCCGTAATATCCAGCCAATAGCTGGTCAACCAACAAATCAGCCGTTTCGTATATTTTTTTTGCGTCCTGGTTCGACATACCTTCAACCAAGGTATAACGGAACTCGTACCCTTCGCGCTTGAGGCGTTCAAAAGCCTGAATGATATACTTCGTGCCCTTAACATCCCTGTGGCTTGGCGCATGCACGATGTGAATTTCTTTTTGATTGTGGCCATTCTTCTTAACGATATCCCAGTCCTCTAAACTGACACTCGCATAAGGAATAAATTTCGCGCGTTCGGGTAAAACATTCAACAGATCTGGATTAACCGTATAGATAAAATGTGCGTACTTGGCAAATACGTCGATTTTTCTTCGCTTATTCGCATCCGATTTTTTTGAATAATACGAACCATCGACCTCTCTGCAAAAATGAATGGGATAATTTTTTTCACAAAAATCGCCCTGCCGCGCGTCATCCCCTTGATATGTAACAGTAACGACCTTTCCCAGAATTCGCGCAATTTTCAGATCAATAAACTCAAACCACCGCGCATATAGATTGTTATAGATCCATATTTTGAAAGCATCGTATTTCGCATTGTCTGAAAAATACTGACTCGGCGCTAATGTTTCACCAAAATTAAAATGAATAATATCTGCAAGACATAAAACCCGAAATATTTCGATCCAACGGCGAAATTCGCAAAAAACAATATTTTCCCCGGAGCGGAAAACAATGCGATCCGCTTTATAACCCAGATAACTTCTGCTTAGGGAAACGGATTCGCTTTTAAGCCCCAAAGACTTTTCCGCCGCCGATAATCCTTGCGGATTTCCGCCCACCATCGTGGGGCAATGAAAAATCCTTATATCCGCAATATTTTTTCTTTTTTTCATTGGATCAACTCTTTTACCCCATCCCGCAAGGACACCTTCGGCTCACACAGAACGCTTCTCATGAAATCAATATTGGCAACAATATCTCCACCCGAATTATCAGCATTTTGGAAGATGGGTTCTTTTCCGACAAACTCACCAATCATGTTCGCAATCTCCCGTAGCGAATATGTATCGGGCCCAGCCACATTGAATGTGGCACTCTGATCCAGGTCCATAACTTTGCGCAATGCACGCACAGCGTCAGAGACATGAATAGGGTTTATTGAAATTCCATTCTCTCCCTGCAGGGCGATTGAGCGATCACTCTTAACGTTATCCACCAATCGCGGCAGAAGCATTCCCCTCTTCTGCTCCGCGCCATATACAAAAAAGAACCGCATGATATTTACATGCATGTGCGACGCATAGCTTTCGGCAAGGATTTCGCCGCAAAGTTTGCTACCTAAATAATAGCCAAGCTTTCCCTGCTCTGAAATCGGCGAGTTTTCATGAAATGCATGAACACCCGTTCCATAAATCCCCCCTGACGAAGCATAGACAAAACGAGCAGCCTCACTTTTTCTCGCATAATCCAAAAGTCGTGCCGTTGAATCTATGTTAACCCTAAAAACATCCATTGCAGAATTTGGAAAATCGCGGAAATTTTCGGACTGCGCCAGGTGATAAATAACATCAGGTGACGACGGCAGATCAGAAACATCCCACTCATCACTGAAATCAACTTTATGATAGATAACATCGTTGACAGGCTGATCCGGAATTTTTCTAACAACTGCATGAATCTCATGCTCTGAACAAAAACTCAAAAGAAGCTCACGTCCGATCAGTCCATTGGCGCCAGTAACAACAATCCTAGACTTTGCTGACATTTTTCATCTCTTTTATCGGCAACAAAAACAAACCCAAAACCGCACATGTAATTGCAAAGAGCAATTTTTCAACAATCCCCGCCAAAGATATTTCAGAAGATTGAAAAAGCAGAGAAACACAAAGAACACAACCACCAAGGAAAGACACGCCTCCCAACTTAAACCAATCCACGGGAATGGGGTGGAGTTGTTGAGATCGTACAAAATAGCCTACCGTTAAAACAAAATAAGAAATAAACGTCGCCCATGCCGCACCCACAGCGCCAAAATCGGGTATTAAAAACCAATTTCCCACCAAATTAACAACAGCGGCCACCCACGCCATTTGCATGAGGATTCCCGTTCTTTTTTCCAAAGAAATTCCAATGGCTGTGATTTGCTGCGTAGCCTGCAGAACAATACCAAAACAAAGAATTGCCAGAGGAAATGCGCTCAACGCATATTCATCGGGCATAAGAAAAGCTATAATTTCCCCAGAGAATAACGCAATTCCTCCACCCACAATCAACATAAAGTAGAGTAAGCAAAGGAGAACGTTGAAATATACTGCACGATAGCTCTCGGGATAATCGGACTTAATCTTAATCGCGTGCGGGCTCCATGCCTGACCGAATGCGGCGGAAGCGAACAATACAATTGTAGCAAATCGATAAGAAACAGAATATACACCAACTTCTTCTACAGATGACATGCTTGCAAGCATCCAACGATCCATAGACCCAAATAACCAATATGCAAGACCAGCGTATATAAATGGATGCCCAAACCGCACCAGCGTTTTGGCCCATTCTGAGCTAATTTTCACCGTAAGATCCTGGCGAACAAGATACAAACCAATCGGAAAAACAGCAAACCCCACCAGCGCCTGCGCGATCAAAACACCATCAACACCCGCACGAAAATACAGCACCGCTACAACGGCAGAAAAAGCAACCAAGACACGACCAAGCAAGGTAAAGATCAGAAAATTAACCGGCTTGAAATGAAGTCGTATTACATCCTGAATAAATTGCGTTGACTGTGTTGTAATCAGCAGAAAAACCGCAGCAATTATGCCGTAGAAAGTTACCGGAAGATGTAATCGATCTAAAAGAGCTATCGTAATAGGCATCGTTAAGAAAATGGCGCAAGTAAATACGAATGCCAGAAATAACAATATAAAAAAAGCTGTAGAGACAATAACAGGACGCTCACTTAACGAAGTATCAGCATCCCAATAAAAGCGCTGTGTCGCATTGTTCAATCCGCAGTTTATAAATAACCCAAACAAACCGACAATTGTAACAATCAATTCAAGAGTTCCGAAAGATGCAGGTGATAGCACAGCGGCAATTAATGGAAATGTGAAAAAGGCTATGACTTTGCTAGCCAGATCAGCCCCACCATAGACAACTGTATCTTTGGCCAGATTGCGAAAAATCATAGATCGGGAATTTTATTATCAACCAAGGGCGGAACGATTTTAGGCTCATCCTTTTTATATTCACCCAAAAGCGGATGATATAAGTTGATTAAAGAATCTCGCCTACCGTACAAATAATCAATCACGGCACTGAACAAATACTGAGCGGAATCATATCCATGATATTTTTCAGCATAAGATCGCCCCGCGCCGCCTAGATCCTGACGCAATTGAGGATTTGTAACCAACTTACGTAGTACGTCAACAACACTCTCTGGCGAAGCTGACACGATTGGGCATTCACCGAGAAACGACCAGCGCCTTGTAGGAATAACATAAGAATCATCTTCAAAATTTGCGACTACCGGCAATCCAGACGCCATTCCCTCAATAGCATTAAATGCATAGCCAGACGCTATCAATTGATCGACCAGTATATCGACATCTTTGTAAAAAATATTACGTACTTCTTCATTTTTCTTTTTTTCAATTAACACCAGCTCAACATTCAGCCCCTCTTCCTTTAGTTTTTTAACCGCATCAAGAATAAATTCCGTCCCTTTAAAGCCACGATGATTCGGAGCATGCGCAATATAAACTGCACCAGAAACTCCATCTGCATCACTCTTTCTTATAGATGGACGCCAAACTGATATATCAATAACAAACGGACTAGGGGTAATAACATCCCAACGCCCGAAGCCATCCGCCGCCATAACACCGCATATCACACAGCTTGCACGAGAAATCCAATAATCTACGCGTTTCTGGATATTAGACTGAATCCGCGCAGCCCCAGGATATGACATCAACAAGCCATGAGTTAGAGAAATTGATTTTATTCTCCTATACACATAAGCATCTGCACCATACGGGATCAAAACCGTCTTCTTTCCCGATAAACTTAAAGCCCAGCTTTCTAAGCGCCAATATGGCGTTCTACCCAGATAAAATCCCTCAAAAGGCAGAACAAATACATCATATTTTAATAACGATTCAAAAAAGGCTATATAGTATTTGATAAAATTTGGAATACTGCCGAAACGGCTTTCCAAAAGAAAATTATAGTCGCTTTTTTTATTAATTACAGAATAATACCCTTCCATGTACGTTTCAGATACATAACCCACATCTTTCATTGCCCTAGCCCAATACATATTGCTTATGATTGGCGTCGGTCCCCAGACAATTCGCGCTCGCTGGCATTTTCTGCTTGATAAAAAACGAACACCTATGCCGTAAAAAAAGAGCAAGGCCGCAAAGAATGGATAAAAAACAAAACATACAAATTTGTAAATTTTTTTCTTCATCACAAAACACACCCTATAAAGAAAATGACAACCATAAAACCTACCCTTAAAACTGATAAATCTGTAATTTTTGTTTACATTTTCTACGCTAAAAAACATTCGGGCTTAATAAGATCCACAGCGTCCGCAACGCTACAATCCACATCATCTATAGCAACAGATTTAACCTCGACAATTTTCCCATCACCACACCCAACAAACAATTGATGGCCAGAAATGACAGCGATCCCCTGAGTTCCAACGTCAGAAAGATCAGATTCCACAACAGCCCACACCGTCAACTTTCTATCTTTTATAACTGAAAAGGCACCCGGATACGGTTTTGTTTGCGCACGCACAAAATCATAGACTTCCCTTGCGCTCCTGCTCCAATCTATTTTCCCATCTTCTGGACTGCGTTGCGGGAATAAGCGCCGTAAACTTTCATTCTGAACTATCATTTTCGCTGTTCCGTTCGCAAGGGTTGGTACATGTTCCACAACAAGCGCCAGCCCCAGATCCTCAATACGGGTATATAAAGTTGCGATTGTATCTTCGTGATAAATTGGCGTTTTCACCTGCCCGACGATGGGACCACTGTCTACGCCATCATCAAAACGAAACATTGTTATTCCCGCTTGTTTTTCGCCATTTATAATAGCCCAAACAAGAGGTGCTCCCCCGCTATAATCGGGAAGTAAAGATGCATGTAATCCGTAGGCTGGTGCCATATCACGCCAGCGTTTAGGCACCATATGATACCAACCGCAAACCAAAAACATATCAGGCTTCCACTCTGATACTTTTTCAAACAAATCATCTCCCTTCATTCCATCGGATATTTCAATAAAGGGGATGTAATGAGCACGACAAATGTCAGAAACATCTGCATGCAATACGTTTTCAACGCCATCTTTGTTATAGGAAATAGTAAATTTTTTAGGCGCAGTAACAACACCAGACACACGGACATCGGCCATCCCAAGAAGGGATAGCAGACACCTTTGGCCGAATTTGCTACTACCTATAAAAACGACATTCATAAGTTTTTATGCCATTTTCTTTGCAAAACGCCCGCTGTAACAGGCTTCTTCAACATGAAAACTTACAACATTCATGTTGTTATCATTCACAATTGCCTCCACCTCTTCACGGCTGTAGCGCCGGGCATTGCTGGGGCTATACCAATCAAAATTGATCAGATCTGATGTTTCTCGGCCCAAATTTTCGTTCCAGTAACATTTCATGAAATTCCAGTAGATCAATCTTTGCACATCGATCATACCACCCTTAATTCCTAATGCTGGAATTTCAGGGACATCAACCTGAACATTCAATTCAGAAAGGCGTTTTCCAAATTCTGTGATCTGTTTAGACATTTCCATGATTTCATCATGGCTCATGTTTTTACACTGCGTCCTGAAATAATCGTCTAGCAATTCACGCGGAAGAGCTTTCTTGGCATAGAAATAGCACGCAAATTCTCCAGTCGGCGCAGTCACGCGGCGCAATTCCGCGAATGTTTTTTCAGGGTCCTGCGTGTGCATGATAACCTGGTCACAGCTTACATAGTCTATTGCACCGTCACGAAATGTCGGTTTTGCGATATCACCCTGAATAAAAAACAAGTTCGGCACATGTGCGTAATTATGAGCTGCAATTTTTGCAGCAGCAGAAAAGTCCATGGCCACGACCAGTGCATGAGGAGCGAGATTAGCCATCCAAGCTGCTTTATTTCCCATGCCACAACCCGCATCAAAGATATATTTCTTATCTTTTAAAAAATCGGCGAATTCATCTTCTGTCACAAATCCATATAACTCAAGGTACCATTTACTCTGCATCGCGAAGAGACGTTCTTTCTCTTCGCTTTCTTTGTACCCTGTCCATTTGCTTGAAAAGGCTGAGTTTGTTGAGTTTTGATCCTCCTCTTCAGCCTCTTCCGCTAAATACAAAAAATTTTCGTTCTCCTTAAATTCTATCTTATCAAGAAGAATGTCTTTGAGATTTTTGTAAACATCTACACGTTGCATTGCTTTATGCCTCATTATTTGCAAGCCAAATTTCAAAATTTAACAGCGACCAAATCAACAGCCTACGGTTACCGTGGCCATTAATATGTTCATTCACCATATCCTGAACTGCTGATCGATCTAGGAAATCCCATACACGGGCATTATTAATCATCAATGTTCGCTTTACGAAATCGATACTCTCACCCTTGAACCAGCTTGCATCGGGTGCAGAAAACCCTTGCTTTTCCGCGGTTGTAATATCGCCAGGAATATACTTCTGCATAACGTCGCGAATAATCTGCTTACCATCTTTTGTTTTTTCGAAATACTTCCCAGTTTTATTCCCGGTTTCATTTTCGTTTATCCGCACAACATCAGCCAGATTATTGAGCTTCAAATGAACTGGGCATCGCATTGCAAAATCGACAAGATCATTATCGAGAAATGGAACACGACTTTCCAGAGAGTGCGCCATAGACAGCTTGTCTTCAACAACCAACAACCCATGTAGGAATGTTTTTGCCTCAAAGTACAAAGAATGATTGATGTAGTCCTCGGGAGTTTTCAACTCGTTTTTATGATTTTTAAAAACATCGCGGAAAATATCACGTGTCCAGACGTGTTCAACGTCCTTCCAAATCGGCGCAAAAACCTGCTTTAGCTGGCTGTTCGGAATCAAACGCTGCCAGAACATATAATATTTGTCCGTGTAATCCATGAAGTTGTCATTGACCACGGCACGGTAATATCGCCAGGGGTATCCGCCAAATAATTCATCGCCACCAGCACCGCTCAAAACAACTTTCACAAATTTTGAAGCCAGTTGCGCAGCGTAATAGTTCGGATAGCTTTGCCCGACACGCGGCTCCTCCAAATGCCAGGCCAGTTTTGACATACATCGTTCCATGTCACCTGCTTTTAAAACCATCTCATAATGTTCGGTTTTAAATTTGTAGGACATGAATTCGGCACGAGCGCGTTCATCATACGCAAGCTCGATACCAGATGCGGAGTTCAAGTCAAAACCGCACGTGAATGTTTTGACATATGGGTATTCTTTGGCCGCAATCGCAGTGATTGAACCAGAATCCATACCACCACTGAGGTAACAGCCCAGCTCAACATCTGTCATCAATTGACGTTTTACCGCCTGCTGGAACAAACGGTCCAGCTCCTCGCGATATTCATCATCGCTGGCTGGGTTTTCCGGCTCGCTAAAATGAAAATCCCAATATTGCGTTATTTGCAATTCGGGATCCCTTTTCTTCATATCGACGATTGCGTAATGACCAGCGGGCAAAATCTTAACATCTTGCAACAACGTCTGATCTGTAAAGATGTTCTGGAATGTAAAATATTCCAGCAAGGCCGGTTTGTTCAAATGGCGCTGAAACTCTTTATGCGCAGCAATTGCCTTCTGTTCCGATCCAAAGGCAAGCATATCGCCCTGACGCGCATAATAAATTGGTTTCACACCAAAACGATCACGGGCTAACAACAATGTTTTTTCTTTACGATCCCATAACGCAAAGGCGAACATACCATTGAGACGCTCCAGCGCCTTTACACCCCATTCCGCGTAGGCATAGAGCAAAACTTCGGTGTCAGTTTTCGAACGGAACCAATAACCCTTAGCCTCAAGTTCGGCACGCAACTCCATAAAGTTATAAATTTCGCCGTTAAATGAAATCACATAACGGTGATCGACGGACACCATTGGCTGGTGTCCAGCAGGAGACAGATCAATAATGGCCAGGCGGCGATGGCCAAGACCAATATTCTCCTCAACCCACTGCCCTTCTCCATCCGGGCCACGATGCGAAATAATATCCGTCATACGTTTGATGGCTACCGGAGAAACCGGTGTTTTATCGAGATAGAGCAGCCCCGCAACACCGCACATAATTACGCCACCGATTTCAATGTTGCGACGACATAGTGGTAATCTTCTTCCGTCATCCGGTTGTGAAGCGGGATCGCCATTGTGTTATCATTGCAATCTTGCGCGCCCGGGAAATTTTCCGGTTTCAGATTAAAACGATCACGGTAATATCCCAACATGTGAACAGCATGCGTGCCTGGACGCGTCGCAATTCCCGCGTCCATTAAATATTGCATGATGTCATTGCGCGGACGTGGTGCCTTGGATGCATCAACATAGGTCACATAGGCTTGCCAGCCATGGCGGCAGGCATTATCCGCCTTCGGCGTACGCAGCCACGGAATATCAAGCAAGGCATTATGATAAAAATCAGCCCAACGTGCGCGCTCGTCGATGAATTTGTCCAATTTAGATAGCTGAACAATCCCGACCGCACCCTGCAGATCAGTCATACGATAGTTATAGCCCAATAGATTAAAGTCGGGCAGCAAATAGGGCCGCGGGCCACGGTGACGTTGTTCTTCGGAAACTGACGCACCATGGTTACGCATCTGATCCATAATCTCTGCCAAGGCAGAGTCATTGGTTGTCACCATTCCCCCCTCACCGGTTGTAACCGATTTGCGCGGATGAAATGAGAAGATACCAACGTCCCCAAGGCTGCCTGCGGGGCTCCCTTTCCAATCAGAACCCGCGGCACAGGCTGCGTCTTCAACAATTTTCACATGCGCCGGTAACGCCGCACGCAGAGCATCAATATCCACACAACGGCCAAACAGGTGGACGGCAATCACAGCCTTGGTCTTATCCGTCACCTTCGATGCAATCTGGGCAATATCCAGATTGTATGTTTGTGGATCAACATCAACAAAAACGGGAGTGGCATTGCAATACAAAACGACGTTGGCGGTCGCCACCCATGTAAAAGCGGGAACGATAACCTCGTCACCCGGGCCAATGCCCAGCCCGGCCAGCGCCAGATGCAAACCCGTTGTACAGGATGTAACCGCCAAAGCGTGCTGAACCTGATGGCGCTTGGCAAAGGCTTTTTCAAAGGCCGCAACCTTTGGCCCCTGCGTCAACCAACCCGTCATCAAAGGTTCACGCGCAGCTTGCCATTCCTCTTCTCCTGTCAGAGGAAGAGAGATAGCAATATTCCGTTTTTGCTGGGTCATGATAATTAATCCACCCCGTTGGCTTTGCGCCAATCGATCAGACGTTGAATACCCTCACGCAGTTCAATTTTGTAATTAAACCCAAGATCATTGGCGGCTTTTTTCGGGCAACCAATCCGGTTTTGTACCATGCGGCGGGCATCGTCGGCACTGTACGGGTTGTATTGGATTTTCAGCGGAGAATCTTTCATCTCCAAAATCAAATTGCACAAGTCGCCAATTGTGGTTTGAACACCCGTCCCAACATTGTAGAACTGGTCCGTAGCATCGGACTGCAAAGCCAGAACGTTGCATCGGGCAACATCGTACACAGACACAAAATCATAAGCCTGCGTTCCATCGCCATTGATCGTCGGCTGTTCATTCGCAGCAATTTTGTTCAACAGAATTGGAATCACACCAGTATAGGCCGCCGTTTGATCCTGGTGGGGACCATAAACGTTCATATAACGCAGCCCAACAAAACTCAGACCATAACGGTCATGGAAAGCGTGGCACATGGCCTCGCCGGAAATTTTCGTCGCACCGTAAAAATTCCGGTTGTTGAATGGATGCTCCTCGGTCATCGGGACCTGCAAGGCATCGCCATAAACAGAGGCGGACGAGGAATACACCAGACGTTCAACTTTATGTTTAACACAGGCTTCCAGAACATTGAACGTTCCTTCGATGTTGACCGTGAAAGCCGTGCGCGGGAAATCCTTGCAGTGGAGTAGCCACATGGCCGCCGTATGCACAACGCCATGAACACCCTGCATCGCATGATCGAGAACATCAACATCGCGGATGTCACCCCCATTCGGGTACAACGTACAACGCGGATCCTGAAGATATTCCTCGATGTTGCTGAGTTTACCGCGAGCGAAGTTATCGTAAATTACGACTTCGGCTACATCGGTTTTCAGTAACTCTGCCACGACGTGCGAGCCGATAAACCCGGCCCCGCCAATCACTAGAATTTTTTTCCCTTTAATGTTCATTTTTTGCTCCTTTTGGGTAAATTTTTGCACGCTACCGCCGTTTGGGTGAATCGCATTCACCCAAAGGCTTGTATTTTTTTAGAATGGCCTTCGCGCTTTTACGCGTTGGCCGGAACAACCTCATGTCGCGACACAATCGCGCGCACTTCGCGTCCCAAAATCTGCAACATCAACATGATGCGATCCCGGTCCGCAATTTTTAAAATCGTTCCGATATAGTCCTCGAAAGGTCCCTGTGCAATACGTACGACGTTGCCTTCGCGCATTCCATCATCCACAGGAATAGTGCGTCCATCATCGACTGCACGATTACGGAGCGCCTCAATAAACCCAGGGGCAATCGTTTGCGGCTTATTGTTCTGGCAAAGAATGTTACGCACACCAAACGTGCCGTTGATGGCGCGCCACGGTTGCTCATTAATATCCATACGGACGAACATATATCCCGGAAACAATGGCCGCTGTACATTTTCAACTCGGCGGGCATGGCGACGAATTTTCTTTATGCACGGCAACCACACATCATACCCCTGACGGCGCAAATGTGTTTCCGCACGAAATTCCTGATTAGGCTGGGTTTGAATCACGAACCAATTGCTCATGCCGCGCGTCCCTCATCATGAGCGCGGATCAATTCATCACGATCGGGCGTAATACGCAGCAAGGCAGGCCACAGAATGGATACGTCCGGGTACGTCCGACGTAAATGTTCAAACGAATCCTGCGGATTGGTTGCATCGGTCATGACGATGGCATCGACATCATGGCCGCCTAGATCGCGAACGACACGCACACCCGAAACATCACTACGTTCCGTCACGGGATCAAGAATGATAAGGTTTTTAACATCCTGACCCAGCGTCGATAAAATGGCAATTTCTGCCAGTTCGCCTGCACCAGCCAGCGCAAAACAGCCCTTGCCCTGACGCAGGGATGTTTCAAAAATATCGGCATATTGCGCACGCGCCTGACGCAGAAAATCAATTGAGGATTCCAGATATGCCGCAACCAAACGGCTTTTTTCACTGAACCCTTGCGGTGTCAGATAGTACGCATAGCGCTTGTAAGGCGCGCGACGTACCTTGACATACCCTTTACCCACGGCCCGTTTCAGCAAGGCATTGATCAACCCAACCGAAACACCAATGCGTTGTTTCAGGGTCATCTGGGTTACAACCTCCCCACGCTCAATCGCGGTCAGGAAGTCCAACTCGGCTTTCAATTTCATATGCTCGGACATGGCTACGCCATCGCCTTTTCACTGAATAAAACCGGGGGTTAAATCGGTGGGCATACTACGCCCCACTGGAGGCGGGTTCAACAATATTCACACTGTGAATTTAGACCATCCCCACCCCGAAACCAGCTCCATCTATAGATTATGTAAATATTGACGCCGACGGAATTTCAAGGCTTTATCAGGGGATTAGGGCCCGCTGAAAAGGATCAAGGCAAAATGGAAAAGATCGATGTTTTGATTATCGGTGCCGGCGTGGTGGGATTGGCCGCGGGGCGCGCCCTGAGCCTTGCCGGGCGAGAAGTAATTGTGGCCGAATCTGAAGCT
Organism: Micavibrio aeruginosavorus EPB; assembly: GCF_000348745.1. Lineage (NCBI taxonomy): Bacteria > Pseudomonadati > Bdellovibrionota > Bdellovibrionia > Bdellovibrionales > Pseudobdellovibrionaceae > Micavibrio > Micavibrio aeruginosavorus. The sequence continues at coordinate 1,001,707 of NC_020812.1, read as the reverse complement.
ATGATCGGGTCCGTCACCAGCGCCAGAAATTCTGGCGTTATCCATGCCGGAATCTATTACCCCACCGGATCAAACAAAGCCCGGCTGTGCGTACGAGGCAAAGACCTACTCTACACCTATGCCCGTGACCGGCATGTCCCGTATAAAAATTGCGGCAAGATGATCGTTGCCTGCATCCCCGAAGATTTCGCCAAGATTGAAACCATCTGTGATCGCGCCAAGGCCAATGGCGTTCATGATTTAACACCGGTTACACGCGATGAAGCCTTGGCGATGGAGCCGGAACTGGACTGCCTTGGCGGCGTCCTATCACCGTCCACCGGCATTATAGACATCCATATTTTGATGCAGGAATTTCAGGCCGATATCGAAAACAATGGCGGCTTTGTCGCCTTGCGCAATGGTATCACTGGTGGACACGTGACAGCAGCTGGAATTATCATTGAGCTACAAGACGCTGAACCCATTCTGGCAAAAACAGTCATCAATGCCGCAGGACTGTCCGCCCAATCTGTCGCACGTATGATTGTTGGCCTGGATCAAAACACAATCCCGCCGCGCTACGTGGCAAAGGGGAATTATTTTTCTGTCTCTGGCGCAGCACCATTCTCACGATTGGTTTATCCTGTACCCGTCCCCGGCGGACTTGGTGCGCATTTCACAATGAACATTGCAGGTGAGAGCCAGTTTGGCCCCGATGTTGAATGGCTGGATACCGATGCCAATCATTTCAACTATACGGTTGATCCGTCCCGCGAACCGAACTTCAGGGAGTCCGTCCGCCGTTATTGGCCAGGCGTAATGGATCGTGAATTGATCCCGTCTTATGCCGGAATTCGTCCCAAACTGGCTGGCCCCGGCCAACCGGATGGTGACTTTGTTATTCAAGGACCTGATGTACATGGCGTTGCCGGATTGATCAATCTATACGGTATTGAAAGCCCGGGACTGACATCTTGCATGGCGATCGCCGAAGATGTCGCGAAACTTTTAAACCAATAAAAAAAGGAACCCTTCAGCTCCTTTACGACCTCATTTTTAAATGGTCGGGGCGACAAGATTTGCGTACCCGCGGCCCTGCGCTATCGCTCCGGGCTGAACTTCGCTTACTTGATTGTCGCAAGTTCAAATCTTTGGAGAGGCCTGTCTTTTAAATGGTCGGGGCGACAAGATTTGAACTTGCGACCCCTTGCACCCCATGCAAGTGCGCTACCAGGCTGCGCCACGCCCCGACATTTAAAAACAGGTGATTTCTATAGCTCGAATAGAGAGGAAAGGCAAATCCGAATGCGGGTTTGCCTTGGGTTTTGGTTGGATTATTCGCCTTTGCCTTCTGGGCGGATCAGATCGCGGAGGTCGCGCAGATCACCCAGCATGGCTTCCAGAATGGCGCGCTGTTTGTCTGTCATCGGCGGAACCGGGCGACCAACGGCCGGTTGGGCGACCGCCTGCGCAGCAGGAGCCGCGGATGCTTGGGCAACGACCTTGGCTTCCGGGCGAACGGCTTCGTTGGCCGGGGCGGATACTTTTGCCGCCGGGGCCTTTTCAGCCGCACCAGTCAGTTCGGCCGCAATCTGCGCGCGCCCCTGACCTTTCAGAAGTTTCTGCACACCCTTGATCGTGTAGCCTTCGGTATAGAGAAGGTTATGGATGTGTTTCAGCAACACGACATCTTCCGGGCGATAGTAACGGCGGCCACCACCGCGTTTCAGCGGTTTTACTTGCGTAAACTTGGTTTCCCAGAAGCGCAGGACGTGTTGTTGCACGCCCAGCTCGTCCGCCACTTCGCTGATGGTTCGGAATGCGCCCGCAGCCTTGTTGGCCGATGCTTTTGCATCGCCGCCAACGCTGGCCTTCGCCGTTTGCGCAACAGGAGCCGCCGGTGCGGTGGCCCCGGTTGCCTCGATTGCGGTAGCGTTAAAATCGGCTGCTTTCTGCGGCGCGGTTCCAGTCATGTCCATCATTCCTGTGTTTTAAGAATACGCTTGGTTATTCCATTCAAGGCCGGCTTCATGCCCCCTTGTTAATCCGATCTTTCAGCACGTGCGAAGCGCGGAAGACCAGCACCTTGCGCGGCAGGATTGGAACCTCAACACCCGTTTTCGGGTTGCGGCCAATCCGCTCGCCCTTCTCCCGAATGGAGAAGCTGCCGAAGGAGGAAATTTTCACATTCGCGCCATCGACCAAGTTTTTGGAGATTTCTTCCAGCACTGCCTCGACCAGATCGGCCGATTCATTGCGGGACAAACCCACTTGTTCATAGACGGCTTCCGCCAGATCTGCGCGCGTAATAGTACGACCGGTCATCGCAACCTCTTTTGCTTTTGGAGTAAGACAACGATACAGCCCCACCCCACGCAGGTCAACTGGCGTCAACCGGGTTTGGGGCGAAAAACTGATTCAATTCAAAGGGTAACAGGATTTTGTTAAATCAGGGTTACGGTCACAAAAGGCCCGATTCCCGCCAGAATTAGCCCCCATCCACCCCCAAAACAGGGCCACACGGAGCCCAGAGGGAAGCCTGTGGATATCTTACATCCGGATCAGGGCCGCGCCCCAGGTCAGACCCGCCCCAAGGGCTTCCAGCATCACCAATTGCCCCGGCTTGATTCGGCCATCGGCCATGCCTTCGGCCAGCGCCAGCGGGATAGAGGCGGCGGAGGTGTTGCCGTGGCGGTCCACGGTCACGATGACCTGATCCATGCCAACGCCCAGTTTCTTGGCCGCGCCTTCCAGAATGCGGATATTGGCCTGGTGCGGGACCAGCCAGTCGATTTGATCCGCCGTCACCTTGTTATTCTCTAAAACGTCACGCACGGCCCCGGCCATTTTATCGACAGCATGGCGGAACACTTCGCGCCCTTCCATGACGATAAAGCCCGCATCACGGGTGGAGGACACACCGCCCGATGTTTTCAAAATGTCGCAATGGTTGCCATCGGCGTACAAATGCGTGGACAAAATCCCGCGGTCCGCCGCCGTGCCGGTTCCGCCATCATGCGCTTCCAGAACCACAGCCCCTGCCCCATCACCGAACAGGACACACGTCGTGCGGTCTTCCCAATTCAAAATGGATGACATTTTTTCCGCACCAACAACCAGCATGCGGCGGGCATGGCCCGTGCGCATCATGCTGTCGGCCACGCTGAGGGCATAGAGAAAACCAGAGCATACAGCCTGCACATCAAAGGTCGGGCCGTGCTTACACCCCAACGCCGCCTGAACCTTGACCGCGACGGACGGGAACGTCGTATCCGGCGTGGATGTCGCAACGATAACGCCGTCAATATCCGCCCCGCTCAGTTCCGCATTGATCAACGCTTCGCGTGCGGCCTTGATGGCCAAATCGGCTGCGGTTTCATCATCCGCCGCAATATGACGTTCACGGATACCGCTGCGCTGAACAATCCATTCATCGGACGTATCGACGATTTTTTCCAGATCGGCGTTGGTCATCACCCGTTCAGGGAGATAGGCACCACAGCTGCGAATAACGGAACGAACGGTCATTGAATCACTTTCATCAGGAAATGGCTTGCGCACTGACGGACGAAATGAACGCTTCCTGATTCATCAGCTGTTCAATTTCATAGGCGACGCGACGATTAAATCCGTTTTCGACCAGACCCGCCGCAACGCGAATGGCGTTGGCAAAACCAATTTCATCCATACCGCCATGGCTTTTGATGCACACGCCATCCAGCCCCAGGAACATGCCGCCATTATAAAACCGCGGGTCGAGGGATTTTTTCAAACGCTTCAGCGCCGGCATAGCCAACATGCCGCCCAACATCGCCAGCGGCGATGATTTGAATGCGCGTTTGGTGTAATCGCTGGACATCTTTGCCACGCCCTCGGCCACCTTTAACGCGACATTGCCGGTGAACCCATCGGTCACAACCACATCAACGGTGCCATAGGCAATATCATTGCCCTCAACAAAACCATGATATCGGCCGGGCAATTGCACGTTCGACAAAATCGACGCCGCACCGCGCACATGTTCGTGGCCCTTCATATCTTCGGACCCGACATTCAAAATACCAAAGGTCGGATTTTCAATGCCCATGACCACGCGGGCATAGACGGTGCCCAGAACGGCAAACTGCACCAGCAATTCCGCATCACATGCAATATTCGCCCCCAGATCTAGAACTAACGTACGGCCGCGCATGGTCGGGAAAACGCTGGCGATCGCGGGGCGCGTAATGCCGGGCAGGCTTTTTAAAATCAGTTTCGACATCGCCATCAAGGCACCGGTGTTACCAGCGGACACAACACTGCCCGCATCCCCGTTCTTCACCGCTTCGATCGCCAGACGCATGCTGGAATCCTTGCCGGACCGCACGGCGGCGGACGGCTTCTCATCATTCGCGATCATTTTTTCAGTGTGGTGGACGGTACAAACGCGGCACAGGTCCGGATAACGACTTAACACCGGATTGATGCGGCGTTCATCACCGAAGATGGCGAAATGGACGCCGGGTAAATCCGCGCGGGCCAGTTCCGCCGCCGGAATAACAACATCGGGACCGAAATCCCCACCCATGGCATCGAGAGCAATGGTTTGTCTGGTGGACACGCCATTCTATCCTTTTGTTGGAAACGCTAATCAGCGCAGATCATAGACGCGAAAAACGGGGAGTAAAAGCCCCCCGTTATCTTTATCCCTTTGATATAAAGGATTGTTTCGTCACCGAAACCAGACGGAATTAACCGCGCGGATCGATAACCTGCTTGCCCTTGTACGTACCGGACTTCAGGTCAATGTGGTGACGGCGCTTCGGTTCGCCCGACGTCGCATCTTCCACCCAGTTGGTGGTGGTCAGCGCGTGGTGGGAACGGCGCATGCCGCGCTTGGACGGGCTGGTTTTTTTCTTAGGAACTGCCATTTCAAACCCCTCAACTTGGGTAAATTCTGAGATCTCGGTTATTCGAGGTCCGTTGAATACTGGAAAATCCGGGCACCTGCAAGCAAAAACAATCAGAAACGCGGATATTCCTAATAAATATCATTTACATAACACCAAAAGCCTCACCCTCTCCCAATGGGAGCGGGCGCTTTGCTTTATTCACCATCCCCGTCATTCCGTCCTTTAAGCTTCTTCAGGGCCTCGAACGGATTACGGCGCAGGGGTGATTCGACCACGGCGCCTTCCGGCACAACGGTCACGCCGGGGATTTTGTCGGGAACGGCCCCCTCAATCTGCGGGTACGGATCAAGACCCAGGGACAAATATTGCCCAACCAAATCCCCCAGGTCGATTTTGCCATTCACCATCGGTTCCGGGTCTTCGCGTTCTTCCATCATCTGGATTTCGGCATCGACACCGCGGCCCTGCCGTTCATGGCGGGCTTTGTCCAGCGAGATGTATTTTTCGCGGTCGGCGTACCACGCCTCAAAATCTTCCAGAATGTGGGAATGGATCGGGGCGTGCGACACAACGCATTCCTGCGTCACATCGGCTTTCAGCGTGCCCTGAACATGCACCACGGCCTTGTTATGGCTGGAGCGTGTAATATCGATTTCAGCGCTCAGCGCGCCGATGGCTGGAATATCCATCCGTGCGGCCAACGCCGCACGATCTTTCTCGCTCGCTTCAATCGAATAATGCACCGGCCCCAGACCGATGGCATCGGTATCAACAACAAAAGACCAGCCCGGCTGTTCGGCTTGCGCCGTACTGCGTTTTTTCATTTACTCTAACTCCGTATTGGAACAATCAGGCGACGGCCTGATCCGTTTTTTGCGGCTCGACAATCGGCGCGCGTTGTTTAATGCCCGCGCCCGGTACCGGGGCCCATTCAATGTCCCCCTGCATCAAACGATCCGGGTTCATGGTGTTCAGGGCCGCGACCTGATTGCGGATATAATCGCCCATAATGGTCAGGTTGGTCGGATCAACCGTTCCCGTCACCGTGCCATAGAGATTGCGCATCAACGCCTCATCCAGCGAGGCATTATCAATACCGGCCTGATAGGCATGCATGCGGCCATTAAAAGCCTTCATCATGCGGCGGACATGTTTGCCCACGCTGAGGTCGCCAACGCCCATTTCGCGGACCGAACGGTCCATATCGACGAACATCACGTCATACAGGGCCTGGGCCAGTTCGCGCCCCCCCTGCCCCTGTTTGTTCAGGGCGTTGATGACGCAGAAACTATGCAAAAGGATCATGTCAAACCGGCCATCAACCGTGTCCGGCACGCCAAAGCGTTCATAGAAAAAGGGATTTCGCGACCGCACGACCACCCCGGTATAGAGGCGTTCCGCCGTCTGGCGTTGTGGACTGGGTTGCTTTCTGAACCATGAGAACATTGTATCCGATCCCTTTAACCATTATAAATCAAGTCTGTTCACATATTTATATAACATCCGTTGGGATGAAGACCATGAAAAAAGCACCGCTGTTCCAATCCGTCGCCCTCACCGCCTTGGCCCTTGTTTTTACTGGGATTCTGGCCGCTGGCTGCACGCCAACCGTGGCCGTGCGCGGCAATATTGTTGAGGATTACCGCCTGGCCGAAGTCCAGCCCGGCGTCCACACCCGCAGTGACGTGATGCGCCTGCTCGGCTCCCCCACCACGGAAGGGACGTTTGATCCGAACACCTGGTACTATCTGGGCCAGAAAACGGAAAAGCGCGGCATTCTGGACCCGGAAGTTATTGAAGAAAAGATTGTCGTGGTCGAATTTGACGATATGGGCGTGGTGCAAACCGTCAACAATGTTGACCCGAACCGCCAGAATATTCCGTACGTTCGTGAAAAAACCCAGACATCGGGTAACGAAATGACCGCCTTGCAACAGATGATGGGCAACCTTGGCCGGTTTAACAGCGCGGGTTCCCAGGCTGGCGGAAATTAACCGCGGTTCAGTCGCGGCGGCGTGACGTAATTCTGATTCACAAACACACCCACCAATTCGACATGGGTGGACCACAAAAACTGGTCCACCACGCGCAGGTGCGTCAACGTAAACCCGGCATCTTTCAAAATCGCGCCATCCCGCGCAAAGGTCGCGGGGTTGCATGATACACTGACCACCGTGCGCACATTGGCACCGGCGATTTCACGCGTCTGATCCTTGGCCCCAACACGTGGCGGATCAATCACAACCGCGTCAAAATCTTTCAATTCTTTGGCGTTCAGTGGATCTTCAACCAAATCACGATGGGATGTATCCAGAACGCCACCCAAAGTGGACGCCGTGCGCGCCAGCGCATCAATCGCCGGACGCCACCCCTCCACCGCCGTGACATGACGTTTATCGCGCAACAAAGCCAGCGCGAACGTGCCGCATCCGGCATACAGATCGATAATATTCTTTGCATCACCGACACCGGATAAAACCACCTCGGTCAACGCGGCCTGACCATCTTCGGTCGCCTGCAAAAACGCGCCGGGTGATGGGCGCACCATGTGGTCGCCCAACGTCACGGTAAAGGGCGCGCGATCGGCCACGGGGGTCAAATCATCCGGCTTGTCAAAACCATCCTGCCAATGAATACGGGCGATATCGTGTTCGTTGGCGAAATCGTACAGCGCCTCCAGAATGGCGAGGCTCGGCCCGTCCATCTGCTTTTGTTTCAGCTTCGGTTCTTTTTTGTTTCGGGCCTGGCGATTTTTCTGCGCATGCTTGTTCTGCGTTTTCTTCCACGGGCGGAAGACCAGATCAACCGCGTCGCCGTCGCCGGTCATCATGGTGATATCCATGCCATGACCGGATTCCAGCAAGGTCAGCCCCAGCGTGCGCAAGGCCGGGACCAGCGCAACAAGACGCGGCTTTAACACCAGGCAGGTTTGCAAATCAACAATCGATCGGCTCCGCCGTTCATTAAATCCAGTCAGTACACGCGCACCCGACCGATACATGGCCATGGTCGCCCGACGGCGTGTGCCCGGCGCACTGATGAACGGGCCATCCATCGTTTCGGGTTCCAACCCATGTTGGGCCAGCGCACGATGCACGGCATCCATTTTGAAATTGGAATAAGATTGTTGATCCATATGCTGGATCACGCACCCGCCGCAGCGATCATAATGCGGGCATGGTGCAGCAATGCGGTTGGGCGCGGCCTCTAAAACCTCGTCCACGGCACAGAACACGCCATCGGGCTTTTCGTCCTGCACCCGCGCCCGCACGGTTTCCCCGGCCAGAACACCGGATACAAACGCCCGCCGCCCGTCAGGAAGCGTCCCAACGCCGTCCCCTTGGCCGCCGAGAGAATCGATTTTGATGTCGTATGTTTTTGTATTTGTGCTCATGGCCGGGGTTATACAGGAAAGTGACGCACTCAGCCATATTTGTCATCACCCATAAAAAAGCCCCCGTTTCCGGGGGCTTTTTCTTTGATTTCTGCGGCTTATTAAACGCCAGCCACGAATTTCGCAACGATAGCGACCAACAGAATGGCCACGATGTTCGCGATTTTGATCAGCGGGTTGACCGCCGGGCCGGCTGTATCCTTGTACGGATCGCCAACGGTGTCGCCGGTAACCGCAGCCTTGTGAGCTTCGGACCCTTTGCCACCGTAGTTGCCTTCTTCGATGAACTTCTTCGCGTTGTCCCATGCGCCACCACCCGAGGTCATCGAGATAGCAACGAACAGACCGGTCACGATCGTACCCATCAGCATGGCGCCGAGCGATTGGAATGCCGGGGTCAGATCGCCGCTGATCAAGTACACAACAACGAACAGAACAACCGGAGCCAAAATCGGCAGCAATGACGGAACCATCATTTCCTTGATCGCGGCTTTGGTCAGCAGGTCAACGGCGCGGCCATATTCCGGCTTGCCTGTGCCTTCCATGATACCGGCGATTTCGCGGAACTGACGACGCACTTCGACAACAACGCTACCAGCCGCACGGCCAACAGCAGTCATCGACATGGCACCGAACAGGTATGGCAACAAACCACCCACGAACAGACCAATCACAACGTACGGGTCTTGCAGCGGGAAGGTGATGCCAGCCAGATCCGGCAAATAGTGCTTGATCTCTTCCGTATAGGCAGCGAACAGCACCAGAGCAGCCAGACCAGCGGAACCGATGGCATAACCCTTGGTCACGGCTTTCGTCGTGTTACCAACAGCATCCAACGCATCCGTCGTCACGCGAACGTTATCCGGCAGTTTGGACATTTCGGCGATACCACCGGCGTTATCCGTTACCGGGCCATAGGCATCCAGCGCAACGATCATACCAGCCAGTGACAGCATGGTGGTCGCAGCGATAGAAATACCAAACAGACCAGCAAAGTGGAACGCAACCCAGATGCCCAGGCAGATGACAATCACCGGCAGAGCGGTGGCTTCCATCGATACGGCCAGACCTTGGATCACGTTCGTGCCGTGGCCTGTTTCCGACGCCTTGGCAACCGAACGAACCGGACGGAACGCGGTGGAGGTGTAGTATTCAGTAATCCACACCAACAAGCCCGTAACGCCCAGACCAGTCAGAACGCACCAGAACAGGTTCATCACCGTCATGGTTTCGCCATTGGCCATTGCAACGTCTTGCACCAGGCCGGATTTGAAGAACAGAACCCCGATCATAATGACCGACAGGATACCCGTCCAAACCAGACCACGGTACAATGCACCCATGATGTTCGTGCTGCCGTTTTTCAAACGAACGAAGAACGTTCCGATGATCGACGCAACAATGCACAACCCACCGATCATCAGCGGCAGCATCATCATGTGACGGGCAACATCTTCGGCGAAGACGCTGGCAGCAATCAGCATGGTGGCCACAACGGTCACGGCATAGGTTTCGAACAAGTCAGCGGCCATACCAGCGCAATCGCCCACGTTGTCACCAACGTTGTCGGCGATAACGGCCGGGTTCCGCGGGTCATCCTCGGGGATGCCGGCTTCGACTTTACCAACCAGGTCGGCACCAACGTCCGCACCCTTGGTAAATATCCCGCCGCCCAAACGCGCGAAGATCGAGATCAGCGAAGCACCGAAGCCCAAACCGACCAAGCCCTCCAGCATCGGACGCAGAGCCGTGCCGTTATGATCCAGATACCAAGTGTACAATGTCACACCCAGCAGACCCAGACCAACAACCAGCAGACCCGTGATTGCGCCAGCGCGGAACGAAACACCCAGTGCCTCGTTCAGGCCCACGGTCGCGGCTTGCGCCGTACGCACGTTGGCACGAACAGAAACGTTCATACCGATGTAACCAGCAACGCCCGACAGGACAGCACCAATCACGAAGCCAATACCGACATGCATGCCCAGCAAGAACGTCAGCAAGGCCGCAACAACAACACCGACGACACCAATCGTCGTGTATTGACGGTTCAAATAGGCAGCAGCACCTTCTTGAATCGCGGATGCAATTTGTTGCATCCGTTCGTTCCCGGCACTCATCGCCATAACTTTGCGTGTGGCATAAGCACCGTAAATCAGTGCCAACGCGCCGCAACACGCAATCGCGAGATAGATATTCACCATTCCAGATCCCCTTATGGTTCAGGTTCTTTAGTGTTTTTACTTATTAAGTGACCTGCTCTTAATTCCTTAAAAGCGCGAGAAAATTGCACAATTCACAACACAGGCGCAAGGGGTGCGCCCGTGCAGTGCCATAAATAGATGTGTGCAATCGCAGTGCAACATGAAAAAAGGCCCGGAAACCGGGCCTTTGAATATTCCTATAATTCTATGCTGCGGATGCTCAGTAAACGCTTACATGCTGCGCTGCTGAATCACCTGGATCAGGACGTCGTTCACACCCTCTTCGCCCAACACTTTGTGGCTGACGCGGGTCAGGCGGTTTTTCAGTGGCCCCACTTGCAACACGCCGCCATTCATCACGGCTTCGTGGCTCAACACACCATACATGTCTTGAATGAATGCGTCTTTCAAACGCGGGGCCAGATGTTCGGCATTCTTCATCGCGATCTCATCCGGAACTTCCAGAACGATCACCATGCTCAACACTTGGGACACGCCGTTTTTCGTGACCACCGGCAGGATCAGCGGATCAAGTTCAACAAACTTGCTCTCAACAGCTTTGCCGTGACCTTTCTTCTTTGCCTCTTTCGGCGCATGGGCAATCTCACCCGATGCGTCCACCGCTGCTTGCGCAGGCTTCGCAAAGTAGAAGTAGGCACCGGCACCGCCGCCGCCCAGCAAAATAAGCGCAAAGATGATAATCAGAAGAGGCTTCATTATTCCCCAAACCCGGTAGATAGTCCCCAAAACTCGAACGCATCAACCCGGCACACAACCCCGTGCGCCACGTCGACCCCATGGTTTAGAGTACCCCCAATTCGCTAACATTAGGTTAGAGTCATATTACATTTTATGTAATTTTTATGGGTTTCTGCCAAACCCTATCCCTAGGAACATACTGATAAAGAATGGTTTTTTTATCTTGCCTCGCAAAACGCTACGGCTACCCCATCCCTCCCGCCTTAAAGTTTTTAATATTTTTCTCAGGAAAGACTGATTTTGGACAAATTCCCTACCCCCGGCTTGGCGGCTTCTATATAAGTCCCGGCCATGAGCAAGCGCATTATTCTCCTGACCGGGGCGGCCGGGTTTGTCGGCCATCATTTTGTCGAACACATCCTGAAAAATACCGATGACACGATTATCGGTGTGGATGCGCTGACCTATGCCGGATCGCTGGAGCGTCTGCGCGATATTCAGATTGATCCATTCAATCATCCACGCTTCCGTTATCTGGGATATGATTTCCGCCAACCGGCCGGACAAAATCTGGTTCGCGAATTGCGCGATGTCACACACATCCTGCATCTGGGCGCGGAATCACATGTTGATCATTCCATTTCAGATCCGCTGCGCTTCGTTGAATCGAATGTGTTGGGCACGACGAACATTCTGAATCTTGCACGCGGTTTGCCGAATCTCGAACTCTTCGTTTATTTCTCAACGGATGAAGTGTTTGGCCCCGTTCCGCTGGATGGCGACATGCACGGCCACAGCGAACTGGATCGACACAATCCGAAAAACCCCTACGCCGCCAGCAAAAGCGCGGGCGAACAGATGGTTGTGTCATTTGCCAACACCTATGGCTTGCCCTGCATCATCACGCGGCAAATGAATATTTTTGGCGAACGGCAACACCCGGAAAAATTTATTCCGAAAGTCGTGCGGTCCGTGATGGATGGCAGCATCGTGCCCATTCACGCAACACCCGATAAAACACGCGCAGGCAAGCGGCATTATATTCACGCCCGCAACGTCGCCGATGCGCATATGTTCCTGTTGAATAAAAAACCATGGGCCGGAACCAACCCGCGCGATGTCGAGGCGTATCACATCGTCGGCGAACAAGAGGTCGACAACCTGACCCTCGCTCGCATGATTGCCGACAATGTCGTTGCCTTAACCGGCGCGGGCGCGCTCAACCACGAAATGGTCGATTTCCATTCCAGCCGCCCGGGGCATGATTTGCGCTATGCGCTGGATGGATCAAAGATGCGGGACCTCGGCTGGGCCCCGCCACTGATGTTTGCGGATTCGTTGAAAAAGACGATTGGCTGGTCGCTGAATCGCCGCGAATGGCTGACGCTTAACGAAGCGCTTTAAACAGCTTGTCCAGAACGCCGTTCACCAGCCGGGCTTCGCCCTGCTCGTAAAACGCGTGGGTGACGTCCAGATAATCGCTGATGATCACCGGACCGTCGACATCCGGGCTGTCCGCCATTTCATAGGCCCCGCACAGCATGATGGCATGCAGCAGCGGTTCCTTCGGCTTGTCCGTAACCGGGCGGCCGCTGGCGTTCGCGATATAAGATTCCATTTCGTTCAGGCGGTCATACACGCCGTTCACAATCGTCGTGAACATCATGCCGTCGGGCATCACCATATCCTGACCATCCACGGTTTGCCCAAAACGGTGCAACCGGAATTCATCAATCACCGCGCGGGCGGATTGATCGTTGGTCATGATTTGATACACGGCCTGCACCGCGGCCAATCGTGCGGCGGACGCACGGGCTTTGGGAGAACCTTCGGATTTTTTCGATGATGCTTCTGTACTCATGATGCGGCGGACCATATCGTTAGCAAATGCAAAATTCCAGCTTTTTATGCGCCGGACCGTTTTTTGACGGTCGGCAGCTCCTTTAACTCACCCAGAAAGGCGTTAAAGTCCTGCGGCTGGCAGAAATCTTTATATACCGAGGCATAGCGGATATAGCCAACCTGGTCCAACTGGACCAGCGCCCGCATCACATATTCACCAATGGTCACGGACGGAATTTCCGCCTCGCCCGCACTTTCCAACTGGCGCACGATCTGGTTGGCGGCCTTTTCAATCTGTTCCAATTCAACCGGGCGCTTGCGCAGGGCGATCTGCATCGACTTGAACACCTTGTCCCGGTCAAACGGTTGTTTCCGGTTGCCGGATTTCAGCACCGTCATCTCACGCAACTGCACCCGCTCGAACGTCGTAAAACGTTCATCGCAGGACGGGCAGAAGCGGCGGCGACGGATGGCGGAATTATCCTCCGTCGGGCGGGAGTCTTTTACTTGCGTTTCTTCACAGGCACAAAACGGGCATCGCATGATGAACCCCTCCTTTTATATTTACTCCGGATAGACCGGGAATTTCTTGCACAGGGCCTCAACATCGGCACGCACCGCGCGCTCAATGTCACCATTGCCCTCGGCCCCATTGGCGGCCAGACCGTCCAGAACTTTGGCGATCCATTCGGCGATTTGTTTAAATTCGGTTTCTTTGAACCCGCGCGTCGTTCCCGCCGGGGTGCCCAGACGAATGCCCGATGTGACCATCGGCTTTTCCGGGTCGAACGGAATACCGTTTTTGTTACAGGTCAGGCCCGCACGGTCCAACGCCTTCTCGGCAATATTGCCCGTCAATTTTTTCGGGCGCAAATCAACCAGCATCACGTGGCTGTCCGTCCCGCCGGATACGATATCAAAGCCCTTGGCTTTCAACGTATCGGCCAGAACGATCGCGTTCTTCACAATCTGCTGGGCATAGGCTTTAAATTCGGGGCGCAAGGCTTCGCCAAAGGCCACCGCCTTCGCCGCGATCACATGCATCAGCGGCCCGCCCTGAATACCGGGGAACACGGCCTTGTTGATCAGGGCGCCAATTTCTTCATCATCCGCCAAAATCATGCCGCCGCGCGGACCGCGCAGGGTTTTGTGCGTTGTTGTGGTTACAACATGGGCGTGCTTGATCGGGCTTGGGTACACACCCGCCGCGATCAGACCGGCGTAGTGCGCCATATCCACGAACAGATACGCGCCCACTTCGTCCGCGATTTCGCGGAATTTGGCCCAATCAATGGCGCGGGAATATGCGGACGCGCCGCACACGATCATTTTCGGTTTGTGTTCATGGGCCAGTTTGCGCACTTCGTCAAAATCAATGCGGTGATCGGTGCCCGATACGCCATAGGATGCAAAATCAAACCATTTACCGGATTGGTTCAGCTTCATGCCATGCGTCAAATGCCCACCATGGTCCAGACGCATACCCAAAACCCGGTCGCCCGGGTTGAGCAGCGCGAAATACACGGCCTGGTTCGCCTGTGATCCCGAATGAGGTTGCACGTTAGCGTAGGAACAGCCGAACAATTGCTTAGCGCGTTCAATCGCCAGTTCCTCGGCCACATCCACACATTCACATCCGCCGTAATAGCGTTTGTGCGGATAGCCTTCGGCATATTTGTTCGTCATGACCGATCCCTGCGCTTCCAAAACGGCGCGGGATACGATGTTTTCGCTGGCGATCAGTTCGATGGAGTCGCGTTGCCGCGCCAATTCGCCCTGAATGGCGTTGAAAATCTCGGGGTCCTGATGTTTCAATGTCTCTTGCATCTCAAATTCTTTCTTTACGGCTACACCCATTACACACCTCGACGTCTTGTTGATTAACATTGCCCCAACGCATCGACACGGGCCGCATGGCGGCCGCCTTCGAATGCGGTATTTAAAAACGCGTCGACGCAATCAATCGCGACCTGAAGCCCAATGATCCGCCCACCCAAGGCCAGAACGTTGGCATCATTATGTTGGCGGGCAAGGCGGGCCATGGTTGCATCGGTGCACAAAGCGGCCCGCACCGCCGGGAAACGATTGGCCGCAATCGAAATACCGATCCCGGACCCACAAATCACAATGCCGCGCTGAACCCGGCCATCCGTGATGGCCTGCCCCATTTTTTTACCAAAATCGGCATAGCTGACCGACTCGGTACTGTCCGTCCCCAGATCGACCCAATCGATCCGGTCGGCAAAATGGGATTTCAGGGTTTCCTTCAACGCAAAGCCCGCGTGATCGCAGGCAATAGCCAGGGTCTGACGGTCGGGCATACCACGATATCCTGTGTCTGGGTTATGGGAGACACAATATATAGTAGGTCCAGCCCTGGGGAAAGGGGCTTAGGCGGGAATAATGCCCTTTTTCTTCAGGGTATATTCAAGCTTTTTCAAAGCGTTACGTTCCAAAATCGGCTTGGGCGTGCTGGCCGGGCCCTGAATAATGGCCTCGGTCAAGGTTTTGACGTCCATGGCCGAGACCCGCACAATCGTGCCGATCTGCTGGAATTCTATAATTACTTCGCGGTTTTTAAGCGGGTTGTCGGTCATTGTCTGAATCCACGTTCATCCATATAGTACCCAAGGTCAAAAAATTTAAAACTGGGAAGTTCTAAAAAAATGTCTGCGCAGCCACAAGCCAAACCATCCAAACCCGCCCGCCCCGTTTTCCAGTGGGAAGACCCCCTGTTGCTGGACGAATTGCTCAGCGACGATGAACGGATGATCCGGGATACCGCGCACGACTACTGCCAGAACAAATTGATGCCCCGCGTGTTGGAGGCCAACCGCCACGAAACATTCGACCCCGCGATTATGCGCGAAATGGGCGAACTGGGTTTGCTCGGTGCCATGCTGGACGGCTATGGCTGCGCTGGCGTTTCACAGGTCGCGTATGGCCTGATCGCACGTGAAGTTGAACGGGTCGATTCCGGTTACCGTTCCGCCATGTCGGTGCAATCCTCCCTCGTCATGTACCCGATCCACACATTCGGGTCGGAGGAGATGAAGCAAAAATACCTGCCCAAACTGGCCACCGGCGAATTGATCGGCTGCTTCGGCCTGACCGAACCGGATGGCGGGTCAGATCCGTCGGGCATGAAAACCCGGCTGAAGAAAAGCGGATCGAGCTATGTCCTGTCCGGGTCCAAACAATGGATCACCAACTCCCCCATCGCCGATGTGTTCGTCGTCTGGGCCAAAAATGATGATGGTGACATTGTTGGCGTCGTGCTGGACAAAGACATGAAGGGTTTGACCGCACCGAAGATCGAAGGGAAATTCTCCCTGCGCGCGTCCATCACCGGCGGCATCGCGATGGATGATGTTCCGGTCACCAGCGACATGATTTTGAACATCAAGGGATTAACGGGTCCGTTCTCCTGCCTTAACTCCGCCCGCTATGGCATTGCATGGGGTTCGATGGGCGCGGCGGAATTCTGCTTCCACATGGCCCGCCAATATACGATGGACCGCGTGATTTTCGGCAAACCGCTGGCCGCCCAACAATTGATCCAGAAAAAACTGGCCGACATGCAGACGGAAATTACACTCGGCCTGATCGCCGCGTGGCGTCTGGGCCGCCTGCGCGATGATTACCGCGCGGCACCGGAAGCCATTTCGATGCTGAAACGCAACAACTGTGGCAAGGCCCTGGACATTGCCCGCGTGGCCCGCGACATGTTGGGCGGTAACGGCATTGCCGATGAATATCACGTCATCCGTCATGTCATGAATTTGGAAGCCGTGAATACATACGAAGGCACCCACGATATTCACGCCCTGATCCTGGGGCGTGCTATAACCGGGCTTCAAGCGTTTAGTTAAGGACCTGCGTCGCATGCATTTTGATGATGAACACGACCCATTAAACGAAATTCTGGCGCTGGCCAGCAGCGAGGCGGCCCACCGCCCCGAATTTTATCGCCGTTTAATGGTCTCGGAAATCTTGGTCATCGGCTCCGCCGCGGGCCACGAAGATGGCGACGATGACCTGGCCCTCAAAGGGGGCAGCAGCGTCCAAATCCAAAGCTGGTCCAACCGCGAGGGCCAGAATGTCATCCCGTTTTTCACATCCCTGCATGAATTGATGAAGGCAACGCAGGACGATGTGCCCTACCTGCGCCTGCCCGCAAAAATCTTTTTGGAAATGACGCAAGGCACGGCTCTGGTCCTGAATCCCTATTCCGACCACGCGAAAGAATTTTCACCGGAAGAAATCGAAACCCTGCTGGACGGCGGTACGCCGGGGGCCACGGGCGAACGCATGGTGGTGGAAAAAGACACGCAAGTGGTCATCGGTCAGCCGAGCGAGTACCCGAGCGCCCTCGTCCACTCCCTCACCACATATTTCGCCGGTGAACACGCGGTGCACAGCGCATGGCTGGCGGCCATTGCCTATTCCGGCGGTGCAGAACCGCAACCCCATATTCTGGTCGGCGTGGTCACGGACGAACACCAGTTCGAACGCATCTCCGCCGAAGCCGGCAGCATTGCCGCCGACGTGATGCCAGACGAAGTCGTCGACATTCTGTTCATTGACCGGAAAACGATTGATGAGCCAACGGGCGTTTCGGCCTACCTGATTCAGGAAACCCAACCCTTCTACGAAGCCCGCTGGGGCCTCGACCCGCACGGGCATGATGGCGGGCACGCATAAAAAAAATCCCCGCACAATAGCGGGGATTTTTTTATTTGATCTGCATGATTGGCCAGTCTTTACAAACCTGCACGTTCGGCCAATCTTCAAAAATTTGATGCACCAATTCCTGTGTATCAGGACTGGATCTGCTTGTATCCAGCACAATACGCTGATTATGCTTGTCGTGTGGATAATGTCCCTGCCGATTTTCTGGCCAGCCGAACAAGGCCGCGGCAACCCCAGACAAAAACCCTCGCGGGATCACAGACATCTGCAACCCATCGCACAACTGCATGCGCGAATGATCGCCTGCATAGGCCAACTTATATTTACTAAGTTCAATAAACACAGCGCCTTTCATTGTTATCGGAGCTTTCACGATACCCTCATTTATATATCATGTGTGACGAATAGCCCCTTGTAACACACCCTTAAAAACCCTGAATAGAAATATATTTCACTGTAAAATCAGCCAGATAGATGATCTCAGGCTGATTTTACGTTTCGAAAAACCAAACAATGCGTATGACTGTAATCATCCGGCACCGCGCGCCCGGTCCACATCACAATCGTTTCGGCCTCCAACCGCATAGATTTTCCGATGACGAGGCTCAGGTCACGGACCAGTGGCGTATAGGTTGTACCTGGCAAATTATCCGCATGCACAACAACCACAGCCCCGCGCTTCATCACATTGGCCAGTCGCGCATAAATCACGCCCATGCGTTTTAAATACCGGTCATACCCGGCCTGTTTCGGATTTCCGGCATAAAGCGGATTCCATTTGTCTGTCACCCGCATGAATGGCGGCGACGCCATGCAAAAATCCACCTTCGGAAAACCAAATTTTTCCACCGCCCCCGCATCACCGCACACCATATTGGTCCAGTGATCCAGCTGCCCCGCCACCCATTCATGGCGGTGGGCGTCATATTCGATGCCAAACGGCACCCGCCCCAATTCCTCGGCCACGAACAACGTCGTGCCCAACCCCGCAAACGGATCAAACACCCGATCTCCGCGCTTGGTATAGGTTTTGATAAAATGCCGGGCCAGCGCCTCCGGATACTTAATCGCATTATCCTCAAACGCCGGCGGATCACGCTCTAGGGCATAAGGAAGATTCAGGTGCAAAGGAAAAGACATACGCGGTGGCATCAGTTTGAAACCACCTTCAACCCCAGCGCATCGGCCAGTGCGATGGCGTAGTCGCGGGCGTCGTTGTCGTTGGTGAAAATGCGGGCGGGGAGGTTTTTGGCGGGGGTTTTATGCATCAATGTGACCACAGAGGCATCGCCTCCCCGTTCTGTCAGAACCGACACGCCGTCATATTCGGTCGGGAACAGGGCATCCGGTTCCCGCGCGGCGGCGAGGCCCGAGGGTGTCAGCGGAAAGATTTCAATCCGGCGTTCCGTAATGCGGAAGCGGGCATAATTGCGGTTGCGGGGAATAACCAGCCCGCGCACGACAACAAATTCCATGACCAGCAACACCGCCAACACGGCCAGAACGATTCCCGCATGTTGGAACCCCGGGTCGGATAATAAAAACCCCGCCACAACCAAGCCGGTCGCGGCGGAGCCAAAAACCATCATGCGCAGGACATTCACCCAGGGCGATTGCCCCTCGATCGGGAAATGAACGCGGGATGTCGGGGACGCCAGCGATGATACGGGAAGATCGTCGATCATCGGTTTCGCCCCCAGATCCCTTTAATCGAAATCTTCGGCAGCCAGAGCCCCGGTGAATCCGGTTTGCGCGGCCCAGAACCGTTCAATCAGATGGAGGGTGTGGTTCAGATCGCTCAGACGCTGGTTGGTCAGTTCGGTGCCGCCCAGTTTTTCCTCATGCCGTTTCAACATTTGCGCAATCGCATCGCGCAGCGCCGTCCCCTTGTCCGAAAGGCGAACGCGGATGGAGCGTTTGTCGTGAACGGAACGTTCCTGAATCAGATAACCGTTTTCGACCATCTTCTTCACGTTATAGGACACGTTCGAGCCGAGGTAATAACCGCGGATGGTCAGTTCACCAACCGTCAGATCGTCATCCCCAATGTTATAAAGGATCATCGACTGGACGTTGTTAATGTCCTGCACGCCGCGGCGGTCCAGCTCGACCTTCAGCACGTCGAGGAAATAACGGTGTAACCGTTCAATCAACTGGATGGCGTCATAATACGGTGTGGTCACTATAGATGCTCCGTCTTGAAAGCGTGAATACGCGAAAGCGTGGAAGGACGACCGGGCGTGAAACCCTGAATCCTAATTGAATCATAACCTTAATATGGCGGGTGACAAGTTAATTTTCCTTTAAACGCCATTCCCGCATACAGCACTAAACCGCATCCAGATCTGGATGATCATCTGAAAAATACGCATCAACCATGGCGGCACTCACCTGCCCCAGCGCGGCCGGGTTCCAACGCGGATCCTTATCCTTGTCGACCAGAGCGGCCCGGATGCCTTCGTAAAAATCATGGTCTCGCATGAATCCAATCGCCAATCGGTAATCCATGGCCGTCACTGCATCAAACGACGCCCCCTGCATCCGGCGCATATAATCATGCGTGATTTTCAGACTAAGCGGCGCCCGTGTTTTTACAATACGTACCGTTTCGTTTAAGAAATTATTGTCTGATATTTCAGAATTTTGCACGATTTTCTCAATGTGAGATTCTACTTTAAAAACACCCGCTACGGCCTCCGCATTCCGCGCCAGGGCAGAGGCGCCAGCGCCCCCCTTTCCAGCGGGTAACAGGGCCGCAATCGCCGCGCTCGCCGCCTGCGCATCACCGCAGCCATTCACGGCATGGATCACCGCAGCAATCAGATCATCATGATCCGCCGATGGCACAAACGCGTCCGCCAACCCGGCATACAACATATCCGACGCCGGAACCGCCTGCCCCGTCAGAGCCAACCACAACCCCATGCCGGGTGACGATGCCCGCGTTAAAAAATAAACAGACCCCACATCGGGAAAGAAGCCAATTCCAACCTCTGGCATGGCAAACAATGTTTTTTCAGACGCAATACGGAAACGGCACGGCCCCGCAACGCCATAGCCGCCCCCCATCGTAATCCCATTCATAAACGCCATGATCGGCTTTGGGTAATGGAACAAGGCCCGGTTCATGCGGTATTCATCGGCAAAATACACGCGGGCAATCGCCGTCTTGGCATCCGGATCCGTCACATTGACGCCCGCCTCATACACGGCCTTTACATCCCCGCCCGCGCAAAACGCCCGATCCCCCGCACCGCGGATAATCACAGCCCGAATAGCATCATCATCGCGCCACGCATCCAGCGCCGCATGAATCCCCCGGATCATCCCCAAGGTCAGCGCATTCAACGCCTGGGGCCGATCCAGCGTCAAAAACCCAACGGAACCGTGGGTTTCAACGCGCAAATGCGGGTCGGTTACGATCTGTGATGCCATGTCTACTCTGCTCCGCCTTGAACACAATTGCCTGCGGCCTAAATCCTGTAACGAATGGGGACCATTTGCAAGCCAGCAACACAGCGCGACCAATAGGGAAAATACCGCCTAAATCCCTTAACTAAATAGTAAATCTCGCCTGCCAGACTGGGGGCTTCAAAGACCCGCGCCGGACAGATTCGCCCGGCGCATTCCGCGTGTATTTCTATGGGGAGCTGTGACGGCTCGAAAATCGGCATGGCAGACGACAAGCTCGATAAAATCAAAAAACAACGCGACCGTTTCCTCGCGTTTTCGTTTGCGACGTCCGACCTCTTGATCGAGGTCGCCGAGGACGGAACGATTGCCTATGCCCTGGGGGCCGCGCGATCCCTGGTTGGGATTAACGATAAAAGCCTGATCGGCATTCGCTGGCTCGACATGTTTTCCCCAAATGACCGCACCACCCTGTCCAGCATGAAAGAACGTGCGCGCATGGCGCAACGCTGCGGCCCCGTTCTGGTCACATTGGAAGAAACAATTGGCGGCGGACACCAAGCCCTGCTCAGCGCCATTCGCATGCCGGACAGCGATAAGTTTTACCTGTCCATCGGCTTCTCAAACGTCTTGATGTCCAAGCATGCGGAAGAAGTGAAATTTTACGAAGACCGCGAGCTTCTAGACAAAGAAAGCTTCCTGGCCGCGGCGAAGGAAGCACTCGACCTGGCCAAATCGCTCGGGCAGGATTTGGATATGACCCTGCTGGACATTGCCAACATTGGCGAAGTCCGCGGCCGCATCGGCGACGAACAATGGAACCAGTTCCGTGACGCCATGACATCCCTGCTCAGCTCTAAATCCGTTGACGGCCAAGCGGCGGCAGAAATCGCCGATGGCCGTTATAGCGTTATTCACGATAAAGCCATTAATGCCGATATGTTACGCGGCGAAATTGAGAGATTGGCTAAAGAAAACGACCCGACCGGAACGGGCTTTACCGTTGAAAGCAAAACCGTATCCGCCGACCTCAGCACGCTGAGCGACCGGGAAACGACCAAGGCGCTGATCTACACCATCAACGAATTTGAACGCAAAGGTACGTCCCTTTCCATCGAAACACTGAACTCCGGCTTCAAAGCCTATGTCAGCGTCAACGCCCAAAAGATCAGCCAGTTCAAAACCATGGTGGAACAGCTGGCGTTTGACCTGCACTTCCAACCGATTGTGGATTTGAAAACGGGCGATGCCGTTCACTTTGAAATGCTATCCCGCTTCCGCGACAACACCCCGACGCAGGAATGGATCGTGTTCGGTGAAGACATTGGCATGGCCGCCGATTTCGATATTGCGGTGTGCGAACGGGCCATCAACTACCTGCTCTATAAATCATCCGGCCGCCGCACGAAGTTCGCCGTGAACTTGTCCGGCCAATCGATTCAAAACGAACAGTTTTTCAAAACCCTGCACGCCAAATTGATGATGAACAAAACCCTGTCCGACCGCCTGATGTTCGAGATTACGGAATCTACGACCATTCAGGATTTGGACATGGTGAACCATTTCGTGAAAATTCTGCAGGATGACGGGTTCAAGGTTTGCCTGGACGATTTTGGCGCCGGGTCCGCCTCGTTCCAATACCTCCATCGCATTCACGTTGATTATGTGAAAATTGACGGGCAGTACACGAAGAAGATCCTGAATTCCGAACGCGACGCCATCATGGTGAAGAACCTGAGCCAAATGTGCCGCGATCTGGAAATTAAGGTCATCGCCGAAATGATCGAGACACAGGATCAGGCCGACAAGGTCCGGTCGCTGGGAATCGGGTACGGTCAGGGTTACCTCTTCTCCAAACCCATGCCGAAGCCGGAGTACACAAACTGGATGCAGGCCGAGACGACATAGGATACAATCAAACCGCTCAGTTTCACTAAACCACAAGCAACGGCTCCGCGTTCACTATGAAGATTTTTGGTATTATTTTTGTTTTTGCGACAGTTTTCGGCGGCTACACGTGGGCTGGCGGACATCTTAGCGCCATTCTCGCCGTTCTTCACTACGAAGCGCTGATCATTCTGGGTGCCGCCATCGGCGCGTTCATGATTGCAAACTCCACCGACGTGATCAAACACACGCTGAAGGAATTCGATTGCCTGATCAAGCCGGAAGCACACAGCAAAAAAGATTACATGGAATTGCTGAGCATGTTGTTTATGACGTTCAAGCTGGCCCGGACCAAGGGTTGGCTGGCGCTTGAACAACATATTGAACACCCGCATGACAGCGAACTGTTCAAACAATTCCCCGGCTTTGCCGCCAACCACCATGCGACCACGTTCTTCTGTGACTATCTGCGCATTATCTCGCTGGGCAACGAAGACCCGCACCAGATCGAAGCGTTGATGGACGAGGAAATCGAAACCATCAACCACGAAGAAATGCACCCGTCCCACGCGATCCAGACCATGGCCGATGGTATTCCGGCACTGGGTATCGTGGCCGCCGTTCTGGGCGTTATTAAAACAATGGGCGCGATTAGCGAACCGCCGGAAGTTTTGGGTAAAATGATCGGTGGGGCACTGGTCGGTACGTTCCTGGGCGTGTTCGTCGCCTATGGCATCGTCGGCCCGATTGCCAGCGCACTGGGCAGCAAAGCCCAATCCAAAGTTCTGTATTACCGTTGCATGAAGGTCGCCGTAATTGCCTTCCTGAATGGGGCCGCACCGCAGGTGGCCGTTGAATTCGCCCGTAAATTCCTGCCCCACCACGTTCAACCCAGCTTTATGGAGCTGGAGGAAAAACTGAACGAACTGCCAGCCCCGGGTTAAGATAAGGATCGTTTGCGATGAGCAAAGGCAAAGGATCGAAAGACGATCAGCGTCCGATTATTATCAAGAAGATCAAAAAATCCGGCGGCGGCCACCATGGTGGCGCGTGGAAAGTGGCCTATGCCGACTTCGTGACCGCGATGATGGCGTTCTTCCTTCTGCTGTGGCTTCTGAACGTGACGACCGAAGAACAGCGGAACGCCATTTCCAACTATTTCGACCCCACCCACCCCAAAGTATCCGAGAGCATGAGCGGTGCGGGTGGTGTTATGGGCGGGACCGCGATGTCGACCGAAGGGGCCATGACCTCGACGATGCAGAACATCTCCCTGCCCCAGACCAGCGGCACGACGACCCGCAGTTTTGAGCGCGGAGAAAGCGGTGAAGAAAAACCGGAAGACACCGCCACCGACCAGCAATTGGAACAGTTGAAAGCCGAACTGGCGCAGGAAGAAGAAAAACGCTTCGAAGAAGCCAAGGAAGAATTAGAGAAAAAAATCGCAGAAAACCCGGAATTGGCCGAACTGGCCAAGAACCTGATGGTTGATATCACACCGGAAGGTCTGCGCATTCAGGTCGTCGACCAGGAAGGCGACCCGATGTTCCCGAAGGGCAGCGCCCAGATGTTCGATAAAACCAAGAAATTAATGAATGCCGTATCCGACGTCGTGAAATCCATGCCGAACAACGTCTCGGTTCGCGGCCATACGGACAGCTTTAAATACCGCGACGGCGCGACCTATACCAACTGGGAACTCTCCGCCGACCGCGCCAACGCCACACGCCGCGTTTTGATGAATGATGGCATTCCCGAACCGCGCCTGTCCGACGTTGTGGGCAAGGCCGATACAGACCATTTGTTCAAAGACAACCCACAGGATGCCCGCAACCGCCGTATCAGCATTATCCTGTTGCGCGATGATCTGAACAAGATTGCGACGCAGGAACTGGAAAAACGCGGCGTGAAAATGGACAAAGCCCCCGCCACAGACCCGACCAAAGACATCAACCAGAAACCGGTTGGTACGTTTAAACGGACACCGGGTGAGGTTTATTTCCCTTAAATCTTGTCCTTGTCATCCCGACAGAGCGAAGCGACGAGGGATCTCCACTTCATAAAGTAGGCATAAGATGAGATCCCTCACTACGTTCGGGATGACACGCAACGACAGCATTCAAGGCCATAAAAAACCCCCGCACATCGCGGGGGTTTTTTATTAATCGAATTTCGGTGTGCGGGGGAAGCCATTGGGCGGAAGCTTGCCTACCTGGGCCCGTTCGCCCAGCCAGCCTTTGATCCCATCCACTTTCTTCTCGCTGGAGCCAGAGCGGAAGGTCAGGCCCTGCTTCATATTGAACGGCTTGGCATCGGCCAGCGTACCGTCCTTGATTTTTTGCAGGGATACGCCCTTGCCTTTGGACATTTCCGGGATTTGATCCAGCGGGAAGACCAGCATTTTGCGGTTGGTGCCGATAACGGCCAGATGGTCATGACCCGGCAGGATTTCAACACAGATTTTTGCTTCGCTGCCCGTATCAACGTTCAGGATCTGTTTGCCGTTTTTGGTCTGGGCCAACACATCCTTGGTCGACACGATAAAGCCACGGCCATCATCGCTGGCAATCAGGAATTTCTGATCCGGATTGTAAATCATCGCGGCCAGAATATCGGCATCGTTCGGCAGATCGATCATCAGACGTACAGGTTCGCCAAAACCACGTCCCGACGGCAACTTGTCCGCACCGATTGTGTAGAACCGGCCATTGGTTGCAAACAACGATATTTTATCGGTCGTCTGGCACTCCACGGCAAAGCGGCCCTTGTCACCATCCTTGAACTTGAATTCTTTCGGATCGTGGCCATGGCCCTTCATCGCGCGGATCCAGCCCTTGGCGGACAGGATCACGGTGACGGGTTCTTTATCAATCGCGGCCAGAGCCTCTTCCAAATTCTCAACCGCGGCCGGGGCCGGTGTTTTACCGATCACGCTGCGGCGTTTGCCCAATGCGGTTTTCGGGCCGAACAACTCTTTCAGACCATCCACCTGTTTGCGGATTGCGGCCCATTGCTTGGCTTCGGATTTGATCAAAGCTTGCAGCTGGTCGCGCTCTTTCGACAGGCTGGTATGCTCTTTCTTGATCTCGATTTCTTCCAGCTTGCGCAAAGACCGCAAACGCATGTTCAAAATCGCTTCGGCCTGATTTTCGGTCAGCCCGAATTTCTTCATCAATTTCGGCTTCGGCTCATCGCTTTCGCGGATGATCTTGATCACCTCGTCGATGTTCAGATAGACGATCATATAACCGTCCAAAACCTCGATCCGGTGCAGAACCTTGTCCAGACGGTGCGCCGATACGCGGACCAGAACTTCCTGGCGGTGTTTCAGCCATGCGGACAAGACCTCTTTCAGGTTCATCACGCGCGGGGTGACGCCGTTATCCAAAACGTTCATGTTCAGCGAGAACCGCGTTTCCAGATCGGAATTGCGGAACAACGCCTCCATCAGCAATTCGGGTTCGATCAATTTTGTTTTCGGCACGAGAACCAGGCGGATGTCTTCCGCACTTTCATCCCGCACGTCGTCCAGCATCGGAACTTTTTTGCTGACGATCAATTCGGCCAGACGTTCAACCAGCTTCGATTTCTGAACCTGATACGGAATTTCGGTGACGACGATTTGATACCCGCCCCCCTTCAGCTCCTCTTTCTCCCAGCGCGCACGCAGGCGGAAGGAACCGCGACCCGTTTCATAGGCGGACAGAATGTTTTCCTTCGGCTCGACCAGAATGCCGCCCGTCGGGAAGTCCGGACCTTTGACGTGTTTCAGCAGGTCCTTCACCGTGACATCGGCATCATCCAGCATCATGGTCATGGCATCGCACAGTTCGGCCACGTTATGCGGCGGAATGTTCGTCGCCATACCCACGGCAATACCGGAGGACCCGTTGGCCAGCAGGTTCGGGAACGCGCCCGGCATGACCAGCGGCTCTTCACCCGATCCGTCATAGGTCGGGCGGAAATCAACCGCATCCTGATCAATGTCTTCCAACATTAATCGCGCAACCTCGGTCATTTTGGCTTCGGTGTAACGCATGGCGGCCGCATTATCACCGTCAATGTTACCGAAGTTACCCTGACCATTGACCAGCGGATAACGAACCGCGAAATCCTGCGCCAGACGGACCAGCGCGTCATACACAGATTGGTCCCCGTGCGGGTGGAATTTACCGATGACGTCACCAACCACGCGCGCCGATTTTTTCGGGCCCTGATCCGGGGTCAGTTTCAGCTGGTCCATCGCGAACAACAGGCGGCGGTGTACCGGCTTCAACCCGTCGCGCACATCGGGCAGCGACCGCGACATAATCGTCGACAGAGCGTAAGAGAGATACCGTTCCGACAGAATATCGCCCAGCGATTGATCAATCACTGCGGTCGGGGGGGACGGAGGGGTCTGATTCGTGGTTTTTTTACGTGGTGCCATGGCCGGAATTTACCGCCCCCCAAGCCAAAAAACCAGCGGATTTGCGCAGTTTTCCCCCGGTTCAGGCCGCCTGGCCCATCCGTTCAAACCGGTCTTGCAGGATCAGGCGTGGTTCAGGCAGTCCCCGCGTATGGTGGACAAAGACCCAATGTTCCAGAAAATAAGCCGTCATTTTCAAACCCGTCAGGACATCATCCCGCCCGGCCAACCCCGCACCATCCAGCCCGGGCGATTTCAAAAAACCCGGCAAGGGCAGAAGCTTTTCCTTATAAGGGGCCGCGGCATCCACACTGACCGCGCGGCCGGATTTGGGGCTGATATAGGCCAGACGGCTGGAATCCCCCCCGGCAACACAGCGGGAGAAATCGAGGCCAAACCCCAGCTCCCGCATAAAGGCAATTTCCCACATGACATAAGCCGCCGCCCAGATATCGTCATTGCCCATAGTATCCAGCAAGGCAAGCAAACCATGGAACAGGCCGGGGTGCGCCTCCCGCTCCGGCAGGGCAAAATCACACAACGCGCAGGCTGAGGTCAGCGCCGCCAGCTTCAGCGGATCACCCAGCAACGGCCCCGTGATGGCCCGTTCAGGTTCAATGGCAAAGCTGCCCAACTGATCGGCGACGCGGGACCGCCATTCCGCCTGCACCAGATTACCGGGTTCCAGAATACCGCGCAGGCGTGATGATCCCGCCCCGCGCACATACCCCGCGTGGCGGCCATAGGTTTCGGTTAAAACCGAAACCACCGCCCCGCCCTCGCCATGCGCGCGGACGGCCAGAACAATTCCATGATCGCGCCAGCTTTCCATGATTTGACTTTATATGATGCGGCCATAAAAAAACGGCCCGATTGGCCGTTTTTTAAAACTTATTACCAGCTTCGAACCTTGCCCGTGTCCACATGGACGAAGTCACTGCGGGAATAATAACCAACCCCGCCAGCCTTCAGGCTGATGGCCTGATCGCGCAGGCGGCGTGTGGAATAGCCCGGGGCCCGAATATCGATCGCCTGTCCAACCATATGGAGGGAGTTTTTAGCCACCCCGCCACTGGCCTTACGCAACATGGAGTTGGTTTTCGGCGAGCGGTAGCCCGACAGAATTTCCAACGGCTGGTTCTTGCCAATTTTCTGTTGCAGGACGAACAGGATATCAATCGCACGCGGATCGATCGGGAATACTTCGTTGGTACGGAAATCGCGCAGAACGACGTTCAGACGTTCAAACGCATCCGGCAAGTAACGATTGCCGATCCGGTACACCCCATTGAAGCTTTCGTTCGTATGGGCATTGTGAATGGTAACGCGATAAGAGTCAGCCTTGGGCATTTTCAGCGCCGCCAGTGCGGGCGCGGACATCAAACATCCACCAGCCCCAGTGACCGCAGCCATCATGCCGAACTTCAGAACTTCACGCCGACCGATCAATGGCGACACGCCATTTTCATTGTCGAAAAGCATTTCTCTTTTAACCTTTGTTGTTTCAGAGATGCGAGGCAGGAGTATTGCCTCTGAGGGACCCTATGTAAAGACCCGAAGCCAATTTTATGACTTCGGGTCCACAGCAACAAGGGCGCAGATTAGTGCGCTGAAAAACAAAGGTTATTTTCTATTGAACGATAGGATTCTGGGAAATGGCGGCGAATTTCACCCCGTCCCTATCCGGAATCGCATAGGCTTTCATATCCTTTAGGACGGACAGAAGACGCTGGTCCTCGCTATAAATGTCCGGCCCATAGACCAATTGCCCCCGGTTATCCAACCAGACGGTCTGGTACAGGAAATAGACGGGAAGCTTCTCCTCCGCCTTGACCTCGGATGTCGATCCACGCGCGATCAGCCCATGCATCCGCTCGTCACTCCACCCCGGATTGGGGCCGAGGATAAAGCGGGCCACCTTTTCCGGGTCGGCCATACGGACACAACCGGAACTGAGCGTCCGGTCATTGTTGGCAAACAGACCCGGCGAATTGGTATCGTGCAGATAAATATCGTACTGGTTCGGCATCAACACGCGGATGCGCCCCAGCGCGTTATTATCGCCGGCCCCCTGTTGCATGTTCAGCCGCGCCAGATCGGACCGGGTCATATTGGCCCAATCGACAGACGCCGGATCAACCGTTTCACGGCGCCCTTCAATCACGCGGTAAACCTCAATCCCCTTATCCTGCAGATAATACGGATCTTCTTTCAACCGCGGGAGGTAATCCTTGGTCTTGATTGTGGTCGGCACGTTCCATTTCGGGTTGAACCGAATACCCGTGATTTCGGTTGTGAAGCTTTTTGTCGGGCGATCTTTGCGACCCACGATCACGGGCATCTGGGCTTCGACGGAATTCCCTTCAACCGCCCATAAGGTTGCCGATGGAATATTGACCAGAATATAACGATGCGGTTTTTCCTGCTCCAGCCAGCGCAAGCGTTCCAGATTCACGATAATCTGTTCCATCTTGTCGCGTACGGACTGGTTCATAAAAGCCAGCGTTTTTGGCCCCAGAACGCCATCAGCGGACAAGCCATGCTGAGCCTGAAACTTCATAACCGCGGCGGCCAGTTCATCATCATATAAATTTTCCGGGCCATACATGGGATCATGGGTCTGCCCCATGCGGGCGCGCAGTTTTGGAACATTCTTATGATACTCACCCGGGCGCAACAATCCGCCACCGAAATTCACTGGCCCGGCCTCCTCGGCCGCGCGTTCGGGTGAACGGCTGAGCGTCACCAATTCATCGCGCAAGCGATCATATAACGACCCCTGCGGCGCAAGATCCTCTAACATATCGGCCGGATCATCGGACGCAGACACCTGCATCAACACATCACCCGCAGCCATTGGCTGGCGCCAATATTCGGCTTTCTGACGAATGCGATCGGGGGCCACGCGCATACCGGTCACATCCTGGCCATAGCGCATCACGGCATCACTGATCAACAGGTCCAGATGCGCTCTGTCCTGCGGGCTGTCAGACCCCGCGAGGGTTTTGATTTGAGTCAGGTGATATTGTTCCGGGTTCAAACCGTGCGTCCATGATTCTTCCAGCACAGTGATGAAATCGGCGATATGATCCGCCGCTCCGCTCCGCCCAATCCACAACGGTTCACCATTGCGTCCGGCATAAGCGGCCTGCATCGCATCAGGATTGCGGAAGGTCCGCCCATCAACAGAACCGGAAGAGAGCTTCGTCGCAATTTCCGTCCGAATAATTCGGTTTTCACCGATATTGGCAAAGGGCAAAGCCGCCATTTTCAAAGACGGATTGGTCGGCCCGACAACGCTTTCCGCCTGCGCATATTGCGCCGCACCGATGCCGATGGCGACACTGGCCCCGGCAATCATCAGTGATTTGAAAAAACGGCGAGAGAAACGCGCGGACATAATAAGTCGGACTCCTTTGCACACCCTTATATTGTCGCGCCAATTGGTTAACAGAGCTTTACCATACAATGGGATAAGGGGCGGAAAGCAAAAATATTAAGTTTCAAACGGTTATGATGAAACAGCATACCCCCGCACACGCTCTGGCGGAGAGATTGGCCGTTAAATTATTAAGAATTAGATCAGCAAAATGCGAATCAGATGCTCTTCGCCCGGTCGATCGCTTTACGGAAGGCGATCGGGTCCGCAATCGGGGGCAGGATCACCTCGCCCACGCCCATACCGCGGACCATGACGCGGCCATAGTTGAAGATACGGCCCAGAATGGTTTGCAGGACGTTCACGCCCTCAATCCGGTCGATGCTCATCTCCCCGACATAGCGGGCAACCAGACCGCGTTTGAAAATCAAACGGGATGTTGTGACCGCAATTTCAGTCGTGGCCTTCACCACCATCATCTGTGCAAAGCGCAGCAGGCTGAGAACAAACACGAGAAACGCGCCCAGGCGAATGGCCGGATGCAGTTCACGGATTTTGCCCAGATACGTATCCGCATCCAGACCGCCCATGTAATTGTCCCAGACGTAAACACCACCGACGATCACGGCAATGCATCCAACAACGCCCCAGACAATCGCCATCACCGCCTGGACGTTATACATCCAGTGGAAATGCCCGACATAAACGAGCTCTTCATCCTTGTTCAGTGATTGCTGGACATACAGCATGTTGGATTAGTCCCCCAAAGAAATCCCCAGTGCACGACAAGTATGCACCAAAGTGCTGTCAATATCCACCTGCTGATAAGCAGCGATGGCGTCTTCGATCGCAACATCAATAACCTGACGATTTTGCCAGGCCACCATACGCCCGAATTTACCCTCTTCGATCAAATCGACAGCCTTGACGGCGAAGGCCGTTCCCAGCAAACGGTCATTATAGGTGGGCGGGCAGCCGCGCTGGACGTGGCCCAGCACCGTGACACGGGTTTCGGACCCGGTCGCCTCGGCAATTTGCGCGCCGATATACTGGCCAATGCCGCCATAGCGTTTTTCGCCGTCGGTATATTCGGTTTGAACCTTGCCACCATCGGTCGTTTTGACTGCTTCGGACACAACGACCAGAGCAAAGTTCCGCCCCGAATCCTTTACGGCCTTGATCTTCTTCGCCACGCTTTCGATGCTATATGGAATTTCCGGGATCAGGATGACATCCGCCCCGCCCGCAATGCCAGCGGCCAGCGCGATATGGCCCGCGTCGCGGCCCATGACTTCCAAAATCATCACACGGTCATGGCTGGCCGCGGTGGGTTGCAGACGGTCCAGCGCTTCAGTCGCAACCGCAACCGCCGTATCAAACCCGACGGAAAATTCGGTCATGCCAATGTCGTTATCAATGGTTTTCGGGATGCCCACCATGTTGATGCCACCCTGCTTCGCCAGCTTGCTCAAAATCGCAAAGCTGCCATCGCCGCCGATACCGATAATCGCATCCAGCCCCAGGGCCTTGAACCCGTCGACAATTTCATTGGAACGGTCTTTCAACGACCCATCGGCCATGGGGAAGGCAAACGGGTTGCCCTTGTTCGTGGTCCCCAGAATCGTGCCGCCCTGACGCATGATCTGCCCGTCAATTTCGAGCGGGGTCAGCGTGCGCACAGCCGGGGGCGTTTTAAACAAACCCGCCGTTCCGTTCAGAATACCAACGGTTTCCCAGCCCTTTTTATGGGCCGCATGAACCGCGCCCCGAATAATCGCGTTCAGCCCCGCGCAATCACCACCACTGGTCAGAATACCGATGCGTTTCGCCGCCATCACACCCTCGCCTTAAATTTCTCGTTTATATTCAGATTGTTATACGGGAACTTCGCCCCTTGATCCAGCGCAGATTACGCCCGCGCGCGCGGAAGTTCAATTCCTTCTTACATCCCAATGGATTATCTGATAATATTATAGCCTTGTTTAAACAACAGCTTGTTGAGTTGCTTGCATTCCCATGGAAGACGAAGAGACATTACGTGAAAAGCTTATCGAGCTGAAACACGAACACCGTGATCTGGACCAAGTGATTGAACGGCTGCTGGAACGCCAACCGGTCGATTTTCTGCAACTGCAACGGTTGAAGAAGCGCAAGCTGACGCTGAAGGACACGATCCAGAAGATCGAAAGCCAGCTTCTGCCGGACATCATCGCTTAATCAATTACGTAAATCAAAACACTTTTTCCCGCCCCTTCCGCTTGTGAGGGGGTGACGGGGATGCTAAACCGTTCATCGACTTTCACTCACTCGTAACTTTCGTTGAAACAACCATGAACGCAAAAGCCAGCCCGATGAGCAAACCAGCCATGAGTAACGCCGCCCCCCGCATTGAAACCGACTCGTTCGGTGAAATCGAAGTTCCATCCGATCATTATTGGGGCGCGCAGACGCAGCGATCCCTGCAGAACTTCAAGATCGGCACCGAAACCATGCCGAAACCGCTGGTTCGCGCCTTGGGCGTGCAGAAGAAAGCCTCGGCGCTGGCCAACATGGAGCTGGGCATTCTGGATACCAAAATCGGCACCGCCATTGTTCAGGCCGCCGAAGAAGTCATTGATGGCACGTTGGCCGACAATTTCCCGCTGGTCGTATGGCAGACGGGATCGGGCACGCAAACCAACATGAACGCAAACGAAGTAATTTCGAACCGCGCGATTGAAATTCTGGGCGGTGATATGGGCAGCAAAAAGCCCGTTCACCCGAACGATCACGTGAACATGGGCCAATCGTCCAATGACACGTTCCCGACCGTGATGCACATTGCCGCCGTGGAAGAGGTTCACCATGAACTCCTGCCCGCGTTGGAAAAACTGCATTCCGCGCTGGATATCAAAGCCCGCGAATTTGAAAACATCGTCAAAATCGGCCGCACCCATTTGCAGGATGCGACCCCGATGACGCTGGGCCAGGAATTTTCCGGTTACGCCAAGCAAATCGAACTGGGCATCGCCCGCGTTCACACGGCCGCGCCGCGTTTGATGCAACTGGCCCAGGGCGGCACCGCCGTTGGGACGGGCATCAACTGCAAAGTTGGGTTTGCCGATAAATTTGCCGGGCACGTGGCCACCATTACGGGTCTGGAATTTGTCAGCGCCGAAAACAAATTCGAAGCCCTGGCCGCCCACGACGCCATGGTTGAATTGTCCGGCATTTTGAACGTGCTGGCCGTGTCGTTGATGAAAATTGCCAACGATGTGCGCTTGCTGGGCTCCGGCCCGCGGTGCGGCATTGGTGAAATCTCCCTGCCGGAAAACGAACCGGGTTCGTCGATCATGCCGGGCAAGGTCAACCCGACCCAGTCCGAAGCCATGACCATGGTGTGCGCACAAGTGATGGGCAACCATGTCACCGTGACGGTCGCGGGCAGCAACGGGCATTTCGAACTGAACGTGTTCAAGCCGGTTATTATTTACAACGTCCTGCAATCCATCCGCCTGATCGCCGATGCGTGCAACAGCTTCACCGACAATTGCGTGGTCGGGATCGAGGCCAACACGGACCGGATCAGCAAGCTGCTGCATGAAAGCCTGATGCTGGTCACCGCGCTGAACCCGCATATCGGGTACGACAATGCCGCCAAGATCGCGAAAAAGGCCCACAAGGAAGGCACCACGTTGATGCAGGCCGGTATTGACCTCGGCCTGTTGACCGAGGATCAGTTCCGCCAGTGGATCAAGCCGGAAGATATGGTTCATCCGCGGGACTAGTATGCGCAAACATTCGGTAAAGATTGCAGGACACCAAACCAGCATCACGCTGGAAGATGAATTTTGGACAGCCCTGCAATCCATCGCCGAAGTACGCGGACAAACGATCAATGATCTCGTCACCGAAATAGATGAAGGGCGCGGAGAGCATAACCTCTCCAGCGCCCTTCGTGTTTTTGTCCTGAAAACAATTCAGGGTAACGCGCAGTAAGCGTTCAACGCCCTCCCAGCACACCACCCAGAACGCCACGGATCAATTCTTCTTCCGGGGTCATTGCGGGTTTCTGTTCCTGCTGCACAGGTTGCGGCTCGGCTGTGGGTTGCGTCGGCGCAGCTTCTGTTTCACCCGCGGACGGAGCCACTTCCGGTTCGGCCACCGGGGTCGGTTGTTGTGTTGGTGCCGTTGCCTTCGGTGCAGAGCCGCCCAGCAATCCGCCAATAACACCGCTCAGCGCATCGCTACCGCCCAATTTATCGCCAAGCTTTTCACCAAGCTCTTTCTGAAGCTTCTGGTTAATGCGGGCACCGACATAAGATTCCAGTGCGCTGTTGGCAAACGCGTTACCCGGCTTATCCAACGGCCCTTGGAAACGGACCGGTAAATTCGGCGCGTCTTCCGGCTCGACCAGATCAATTGTGCTGGTCATATCAATCGTCCACAAGGGCAGGTTCACTTGTCCCTTGTTCGTGATCGTAGCCGCCGGACCTTTCATCACGAAATTATCGTAACGCACGATCCCTTCGGCAATGGTGAACGGGCCATCAATCGTGTCGAACGATGTCTGCCCGCCTTTCAAGGCGCCGCCGACAAGGCCGGAAATATTGTCGAACACTTTCGTGGTCGATACCAGCGAGCGTGACAATGCCGCCAGATCAAATCCTTCGATCACGACATTTTCACCGCTCAGTTTCCCCTGCCCGTTCAGGTCAGAGATCAGCGCTGCGGGCGACAGACCAGAGGCCTTCACAGCCACGTTCAGCGATGCTTTCCCCTTGGCCTTGATCGGTTTTGATCCGCTAAACCCGCTGGCCAGTTGCTCCAATGCAACGTTGACGAAATCGGCCTTTACATCCATCGCAATCGGCTGGCGTTCCTGGGCCGATGATTTTACCGTACCGGACAGCGCCATTGTGCCGCCCTGAACGCCTGCGTTCATTTTTGCGATGTTCAGTGTGCCGTCCTTCAACGTCACGCCCAAATCGGCATTGTCCAAAACCCAGTTGCCATAGGTGATGGTTTTTGCGGTCACGGCCAGATCCATATTATAGGCCTGCATCCACGCCGTATTGATGGCATTGCGGGACCAGCGCAAATCGCCGGATTTGGACGAACCACCACCCGCAGATTTTGAACCGCTGGATGCCGGATCCTTGCCCACCAATTGGTCCAGCGGCACGGTGCCCGCCTGAATTTTACCGGTAATGCTCGGCTTCGCCGCTTTCATATCGGCGCGCACGTCACCCGCCAGAGCCATAGACCCCAGATTGATTTTAATGCCCGTCACATCATAGGCCCCATCGGCCAGATTGACGTTGGCGTAGGCATCCAGCTCTTTCTTGATCCCCACCCCGGCCCGATAGGTCGGGGAGAATCGTTGAATCAGCTTTTCAAAATTCGGGTGCATCACGCGGGCGGCGATTTTATCGACATCCGGCTTGGTCAATGCATTGACCACGTTACCCGAGGCCTGCAATTCCCCATCCATCGCCTTGGCATTCGCCGTGAAGTTCAGGCTCTCCGGTTTTTCACCCGCGAGGGCCACGCTCAAATCCAACGGCCCAAAATCCTTCGGCAGCTTGTCAGTTTTCACACCGAAAGATTTCAGCATTGCTTCCGTATCGCGGGTTTTTCCGCCCAGAACAATATCCAGACCCGCGAGGTTTTTCAGGTCACGCACGGTGCCCTTCATGCTCATCGCATTGCCATCGCTGTCTTCCAGTGCGGCGGATTTAACATCCAGCGCATTATCCTTCAGTGATCCGTTCACACGAATGGCGTTATAGGTCACACCGCGCATGGTGACGTTATCCAGAACGGCATCCACGCTCAGATCAACCGGCAAATTCAATTTCGAAACCGTTTCACGGATCACCGCTTCCATCGGCTTGGCCGCACCTGTGGCCGGAGCCGGTGCAACGGCGTTATTTTCCGCCTTCACATCGCGAGCAATGAAATTGTCGATATTGATGCCCGACCCACGCAATGTAATGGCCGCATCATCCTTGCCCGATTTATCCAGCGCGTAAGACCCCGCGAGATCAACCTTGGTTTTTCCCAAATCCAGTGAACCGCTGCTGACTTCCGCCTTGGTCGGGGTTACCGTTCCCTTTGCGGTGACGGCCATGCTGTCCTTCAACAAGGTCCCCATGGATTTAATGGTCGCATCGGGCACAAAAGCCGACAAAATGGTCACAGGTTTTTGCGCCGTCGCCGCCGTTTCAAAATTCAATGTCGGATTGGAATAAACCACACCACCAGTTTTCGCCGCCGTAGACGATGCATACGCCAACGTCGCGGAGGATTTCAGTGATCCACCGCCGGGCATTTCGCCCGATTGTTCGATCAAGCGAATTTGGCCGGCCTTTTTCTCAACCACGAATTTTACATTGTTGAATGTTGCGCCCTTGGCCGATAACGCGCTCAGCGTTGCATCAACCCGCGCATCAATCGCCATCGGCAGCGCCAGGGTTTCAGGGATAAACGGTTTCTTCGTTGCGGCATCACCCTTCGCCGCCGCTTTCGCGCCAGAGCCGCCAGAGGATTTCATAAAGGAGTCCAGATTAACCGGCGTATCGCTGGCCAGAACCACCTGCACATCCATCGGCGCATTGTTTTTACCGCCCAGATTGGCCACAGCAATCGAACCGCTGGCCTTGATATCGCCAAAAGCAAAGGTGGCCGTTTTCATGTCTGCCTCGTCCGCCGATGCGGTCAACATGCCACGAACGTCCACAGCCTTGGCCAAGGCCGGATTGGGCTTACCCGTGAAAGCCGCGATCATCGCAGATAAATCTGGCGTTTTAATATTGGTTTCACCCTGCACTTCCGGTGCGCCACCCAGGGCGACCACACCGCTAAAATTCACTTCGCTTTTAGAGGCGGGCAAACCAACGATTGTTTGCAGGGCCAGTGTTTTTGCGCCCTTTTCCATGCGGCCCGTTTGCGCATCAATTTCGATGGTCTGTTTGTTCCAATCAAAATCGCCCTTGACCTTGAACGGCCCCGACAGGCTGTCGGCCTTAATCACCGCATCAATGCCATCCAGCTTTGTTTCCTTCGCCGTGCGGCGATCGGCATAGATGAACGTGCCTTTTTCAATTTTCAAATTATCAAGGGTGATGGCCTGTTCCTTCGTCGCGCCCGATGGCTGGCCCGCGCCGTCGTCTTTTTTACCGGCGGACAGTTTTTCGGTCATCCATGTTTGCGTTCCATCCTTCGCCACTTCCAGACGAATAACGGGCTCAACCAGATTAACCGTGTTGACCTCCACCCGTTTGGACAGAAGCGGCAACAACGCCACGCTGACCTCGGCCTGTTTCAGGCTCAGCAGTTCAACCGCATCACGGCCCGCTGTGGCCGGCACCGACACACCCAGATTTTCAATGACCAGATGCGGGAACGGCAGAACCGCCAAATCCAGCTTGCCACCAAAGGTCACTTCGTATCCCGTTGCATCTTCAACTTTGGACTGGATCAGGGGTTTATATTTTTCCCAATCAACAAAGCTGGGCGTAATGACAGCGCCCCCCAGCAAAACAACAACAATGCCACCAGCAACAAGACCGATTTTCTTCACGTCAACTTCTCCGGTATTTTATGTATTTTTTAGACGGTTGGTGCGCCCCTACTCCTAAGAATGGGATGCAAAGGTGGCAAGTTCAAGGCATGACCCCAGAACCCCGCATAAAACCACCATTTTAATCGTCGGAATATTTTTCCTGGAACGATTGAACGGCAGCCAGGAATTGATTCAGCTTTGGCTGTACCGCGTTTTGAAAGCTTTGCTGCTGCACACGCGGCAGGGTCACCATGATGGTTTCATAAATATTCTGGACCGTTTCCACCAGAATTTTAATATCACCATGGCGGTTGATCAGCGCGCTGTTCGTTTGAATAATCCGCTTCATCAGCATCGGCACGATGGCCCGCACGGTTGGATCGCTTTTGCGCAATTTATCATCCAACGTCTGGCGCGTAATGACGACCAGAACGGAATCCTCAATCGCCTGCACCGTCGCACTGCGCTTTTCATCGAAGACCAGCGCCATCTCACCAAAAATCTGCCCGGGGCCCAGTTTGGCCAGCTCGACATCCTTGTCGTCATGTTCGACATAGACGCGCACCTTGCCCGATTGAACAAGGAACGCGCAGTTGCCGCTGTCCCCTTCACGGATAATGAACGATCCCTTTGGGACCGCGCGGCGTTCCAGCACCTGATTTTCGGGATTGATAATCGCCATACTCTGTAACCCTTGCGTCCGCTTAGGACATATATTGCCCGCCATTGGCGGCGATTGTGGCACCGTTGATGAATCCGGCAGAATCCGACGCCAGATAAGCCACCAGCCCGGCAATTTCATCACACCGCCCCATCCGGCCCGCGGGAATTTGCCGGACGATGGAATCCAGCACGTCCTGACGCATGGATGCGGTCATGTCGGTTTCGATGTACCCCGGTGCGATGGCATTAACAGTAATGCCCTTCGCCGCGTTTTCAAGCGCAAGCGCCTTGGTAAACCCGATCATTCCGGCCTTGGCGGCGGAATAGTTGGTTTGACCAAACTGGCCCTTCTGCCCGTTGATTGAACTGATATTCACGATACGGCCAAACCCGCGATCGCGCATACCCGGCACAATCGCACGGCATGTATTGAACAATGATGTCATGTTGGTGTTGACTACTTCATGCCATTGCTGCGCCGTCATTTTATGCAAGACCGCATCCCGCGTGATGCCCGCATTGTTGACCAGAATGGCCACCGGGCCCAGATCAGCCTCCACCGCCGCACAGGCCGCCGCGCACGCATCGTAATCCGTCACGTCAACCTTGTACGCCTTTAAGCCCAGTTCGGTTTCACATTGTTTCGCGGCTTCTTCGTTGCCGTGATAAAATGCGGCTACCTTGTACCCGGCCTTGACCAGCGCTTCGGAAATCGAGCGTCCGATCCCGCGTGTGCCGCCTGTAACAATCGCTACTTTATTCGTCATTGTTCACAAAATCCCTTAAGCAACTTTTTTCAAATTTTCGGATGCATCGCGCTCAACGCACATGGCAATACCCATGCCGCCGCCGATGCACAATGTCACCAGACCGCGTTTCGCATCACGGCGTGCCATTTCGTGCAACAGCGTGACCAGAACGCGCGTACCCGACGCACCAATCGGATGGCCGATGGCAATCGCCCCGCCATTCACGTTCACCTTCGCCGGGTCCAGCGCCAGATCTTTCAGCACGCACAGAGATTGCGCGGCGAAAGCTTCGTTCGCTTCGACCAGATCCAGATCGGATACGGACCAACCCGCTTTTTCCAGCGCCTTGCGCGATGCCGGGATCGGACCGGAGCCCATCACCGCCGGATCAACGCCCGCCGTGGCCCAGGACCGAATGGTCGCATAGACCGGCAGACCGCGTTTCTTCGCCTCGCTGGCACGCATCAGAACAACAGCGGCAGCACCGTCATTGATGCCGGATGCGCTGGCCGCTGTTACTGTGCCGTCGGGTTTGAACGCCGGGCGCAGGCCGGACAGCGATTCCGCCGTCACGCCCGCGCGCGGGAATTCGTCTTTATCAATGGTCACTTCATCCTTCTTCACCTTGATTTTCACCGGGGTGATTTCGGCGGTGAATTTACCGGCCTTTTGTGCGGCTTCGGTTTTTTGTTGGGAGGCGGCTGCAAAATTATCCTGATCCGCACGGGTGATCTGCCATTTTTCGGCAATGTTTTCGGCGGTCATGCCCATGTGGTAGCCGTTAAACGCATCCCACAGACCATCAACGATCATCGTATCGACCATCGTGGCATTGCCCATTTTCGTGCCGTTACGCATATGCATGGCATGTGGCGACAGGCTCATATTCTCCTGCCCGCCCGCGACGATGACAGTGGCGTCACCGTTCAGGATGGATTGCATCCCGAGCGCTACCGTGCGCAAGCCCGAGCCACAAACCTGATTAACGGTCAGTGCAGTTTTTTCATGCGGAATGCCCGCGGCCATCGCGGCCTGGCGGGCCGGGTTTTGTCCGGCGGCAGCGGTGAGGACCTGGCCCATAATTACTTCGTCGATATCGGCCCCGCCAACTTTGGCTTCGTCCATGACTGCGCGAATGGCAACCGCGCCCAGATCATGGGCAGGCAGTGTGCTGAGTCCGCCATTGAAGTTGCCAATCGGTGTGCGTTTGGCGGCGACGATAACGATAGGATCATTGGTGGTCATAGGTCACTCCCCTTGCAGGCATGCAAAAAGCGGGTTCATTTGAAAGATGCCCGTCATTATTGCGTTTAACCGGGAATATGCAAGGGTATGGGCCGATTTTATGCGGGCTTTACCCGGTTTTCAGCCAGTCCGCCAACGGCGCCCAGACAGTTTCCATAGCATTCCGCCCCGCCATCAGGCTGATATGCCCGCAATCGGGGCGCAAAATGGCCGCATCCGGATGGTCTTTGCATAACGACAACGCCGATTCCGGTGGAACCAGCAAATCGCGCATGGCGGCAACCACCATCATCTTGCCCGCATCCAGATGGTCCAGCCCGACCGTGCGGTCCCCCACCTGCCATGCACCGTTGACCGGGCGGTTGTGACCGTACCAGTCCATGATGCAGACGCGCGCGACACCGGATGGCAGATCGTGCCCACCATTGAGCCAGTCTTCCACCGCGATGAACATTTGTTCCTGCGGCGTATCCGCCGCCATTTCAAGAAACGACGCAAATTTTGTCAGCGCCCGTTGCGGGTTGACGGCGGCAAACACTTTCTGCACCCAATCCATCGGCAATGTTGGCCCCGCGTCAATCATCTGCAACGCGCTGGCCGCACCGGCCACCACCTGCGCCGTCATGCGCGGATTTCCCGCATGGAAATCCCACGGGGCCGATAGAAACGCCATTTTATTGAACTTATCGGGGTATAACGCCGCCGCAACCGCCAGCAATGTTCCCCCCATGCAATACCCGATCGCATGCGGCGCATGACCGTATGTATCGTGCAGGTAATTCACCGCCACCATCACGCGATCATCAATCACACCGCCCATCGTGTGAAGCGCCGGGTCATCCACCATCCGGCCCCAGTCGAGCAGATAGACATCAAACCCCTGCGCCGCCATCCAGCGTGTGAACGACCGGTCAGGAAGAATGTCGAGAATTTCCGATCCGTTGATCATGGATGGGATGATCAGAAGCGGTTGCGCGTTTGGTGTTGCGGATGGGTAAAACAACAACCGCACCGTACCCGCCTGCCACCGCGATTCGATGGCGGGCGATGGACGGCGATAGCCATGATCCTGATATTTCCGTATTCCGGACAACATGGACGCCATCGCCTTCCCATGTTTTTGCCGCGCCGCATCATCCGCGTCCGGCCCCAACATCAGCGCCGCCGCACCCAGATAAATACTGAGCGCCGCCGGGCGGCGTTCAAAACCGTCCGGTGAATTTTGCTGCGTTGCATTCATGGGTGTCGTTACCATTGGGGCAAAAAGCTTTTCGGGCTATGAATTTTGTGCATAATAGCAATCAGTTTTCCGGGGTCATAACCATAATTTCCTTATGGCATGACCAAACAGGAGAGGATGTAAAACACTATGGCGACCAAGACCCGTTCCGACAAGCCCACCGTGATCAAGAAATACGCGAACCGTCGTTTGTACGACACAGGGCGCAGTTCATATGTCACGCTGGATGACCTTTGCACAATGGTAAAGGAAGAGCGCGATTTCGTAGTTTATGACGCGAAAACCGGCGAAGACCTGACCCGTTCCGTATTGACCCAGATCATCGTCGATCAGGAAGGCAAAGGCGGCCAGAATTTGTTGCCGATTTCGTTCCTGCGCCAATTGATCGGTTATTACGGCGACAGCATCCAATCCATCGTGCCCAACTATCTGGAACACGCGCTGGACAGCTTCTCCAAAAATCAGGAAAAATTCCGCGAGATGTTTTCCGTTTCCGCGTTCGAAGAATTGAGCCGCCAGAACATGTCGGTGTTTGAAAACGCAATGAAGATGAACCCGTGGGCATCAGCCTTCCCGAACCCGTTGACGGGCGGGAAATCCACCGGCAGCGATGCCGACAAGGTGCAAGACCTGAAAGAAACCATTGCGGAATTGCAAAAAGAAATTGATCGCCTGTCCAAATAGGATGATCCGATAAACAAAAACCCGGCCAGTGGCCGGGTTTTTTATTCCGCTGTATTTAGGGCTGATTTTTCATCAATTCCATGATCTGTTCCGCCGTCATGTCATTATTGGGGCGGGGTTCGTCATGATGTTGCAAAATTTTACGCAACGAATGTTCACGCGGCAACCAAACCCGCTCGACCGACGGGAAACCAAAAACGTAACCCTGAATGTGATCAACGCCATCCCCGGCCAGTAATTTGGCTTCGGACATTGTTTCCGCCCCCTCGCCCACCGTTTGAACATTCACCCCCTGCGCCAGCGTATTCAACGTTTTGACGAACAA
The DNA here is from genome assembly GCF_000348745.1 of Micavibrio aeruginosavorus EPB. Classification (NCBI taxonomy): domain Bacteria; kingdom Pseudomonadati; phylum Bdellovibrionota; class Bdellovibrionia; order Bdellovibrionales; family Pseudobdellovibrionaceae; genus Micavibrio; species Micavibrio aeruginosavorus. The sequence continues at coordinate 958,465 of NC_020812.1, read as the reverse complement.
ACGGTTTTCGGTTTCATCAATTTTGCGAATGAAGGATTTATCGATTTTCACCATATCGACATCCAGCCGCTTCAATTGCGCGAACGCCGTATAACCGGCCCCAAAATCATCCAGCGCCACACGGCAGCCCATGTCGCGTAATGTGCGAACAATACGCATTGTTTTTTCAATGTCGTACATGGCCACAGATTCCGTGATTTCCACGATCAGGCGTCCCGCCACATCAGGCCGTTCACGCAAGGCGGACACCAGACCGCGCAACCAATCCGGATCGGTCAGGGTCAGGTTCGATACGTTGACCGACAACGTTAAATCGGAAAAGGCCGCCAATTCCTGGATCGCCAAGTGCATGGCATAACGATCCACCAGGCGGCTGAGCCCCAGGCGTTCAATGGCGGGCATGAAATTTCCGGCGGAATGAAGCTTGCCCCCCTCATCCACAAAACGGATCAGGCATTCGTGGAACGACACAACGCTGGACCGGCTATTCACCACGGGCTGGAACGCCAGCTTTACACGATTATCCTTCAACGCGCGCAGGAAGGCATCACCGGATGAAAGCAACAGCCGCGTGTTTTGCGCCTCGGTCGCGGCCTCGCCGTAGGACACAAAACGTCCGCGCCCGCGTTCCTTGGCCGTTTGCATGGCCATTTCGGCCCGCGTCAGCATATCCGCAGGGTCTTTGCACTGACGATTGATATGAACGCCACCAATGGAAATACTGATCCCCACCGGGCCGCGCTGTGTCTGGATCGGAACTTCGTAGAAGTTATGCAGCATATGGTGCGCAACCGCCGCCATTTCCGCATGCGGCGCGTGGGCGAAAAACACGCCGAATACATCACCGTCGATCCGCGCCACAGTTGCCGATCCGCCAACCAGATCGCGCAGACGTTTACCGACCCGGTCAATAACCTCGTCCGTATATTGCGCGCCAAAGGCTTCGTTCAACATCGACAGCCGGTCAATACCGATCACCAATAAATAACCAACGTTATTCAAACGGGATGAATTTTGCGCATCCGTCCATTCGACAATCTTCTGACAGATCAACAAACGCCCGTAATGCGTCATGCTGGTGTCATACGACACCATAGAGAACGAACTGCTGACCAGATTGGTCGCTGGTTTCACAGCATTCGAAAATTGTTTTTCATCGGCAATGCGCACCGTTCCGCACAACATGCGGTGCCCGTTGTCAGGGTCCAGTTGCAGCGTGGCGTGTTCATAGACATCAACCTGTAATCCATTGCCGCGGCGAATGCGGAAATTGGCCTTCATGGCCGGGGGTGTTGTCGGATCGACCTGTAGCGCCAGAACATCGTGGAAGGCGGCGAGCCGTGCGGGAATATCCTGCGGGTTGATCACACGGGCAAAATCGGCGCTGGATACCGGCTGGGCCGGGTCATCAAAACCCAATAGCGCATGAATATCGCCCTGCCATTCAATATGGTCAGTGTCGATATCCCAGACATAGGCCGCGAGGCCCTGATCCGATAAAGTCTTCTGGAGATGAATGCGCCAGAAATCCGCCAAGATGTTACGCCCCGCTGCCTGCGGCCCCCCGGTGGAGGACAAGATAACCCATGCCGTACAAACCCAGTACGCCCCATAATTTAAGCTTAGGCGTCAAATGGTTACCAAGAGATTTAGAATTTTAATAAAATTTGAAATAAATTTTCGCAAAAATTGAGGAAAGCCGCCATTTTCAGCCCCCTCAACGACACAGGGCGGCCCATTGAAGGGACCGCCCTGTGCAATCAACATATTGTTATGTCTTAGACTTTTATTTCAAAGACTGCGTCTTCAGCCCAGTGACCAGACGGTCCCGCACGTCCATCGCCAGATCCATTGATTCCGGCGCGGCTTCGTGTGCGATGGCTGTAAACATGCTGTCCTGAATAGCGAAGAGCAACGAAGCCGAAGCCCCCGCCCCGTTATCATCGACACAGGCGATTTCATAGGTGGACACACTGCCCCCCTGAACCGTGCCCTCGGCCGCAGGAACAGCCGCGAACTGCCCCTTGCAACGGCTTTCCGTGCGCTTCAGGTATTCCTGAACATTCGCATCAAAATCGGCCGGGGTACGCAGGATTTTTTGTTCAGCCGAACCAAACACGCCCGCACCCGCTTCCCAGCGATAGGCCACCTGCCCCGCATTCGTGGCGGCGGCAATCGGTTGCACATTCTGGCTCAGCGTAATGCCTGATCCGCGCAGGACCTGTTCCAATCGGTTGCCAGACACCAGCCCACCCTGCACCACGGACAAGGCCGGGGCGATTTCGGATTTCTGGACGGGGGCTGGAGCCTGATACGCCACAGGCTGGGTGCGCGGTTTGTCTTCAATCGCGGCAAAGCGGTCATAGGAAACCTGAACGGCCGGCTTGCTGACTGTTTCCGCCGTGCGGTTGTTCAGCGTCGAATTGGCCTGTGCCAGCTGGCTGGCCATGCTTGATTTTTCGCTGTGCAAATTCGACAACTGCGTATTCAGGCTCGCCACCTCGGCCTTCAGCGCGTCAACCAAACCACGGTCATCACCGTCAGCGGCCTGAACGGATGCACGTTGGGCATAAGAACGTTCCAGATCAGCCACGCGTTTTTGCACTTCCTGATCCACACGCGCCCGTTCGATCGCCAATTGCTGTTCCAATTCGGCAATACGCTGATCCTTGCCATCGTCACCGCCGCCGGCCAGTTTTTGCTTGGTCAGGGCCAGTTCTTCTTCCAGACGGACCAAACGTGCGGTCTGTTCCTTCTCGGCAATTTTCGGATCGAAGAGCATATATTCCAGCTCTTTCTTCTCGCGTCCGCACTTCGCGCGCTCCTCATCCAGCAGCGCACCCAAACGGCGCGTTTCGCGTTCCGCTTCGTTGAAGCGGGTCGTCGCCTGTTCCAGATCCCAGTTGGCAGATGCGATGGCTGTTTCCTTGCCGCCTGCACTCTTGGCGACACGCAACTGTTCGGACAGACGATCGCGTTCCGCACGGATGACCGCCAATTCAGCCTCAGCCGCGCGCAATTGCGTGACGGTGGCCATGTTGGCTTTCAAATCTTCGCTCGGCGCGGATGATTTGGCCTCCAGGGCGGCGACCTGTTGGCGCAGAGTCATGTTTTCGTCCGTTGCCTTTTTCAGCAACTCTTTCACTTGGACCAATTCGGTCTGGACCGGAACATTTGATTCATCGGCCCGTGATTCATCGGCCTGGGTCTTCGCGGTTTTCACCGTTTGCAATTCCGCCGTCAGACGATCACGCTCCGCCGTCATATCCTTCAAGCGGGTTTCCAGGGCTTGCAACTGGCTGGTGCTTTCGGCTTTCGACGCGGTTGCGGCCTCGGCCACTTTGGCCTCCAACGCGACAACCTGTTGCTTCAACGTATCGCGTTCGGTTTCCACCGTTTTCAAACGCGTTGCCAAATCCCCGGCTTTGCTTTGGGCTTCGGCCACGGCGTTGCCCGTCTCAACCTTGGCGTTTTGCAGGGACGCCAGTTCGGCTTTCATCTGCGTATTCTCGGTCCGCAAACGGGTCAGTTCGGCGTTGGCCGCTTCCCCGGCCGTTTTCGCCGCCGACAATGTCGCCATCTCGGCTTTGATTTGCGCGTTTTCAGCCTTCAGACGTGTCAGCTCCGCATTCGCGGCTTCGCCCGCCGTTTTGGCCTGCGCCAGCGTGGCCATTTCAGCCTTGATCTGGGTGTTTTCCGTGCGCAATTTGGCCAACTCTGCGCTGGCTGTATCGGCGGTGGTTTTCACTTGTGCCAATGTTGCCATCTCGGCCTTGATCTGCGTGTTCTCGGCCCGCAGTTTTTCCAGTTCTGCACTGGCGACATCACCCGCGGTCTTGGCCTGGCTCAAGGTCGTCATGTCAGATTTAATCTTTGCATTTTCAGCGCGCAGATTTTCAACTTCGACACTCAGCGCACTCAGAGCGGCAGCATCATCCTTGGATGTTTCGCACACAGCCGGAGCGGCCTTTGGCTGCTGCCCCAACTGGGAAACACGGGATTTCAGGTCGCTGTTTTCCATTTCCAGCAGGCGGAGCTTCTCACTCATCTCCGACACGGTTGCACTGCCCGATGCTTGTTGCTGGTAGCGGTTTTCAAATTCGCGGCGTTCGCGTTCCAGCGCGTTACGCAGACGGGTATTTTCCTCGCGCAGATTATCCAGATCGGTGTTGGTGGATGATGACGCCATTAACGCCGGGGCCGGAGCCGGTGCGGGCGCAGGGGCTGGTTTCGGCGCGGCGGCTTTTGCCGTTTCCTTCACCTTTTCAACCGCTTTGGTCGGCGCTTCGCGCACGGCTTCATCCACCTGCATCTTGCGCAACAGGGCATCGCCGCCAGATGATTTCACTGGTGCTTCGGTCAGATCGCGCATCACCGGTTTTTCCGGGGCGGACAGAATATCCGCCGCATCGGCCTCGACCTGCACCGGGGTTACGGCCATTTTCGGCATACCCGGAACATCATCCAGCGACCCACTGTCGTTGCCGCCCGCAGCGGGTTCAACACCGCCACCGACACAAGCATACAAATCGGCAATACCGGATTTCATATTGGATTCAGCAAAAACCAATTTTTTATCGGCAAACGCAATGGCCATTTGGCCGCTGGCTTCCAACGCATTCATGAACGCATCATCGCGCCCCATATTCACGGTAATGCCGCGCCCCGACGTTGGAACAATTTCAAATTTGCGTTCCTGATCCAGTGCAGTTTTCATCCGCACATCAACCGCGATCCCCTTCGCCACGGCATCGTCCTTGCCAAAGTCGAGGGCGACGGTTGTTTCATCGGTCGCGTTGCGCGCGATGGTCAGTTTCACACCGCTGTCAAAATTGCGAACCAGCGCACAATGGGCGTCCGATCCCGCCGCGCTGTTGGAGGCCACACGGGTCACGGTCCATTCCCGGTCCCCGGCAAAAGCCGCCGCGCCAAAGGCCATGTGACCAATCAAAACTGATGAAAGCAAAAGAGAGCGAGAGCGCATGGTTTTCCCCGAAAACGTCGCAGAAATAAAGGTTTTGCAAGCATACAGGCAGGATTCGCATGTGAAAAGGGCTTTCGGGCCGGAATATACGACTATCCCCGGAACGAAAGCCCTTTGAATTCAAACGATTAGATTATTGCCCTCGCCAGGCCCGGTCGGATTCGACCACCAAAACCTGACCGTTCAGGGTCGGATCATTGTAAATACGGCCGACGGGTCGCTCGGTCTCATTGCTAAATTGCTCCAGCAGGCGCGACAACGCCCCCGTCAATGGCCCTTGGAAACTGACCGAGCGTTGCACGGTGTAGGGCGAATCCGCCATCCAGATCACCTGCAACCCCTGTTGCGCGCCCCAGGATTCAATGGTGGACCGCAAATCCTGTCCCTTCACGGCGGCCCAGCGTTGTCCCGGTGCCGTGTTGGACGACGCACCACTGGCCGTGCGGGTGGCAACATCACCGCGAACAATGTCGGATGGGTTGGCACGCTTGACCGTAGGATCAGCCCAGCTTCCGGCCAGCGCGTGGCCGCTCGACACTTCTTTGACCTTTTCTTCGACGGCGGGTGCCGCGGGCGGCGGTTCAATCCCTTTGGCGGCCAACGCCCGACCGGTATTTTCACCCTGCTTGGCCTTGGCCAGAATACCAGCCGCCTCGGCATAGGCGCGGGCATTATCATCAGCCGCGCGATCCAAGAGTTTCTCGATTGAAACAACATCGCCGGAAACGCCACCGCTTTGTTCACCGGGCATGGGCGTCAACGCCCCCATTTCACCGGTCGGTGCCATTGGCGGCACCGCAGCCCCCGCCGTAACAGGCGGCAGGGCCGGAGCCGGTGCATCCATGGCCGGAACCGGCGCATCGGGCATTACGATTTTATCACCACTGGTGCTTTTGATTTCAAACACACCGGCGGGCAGCGGGGCCTTGGCCTCGCGTTGCGACGGTACAGACGGCGCACCATCGCCACCGCCGTTGTAGCAGGATTCCATGCGCTTAAAGCCTTCGGACAACCCCACCATGACAAATTCAGCGGACGGGCCATCCTGCACACGAATGGCGACATTGCGCGCTTTTTTCAGGGCCGCATAAACATCCGGCATATTTTTCAGGCTGATCAACAGCGTGCGGTCATCGTGCGCCGATGCGGAAACCAATTGAAAAAATTCGCCCGGCACATCGATCTCAACATCGTAATCCTGCCCCTTGGTCAGGGTCGGCTGGCCAATATCAATCGCCACGGCCAGCAAACGATCACCACCGCCGGAAAAGCGGAAGCTGTATCCGTTATTAAACTGGTTCGTCACAATACAGGGAATGCCCGCAACACCGCCCGCACCCGCCGCCGACATCGACGCCGGACCCACCAGCCATGCGCTGCTGGGCACGGCACCGGTTTCGGCATGTGCGGCCCCCATACCCAATGAAAAACACACATTGCCCATCAGGAAAATTTTGCGGATCATCATGCCCTCGCCACCCGTTTATTATGCGGTTTGTTTGTTACCGGATTTATCTTCCAACCCATGCGCCAGTGACGCTTCCAGAAAGCGATCCAAATCGCCATCCAGAACGCCGAACGCATCGGTGTTTTCCACTTCGGTACGCAGATCCTTGACCATTTGATAGGGCTGCAACACATAAGACCGGATCTGGTGCCCCCAGCCGATTTCTGTTTTTTCGCCGTACGATGCCTGTGACGCATCTTCGCGTTTTTTCAATTCCATTTCGTACAATCGCGCGCGCAACATGCTCATCGCGGTATCGCGGTTTTTGTGCTGGGACCGTTCGGCCTGACACGCCACAATAATGCCGGATGGAATGTGCGTGATACGAATGGCGGAATCGGTCGTGTTCACGTGCTGTCCACCTGCGCCGCTGGACCGATACGTATCCACCTTCAAATCTTTGTCCAGCACTTCGATTTCAATTGTGTCGTCAATGACCGGCGATACGGCGACGGATGAAAAGCTGGTATGACGACGCGCGTTGGAATCATACGGCGAAATACGCACCAGACGATGCACGCCCGTTTCGGATTTCAACCAGCCATACGCATTTTCGCCTTCGATCTTGATCGTGGCGGCTTTGATCCCCGCCTCTTCACCATCACTGCGTTGAAGCAAGGTCACGCGGTAGCCATGTTGTTCCGCCCACCGCGTGTACATACGCAACAGGATTTCACCCCAATCCTGCGCCTCGGTGCCGCCGGACCCGGCATGCACTTCCAAAAACGCATCATTGGCGTCGGCTTCGCCGGACAGCAGGCTGGTGATCTGCATACGCTGTGCATCATCGCGCAGTTTTTTTAATGCGGCTTCTGCTTCGTCCACGATGGATTGATCACCCTCTTCTTCGCCCATTTCAATCAGGCCGAGGCAATCATTCATGCTGTTTTCAACAGCCCGCACCGACCGAACCTTTTGATCCAGACGGTTGCGTTCCTTCATGATGGTTTGGGCTTTGTCCGCGTTGGACCAAAGATCCGGGTCTTCGCTCAGGGATGTCAGTTCGGCCAGACGGTCGATCGCTGTATCCCAGTCAAAGATGCCTCCTCAGCAAGGCCAGCGACTCGTTGATGTCGTTGACCAGCGCTTGAATATCTGCACGCATGGTAATTCCTTACTATTCTTCCACAAACACCAACGCCCCCCGGAGTGATCCGCAGGGGCGTCAGGAAAATTCTTCAGCCAGCCCTTATGCTGCTTGCGCCAGTTTGGCGTTTCCAGCGAAAAAGTCCAGCATTTGTACGATCAGGCCCTGACGTTGTTCACCGTCAACCACCGGGGAGGACATCAGGTTACCGTCCATGGCCATCACATCGTCCACCACCGTTGCGCCCGCTGTTTCCAGCACAGCTTTCGCGGCTTCGGCAACGGCCACAACACGGCCATTGGCTTGTTCAGCGAAGACCAGAATGGACGCCGCATCGCCAAACAACGCAACTGGCTTGGCCATCGTCATGAAATTGTTGATGAAACGGCGGGTATGCGCCGTGGTTTGCAGTTTATCCAGCGCGCGGCTGCCGCCCGGGATGACCAGCATGTCGTAATCGGCGCCCAGTGCGGTCGCCAGTGATTGATCCACCGGAAAATTGTGGCCCCAGCCCTGCCCGTCCCAGCCGCTGATCAAACCTTGATCCGGGCTGATAATCTTTACCTTTGCACCAGCGGCCAACAGGGCTTTCTGGGCTTCGATCAAATCATGTTGGTTGAAACCGTTGGCGGTCAGGATGGCTACGTTTTGTCCGGAGAGCATTTTACTCATGAAGTCACAGTCCTCTTCTTTACATATACTGTTTACTGATCCCCTTGACCGTCCAAAGCCGTGCGATGAACCCTTTGAAAAAACGGTTCGAATGGCGTTTGGTGGCGTTTGCGCTGTGGCCGGGTTTCAGGGGATGTACACACCTGTGTTTTACAGATTGCCGCACCATGATGTTTCCCGGGTTCAAAGTCAAGAAATAAACTCTATCCCCTTGTCCGAACAAGGTATTTTCTATTTTATTTCAACGCATTGAATTGTGGAGATTTGTGCAACGGCGAATGTTTTTGGAGCGGGCGGTCGTACCATCTTGCCCCACGACCTCGCACACAAAGGCGAAAATATTATTTAATTACAAAATTTTACCAGATAAAGAGCTATTTTATTGTCATATTATCAAATTTATTGTTTATTTCCGAAATACTCCCGCCATGCGATTACAAGGAAGGAAATATGATGACAAAACATTTTGGGGTCGGAGCCGTATTCTGTGCCGTTGCACTGATAGCCGGTTGCAGCGCAGAAGTAACCGATCAGGTCGGCGCTGAAGGTGCTGTAAAACTTGAAACAAAAGCGAATGATTATTCTATAATAAAGCCGAATAGTGAGGGCTTGACGGTTCTTAGAACCTACAAACCTGCGGATGGCTTCCTCTTGACCGAGACCGTGTCCCCGTATGACGACAAACGGGCATGTATCTTTCTCGGAAAAGGGGCAGATGTTCTGTGCTTTAACAACGTATCCATAGTTTCCGCACAGCCTAAATTATTGGCCGCGTATAAGGTAAATAATACTCCTGTGATTGAATTTACACCAGGATTCACCCCCACCCTGCGTTGTGTTGCAACAGCTTCGAACGGAATACATCACCAAGGTCAATTGCATTGTAACTGATATAGGAGCGCCCCTCAGGATCGAAATCGGCACAGGATCCGAAGGGCCCTCTTTGCAAAAAATTTCGATAACCCATTGATTTCATTGGAGCGGGCGACGGGTCTCGAACCCGCGACCTACAGCTTGGGAAGCTGTCGCTCTACCAACTGAGCTACGCCCGCACCCCGAAAACAGCCGGAAAACCGCCAAATATTCGGCCCGGCTCTCTGTAGAGCCTTGATATGGCACAGCTCCCTCAAAAAAACAATTGGGGATTTTAAGTGATTTAAGTTGCGGCGACTTTACAAAGTTCGGGACTCGTTTATAAAGGCCAAGCGGTAAGATTTATTATTCAAGCGCACAAAAAACGTATCTATTTCAAGGAGCAACACATGATTAAGCTGCGCGGCGTTGTTTTAGCAGGACTGGCCTTGTCCCTGGCGGCATGTTCCGGTGTTTCGAGCCACAGTGAAGTTGAAGCCCTGAACGAGGTGCAGCCGGTTGGCAGCCCGTTCACACAATCTCTGGCGGCCGAATATCGTGATTTCGCCAATCGCGAAATGAACGACATGTTCGATTACCCGGATGCAATCCACTTCGCCCGTAAAGGTCTGGCAGCAGCAGGCGGTGACGCCGTGATGCCGGAACCGATCAGCGATTGGAACTTGCTCCCTCGCCACATGGAAGAGCTGAGCGCTGGCCGTGGCCGTTTGATCAATGCATTTGATCGTGGCGCACGTGACATTGCTCCGCAATTGTCCGCCGTGGCCCAGGCCCGCTTTGATTGCTGGATCGAGCAGCAAGAAGAAAACTGGCAGGAAGACGACATCGGCGCTTGCAAATCGCAATTCGCTGAAGCCATGGCCCAGTTGGAAGCCTTGTTGCCGGCACCGGCACCGATGCCTGCTGAAGACGTGATGGCCCCGGTATCCGCACTGGATATGGGCGCATCCGATCCGATGGCGGCTGCTGACTCCATGTATCTGGTCTTCTTCGACTTCGACTCGTCCGTTGTAAACGCTGGTGGTAACAGCGTCCTGGACGCCGTTGCAGCCGAAATCAGCAAACGCAGCGTCAACATGGTCAGCGTTGTTGGTCACACCGACAGCTCCGGCTCCGACGCGTACAACGACAAACTGGCCATGCGCCGCGGTAACGCCGTGCGTGACGCTCTGATCAAACGCGGCATCGACCCGGCGAAGATCAACGTCGAAGGCCGTGGCGAGCGTGAACTGCTGGTCAAAACCGCTGACGGTGTGCGCGAGCCCGCCAACCGTCGTGGTCAGATCAGCTTCCAGTAAGCGATCGCCCCTGATGCGTCAGGGATAAAAAAATCGGTGGCCGGGATGTTGAACAAGCGTCCCGGCCATTTTCTTAAAGACAAAAAATAAACGCAAAGCGATTGGTTCCCCCATGGACCTCAGACCCATTTTTTACGTTGTCGGCGCCCTGCTCTGCATTCTGGCCATCAGCATGAGCGTGCCAATGTTTGTCGATATGGTGCACAATCACGCGGATTGGAAAGTCTTTCTGCTCTGCATGGCGATTACCGCTTTCTTTGGCGGAACCACGGTCCTGACCAACGCCAGCGACAAACCATTTCAATTAACAATCAAGCAAACATTCCTGTTAACCGCGATCAGCTGGTTTGCGCTGGCTGCGTTTGGGGCGTTGCCCTTCTGGCTGGCCAGTGAAACGGATATTGATTTCACCGACGCCTTTTTTGAAGCCGTATCGGGTATCACAACAACAGGCGCAACCGTTCTGACCGGGCTCGACTCTATGCCGCCAGGGATTTTGATGTGGCGGTGCATGTTAAACGCATTGGGCGGAATTGGGTTTATTGTTGCCGCTATGGCGGTTTTGCCCTTCCTGCGCGTTGGCGGGATGCAATTATATCGCACAGAATCATCCGATAAATCTGACAAGGTTTTACCGCGGATGCAAAAGGTAGCAACCGCGATTGCCTATATTTATTTCGGCCTGATTGCCCTTTGTGCATTGTGTTACTGGATGGCGGGTATGTCCGGGTTTGACGCCATCACGCACGCCATGAGCTCGGTCGCAACAGGTGGGTTTGCAAACTACGACAGCTCGTTCGGTGCCTTTCTAGAACGCCCCCATATTCTCTGGATCTCGATGATCTTCATGATCCTGGGCGGCCTTCCTTTCGTGCTTTATATCAAAGTATTGGGTGGAAACTTCAACGCATTGATCAGCAATACTCAGGTCCGCACGTTTTTGGCATTATTGGGCGGATCTATTTTAGTATCTACAATATGGCTGTCCATGAAAGGCGTCCTTCCCTTTGGTGAAGCCTTGTTGCAAAGCGCCTTTAATATTGTCTCCGTTGTGACAACCACCGGCTATGCCTCGGCAGATTATATGCAATGGGGACCGTTCTTCGTTGTCTTTTTCTTCATCCTCACGTTTTTTGGTGGGTGTACGGGGTCGACATCGGGTGGCGTAAAGATCATGCGTTATCAGGTGATGGCGTTGATTTTGGGACGTCACTTCCAGAAACTGCAACAACCCAATGCCATTATCGCCCTGCATTATGACGGACGAACATTGCCGGATGACGTGCCCTATTCCGTGATGGTTTTTATCTTTGGCTTTCTTGGAACATTCATTGCGCTGGCATTGGCCTTGTCCATGTGCGGCCTTGACTTCATCACGAGCCTCAGCGGCGCGGCTACGGCGTTAACGAACGTCGGCCCCGGGTTGGGGCCAATCATCGGCCCGGCGGGTAACTTCTCTACCCTCCCGGATGCGGCCAAGTGGCTGATCTCTGCCGGGATGATGTTGGGCCGTTTGGAACTCTTCACCTTGCTGGTTCTGGTTATGCCCAGCTTCTGGCGAAAATAAAAAAAGCCCCGCCTTCATCGCGGGGCTTTTTTATTATCTCAGAATTAGAAAGGCGACGCCTCAACCTGCGGCACAGGTTGCGCCCCCATGGCCGGGGCGGAATGATACCCACCATCGTTATACGACGCCCCGCCGCCAATCGCGCTGCCCGCATCGGCACCAACCTGCAACGTATTGTTAATGCCATTCACAACAGCCGCATCCACATCGCGCAACAATTGCTCAACAAATGCGTTCTGCTCACGCTCGCGTTCGGCAATCGACAAATTGTCGGCGATGGTCCATGTCCGCTGAACGCGAAGTTCGGTATGGGCCGCGCCCGGTGCCGTCGGGTTTTCACGCATCAGTTTCAAACGGATAACAGCGCTATAACGGTCGCGGTTATCAACGTTCAACTTGCGCGCATATTTGTTATCCGACTGCAAATCTTCGCGCGTGACGCGTGCTTCCTCGATCGAGAAAATAAAGGTCCCCTCCGTCCCGGCGGCGACCAGACGCTTGTCCGCATAGCTGCGCAAGGCCACATCCAGCGGCGTCGGGAACGTGCTGGACACATCATTGCCATAGGCGGCCGCATTGCTGGCGTTGACAACCTCAATCCGTGTGGCGCTTACACCCTGGGCTTGAGAGAATTGCGCGGCAGGTGATTTCAGGGCTGGGCCAACCGTCGTACACCCCGCCATCACCCCTGCCCCACCAAGGGCCAGAACCGACACACAGACCAAAAACGAAAGACGTTTGTTCTTCATCATAATCTTGTCCTTACTGTACGACACCGCTGGGGTTATTGAGTTTATGTTCTAATTCGGCTGCATCGAATTTATATTCACGGCTGCAGAATTCACATTTCACGCTGATTTTACCGTCTTCTTCGGCCAGATCCAAACGCTCTTCACTGGACATGGCCACCAGAACGTTTTCCACACGGTCGGCGGAACAACGGCATTGGTGGCGAACGGGTTGCGGCTCCTGCGCACGGACACCTTCCTGATGGAACAGGCGATAGAGCAGATCATTTACCGGCAAATCCGCATCCAGCAATTCGTCATCCGTGCAACTTTGCAGCAAAACCATGGCCCGGTTCCATGCATCGGGATCAACGTCGGGCTTGGCGGTATCGGGCATTTTCTGCAACAAAATTGCGCCGGCATGCCAATGACCGTCATCATCACGGCGTAAAGCCAGACGCAGACCCGTGGCGATTTGTTCGGATTGGGTGAAATAATGCTGCACGCATTCGACCAGCGTGCCGCCCTTTAACTCCACCACGCCCTGATACCGTTCCGTGTTCTCGCCACCCTGATCAATCGTAAATACCATATGGCCGCGGCCAATCAGCCCCATATAGGCTGTTTCGGGGACTTCATCGGCTTCCCAACGATCCAGGCGGTCTTGATCAAAGCGGGCACAGGCGCGCACATTGCCATGCCCGGTAATGTCGGCAACCAATGTGCCAACGGGGCCATCACCCTGGGCCTGTAATGTAAAAATTCCGTCATCCTTCAACATTGAAGATAACAACAGAGCCATAACCGCGGCCTGCCCCGTCAATGTTGCCACAGGGGCCGGGTACGCATGGGTGTGCAGAATATCATTCACAGCCCGCCCCAGCCGCACAATGCGACCGCGCAGATTGCTGTCCTCCAGAAAGAAGGTTTCCACCATGTCCATATCGTTGGTAGTCATAATACTGCCGCTTTCTATTTTAAACCCTTGTGTCCGCGCCCCGGCCTCTGCCATCATAAGCCATAATTCAAGGGCGCAGTACGGATGAAGAGTAACGCTGATCACGAAAATATCAAGCCTTCAGCCCCGGAATCCAGCCGGGGAAAGCGCCGTTCAGAACAGGCCAAGCAAGGCCCCCGCCCCCCGAAAAAGGTCACGCCTGAATATTTGCGGAATTCTGGCCTGTATTACCTGCAACGCTTTGCCAGCAGTACGGCGCATTTCCGCTCTGTCATGGTCCGAAAAATCGACCGATCCTGTCGTGCCCATGCGGACCTGAACCGTGATGAATGTCTGCAATGGCTGGATTCAATGATTGAGGATTTCATTCGCCAGGGCTTGCTGAATGACCATTTGTATGCCGAAGGGGCGGTCAACTCCCTGCGCCGCCGCGGCTTGTCCCGCCGGGCGATTATGAACCGCCTGCAGGTCAAGGGGTTGGATGGTGAAACGGTGAACGCCTTGCTGGCTACGCACGACGCTGAACAAACGGGGGGTGTACAAGACCAGGACGCCGGTGATTTGCACGCAGCCCTGAAACTCGCACGGCGCAAACGCATCGGCCCCTTCGCCACACCGGGCAAGGATGTTGACCGGGACAAAGCGATTGCGGCCATGGGGCGTGCGGGTTTTAGCTATGACATCGCACGGCGCATCATGGATATGACACCAGACGATCTGAACGATCAGGATTTACGACGCATTTGACGCCGCATCCCGTGGCGACACGCGGCGCGCAGGCAAAATGATTGTCGCCGTTGTTCCCAACCCTTTTTGCGAGAACAATTCGAATGATCCCTCATGCAAGCGCGTCAGGGCATCCACCAGCGTCAGCCCCAAACCCGCCCCGGATGTTGCGCGATGCAACGATGAATCCACTTGCCCAAACGGTGACAGCGCCTTTTGAATTTCATTTTCGTCCATTCCAACACCTGTATCGGTGATGGACAGACGCAATTGCCCGTCGGCGTCAAGCTCGTAAGACAAGGTAATTCGCCCGCCTTCCGGCGTAAATTTCACGGCGTTGGACAACAGGTTCATGATAATTTGCTTCAGGGCCAGTTCTTCCCCAATCACATCGGGCATCGCTGAATTCAGCATATTGGTAACCGTTAATTGACCACTTTCAATTTTCGGCGCCATTAAATCCAGCGCCGATTGAACGATATGATCCAGTCGCACCAAACTTTCATTCAATTGACGTTCACCCGCATCAATGCGCGACACATCAAGAATTTCGTTGATGATTTTCAACAATTGCTTGCCGCTGTCGTAAATGTCATTGGCGTAATCCCAATATTGGCGCTGCTCCAGCTTACCGAACACTTCATTTTTTATTATTTCAGAAAATCCGATAATCGCATTCAATGGCGTGCGTAATTCGTGGCTCATATTCGCCAGGAATTCGGATTTTGCGCGGCTGGCCATATCGGAATGAACCTTGGCTTCCTGCAGCTTGATTTCGGCTTCTTTTCGCTGGGTAATGTCTTCGATACTGCCTTCGTAATACAGAATATTTCCTTCGTCATCACGAACGGTGCGGGCATTTTCGTTGACCCAGATGATATCCCCATTCTTGCGCCGCACAGTGGTTTCGAAATTTTTTACCGCGCCCTTTTCATCAAGCTGGGCCAAAAATTGTTTCCGGTCGCGGATGGATTCGTAAATTTCACTGTTGGCATTGCGGATTGAACCCACGATATCATCCGCACTGTCATAACCGAGAATACGAGCCATAGCGGGGTTTGCGCTCAAATATTTCCCATCCGGCGTCACCTGATAAATACCGCCCGCGGCATTTTCAACGATGGTTCTGAATTTCTTTTCCGCTTCACCCAATGCCTTTTCCGCACGACGGCGTTCTTCCACGTCCGTCAGTGTTCCAACGACGCGAATATTGCGGTTTTCATCCTGCCGCATCATGGACATGGCCAGCTCGACAGAGCGGAAGGTTCCCTCACGCGTGCGCAGGCGAGCAAAACTGCGATAGGCCGGACGTTGCCCTTTGATCATCTGCTGGAACTGGTCACGCTGATCGGCCTGGTCTTGTGGGTGCAGCATATCGAACAGATTTTTGCCCATCGACACCCCAATATCATGCCCGGTCACCCGCCCCCACGCATCATTCAGGAACAAAATGTCCCCCTCGGCGGTCGTTTCGAAAATAATATCGGTCACCGCATTGATAATGGCGCGGTTTTCCCGCTCTGCCTTGCGCAGGCTGTTGTTCAGACGTTCCCGCTCCGCAATCTCGCTATTAAGCTCAAAGTTTTTGTGGGCCAATGTTCGGTTCATAACGGCCAGACGCCCGGATTGGCGTTGGTTATTGCGCACATATAACATGCCGACAATGGTAAACATGGTGCCAAAAAACAAAACCAGCAAAGGCGTTTTTTGCAGGAAGACCGTATGGCGCGTCTGTCCCACATCCACTTGCATGGTCCATTTGGCATTCCCGATGGTAAAGGCATAATCTTCACGGAGGTTTTTACCCTCTGCCGCACGGCCTTGATCCATGCGGTTCATATAAAAGATAGGATCCCCGCCGGTCCCCTCGCGCAAGACAATCCCGCTTAGCTCCGTTCGTTCATTCAGCCAGGCACGATCAATCACAGACGACACGCGACTTAACCCCACCAGGAAGCTGTCCGGCCCATCCGGCGTCATAATTTTTTTAATCATGGCGAACGGGCGATTCCTAATCAGCGGCTCTGTACTTTCCTGTACGTAATTTGTACCGGGAATGTCGGTGCGGATTAAGACGTCTTCGTAAATACGAACCTTGTTTTCTGTGATGAAACGCACCAAGGCCGCCTGATCTTCGCGTGTCTGGACATTATAAGCATCGTTTTCCAATGCTTCGGGCGATGATGGCTTCATGAAATGCGTGATGCTCCACGCACCGTTTCCATGGTCACGCAGCCAGATTAAATAATCAAACTGATCAATATTCGGGGTCGCGTAAGAAATTGTTTTTTGCAGGAATTCCGGCGGAATGTCTTCTTCCAAAACCAGAATGGTTGATGCCGCCTTGATCGCACTTTCCAACGCATGCAAATTTTCGTTGATGGTACGTTCAGTTTCAGAAACCGTCCGCTTTTGCTCGACCTGCAACATATCACCGATAAAAAACGACAACGCCAGATACGCAACCAGCGCCAGGATCATGCCGTTGACCAGCACCATGACCTGCGCCGTCGAACCCCGCAGGCTGCGCACCTGCGTTTCGTCCTCTGCTTTCTCTCTGTGATCGGCGCCGATAATCAGCATGAATCAAGTCTTTGCGGTTTAAAGATAGAGTCGTCCCCACCCTGCACTTTGGGGCTTTTCGGTTAATCTTTCGCTAACGCGTTATGGCGATTGTAAAATTCGCAGAAATACCCATAAAATCGACATTTCCAGAACCTGTGCACTGCACAAATCAGCTTGACTCCCCCCACCCCCGGGTCCAAGAATGATGGCTTACAAAAGTCTATAATTTCATAATCACAAGAGTGTGGAGGTCAAAATGACACAGTCCAAAAACACCGCGTCTTTCTTCGATACACAATATCTGCAAAATCTGATGCCGAACCGCTACGCGTTTGATATGAGCGCGGTTCTGGAACTCTATCGTAAAAATGTTGAAGCCTTTACCGAACTGCAACAGGTCACCGTTGAAGGCCTGCAAAGCGTGGCGCAATGCCAAACTGAGTTGATGAACGAACTGGTTCAGCAAAACACCGCCCTGACCCAGCAATTGCTGGGCGAAGGTACGCCGGAAGAGAAAGTCGCCCGTCAGGCCGATTTGATCAAAACGGCGTATGAGCGTTCCGTCACCAGCCTGCGTGAAATGTCCGACGTTGTGAGCAAGACCAGCAGTGAAGCCGGTGAAATCCTGAACGCCCGCATCACGGACAGCCTGGAAACACTGGGTACCGTTCCGGCGAAAGCCGCAAAGACCGAAAAAACCACGCGCAAAGCCGCCTGATTTTTTCAGTGATCTATGATTTAATAAGGGCGCCCGATAACGGCGCCCTTGTTTTATACGGAGAGAAGTAGAATGACCGGCCACGATACACGCGAAGAAACCATTGAATTCAGTGATTTTATGAAGGTTGAGGTGCGGGTCGGCACCATTGTAGACGTTCAGGAATTTCCCGAGGCCCGCCGCCCGGCCTATAAACTGTTCGTGGATTTTGGGCCAGAGATTGGCCAGCGTAAGACATCGGCACAGGTCACCCAAAACTACACCCGCGAAGAACTGATCGGACGGCAAGTGGCCGCCGTGGTCAATTTTCCACCAAAACAGGTGGGTAAATTCATGTCGGAAATTCTGGTTCTGGGGTTCCCGGATGAAAACGGGAACGTCACGCTGATCCGCCCGGATAAGACTGTGCCGAACGGTGGGCGTTTGTATTAAACCGGAATCAGAATAATAACGCGCAGACCACCGCGTGGGCTTTGGCCCAGCGTGATCTGGCCACCATGGCTGTGGATCACATCCTGTGCGATGGGCAACCCAAGCCCCACCCCACCGGTCGCCGTATTGCGTGACGTATCCACACGATAGAATGGGCGGAAAACGTCTTCGTACTGATCCGGCGGAATGCCCGGACCATCATCATCAATAATGATTTCCACGTCATCATTCACGCGCCGCGCGGTCATCCACACATGGGATGCGTATTTACGGGCGTTGGTAATCAGGTTGGATAAAGCCCTTTCCATCGCCATGGGCCGCAAGGTCATGGCCAGATCACCATTGGATTCCAAAATAACATCACCCCCGGCGCGGCGTGCGCCCGAAACAATGCGGTTCAGAATATCATTCAAATCACCGGCCACGGCCTGCTCTCCGCCCTCGCCGCGCACGAAATCGAGGTATCCATTCAGCATCTTTTCCATGTCCTGAATGTCCTGCATCATGCCCTCGGCATCGGGATGATTGCCCAGCATCGCGACCTGTAACTTCAATCGCGTCAGTGGCGTGCGCAAATCATGCGACACCCCGGCCAGCATCGCCGTGCGTTGCGAAATCTGGCGCTTAATACGGTCATTCATATCCAGAAAAGCCTGCGCCGCCTGCCGCACCTCGCGCGCGCCTTCAACCTTTAATGTCGCAGGCATATCACGCCCCTTGCCAATCCGTTCCGCGGCAACCGCCAGACGACGGATGGGGCGGATTTGATTGCGCATAAACAGGATTGAAACGGCCAACAAGATAATGGATGTAAAAATCATCCAGAGCAGGAAAATATAACCCGACGACGAAAACAAACGCCGTTGCGGGGATGACACAAACAACACCCCGTCATTCAACGCAATCGCAATTTCCACCCATTTTTCGGACAGATCGACATTGATGCGATATGGGCGGCGCACCTGCATATCCAATGCGCGACCCAAAATGTCCGCGACAATCGAACGATCGACATCCTCAGGGATGTTCTCTAACACCGCGCCGGGCTGATAGCTGATCAACAAATCCAGATGCTTGGCCATGTGGCCGGAAATGCGGCTGATCCGTTCGGGGGACGGATCATTTTCAATCTGTTCGGCAACAATCGCCATTTCCCCGGCGACGGCATACGCCAGACGATCTGTCATTTTTCCCCAGTGACGATCAAAGAAAATATAGACCGTGATCATCTGGGTCAGCAGCACCGGGATGATCAAGATCATCAACGACCGGGCCAACAACGTACGCGGCAGAATATTGCGGAACAGTGACTTTATTTTCATACCGGATCCACCCGCAGCATATAGCCCTTGCCCCGCACGGTTTGCAGGACCAGCGGCGTGCGCGTATCCTGTTCAATCTTGCGGCGCAGGCGCGTGACCTGAACATCAATCGTCCGTTCACCGCTGTCATCCAGATTGCACATGCGCGCCAGATCCTCGCGGCTGATGGCCTCGCCCGCGCGGCTGATCAGGGCTTTCAGCAAGGTGGTCTCAACGGTCGTCAGCGCCTGAATATCCCCGTCATTTTGTAAGACATTCATTGCCGGGTCATACACCCACCGCCCCAATCGGACGCGCATATCGGTCACGGGTTTTGGGCGGCGGCGCAAAATAGCGTTCAGGCGCAAAACCAATTCACGCGGCTCGAACGGCTTTGCCAAATAATCATCGGCTCCGGTTTCAAGCCCCGCGATGCGGTCATCCGCCTCCCCCAACGCGGTCAGCATCAGCACCGGAATATCGCTGTGTGCGCGGATGGATTGGGTCAGCTCCAGCCCCGTTTCACCCGGCATCATGATATCAACAACCATGGCATCGAAATCCAGATGCGCCAGCAATTCACGCGCACCCGCCGCACTTTCGGCGGAGGCCACGACAAATCCATTTTCATGCAGGAAGCGGGTGACGAGCTGGCGAATCCGGTCATCGTCATCGACGACCAGAATATGCGGCCGTGTGGCCAGCTTGTCCGCAATTTGCATATCTGCACTCATAGAAAACCGCCCTTTGCGGCCTTTGTTATTTCTGGTAATTTTTAACACACTGCGCGGGGCGGCGAAACCCCTGTAGCCCCGCCGCAAAACCCTTAAAAACCATGGAATTACAACGATGTGCGCCTCTCCCTCCGCTTTGCCTTATGATGATCGTGACGGCTTTATCTGGATGAACGGGAAAATGATCCCGTGGCGCGAGGCCAAAACCCACGTGCTGACCCACGGCCTGCATTACGGCGGCAGCGTGTTTGAGGGCGAGCGCGTCTATGACGGTCAGATTTTCAAACTGAACGAACATTCCGAACGGCTGATTTTCTCTGGCAAATGCCTGGACATGGATGTGCCGTTCAGCGCCAAGGAACTGAATGACGCGTCCTATGAAGTGATCAAGGCGAACAACATCAGCAACGGTTACGTGCGCCCGCTGGCCTATCGCGGGGCGGAACAAATGGGCGTATCGGCCAAGGGCACCAAAGTCCACGTGGCGATTGCGTGTTGGGAATGGCCGAAATATTTCTTCCCCAAGGCGGGTGATGCCGCGGGCCTGGCCCTGCGCACCGCGTCCTGGCGCCGCCCGGATCCGAAAACCATGCCGACCCAGGCCAAAGCCTGTGGCGTTTATATGATCGGCACGCTGGCCAAGCACGAAGCCGAAAACAACGGTTACGATGACGCCCTGATGCTGGATTTCCGGGGTCGTGTTGCGGAATCATCGGGTGCGAACCTGTTTGCCATTCGCGACGGCGTGATCTATACGCCGATTGCGGATTGCTTCCTGAACGGCATTACGCGCCAGACCGTTATGAAACTGGCCCGTGACATGGGATACACGGTTGAAGAAACCGCCATCATGCCGGAAGACATGAAAACATTCGAAGAAGTCTTCCTGACCGGAACGGCGGCGGAAATTGCGCCTGTTTCAAAAATCGATACCAACATTACATACGATATCGGTCCGATAACGACACGACTGAAAGACGCCTATTCCGACCTGGTCCATCAAAAGGCCAAGGCCGCGTAACAAAGAAAAACCCCGGCCACGTGTTACACGGGCCGGGGTTTTTGTTTAGCTTTCACGCCATCAGGGGGATGGTGCCGGCCCCGGACGGCGCACATTAAAATTTGCGGCCACCATGGCATCCACGCGGGCCAGCAATTTTGTTTTCAATGCCGCATCGGCATAGGAATCGTTGATCGCATCACGGGTGACCTGAACCAACTGATCCCGTGTCAGGCCGAATTCATCGTGCGCCACGCGATATTCCTCACCAATCGAATTGCCGAACAAACCCGGGTCGTCGGAGTTCAGTGAAATCCGCACCCCACGGTCCATCAATTTTTTCAACGGGTGCGCGGCGAAATCCGGATACACCCCGGCCAGGATATTGCTGGTCGGGCACACTTCCAACGCAATGCCACGCTGAACAATTTCATTGACCAGAGTATCATCCTCGATAATCCGGACGCCGTGGCCCAGACGCGTCGGGTTCAAAGCCAACGCATCCCATCCGTTTTGCGGCCCCACATTTTCCGCGGCATGCAGACGAATGCCCAGCGGACGGCCAAAATTCTGCACCACGCGGTTATAATCGTTCAGGAATTGCGGAATATCACCGGCCATTTCACCGCCCGCAATATCCAGCCCAACGATATAAGGATGCTTATAAGACAGGATCATATCGGCATCATTCTGCGCCTCAACGCCCGGGCGATGGCGTTCAAAGGTCATATTGATACGGGCTTCAATGCCGTGTTTTGCACGGGCGGCATCAATGCCATCGGCGATACCGTCGATCATATCCTTGTAAGAAATACCGGACAGATGCGTTTGACCGCAGCATGCGATGATTTCGACGTAGACCGCGCCCTCTTTCGCGCAGCGGTCCAGATAATCTTCCGTAATTGTTTTGAAATCGTCACGGGTGCGGACACATTGCGCCATCGCCTGATAAACCCGGGTGACAAGATCGATAAAACCCGACCACTGATACCCCTGCCCATCCGGGGTGAAAATATCATCCGGCAGGGTTACGCCATTTTTCTTCGCCAATTGCCGCGCAATATCGGGACGAACGGTGCCCTCGACATGAACGTGTAATTCGGCTTTTGGAATATTACGCGTACTGTCTTGTTGCATGACTTTGGCTCCTTTTTCAATCAACCGCTATGGCGGAACAACATAATATCGCCGTCTTGAACAACATACTCTTTGCCTTCAACGCGCATTTTACCGGCGTCTTTTGCCCCCTGTTCGCCATTCAGGGCAATGAAGTCGCTATAAGCGATAACTTCGGCACGGATAAATCCGCGTTCGATATCGGAGTGAATTTCACCGGCGGCTTGCGGCGCGCGTGCGCCCTTTAAAACTGTCCATGCGCGGGCCTCTTTCGGGCCAACGGTAAAGTAGGTTTGTAATCCGAGCAAAGTGTAACCGGCGCGGATAATTTTATTCAGGCCTGCCTCTTCCAAATTCAGGGTCGAAAGGAACTCTTCCTTCTCTTCCTCTGATCCCAATTGGGCAATTTCGGATTCAATCGCGGCGCTGATTACGACATATTGCGCCCCTTGGGCTTTTGCCATATCGGCAACTTTTTGCGTCCATTCATTGCCCGTGGCCGCATCGGATTCAGATACGTTGCAGACATACAGGATCGGCTTGGACGTCAGCAGTTGCAACATCGCAAACGGCTTTTTCTCATCATCGGCCAGATCCGGGATAACGACGCGGGCGGGTTTCCCGGCATCCAACGCAACCTTAACCTTCTCCATCACGGCCAATTGGATTTTAATATCCTTGTCGCCGGATTTTGCTTTCTTCGTCGTGCTGACAATCTGGCGTTCAACCGATTCAAGGTCGGCCAGCATCAATTCCGTTTCAATCACTTCGGCATCGCGGATCGGATCAACGGATCCTTCGACGTGAATGACGTTTTCGTCTTCGAAACAACGCAACACATGCACGATGGCATCGGTTTCGCGGATGTTGGCCAGGAATTGGTTCCCCAGACCTTCGCCCTTGCTGGCACCCTTCACCAGACCGGCAATATCAACAAATTCCAATTGTGTCGGAACAATCTGCGCCGATTTCCCAATCGCGGCAATTTTATCAAGGCGCGCATCCGGCACGGCCACACGACCCACGTTCGGTTCAATCGTGCAAAACGGAAAGTTCGCCGCCTGCGCCGCCGCTGTGGCCGTCAGGGCGTTAAACAAAGTTGATTTCCCAACGTTCGGCAAACCGACAATCCCGCAATTAAAACCCATTTTCTGTGTCCTTTACACGCTTTGCTCTTTAGGCGGTTGAAGATCGCTCGCGACCTTGCTCATAAAATCATTCTCTTTACCCGACAGGATCAAGCCCACATGATCGGGAATGGATGACATCATCGCATCGACCCATTTCTGTTCATCCTTGGAAAAATCGCCCAGCACATGGCCGTGAACGCGATCCTTGTCCCCCGGATGACCAATCCCCAGCCGCACGCGCATATAATCAGCACGCCCTAGATGGGAATCAATTGATCGCAAACCATTGTGCCCGGCGTGACCGCCCCCCACCTTGATCCGCAATTTTGATGCCGCCAAATCCAGTTCATCATGAAACACGACAATCCGATTTGGTGTCACCTTAAAAAACTTGGCCGCGGCGCCGACAGCCATTCCCGATTCATTCATATAGGTTTGCGGCTTGAGCAAGGCGACCTTTTCGCCGCCAATACGGCCCTCTGCCATCAACCCTTGGAATTTTGTTCGAAATTCGGGAAAACCATGCGCGCGAGCAATGGCATCAATCGCCATAAACCCAATATTGTGCCGGTTATCGGCATATTTCTGGCCGGGATTACCCAGGCCAACCAAAAGCCACATGGAATTCGTCCGGTCGTCTTCATTACGCGGTGGTTGAATAGAAAACCGGCGCCGTATGCCCCGCGAACAAACACCCAAAAAACGGGTAATGCGCGAAACCACGGCGCCGGTCCGAAAAAGATTATTCGGCGGCCTTTTTCTCGGTCGATGCCGGAACAGCGTCAGCCGCAACCGGAGCGTCTTCCACTTCAACAACAGCGCGCGGAACGGCGATTGTTGCAATGGTTTCGTCGCCTTCCAGAACGGAGGTCGCGCCCTTCGGCAGCTTCACAACGTCCATGTGGATGACGTCGCCCAGATCGTAGTTGGTCAGGTCGACTTCAACAAACTCCGGGATGTCCGTAGCCGCGCATTCCAGAACAACTTCATGGTGAACAACGTTCAGAACGCCGCCAGCTTTCAGGCCTTTGGATTCTTCGTCGTTGATGAAGTGAACCGGCACGTCAACCTTGATACGGGTTTTCGGCGTCACGCGCAGGAAATCAACGTGAATGATTTGATCCGTTACCGGGTGCAATTGTACGTCACGCGCCAGGGTCAGGTGTTTTTGACCGGCGACTTCGATTTCGCACAAGTGCGTGAACATGTAACCCTTGCGGTATTCCATGGTCACTTCTTTCAGCGGCAGGGTAATGGATACGGGTTCTTTGCTGTCACCGTATACAACCGCAGGGATTTTGTTTTCACGGCGCAGTGCACGGGCGATCCCCTTACCTGCCCCATCACGCTTTTCCGCCGTCAGCGAAAATTTCTTCGACATGGTGTCATTCCTTTATGTCTGACATTTCAACTTGGGCCGCCTCCAGGGGGGTTTGGCCCGAACGGCCCTAAAGACCACAAAACCGGGGGGAAAGGCAAGCGAAAACAGGGGGTAAACCCCTTAAAACCCGCCCAAAAGTTAAGGAATTGAGGCTGTTAGATAAACAGGGCCGAAATCGACTCTTCGTTGCTGATCCGGCGGATCGCCTCGCCCATCAGGCGGGAAACCGTTAACTGCTCAATATTGCTGGCATTTTTGACCGCATCGGTGGCCGGGATCGAGTCCGTAATGACCATCCGTTCGATTTTGGACTTGGAAATACGGTCCACCGCCGCGCCGGACAGAACGCCGTGGACGACATAGGCCTGAACCGCCACAGCCCCCTGATCCATCAGGGCATCGGCCGCGTTGCACAATGTTCCGCCGGAATCCACAATATCATCCACCATCAGGCAGATTTTCCCTTCGACATGACCGATGACGTTCATGACCTCGGACACCCCGGCCTGTTCCCGGCGTTTGTCAATAATCGCCAGGTCGGCATTCAACCGCTTGGCCAGCGCCCGCGCCCGGACCACCCCACCCACGTCGGGGGATACGATGACCAGTTGGCTTTCCTTGCCCGCGAACCGTTTTTCAATTTCCGGCACAAACACCGGACCGACGATCAGGTTATCCAACGGGATGTCAAAGAACCCCTGGATCTGCCCGGCGTGGAGTTCCAGCGTCAGAACCCGGTCAACACCCGCCGCGGTAATCAGATTGGCGACCAGCTTCGCCGAAATCGGCGTGCGGCCACCCGTCTTGCGGTCCTGCCGCGCGTAGCCGAAATACGGAATAACCGCCGTGATGCGGCGCGCCGACCCACGGCGCAGCGCGTCAATCGTGATCAGCAATTCCATCAAATTGTCGTTGGCGGGATAGCATGTGGATTGCACCACGAACACATCTTCGCCCCGGACGTTTTCCTGAATTTCAACGAAGGCTTCCATATCGGAAAAGCGTTTGATCGTCGCTTTGGCCAACGGAATTTCAAGATACTCGGAAATGGCCTGCGCCAGCGGAAGGTTGGAATTCCCTGCGATGATTTTCATGACGGCGTGGCCCCTGCCCGTTTTGAATGCGTTGGAATGGTGATGACTATAAAAAATCCACCACGAAAATCAACCGATTAAGGGTTAATTGCGGATCATAATCGCAGAAATCTGCCTTCCATAATCGGCCTCTTTGCGGTGCGTTGCGCGGCGATAGCTGAACCAATCATGGTCGGCGGCGTACGTATCCTGCCCGCCAATCGACACATGGCGTACCCCGGCCATGGCCAATCGCCATGCGATATAGCCCGGCAAATCGAAGTAATAACTATCATCACCCCGCCCGGGCTTAAAAAACCGCTCATTCTCCGGGTCTTGATTCAGGAAATTCCCGATGAAATCCATCTTCACTTCATAAGACGCCGGACCAATGCACGGGCCGATGCTGGCGTGAATGCCATCCAGCGCCGCGCCATGGCGCGCCATTTCACGCACGGTGGATTCCAGAACACCATTCAGCGCCCCGCCCCATCCGGCATGGGCCGCACCAATCACAGGCGCACCGCTGGATTTTTCGCCATAGAACAAGACCGGCCCGCAATCCGCCGTCAGAACGCCCAGAGCCAGCCCCGGCACATCGGTCACAAACCCATCCGCATCGGGACGTGTTTCAACAGCCCATGGTTTATCGACATACAAGCATGTCGCGCTGTGTACCTGTTTCATGCTGATCAAATGATCGGGGGCCGCACCCAGAACATCAGCCACACGTTTACGGTTTTCCGCAACCGCATCGGCATCGTCCTGTGTGCCCAAACCGCAATTCAGCGCGGTATAAATCCCCTTGCTGACCCCGCCACGCCGCCCGAAAAACCCATGGGCGATATTGGTGATCATCGGGGAAATGAAATTTCCATCACTGTAGCACGGAACATCGATTGTGGTCATGGCGTACTATCCTCTCCAAATCCTGATGGTATTGGGGCCGCGTCGTGACACAGGGCCAAAACCTTGAACAACGCCCCCATTTGATCGGGCGATATCAAACGTTCCAACCCATCGCGCACAGAATCGGCCAGTTTTTCATCTGTGGCATTATTGATCAAATGCGCCGCCCGCATGCGAATGCCCATATCTTCCAAAAATTGCCATTGCTCAACCGGGCCATAAACGCTGGCCCCATGATGGATGGCGGCTTCTGCGACAGATTCAAAATCAACATGGCTGGTGATGTCGGCCGTGCCAACATCATCGAAGACACCCACGAATTTATGCGCGCGCATCGCCTGTAACGTATCGCCCATGCCGTGGTGGCTATGGCCGTAATCGATGAACAAGGCCGCCCCGCCCTGACGTTCAATCCGTTCGGCGAGCAAAGCCGTGAAACCGGATCGTACAGGCGACACTTCATAAATGCCGTGTCCATCTTTGGGGTCGAGATTGTCAGGAACAGACGCGCTCAAAGACGGATCGGCTGGCGCCAGACCAAACGTCAATTGCCCTTCATCCGACAGGCCGATCACGCGTTCCGCCCATCCCTTATCACCATGCATCAATTGTATGATGGGCAACGCATCCAGAAATTCGTTCGCCACAAACAAAATCGGCGCGTCATCAGGCAGCGTATCAATTGAATCGTGCCAATGCGGTGTGAACCCGGCCAAAGCATGTGTTTGAAGAGTGCGCAAAGCCGGGCTGGTTTCAATCAGGTGGATTTGCATGGCCGCGTGGAACCCATCCACCTTGCGCGTGGCCCGCAACAGATCGGCCATCAACGTTCCGCGCCCCGGCCCGGCTTCCACCAGCAGGAAGGGATCTGGCGCGCCCATGCGCAACCACAAATCCGCCATCCACACCCCAATCATTTCACCGAACAATTGGGAAATTTCGGGCGCGGTGACGAAATCACCCAACCGCCCAAACGGGTCGCGGTTCATGTAATAACCGTATTGCGGATGCCCCAAGGCCAAACCCATAAAATGCGATACGCTGATCGGTCCGTTGTCACGGATATGGCGGATCAGAATATCGGTCAGGGTTTCAGCCATTGCGTAACCCCCGGCGCAGGGCATACCAAACGACATAGGCACCGGCCAAAATCATCGGCACGCACAACACCTGCCCCATCGTGAAGATGTTCATGATATAGCCGATTTGCACATCCGGTTCGCGGAAGAATTCGATGATCACACGCGACACGCCGTACCCGATCAGGAATGTTCCGGCGATAATCCCCGGACGATTGCGAATGGCATCATCCCGCGCAAACAGATACAGGACAACGAACAGCAACGCACCTTCCAGCAGGGCTTCGTAAATCTGGCTGGGGTGGCGCGGCATTGGACCACCGTGCGGGAACACAACGCCCCACGCCACATCCGTCGTGCGGCCAAACAATTCACCATTGACGAAATTGGCCAGACGGCCAAAAAACAGACCGATGGGAACACCACAGCAGAAAATATCCGCCAGACGCAGGAAAGAAATTTTCTTCACCATGGCATAAATCACCATGGCAATAATCGCCCCCGACGCCCCGCCATGGAACGACATACCGCCGTTCCAAACCTTCAAAATCTCCAGCGGCTCGGCGATATACATCGGCAATTGGTAAAACAGCACATAACCAACACGCCCACCCAGAATAACGCCCAGAATGCCCCACGGCAGGAAGTCATCAATATCCAGCGCATTCGGCCGCGCATCCTTGGTCAGGCCGCACAGATACAACGCATACCGCCACCCCAGAATAAACCCGGCGATATAGGCCAGCGCATACCACCGCACCACCAGCGGTCCGACGGAAAATGCAATCGGGTCAATATCAGGAAATGGAATGGCCATGATGAAATATTACCCTTAGCGATACTGATCAGATTTTGACATGAAATCCTGCACGTAACGGCGCACGCCTTCTTCCAAAGCGGTGAAGGGTTTATCGTATCCAGCAGCACGCAATTTGGTCATGTCGGCTTGCGTATAATACTGGTACTTGGCCTGCAATTCCTGCGGCATGTCGATATAGTGAATCTTCGGTTTTTTATCGGCGGCTGCAAAGACGGCTTCGGCCAGGTCCTTGAAACTGCGGGCCTGCCCCGTACCGACGTTGAACAAGCCGTTTACACCCGGATTGTCATACAGCCACATCATCACCGACACGCAATCATCAACATAGATGAAATCGCGAATCTGGCCGCCGTCACCGTAGTTCGGATTGGCGGATTTGAACAAACGGGCCGACGCGCCCGCCATCACCTGCGGGTACAATTTGCACACAACGCTCATCTGTTCGCCCTTGTGATATTCGTTCGGACCATAGACGTTGAAGAACTTCAGCCCGGCCCATTGCGGCGGGACCGGTTCACTGCCATCCCGCACGATCCGCGCGGTACGGCGGTCAAACAAATGCTTCGACCAGCCATACGGGTTCAGCGGGCGCAATTTGGCCAGAAATTCCGGTGCGTCATTGTCGACAAACCCGGCATCGCCATCGCCGTAGGTCGCCGCGGACGAGGCGTAAATCAAGCGCACGTTATGGGCCGCACACCATTTCCACAGCAGGCGCGTCGCCGTAAAATTATTCTTGGTAATGGCATCGGCGTCGCGTTCCGTGGTCGCGGAAATCGCACCCATGTGGAAAATCGCCTGCACCTCACCGGCATGGGCATTCAGGTAATCCATCAGATGGTCGGGATGCACAACGTCGCGCAATTCCCGTTTGGAAATATTGCGCCATTTATCATCACTGCCCAGCGTGTCGCAGACGACCAGATTGGTGATGCCGCGATCTTCCAATGCGGCGACAAGATTGGACCCGATAAACCCGGCTCCGCCCGTGACAATAATCATATCCGATACCCTTTCCGGAAAATGGCGCTGATTTGCTCCATCAGAAATAGCACCGCGGCGCGCCCGAAAAAAGGTTAAATCCCCGGATATACAGGGCTTTTTCGGGTTTTGTTCGCAGACTCCGGAAAACACAATAAAAACTAGGTGGATATGTCTGAATGAACAGGCTGAATCCGTTGTGCCACCCTGCCCCGGCCTGTTATCCCTTTTCTCATTCAAACACAGGTGCCAGGCATGACCATGAAACCCGATCCACGGATTTTGGATGATATCGCCCGCGTTGCAGGCGGTGCCGTCAATATTTTCAGCGGACTGCACCAGCAGATCCATGACGATATCCGCGCCCGGATTGAGGATATGGCGGCAAAGCTGGACCTGGTCCCCCGCGACGATTTCGATCGCCTGGCCGGGGCCGTTGATAAATTGCGCAAGCGCGTGGACGAGCTGGAAGCCGCTTTGAGCGTGGCCGAGGGCAAAAAGGCCACAAAGGCCCCCGCTAAAAAACCAGCGGCCAAAGCAACAAAAGCCAAAACGACCAAGAAAAAGAAGTAAGGGCAGAAGCCATGACAGACCATATCGATTTTCTGGATGAGATCAGCAACCCGCTGGACAGCGTGGAAGACATCCTGTCCGGTCAGGACTGGTCCTTCAACCGCATGAATGATGACGAGCTGACCGTAACGGTCGCCGCCCGCCACGGCACATACCGTATGGTTTTCCTGTGGCAGGAACAATTCAGCGCGATGCAGTTTTCTTGCCAATACAACCTGTCCATCCCGACGGACCATCGCGGTTTGATGGCCAACGCCCTGATGGATGTGAATGCCGATGTTTGGCTGGGTCATTTCGACCTGCCCGCCAACGGCACGCCGTGCTTCCGCCATACCAGCCTGTTCCGCGGGCAAACGCAAACATCCGGTGCCGATTTCGTTGGCGACCTGATGGAAATCGCCGTGGCGGAATGCGAACGGTATTACCCGTTGTTCCAGATGATGTCCGATACGGGCACGATGGACCATTCCCTGCTGAAACTGGCGGCGCAAGACACCGCCGGGGAAGCATAAGTTCACCCCATGTCATCCAGCCCGCTGCGCAATTTGAAACCGTCTGTCGCCCTGATCGGGTGCGGCAAGATGGGCTCTGCGCTTTTGCGGGGGTGGTTATCGGCCCGGATTGTTGGCGACGTCTTCGTTCTGGAACCCGCCGGGCTGCCCGATGAATTTCAGGATGAAGATAATGTCAGCGGGTACGACAGCGCCGCCGCCCTGCGTGAAGTCGCATCGGAAATTGACGTTGTTGTCCTGGCCGTTAAACCGCAAATCATGGCGCAGGTCTGCCCGGATTTAAAAACCATCATGCCCGCCAACACCGTTGTTTTGTCGATCGCGGCAGGACAAACGATTGGCGGGTTTGAAAATTATTTTGGCACCGACCGCGCCATCGTCCGGTCCATGCCCAACACCCCCGCCGCCATTGGCGAAGGCATTACCGTTGCCGTAACCAACGCAAAGGTCAGCGCGGAACAAAAACAAATCGCCAACGCCCTGCTGCGCGCGATTGGTCAGGTGGAATGGGTTGAGGATGAAAAGTTACTGGACCCCGTCACGGCTTTGTCAGGCAGCGGCCCGGCATACCTATTTTACCTGATCGAAGTTTTGGCTGATGCCGGAACGAAGGCCGGGCTGGATAAAGATTTTGCCATGCGGTTGGCCCGCCAGACGATGATCGGCTCTGCCGCCCTGGCCGCCGCCGATCCGCGCACACCGGCGTCGATTTTGCGCAAAAATGTCACCAGCCCGGGCGGTACGACAGCCGCTGCGCTGGACGTCCTGGTCAAAGACAACCGGATGCAATCAGCATTCGACGACGCCCTCGCCGCCGCAACGGCGCGTAGCATCGAGCTATCCAAATAAAGATTATTGACGGCTTATTTCCGCCCGCGCGTGCCCAGACCAATGTCCTTGGCCAGCTTGCTGCGTTGGCGCGCATAACTCGGCGCAACCATCGGGTAATCGGCGGGCAGACCCCAGCGTTCGCGGTATTCTTCCGGCGACATGTTATACGCCGTCTTCAAATGCCGTTTCAGCATTTTCAATTTTTTACCGTCTTCCAGACAGACGATGTATTCCGGCGTGACAGACCGCTTGATTGGCACCGCGGGTTGCGGACGTTCGCTCATCACCGGGGCGTCGCCGTTGACGTTTGACAGGGTCTTGTACACCTTTTGAATCAGCATCGGGATTTCATCGGTGCCCACCTGATTATTCGACAAATGCGCCGCAACGATTTCCGTGGTCAGAGCCAGAAGATCCTGATGCTGGTCTTTGTTGGTGGTCATGGATGAAGCCCTCTTGAGAATAACAACCGTTCTACAAAGTATAGACGGTTAAAACCGCACAGGAAAGACGGAATGCGAAGTATTCATGGCCATCTTAACAGTAATTATTAACAAAATTACTGATTTTCTGCGATGGTTCGGCCGATTTTCTTCGATTGGCTGACCTCGGCACCGCGCAAATATACGGGTTCGGGCGACAAAAAGGCCCCGGCACCACCGTTGCCCCAACGCGTCGCCGCCACCCGCGCCATGTGATCCATATCCGCAAAGACCACAGTGTCATCAACACGCGCGCCGTTCAACGTGGCCGCGATTTGCGGGCAATCACCAATCACCACAACGGAATAATCACCAATCAACGCCGACAATTCATCACGTTTCGTCACAGATGGTTCGGTCAGCGGCGCGCCATCGGATGAAAATAATTGCGTGTAATAATCACCGCGTTTTGTATCCATCAACACCATGATGGTTTCATCATGATGCACGGTGCCACGGGCAATCAAAGTTTGCGCCAGCGCATCCGTACTCAACACGCCCACCACAGGGCAATTAAGCGTCAGCCCAAAGGCCCGTGCCGCGGACAAGGCAATCCGCACCCCGGTAAAGGCCCCCGGCCCCACCGTCACGACAATCAATCCAACATCGTCATAGGACCGATCCGCCGCTGCCAGGACATCATTGATCATGGGGACCAGATCTTCGGACTGCCCTCGCGCCATCGGTTCCGCCCGCACAGATCCGGTCATTGACGCCGTATCAAACACGGCGACATTACAGGCTGCCATGGACGTATCAATCGCCAGGATGCAGGGTTTGGATAAATCAAACAATCTTGCACACATCGTCAAAATCAAAACGCGGAGAACGCCCGAAAATGCTGGCCGGATCGCCATAACCCAGGGCACAAATGAAATTCACCTCGACATCCTGATCCGCGAAAAATTCGGCCTTGACCTTATCAGCATCAAACCCGGACATCGGTCCGCAATCCAACCCCAAAGCCCGTGCCGCCATGATCAAATAAGCACCCTGCAACGTGCCGTTCCGGCGCGCTGTGCTTTCAATTTTTGCATCATTACCCGCAAACCAGCTGCGCGCATCCGTGTGCGGAAACAGGCGTGGCAGATGGTCATGGAATTTGCGATCATGCGCGATCAAAACCGTTACCGGGGCCGTCATGGTCTTTTTCACGTTGCCCGCATCCAGACATGGCTTCAGCCGTTCCTTGGCCTCGTCTGTCTTAACAAAGACAAACCGTGCAGGGGATGAGTTCGCACTCGTCGGCCCCATTTTCAGCAAGTCGAACAGCGCGTGCAGCAACACATCGGAAACCGGCTCATCTTTCCACCCGTTATAAGACCGCGCCTCGCGGAACAGGATGTCCAGAGCCCGGTCATCCAGGATACGGGAATCGGCCTTTGTCATTATTTTCTCCATAATATGTCAGCGACGGGTGAAACCGGCGACAGTTTAGACCAAAACGCACGGCCATCCCACAGTTTGGGCAGGATTTTTGGCGATTTTTCTGGTTTCCGGCCAAGGCCGCGCTATAGTCACTCCATGAATCAAATGGTCTTATATTTCATAATCCCAACACTCTCCGGTGGGGTGCGCTCCCTTTTGCGCTCCGCCGTAAAGACGCTCGCCTTCGGCGCAGTCCTCTTGGGCAGTTTTACGGGATCGGCCATGGCCGTCACACCAAAACAGCCCACACACAGCCCGGCGATCGAACCGACATCGGCGGTCATATTCTCGTACCAGCGCGTTGACGAAGATTTATACCCGGATACCAGCATCCGTGCGGAACAATTCGCGGATCACGTCCAGGAATTGATTGATGGCGATTATAATATTGTCAAGCTGGACACGATTGTTGATGCCTTGAAAACCGGTGCGCGCCTGCCCGACCGGACCATTGCCATCACATTTAACGGTGGCCATAAATCGGCGTATGAAAACGCCATGCCGTTGCTGTTAAAGAAAGATATCCCCTTCACCGTTTTTCTGTCCACGGACCATCTGGATGCAAAGTCGCCTTTGCATGTGTCATGGGATGATGTGAAAAAATTGCGGCGCAATGATCTGGTCAGCTTCGGCCTGCACCCGGCCATTTATACCCGCCTGACCGATGCGGACGAGACGGAAATCAGACGACAGGTCAACAACGCGATCGTCCGCTACCGCGCCGTTTTCAAGACAGAACCCAAATTTTTCGCCTACCCCTTCGGCGAATATACCCAGGCCTATCGCGATATTGTCGCCGCATCCGGCTTTACGGCCGCATTCGGACAGCAATCTGGCGTGGCCTATGCCGGATCGGATATGTTCAGCCTGCCCCGCTTTCCCATGACGGAAAGTTACGGTGATCTTGATCGTTTCCGCATGGCGGCCACCGCCCTGCCCTTCCCGGTCAGCGAACTGACACCGACCGATCCGTATGTCGCAGCCAAGGATAAGCCGATGATCGGCTTTACCATCGACCCCATTATGATGGCGCGCGCCGATGATATTTCCTGCTTCATCTCTGGCGAAGACAAACCGGAAATGAAACGCGTGGGGACCAATAAAAACCGTATTGAACTGCGTATGGATGATGCGTTTTCGGATGAGCGCATTCGCATCAACTGCACGGCACCGGGCCCGAAGCCCGCAGCAGGTGAAGACCAGCGTTGGCGGTGGTTTGGCATGTTGCTGAGCGTCGCCCTG
Source organism: Micavibrio aeruginosavorus EPB (assembly GCF_000348745.1). Lineage (NCBI taxonomy): Bacteria > Pseudomonadati > Bdellovibrionota > Bdellovibrionia > Bdellovibrionales > Pseudobdellovibrionaceae > Micavibrio > Micavibrio aeruginosavorus. The sequence continues at coordinate 923,758 of NC_020812.1, read as the reverse complement.
CCCAGCCCGAGCGCATCAGACGCCAGTGAAATCGGCCATGGTGAAGGATATCGCTACCCACCCAGCGAGATTGATCCGCGCGCGACACGCGGCGCGGTTGAGCCTTAATCCAACAGCTTAAAGATCATCCGCCTGACGGACTTCCAGAACTTCTGGAACGTAATGGCGCAGCATATTTTCAATCCCCACTTTCAACGTCGCCGTCGAGCTGGGGCACCCGGCACAGGCCCCGCGCATGCGAAGAAACACTACGCCATCTTCAAACCGGTCGAACACGATGTCACCGCCATCGGACTGCACAGCCGGGCGAACACGGGTTTCTAACAACTCCTCGATTTGCGCAATAATTGCATTATCCAAATCACTGGCCCCGGCGGATGATTTTTTTGACACGGCATAATCCGGATCAATAATGGGCATTCCGATGGACAAATGTTCCATGATCGCGGCCAAAATACGGGCCTTTAAAAAATCCCATTCTTCGCCCGCATCTTTGGTGACCGATATAAAATCAGGCCCCAGAAAAACACGCGTCACCCCTTCGATCTTGAACAAACGTTGCGCCAGTTGCGACGCACCAGCCTCTGCCCCCGAACCAAAGTCGGCCGTTCCAGACGGCATGATGGTTTCACCGGGAATAAATTTTAATGTATCCGGATTGGGGGTGCGCTCGGTTTGGATAAACATGGGTACGCTTCGCTTTCTTCAATCTAGCTGGTAATCGCATCAATTTTCTGGGATTCCAGATGCCCGGGTACAACAACCACAGGCACCCGCATTTTGGCAAGCCCCTTGCCCGTAAAATACGCAACCGTCGGCCCCGGACCGGATGATGACGCGCTGGCCCCCAGGACCAACATTTTGATCGTCATATCCTCGTTAATCAGGTCGATCATAACGTCGTGTTTGGCGTCGCCTTCGCGCACATAAATTGCCGGGATCATCCCGTTTAATTCATTTACACGTTTGGCCATGGACCAGATGAATTTTTCCGATTGCTCCCGCAATTCACGCTTCATGCGGTTTTCAACGCCGCTCCATTGCTGGACATCATCCAGTGATATGACATGCAAAATACCGACATGTCCCCGGTTGCTTTGCGCCATGCGCGCGGCATAGCGCAGGGCCAGATTAAATTCTTCGGATTCATCGGCAACAACCAGATACACGCCGCCATCACCGCGGCGGCCAACACGTTCCGCTACGGACATTTCCGCATCAATTACCTCTTCCTCACGTGCGGAGAGGTCCTTTGTTTCGGCGTTTTGTATGTCCATATCCACGATCCGTTTTATGGGTTGGTGTTCACAAACGCAGTATTAAACTCTATTCCCGGCGCATCACCGCCCAGGCACCCCATCCGGCCAAAGCGGCCAGCATAACGGCCACAAGACCATAGGCCAGCGCATGGCCATGGGCAAAGGAATAGATCCGAGCACTAAACCCTTGTTGCGCAACACGTAATTCACGCGCCTGTGACCCCACAATCTGGCCGTCACGGATAAGATAGGCCAAAACCCGGTATGATCCAGGTGGCACATCCGGCGGCACATCAAACACCGCACGGAAAAAATCATTGGTCACAAACATAATCGGCGCAGGTTCAAGCGGCAAATACCCCCGCACCTGACGATTGCGGATCAAGGCTTCGCGGAAATTATGCTGGGTTGTTTCATCGACATTGTCGCGGACAAGGAATTGCATGGCGTCCAAACCGATGTCGTAGTCTTCCAACAAATCTTGCGATGCTATTTCGCGGGCTGGGCGGCTGAGCGCAACGTCGTAATAAGCCGGAACATTATCGAACACGACGCTGTCACGGTTCATCCAGATGCCGCCGACGTCATCCTTGCGCCGAACCATCATTTGCTGATCCGGGCCACGTACGATAATGGCAATATCCCCGGGTTGGTTTTTTGTGCCATACACGACAAACCGCGCCCCGGCAAATCCCATGGTGATGTCCACATGATCCTGGGACAGGTCAATGGCCAAGGCGGATGGCGGTTGTGCCTGTGCCGCAGCGGACAGGCCCAGCGCGCACACAACACCCAACAATGATAAAGCCACAGCCCGCATCATCGGATCACCGTTGAATATAAATCTTCGGGTCGCACGAACAATTCAGTGGCCAGCTCAACGCAAACGATTAACAACAGCACCGCCAGCGCAATCCGCGAATACGCGCCCTTGATCCGGCGCGCCACACGCACACCGATTTGCGTGCCCACAACACCGCCCGCAATCAACAAAAAGGCTAGAACGACATCAACCGTCTGGTTGGTCAAGGCATGCAGGATGGTCGTGAAAATACTGGTAATCAAAATTTGGAACAGCGACGTTCCGGCAACCAGCAATGTGGGCATCCCCAGAATATAAATCATGGCCGGGACCAGTAAGAATCCACCCCCGACCCCCATGATGGACACCAGCAATCCACCGACGAAGCCAATGGACGCCGGAAGAAGTGCGCTGACATACAATCGTGAATGGGGAAACCGCATTTTATAGGGCAGCTTTTCGAAAATCGGGTGATGCGCCAATCCCTTGCCACCATCTTCGTGTGCTGTTTTGCGGACAAAAGCTAGCAGGCTTTCAACCAGCATCATGCTGCCCATACTGCCCAGCAACAGGACATAGAGAATGGGAATGGCCAGATCAATCTGCCCCACATATTGCAACAGGCGGAACAGCATAATGCCCACGACCGATCCGGCCAATGATCCGCCCAGCATGACGCCACCCATGCGGAAATCAACATTGCCCTTGCGCATATGAGCCAGCACGCCCGACAGGCTGGAGGCCGCCAATTGGTTCGATTGTGTCCCCACGGCAATCGCGGGCGGAATGCCAAGGAAAATCAAAAATGGCGTCGTCATAAAACCACCGCCAACACCGAAGATACCCGACAAGAACCCGACAAGCGCCCCCAGCAGAAGAATCATTTCTGCTGACACGGCCATTTCTGCAATCGGCAGGTAAATTTGCATGACGTGTTAACGCTTACGGGCAAAGGCTAAACGGGGGTGGTCATGTTCCATTTAAACACGACCACCCCCGCTTGATAACCGGAAAACCGGGATTAATAACGATTGGTGGCTTCGGACCCCGGCAATTTGAATTGCATTTGCGGGTCTTTCAGGAAATTGCGGTAATTGCCTGTGATGACTTCGTCGTGGGTTTTCTTGAAATCAACCGATCCCATCACACTCATGAACAACGGCTGCCACTGCGCAAACACGCCTTCGCGTGTGGAACAATCCATCACATAGGCGCGGTCATTATACAATGCGGCGGAGGCGATGGCGCGGCGGCCCATATACGGCCCGACGAAATCAGATTTGAAATCGGCAACGGCGAAACTGCCAAACCCGCGCCCCAAACCGGTATTGTCCAGAACGCCATAGAGTTCAACATCGTCATAATCGGCCAGATACGTATCCCAGAATCCCGTGCTGTAGGAAATTTTCTGCACATCACTGGCCATGCGCGGCGGGAAGACGACGAAGCGGCGGTCTTCGTTGGTGCGAATACGGCACACCGCAAAATCACCCGGGGCCGGAGCCATCAGGGTCAGAATTTCATCGGGCTGGTTCGAGCTGACCGTTTTCCAGGTATCGGGGAATGTGACGGACAAGCCCGTCTCTGCATCCTGCCACACGAAATAGTCAGCGCGCGCAGACGCCGATGCGCCGATCATCAAAGCCACAGCCATACAGGCGGAAAGTAAATGTTTCATGGAAAATTCCCGGTCGGTCCAATTTTGATGCCCTATTGTGCAATCATAACCATAAAAAGGCAAACGGCTTGTTAAGGTTTCCCAAACAAGCCGCTTGCGATTATGTCATTGCCAAAAACCTAGGGCTTTGGAAAATAATCCCGGTACTTCATATACACATCATCCGGATATCCGCCGGTCCCCGCATCCAGGGCACACAGCGCTTCGCCTTCGATATTGGGGCCAACGATCATCGGGTTTTTCGGCGTCCCGATCAGGGTCCAGCTCCCCTTATCCTTATTCGCCCATATCTCGACGAAAAACAGGGCATTCTCCCCCGTCTCGCCCGTTGGCGCTTCTTTCATCACATCGCGCAGGAAGGGCTCCCCCTGCGCTTTCGGGATACATTCAACCTGCCCGGTCAATATGCTTTGATCGGGGGCCGGTGCCGCCTGTACGGCAAAGGCCGCCGAGAGGACCAATCCCGCAGCCCACCGCATCATTGTGGTTGGATCTTGGACAGGCTGGGGGCCGGAATGCCGCCCGGCTTCTGGTCAAAATACTCATTGTACCAGTACGCCCCGGTCACATCTTCCGGATATCCATCTTTGAAATACTCAACCAGACACACCAGACGGTCACCCGGCTGTACGGAATAGCCCATTGCCGCCGGGTTTTTCGGTTCACCCACGACCATCCACCCCTTGCGCCCATCGGTGCCCGCGCCGGTTTCGTTGGCGTACAGCATCATGGTTTTGAAATCCTGTGTTTCCTTGCCCGGAATATTGATGGCGGCAGCGGCGTAGATTTTTTGCGCGAATGTTTCCGCCTGGCCTTGCGAGACACATTGATATTTGCGCGGTTTGACGCCGTATTGTTTCTCAATTTCATAATAGCTATTGAACATTTCGCGCATTTGCGGATTACGGAACAGCCCCATTGGGAAGTCCGTACCCTTGGCAATAACGCACTCCAGCGAAGCCACCGGAAATTCGGACGGCCCATCCACTTTCACAGACAGACTGTCGCCTTTTTTATCATTCGGCTGCGCAACCACAACCCACACGCCCGTTTTCGGATCGGTGTACGCCTTGGCCCAATCAAATTCACCATCCAGATTTTCCAGGTAGGATTTCTCGGTCACGCCATAATTCTGCGCAATCTTGGCCCGGACAACATCACCGTTGTAGCAGTCCTTATATTTGGCCAAAGCCTCTTTAACGTCCTCGGCCTGCACATCTCGATAAGCTTCCAGCGGCTCTGCTGCCTGGGCCGAGGAAAATGCCAGAGCCAAGGCCAAACCGGCGCAACCGCCCAATGTTTTCAAATGTTTCATTATCGTCCATCCCATGAAAAGTAATAGCCCGAAGGTTATATTATGAATTATGGAAACAGGGCAAGCTTTTTACGCACCCGCACTTCAGGCGCGCCAAAAACCCATGATTTCTGCGGTTTCTTTTAAAATTGGGGTTGCGATTGTGTTCGCTTTATCCGCCCCACGCTTCAAAATCCGGTCGATTTCATCCGGGTGGGCCAGCAGATCGTTCATCCGGCTGGTGATCGGGGTCAGCTTGGCCACGGCCAGATCGGACAGAGCCGGTTTGAAGGCCGAAAACTGTTTCCCGCCAAATTCGGCCAGAACGGCGGCCTTGGTCGTATCGGCCAATGCGGCATAAATGGTGACCAGATTGTCGGCTTCCGCCCGGCCCTTTAAGCCCTCCACCGTTTCCGGCAACGGCTCGGGGTCGGTTTTCGCCTTTTTCACCTTCGTCGCAATGGCGTCCGCATCGTCTGTCAGGTTGATACGCGAATAATCGGATTCATCCGACTTGCTCATCTTCTTCGTTCCGTCACGCAGGGACATTACGCGCGTCGCTTCGCCCAGTATCATCGGCTCCGGCTGTGGGAAAAATTCAACGCCGTAGCGTGTGTTAAACGTCGCCGCAATATCGCGCGCCAATTCCAGATGTTGTTTTTGGTCTTCGCCCACTGGAACATGCGTGGCCTTGTACGCCAGAATATCGGCGGCCATCAAAACCGGATAGGCGAACAGGCCCAGACCCGCACGCTCCGCGTTCTTGCCCGCTTTATCCTTGAATTGGGTCATGCGTTCCAACTTGCCCATCTGCGTCATGGTGGACAGCAACCACATCAATTGCGAATGCGCCGCCACGGCCGATTGCGGATAGATGATACATTTATCGGGATCAATCCCGGCGGCGATATAGGCCGCGGCAATTTCGCGCGTGGCCGGGGCCAGACGATCCACCTCATACGGCATGGTGATGGCGTGCAGATCAACGACACAGAAGATATTTTCGTATCCATCATCCTGCAACTTTACCCAATTGCGCAACGCCCCGAGATAGTTCCCAAGGTGCAGGCGGTTGGTCGGCTGCATGCCGGAAAAGATACGCTTGTTCGTCATTGGTCGGTGTCCTCAATTGCCATTTCGTCTACGTGTTTTTTCTTTCCGTTACGGCGACGAAAATATTTCATCATGTCGGATAAACGGAATACGCCGGTAAAATGCGCGGCGACAAAATACACAATCCCGCCGCCACACACCAGAACCCCCAGCGCCCAGATTTGGTGAATCGTGCCGTCATGCAACCACGGATGCAGGCCATAGGCCATGCCCGCCAGTGCAATTCCCATTAAGCCGGCTGCCAGCGCGATACGCGGCACGGCCCGTTTCAAACGGTCGTCAAATTGCGTCGCCTCATTCCCCCGTTGCATCCGCCAGAGGAAGTAACATTGCACCCATCCGGCCAGCCCCGTTGCCAATGCAATCCCCGCCACATCCAGAAAGCGGGTCAGGACCAGAGCCGCGCCAATATTTACAATCGCCATCGACGCGGCGATTTTGACCGGAGTTTTCGTATCCTTGCGCGACCAATAAGCCGACGACAGAATTTTCACGACGACATAGGCTGGCAAACCGATGGACAAACACGCCAGCGCCGGGGCGGTCCGGGCCGTATCCTCCGGCCCGAAGGCCCCGCGCTCAAACAGAACACGGATAATATCATCCGTAATGACCATCAAGGCCACGGCCGCAGGCAAGGTGAAGAACAGGCAATATTCCAGCGACCGGTTGAAGAGATCCTTGGCCTCAGTCGTATTATTCGCGGTCAACGCCCGGGTCAGCATCGGTAACAACGCCGTTCCCACCGCGATCCCGACGATTCCCAGCGGCAATTGGAACAGCCGGTCCGCATAATATAACGCCGAAATCGCGCCCGTAGCCAAAAACGAGGCAATGATAATATCGGCAAACAGATTAATATGCACAATCCCCGCCCCCAGAACGCCCGGCCCCATCAAGCGGAAAAGCTGTTTTAATTCCGGCGTCATGCGCGGGCGCTGAATATGCAGGCGGATTTTATTCCGGCGCAGGAAGTACCACATCCAGACAAGCTGCACGATGCCCGATATGCACACACCCCATGACAAAGCATGACCCACGGTTTGAAAAAACCGGTCCGCCATCAACATCGCCACGATCTGGCACAGATTGAAGAAAACGGATGCCGCGGCAAACGGACCAAATTTGTGGTGCGCATTCAACATGCCACCAACCAAAGCGGCCAGCGACATCAGCAACAGATACGGGAACGTAATGCGCGACAGTTCCACCGCCAGGTCATATTGTTCGGACCCCGCCGTAAATCCGGGCGCGATCAGGCCGATGACCCACGGCATAGCCGCCATGATCAACACGGTAAAAACGGACAACGCCGCCAGCATGAAAGAGAAAGCTTGCCCTGCGAAACGATTGGCCGCGTCTTCGCCCTCTTTTTCCAGCGCTTCGGAATAAAGCGGCACGAAGGATACACTGAACGCCCCCTCCGCCGTCACATGGCGGAAAAAGTTCGGCAGTTTGAGCGCCACAAAAAACGCATCGGCCAGTGGCCCCGCCCCCAGGAAGAACGCCGTCATCAGGTCGCGCACAAACCCGACCAGACGGGATAATCCCGTCAGTCCCCCAACCGTCGCCATGGCCTTAATCAGTTTCATGCGCCGCAGAATGGCGCGGGTTTCGGGCAAAAGAAAGGGAAAAACAAAAAGGTTGCGCGCCTGCACACCATATATATAGATATCCCCCCTTGCGCTTGGGGACCCCATGGGCTAGAGATTTTTCATAAATTATAAAAAACGAACAGGACGGAAGCACCATGATCGACGGCTTCACAACCCCGGAGAACCACCTGCGCGCACTGTTTCAACGCGCCGCAGCCAACCGCACGCTGGATTTCAGTAGCATTACCATCAGCGTTAACACGGACGATCATTCCGAAGTGATCGTGAAACCCCGCTCGCCCGAGCATGCGGCCCGGTATATGCGTTATTTTTTCAACACCAAGGAACCGATGTTCCAGCGCGAGGTTATGACCCTGTCCTCTGGGCAGACCCTGCCCACGCCGCTGGTGTTTAAAATCGGCGGGCTGACCTATGAGCCCAGCACGCGGCTGAATTTTTATGTCCAAATGCTGCGCATCCGGTTCTTCCAAACGGGTCAGGCATCGGAACTGTCTTTCGACTTTAACTACTGCCGCGAAGACTGGAACGAGCTGACATCCGGCCCCTATGCCGGGCCCGAGGCGTTTGAGTTTATCAGAATGCTGGAAAAAGGTGGCGCAAGCTGGAACAACATGTTGCGTGACGCCCATAATCTGGACCACACTCAGCGGACACCGCACCTGCACATTGTAAAGTAAGACACCCATGACCAAAGCCCAACCAAAACCGCAGAACGAAAAAAACCCGGAACGCGAATGGTTCGGCGAACGCCATGTCAGCCCAGAGGAAAAAACCGGGCTGGTTCACGATGTCTTTGCATCGGTCGCCGACAGTTACGATGTGATGAACGATTTCATGTCGGCGGGCGTCCACCGTTTGTGGAAGGACCGCCTGGTCCGCATGATCCGCCCCCGGTCCGACCAGGTCTTTCTGGATGTCGCCGGTGGCACGGGCGATATTGCATTCCGCATTCGCGCCAAGGCCGGACCGAACACCGCCATCACCGTTTGCGATATCAACCCGGAAATGTTGCGCGTTGGTCGCGACCGCGCCATCAACCGTGGATGGATGGATGATTTCGAATGGGTGACCGGGAACGCCGAATGCCTGCCCATCCCGGATGCCAGCGTTGATGTGTACACCATCGCCTTTGGCTTGCGGAACGTAACCCATATTGATCGCGCCCTGGCCGATGCGTACCGCGTACTGAAACCCGGCGGGCGATTCTATTGCATGGAATTTAGCCGCGTGACCGAACCGATGTTGCGCCGGATTTATGACGCCTATTCCTACAGCGTCATCCCCAAGATCGGGGAGATCGTGGCCAAGGACCGGGACAGTTACCAATACCTGGTCGAATCCATCCGCAAATTCCCGCCCCAACGGGAATTAGAGGCCCGTATGCGCGCCGCCGGTTTTGACCGCGCCCGTCACACCAACCTCAGTTTCGGCATCGCCGCCATCCACGAAGGTTGGAAATACTAAAAAATGGCGGTCTTCCGCCATTTTTGCATTTTGCGGTGGTTGAATCGGGGATAACCCGTTCATAAATATTGCATTTTCCATTCAATCTGCAGTATTTTCTGCGGGTTACCGAAATTATGGATATGGCGGTAACGCCCTGTCCTAAACTTTAAAACACAACAAAAAACGTTCCTTGTGAGGAGTCACCCAATGAATATCATTAAAAACATCCTGCCTGCTGTTGTTGTTCTGGTTGCTGGCCTGTTCGGCATTCAATTCGTTTACAACAACTACATGGGCGACGCTTCCGGCGTTGTTGCGATCGAACCGGCCGCCGGTGAAGATGCCGCCGCTGCTGCGGTTGAGCACGCCACGGACGCTGCTGCTGAAGCTGTTGCCGCTGAAGCCGCCGCTGAGGCTGCTGCCTCCACGGCTGCGGATGCCGCTGTTGCTGCTGATGTTGCAACGGAAGCTGCTGCACAAACCGATGCCGCCGCCGCTGTAGCAACCGAAGCCGCAGAGAAAACCGAAGAAGCCGCCGACGTTGCGACCGAAGCTGCTGAGAAGGCCGAAGGCGCCGCTGAAGCCGCTGCTGATGAAGCCGCCGCTGCTGCTGCTGAAGCTGACAAAGCTGCAACCGAAGCCACGGACGCTGTAAAAGAAGAAGTGAAAGAAGAGCACGCTCACTAATCCATTCCGTATCAACATGATACGACGGATTTGTGAAGTTGAAATTCAAATAAACCCCACCAGAAATGGTGGGGTTTATTGCCTTTAAGGCCAATGCAGGAAAACACATCAAGGCACTGAAACAAAAAGACTTTCAGTCACACACAAAAACTGTGCATGACTCCCTCAAAATCCCGCCATACGGGTCGGGTTTCCCCCCTCTTTCTGCTATAAAATCCGGATCAACCCACATTATGAAGATCAGGATTTAAGACCATGACCGCACAGGCAGAATTGCGCGCAAGCTCCATTGGAAACCAGCTGGACCATGTTGGCGTATCCATCACCCGCCTGCCCCATGCGGCGGACCTGCCTTTGCCGTCTTATGCCACTGAACAATCCGCCGGTATGGATCTGTGCGCCGCGATTGATGCACCACTGACTCTGGCCGCGGGCCAAACCGCGCTTGTATCAACCGGACTGGCCATCGCCCTGCCCGCCGGGTTCGAGGCCCAGGTTCGCCCCCGCTCCGGTCTGGCCGCCAAAAACGGCGTGACCGTTTTGAACAGCCCGGGCACCATCGACGCCGACTATCGCGGTGAGATCAAAGCCATCCTGATTAACCACGGACCAGTTCCGTTCGTGATCGAACGCGGCATGCGCATCGCCCAGATGGTCATCGCCCGCCACGCCACCGTGACCTGGACCGAGGTGACCAGCCTGGATGAAACCGCACGCGGCGCGGGCGGCTTCGGATCAACCGGGACGAAGTAAGCCCATGCAAAACGCCATCCAGAAGACAAACGAACAGACAGACGATTTTTCCACCGAAGGTCACACACCGATGATGGCCCAGTATCTGGGCCTGAAGGCGCAGTACCCGGATTGTTTGCTGTTTTACCGGATGGGCGACTTTTACGAAATGTTCTTTGACGATGCCATCAAGGCATCGGAAACGCTGGACATCACCCTGACCAAACGCGGCAAAACCAATGGGGCAGACATCCCGATGTGCGGGGTGCCGTTCCATTCATACGAATCCTACATGGCTCGCCTGATCCGCGCCGGGTACAAGGTTGCGATCTGTGAACAGACCGAAACCCCGGAAGAGGCCAAACGTCGCATGGGATCCAAGGCGCTGGTCAACCGCGACGTCATCCGCGTAGTGACGCAAGGCACCATTACCGAGGACCATTTGCTGGATTCCCGGGAAAGCAATTATCTGTCCGCGCTGGCCGAGGCCGGCGGGCAATACGGGTTTGCGTGGCTGGAAATTTCCACCGGGGATTTTTGGGTTCAGCCCGTGGCCGAAGCCGACATCGCCGCCGCGTTTGAACGCGTGGGTGCCAGCGAGATCCTGACCAGTGACAAGCTGACGCAGAAAGAGTCCCTGTTTGAAACCTTCGCCGGGGTTCGCCCAGCCTTAACCGTTCAATCCGCCAGCCTGTTCGACAGCCAGAACGCGCAGCGTCGCATGGAATCCATGTTCGGCGTCGGCACGCTTGAATCCTTTGGTGCGTTTTCCCGTGCCGAGATTGCCGCAGCGGGCGCGTTGATCGATTACATCGACCGCACGCAAAAGGGCAAAATCCCCCATTTGAACCCGCCCCGCCAATTGGCGTCCGGCGCGGTGATGGACATTGACGCGGCCACGCGCCGTTCGCTGGAAATCACCCGCACAATGAATGGCGACCGCAAGGGATCGTTGCTGGCCACCATCGACCGCACCATCACGGGCCCCGGCGCCCGCGCCCTGCAGGCACGCCTGTCCGCCCCGTTGCGCGATGTGGCCGGTGTTGCCCAACGCCTAGATCAGGTGGATGCGCTGGTCGCCGCGACAAGCTTGCGCACCGACATCCGCACCCGGTTGAAATCCACCCCGGATATGGAACGGGCGCTCTCCCGCCTGACCGTCGGGCGCGGCGGCCCGCGCGATTTGGGCATGATCCGTGATGGGTTACGCGCCGGCGAAGACATGCGCGGCGTTTTGCTGGCCGCTGCTATCGCGCCGTTGTCCCCGATCACCGCAGATTTGCAATCAACCTCGGCGACGCAGGCCTTGCTCGACCGCCTGAGTGCCGCCTTGAAAGACGACCTGCCCGCGTTGGAACGCGATGGCGGCTTTATCCGCGCGGGGTACAGCGACAAGCTGGACCATCTGCGCACCATGCGCGATGACGCCAAAAAAGTCATGGCGCAGTTACAGGCGAAATATCAGGCCCATACCGGAATTGACGCACTGAAAATCACCTATAACAACGTTTTGGGTTATTTCATCGAAGTGCCCGCAAAACGCGCCGATGTGATGATGATTCACAAGGGCGAGCAAAACAACGAAGCCAACCCCTATATCCACCGCCAGACCATGGCCAACGCCGTGCGTTTTACTACGCCGGAACTGGCCGAACTGGAACGCGATATTTCCTCGGCGGCGGACAAGGCCCTGGGCATCGAACTGGAGCTGTTCCGCCAGATGGTGGACGATGTGGCCGCCGCTTCTCAGAACATTGGCACGATGGCCCGCGCACTAGCCGCCATTGATGTCACGGCGGCGCTGGCGCATCTGGCGCTGGAACAAAATTACACGCGCCCCACAATTGACGATTCCACAACATTCGTCATTTCCGGTGGACGCCACTCGGTTGTTGAATCCGTCCTGCGCCGCGATGGTGGCGGGGATTTTGTGCCCAATGATTGCGATCTATCTCCGGCACAGCGTTTGTGGTTGCTGACTGGTCCGAACATGGCGGGTAAATCGACATTCCTGCGCCAAAACGCATTGATTACCATCATGGCGCAAATGGGATCATTCGTTCCGGCGAAATCCGCCCATATTGGTTTGGTCGACCGGTTGTTCAGCCGCGTGGGCGCATCGGATGATCTGGCCCGTGGGCGTTCGACCTTTATGGTGGAAATGGTTGAAACCGCCGCCATTTTGAATCAGGCGACGGACAAATCGCTCGTCATCCTTGATGAAATCGGGCGCGGCACGGCAACGTTCGACGGCCTGTCCATCGCATGGGCCTGTGTTGAACACCTGCATGAGGTCAGCCAGTGCCGGTCCCTGTTCGCCACGCACTATCACGAATTAACCAGCCTGCAATCGCGCCTGCCTTCCCTGTCCTGTCATTCGATGCAGGTAAAGGAATGGAAGGGTGACATTATCTTCCTGCATTCCGTTGGCGCGGGTGCGGCCGACCGGTCATACGGCATTCACGTCGCCCGCTTGGCGGGCCTGCCCGCGGGCGTCATCGCCCGGGCGCAAGCGGTTTTGAACAAGCTGGAAAAAGGTGAGCAATCGGGCAATTTAAACAAACTGGCCGATGAATTGCCGTTGTTCAGCGCAGCAGCACCGCAAAAAGCGGACTCTTTCGCAAACGCAGCACACTCAAAGCTTGAAGAACGCGTCAAAGCCATCAATCCTGACGACCTGACCCCGCGGGAGGCCCTGAACCTTCTGTACAGTTTGAAGGCGGAGATTGATGATGCCACAGGCGCAAACGAAAAGTAACCAAACCATGTCCGACCATTTCACCGTCCCCTGCCCGGCGAAATCCATATTGGATTGCATCGGCAATACCCCCCTGCTCGATCTGGGCGATGGCATTTTGGCGAAGGCGGAATATTTCAACCCATCCGGTTCAATCAAGGCGCGCATGGCCAAGTTCATGATTGAAAAGGCGGAGGCCGAAGGCCTGCTGAAACCCGGTGACACCATTGTTGAGGCCACCAGCGGCAACACCGGCAACGCCTTGTCCATGATTGCGGCGGCCAAAGGTTACAAAATGATCGTTGTGATGCCCGATGGGTACAGCAACGAACGCGTGCGCATTTCACGCGGCTTTGGTGCCGAAATTAAACTGGTCGGCCATTTCCAAGTGAACGAAGCCCGCGCCGAAGCCATTCGATTGGGCCAACAGCCCGGTTTTTATTGCCCCGCCCAATTCGACAATGAATGGAACGTGGAAGAAAACCGCGAATGGCTGGGCCGCGAAGTCATCGCGCAAATTCCGGACGGCGTAAAAATTGACGCGATTGTGCAGGGCGTGGGCACCGGCGGGACGTTGATTGGCGTGGCGCAAGCTCTGCGCCAATGGCACAACCCGGACATCAAGGTCTTCGCCATGGAACCCAGCGAAAGCCAGACATTGGAATGCTGCATCGTCGCCGATCATAAGATCGAAGGCATTTCGGACGGGTTTGTTCCAACAATCTATGATCGCCACCGCGATGAAATCACTGAGGTGATTTGCGTCGACAGCCAGATCGCCATCGACGAAGCCCACCGCATGGCGCGCGAAATGGGGCAATTTGTCGGCCCCAGCAGCGGTGCGAATTATTGGGCCGCACGCGAAATCAAACGCCGCGACCCGTCGATTAAAAATGTTCTGACATTCCTGTGCGACCGCGGCGAAAAATATTTGTCGCTGATGTATCAGGATACAGGCGCATAACCCGGTAAAATTTTAGGAAAATCCTGGCAACCTGTTTGGGGTGCGCTTTCTGAACACGAGCGCACCCATCTTTATTTTAAAAGCCGCAGAATTCCGCGCCTCTCCAACACGTTAACCAATCCGGGGGTGGACGCCGCTTATACTAAAGATACGTGTTTCTTCAGTACCGATAGAGTACTCATACCACTTCAGACAAAGGAGCTCCTGTTATGTCAGTTCGTACGAGCGCTATTCTGTGTATGACCGTTCTGTGTGCCGTTGGCCTCGCCGCCTGTAGCGGCACCGCCCGCCCACAGAACACATGGACCAATTATTATGAAACGGCCCATGATACGAAGAGCAAGACATGCGCCAAAAAATATCCAAAAGCGAATGAAATGTCGTCCAACACGGTTTGCAAAGAACCGACCCGCTAAAGGGAAACACCAGACAGATCATTCCCGAAACAAGGCCCCGGACGCACACCGGGGCCTTTTTCTCAGCCCCGGCCCAGCCGCACGCCCCTAACTCTTTGCTTTTAAAACCCCTTTCCCCACCGATCCCCTGTTGCCAAACCCGCCCCAATCGCCTATAAATCCCCGTCCGTAAAAACCACACATCTATTCAGGCACGGAGAGGTGGCAGAGTGGTTGAATGCGGCGGTCTCGAAAACCGTTATAGGTGCATAACCTATCGGGGGTTCGAATCCCCCCCTCTCCGCCATTGAGTCAGCGATTTTCTGGCCTCTCATCCAAATACGCGATTTTTCCCGCATTCTGGGGCTATTTAGCAAACCCCGCTTAAAACCCCACAACGAGAATTCGCTTTCTCACTTTAAAATCCTCAAAATTCTCAGGACCGCTTTTTTCGAGTTGGGTTTCATGCCCTATAAGCATAGTTCAAAAACGCCCCCTTGTCTCAGAGAGGCACCTGACCGTTTTTTGTAGATGGCATCTCCCTGCCAGTGATGGCCAACCCAAGTTTTCTCAGTAATGGCTAAAAACATACGGTTTCAAAATCAATCTTCAACGAACCGTAAATTACGCCACCACTTTCCTTTCATTTTTTTCGCCTACATCCTGACACGCTCCCAATAGATCTTTTGCCATGGGGGTAAGAATGTAATTCATTTCAGGTATATTAAGGGAAAAATTGCTAAAGTTCATAGATCCACCCTGAAGAGGAATCTTCGCCGCAGGCTTATGGTCTATTACTCCAGATGCAGTGAGAACTATATCTTCGATATAGATAATAAGTTTTTGAAATTCCTCTACGTTCACAAGCGCAAACCCACGGGGCCATGATTGGTTTATATCTCTCGGCACTTGAAATAGATTTTTTACAAAGGCCGATGGCGGTCTAAAAGCTAGGCAGCGCAAGCGAACAAGATTTTGTAAGGCCGTATCTCTTGTTCCCTTATCTAATTTTCTCCATGCAGAGTTAGCCAGGGCATTAATCTCTTGATCATGTGCATCAATTTGTTCTTTAGTACCAAAATGGGTTTTGCTTTCAGCTGCCATTAGTAGATTTAGAAAAATTACTTCAGGACTGCTGAATGATTGCAAAAGATCAATATAAACTTTCTTGATCTTGGTACTTTTTTTCGGGTCTGTCGCATTAGCAATTAAATCTGCCCACATTGCCTGAACATCTTCATCGTCTTCCGTTGAAGCTGTTTCAATAAGTTTATATGCGTCGCCAAATGGCAAATGCTTTAAAGCCTCATCATGTATGCCGCGTTCTCTAATGCGCTCCTCCCATAAAGATGCAATTCTATTTATATTTTGTGCTCTCCAGTGCTTTGTTTGATCCGAAAGAATGCCACCGATATTTTCAGGCGCGCTTCCAAAGAGGACACCCAGAAAATCGGCGGCCCTGTCAGTTAAATCTATCCCCTTTTGAATGGCCTTCCATTTTTCCTGATTAGCTTTGGCGATTTCTTTTCCTAAATCTTCACTGCCTTGTTCAGTCATATTCTTTACCTTTCAAATTCAACCTGATTTCAAAAGTATATCTTTTGTTCTTTGTAGAAAACAGGCAGATTGAAAAGGGAAACTTTTCTGATATTGTAAATACATACCTATTTAAGACTTTGGGGGTCGGGGCGAGTTCGAATCTCGCCATTATGCTAGCTCTGGTTGCCCTGTGTGTAATTTTAGCTTGTCTCCACTGGAGCAGCGATAAACTCATGGAGGTGTCAATGAAGAACGAAAAGTTGAAGAAATTAAATTCTAAACCCCGCGTAATGAAGCGTTGTATAAATTATTTAGTAAAGCTTGCTTCATATATTTTCAATTTTGTATGGGCAGTGGGAACTAATGTAGTGGCAACGATGGTAACTCCGCTTCCAACCCATTTAATCGGTGTTCTATTGGTTTAATAGGACACATAGATGAGTCCACCCGTCCAAATTTCGTACGGTAACGTTGCGGCGTTATTTATACAGCATCGCCACAACAGACTTTCATTTCACATGAATTTTACCTCTAAAAAATAACACCAAAACTATAAAATTGCTTATAGCCTTGTAATCAAATAACGGAAAAAGTCTGGTTAATATATTTGACTATATGAGTAGCAGACACTCCCTCACGCTCAGCAATCCGCTGAATCGGCATGCCATTAAAATGCTCATCTCTCCAAACAACCCCCTGAATCCAAGAGCGAACCTCCGCTTCTGGGCGACCAAAAGGATCACTTTTGTTTTTTCCCTTCTTTTCAGGAAGAAGTATTAAAGATCCTGTTTTAGATTTTTGAGTAAAAAATTCGGTTTTCAAACTATATTCCTGCGTCACTACATCCGGCAGAATTACCGAAAACTGCTCTATAATCCAAGATCTCAATTTCGTCGCACTGATCCTGATAGTTAGGTAGCCACTACTGATATCTACTCTCGAAACCACAGAGTGAAACAACTGCTCATTTTTTAACTCATGACCTTTAGCAATATAATGGATGGTAGAATCATCGTGTTCATCTAAACAAAAAATATCCGCCAGAATTTTCGGCTTAAGAACACATCTCAACCTATCGAAAATCAATGTTTCAAGTTCATGAGCTGGCAGTCGTGCCATAACTCCTTTAGGATGATTTTTGTACTGTAAGATAGCCTGGTTAACATAGTACCTGTAACGCCTTCCTTTCTTTAAAGCATAAGTCGGACTATACACATTTCCATCAATATCAAACAAAATTCCTTTTAATAAGTCCCTCTCGTAGACTTTCCTCTCCCCTCTCTGCTGAGCGGAATTGTTAGCCAAACATTTTTGGACATTATGCCAGGTATCTTTATCTATGATCGCGGCATGCTGCCCGTCATAAACATCGGCTTTATGAGATATTTTTCCGACATAAACCGGATTTCTGAGTATCTTATAAAGCATTCCTCGACTAAAACTTACCGCTCCATGTTTATGCCCTTTCTGGGAAACCCATTCCCGCGTTCTAACTCCTGTACGATCTAACTCTGATTTTAGCTTAGAAACACATCCCCAGTATAAATATCGATCAAAAATAAATTGGACGGTATCGACGTACGCGGGGTCGGGCACAAGAGACCGACCATCTGCCAAATAGCCTACTGGAGAAACTCCTCCCATCCACATCCCTTTTCTCTTACTTGCAGCAATTTTATCGCGAATTCGCTCACCAGTAACTTCACGTTCAAACTGAGCGAATGATAAAAGGACATTGAGCGTCAATCTTCCCATTGAGGTTGTTGTATTAAACGACTGAGTGACACTGACGAAGGTAACACCATACCGATCAAAAGCCTCAACAAGCCTTGAAAAATCCATCAGCGACCGCGTTAAACGGTCGATTTTATAGACGACAACAATGTTGATTTTTCCGCTTTCGATATCGGAGATGAGTTTTTGTAGGCCGGGGCGATCCATGTTCCCACCTGAGAACCCTCCATCACTATAATGCTCTTTAGTAGCAGACCAGCCATTTGATTTTTGGCTTGCAATATAGGACAAACAGGCCTCGTACTGAGCATCGAGGCTGTTAAAGTCCATATCAAGCCCCTCTTCACTGGATTTTCTTGTGTATATGGCACAATTGCGAGCATCCATATGCATCAACCACCAGCCTTTTGGGGCGTTTTCTTAAGACCAAAAAACACCCATCCATTCCACCTAGTGCCCGTGATGATGGACGCTACTTCAGAAAGGCTTTTGTACAAATTCCCCTGATATTCAAAGCCACATTCCTTCACTAGAACACTATATTGTGCGCCCTTCCAACTACGAACAAGCCGTGTCCCTGGTTTCAAAATCGGAACCTTACTCGCCGATTCCGGATTTCGTTTGTAAGCACGAACAAGCTTAGCCAAGCGCTTTTGCTGTTCTGGAGTAAGCCCCAATCCCGCCAGCTCTCGTCGCTTAAAAAGCAAACTTCTCTCAAGCATAGGCCTGCTGATTTTGTGGGGAGGCGTGAGACCCCAAGCATCAGACCACATTTTACGCAGCTCAGAGCCTGAAACATCACTCAAATCCTGGCTTAAATCATGCATATAAAGCTCCCTAATCGAGGCTCCATGCACGCTCCGTTGGACAGTAAAGTCCAGTCATTCTTCTAATAATATTTAGAAACAGAAACGATTTTTTAACCTTTATACAACATAATCTCCAGTTATGAAAAACAAGGGGCGCGCCTACCTAATAAGAAACATGCAAAAAATACAGAACTCCAAAAGTAGGCAAGAAAGAGTGACCACGGCATATTCTTTCGAGGAAGGAAAGGGATTCGTCCCCTATACACGACAAGACCTCTACGATGATTGGACATACCACAAGCTCACGGCCAACAAGGCACACCTGCACATAGCCAGATCTCATGAATCAGAAAACGTTTATCCGCGGAAAAGCTTTCTTGGCACCCCTTACTTCCAAAGATATCCCAAAAGCAATGACCCGAACACAAGGAGCTCTACAGGCATTCAACGAGATCAGGCATTACATAAACTGCATATAGCTTATAGCCTGGATATTTTAAAGCAGTCCTGCACCTTAAAAACAATTTCTAAATTTGATGAGAATAAAAAACCCTTGCACCAAGAGATGCTCAGGGAAATTTTAAATTATCAATGGCACAAAGAATACCGCCTTCATGATGAAGAAATTGTCCCAGACATCATTGGGCTCAGAACCTCGCCGTTACCCAATTTAAAGAAGCATTTTCAGAAAGGCGGAAAGCTTAACCTGTCGCAACATTTCAGAAAAACCATGCCTGAAACCAATACTAAACATAATTTAGATGATGCCGTATTAGTCGAAATCATCAACCAGAGCCCTCCCACATCTGACAAATGGGAAAAACTTCTTAAAATCAGCATGCAATATAATGCCCTAATTATCTTCAACATAATAACCAATCAAAACCCTCAAAATAGTAAATCTTATTTTAGATTTGATGGTAATGGAGGATTAATTTGCGCATTCTACATACTCAATGGGAAACTATTTAAAAATGGGAAAGAGAAGTATAGCCACTACAATTATAAAGACTTCTTATATGAAGTTGATAGACTTCAAAACTCCAAAGGATATAATAAAAAAATTCCCTACAATTCAGATTTACTTCTTAAATAGAGAACAGACTGCGCTTGCCCTGCTGTATTAAAGCATCAAACTATTTCTCATTTTTTTGGCCAAAAAAATATCCAACAATTGTTCCAAATAACATTCCTGTCGTCGAGTCCAGTTTTCCAAAGTAAGAAAGCCCCGAAACAGCGATAACCACAAATGCAATTATAAAATACTTCGCCGCAGTCTCAAGTGACTGATGGGATGAATGTTTGTTCAGACCAATTTTCTTAATGTCTTCGACAAAATCAACAACTCGGTGTGCGATTTCATGCCCCTGAGAGGTGGCCAGATATGACCAAAATGGCGTCAGATCAGACCCGCTAGCCTTATCGGAATCGTCATTATTCTCAGAAATATTTTTTAATTGAACAATCTCTTGTTCGGACATTTTTTCCTCAATTTTTAGAGCAGCCATAAAAGCAAGTAACAAAAACCATCAGCCATAATTTTTTAGGAGAGAATATCCTTACTGAGCTGAGGCTACGTAACATTCAGCGCAAAGGCTACTAAGAATTAGTTTGAAACACCAAGCTTAGATAATGTTTCATCATCCATAACCCCACTCTGTGACAATCCCTGATCAAGTTGGAATGAGCGAAGAGCCGCTTTAGTAGCAAGCCCCATAACTCCATCAATCGGACCCAAATAGTAACCAAGACGTGTGAGTTCCACTTGAACGCGCATCGCCATAATCATGGCCGCATCAGGTGATGCTTTCGCTGGCTTGTTATCAACCGCAGGGGAGGAAGATCTTGTACCAGATGATGAAGAACCGGAGTTCCCTCCAGAATAATACGGAGAAGTAGAATAGCTCGGCGCAGAGTATCCGCCCCCGCCACTAGATGAGTAATGTGATCTATGACTACTATGACTTCTATGGCTACTGTGGCTTCTATGGCTACGATGACCAATAAATATGTTTCCGCCATCCTCTCTGAAAGGTACTGCAAACGTCATAGGACTAGAAGATGCCTTCTTTCCTTCCAACTCAATATTTCCCATGGAGTGGGCATGGGCAGGAGTCCATATACTTGTAGCCAAGGCTAATTGTGGCAAGGTAAAGGCCACAACATGCTTCAGATATTTTTTCCAATCGCGCTTCATCAAAAGTCACTCCCCACAGATTTTATAGCTCTACTTTTCCAAGCAGCACCGTATGATGAGAAAAAACCACAACACTTGTCTTTCACACTACACGAGTCACATTCTGGATCGTATACATTTTTCCAATCACTGATGCTTTTTTGGGCAAGAGGCCAAGCTTTCTTTGGCAAAACACAAAGAGGAACGTTGTATATTGATGTTATAATTCCTCGATTTTCTAAATACCAGGCAGCATCAGTTAACTCTGCTGCATAGTCTGCCGGATCAACCCACAAAATATCCCTATTAACTTTCGCATACCCCATGGGTTCCAACCCCATCAAAGCCACATGCGAAACAAAGGGCATATTTCTATATATAAATTCAGCAAACATTGGCAGTCGATCAAGAGTTTGCTTGTGTAATACAAACCTGATTTCTATTAAATGACCGCTTTCAGCAAGGTTGTAGATTCCATTAATGGTCTCTTGATAAGCATCTTTCGCCTGAACAACATAGTCATGCGTATGCCGTAAATCAGAATACAGAGGAATGGCCCATATGACTTGATTCACGGCATGATCAAACCTCTTTACATTATGCAGATTAGAAAATGTTCTCCCATTCGTCAAAATATGCAATTTTGTATTTGGTAAATGCTCTCTACATTTCAGTATGATGTCAGAAAGTCCATTTTCTAATAACGTGGGCTCTCCGCCTGTAATTCCCAAAAAACTCATGTCTTTATCAATGAGATTAACATATCCAAGGATCTCATTGACCATCCACGAATCGTCATCATCTCTAGGTGGTTGACTACACATTAGGCATTTACTATTGCAGCGCTCTGTTACAAAAAGACTGTTTGCATTCGCGCCGCGCCGATAAAGAACACTTACCTGGCCATTAGATGGCTTAAAACGAATAACATCACCTTCAGCAATAACGCCACTATTACGTATGGAGTGGATCATAGGTATTGGAGAGGTGTTTAAATTACTTTCGGCGCTCTGGATTACAGCTCGAAACCCCGCACGTTCTAAAGCTTCAAAATCGACTGATAGTTTATCGTTACCGATAAAAACACCGACTTGATCGCTAGGGAAATCCCCAGACAGTGCCTCTTTTAGCCCCAAAACCTTAATTGGCTCCGTTGGCATCTTACCTATAGATTTTGCAAAGGTATTTAGAGGGAGCATGCGTCACCCCCTTTGTTCCCATTTAGGTCTAAAACAGATTGTTTTGTTACCCAAGATAAAAATATGTCCATGGTCTGCCGATCATTTTCATAGATATATTCAAAAAGGGTGTTAAATATATGCGTATGCTTAACGCAATGATCAGAAAACGCCCTGTGCCCCACTGGGTCTTTATGACGAGCTACATGAAACACAGGATCCGCGCCACAATACGGCAAGAAAGCGCAATCCGAACAGCCGGGCAAAGATTCTGAGACTCCTGTTGCTAATAAAATTTTCATTGCGTCCGATTGTATTAAATCAGAATAAGAATCAAAAACGCTACCTAACTTGAACGTGTTATCACCCATTTCTGAAAGCATTCTACTTTCGTCGGAGGCATGGACAGAACCATCATAATTATACACTATAACGCCTAGCCCCGAGCCTGTAGGTGATCGCAGATCAACATATCCGGTAGGAAATGGCGTTAAAATGTGAGTGAGCAAAATAGCTGTATATGCTTCTTCAATAATGGTTCCATTTTTATTTATCTCAATAATATACCGTAAAGCATCGGTATAAAATTTTAAAAACTCCGATACATCATATCCAATTTTACGCGCTGATTTCACTGCAAACCCATAAGGGCTCAACGGACGAAGGAATATTGAACGAAATCCAAGTCGCACATACTCATCGATGATAGCTTTTGGATCCTTTAGACTTTCTCTAGTTAATGTTGTCAAGGCCGCAATATTTTCTACACCTAAAACATCTCTAGCTTTTTGCAACATACTAATTGTTTTCGCGTAAGAGTCTTTTTCTCGTTTAACGCGATTTAAGTTGTGTAGATCTTCCGGGCCGTCAATAGATGTTGAAACTTGGAAATTATGCTCCTTAAAAAAAGACAAAATTTCATCTGTTAAAAAATGCAATGTTGATGTTATTGAAAAAACAACATTCTTTTTATAGCGTTCATTCTTCTTGATAACTGACTCTACGATAAATTTAATCCTGTCGAACGCCAATAATGGCTCGCCTCCTTGAAATTCAACCGTTATCTCTTTTGCCGGGGCTTCAAACATCCGATCAATTGCAGCTATGGCAATTTCATCGGACATATCAAATCGCGATTTGTCAGTACTCTGACGAGAAACTTGGCAATAAGGACAGGAGTGATCACATCTAAGGCTAACTACAAAAATATGAAGCGCCGGCCCATGCCTTAAATGAGATTTTCTTGTTCTATATTTTGCAGAGACAAGCCTTAAAGCAACATTTTCTCCTTCAGATAAAAGAAAATGTTTGGATTTTAATGTGTCGTATAAAGCAGTATTATTTTTAAGATTCCCATCCACAAAAAGTCGGAGATCCTCTTCAGGCAAAAAATGATACTCGCCAACTTCAGAAACAATTAAAATATTTTCTATTTTTGGAATTCGCGCAAATCTAAATGGTAAAATTTGATATTCACCATTATCACAGTACGAATCGAAATTATTAAAGGCAACCTTAGCCATTTGATTCGACTTTCTGATTACCCCTAATTTCAGCTAAAGCAGCAGAAACTATCAATTCACGGATTTTTTTCGTCTTATTTTCAATTTCCTCTCTTAGAGAGAAATCAATGAGAGCTCGCAAAAATTCCGCCTCAAATTCATGAGTGGCGCCTGCATTACAAGAATAATCAACGACTACACTCCCCTCCTTATGACCAAGAGAGAAATCACAAATGTTTGCCATTGAATAGCAAGTCCTCATAATAGACTCTTTGCTATAAATATTTAAATCCAAGGATATGCTTCCCATTACATTGCCATTCATCTCACATCACCACAGATTCGTTCATACTTAATAATCACGACCATCTTTTCCGTTTATTGCAGCAATACCTTTTAAAATTCCATCCATAGCATATGCCGCCGTAATCATTGTTCTTCCATCACTCTCTGGACTATTGCACTTATATTCATCGCAGATTAATAACGCACGCGCATATGTATCCGGAAATAGATCTTTATTTTTTTCCAAAAAAACTAGAGCTGCATGCACATAACCAACATTTGTATAATTCATGCTTTTATTATTGATGAGTGCGATAGCCGCTCTTTCAACATCTGAAATTCTTGAAAGCTTGCGTTCTGCACTGAATGCAAACCAAAAAATCGCGCACACAATAAACAAATAGAACGCGTTATAATATCGGCTTCTCGGGTTATTAGTTGGCATAAAGAACCCAACAATAGTGATGAGTGCGCTGACAAGTCCCAACATGGTATAAAATAATTCGCTGGTCACTTAGCAATCCCCTCCGACGTATATCTCTTCAAAAAATCAGCATTGGTATTTATCCCTTATATACATATCGTAATAGCGTCCTTTTGAAGACGCACGTAAGAACTCATCAAATATGTTTTGCGGAACTCCACAAAAATCGTATGTATCACCTTGCTTAAATTTAATCTTCAATCTTCGTGTTTGCTGATTGTAGCCAATTGCACTTATTGCTGAAGAGCTAACGCTGACCATTTCCATTAAAAATT
Organism: Micavibrio aeruginosavorus EPB; assembly: GCF_000348745.1. NCBI lineage: Bacteria > Pseudomonadati > Bdellovibrionota > Bdellovibrionia > Bdellovibrionales > Pseudobdellovibrionaceae > Micavibrio > Micavibrio aeruginosavorus. Next base: position 899,053 of record NC_020812.1, on the reverse strand, counting down.
CTCCTATCTTATACCTATTGTTCAAGCACAGTTTCGAAATAGGGCCACTACAAATAAAAACTCAAAAATCATAAAAGCTACATAATAGCCCTTATTATTTTTCTTGCTGATCAAGTTTCATCCACCGCTCCTTCCAAAGCCCGCGCTTTTCTTTCTTGGCCTTAGCCTGCTCTACTCGATAATACCCGCCGCTATAACGCGTATAGTCTTTGGCAATCCCAGCCTGAACCATCATGGATCCCACATCGAGATCATCGATCGTGCAGTACATTACGTCCCGCTTATAGCGGTCCTTCTCGATTGATTTGCAAAGCAAGTGTCCGTCTTTCAGCAGAGCCTCAAGCAGCATCTTCCCAGCAAGGTAGCCAACTTCATCCTTCTCTGGTGTATCAATGCCCCATATCCGGATCTTATGCCCACTGGCAACAAAGGTATCGCCATCAATGGCGCGCTCGAACTTCAGATTATTGAAAAAAGCCCCTGTATTCTTCTCAATCTCAAGCACCTCACATGAGGAACCTTTCTCAAGACAAAGCTGCGGCTTTTCCGGAGCTGTTGTAGTGGCGCCTTTTGCGAAGCTTGGTACAACGCACAGCAACAATACGCACGTTAAAGAAAGAGCAAGTTTCAATGGATCGTCTCCCCGGCCAACTCTTTCGGCATCATGATAAATTGCAGAGCCTCTGTGATTTCATACCAATAGAGGCTTTTCTCAACCTGCCCCTTACGGGCAAACATATCCGCGAGTTTCATAGCCTCAAGGAGCATGGGCTCACCACGCTCTGACAAATAAAGCTGCGCATCCCGGTAAATCTTATGACTGAAACCCACCCCAATCTCCTTATAGTTGTTTTCCTATTCCCTTAATGCCATAAGGTGCATACGTCAATCAAGGATAAAATTCCTATTTCAACAATTCGCCCACACACGAGCGTAACCGACTGTTCTGTAACGGTAATTTTTTGAGATTTTGATCCTGGGGTCAAAAAATCCCTGTTGATAGAGAACTTCGACCCCACAGCCCACAATAGAGTTGATCCCCACCCACACGATGGTAATGTGGCTGCGGATCTGCTGTTTGGCTGGTCCGGGGCTTAAGAACCTCTCTGTTATCGGTGGCGTGTCCGTCATCACGTCGCTTCTCGGTCTTTATGGCCGGGAGGCGACGGCGTATGTCCAAGCCTCGGCTAAAGGCCGTCGCGGTCGTATAACAGCGGCTTCTTAACTCCCGGCCACCAGGAGCAATCCTGGTGGTTTTTAACATCTAAACGGGAGAATAAGCCAATGAAGGCCCAATTTTTAACTCTGCTTATATTGCCATTTTTCTTATCTGCGTGCGCAACCCCTGTAACGCACAACACCCCAAGCGGAAAACCTGAAGTCACGATCAGCGGTGTCAGCAAATCTGCCGTCAAGGACGCCTTGACGGATATGATGATGAACCATCAATACACTCTGAGCACATCCAGTGAGTCCATGCTGGTTTTTGATAAACCCATCGACGATGACATTATGGCGTTTCTCTTTAGCTCCAAGCTCAACAGAAACCCGATCTTCCGTGTCTCTTATAGCATCGCCTCGCTGAAAAAAGGAACGCGCGTTATTGCGGATTATAACGCAGTCAGTAATCCGGGATCAGGCTATGAAAACAAAACAAGCTTGGTCAACCACGCTTACAGCCGCAATCTTCAAAACGCGCTCTATTCCCTCAAAAATGAAATGGAAGGTAAAAAATGATCATGCTCCACAAAGACCCCAATGCCCATGCCCCTTCCAAAACGGCTGAATGCCGTGCCTGTGGAGGCGTTGTTTCTAAGAAAGCAAGCACCTGCCCACATTGTGGGCAGAAGCGCCCCTATAAAGCAAAGACCAGCGTTGGAACATGGGTGGTGATTGTCATCGCTGGATTCCTAACGCTGTCCATCATCAATGATAGCGCGTCGTCCGGAAACGGAAGTAGCAGTGCACCCGTAAAATCATCAAGTCACTCGGACTATTCCAACCCCTCTAAGCAGCAAGACTGGATCTGGGCGAGCCAAGACGGCATCAAAAACCGTCTGAAAGATCCCGGATCTGCCAAGTTCAAAGATTCCTTCTTTGTTTTGTGGAAAGGCACGCCCGTAGTTTGCGGATACGTGAACTCCAAGAATGCTATGGGAGGATATGGAGGGTTCCAACGCTTCATCGCGAGCGGAGACGTTATTGCATATCTCGAAGAACAGGTTTCGGATTTTAACAACGTCTGGCGTGAGATCTGCACGCAGTAGGACAAAATATCAACCGGCGCCAGTCCCCCTGGCGCCGGTTGACCACAAACGCGTGACTAATTAACAAATTCGGAGAAGTTTGCAATAATCTTAATTCCGTTTAATCCGTCCTCAATATCATCATCTGTCAACTCAGCCATATACTGCCACGGAGTTAAGCTCATCATGCAACAGGCCATAAAACGAGCCATAACAGCATCATGACGAGCTTGCTCAATTGGCTTTTTTTGTGTTTTCTCAACTTCTTTGTCATAGTTTTCTTGTAAAAAACGAAGAAGATCCGTTTTTCCCTCTTTGACTGCCTTATACCACGCGCGCTTTATCGTCGCTTCAGCAAGGCTCATATGTTGCAATGTTCCATCGATGTTAACATCAACAGTCTGGTTACCAATCTCATATATTATGCTCTTCATATTCCTAGCCCCTTTGGGCCGCCCCGTTGGATTACCAGATTGCCCTTTCTTAAACTGCCGTGATCTAGGAGGCTTTTTATAGCCAACCTCATAGTCACTTTCTGCTTGATCGTTATTTGAAGACGAATCATCAACATCAAACGTAAAGCTCCCATCAAACTCTTGTTCTGTTAAGCCTGAAGGATCGACTTCTTTTACACTTGGCGGGCAATCTACTTTTTCATCTTCAATTTTATTCTTTGATTTCGCAGATTCTTTCTTACTTTTTAAGTCTTCCTTTTTTACCGTCGTACGCGGAGTGGTTTTCTTACCCTTGGAGGTTCGTGTCGTTTTTTTAGTCATGACTTTTCTCCCTTATCCGCGCGTACGACGTTTAGAACGAATGGATTGGCAAGCAGAGAATGCCTTTTTACTCGTTGCATGAATGGCATTTTGTCCCGTATGCGCCTCCCAACGCCGGATAGCAGCATCCACATAAAGAGGGTCCAGATCCATGCCATATCCGATCCGATTGGTTTTTTCGCAAGCTATAAAAATAGTTCCAGAACCCGAAAATGGATCCAGAACGATCTGGTTTAGATGAGTGCAGTCCAGGATCGCATCCGCGATCATTTCGACTGGCTTGACGGTTGGATGTGTGGAGAGCTCCTTCATCCGGTCTTTTTTAAAGCTATTCACACCGGCATAATCCCAAACATTGGTCCGATAGCGGCCATTTTTACCAAGTTCCACATTGTTAATGTGCTTGGCTTTCCCTTTCTTCAAAACGTAGACGAGCTCATGCTTGGAACGGTACAGGCTCCCCATACCGCCGTTATTCTTGTTCCAGATAACAAGATTGATTTTCTGGAGATCGGCGCTTCGGCTTGCGCTCAACATTTCGTACTCATGGCGCCAGTCCATGAATGAATAAACCAGGCCACCTTCGCAGAGATGATGCGTTGAGCTTGTTAGGTATTGACTTAAGAACTCAATGAACTGCCCTTCAGTCATTTCTCCATGGGCTTGCGGGAATTCACGGTGTTTAACCGTCCCTCGCCCACCTGTATGGCCTTGGTTTGGAACGTTGTATGGCGGATCAGAGATAATAGCTTGAGCTACCTGATCTCCCATTAGAATTTTATAGCTTTCGGGGTCTGTCGCGCTTCCACACAGGATGCGGTGTTTACCAAGCAGCCACAGATCCCCCAGCTTGGAAACAGCTTCCTGAGAAGGGGCAATCTCGACGATTTCATTGTCTTTATCGTTATTTTCGGAACGCCCCTCACTGAGAATGATATCAATCTCCGGAAGATCGAACCCCGTGGTCGACAAATCAATCTTGTCGTTCAGCATGATTTCGAACTCTTCAGCCAGGATTGTCACATCCCATTCACCAAGATCAATAATTTTGGGGTAACCAATCCGTAAAGCACGCGCATCTGCTTCGGACAAATCACTTAAATGGATGACGGGAACGTCATCCAACCCTAAGATTTTAGCGGCTTCTAGCCACTCATGGCCAATGACCACCTGCTTCTTTTGGTCAACAACGATAGGCATCATGAAGCCCGTCGCATGGACCAATGATGAGGCTTTATCCTTTTGCTTTTCGGTGATTTTACGTGGGTTTTTAGAGCTTACATTCAGCTCATCTATCGGCCACTGTTGGACCGCATAATCTTTAAGAATTGTTGCGATATTGTTACGTGTGCGCATGGTTTCTCTCCTTCGGCTACACATCTGCACCAAACCAATGAAGGTCTAATTTTTTTGCTGATGCTGCTTCTCAAAGGAGATGCTGCTTCTAATGAGACGAGCTCACATAAGAAAAGCCTAATAGAGATCGAGCTTTTACGTCAATAGTTTTTTTCCATTTTTCTCAGGAACATATTCTCCTAGCAATTATAGGTCTGCATAATTTTTCGACACCAAAAAGAACAGCGCCGCATTTCCATGCGGCGCTGATATTTATTATCATTCCATTATTCTAAGCGATAATTGTTCCAGAAGTATACAAAGCCGCTTCATCTGTCAGGCCCGTTACGCCCGATATTGTCGCAACCTGCTGCAAACCATAAACAGAACCAACACCATCTTGATCGACAAATAGAGCAGAGTCCGTTCCATTGTCGGTGACTTGAACAAAGTCGGTAATGACATCAACTAACGGATCAAAAGCCGACAGCAAATCGGATATATCAATGACATCGTTATCCAGCAGACTAAAATCACCGATGATATCAACATTGTTGAATGCGCTCGCGGATTCAAACACAAATGTATCTGCACCAGAGCCGCCCAATAAGGTGTCTAGCCCATCTTCACCATAAAGCTGATCGTTACCACCGAGGCCAGACAAGACGTCATTTCCACTTCCGCCTTTCAAAACGTTTGCCACGGTATTTCCGGTTATTGTATCCGCATAAGATGATCCCGTTACATTCTCAAAATTTGACAATGTATCAGTACCCTGGCCGGTTGCTGTTCCAGCGGCCAAACTTACGGTAACTGCAGCCGTAGACCCAGTAAACATAGCGGTGTCATTACCATCGCCTCCATTCATCGTGTCATTCCCGACACCACCGAAGATGACATCGTCACCAGCATCCCCGTTAATTATATCGTTACCTGTACCACCATGGATCCAATCATGACCATCGCCGCCATGAACCGTATCATTACCTAGGTCTGCATGGATTTGATCTGCAAAAGCGCTTCCGGTAATGGTGTTAACGTTTGTGCCGCCAATAATCGTTCGTCCCTCAGTCGCCGTACTTGAGTCCTGAGATGCCGTCGTGTTGCCCATCTGAACCCATTCAGATGTCCCATAACGTGCGAAATTCAACGAAAATCCGTCAGCAAAACGAATTTCTTCAACCTTACGATCCGTCAATGTTGTGCTTACCTGATTGTAAACGACGATCTCATGAAGACTTGTACCATTAAAGTCGACCTTCACATCATCTGCAACTGAACCGGAATCGTGGTTCTCCGTATAGAAATCAAGATTTTCAGAACTTACTGCGTCCATAAACTGGATGATATCGTATCCACCAACATCTGTAATGAAATCTTCATCATCAGCGTAAATAAACTGATACGTATCATCGCCTAATCCGCCATCGAGGTTGTCATCTCCTTTATTGCCGACAAGAATATCATTCCCATCTCCCGCAGTAAGCGTATTTGCAGAGCTATTACCAATCATTACATCATTATATGATGAGGCTATATACCGCTCAAAATTCGAGAACGTATCGGTTCCCATTCCTGTAGCAATGCCCGTTAAAAGATTAATATTTACACCTGATGTCGCGTTGACATACGTCAAAATATCAATGGATCCGCTATCACCATTAAGCGTGTCGTCTCCATCATCACCATAGATAATGTCGTTTCCTGTTCCACCATAAACAGCGTCGTTTCCATTGCCTCCGTAGAGGATATCATTATGGGCATCGCCATAAATGATATCATCACCATCACCACCGTAAATTATATCGGCATTGTCATTACCATGGAGCGTATCTCCACCTTCATTGCCTTCAATATAATCATCGTCACTTCCGCCATTAATGATGTCATCACCCAAACCGCCATACAAATAATCATAACCGGTTGATCCGTTTATGGTATCATTTCCATCTTCACCATAAACCTCATCATTTCCAGACCCTGCCGAAATGTTATCGTTTCCTTCTCGGCCATATATCAAATCGGCCGCACTGGTCCCACTGATAATATCATCCCCTGACGTTCCTAAAATTTGCGGGATAATTGTCATCTCCGAGAGATCATCAAAAACAATTTTTTCAATGACCTTCGAGCTACTGGCGTAATGATTTTTAACAGTAATGCTGGAAGATGACATGGACGTAATCGTAATTAGCAAGTCATCTCCAACGCGCGACAGGGAAATATCTGAACTTAGTATCCCTACACCCATCTGGATAATGTCGTTTCCACTTGTTTCTTCAAAAATATCTTGCCCATCACCAAGATTATACAGATACGTATCATTTCCTTCGCGACCACGTAACGTATCATTGCCTGCGCTACCCATTACAACATCATTTGTGATGAATGCGGTGACAGTGTCATTTCCTGATGTCGTCTGAGATTCGATAGCTTTTTGACGGAGATCATAACTGCTCCAAACCGTATTATCTGCAAAAACAACCTGATCTAGGCGATAAACGTTATAGCTATACCGTTCCTGATCTAAAAATGTAACAGAATCTGTCGTTCCGATAATTGAGAGAACGATACTGTCATTGGAGCCTTTTGTTACGAGAATATCTGCCGGATCAACGCCTGACAAAATATTCACCGTATCAAAACCACCGTTATCATCAAACGTATCCTGACCATATCCGAGACCGAATACGTATGTGTCATCTCCCCCTTGGCCATTGACGTAATCGTCACCAGCGCCCGCATCTAGATAGTCATCATGCTTGTTCCAGCCATACACAGTATCATTTCCGGATGTAGTTGCCGTATCGATCGCCATCAAGCGAAGATCGGCCGCCGTCCACGTTGCTCCATTGGCGAAATTGACCGTTTCTACACGAGCCGTGAAATAAGAATCAAATTCTTGCTCATAAATTTCGACCCAGTCTGAAGTCCCGCTAACTGCCAGCTTTATACTGTCTTTAGCTACACGGGTGACAATAATATCTTCAGGATCAATTCCTTCTAAGAAGATGATTTTGTCATTTCGGCTTGTGTTGCCATTACTCTGAAGAGACCCGGCATCAACCGTATCCTGGCCAAATCCTGGAGCGAAAACATAATTATCATTACCATGGCTCCCTTCCAATCGATCATTACCAGCTCCACCGATCAGCGTGTCGTTTCCATCCTGACCATAAAGCGTGTCGTTTCCTGCACCACCTTGAAGTATATCGCTTCCTGTTCCGCCATAGAGCGTATCGTTTCCATCGCCCCCCAGAAGATTGTCATTACCTGATCCACCGGAAAGATAGTCATTTCCGCCCTGGCCAGAAAGGTAATCATCCTGGTTTTCGCCGTACAGAAAATCTGGCAGATAATCACCAATCAACACGTCATAACCATCGCCGCCATAGAATTTTGCGGCGGCACCGGTGGCTTGCATTGTATCGTTAGCGGCGTAGCCATAGGCCAATAGTGTTTGATATGAATCTCCACTCAGATTCATATTGTCTGCTCCTGCAGTGCCATAGAATTTTTGTTCGACAATTGCCGCAATATCAATTTCAGAGCTGTCGTAATCGAAGATAATTTTTTCAATACGGGCGTTGGCGTCGCCATATCCATCAATCGTGATGAAACTTCCCGTACTGAGCGCAATGATGAGCTCGTCACCAAAACGGTAAATATCCGAAATATTGGCCGTTGTCAGGTTTGTAGAGGCCAGAACATGGATTGTGTCATAACCATCACCACCCACTTCTGAGATCGTGTCGTTTCCGGCTTCGTATTCATAAATATCATCACCTGTTCCGCCCAACAGGTAATCATCACCGGCACCGCCGTTCAACGTATCATTACCAGCCCCGCCGATCAGTTTGTCATGACCATCTAGACCATTGATGACGTCATTCCCGCCACGGCCATCAAATTCATTGTCGGTGTAACCACCGGCATTATTGTCCGTAATCGTGTCGTCCGATGACGTGCCTTGTGTATAATTATCGTAATAAATTTCGAATGAACCCCAGTCATCCGCGCTATCGATAATGGTGCCGAGCGTGCTGTTCATTAAATTGACAACATCCTGCCAATCATCCAGCCCCGGATGGTTCGTCGCATCGACCGCCGCATCCAGCGCGGTTATCTCTGCCGTTGTCAGATTGCCAAGACCCTTGGTATAGCCGATAAACTGCGCAAAACGCGTCCAGACCGCGGATGGATCAGAAGCGCCAGATGCTGCTGTTTCAATCGCATTAACGCCAGACTGAAGGAGCGTCAAATCACCACCAACAGACCAATTATTTACACTATATGAAGGATTTTCAAAAATCTGATCTCCCGCCGCCTGCGCGATAATGTGCATTGAAAGCAAGGTACGCACATATCCATAAATCGCCTCTACAAAAGCGCCCGCCTCCGGTAATGGGTTTGGCTTTCCATACTGACGGAACGGCTCGCCCGTGAAGGCTTCATAGAAGGCAAGATGTTTTGCATCAACATAAGCTCCACGACTACCATCAACAATGCCATTAACATCGGCCCATGTAAGCATAAGCGCATCAACAGCACCTTCCGTAGAAGACCAATTTTCCAGCGCCTCCGCAAACCCCATGCCTTCAGAAATATCCTTTAATAGGGTCATCAGGCTGGATGAATCGGTGCCGTTATCGGTAGATACAGCAATACTCAGGTCCTTAAGGCTACCATGCCCCCGGAATTTCGGTAAAAATGCAGCTCTCGGATCAAAATCATAAGCCTGGGCGTTGATTGTGCGCCCAGAATCGTATGTGAACCAGGCGTCAACGATTGTCCGTTTTTCACCATTCATAGTGAACTCAGACTGATGGCTGATCACGTTTCCAGAATTTTGCTGATATGTTCGTGTAGAATCTAAATTAATCGATGTTATTAGCAGGTCATTCAGCGTGTGCAATTCACCTTGACTTGAAATTCCATCACTATTTCCATCAATCCAAACACGCAGGCTTGAGAAAATAGAATCTGACGCATTAATGACATCATCGTTATTGGAATCATACGCAGACAACGACGTAAACCCATCTGTTGTCGCATTCCCAAATAACTCTGAAATATTATCGACCACGCCATTCGCCCCGGGAAGAGCCAGAAGACCATCCTCAGGAGAAACCCATCCCGTCAAGACAGCTTGTCCAGCTCCAAGAAGATCAAAGTACGTGCTTTTTTCACCAAGAGATAAAAGATCAATGCCCGCAGAGCCAAGATCAAGAATTAAAGGAGATGCCTGATCTTCTGGCCCCTCATCTGGCAGCGGCAAATCCTCTCCATCATCATCCGCTGGATCAAAAGATCCTACATCGTGGCTGTTAATTTTTTCAGCATTATCAACCGGTATATCATACACCGCTCCAGCATGATCAGTATCCCCTTTGCCGACCAACTGATAACCGACAGATACTTTTCTGATGTCGTAATTGTCAGGATTGACGTAGTCTCGAATCTGTCCAGATTCATCAACGATGACAACATTGTCCTCACCAACATCACTTGCGTCCTCCACAATCGTTGGGTCTCCAATAATGTTGCCCTCGTGATCATAGACTAGGTAATAGGTATCATCACCCTCACCGCCAATAAAAACGACCCCTTCCTCGGACTTTGTTTTAAATGCATCCTTACCCGATGTTCCGTAAAAAAACTCAATATTCTTCACAATATCAGGAACCCCAGTTTCGTCTCCACTGATATACTTATAAACGGTCCCAGATAATGGGCTCACGATGTTCACGGAGACGCCATTCTGGGCACCCCGATAATCTATCGTATCGAGGTCATCACTTCCGTCATAATCTCCGCCATCAGGATTAGAATTTAGAAAAACATCATCCCCTGCGCCGGCATTAAAAATATCGGCTCCAGCCCTTCCTTCAAAAATTTCATCTCGTTCAGTACCCGTAAAATTATCAACCAATGATCCGCCGATATATTTTTCGAAATTCAAAAATTTCAGGGCCGTACCATTTAATTCCCCCAACGAATTGATTGTCAAATTTTGAGACAGCGCACTAAAATCAAGGACATCTTCCGCATCTTCATCAAGAGCATCAATCGTCAATGCTTCCTCATAAAGACCATGCACTGTAAGGACATCATCCCCTTCACTACCCTGAATTTCCTCAATACTAACAAGCGTATCAATCCCCTCACTTGTCCCACTATCCACGGAGAAAAATTCTTCATCCAGGACAATCTGAACCTCATCCGTTGAAAGCTCGTAGGAGACCGTATCAAACCCTTCTCCACCATCAATATTGTCGTTACCACCACCACCTATAAATTTATTGTCTAACTCATTTCCAAAAAGAAAATCTGTAAAATCCGTCCCTGTTACATTCTCGAAATTGAGAACTGTATCAAAAGGTCCACCACCCGGCCCCGCAACCTCATCTGTACCTGTAACAAAAGCTGTTTGATCCACTAACTTAACAGTTATTCCGCGATCATCCTCAAGGTCCGCATAGCTAATCGTATCAACACCGCCATTACCATCGAAACGGCGGCCAAGGACATGCCTCAACTCATAACCATCATCATACTGCGTTGCTTTGAGGTTGGAAAAATTTCCAAAGAAATAATCTTCGTCTGAATCTGATGAAATGCTAACGACCGTTACCAAATCATCACCATACTCTTCCTGCCAACTCAATAAGCTGCCTTCATCTTCATCACGAAGATTTATTCCTTCATCATTATTAGATAAATCGACTGCGCTGTTCGTCAGAAATTGATGAACAATCATGGCCTCTACGGAGAAAAGGCTGTCAACGTAATCCTCCTCACCGACGGATTGCTCTACAACCCAGTGACTTTTATCTGCCGAGATACTAACACTTACCGTTCCCACCGTATAACTGGCAGAATCAACTCCATCAGAACCATCTAGGCGAACAAGATTCTGCCCATCTCCGCCGTGGAAAATATCATTCCCACCAACATCATAAAAATCGTTATCCTCCTGCCAGCCCCTAAGGTAATCATCTCCTAGCCCTGACAGAAGAATATGTGCACCTGGGTACCCAAACAAAAAATCAGCGGGAAAATTTTCGTATGGATTTAATCCGGCCTTGGACAATACAGAGGCAAAGACAGAGTTTGAGTTGATACCGATAGGATTGTAATCGAAATAACCATTGAGGGAATCAGCAAAATCAACGAGTTGCTGCCACGTCAAAGAGGTTTCTATTTCAGTATAAAATCTATCTCCCACTGTATCCGCAATTCCATTTTCGTCTTTGTCATTCTCTAAATAAGTGTCACCATCAGGATCTGTGTTGTTGTCAAGTCCATCAGAGGAAACGTGTGAAGCAGCACCGTGATCAACTGTTAAAATACCCCAAGGCCCGAGCGCCCCAGGAAATTGCGGTCCACCACGAATAATGCTCTGATTATCTGTTGTTAATAAGGTTTCATCCGGATCATACACAAGATATCCGTGTCCAGCGCCAAAGGGGTTTACCTCATATGCAGCAACGTAAATTATTCCCATTTATCACTCCTACTTCCGCTTATCCGAACCAAAAGATTCCGTATGAACAAATTTTGAACCAATAATCATAGAGACCAGCTTATTCCCATCATCATAAAAGGCGCACAAACGCACTCCCCCGCTGGGAGTTAGTGAAATACTCTGGCTTTTGTATTTAAAATGGTAGACCGCATAATAGGATGCAGATATTTTCTCCAAAAGCTCGCCTCTGACAACCCCGAGAGATCCAAACTCCCCAAAAGAGCCTGATGCACTGATCAGTACAGTTCCATTACTTACAAGCGTATCTTCAATAACTGAGCGTTTTGTACCAATGGGAAAAAAGAATTTTAACACCTCCGATACATCCCTATCAGGATCATCTGAATACTTATAATCTCCATATCGAAATTGCTTAATATCAAAATTTGGATCATGCGGATCCAACACTTTATTTGGCTTACATGCAGACACGCCCACAAGCAAGAAAACCACCAAAATCCATTTATAAAAAGATGGCACAGCCATACCCTCGCTTGTTAATTACAATACGTCAGCCTTATCAAGATTCTGGCATTAGGCCTCTCGATTCTAAACTTAAGAATCGCCACCAAAACACTAGTAAATAGTGTAATATAAAACCAGATAAATTTATGGTTGAGCATATGTAAAGTGTATTACGGTCTTTACAAGCCAATCGCCGCGCTTCGCGCTCTTTCGCAGGTTATAATTGCGGGCGCTATTTTCTCTTGCCTTTATGCTTCCCACGCGGCCTCGGCTGCTCGGAACGGGCCGTTCCCGCCTTGCCGCTGTGGCTGGTTTCCGGTGCTGCATCACCGGATGTTATCGGCTCCCAACTCCCCATGCCATGCAACACGCGATCCGCGTGTTTAACCGCATTCACATGGCCGTAATGATCTTCGATCATTACGGCGCCACCCGTCTATTGCATCAGAAAATAAACACCTTCTTCGTCCAACTAGAACACTATGCACTCCTCAATCAATTTACAGGGAGAAACCGGATGGTTCATGGACCAATCAGCCTAGATGGTAACCAACCCGATGTGATAACCTACAGTATGAAAAACACGCACTAGAAAAATCAATTACCTCTCTCGATCATCCCAAAATAGCGCCCTCCTTTTGGACAAGGAGGGCGCTATTTTTACAGGAAACCTACTGATGAAATTATTTTTAAGGAAACAAAATGAGCACAGCAAAAAATGTAGATGTTTTTAGCCAGATGATTGCAGACTTTTGCACCAAACGAGCATCAACGGTTCTCTCCAATAAAGAAATAAATCGTCTTCAAAACTACCTTCTTGATCTTTTCGATCACCAGAAAATCCCACCATTGGCCAGAAACGGATTGAACTGGAAAGAGATTTCCGCGGCTACAAAAATTGATCACTCATCACTATCTAAAGCTAAACGAGTTATAGAACCCTGCTTTGATGCACTAATCAGAGAAATCAGAAGAAACAAAAGCTACAGAAGCACAAAATCAAAACCCCTCCACGAAATAACCACCGATAAAATAACTGATAGGCCTAAAATTAGGCAACAGGCTGCATTATCATCATCAGATCCATGGGATGACCCAGAAGTTTTCCACGAAGCTTTAGATCTGCATATGAAAAGATATGGCGAGAGTTCCTGGTTCCTGCATAGCGCAATCACCCTACCGAATGAAAAAATTCAAAGAACAACAATATCCGCCTGGAGAAAGGGAACAAAAATACCGCGGAGCATAACAAGCATGGAAATATTAAACAGGATCGAAAAGCGATATCAGCTTCCTACGGGATATTTCAAAAAGAAAATTTCATTCTCTAATCGATCATTACATGGACACAAAATGAAAAACATCTCCGCCGCAGAAAGACGGCGACTATCGTGGCATTTACCAGACGATTTTAACTCTCGTAGCAACACTGAGAAAGAAGAGATCATTAACTGGGTTAGAAATGTTGTTATTTCAGGATCAACCGAATATAGACGCTACCAACGAAGCGCCATTAAACACAGATTTTCAGTGCGCTTTCCCAACGTTATTGATAGCTATGGAAACAACCCTCAACCTAGAAACAAAAAGCAATCATCGCATAACGAAGATGCACCGGCAGGTTTATCTGAAGAGATGAGCGATTTAGTTAAGTTCAAAACATCCACGTTAACCTCCATAGGAGATCAAAGAAACGGCGTCTGGAATCAAGAAACCGCATCTCAAAAAGTAGAACACCTTGGCTTGATGTTTGGCGCTCTATCTGCAGCTAAAGATTCACACACAAAAGGACTTGGAGTCTCAATATACGACATCACGTTCGCATTGCTAATCTTTCCACAGGTATGGGATTGGTATCTGCAGTGGCGCGAGAAACGTAGGGGGTTCTATACAACATGGGAAATAGACATGATCAGCGTTTCTCTTTCATTAACGCGGAAAGATACAGGATGGCTAAGACAGCGCCCGCAACTCGCAGCAAAGCTTAAGCCAATACCCGGACTGATCTCACCAGATGAAATCAAGTTCGTGCAAGAAAATTGGAATTCTGCATGCGACAACTATCTGAAACACGCGCATAACCGATTGAAAGAGATCAAGCATGTCGCAAAAGTACACAGAGACCCATTCGAGCCTATTCTTCCAATACTTGAGTCCCCATCCCCTCTTGGAGAATACAAAAAGATCGCCGAGGAAGTTGCCAAATTTATGCCAGACTATAAGCGATACCCGATCGCTGCAGCCGAATCTGTACGATCTTTCCTCATGATAAGGCTGGGATTACATTTGGGCTTACGGCAAAAAAACCTCCGGCAATTGCTCATTTGTCCTTTAGATAGTCCCCCAACACCAGAACGTCGCCTTGCAGATATGAAGAGAGGTGAAATGCGCTGGAATTACCGTGATAATGCCTGGGAAGTTTTTATTCCGTCCGTAGCCTTTAAAAATTCAGACTCTTCCTATTTTTCAAACAAGCCCTTTAGATTGCTCCTACCAGATTTGGGGGATCTATATAGATATATTGCAGAATATCTTGAAATGCATCGCCCTACGTTGCTCCGTGACGCCCAAGATCCCGGTACGTTTTTTGTCAAAACTGTAAAGACCTCAACGACGGACGCTTCGTACAACCAAACTAACTTTTACGAAGCATGGCGGCTCATTATTCAACGATACGGAATATACAATCCATACACAGGCCGTGGCGCGATTAAAGGCTTGCTACCTCATGGGCCACACAACGTTCGAGATGTTTTGGCCACGCATATACTGAAACAAACAGGCTCATATGAGCAGGCAAGCTACGCCATACAAGACACGCCGGATATGGTTGCCAAGCACTATGGGCGCTTCCTTCCCCAAGACAAGGCCGCATTGGCAGCCAAAATTCTGAATCAGGTTTGGGACACTGCATAGTTAATTAAGATACGAATTATTGGCACGGATCACATTATTTATTATGTTAAATAAATAATGTCTGCCATCATTTAAAAAGTACTCCAACAGAATTCCCTGTATTTTCCCTGAAAAACAGGGAATTCTGTTGAGAATAGTTCGACGGTGACTACGCACACCGCCATCTAGTCTCAGGGAATCCTAACTTCTGAGAATACAGCCCCAAAGCCCCGGCATTCCGCGCGGTTCTTGGATCTCCCTAGACAAACACAGCACTGAGAATGCGCCAATTCAGAGTATCCCTCCCGTTTTTCTCAGTTCCACAATTTCGAGTTAGGTTTGGCGATATGGCCAGCCTCATTTCTTCACCGAAAATCAAGCGACCTCGAGTGCCCTGTTGATGTATTTGAGAATATGTGTGGCAGACACACCTTCCCGATCAGCAATTTTTTGAAGCGGCATTCCACGAAAATGTTCGTCCCGCCAGATGATACCCTGCACCCACGCACGGATTTCTGCTTCTGGGCGATCAAAAGGATCACGAATATTTCGCGGCTTATCTGCGGGTGATAGAACCATCGCGCCCGTCTTGGCCCGCCCTGCAACAAACGGAACGCCGTCTCGACGCGATGGGAATTGAAAAATACAAAAACCTCCTGAAGAAAAACACTAAAAACCCCGTTTGGAACGGAGTCGTCAAAGAGGATAACCGTGATTATCTATTCCTGTTCTCTGAGACAGAACGACTTGATTTGGGTCAAATTCATTTGCACAGACCTAGCATAGCATGCGGCCATGCATAGGAATTCATCACATCGCAACTTGGAAAATATCCATCGCCTTTCGCTTGAGAACGGGTTTCTCTTGATGATGCGTATAATTCCTATACCGCTCGTAAATAATACATTGATGCGCCTAGTAAATTTCATATCCGCGTCCGAACCTCGTCTTTTCCAGAGACTGGAGGGGCATCACCACAAATGGTTCGTGATTGATGCCACCAATCTTCCCTTTATCATTTGCCTGCGCCCCGATCCAAAATCGCCCCGATTAAAGGCAAGCAGAAATCGGGATTGTCCCAACGCAGCGTGTCGAATTTCCGGCTCATTCTTGACGCTTCTGGGAATGATTGATGGCCGTTACGATGGTGACGCCCTTTTCTTCAGCAGGGACATTTATATAGAAGGTGACACTGAAGCAGTTGTTTGCCTGCGGAACGCGCTGGACGACATTGATGGCAATATCGCCGACTATGTTGCCCATTTTTTTGGCAAACCAGGGAAAAAAATTTTGAATATCGCCCGAAAGGTCACTCCCCATGCCCACCCAACATAAGCCAGAACTTGTTTGCCCAGCCGGGACCCCCGCCGCGCTAAAAACAGCCGTCGATTCCGGTGCGGATGCAGTGTACTGCGGCTTCAAGAATGCCACAAATGCGCGAAATTTTCCTGGCCTGAACTTCTCATTCGATGAGTTGGCTGAATGCGTTAAATACGCACATGACCGAAAAACAAAGGTTCTTCTGGCCACTAATACATTTCCACCAGCAGGAAAATTTGAGCTCTGGAAGAAGGCTATCGACGATGCCGTTGATATCGGCGTTGATGCTATAATTGTCGCCGACATTGGCGTTGCCAATTACGCTCGCCGTAAGCATCCAAACCTACGCCTGCATCTGTCTGTGCAAGCTGGAGCCCCATCGATCGAGGCCATTAAATACTATTGTGAGGAGTTTAATGTCCAACGCGTTGTTCTCCCCCGCATTCTAACTATCCCAGAAATTAAATCTCTAAAGAAAGATATTTTTTGCGAGATTGAATGTTTCATATTCGGGAATCACGGACTGATGGCCGAAGGGCGGTGTAGCCTAACCAACTACGCAACAGGCCTATCTACGAATATGGATGGTGTATGCTCGCCAGCACATCACGTTTCATATGAAGAGGACAAAGACAAAACGTTGACCGCCAAGTTAAATGGCTTCACGATTGATTGTTTCTCCTGCACACAAAATCCAGGATACCCAACAATATGCAAGGGTCGATATCTCGTCCAACATAAGGACAATCCCTACTATGCGTTTGAAGAACCCGTAAGCCTTAACCTTGCAGACTTACTTCCGGAATTAATCAAAGCTGGCGTTGACGCTTTCAAAATTGAGGGCCGCCAGCGATCAAAAGCTTACATACAAACCGTGGTTTCGTCATGGCGCGAAGCGGTTGATTGCGCTCTGTCAGGAAGAGATGTCAAAACAGATAAGCTCCTCAGCTTGACAGAAGGGCACAAACAGACACAAGGCGCATATGAAAGCAAACGGTGGAGATAAAATGAAAAATGAATCATACTTAACACTTGGCCCCATCCTGTTCCACTGGCCCGCCGAGAAAAAACGTGATTTTTATTTTAAAATCGCGGATGAATCTCCTATTAACACGGTTTATTTAGGAGAGGTAATCTGCTCTAAAAGATCGCCATTTTTTGAAGATCATTACGCAGACGTATCAGAGCGTCTTTTACGGGCAGGAAAAAAGGTTGTTTTTTCATCACTATCAGAAGTTATGATCGCACGAGAAAGGAAAATGACTGCCGGCCTTTGTGAGATGAATGATTTTGAGATTGAAGCGAACGATGCCTCTGCTCTTTATCATTTGCGCGGAAAATCGCACAGAATCGGACAATATTTTAACACCTATAATGAAGAGACATTGTCCTATCTGGCTCAACACGGCGCGACACATATTACAATTCCCGCCGAATTACCCGCCAGCGCTATTGCGATCCTGTGCAAAGCAGCATACGCACACAATGTTTGCCTGGAAGCTCAAGTGTACGGCCGTGTTGGCTTGGCTTTATCTGCTCGCTGTTATCACGCCAGATCACATGGACGCGTTAAGGATAATTGTCAATTCGTGTGTGAGCAAGATCCAAATGGATTATCTCTGAAGACCGTAGACGGAAAAAATTTTCTTTGCATCAACGGCGTCCAAACGTTGTCACACACCTGCCTAAATCTTGTTCACGAAATCGGAGACATGAAAAATATGGGTATCAAGGCGTTTAGAATTTCCCCCCATGACTGCGATATGCTAACCGTAATTGAATGTTTTAGTGCGGTTCTAAACAACAAAATTTCCGCAGAGGACGCCGACAAAAAGATATCTGAATCTGGATTGAATGCCCCTTCAGCAAACGGATTTTATCATGGGCATGAGGGATATCGCTGGAAAAATTCGTCGCATCAATAAGCGCATACGCAACATTGCGTAATTCTATATAAAAACCCGAGTATTGCCAGATTCAACGGCACCCTGCGAAAAGCAAGGTGCCGTTTTTGTTATCTTATAAAGATGTGAATTTTGATCCAGGTCAAATAGGCAAATCGCCCTATAGGGTATGAATCAAGGGTGAGACACAACATCTTGTGTTTTTTATGCGCAATCTTTACCCCCCAAAGCGGATCGAAACCGTAATGGGAATTAACAAAGTTTCAAGAGTTACACAGAACCAACCATAAAAAGACGAGGAAAAACCATGCCCGAAGCTGCATTGACCCTGCCAAACCAACAAAACAACGTACCCGAACAGAACCATACACATCCCGCGGATCCCCACACAGACCAGATCGTAACATTATTTGGCGGAACAAAAATTGACTGCTCTGAAACGGTCAGCGAGTATATTTCCGGTTCAGATTGGCGAATCAATGCGAATGCAAACACAGGCTATTCTAACGCAGGGCTTATTAACAATGTCGCCGGTAAGGTCATTGCGAATTTCTGGCTTGATGAAGTTTATAGCCCCGAAGAAGGATTGGCTCACCGCCAAGGCGACATCCATATTCACGACCTCGACTGTCTGACGGGTTATTGTGCCGGATGGTCTTTGAGAGCGCTTCTAAATGATGGGTTTAACGGCGTTGGTGGACGAACATCATCCCGCCCCCCACGCCATTTCCGGGAAGCCCTTGGCCAGATGAGTAACTTCCTAGGAATTTTGCAATCCGAATGGGCGGGCGCGCAGGCTTTTTCCAGTTTTGACACCTATCTGGCCCCTTACGTCTTTTACGATCAGCTTTCGTTCCGCGAAGTTAAGAAAGCCATTCGCCAGTTTGTTTACAATTTGAATGTTCCGGCACGATGGGGGCAATCGCCATTCACGAATATCACGCTTGATATCACTGTTCCAGACGATCTCAAAAATCAATTCCCAACATATAGCGACCTACACCTATTCAAAAATGTCGATGACGCTTCCCTTTTATTAAAAGCACAATCGCGTGATATGGGGATTCGTAGCCTGGAAGATATGACATTCAAACACTTCACCCCAGAAATGGAGATGATTAACATTGCTTATTATGAGGTCATGACAGAAGGCGATTCAGCAGGACAGCCTTTTACCTTTCCAATCCCAACGGTTAATATTACCGAAGAATTTGACTGGGACAGCAAAGTTGCAGACGCAATTTTTGAAAATACCGCAAAAGTTGGATCATCATATTTCCAAAACTTTATTGGAAGCCAATTCATCGTTGATCCTGTAACTAAAGAACGCCGGAAAAACCCTGAGGCCTACTCGCCCGGCGCCGTCCGCTCCATGTGCTGCAGACTTCAACTTGACTTACGCGAGCTTTTGAAACGTGGAAACGGATTATTCGGATCGGCTGAAATGACCGGATCAATTGGCGTTGTCACTTTAAATATGGCGCGACTTGGCCATCGTTTTAAAGGAGATATGTTGGGCATGACACAAGAGATAGATCGCCTGATGGATATTTCGAAATCAACTCTGGAAAAAAAGAGGATTTTCGCGCAAAAAATGTACGATCGAGGACTATATCCATACACAGCCCGATACCTTCCATTCTTCCGCAATCACTTTTCAACGATTGGTGTTAACGGCATGAATGAAATGATTCGGAATTTTACCGATGACGCGTACGATATTACAGACGAACGTGGCGTCAAAATGTGCCTTGATATTCTTGATTACATGCGTGAAAAACTCCTAGGCTACCAAGAGCAGACAGGAAACCTGTATAATTTGGAAGCAACCCCCGCAGAAGGGACAACATATCGCTTTGCAAAAGAAGATAAAAAACGTTTCCCTGACATTATTCAGGCTGGCTTTGGGGATAATATCTATTATACAAACTCGTCTCAGATCCCCGTCGATCATACAGAAGACCCGTTTGAGGCACTCGAGCTGCAGAATAGATTGCAATGCAAATATACCGGCGGGACAGTCCTGCATCTCTATATGAACGAAAAACTGTCCAGCGCTGATGCCTGCAAACGATTCATTCGAAAGGTTCTTGGAACGTACCAACTTCCATACATCACAATAACACCCGTTTTTTCAGTTTGCGACACACACGGATACCTAAACGGAGAACAACCGGAATGTCCTCATTGCAAAGAAAAAACGAAAGTATGGACACGTGTGATGGGATATTTCCGTCCTGTCGATAGCTTTAACAAAGGAAAAAAAGGCGAACATCGCCAACGAAAACACTTTGTTGAAGACTGGGTTGATACCGGAAATCTCTTTACAGGCGCATAATTTAATGCAGTCAGAAGACTTGATAAAACAGAATACAGATGAACACCCGGTGAAAAAACCGGGTGTTCTCCCTATTTATTCCGTTACGCCATTTACCATGCTTGATTTTCCCGGACGAACAGCCTGCATTGTATGGTTTACGGGTTGTAATATGCGATGCCCTTACTGCCATAATCCACAAATTGTAAAAGGTAAAGGACGCGGAAATATTCATGAAGTCATGGCTTTTCTTAAAAAGCGGCGCGGTCTCCTTGACGGCGTGGTGCTCTCAGGCGGGGAAGCGTCTGCCTATCCAGGACTACCAGATTTCATCAAAGATCTAAAAGATATGGGCTATGCCATCAAACTCGATACAAACGGGTTGCGACCGGATATCATCCGGTCGCACATAGATAGCGGCCTAATTGATTACATAGCCCTTGATTACAAAGCACCGCCGGATAAATTCAAACGCGTCACCGGAACCGATAAATATGAACTATTCTCTCAGACACTTGACATTCTTTGCACACAAAAGACGGTAGAATTTGAGACACGTACGACGGTTCATACAGACCTGATATCCGAACATGATGTTTCATTAATAATACGCGATCTTGAGATGCGCGGTTTTACCGGAACACACGCTATTCAAAACTTCACTCATAGCGATGACCGCCCCACCTTAGGATTTATGAAACAACAAACCCGGATTATCGACATAACACAAATTTATAAATCTCAATCAATGAATGTCATATTTAGAAATTTTTGATGGCGATCGGCTGACCAATAAGCAACCCCACACCATACAGGTCATGAAAATTAGAGCCTCTACACATTACGGGATACATTCCATGATCTATTTATCGGATCACGCTGAACGCTTGTGTAGTATACGAGAGATTGCTAATTATTACGGGTTTTCATACCATCATCTTGTAAAAGTCGTCGGGACATTATCACGCTTGGGCTATATTGGCAGCGTCAGAGGAAAAAAAGGGGGCATCTTTCTGGTGGCGCAGCCGGACCATATACGACTAGGCACCTTATTTTGCACCCTGGAAACAAAAAACACCCATCCGCCGTCCCCTATAATGCCATACTTGATGGTTGCACAGAAATCCTTTATTTCTGCTTTAAATCAATACACGCTTTCGGATATTAGAAGCCATGCAAACAGATCGATATAGCCGACAGACTTGTCTTCCTGAAATTGGGCATGACGGCCAGAAAAAACTATCCGAATCATCAATTTTGTGCGTCGGCGCTGGCGGTTTAGGGTCCCCGGCATTGCTTTATCTTGCCGCCGCTGGCATCGGGAAAATAGGAATTATTGATTTTGACAGAATAGATGAAAGCAATCTACAACGACAAATTATCTTTTCTAGTAACAATGTAGGCCAATCAAAAGCAAAAATCGCCGCGGAAAGAGTACTATCGTTAAATCCGCACATTACCGTTGAATATTACGATGCCACTCTTACACCAGCAATGGCGCAGTCGCTTTTTCCAGCTTACGATATAATTATAGATGGAACCGATAATTTTGATGCTAAATTTCTGATAAACGATGCCGCTGTCAAATTTGGGAAGCCTTGGATTTATGGATCCATCCAGGGATTTGACGGACAGGCCAGCGTATTCAATGATAAAGATGGCCCGTGTTATCGCTGCTTGTATCCGGAAAAACCAAAAGCCAATATTATGAATTGCGCAGAATCCGGTGTCATTGGCGCCGTCGCCGGCCTGATCGGCGTAACCCAGGCCTTGCAAGCCATCCAGATCATTACGGCACACAAAAGTTTTTCGTCACTTAGCGGTCTTTTGTGGATGCTGGATACACGATCAATGCAAGTGCGCACACTCTCTATCAGGAAAAATATGCAATGCAAGATATGCAGCATTAATAGGGATGAGATTATTCTTAACTACACTCCTCCATCATGCGGATCAATATCTGAAGTAACGATCTCGGATTTAAATACCCTTTCAGACGTATGCCTTATTGACGTTCGAGAGGAAAATGAATGGGAAAACGGACACATAGAAGGCGCTCTATTGTGCCCCCTGTCAAAAATTATGATCGGCGAAACACCAGATATTACAAAAAATTCAACTATCGTCCTGTACTGCCAAAAAGGTGTGCGTAGCCTACAAGCAGCAAGAAAAGTGAAGGAGAAAATATCACAGCCTATATTTAGCCTTTCCGGTGGTTATGATGCCTGGTTAAAATATAAAACAGACGAAACGCAAAACCACTAGCCGCGTTAAAGAAACTTACATGGACCATAGAACAACAAAAACAAAGAGGTTGCTGAGAAAATATTTTCAACAGCCTCCCAAAACGTTCTTTCTGTGTGCGGGTTGGGCCTTCTTGGCTTTAGCTTTTATTGGTGTCTTTGTCCCATTACTACCGACAACACCACTTATTATAGTGGCCGCAGCTTGTTTTTCCCGCTCATCAAAGCAAATGGAAACATGGCTTTTGCGTCACCCTGAATTTGGAAATTTTCTAATAAACTGGCGCATGTATGGCGCAATTCCAACCAAGGGAAAGTGGCTGGCATTTATTGGATGCATCAGCGGATTTTTGATTTTTATATTAGGAAAACAGCCCGGTTGGCCGTTAATCATAATTGTCGCGGTGGGAATGCTTATTCCTCTCATATATATTTTTACAAGGCCATCTTGTCTTAAAATCCCTTCCGCCCCTTTAGGAGAAAAATAAACCACTATCCTTTTCAAGGGAAAGAATGAAGCCGTTATATTCAAAGCCAGATGAAAGAAGCATATCATTTAAAAACCGAACACCGCTTTCTGCACCACTATTCAAACAAGATTGAGAATTTTCACACTCCATTAACTCTCTATAAAGCGGCACAATAACAGATTGAATAGAATCCCGTGATGGCGAACGGTACGTTGAATGATAACCAATGATCTTCCCATGATCGTCAAAAGACGGTGTAACATGAAGTAAAGCCCAGTAGAAATTGCCACTTTTAGTAAGATTCAAAACGTATGAAAAATTCTCATATCCAGAACTGATTTGATTCCAGATAATTTTAAAAATGCTGCGTGGCATGTCCGGATGACGCACAACGTTATGCGAACGACCTATCAAATCCTTTTCTTTATAACCGGAAAAATTCAGAAAATCCCTACTCGCATATGTTATAAAACCACGAGCATCTGTTTTGCTGACGAGAATGTCGTTTTCATGAAAAACAACCTCAACCCCGGTAGAGCTTTTATTCTGTGCGCGCATAACAAACCCTGATGCATATGATTTTTAGCCGTAAAAATCATATGGATTTATAGAACGAACAGTCTTTGATTCAAATCAAGGACAATAATTGCTTGATTTTTTCTTGATCTTATAAAGAAAATCCAAATCGGATTAACAGTCTGACCGCCACATACAATATTAAAATTGCGGTCACACCCCTAATAAAAACCTGATTTATTGGTCCCGCCCCCAAATACGATCCAATCTGCCCGCCTATAAACACCATCGGGAGCAAAGGAGCATAAGGTAGGGCAAGGTATATAATGTCGTAACGTTCAAGTTTAACAACTTGCCCTGTTATACCCGCCAAAGAATTCATCAAAATGAAAAGTGAGCATGCACCAGCAATTTGCCTAGCATTACCCCAGTGCAAAAAATAGAGAACCGGCGCAAGAAAGATGCCCCCGCCTATTCCCGTTAACCCAGCCATCAACCCAAGAGAAGTTCCGAAAACTGGCGCAAAGAACCAACTATTTCTAGGGTCAGGCGCTTTATGGCCATCAAAAAATGTACGATCTGGAAGCAACAGCTTGATACCAGACAAAAGCAACATAATTCCTAGAATTCCGATGAATGCCACCTCAGAGATTGGTAGAGAACCGCCAATAAAAGAAGCTGGCATAGAGAATAATATCCATGGAAGAATACGCCGCGAAGAAAAACCCCCATGACGGGAAAAGTACCAAACCCCTCCAATTACAACGACAATGTTGCACGCCAAAGAAACAAATGGGATTATTTTATAGTTCGCGTCGAACAACACCAATATCGCGTTATAGGTTGATCCACCACCGAACCCGACACTGGCATACAGTAAAGCGGTACAGAAAAAAAGCCCCGCCGGAATAATCATTTAAACAGCCTTCCTTCCTCGGCTATCTTTTCGAATATCAACCTGCAAAGTTACATCAATGTTACCAGACTTCATCGACAGACCTTCACGATTTTTTCCTATCGCAGAAAGGAATGAAATATCCTTGTGCGTTACACCAAAAGATAAATCGATGCACGCCCCCCCATCTGGAACATTACTCACAAGAAACTTGATAGGATCAGCATTATCGTCGGCGGGAAAAATAATTCTTGTAACAAAAACACCGGTATCAAAGCGCGTTTCTTGTGTGATCACTCCCTGCTCGATCAGGGCATTTAATTCGAATTCAGAAATCTTAAACGTTATCGAATTACCGGAAATTTTAACATTCATAACTTTCCACCTCATCCCACTCTTTGGGTGTATTCGCATTCTTCATGAAATCATCACAATCATTAGGCAATGAAACTGGATATATTCCTTGCTCTGATAAAAAACCACGGACAGAATTGCGTGATGATGGGAAAAAAGGCGGGGTAATATACGCAGGCAATGGCCACCCTGTATAATACCCTCCTTGCTCCTGCGACAGTAAGCCTTTTAACGCACGAGCAGGCAAAAGCGGCATATCTACTGGGACAAAAAGGTATCCTTTATAGCCCGATTTATAGCGCAAAACACTCTTTATGCCCTGCACTGGGCCTGTATGTGGAAGTGAATCCTCAATGCATGGATAGCCGGGGAAAGACCCGCTGACAAAAACATCCTTCAAGCCCAGGCTGTAGAGAGTATCCATCATATGAAGCAGCAGAACTTTTCCACGGAAATTCAGCAAAGCTTTATCCCGCCCCATACGGCGTGATTGCCCACCGGCCAGAACGACACCTACAACACCAGGATAACTAACCATGCTTTCCATTACAGCATTTACCACAGCAGGTAACACTGAGCTCGCTCTCAACCCTAAGCGAATGACCGGGAAGCCACTCACTCTTTCCATCCACATAATGTTCTTTTTTCCAGATTGGGAGACGCCTTTTTATTTCTTCAATGACGTAGCGGCAGGCCTCGAAGCTTTCAGCGCGGTGCGGTGAGCTAACCGCAATTGCTACGCTAATACCACCAACGGGCAATTCCCCCTTATAATGCTCAACAGCATAGTGTGTTCCGGGCCAGACCCCCTGCCCCTCGCAGCAAATATCGCGGAGGACTTTCTCCGCAAGATTTTCGTGCGCATCATACGTTATTCCCACAACGTCTTTTCCATTATGGCTATTTCGTACAGCGCCGACAAAAATATCAATCGCACCACAATCAGCGGACTCAACTTTCTTCACTAGATTTGAAATGGAAATTTGTGCTGTTTTCACAGCTACATAAACTGTCATCTTATCCTCCACAAACAGGCGGAAGAATTGAAAGAGAGCAATCAACATCTAGTACAAATTCATCGGGAAGCACATCTGTATCATTAGCAAATACAGAGTCATCAATTAACAAGGCATAATCCTGACCAAGATGGTTGCACAACAATTTTCGAACGGCGCCAATTGTAACAGGTGGCGAAATATCCAAATCTGATTTGCTGCCCAGAGACCTGAAAGCACCATAGTGAATGACAGAAACTTTCATTCTACACCTCGAAGCCTTGCTTTCTGATCTTGTCTAACGCATCACCGATATATGGACCAATAATTTCCCAACACTCCTGCACAGCTTTTGGCGACCCTGGAAATGCAATGACAAGAGTTGATCCAATCATTCCGGCTGTCATGCGTGAAAGCCATGCCGTATCGACATAATGTAAACTTTCCATACGCATAAAATCACCAATTCCATCAAGAACTCTGTCACTGATACGTGCCAGGACATCGGGAGTTACATCGCGTGGCCCCGGCCCCGTCCCGCCGGATGCAATGAGAATGTCCAGTTTGTTCGCGTGACACATATCGAGCATCACTTTCGCGATATCGTCCTGACGATCCGGAATAACATCATACGCACAAACATCCGCACCAGCAGAACAGAGAATATCTTTCAACAATGCACCCGATAAGTCTTCATAAGCACCTGAAGAAGCACGATCGCTCATGACTAGAATTCCAGCTTTCTTTCCCGACAAAAATAGTGCGGTCGGTAACTGCTCCTGCAACCATTCCGGAATGCCACGTGGATTGGTCCAAACGCCACTCTTACCACCTGTTTTGATCAGCAACCTGATATCTTCTATCAAGAGGTCCGGATCAATTCCCTTGGTCAGATCCCATATCGTCAACAGAGCCGCATTGACTCCGGCCAAAGCCTCCATTTCGACGCCCGTCTTCGCGTAGGCCGCAGCCTGCACATAAACATCAATGCTATGATCAGTCTCCTTCAAGTCGCAATGGACCGTCACCTGATCCAAGGGCAAGGTATGGCACATAGGAATAAAATCCGGGGTTCTTTTCGCCCCCATAATCCCTGCTGCTTCCGCTAAAGCCAAAACATTCCCCTTGGGCAAAGTCCCGTCACGCACAGCAAAAAACGCCTCTGGGCTCAAACAAATTGTTCCACAAGCCACCGCACGACGCCGCGTAGGTCGTTTGCGCCCGACGTCGATCATCTTGAAATTTGGATCGTGGCTGACTTTGAAGTTCAGAATATCCTTTGCCGGTTTCATGATAAGCTCTACTCCTTTATCTATCCACCAATTGATGCCAAATGTGGCGTTGCGCCTGTATCACCATCATGTAAAAAATGGCTGGATTTTTTAAAATTCATTAGATTCATTATCTTATCCTGCAAATCCTGACATTGATCATCTCTCTGTAAAAGGTCACGAAGCGGATACCCGCCCTCTCCAAATAAACACAAATGCAAATTCCCCTTTGCTGACACCCGCAGTCGATTACACGTTTTGCAGAAATCCTTTGCATACGGCGCAATCAGCCCGATCGTTCCAAGACTTTTTTCATGAGAAAATTCGACGGCAGGTCCCGCACCTTCAGAACGAGGATTTATGGACCATCCGCGCTCAAGAAGACGTTGTGTAACATGAATTCCGGACAAATGGTGCGCTGAGAAATAATCCCCGTTTTCCCCTGTACGCATTAGCTCAATAAAGCGCAAAGACACTGGTTTATCTGCTACGAAATCAACGAAATCATCGATTTCATCATCATTCATACCACGCAACAAAACGGTGTTTATTTTGACTGTTTTGAACCCAACACGAAAACACTCATTCATACCATCCATGATTTCAGCCAAACGATCATGTCCGGTAATTGCTTCAAACTGTCGTGGATTTAACGAATCAATGCTAATATTTATGGCGCTAAGCCCGGCTTCGTAATATTCTTTTGCGCGCTCCGGCAATTTATATCCATTGGTGGTAAACGCCAGTTTTTCAATACCATGAATGCCTGAAATATCGCGCGCGATCTCAATGAAATCCGGACGAATAGTTGGCTCTCCACCCGTCAAACGAATTTTCCACACGCCCATTCCGGAGAATGCACGAACAAGGCGTAAAATTTCATCGCGCGACAAAAAACTTTCGCATCCCGTCTTTTTGTAACCATCAGGCAAACAATATGAGCAACGAAAGTTACAAATGTCCGTCAATGACAGGCGCAAATAAGGAAAGCGCCTACCGAAAGTATCCGCAATTTGCGGTGTTTTTTCCATGTCTGTTCTCCTTTCCAAACGTGGGAGGCCGGAGCGTTTCCACTACGACCCCGGCCTGTCGTCCATATACCGAATCAATACGGCACTTAGGTGCGACAGGCTCGGAGTTGCAACGCACTGTAAAGCGTGGCAAGTCTAGTGTACGGGACTGTACATAAAGATAAAGAAGAATAACTTGATCCAAATCAAGCAGATAAAGGCCTGTAAATGCTGATTTTTTTCACCGCCTTAATAACATTTCTTGCTTCACATATGCTCGTCTCGCGCACGCGGCTAAAGCCATGGATTGTAAAACGTGTGGGACATAATAACTACCTGCTCCTGTATTCAGGCATCAGCCTCGCCCTTCTATGGTGGCTGATCCATGCGGCCAGAATAGCACCCAGAGTTCCACTATGGCCTTGGGTCCATGGCTTATATTGGATTCCCAACCTCGTGATGCCGCTTGCTTGCATTCTCCTGGTTTCTGGATTTGTCGTGCCCAATCCATTTTCAATTGCAACGCATAGCCATGGCTTTAATCCAGAAAAACCAGGATTAATAATTGCCTTGACGCGACATCCGATCTTATGGGGATTTTTCTTGTGGGCCTTGTCGCACTTAATTGTTAACGGAGAATTTCCTCTAGCGTTCATGTTTCTTATTTTTATGATCATGTCTTTGCTTGGCATTCCTCTTTTGGATCATAGGAAGCGCCGTGAAATAGGTGTCGATTCCTGGACACACATGGCAAAAAATACACACAGCATCATATTCTGTGGACGCGCCTTGCGCTCGGGTAAATTCCGTCTTACAAAACTGGACATCGCTGGGATAATTATAGGACTAGTCCTATACGTCATTGCCTTCCTTGCACACCAGACACTTTTTGGAATAAACCCAACACCACCATTTTAAGAGAAACCAGCATGAATTTGGCTCATACTCTCAAGAAAGCATCTCTATTCCAGAATTTTGATTCCGAAAGCTTGGAACAATTGGCGGAATTTTGTCATGAAAAAACATACCCGAAAGGGCGTGACTTATTCATTATGGGGGATAAAGCCGATGCGTTTTTTATTATTTTGCAAGGATGGGTAAAACTTTATCGCCCAACGCGCGATGGAGAAGAAACTATTATTCATGTTTTTGGCCCTGGAGAGTCCTTTGCCGAAGCCGCCGTATTTAATGATAGCAAAACTTATCCAGTCAACGCGCAAGCCATAGAAGATACAATCGTCGCTGAAATTCCGCGAAATTTCTTTGTCCATAAAATTGAGGCCGATAGTCGCTTTGCATTACGCATGTTAGCCGCAATTGCAGCTCGACAGCATTATTTGGTTCAACAGTTGGAGCAAGTAACAACTCGAACCGCACCACAGCGGATTGGAACCTTTCTTATCCGTTTTTGTCGCAAAGAGAAGCACGAACACGAGGGGTGGCTTGTTGATCTACCCTACGATAAATCTGTAATATCGACACGCCTAAACATTAAACCGGAAACGTTCTCGCGCGCATTGGCAAAACTTGAACCTTATGGTGTTCACATTCAGGGGCGCCACATCATCGTGAAAGACTTAAAAAAACTGGCTGATTTTTGTGACGTATCGGCCCAGGACACGCCATGTTGATTGCTTTTAAGCCTCTTGCCCGTCGGGTCGAGGAGCGAATAAAAACCCGCTGTAGCAAAAAAGATAGACGGAAAAACAAGCAACCCAAAGCGCTGCTGAATATATTATCCAGCTTGTAGAATGTTCCGGCATAATCATAGGACCAAAAACCCGCATCAAAGCAACAGCCTGAATAGTCACAAATGATACGGTCGTCATCATATCAACTTTCAGAGCGCGCCCCGTATGCCCCAGAGTCACTCGGCACATCATCCCAATAACCATAGACCCAATACAGCCCGCAGTCATGGCATGAACAACCGCGTTGATCGGAAAAACATCAAACCCAACCAAAGCGAACAACCCTAAACCTAAAACAAGCCACGCATATCCAGCGTGCAATATCCAAACAAGGGGATCGTTAAAGGTCGAAAGTGTATGATAATGTCGCATTCTTATCGCATGAATAACACAAGAAATTGCGGCAGACACACCAAAAACAAGACTATCCTTGGCAAAGACAAGCGTAATAGTAACCAAAACCAGTGAAAGTAAGGCTGCTATATCCATTTTAGGCTGGTCAGTTTGGAACGCTTTGATTCCCTGACGTCGCAACGCGGCAACGGTAAAAGCCGGAATAACTCTCCCCCCTATTAACGAAACCATCATTAAAATCATCATCAAAGCTACATACAAAGGCGTCATGTTCGCAGTTAGCATAAACCACGCATCGCAGCCGAACAAAATCGTCAAAATGCTCAAAAATATAAAGTTACGTTTGTTCCAGCTACGAAAGAGCGGAAGCGCCAGTGAAATCGCAAGAGCCGGTATAAACAATAGCTCAAGCATAATGGAAGACCACTGAGGTAACCCAAGATCAATTCCCATGGCAATCCGCCCAATCCACCATAGGAAACAGAGCGTTGCCAGATGAATTTGCCGGGCCGGCGCACCGCCAGTCCAATTTGCGACCGCAGTTAGTAAGAACCCGGCAACAATCGCCATGCTAAAACCATAAATCATCTCGTGCGCATGCCATGCGACAGGATTCAGCATGAAAGTCGGAGGCACGATTCCTGTACCCGCGTAAAACGCCCCCCAGGCACAAATACTGATGATGGCGAATATCGCCCCAGAAAAGAAAAATGGCCGGAATCCTCGCCCCCAGAATGGAGAACTGAACAACTTATTAGACGGCTTTAGCATGATGGCTATCCTTATTGTAGGATCCAAACTGGAATGCTGGATCAAAACATGAAGCGACAACACGGGTAAAAAACTTTCCCTTTTCAGTCACCTGTAAAACACTCTTATCACGAAAAATAATTCCATCCTCTTCCAAATCAGACAACAGGACAGACGACACAACGGTTCCCGGATAATCAGCCAAATCAAGCTGAAAATAGCACATTATACGCATAATCGCCTCACGCGCTCTGATGTCGGATGGGTCCATTTTGTACCCCCTATGCACAGGGGGAGAGCCTTGATCAATAGATTGGCGATATGTAAGCGCATCTGTCGTATTTTGTGCATATGCATCTTTAAACTGACTTATAGAAGATAAACCAAAACCCAAAATAACCGTGGCCGGATCATCAGTATATCCTTGAAAATTGCGCTGTATGCGCCCGCTCTGCGCCGCCTCATTCAGAGAGCTTTCCGGTAACGCATAGTGATCAATACCAATCTCAACATAACCTTCGGCCTTGAGGATCTGACTGGCTTTGCACTGCATATCAAAACGGATTTCTGGTGATGGAAAATTGTATTTTTCGAGAAGTTTTTGATGCTTTTTCATCCACGGAACATGCGCGTAGGGAAAGACGGAAATACGCGATGGCCTCATTTTAGCCGTCTCAATCAAGGTGTTCCCTACGCTGTGAAGCGTTTGTTCAGGCAACCCCAAAATTAAGTCAAAATTTATATCATGAATATCGCGGCTCCGCAGATAGCCGACCTGATCGCGTATGTGATCTAATGGCTGAATGCGGTTGACAGCGGCCTGAACCACAGGATCAAAATCCTGTATGCCCAAACTAACCCGCCGAATTCCAAGATCAGATAATGCGCAGACTTTTTTATCACTTAGAAGTCGCGGGTCACACTCCATATCAATTTGCGCAGCATGGATCGTGGGAAATACTCTTCTCAGGGCATCTATAATTTTTTCAATGTCCGCATTCGGGGCATAATTAGGCGATCCCCCACCGAAATGTATACGCGATACAATAACGCCTTTTGGAAGGTAGCATCCCGCTTGCTCAATTTCACGACATAATGTTTCAACATAAGATGATATAACATTCGTATGCTGAACAATTTTTGTATTACACCCGCAATAATGACACAAGCTATGACAGAATGGGATGTGGATATACAACGATACCGGATCGCATGGATCTATGCTTTTTAAGCATGTGATAAAATCGAGACTCGTGAATTGGTCGTCAAATTGTACCGCCGTCGGATAGCTGGTGTATCTTGGGACGGCACCACCATATTTATGGATTAAGGCTTTTGTTGCTTTATCTGTCATAATTTCAGACAGTACAGAAATAAAATATTCCCCCCTTGATGCAGATCAAGCCATCACACAATTATTGAACCAATGGACTCTGCGCCCCTTCAAAACGGAAACCGCTTATCCTTGAACGTCCAGCAAGAATTTGAATGTATTGTTTAAAAGCACGATTCCAGCTTTTTTCATGTAAATCCTGGGCTATCCAATCCGCAACGTTATCAAAGGGCAATTGCTTCCCTTCCGCGCACTTGTGAACCTTAATAATATGATAGCCAACCTCTGTTGCAACGGGTTCAGCGCTTATATCCCCCTCGGACATCTGGAATAAGGCAGCCTCAAAAGCCGGCATTGTCTGACCACGGCTAATCTGCCCTAAAAAACCACCATCTTTTGCCGAAGAACAAGCCGATTCAGATTTAGCAATCGCATCAAAAAGTTCCGGTTCTCGTTTTATTCTAGAAAGTGTAGATTTCGCCTTTTCCAAGGCTTCAATTCTAGCCTCTGTGTCATCTACTGGCGCAAGATACAATATATGAGACACCTCAAAGAGTGGCGATGTAAAAAATTTTGACCTGTTGTTTTCGTAGTATCTCTTACATGTATCAATATCCGCATCAGGAACATTAATCTCTTTTTCCAGCAAATCATCAATGATCTGATCCGGATTTTTTACAGCGTCATCTCTTTTGCACAACCCCATCTCAACGGCACGCTGGATTAACATTTCCCTTATAACCAAGGCACGCATAGCCTCATATTTTGCAGAAAACAGACTTTCGGCTGGATGATACTGTACCTCAGCGTTTATTTCTTCCGTCGAAATCCGGATTCCATTTACTTCAATACCTGGCGCAATCGATTTCATAATCATTATCTCGCCCGCTTACGAACAACTTGGTATGGGCGAAATACATACCCAACAGGTGCGCTTAAAGCATGAACCAGACGGGTGAATGGGAATACCAGCAACAGGAATAAACCCAATGTTATATGCAGCTTGAAAACCAAAGCCACATCCGCAACGAATTCATGGGCACCGCCACGGAATGTTACAATATGCTGGGCCCAGTTCATAAATTTGACCATTTCATGCCCATCCAAATGCTTCATGGAACTCGGTATGGTCAATAACCCCAAAAGCAGCTGCGCCAGCAATAAAAACAAAACCGCTATATCAGCAAAGGAGCTGTTGTTACGAATTCTCGGATCAAATAATCGGCGATGCAACAGCATGCACAAACCCACAAGACAGAACAATCCCGCGATTCCCCCTGCTGTAATGGCCAGAATTTGCTTTGCCCCGTGGGAGATACCCAAAGCATCAAAAACCTGTATCGGCGTTAAAAGACCGACAAAGTGCCCCAATAAGATCGTCAACACACCCAAGTGGAAACAAATACTGCCCATTATCAATTGCTTGCGTCGCAAAAGCTGACTTGATTTCGTCCGCCACGAATATGGATCGCGATCAAAACGCAACAGACACCCCAAAAGAAAGGCTGCAATTGCGATATAAGGAAATATCTGGAAAAGGAAAAAATTCATAAAATGCCCCATCTCTAAACCCTTTCCTCTTCTTTATAGCCAGACATCCGCGCCAGCATTTCTTCGGCTTTTGGGCATCCCATATCCTGGCCGGTTGTCTGGGGCGTATTATTGAAGGCAAATTGCTCTTCCCATTCGCGATCCATCTCATCGAGGCTGAGCGCATCGCCGGATGATTTCTTCAAATAATCCTGAACTGCTTTTTCATCTGGACTACGCCCAGCGGTCTCAACCATCGCATCCAATATGCAGGCATACTCAGAGCCCCTGTTTCTGAGCCTTTCTGCTAAAGATGATAAAATGTTCACAACACTCCCTATCGTTTCGCGGGCATCTTCTGGCGCCAGATGCGATAAATATTCCGCGAATAAAGGAAGATAGTCCGGAGTTTCGGCTGTGTCGATAAAAAGACCAGCGTCTTCATAAACACCTAGCAAGTCAACAAGCGCTTGTCCGCGATCACGCGAATCTCCGTGAACATGCTCGAACAAATGCAACGAAAGTGACGGCGTTCGGTCAAACAGGGCTACATATGTTTCCTGCAAATCCATCAGATTCTCTTTTTGGAAAGACTGAAATAAAGATGCCAATTTCTCAATAGAGGCCCTGGATAACCACGCTTCAGATCTCAAAATCTCCAGGCACTGGTTCGCAGATTCAATGTGTCCCTGTTCCGGATAGGTCATATAAAACCCAAGAATTTTTAGCGTCCGCATAGTTACTCACCTTTCTTATTCACAGGCTTCATTTCGTGATCATTTCCGCCACACGCTCCACAACAATGGTGTTCATTTTGGCGATTACCACCACGATCGCGTATGCGGACGACAGGATCAGAATTATTTACTCCGGGATCTTCGATTTTTTTACCGAACATCAGCCCAATCGTTCTAAATATGTTCATGATCATTTCCACGACTTTATCCACAGCCGCCCTTGCCACCACCGCATCCGCCACTACTACAACCGCCGCTTCCGCATCCTGAATTGGTGACAGCAACCTTTTCGTAATGATCACGTTCAAAAATTGTATTGACGCGATTGCTCTTTGTACTACCCGATTGGCCACGCGATTGTTTTGGGCTTTCGAATAAATCATACTCACTGTTGCTATGCGAAGCGCACCCGTTTCCAAACGAAAAACCACAACCGCCGCTCTCACCAAAAGCATCCAACGTTTCTTCGCGATGGCCGGTTGGAATGACATAGCGATCTTCGTAAT
The DNA here is from genome assembly GCF_000348745.1 of Micavibrio aeruginosavorus EPB. Lineage (NCBI taxonomy): Bacteria > Pseudomonadati > Bdellovibrionota > Bdellovibrionia > Bdellovibrionales > Pseudobdellovibrionaceae > Micavibrio > Micavibrio aeruginosavorus. The sequence goes on along the minus strand of NC_020812.1, from coordinate 863,612 downwards.
TCGCAATCGCCATAATCTTGTACATGTCCTCAACCAACTCTTCGCTCAGTTCCGTTTCTTCCAACAATGTCTTGTCGGGCTGCCCTTCGAACATCTTGCTTCGCATATAATGGCGCATTGCCATCATGCGCTTCAATCCAAGACGAATTGGCGCTTCCTTACCTCCAGTCAACATATTTGCTAAATATTTGACAGGGATACGCATGTCATCTAGATCCGGCATAATACCGTCCGCACGCGTTGGTATTTTTCCCTTAGCTGCCGCCGTCTGGATCGGTGACAATGGCGGGATATACCACACCATTGGCAACGTACGATATTCAGGATGCAGCGGAAACGCTACTTTCCAATCAATCGCCATTTTATATACGGGTGATTTTTGCGCGCCTTCAATCCAATTATCGGGAATTCCATCCTTGCGCGCTTGAGCAATAACATCCGGGTCATGTGGATTCAGGAATATGCCTAATTGTGCCTCGTAAAGATCTTCTTCGTTCTCAACGCTGGCAGCCTCTTCAATCCGGTCGGCATCATACAGAATAACACCCAGATAGCGTATACGACCGACACACGTTTCTGAACATACGGTCGGGTCACCATTTTCGATTCGAGGATAGCAGAACGTACATTTTTCCGCCTTACCGGTTTTCCAGTTGTAATAGATTTTTTTGTACGGGCATCCGGAAATACACATACGCCATCCACGGCACTTGTCCTGATCAACCAAAACAATACCGTCTTCTTCGCGCTTATAAATCGATCCGGACGGGCACGACGCCACGCAGGTCGGGTTGATGCAATGCTCACACAAACGGGGCAAATACATCATAAACGTATTCTCAAACTCCCCGTACATCTCCTTTTCGATGTCTTTAAAGTTGTAATCTTTTTTCCTATGCTCGAACTCCGTCCCAAGAATTTCTTCCCAGTTTGGTCCCCACTCCACTTTCTCCATACGCTGCCCAGTGACAAGTGACCGCGGACGCGCCGTGGGCATAGTTTTCATCTCTGGCGCCTTTTGCAAATGATCGTAATCAAACGTAAAAGGTTCGTAATAATCATCAATTTCCGGCAGATTTGGGTTACCGAAAATATTTGCAAGTATGCGCCATCGGCTCCCCTGGTTCGGCTCAATCTTGCCGTTCGACTTGCGCTTCCAGCCCCCCTTCCATTTTTTTTGGTTCTCCCACTCTTTCGGGTAGCCGACGCCTGGCTTTGTTTCGACATTATTGAACCAGGCGTATTCTACCCCTTCGCGTGAAGTCCAGACATTTTTACACGTCACAGAACAGGTATGACAGCCAATACACTTATCGAGGTTCAAAACCATCGCTACTTGCGCACGTATCTTCATTATTCGGCCGCCTCCATTTTCGCGGGCTCGTCCATCCAGTCAACCGAATCCATCCGACGAACAATAACGAATTCATCGCGGTTTGACCCAACGGTTCCATAGTAATTAAACCCATATGACAGTTGAGCATAACCACCAATCATATGCGTTGGTTTTAATGTCGCACGCGTAACAGAATTGTGAATTCCCCCGCGAGCGTTGGTAATTTTGCTTCCGGGCGTATGAACCAGCTTCTCTTGCGCATGGTACATCAGCAACATGCCTTCGTTTACGCGTTGGGATACAACCGCCCTTGCAACGATAGCACCGTTAGCATTGAAAACCTCGAGCCAATCATTGTCTTTCACGTTGATTTTTCTTGCATCCACTTCACTTACCCAGACGATAGGGCCACCGCGTGACAACGTCAGCATGTGCAAGTTATCTGTGTAAGTTGAGTGAATACCCCATTTTTGGTGCGGCGTAATGAAATTAAGGAGGATGGTCGGTGATTCTTCACCATGCTTATCCAGCATTGATTTCACCGTACGTGTGTTGATAGGCGGACGGTATGAAACCATAGCCTCACCAAAATCAACCATCCACGGGTGGTCCTGATACAATTGCTGACGTCCGGTTAGCGTACGCCACGGGATAAATTCGTGAACGTTTGTATAACCAGCGTTATAGCACACATGTTCGGACTCAATACCACTCCATGTTGGAGAGCTGATAATTTTTCGTGGCTGGGCCTGAATATCCCGGAAACGAATTTTTTCCTCTTCTTTGGGGAGCGCAAGATGCGTGTGATCACGCCCGGTTGCCTTACCCAAAGCAGCCCACGCCTTTACAGCGACTTCGCCGTTTGTCTCGGGAGCCAAGGACAAAACTGTTTCGCAAGCATCAATATCAGTTTCGATTTTTGCTAAACCGTTCTTTTCGCCATTCAGTTTTTTTAGAAAGTCGATTTCATGGTCAGTATTCCAACCGATTCCTTTTCCACCATTGCCCAGCTTTTCCATCAATGGCCCCAGGCTTGTAAAGCGCTCAAATATAGCGGGGTAGTCGCGCTCAACGACCTTCATTGAAGGTCCCGTCTTTCCAGGAATCAGCGGGCACTCGCCCTTGCGCCACTCTTTTACATCTGGCTGCGCCAACTCACCCGCCGTATCGTGCTGGATAGGGTTGAGAACGATTTCCTTTTCGATCCCGAGATGACCGACGCAGAGTTCTGAGAATTTTTTAGCAAACCCTTTGTAAATCTCCCAATCAGATCGGCTTTGCCAAACCGGGTCGATCGCCTTCGACAATGGGTGAATAAACGGATGCATGTCCGATGTATTCAGGTCATTCTTCTCATACCAACTTGCTGTTGGCAGAACAATATCAGAGTAAACGCACGTCGTTGACATTCTGAAATCCAGAGTAACGACCAGATCAAGTTTTCCTTCCGGCGCTTGCTCGTGCCAAACAACTTCGCTGGACCTACCCTTCCCTTCATCACCCAAATCTTTTCCTTGCACGCCATGCTGCGTCCCCAAGAAGTGTTTCAGGAAATATTCATGACCCTTTCCACTTGATCCCAAAATATTTGAACGCCAAACAAACATATTGCGCGGCCAGTTCACAGGATTATCAGGATCTTCACACGACATCCGCAAATCGCCGCGCGTCAGACGGTCTACAACATAATCGACCGGATCTCGTCCATCAGCTTCGGCTTTTTTCACCAGATCAATCGGATTTTCTTCAAGCTGCGGAGCGGATGGCAACCAGCCCATTCGTTCTGATCGTATATTGCAATCAATTAAGGAGCCAGACCAACGCGACTTATCCGCCAGCGGGGATAAAATTTCATCCAACTGTAAAGTTTCATAACGCCATTGATCAGTATGCGCATAGAAAAATGACGTTGAATTTTGCTGGCGTGGCGGGCGCGTCCAATCAAGCCCAAAAGCCAATGGAGCCCATCCCGTTTGCGGACGTAACTTTTCTTGCCCTACATAGTGCGACCATCCGCCACCGGATTGTCCCACACAACCACAGAACACCAGCATGTTAATACATGCGCGATAATTCATATCCATGTGATACCAGTGGTTCATCGCCGCACCGATGATAATCATCGATTTGCCTTTGGTCACATGGGCGTTCTGGGCAAAGGCACGCGCCACTTGGATCACCTGATCTGCGGGAACGCCTGTTATGCTCTCCTGCCATTTCGGCGTATATGGGACGTTATCGCCATAATTTGCGGCGACATTATCACCGCCGAGTCCATCACGATGAATGCCATATTGCGCGCACAGCAAATCAAAAACGCAAGCAACCGGTGTTTTTACACCGTTCAAGTCCAGCATACGCACCGGAATATTTCGCTCGAGAATATCTTCATTCTGATTAGTTTGAAAATAATCATGCTCATGCGCCTGGCCGCCAAAATACGGAAAGGAAACTTGCTTGATATCGTCATGAACGCCAAGCAATGTTTTTCGCGGCCGAATGGCTTTATTGGTTTTTGAATCCGTTGGAACGATATTCCATTTACCCTCTTCACCCCAACGGAATCCGATTGAACCCGTCGGAACCGTTATATTTCCTGTATCTTCATCAAAGCATACCGTCTTCCATTCCGGATTATTTGCTTCATCCAGGCAACCTTCAAAATCCGAAGCTCTTACCATACGCCCAGGAACCAAACGACCATCACGTTGTTCTAATTTAACAAGAAACGGCATATCGGAGTAAGCGCGACAATAGTCGTCGAAATATTCCGATGGATGTTCCAAATGGAATTCTTTCAGGATCACATGCCCCATAGCCATACCCATCGCGGCATCGGTGCCCTGGCGTGGGTTCAGCCAGATATCACCGAACTTTGACGCTTCGGAATAATCAGGCGTAACTGTTACAACCTGCGTCCCCTTATACCGGGCTTCGGTCATAAAATGCGCATCTGGCGTCCTGGTCTGGGGTACGTTTGACCCCCACAACATAATAAATCCAGCATTATACCAATCCGCGCTTTCCGGCACATCGGTCTGCTCACCCCATGTCTGAGGACTGGATGGTGGTAAATCGCAATACCAGTCATAAAAGCTCATACATACGCCACCCAGAAGCGACATATAACGCGACCCGGCTGCATAAGAGATCATCGACATGGCTGGAATCGGAGAGAACCCGATAATGCGATCCGGCCCATGCATTTTAATGGTATGAATATTAGATGCGGCAACAATCTCATTCGCCTCATCCCACCCTGCCCGCACAAATCCGCCGCGACCGCGCACACGCTGATAAGAGGCCCGCAATTCCGGATCAGCTTGAATTGCCGCCCATGCCTTGACGGGATCGCCGCCGACTTGCTGTTTTGTTTTACGCCATATATCCAGAAGACGCTTGCGCACCATCGGGTATTTCAGCCGATTGGCGGAATAGATATACCAGCTATAGCTGGCCCCGCGCGCACATCCGCGCGGTTCGTGGTTCGGCAAGTCCGGGCGCGTGCGAGGATAGTCGGTTTGCTGCGTTTCCCAAGTAATCAGGCCATTTTTGACATAGATTTTCCACGAACAGGAACCCGTGCAGTTCACGCCATGTGTTGACCGAACAATTTTGTCATGGGCCCAGCGATCACGATAGCCCTTCTCCCAACCACGGTTTTCATCGGTTGTTACACCATGCCCGTTGGAGAAAGTTTCGCGCTTTTGCGAAAAATAGCTAACCCGATCAATAAAATAGCTCATTATCCCAGACTCCTTTGCATTCTGGACAATTCATGCCCGTATCGCCGGGCGCGATCCTTGATCTGAATCAAGAATGTTAACATTTAATCACCGCTGAACGGCGAACGTAGAAAAACCATGTCAGGAACAAACACACGGCGTAGAAGGCGATGAAGATGTATAAGGCGGCCTCAACACCTCCGGTCGCAGCGATTGATGTTCCATAACTTTTCGGTATAAAGAACGCTCCGAAAGCACCAATTGCAGAACTGAACCCAATGACAGCGGCAGACTCACGCTCGGCCGCTTTACGCACCTCTTCCTCTGGCTGGCCAGCAAGGGCCCGTTTCCGGTCTTGCCAAAAAATGGCTGGAATCATCTGAAACGTTGATGCATTCCCCACCCCGGTTGCCGCAAACAGAACCAGAAACATCGCAAAGAAACCATAAAACGCGCCGGGCTCTGTCTTGATAGACAGGAAATATAAAACGCCCATCGTTCCGGCAATCATGGTAACAAAAACACCAATTGTGACACGACCGCCACCGAATTTATCTGCAATCCACCCGCTACCCGCGCGTGTCAAAGCCCCAACCAGTGGCCCCATAAATGCAAGTTGCAATGCATTCACCTCCGGGAACTGAGATTGGGACAACAACGGGAAAGCTGCAGAGAACCCAATGAACGAGCCAAACGTACCAATATACAAAACACACATAATCCAATTGTGCTTGCGCTCAAATATCGCCAGTTGCGACGCAACAGAGGCCCGGACATCAGCAATATCGTTCATGAAAAACCACGACAAAATTGCCGACAATAGGATAAACGGGGCCCAAATAAAGGCCGCATTCTGAACCCAGAGTTGGGTATCGCCTGCGGCCTGCGCCCCGCCCGCAAAACCACCAAAAATGTTATAAACAATCACAATTGGCACCAAGAATTGAACAGCGCTGACGCCCAGATTTCCTAGGCCTGCATTCAAGGCCAGAGCATTACCTTTTTCTTTTTTCGGGAAGAAAAAAGCAATATTCGCCATACTTGATGCAAAATTCCCTCCGCCCAAACCACAGAGCAGGGCCAATATCAAAAATACGGCATAAGGCGTGCTCGGGTTTTGTACGACCACCCCAATCCCGATGGTCGGAATTAATAACGCCGCCGTGCTGATTGCAGTCCATCTGCGTCCGCCAAAAATCGGAACCATGAAAGAATAAAAAATCCGCAATGTCGCACCAGATAGTCCTGGCAAAGCAGTCAGCCAGAACAATTGCTCCGTTGTAAAATCAAAGCCAATCTTCGGCAGGTTTACAACAACAACGCTCCACACCATCCACAGCGCAAACGCCAAAAAGAGCGCAGGCACGGAAAGCCAAAGATTTTTACGTGCAATTTTATAGCCTTCCTTCTTCCAGAAAGCCTCGTCCTCTGGTTTCCAGACTTTCAAAACTGGCCCCTGTTGTTCCAACTCTGTAAAGTACGCTGGCTTAACAATTTCAGGGAATTTTTTCCGCTCCATCAGGCGAATGGAGATATGCATCCATAGGAAGGCAACGGATACAAGCCCGAACATCAACATAAAACAGCTGGTCCAGACATTGAGATAATCGTTCATCAACCCAAAGCAAAGCGGCAGGAAGAAACCACCCAACCCACCGATTAAGCCGACAATCCCCGCAACTGGCCCAACATTGTCGGGATAGTACACAGGAATATGTTTGTATATCGCCGCTTTGCCCAAGGACATAAAAAATCCAAGAACAAAAATAATCATTGTGAAAGGAACAACACCCCAACCAAAGCTGAAGGCTATATTTCCATCAATACCGTGTACGATGTAGTCTGTTTTTGGATAAGACAGCAGGAAGCAGCACAACGCACAGACAATAAATGTCCAGTACATAACCGCCCGAGCACCGTATTTATCAGACAGATAGCCACCAACGGCACGGAACAGCGATCCGGCCACAGAAAACAGGGCAGCAAGGACACCAGCAGCCTTAATGTCCATTTCATAAACGCCAACATAATAACGCGGCAACCACAGAGCCAGCGCGACAAAACCACCAAAAACGAAAAAATAATAAAGAGAAAAACGCCAAACCTGCAATTTACCCAAAGGCTTTAGTGATTCAGCCATTGATTTTGGTGCCGCGTGTGCCGCTTTCTGCGCTTCGATTTGGGGTTCATCTCTTGTGAAGATCCAGAACAGAACAGCCATCACAACCAGAGCAATAGCCCAAGCTTGAGCGACCATATGCCATCCATAAGATACCATCACGAATGGCGCGATAAATTTCGTAACGGCCGCGCCGATGTTTCCCATACCATAAACGCCAAGAGCGGTCCCCTGACGCTCTGTTTCATACCATTTCGACAGATAGGCCACACCGACAACAAAACTTCCGCCCGCTAAACCAACTCCTAATGCTGTCAACAAGAGCATTTCATATGTGTCGGCATAGGTCAGACACCATGTAAAAAATGCCGACGATAACATAACGGACAGAAAAATAGGGCGCCCCCCATATTGGTCGGCCCAAATACCCAAAAATAGGCGAACCAAAGACCCCGTCAGGATCGGCGTCCCGATCAGAAGGCTGAACTGCGTGTCAGTCAGCCCCATATCCTGCTTAATCTGCACACCGATAATGGCAAAAATTGTCCACACAGCAAAACAGGCTGTAAACGCCAGTGTGGTCAGGGAAAGGGCGCATTTTTGTTTGGTTTTAAAATTCATGGTCCGATTCCGGTCATAGATTTGAAAGACCCCGCGGTCTTTTATCGAGAAAGGCTATCTTTACCTTCCCTTTCCTTCTAATATTGCATGTACGCCTAGGGCCTTACTTGATTCAGATCAAGATAGCAACGATATGAAAAATCCAAAAATACTTTAAATTTATGATAACGTTACCACAAAATTTTACCGGGTCCACACCGCCTCAACTCTTCGATAGCTTGAGTGAGGATAGTTTGCAAAAAATTCTCTCGCATTCTGTCATGCAGGAGTATGGCCCCTCCCATCTCCTTGTCCAACAAGGGGATACGCCCGAAGGGATATATCTCGTTATCGAGGGAACCCTGAAAACCTTTCGCCTAAACGAAGACGGTGGCGAGGCGGTTATCCGGCTTCTTGAGCCGGGAGGAACTTGTATGGAGGCCGTTCTTTTTATGGGGGGCCCCTCACCCATCGCTGCGCAGACTCTGACAAAATGTAAATTGATGCTAATGCCGGAACGAATCGTACGCCAACACGTTCTGGACGATTCACAGTTCGCAGTAAACATCCTGCGTATTGTCACGCGCCACTATAAGGGCGCGATGCATCAGATTGATGCCATGAACATCAAATCCCCTTTACAGCGGGTCGGATATTACTTTCTGTCCAAACATATTGAAGCGGGGCACGATGATCTTGAGTTCACATTGCCATTTAAAAAACAGATCATTGCCAATTACCTGGGAATGACGCCAGAGACATTTTCACGCACACTCAAGCAGATGCAAGCTATGGGAATCAATGTATCAGACGAAAAAATACGCATGAAGGACGCTTATTCCCTATGTCACTTCTGCGATTCTGATACCGCAGCAATGTGCCCCCGGCATGATAATGGGTGTGGGACATGCCCATTGAATTAAGCCTAAATATTTAAAGGGAACGTTTCAATAACATCGCCAGATTTTATCGTATCAGCATCCTCCGGCATATGAACCCAGCAATTCATATTGAGAAACGGGCTGGTCTTAAATGATTCTTGACCATCGAGAATATCAACAGTAATGGATCCATCATCCCAGTATTCCATACGCCCTTTCAAAATCATATGCAGACCGGATTTCTTGTAAAACCCATTTACAACGCGCGCATAAACCGGCTCATACGCATTTTGCCGCCGCATGGTTTTCAAGTATTCCGCAACAAAAAAACGCAACCCTACCGCTGTTGCGACAGGATTTCCCGGTAACCCGAAATACACGCCTCCCCCAGGCATCCGGGCCAATAAATTCGGCTTTCCCGGTTTTAATTTTATTTTATGGTACAGAACCTCAGCACCCGCTTGTTCCAAACCATCACGGACGAAATCAAAACTCCCGCTTGAAACAGCGCCAGAGGAAACAATAACATCATACCCTTGACCATCAATCTGACGGAGTGCGTCCACAAAAGCCCCAACATCATCACGGATTGTATCGTGCACCACAACATCAGCACCACAAGAAGCAAGAAACGCGACTGTATAAAATTTATTTGAGTTATAAATCTCGCCATGCTGCAAAGACTGGCTCAAATCGTCCACAATCTCGGTTCCAGTTGGAATGAATAAAACTTTTGGTTTTTTGAAAACGGTTACAGTGGCAACGCCTAACGTCGCCAAAGGTAATATATGAGCAACCGTGATGGTATCTCCGCAAGAAAGCAACCTATCACCTTGCATGAAGTCTTCGCCGGCACGCCGAATATGCTGGCCCGCTGTTGCCGGGCGCATAAAGCGAACAATATCACCCTCTACACACACGTCCTCAATCTGGACAACAGCCTCAACCCCATCGGGAATCGCAGCCCCGGTCATAACATGAAGACAGGTTCCTGCCTCAAGAGCCACATGATCTGTATTCCGCCCCGCCGCGACAACCCCGCATTTTCGCAACCGAACGGGATGATCTTCTGTTGCGCCCTCTACATCATGGACTTTTACGGCAAAGCCATCCATGGCAGCATTATCAAAAGGCTGTATATCAATGGGCGCATGCACATCCTGGGCACAAATACGCCCAATCCCCTCCGCGAGGGGAACGGTCTCAACCAACGGCGCCACAGAAAGCGCCATCTTCTGCAAAAGCTGTACAGCATCGTAATAAGACAACATAACAAAACGACTCCTATTATGTTTCCCAAGGGGAAACATTGATTTAGATCAAACAAACATGTTCTGGATATGGTTGCCAAGCACTATGGGCGTTTCCTTCCTCAAGACAAGGCTACATTGGCCGCAAAAATTCTGAATCACGTTTGGGCACTGCGTAATTAATTAAGACACGCATTGTTAGCACGGGCCTCATCTTGCATTATGTAATACACAATAGCCCGCGCCATCGCTTAACAGCACTCCGACAGAACTCCCTGTATTTTCCCTGAAAAACAGGGAATTCTGTTGAGAACAGTTCGGCGATGACTACGCACACCGCCACTCATTTCACACTTCCATTTACCGATTCGCGCCGTTACCGTTGGCATGGAAATTCCAGTCGCACGGGGCGTTCAATGACTAATTTTTTCACTGCAGACATTTCGAAATCCTACGATGAGCGAAACAACAAGCTTGCCGCCATTGCGGATAATATGCATTTCCTGATCCGTCTCCTGTTAAAGGACCTGCCCACCGATGCACGGATTTTGTGTGTTGGGGTCGGGACCGGAGCCGAGATTCTGTCACTGGCCCGCGCATACCCCAAATGGTCATTCGTTGGCGTTGACCCATCAATGGAAATGCTGGAGGTATGCAAACAGAATTTAAAGAATGCAGGCATTTCCAACCCCTGTGAATTGATCCATGGATATATCCATGACGTTTCCAATACAGAAAAATTTGACGCGGTCCTGAGCATCCTTGTCGGACATTTCATACCGCGTGATGAACGGATTGCATTCTACACGGACATGCAACAGCGATTGAAAACAGGCGGATATTTTATCAATACAGAAATCAGCTCCGATCTGAATTCCGCGGAATTTCCGGATATGCTACGCGCATGGAAAACGTTGCAGATGCAAATGGGGGGCACAGACGATTCAATCAAAAACATTCCACACTTACTAAAGAATATTCTTTCCGTCACATCTCCAGAGGAAACGGAAAATTTCATTCGCTCCAGCGGGATTGAACAGCCGGTTCGGTTCTTCCAAGCGTTTATGATTGTCGGATGGTTTGGAATAAAAGGATAATTGCGCCCATCACGCATCGCTAAACATTGCAATATCCACAGAACTTTATCAAAAAACGGCGGAATATAGCTGTTACCCTGTGGAACCCCATGTTAAAAAGCAGGATGTTCGCCCATACACAAAACGCACCCGCCCACACCCCCGACACAGTCCTTAAAACCGTGTTCGGTTATGATTCATTTCGCGGGCATCAGCAGGCGGTGATTGAGCATGTGATGGCGGGGGGGAGTTGTTGCACCCTGATGCCCACCGGCGCGGGGAAGTCGCTGTGTTATCAGATTCCGGCCCTGTGCCGCCCCGGTGTAGGCATTGTCGTGTCGCCGTTGATCGCATTGATGCAGGATCAGGTGAACGCGCTGCGCGAATTGGGCATTCGGGCGGCGGCATTGAATTCTTCGCTGAGCTGGCAGGAGATGCAGGAGGCGTTGTCCGCCATGCAGAATGGGCAACTTGATTTGGTGTATATCGCACCGGAACGGTTGGTCACGGATGCGATCCTGAATATTTTGGACCATATCGACATTGCCTTGATCGCGATTGATGAGGCGCATTGCGTATCGCAATGGGGCCATGATTTCCGGCCCGAATACCGGATGTTGTCGGCGTTGCGCGATCGGTACCCGCATGTGCCGTGCATTGCCGTGACCGCAACCGCCGACGCGCCAACACGTCGCGATATTATGGCGCAGTTAAAACTGGACCAGATTTTCGTCGCCGGGTTTGACCGCCCGAATATTCGATATGATGTGGCGGTGAAGGATAACCCGAAAAAACAATTGCTGGCGTTCTTACAGGATCGCCCGCGTGGGGAAAGCGGCATTATCTATTGCCTGTCCCGCCGCAAGGTGGATGAAACGGCGCAGTGGCTGTTGGACCAAGGCTACACGGCCCTGCCCTATCATGCGGGGCTGGATGCGCGCACGCGGGCCAACCATCAAAACCGTTTCCTGAAAGAAGAAGGCGTTATTATTGTCGCCACCATTGCCTTTGGCATGGGGATTAACAAGCCCGACGTGCGATTTGTGGCGCATCTGGACCTGCCCGCGAATATCGAGGCGTATTACCAGGAAACAGGACGCGCCGGACGCGATGGTCTACCCGCAACCACCATGATGCTGTACGGGTTGCAGGATGTCGCCCTGCGCCGTCAGATGATCACCAATTCCGATGCACCGGACGAACAAAAGCGCGTGGAACACCATAAGCTGACCGCATTGCTCGGCTATTGCGAGGCCGCCCATTGCCGTCGCCAGATCCTGCTGCAATATTTCGGAGACGACGCAGCACCGTGCGGGAATTGCGATTCATGCCTGTCGCCGCAGCAAAGCATTGACGGAACCATCCCGGCGCAGAAAATCCTGTCGTGCATTCATCGCACCGGGAATATGTTTGGCGGAAAGCATATTATTGACGTTCTAACGGCAACACCAACACCACAGACCGATAAACACAGCCATGACCAGCTCAGCACCTGGGGCATTGGCACCGACATTGATCGTCGCACATGGGAAAGCTTTATCCGCCAGATGGTCGCCGCCAACCTGATCTTCGTTGATTTGGAGGGGCATGGCGGATTAAAGATGACGACGGATGGAATGCAGTTTCTGAAAGACAAAGCCACGTTGCAGCTCCGCCTTCCGCGTGAGAAGGAAAGCCGTCAAAGCAAAAGCCGCGAGGCTGGAAACGCGCTGGCCGAGTTGGAAAACGACGCCGATCGGGTGTTGTTTGAATCGCTCAAAGCCCTGCGCCTGTCAATTGCGCGCGAAGCCAATTTACCGCCCTATGTTATTTTCCATGACAAAACTTTAATCGCCATGGCCACACGCCGTCCCATTTACATGGATTCCATGGCACAAATTCCGGGTGTGGGGCAATCCAAACTGGATCGGTACGCGCCCGCATTTCTGGATGTGATCCGACAGGCTGGTTAAGCACCACCAAATGATGAAAAAATCATCCGCGGTTGCGGCGTGGAATAGATGGGCGATCGATGCCAAAGCGCCATTTCCGGATCTTTTGAAAAGACGCCCTTGAACAGCAAGAAGCCATTTTCCGGCAAAGATACATTTTCACCGCGATCATCCAACCACACGGTACCCGGCCCAATCGGCACGTGCAGCATTTGCGTCACGGCCTGTTCCCGGTGCATATGATTGCCCGCATTATTCATGGAATCATTTTTATCATTCATCAGCGTTGCCACCGGCAGGATATAGCTGGCCCCGTCAGCGACATGGAACGCATGGATCAGGTCCAGACGATCCCGCATAAAGCCCGATGTTTGTTTGAAAACAGATTTCAGTCCGCGTGCGGCCAGAGTGGTTTTCTGATCTTCGGAAACATGTTGCCCATGCTGGATCAGGACAGCCGACGCCAAGACATCGCGATCATCCGGGTCCAAATTTTGTATTTTTGCACGCATATCCGCCGCACTGTCCTGCATAAAACCATCCCGAGGTACCCAGACCACAGCGCGCACATTGGGATCAGCCAGACGTTTAAAACCCGCAGGCGTTTCAGCCAAGAGGACCCCGGCATCCCCACCATAGGGTTCTGCCACTGGTTTATTGGTCCGAAATTGGTGGACAAGCCATTGTTTTGCCAGAAAAGTTCGCATTTTCACACTCGCGCGCCATCAAAACTTTCTGCATATTATGTAAATAATTACAACCTGTCAAATTCTGTTGAGAATACCCACCCCCTTCCCCATAATCAGCGTCAGATTGAAATGCCCAATAGAAAGCGCGCGCGATGAAGTTAAAATATTGTTCGATCACTGGTGCCGACGATGAAACCAGCGTGGACGACCTGAACGCAATTGCCGCAGATTTTCCTTTCGTCGAATGGGCCATTTTGCTCTTACCCGCACGCGCTGGACAAGCCCGCTTTCCCACAGCGGAGTGGATTCGGAACTTTTCCAAGAATTACAAAGGCCCACATACTGCCATGCATTTGTGCGACGGCGGCTTCCTCGGGTTTATTCGTGGTGAGCACGATATTCTGGATTTAATGTCCGGTTTCCAACGTATCCAACTAAACCTGAAATTTGGGGACGTCGAAGGACGCTATGATCCGGCCGAGCTGGTGGCACGCGTGCGGGAAAACCCTCAGCATCAATTCATTATCCAATACACAAAAGACAAAGCGGGCCTACTCCCCCTCTTGTCCGATGTTCCCAACCATGCCGTCCTGTTCGATGAATCCGCAGGCCGCGGGATCAGCCCCGACAGTTGGGACGCCCCCTTGTCTGGCCATTTTTGCGGCTATGCCGGCGGTATGAACCCGGACAATGTTCAAAACAATATTGATATGATCGAAAAAGTCGCCAACGGCCACACCACGTGGATCGACATGGAAACAGGCGTGCGCACCGATGATCACTTTGATCTGGATAAAGTGCGGCGGGTTTTAAAGATTGCCGCCCCCTACATCGCCCCATAATCACCCGCTATTATTGGGACCAACACAAAAGCCCTATCCCTATGGATAGGGCTTTTGTGTTGCAACCTACGGAAAATAAAGAACAATTTATTTAAAATTAACGCATTGCACATTACAATTTTAGGACACTGCACTACCCATGCGCGAAAACATGGATTAGAAGGGGTTTCTATATGAGTAAGCGTATCTTTGTTTCTGCGTTCTTTTCCTGCGTTGTCCTCTGTGTCATGGCAATACCCGTTTACGCGGCAGAAACCCCCAAAGACCACCCGCCAAAAGCATCCCCCTACAAGCTGGATGAATATTCCCGCGACAAATCATCTGTAACGATCACGTTCACAGGGGAACAAGGCGGCAGTGCGACAGCAAAAGTTTATTGTGGCGCACCGATCGGCGGCAAATGGTCGTCCGTTGACAAAGATGTTACTGGTGTCTGTTATAATTTCAATTTCTGCTATGACGTGCCAACGCGCGATGTTGCCTCGATTAAGGCCACCCATCTGGCCGGAAAAACCATCACCAGCCAAACCATCAAGGCCAACACCAATGGCGAGGTTACAAATCTGTGTTATCAGGTGATGAAGAAAGCCACGGCCGCCGATGTTGCCGCCGATGACTACAGTAAATGCACAAGCGCCAACATGCTCTCGCCAAAGGAAAAGCAGCTTTGCGCCTTTGACGAACAGACACCATCGCAAATCAGCGCCAATACCGGCGATGATATGTTCAAGATGTTATCCGCCAATGGATATACGTCCAACGGGGCGTTCATGGAGTACGGCAAAATTCCAATGGGAGATAACAGTAAATTGAAATGGGTCGAACGCGAGTCCGGGTATAATCCCAACGGCACCGTCATGATCCCCAGCGGCCCAGAATCTTCGCTGGCCGATTATAAAGATTTCGTGCGCAAACCACCAACAGGCGTTGTCAGCACGGAGAGCGCCTGCTTCCCGGCACAGTTCTCCCTGTGCGCGGGCTCACCGCCACCTTCGCCGGAACCACCCGTCAACGGGCTGTGCGGATCGGCGAATGGTGGAACGTACAAAGATATTGCCAGCATCCACGCCAGCGCACGCTGCTATGTCGGTATTCCAACCGCGATTACACAATCGGGCAATAAATTTGTCTGGAGCTGTAAAGGGATTCCAAGCAGTGAAAAAACAGATTCCTGCTCTGCGACCAAACAATCCGAAGACATTGTCCGCCCGGAACCACCACCGGTCGGTGAAACGGCACCGCCGTCCAATTACTGTTTCTTCCACGTCTCTGGTATGCTGATTGGCAAGGACCCGGTTCCGTTCTGGTTCAGCCAGATTGGGGTAACGGATTTTGCGTCCAATATGGTTGGCCCGGGTGAGTATGCCCGCTCTCAGCCTTTTGCGAATGCCGACGCCTTTACATTTGATGGCATTGCCATCGGACGCGACACAACCGTGACTATTTACTCCAAACCCAATTTTCAGGGCAGCATTATCCTAAATCAAAAAGGTCCGGCGGTGATCAACAACCGTATCTGGGCGTCGTCGCCGCAGGCCCAAAATGGATGGCAGACCAGCACGTGGCCGGGCGAATTCCACGGACAGTTTCCGCCGTCCAGCCGCCGGTATAGCAGTTCGGACATGCACGCCTGGGGCCATGGGACCAGTGTGAAGGTCACCTGTTCGATGCCGGGTTCATGCGCCAGCTATGACGGGGAATATACCAGCCAACCGGCCACCAATACCGCCAACGCCTGTGGTGCCGGGAGCTATAGCGACCTGAG
The DNA here is from genome assembly GCF_000348745.1 of Micavibrio aeruginosavorus EPB. Lineage (NCBI taxonomy): Bacteria > Pseudomonadati > Bdellovibrionota > Bdellovibrionia > Bdellovibrionales > Pseudobdellovibrionaceae > Micavibrio > Micavibrio aeruginosavorus. The sequence goes on along the minus strand of NC_020812.1, from coordinate 847,398 downwards.
CGATACGGATACGTCCTATCGCTGGGCCTGTACGGGAACGGATGGGATTGCACGCACCTGCGCCGCGACCAAGAAAATTGTCTTGAACTCCGGTGAGTGCAAAGGTTATACAGGCGAATTTTCAACCCAACCGGCCAGCAATGCGGCATCCGGCTGCGCTGTTGGTTCGTATAAAGACCTTGGCGATACGGAAACAGCCTTCCGCTGGGCTTGCACAGGAACCGACAAGATTGACCGTACCTGTAGCGTGAAGAAGAAGGTTGTCGTCACCACGCCGGGCGTCTGCGCTGTCTTTGAGGGATCCTACTCCGCTCAACCTGCTAATTCCGGGAATGGTTGTACATCTGGATCCTATCGCAATATTGCAGATTCCGATGCTGCTTATCATTGGGGCTGCATTGGCACCGATGATGTTGAACAGGTCTGCGGCGCACGCAAAAAGCAATTGGTGTGTACCTATGACAGCAACAACAAAATCATTGACCGTGCCGACTACTGCCGCGGCGGCGGCGGACGCCCGAAAAAGGGTGTGGCAGCTATGTCAGTGGCATCCGCTATATAGTGGGTGGCAAGTGTTACAACCAATATGAATATGCCAATATGGGTGGCACGGGGACACAGGGTGACTTGCGTTATACGTCCAAGATGTTCTCCTGTGGCGGTGGCGAAACAAGCATCGATAGAGAATATGCAATATGCGAATATAAATAAGTTACACAATAACGGGCTTTATTGTCTTTCAATAAAGCCCGTTATTTAACACCCCATTAAACATTGATTGATAAAATTGCGTTGAATCTCGGTCACTGCGGCCAATCACACGTGCTTTCCTCTTGATTTCACACATAATTCCGCATTGAAACGAGATCAGAAAAGTACATCTTTATGAGTATTGGTGTAAGGACTGGATACTGCGTATGCACACTCGGCTGAGCACAGTGAAAAACCCATCGCTCACTCCCTCTGCACAGGGGGGGTTTACCCTGCTTGAAATGGTTATTGTCGTCATGATCACCAGCCTGATCATGGGGGCCGTGTTTAACATCCTCAACCAGGACGGCGAGATTAAAAGTGCGCGCATGAACGGGATTTTTGATTCCGTCCTTCTGGGCATGGCCGAATACTATCGTATCTATGGTTTCTACCCCTGCCCGGCATCGCCAACCTTGCGTCCCGGCGACCCCAATTATGGAGAACCAAACTTTGATGCAGGTGGAAATTGCATGGCCCCAGCAGGCGGAGCGGCCGCACCTGGCATTGGCAGCGGAACGGTGATTATTGGCTCCGTACCGGTGCGCGCGTTGAACCGCGCGATGGGATGCACGGAAACAGATGATGCTGACTTACCAGACAACTTGAAACAAGTGTTTCAAAACAAGCTGAACAGCGTTCAACAAATTTTCTTCGATAACGATGCGAACTACGCCGATTATGGTGATTTCGACCAGGATACAGAAGCGGATCGCAACACATTAAACGTAACAGAAACCAGCCGCAAATGCGTGGTCGACAGTTTAGGTCGTGATATCTATGGAACGAAACTCACTTATGCCGTGACCCGTGATGCAACAAAGCTGAGTCAGGACCCCGTGTCCGGCAATATACGAATTATCAACCGCAACGGACAACAGGCCACCGCCGACCTTGTCCCCTTTGTGGTTTTGAGTCACGGGCCGGACACCAAAGGCGCATGGGTTGATGAAAGCGGCGTGCGCGCATTTAACTGCGGAACAACATCGGCGCTCGACAATGAAAATTGTGACAATGACGCCGTATTCCGCGCCATGCCGTTTGCCGGTATGGGTGATATGAACAACAACAACCATTTTGATGACCGCGTTGAATTCTCACTCAACGGTTATTTGCGTGAAAAAGACGTATGGCGTTGGGCCCAAGGAGCCAGTGTTGACAACCGTAACGTTGTTCTGGACACCGAAACATCTCAGTCGCTGAGCATTGGCATCCCTGGAACAGCCGGAATTGACGACAAGGCCCGCCTGAGCGTTTATGGCGGCAACGTTGAGATTGATGGCGATTTAAGAGCTGTAGGAACAACAGCAGCCAGCCTTGAACAATCACAGGTCAAAGCCGATACAACTGTAATCGCGCAGGAAAATATTGTTGTCGAAGACGGTTTGGGCGGCGGCCAGGCGATTGCCCCCAAATTCTGCTATAAACCTGCCCTGACTGCGGACTGCCAATGATGATGAAAAAGTGGACGCCACACACACACAAATCACACGTTTCGCAAGCTGGATTTTCATTGATCGAGCTGGCGATTGGTGTGGCGATTATCGGGCTGTTGGCCAGCGCCTTCATCCAGCTCTACGATATCTACAGAACCGAACGCTCCAATGTTGAAGAGCGCGTCACCCAGGAAAAAATAACATCCGCCATGGCCGTGTATTTGCAGAAAAATGGTCGTTACCCCTGCCCCGCGCGCCTCGATCTGCGCCCACAGGATGCCAATTTTGGAAAGGCCGCCGCGACCTGTAACACAACACTGGTTGCCCAAGGCGCCTTACCAGTTTTTGATTTGAACTTACCATTCGAAATGGTTGGCGATGGATATCAAAACAAACTGCTTTATGCCGTAACTGGCACAAAAACAAACACGGCCACATTCAACACCGGCGCCAACGAAATCCAGATCCGCGGTAGAGGCAGAGACGCATCGAACACCATCGTCGATACCGATAAAACCGCCCCCTTCATTGTGATCAGTCACGGTCCGGACATGAAAGGTGCCTATCGCGTCGATGGGACGACGGTAACGGTTGCCTGTGGGTCAGCCGCAGCAGATTCAGAAAACTGCGATGGCGATGTTGCGTTCCGTGATCTTCCTTACGCGCCGCTCAACAATGTGAATAACGCAAACCATTTCGACGATTCCGTGATTTACAGCTTGGTCCAAAAGGAAACAACCCTGTGGGTTATTACACCGGATGATTCCGGTGTAAACATTGTCAGCCGAAACACGGGCAATATCGGCATCGGCGTCGACAATCCCGATGCAAAATTGAGTGTTCGTGGCGGTAACCTGAATGTTGATGCTGGCGGTGCCAGCGCATCTGGCGATATTATCACGCGCGGCACAATTGAAGCCCAAACCAATGCCACAATCCGCGGTGATCGTGTCGAAGCTGAACGCAATATCATCACCAAAGACGCCGCCGAGGCCGGAGAAGTTATCCGCGCGGGGCGTTTTTGTTATAATATTGATATTTCGGCATGCAACTAGGGAGGCATAACATGATTCGTACAGACCGCCTCTGCGATACACGAGCGTCACAATCCGGCTTCACCCTGATTGAAATGGCAATCTCGATGATGATCCTTGGCTTTTTGCTGAGCGGGATTTTGCATGTTTACACAAGTTACAAGAATGACAAGGCCGTGCGGGAGGAATTTCAAACCCGGGAACGGATCACCTCTGCGCTCGCATTCTATGCCGAACAGAACAACCGCCTTCCCTGCCCCGCTGATCCAACTCTAACGCCAGACAACAATGATTTTGGCAAAGAAATGACGACGGGATGCCCCGCAGGCAGCGGCGTGGTGCAGGGAATGGTGCCGGTGCATGCGTTGAACCTGCCATACCACCTGGCGGCTGATTTTTTTGACCGTAAAATGACCTATGCCGTGACCGCTTCGTTGACGCAAACGGATGGTTTTACCGATGCCACCGCCGTGCGGATCGTCAATAAAAATGGTGAGGAGCGGACCGTTCCGTTTGTACTGGTTAACCACGGCCCCGATGGGAAAGGGGCGCGCAGCCTTCTGTCAGCCGCCATTGGAACCGCCTGCACCGGTGGGGCGGCCGATATTGAGAATTGTGACGGTGACGCTGTTTTTACCGATCTTGACTATGCCACCATGAACGATGTGAACAGCGCAAACCACTTCGACGATCGTCTGGTTTACAGCCTGTATCCACGCGAAACCAGCGTCTGGGTCGCCGCCCCGACGGCCTCAGGCCTGGAAATTGCCAACAAAAACAATGCCAATGTCGGCATCGGCGAGGCCCAGCCTAAAGCCAAATTACACGTCAATGGGACCGTCGCCGTGGATTCTCTGGACGATACGGTCCAGGTCAAAGCCTCGGGACAGGTTTTTGCCGGTAAAACCTCCGCCACAGCCGGGGGAGAGATCAAGAGCGAAGACCGCGTCGAAGCCGGAACCGAGATGGAAGGCCAGAAAATCAGGGCTTCCGTCTTCTTCTACGAATAGGCACACACCCGCATTATTAACAAAATGATAAACATTTAGGGATTAGAATGGTCCCTAAGTATAAAAAGAATCTTTGTTTTTTGGATGTAACGTCAGTGGGGGACGTTGAGTGATGGGTAGAGCACAATCATATTCCTTTCTTCTTCTGGTTACCGGGTGCGCATTGGTCTTCTCTGGCGCAATATCCGTCGCATATGCGCAGGATGTATCCCCGGTGAAAACCTACACCGAAAAGCAGGAAAACTATAAATTCAGGCCCACAGACGGGACGAAAAAATCCACGGTTGACGTGTATTCCCGTTTGGGAACAACGATCAAAATCACCCTTCCCCCAAGCGAGGAAAGCAAGGCCGAAGCCAGCGCGACTGTTGAATGTAGCGCAGGACAATGGACCGTTGTAAATGGATCGCTGTCCGGAAACTGCTATGATGCGTTTGACTATACGTACCCCGAAGTCCACGCCAGCGATTTGAATAATATGCTGGCCGATCTTCGCAAGGAAGGATATGACCCCAAATACAAAAAAATTGGCACGCGTCTGGGGCAAGATATCTATGAAATATCATACTACGTCCCTGCAATGCCCGTCGGCGCAACCCACGTTAGCGCCACAGCAGAGTCAAAATGCGTTGGCGGACGGATTACCAGCCTGAAAAGCCCACAGGATGAAAATGGCAATCAATATTCGGTCAAACAGCATTGCGTCTTTGACGATTCTGCAACGCCGAAAATCATAGGGGCCCATTCGGACCCCAGCAAAAACGACGATATGTTCCGCATTCAAACCGGCGCATCGTCCTATCTCGAATATATTGACCGCGGTGCTGTTGGCGAGCCCAACCGCCTGAAATGGATTCAACGCGATTCCGGCGCCGGTGAAGATCTGATGATGCCTGCAGGCCCTCCGGGATCTTTTGCGGATTGGGACGCATTCATTATGAACAAGCCTGCTGTTCTGACAGCAGTTGAAAGCGCGTGTTACCCTACAACCGTTTCCCTGTGCGCAGGCGAAAAGCCAGAGAAAATGTTCCCTGCCCCCGGCCATTGTGGTGCGGCGCATAAGGGCTATTATGCCGATGCAGCCGCCATTCTGGCCGTCCCCTATGGCCAGTGCGTCGTCGGCGGGCCTACGAAAATTGTAGAAAAAATCAATTCCGCGTCTGGTTTGAAAACCTATCACTGGGAATGTGAGGGCGATCCGAAGGACATTGAACCAGCGGCACAATGCTATGCCACGCAGGTCATTGATGGCGTTTGCGGTACGGCCAATGGTCGCACTTATACCAGCGCCAGCGAAATCAGCCACGCCTCCCTCTGCGCCTTTGGCACGCCATCAAAAGTTCCGAGCGGTGGTGGTTCATGGGCATGGACATGTCAGGCCACAGGTGAAGGTGGGAAGTCACCCAACTGTATGGCCAGTGCCAAAGCAAGCATGGAAACATGTAATGCCATGTCGAGCGAGGGAGCCATGGTTCTGGTACAGGATTTGTCCGGTTCGTACTGGGATGACTTGCCAAACTTGAAAAACAACATGAGCGCCGTTTTAAACGATGCCGACTTCAAGGGATGGAAAGTAGGTTTGACCAGCTTTACCGACTTCCAGTCTTGCACGTTCTGTACGCCAGGCGATTGGCCTTACCGAAACGAGCTGAACCTGCGTGATGTATCCACGTCCAAGGCCGCAATTTTGAATGAGATTGCTTCATGGACCGCATGGAATGGTGGTGACTGGGAGGAATCGCAATATTACGCAATTTCCCGGACGATCGCCGAATTCAAAGGCCAAACCGACAGACCGCTGAACATCGTTTTGGCAACGGATGCGATTTCACACCATCACGTTGCTCCGGCGACGCTGGCATCGCAATTGAAGGCCGCAAACGCAAACCTGATTGTTCTGGCAACAGACTTCAGCTATGCGGGCCTGCCCTCTACAAGCGCCTTCTATGCGAACTTTATTCGCAGCTACGGCTTGAAAGGGGTGGTTGTCAATCTGGCCGCGGATTCGAGCAACTTCAAAACAGCGCTGAAAGCGGGTTTGACAAACTCCTATTGCTCAGACCCTGCCAACTTGCTGGGTTGCGGTCCGATCAATGGCATTTCCTGTGGCGATGGCAGCTTGGGTGGATCATGCAAATCCGGACAAACGATTGTCCCGCAAGGCCACTACACCTACTATAACGGCGGTGGAAAACGTAGCGTCTTCCAATGTCAGAACCAAGCGTTGAAATTTGTTCGCGAAGACACGCTTTAAAAAATAAAACCATTACGAAAAAGCCCGGCGTGTGCCGGGCTTTTTTATTTAGGAATCAGCTTTGTGCCAAAAGTTTTTCCAGTTCCTGCCGCACGTCTGCGAAGGTTTGATGAAGCTGTGGCATGCGGTCGCGAATATCTTCGCGTTTACGGGCTTTGGCCAGTGTTTCAATTTCTACGACCTGGTCATACAGCCCCATGGCCCCCAACTGCCCTACGCTGGATTTCAGGGAATGGGCCAGATGGGCGATGGTATCAAAATGGCCATTCCCACCCCCGGCATGATCCATGGCGGCGGCAACTTCCGTTTTAATTTCCCCAATAATGCGATCGGCATTGTTCAGGAACATGGTCACGATTTGCGGGAATTTTTCCCGGCTGATGAATTGCAATTTACGAATCGCATCCATATCGAGAATATTGCTATCAATATTTCCAGCCGCACCAACAACTCCGGCATCCTCGTTCGCATCACCATTTTTATCGCGTTGCGTTCGCTTCTCCTCCGCAATCCAGGTTGCCAGTATCGCCTCAAGATCTTTTTCAACCACCGGCTTGGACAAGTAATCATCCATACCGGCCGCAATACATTTTTCCCGGTCGCCCTTCATGGCATTTGCCGTCATGGCGATGATCTTAATGTCCTGCCCACCCTTTTCCTTGCGCACGGTACGCGTGGCTTCGTAACCGTCCATAATCGGCATCTGGCAATCCATAAAGACCAGATCGAAATTCTGTTCGCGCATAATGCGAACAGCATCACGACCATTATCGACGACAGCAGAGCGAATACCATAGTGATCCAGCATTGCCACCATCACCTCTTGGTTGACTTGGTTATCTTCAACCACCAGTACACGGGTGTCCTTGAAGTACAAGTCATCCGGGCCGCGAATGCGCCCAGCCCATTGTTCATCGAGCGTGAAACGTGTCACCAGCCCCATGTCTTCGCCCGTCTTTTGCGCCTTCCACAATGTGGCAATCACGGAAATAAGCTCCGACGGACGAACAGGCTTGCTCAAATATCCCTTAATCCCAGCCCGCTGCATACGTTCGACATCCGTACGGCCTGGCTGCGATGTCGCCATAATCGCGATTGCGCCCTGAATTTTTTTGTTCTGCGCAATCAGTGAGCACAGTGAAATGCCATCCATGCCCGGCATCGCATAATCAACAATCAGAACGCCATAAGGACGCCCCTCGTCCACCGCCCGTTCCATTTTGCTGAGAACGTTATAGGGATTGCTTTCCGTTTCAACATTCATGCCGATGGAGGACAAATAAGTGTCGAAGATTTCACACGACATAATATTGTCATCAATGATCAGCGCACGAATGCCCGTCCCGTCAAAATCATCCAATTCCGGTGCACGGACATAGGATTTCGGGCGCGGTGCCACCGACAGGGTCAAGTGGATGGAAAACGTCGATCCCACACCAGGTTCGCTGGTCAGGGAAATATGCCCGCCCATCAATTCGGCCAATTGCTTGCTGATCGTCAGGCCCAGCCCCGTACCACCATAACGGCGCGTTGTTGATCCATCGGCCTGATCAAACTTGTTGAAAACCAAGGCCTGTTTTTCCTTCGCAATACCAATACCGGTATCGACCACAGAAATCCGCAAATCTGTATGACCATCACGCGTGCCCAGATGCTTGACCTTTACAAGCACATAGCCTTCGTCTGTAAATTTAATGGCATTGCCACACAGATTGAACAAAATCTGGCGAATACGCACCGGATCGCCAAACATAAATTGCGGACAATCCGGATCCCAGGACAGAAGGAATTCGATCCCCTTCTCCTGTGTCCGGACAAACATCATTTCCGCTACATCTTCGCACAGGAGCTGGAAATCGAATGGAATGTTTTCCAATTCCATCTTGCCAGCCTCAATTTTCGAAAAATCGAGAATATCGTTGATAATCTGCAGCAGAGATTCCGCCGATTGCCCCACGGTCTGTGCATAATGGCGCTGGCGCGAATCCAGTTTTGTTTCCAGCAACAGGTGCGTCATACCGATAATACCATTCATCGGCGTACGAATTTCGTGGCTCATATTCGCCAGGAAATCGCTCTTCGCCCGGTTGGCGCTGTCGGCTTCGTCCCGCGCTTTTTTCAAGTTACGGTTGGCCTGTTCAATTTCCGTCACATCGGTGTGGGCACCCACAATACGGATCACATGCCCTGTTGTATCCCGTTCAGCGATGGCCCTGCTCAGCACGTATTGAATATGGCCGCTTTTGTGGAAGAAGCGGAAAATTCCTACAAATTCAGATGTCCGACCCGTGATGTAGTCGGCCATACGTTTACGCCATTCATACAAATCTTCTGGATGAATAACGCTTTCTGCCCCCTTCATGGAGTTTTCAATTTCATCGTCGCGATAGCCCAGCATCGCTTTCCAGCGGGGGGACAGCCACAAGGTCCGTTGGGTTTCATCCCAGTCCCACACGCCGTCCTGTGTCGCGGCCATGGCCAGCTCCAGGAACTGCCGCTGCATGCGCAATTCTTCGGTGCGTCGGGTCACAATTTTCTCAATCCCCGAAGCGTAACCCGTAATAAACAGCAGAAAAACGCCACACAGGGCCGAAAAGAAGATCCCAACAGCCAGCGCAATCCAGATCGCCCAGTTCACATGGGCCATGACATAGTTTTGCGATTTATAGACCTTTAACACCCAGCGTTTTCCGAAAACATCCAATGGAATTTCGGTTTCATAGGCCACGCGGTCACTGCCCGTCGGGCCATAATCGCGCGGGTCGTAGGAAATATAGAGGCTTTCCTCAATATCCGACTCACGGGTGACCAAATGAACTTCGACACCCTGCTTTTCCCAAGGGTTAAAAACAGGGGCCATGGTGTCGGAAAACCGGTATCCGCCAGCAACAAACCCCATTAAAGCATCACGGCGCTGCACGACGTTCGTGACCACCGCCCCCCGTTCATACACAGGAAGAACCAGAAGGAACCCATATTGGTCAGATTCTTCATCTGGCAACAACTTGATGCGGGACGTAATGACAGCCTCGCCACTGTCCCTTGCGCGGATAAAGGCCGCGTACCGTCCCTCATTCGCACTTAAATCATAGCCGATATAGCGGTTAAAGGAGTCTGGCTCGATAAATTCAATCGGATAATATTCATCGCGTCGCGGTGATCGCTCCCACAAATCGGGACCGACAGGAGCCTTGATATGGAAGCCCGGATATTCCTTCTGGCGTAAAGATTCAAATTCCGCGCGTTCGGAGTCCAAAACCCGTGGCATCCAATCCATCGCCAATATACCAGGATTGCGCTTAAAGGCATTATAGGTGAAAACTTCAAATTCTCGCCGATCAACGGCATCGGATGCATTAAAGAAACTTTGTAGAGCCTGCAGCTCCTGCATGTAATCATGGATCTGGGTTTCCAGATCCGTTTTGATCAACTGGGCATCATGGTGAAATTCGGCCTGAGTGCGCTTATCATCCCAGTTGCGTACGCCGACGAAAAACATCATGACCATTGTAAACAACAACAGCATGGGCACGCCCACGAAAACCTTGCGGCGGACTTCCGTATTTGGGGCCAGCATTAAGGTGACGATAGGGGCAAAAACAATCATGCCCAGCAAGTCGCCGGCATACCATGTCCACCAAACGAACGGAGCGTTTTGTAATGCGACGGTTCCGGTCAGATAAAACGTACCGACACACCATGTCGACGATACAAAACAAACAAGAACACCCGCATAAGCGACGAATTTTACAATGTGGCTGAGCTGTTCCAGACGGCTGCGTTCGCCAATCGCGCGGTAGAGAATGAACGCCCCCACCATGGCCTGCAGCATCGATCCGAAACCGATCGACAGTGAATTAGTCAGCAATCGCGAAAATTGTTCATCCGGCGTTTGTGGAATCCAGATGGAAAGATTGAGAATGGCCGCACCAAGAAAAACACCGGGCGCCATGGCGAACCCATAGCGATACACCACCGCCAGCGCAATGCCCGATGCGGGCCAGAACACCGTCGCATAACCCGGCGGAACGGCCAGCAACAGCCCCAGGCGCCCCACCACATAATAGGTCAGCGCCAAAAGGCAGATCCGCCCAATTGTCAGCATGTCTGTGTTCAAAAGACCTTGCACCGAAACACCAAAAAAATATGAAACGTTATGCTTCTATAAAAAGTATAAGCCTGTAGGCCATAAAAGCCTTAAATGCGCAAGGAAACAAATAAAAATGTTTATTTTCAGCGCGTTATCCACGCATACAAAAGCCCGTTCCGAACAGGTCCGGAACGGGCTTTGCGATTTAAACCGGCTTTAAAGCCAGTTCAAAACTTATTTGCCTACGGCTTCTTTCAGTTCTTTAGCAGCGCGGAAAGCAATTTTCTTTTTCGCCGGGATTTTGATGGTTTCGCCGGTGGCCGGGTTACGACCCATGCGAGCTGCGCGTTTGCGAACTTGCAGAATGCCCAGACCAGCCATACGAACGCGGTTGCCTTTTTTCAGGTTTTTCACCAGCAGGGCTACCAGATCGTCCATCAGCAAGTTTACTTGCTTCTTGGTCATTTCGTGCTTTTCGGCCAGTTCGGCGCCGATTTGTTTCAGCGTCACGGTCGGAGCAGTTGTTTTTGCCGTAGCGGATTTCGCAGCGGCAGCAGCAGGTGCCTTTGCAGGGGCTTTAGCAGCTTTCGCAGGAGCTTTAGCGGCAGTTTTAGCAGCGGTTTTAGCAGCCATTTGTCGGACTCTCTTCCATCGTTGTTGAAATATGCCTCTGGCACATTCTGCCTCGTGGCCGCTTACGGCCCCGTAAAACAGAATCACACCAGAAAACCTTTCATTGATAAATGCCAGATTGCTGGTTTTTGTCGATAGAAAAAATGCACGAAACCCCTGTCTTTACGCTGTTTTGCACATTTTTCCCCAAAAAACAGGCAAAAACCCCTTGTTTTTAAGGGCTGCGGGCAGGTCACCGACACCCCAAAGTGCCTCAACCCCCATAGAATCAGGCTTTCGCGCGATTCGGGAGAATCAGTCCGATTCGGCTTTCATTGCCTCCAGCTCCAGCCAGCGCGTTTCCGCATGGTCCAGATCCGCCTGCGCCAAGGGCAAACGGCGCGACATATTTTCAAAGGCCCCGGGGTCGCGTTGGTATAAATCGGGATCCGCCAGCGCATCCTGCAATTCATCAATTTCGGCTTCCAGCGCGGCAATCTTTTTCGGGAGATTATCGAGCTCATATTGCAGCTTATAAGACATACGGGTTTTGGCTGGCGCAGGTTCGCTTTCGACACTCTGCGTCGAACCGCCCTCTTTCTTTCCTGCCTTTTTGGCCGTATCCGCGGCATCGCCCATGCGGGCTTTGCGCTCGGCGCGCGCCGCCAAATAGTCGGAATACCCGCCGATATACCCCTCGATCTTTCCATCCCCTTCAAACGCCAAAATTTTGGTCACCGTTTGATCCAGAAAATCGCGGTCGTGACTGACGATAATCAGGGTTCCCTGATATTCCGACAGCATTTCTTCCAGCATGTCCAACGTATCCATATCCAGATCGTTGGTTGGCTCGTCCAAAATCAAAAAGCTTTTCGGATCGGCCAGAACGCGCGCCAGCATCAGGCGGTTCTTCTGCCCACCCGACAATGTTGATACGGGTTGCAACGCCATGGTTGGATCAAACATGAAATCTTTAAGGTAACCGCATACATGACGCGGATTGCCTCGCACATTGATATGATCACCACCCTCGGGCGCCAACGTCTTCCACAATGACCATTCCGGGACCAAATCACGGCGCGTTTGATCAAAGTACGAAAATTCAATTTCGCGCGACATTTTCACCTTGCCGGCGTCGGGTTCCAATTCACCCGTCAACAGGCGCAGGAAGGTTGTTTTGCCCGATCCGTTTCGCCCCAAAATACCAATCCGGTCCCCACGCATAATGCGCAAAGAGAATTGGTCGAGAATGGGGATTTCACGCCCATCTTCGTTAAATCCCTTTTTGACCTTGAAGAACTCAGCCACAATTTTTGATGACACTTCGGTTTCGATGGGCGAAATTTCAATTTTCGCCATCATCCGCAAAAATTCACCTTTGTCTTTAAAAAACTTGTCGCGTTCTGCCTTCACCAAATCCAGGCGGCGCTGGTTCCGTTTGCGGCGCGCTTTGACGCCACGGCTGGCCCATTCCAATTCCTGCAACAACGCTTTTTCACGGTTATGCAGGGTGCGGGCCTCTTGCTCTAAAACCATGGTTGACCATTCGTCAAACCGGCTAAAGCCATAAGGGCAAACCTTTAATGCGCCCCGATCAAGCCAGAACACTTTATCGGAAATGGCGTTCAGAAAGGCCTTGTCGTGGCTGATGCACACCACGGCCCCATGATACGCCCGCACCATACCCTCCAGCCATTCAATGACATCCAGATCCAGGTGGTTGGTGGGCTCATCCAGAAGCAGGATATCCGGTTCCTCGACCAGGGCGCGAGCCATGGCCGCCCGGCGCAATTGCCCGCCGGATAATTTGTCCATCTTCGCCTGTGGGTCCAGACCCAGCGGATACAGGACCATATCGACCTTATAGGCATTGGCGGCAATTTGTTCTTCGGTCGAAAATTGGGAGAAGACGAAATCGTAAACGCTCTGCCCCTTGGTTGGGGTAATGTCCTGTTGCAGATAACCAATGGTCATCCCCTGCAACTGCCACCGCGTTCCATCGTCCAGATCACGTGTCCCGGTGATAATATTCATCAACGTGGTTTTGCCCGCGCCATTCTTCCCGACCAGGCAGATTTTATCGCCTTCGGTGATATTAAAAGACAGGCCATCAAACAGCTTTTTGTCACCAAAGCTGACGCAGGCGTCCTGAACGCTTAGAAGAAGTCGTGCAACCACAATATCCGTACCCTGTTATTCACAGGGGTCTTTATACACGGCGGGCGACAAAAATCCACGGGGCAAGGGCCCCGTTTTTCACGGATACGGCCAGATTTTGTAGAGATTGCGTGAATTCAGGCCCCATCACACGGGCCAGACCGGGCCGATCACCGATTTTGGACGCGGCTTCAAACGCGGACAGGGCCTGCGCCGACTGATCCGCCTTGGTCACAATTTCAAATCCGCAGAAGGTTAGCATCATCTCCATATCCGGCGGCGTGACCAAATGGCTTGTCTCCACCGTGGCGGCCCATGGCAATGGAAATGCTGGGGCCTTGCCCGTTGGTCCGGCCATGACATCATAGATACCAAAAACGGCACCCGGCTTCAGAAGGTCGTGAACAGCCTTATACAACTCCATTTTATCCAGAATATTCATGCCAGTATGGATGGTATAGGCGCCGTTAAAACTGGCGTCGGCAAAATCCAGCGCTTCGGCATTGCCAACGCGGAATTGTGTGCGCGACCCCATGCCCATGCGGCGGGATAATTCGGTGGCAACGGCACAATATTCGGGCGACAAATCGATGCCAATCACGTTGGCCCCGGTGTCGTGTGCAACATACCGCGCCGGACCACCCAGACCACTGCCAATGTCCAATACGGTCATGCCCGCGTGAAATCCCAGCCGATTGATAAAATCGGCCGTGGCGCGTTTTCCACCAATATGAAATTCGTCAAACGGGGACAAATCATCGGGGCCGGGACGCAACGGGTCAACACCCACCTCTTTCAAACCTGCATCAATCAACTCTAAAAGATCAGCCCGTTCATAATACGCTTTAATCGCAGATTCGGATGTCATTCATGTCCCCGTTGACTTTACGCATACCCTGTACGATTCTACACACAACCGAGGAGACGTACAGCAATGATCTGGTTTAAACCCTATTCCATTGAAGATATTCGTAATTTCAATACACACGATAATATTCTTGATCGTCTGGGCATTGAGATTCATGAGATTGGGCCGGATTTTATCAAATTGCGGATGCCGGTCGACCACCGCACACACCAGATCCACGGAATACTTCACGGTGGGGCGTCATGCGTGCTGGCCGAAACGGCGGGAAGCATTGCGTCATTGATGTGCATAGATGCAGACAAAAATTATGCCGTTGGCTCCGCCATCACGTGCAACCATTTGCGCCCGGTGAAGGATGGTTTCGTCACCGCCACATGCCGCCCCGTCCATTTGGGCCGCACCAAACACGTGTGGGATATCGACATTCGATCCGACAGCAACAAACTGGTGGCGAAAAGCGAATTAACCTGCGCCGTTACACCGAAGGAGTCGGCGTAGCGCCCGGCGCTTGCGGCACAATACGCCGAACGGTAACGCCCTGATTTTCCAGATGCGCGTGCAGATTGTGATACGGCATAATGTGCGTATTATGCGCAATGCTGAGAACAATCGTATGCTTTGGCAGATGATCCAGCATATCTTTATACAGGGCCGCACCCGTCTCCTTGTCCAGCGCCGCCGTAATTTCATCCAGGAACAGAATATCCGGTTGGTGCAGGGTCGCAATGGCGATCATCAGTTTCTGCCGCTCGCCACCGGACAATGACATGGTATCCCCTGTCATCACCTGTTTTTCCATGAAAAACGTTACGGCCTGCACGATCTCGTTCACTGCGCTGCGCGCTTTCAGGCGCACGGTGGCCAGGCTCAACGGCCAGCTTGCCGTATTAAAAACTTGATGAAGGGGGCCGGCTGACGCCTTTTTCATCATTTCGTCACGGGTATGATTAACGATCGTATCAACAACATTACGCGCTTGGCGATCATTCAAACGAATTTCGCGGAACGCATCGTCTGTATCGTCGTTCTTCATATACGTTTTAATCGCTTTATTCAGGGAACGACGCAAAGACCATGCAAAATATCTAACCTTCGCAGGCGTATAGGCATAAATTTTTCCGCTTTTCCGATTTGCAATATCCGACGCAAACAAGGCAAGACGCTTTGCCAAAGGCGCCATCAACGCATCATCCATGGCGTCAACAACGCGATTAAAAACATCGTCAAATTCATGTGCCGAAACAAAAGCGCGCAGACATTGACGCAGATAGATTCGTTGTTCATCCGGAACGGATTGCACCGATGAAAATAATTCCGGAACGCGACGCTGGGCGAAATCAATAGCCGACTGCGCAACATCCTTTTTCAAACAAGATGTACTTTTGAGATGATCCACCATCTCATCAATCAAAATTTCAACCTGCTGCCCTGGAATTTGTTCAACAAGCTTGTTCAAACCAACGCTTTGCAACGCATAGCGCAATTCACGGTCAGTGAATTTCGCCTGCCCCGCCGTCGCCATATTCAAAATGGTGCGTAAATTCGCATTGGGCGCATAAGCCGATTGGGAAAACAACATCGTTTTCACATTACGCGGCATCACCACCAGCCCCTGCCCGTAATCCCAACTGTTCATCAACGCCTTAACCGCGGTGGTTTTACCGCTGCCCGATGCGCCAGTGAAAATCACACGGTCGCCCGGTTTGAAATGCAAGTTAACGTCCTGTAACAAAATACGCGGATTATCCCCCGGCGTGCGGACGGTCAGATCATAAACCCGAATATCAGGGCAATCATCCTGACTTTCGGTCACGACGATGAAGGGAACATCATTGTGCGCAATTTTCCCGGTGCTTTTGTAAAATTCATCAAACGCCTTGGCCATTTATGCCTCCGGTCCAGAAATTTTCATGGTGGGCATCTCTTTCGGAATAATCACGCGCTTGGCCGCGGCTTTCTTCTCCGCATCAATGTAATGCGCGGCCTCTACGGCGCGATCAAACATATAGATACGATCTGCCGTCGCTTTCATCTGGGACAATTGTTCAAAACGGTTCACCACAAAGCTCATCGCCGACGTTACGCGGTTAAAGGCGTAGTTAATCATGGATACGGTCCCCATGGACGCCGTGCCCGCCGCCACGCCAAACGCCCCAACAATCCATGGAATGGGAATAGACAGGTTCCCTGCCGTAGCATCGACCAAAATCAATTTAACCTGTGTCCCGATTTCGCGGACCGAGTTCTTCATCACCGGCGTCAGGCGGCGATTGACAAGCTCACGCTCAACGGACTCGGTTTTATTTTGGGCGATCACATCGGCATTGGTATGGATTTTATCCAGAACGGCCCGCAAATCCGCATCGCGGCGTTGTTGCGCCCGCTGAATAGATGGCAATTTGTAACCGGCTTTCATCGTCAGAGCCGTTAAGGCCGCGGCATAGGCCGCACCCAACCAGAAAAACCCACCCGCAACACCGAAGAGCGGCCCCATCGCCCACAACTGGCTGGAAAACGCGCCCAGCGTGATGCCCGCACTGGTCACGCCCGTCATCAACGATACCGCCCCGGCTGTGAATTTCGCCGGATCCTGTTCAATCCGCTGGGCCGGGTTATCAATGTTATTAAACAGGTTCCGCATCCGCATATAAGCCGACGATGTCGTCCAGCGATTGGTGTAATACCCCGTGGACCACAGGCGCCAGCGCAGGGCGAAATATTGCGCGGCCTTGTACGAAATGATGGCCATAGCCGTGAATTTCAGGGCAATGGTCGCCAGATCCTTGTTGTACCACGCATCGCGCAGCGAGCCCTTCATCTCCTGCAGCTGCGCGTCACTATCGCTCCAACCGTTTTTCAGGACATGCGTGGTTCCGTTGTAAGTGGTTTTTGCAACCTTTCCCCACGCATCGAAAAACCCGCTTCCGCTCAAGCTTTTGAGTGTGCCCAAATGCTCCTGCGTTTCCGGCAATTTCATCAGATCCTGGGTTAAATGCGCTTTCATCGCACTCACCTGCCCCATCAATTCCGGGCTTGCCGCGATGGCCTTTTCAACACCGGGAAGCGCTGTGACCAATTCCTCCAGCGAAGAATTCTTGTTCAAAACATCCTGCAGGGCGGCATCCTTTTGAATAACGTCCGCAAATTTCTTGTTATTCAGAAAGGCTGTCAGATCAGGATAAACGTGAATAGCCTCATTCAGAATGGGGTGTTGATCCATGGCGGATTTCAGGGCCGGATATTGGTCAACCGATTTTGCAATCAATTCAGGCCGCGCGGTTTTGACCGACTGCGCCAAATGCTGAACCGTGTTGGTCAGACCGCCGCTCCATTCACCGAATTCCACCGTCATTTGCACGGAATACCATGTCATGAACAAGGACGTGGCCAGCAAACCGGTTGCGATACCACGCTCAATCTTGCCGGCTTTCAACCAATAGGGTGACAAAACACCCATGATGGTCCGCGTGGCACTGCGCGGTGTTTCCAGCATTGTGGCTTCCAGAAGCTCTTTGCGCTTCTGGGCCGAGATTTCCGGTGTAATGACGGGGCAATCCCATCCGGTGTTGGCGGATTCAAGTTTGAATAAATCGCGCAGACGGCGAAGGCGGCCAGACATACCTATAAATTCCCTGTTCAATTCTTTTTATGATTAAGGGAGGTATAAGAAAGCGCTGGCCTTTTTCTGTCAATAAAAAACCCTTCCCATATTGCACAACAACACGGGAAGGGCTTTGATTATGTAAAAATACCTACGCCGCCGCGCGGGTTTCCGGCTTGGCTCCCGCCCCACCCCGCAAGCGGGTCAGCAGGACGGCCTTTTGCCCGCGGAAGGTTTTAATATTGCCATCCTTCACCGGGCCATAGCCGCGCACCATATCCGGCAGGGCCAGAATATCGCGGCACAGGGCAGCATTGTCATTGTTCACGGCGGCCAGAACGGCGTCCATCATCGCTTCGTATTCGGCGATCAAGGCGCGTTCTTCCTTGCGGTCCTTCAGATGACCGAACGGGTCAAACGCCGTGCCGCGCAGTCCCTTGAACTTCGCCAGCAGGCGCAGCGCCCCCATCATCCACGGACCAAAGGTGCGTTTTTTCGGACGGCCCGTTGCCGGGTCGGTTTGTTCCATGATCGGCGGGGCCAGATTGAAGGTCAGTTTATAATTGCCTGTAAACTGCGCCTGCACCGATTTGATAAAATCGCCGTTGGTGTAGAGGCGAGCCACTTCATACTCATCCTTGTACGCCAAGAGCTTGTGATAGTTCTTCGCCACAGCCTCTTTCAATTCCGGCCACGCATCGAAACGCTTCACCGCGTTCAAATAGCGGTTGGCATAGGCGGCGTCCTGATAATCGGTCAGATAAGCCACACGTTTGGCAATGATGTCCTCCAGTGTTTTGGACATCCCCTCTTCACCCAGAGGACCACGCGCGGCGGCCACCATCTCATCCATCAAGGCCGGGTTATGGGCGGCCAGACGACCAAAGGCGAATGCCTTTTTGTTGTCATCAATCGACACGCCGTTCAATTCGATGGCGCGTTCAATCGCTTCGAACCCAACCGGGATCAAACCTTTTTGCCAGGCATAACCCATCATGAACACGTTGGTGCCCATTTCATCGCCCAGCAAAACGCCAGTGGCCAAGGTCGCATCGACGAAATATTGGGTTTTCGTGGCAGCAATCAATTCGGCGCGAATGTCGTCGTTTTTAAAATCCATCTGGTTATCGAGGACAAAGGCCGCGACCGGCGTATTGTCGATGTTGGCCACGGCAATGGTTTTGTCCGCGTTTAATGTTTCATGCGCGGCCTTGCCCACAGCGGACACGATATCGCACGCCAGCAACAAATCCGTGCCGCCCGCAATAATGTGGCCGTTATGCAGCATGTCTTGCTCCGGCGCCAGACGGACGTGGCTCAACACCTCGCCGCCCTTTTGCGCCAGACCGGTGGAATCCAGAATGGCGCTGCATTTGCCTTCCAAATGCGCGGCCATGCCCAGCAAGGCCCCCACAGTCAACACGCCCGTGCCACCCACACCGGGGACCAAAACGTTATAGGCCCCCGTCATTTGCGGGACATGCGGCATCGGGATGGATGCAAACACATCATCGGCCTTGGCCGGTGCGTTTTTGCGCAATTCACCGCCCTCAATTGTCACGAAGGACGGGCAGAACCCTTTCAGGCAGGAAAAATCCTTGTTGCACATGGATTGGTTGATCTGGCGTTTGCGGCCATATTCGGTTTCCAACGGTTGCACGGCGATGCAGTTGGATTGAACGGAACAATCACCACAGCCTTCGCACACGGATTGGTTAATCACCACGCGCTTCGCCGGGTCCGGATATTGGCCGCGTTTGCGGCGGCGGCGTTTTTCCGCGGCACAGGTTTGGTCATAGATAATAATGGTCGTGCCCGGTGTTTCACGGCACTCCTGCATAATTTTCGGCAACCATTCACGGCCCATCACGGCCACATTCGCCGGAATTTGCGAACGGTCTTTGTACCGGCCCATATCCTCGGTCAAAATCCAGGCTTTCGCCACACCCTCGGACATCACCTGTTGGGCGACACGCCAGACGGGCAAATCGCCGTCCACATGTTGCCCGCCGGTCATGGCGACGGCATCATTATACAAAATTTTGTAGGTAATATTCACCTTCGCCGCCACCGATGCGCGAATGGCCAGCGACCCGGAATGGAAATAGGTTCCATCACCAAGGTTGGCGAAGATATGTTTTGTTTCGCTGAACGGGGATGATCCAATCCATGGCACCCCTTCGCCACCCATTTGCGTGCACAGCGATGAATTACGGTCCATCCATTGCACCATGTAATGGCACCCAATGCCCACCATGGCAAACGACCCATCCGGCACTTTCGTCGATGTGTTGTGCGGGCAGCCCGAGCAATACCACGGACGGCGCAGGGACGGCGGAACATAACCCTGTTCCTTCGCCTCGTACCCTTCGTAGAATTTCAGGGCTTCGTTGATCCGGTCAGTGCGGTAAAACCGTTCGATCCGCTGCGCGATCACGCGCGCGACCAAACCGACCGATTGATCGTTGTGCAGGGGCAGAAGCACATCGCCCTTTTCATCATATTTGCCAACAATCACCGGCGGGCGGCGGCCCGCTTCCCAGTTATAGACCTGTTGCTTTAACTGATATTCGATAAATTCGCGCTTTTCTTCGACGATCAGAATTTCTTCCAACCCTTCGACAAAGTTCTGAATGCCGATCGGTTCCAACGGCCAGGTCATGCCGACCTTGTACACGCGCAAACCAATTTGCTGCGCGATCTCTTCGGTAATACCCAGATCTTGCAACGCCTGGCGCACATCGGCGTAGGATTTACCGGATGTGATAATGCCGAAACGAGGTTTGGGCGAATCCCAAATCACGCGGTCAATTTTGTTCTTGCGTGCAAAGGCATGGCACGCAAACAGTTTGAAATTCTGCAACCGGAAATCAATTTCGCGCGGCGTATCATTCAGGCGGATATGCACCCCGCCCGCTGGCATTTGGAATTCCGTTTCATCGGGGATCAAAATTTCACGATTTTCGTGCGACAAATCCACCGTGCCCGATGTTTCCACCGTTTCCGATGTCACCTTCATCGCCGTCCAGCACCCGGAATAGCGCGACATGGCAATGCCCAGCAGGCCATATTCAACAAATTCCTGAATATTCGCGGGGTAGAGTTGCGGAATTTGCATCGCATACAACGCATGATCCGACTGGCACGACAATGTCGATGATTTGCACGCATGGTCATCACCGAAGATGGCCAGAACGCCGCCCTTGGGCGCGGTGCCATTGGCGCTGGCATGGCGCATCACGTCGCCGCTGCGGTCCACGCCCGGGGCCTTGCCGTACCAGATGCCGAACACGCCATCGACCTTGGCACCCGGCATCAAATTGACTTGTTGCGTACCCCATACGGCGGTGGCGGCCAAATCTTCGTTCACGCCGGGAACGAATTTCACGTTCAGCGGATCCAGATATTTTTGCGCCCGGACCAACTCGCGGTCATACCCGCCCAACGGCGATCCGCGATAACCAGAAATAAACCCCGCCGTGTTCAACCCCGCCGCGATATCACGTTGCCGCTGGATCAGCGGAATACGCGCCAGAGCCTGAAGCCCGGACATGTACGCCACGCCTTCATGCAGCTCGTATTTATCTTTCAGTGAAACCTTGCGCAGTGCCTGTGCCATATCGTCCCCGGCATTATGGTTATTTGATAGATTCTTTATTGATTGCCGATAAATTACAGCAGAGCGCCTTGGTTTTCTAGGGCGCACGCCCCGAATTGGTGCAATGCGCAAAGCCTTTCCCCCGCGTGCTGGACACCAAATTGCGCGTGTCATAGCATGAACGCAATTTTCCATCACAAGGACCCGCATTATGGCACCCATCAAAATCTATGGCATCAAAAATTGCGACACGATGAAGAAAGCATTTGCGTGGTTGGACGCGCATAAAATCGCCTATGATTTCCATGATTATAAAAAGGCAGGTGCGGATTTAGACGTTTTAAAAACCGCCATCGCCCAACATGGATGGGACAGTGTCATCAACCGCAAGGGCACATCATGGCGCGCTTTGCCCGATGATGTGAAGGACGGCATGACCGAAAAATCGGCGATCAAGGCCGCAATGGATAACCCCAGCCTGATCAAACGCCCGTTGATCGTGAAGGGGAAAACAATCCAATTGGGCTTCAGCCCCGATGATTACCAAAAACTGCTCAAATAAATAAAAACCCCGCCGGATTGGCGGGGTTTTTTAAATCATTTACGCGGCGCGACGATTGCCGGTTTCTTCAAATAATTCGCGGCCGATCAACATGCGGCGAATTTCCGATGTGCCCGCGCCGATTTCGTACAATTTCGCATCGCGCAGCAAACGGCCCGTGGGATATTCGTTGATATAGCCGTTCCCACCCAGGCATTGGATAGCCTGAAGCGCCATTTGCGTGGCGGCTTCGGCGCTGGCCAGAATGCACCCGGCGGCGTCTTTGCGCGTGGTTTCGCCCCGGTCGCACGCGGCGGCCACGGCGTAAACATAGGCGCGTTGCGCGGACAGGGTCGTGTACATATCGGCCACTTTGCCCTGCATCAATTGAAATTCACCAATCGATTGGCCGAATTGTTTGCGTTCGTGCAAATACGGCACAACCACATCCATGCAGGCCTGCATAATCCCCAGCGGACCACCGGACAGGACAACGCGTTCGTAATCCAGACCGGACATCAGGACCTTCACGCCCTTGCCCACTTCGCCCAGCACGTTTTCTTCCGGCACTTCGCAGTCCTGAAACACCAATTCACAGGTGTTGGACCCGCGCATGCCCAATTTGTCCAGCTTCTGCGCGGTGGTGAAACCCTTCATGCCCTTTTCGATGATAAAGGCGGTAATGCCGCGCGAACCCGCATCCGGGTCGGTTTTGGCATAGACGACCAACGTATCCGCATCCGGTCCATTGGTGATCCACATTTTATTGCCGTTCAGGACGTAATGATCGCCGCGTCTATCCGCGCGCAATTTCATCGACACAACATCCGACCCCGCACCGGGTTCGGACATGGCCAACGCACCAACATGATCGCCGGAAATCAATTTCGGCAGGTATTTTTCACGCTGGACTTTGTTGCCATTGCGGTTGATTTGGTTCACGCACAGATTTGAGTGCGCACCGTAGGACAACGCGACCGATGCGGATGCGCGGGAAATTTCCTCCATCGCGATCACATGGGCCAGATACCCCATATCGGCCCCGCCAAATTCTTCCGAAGCGGTGATGCCCAGCACCCCGAGGTCACCAAATTTCTTCCACATATCATTGGGGAATTCGTTTTTATGGTCGATCTCTGCCGCACGCGGGGCGAGTTCTTTCTGCGCGAATTTATACACTTCCTCGCGCAGCATTTCGATTTCTTCGGCGTGGCCGAATTTCAGTGTTGGGTATGGGATCATTTCACTCTCCTGCTCTCATCGCATTGGCAACTTTGGAATCCGGCTTGCGGCCCAGATGGTTGGAAATAAACCACGCCGTGTCAACGACCGCGTTTATATCCACCCCGGTTTCGATGCCCATTCCGTTCAACATATACAAAACATCTTCGGTGGCGACGTTGCCGGATGCGCCCTTGGCATACGGGCACCCACCCAGACCACCCACCGATGAATCAAACACCGCCACACCCATTTCAAGGCCGGTATAAATATTGGCCAAGGCCTGGCCATAGGTGTTGTGGCAATGCAAAGCCAGTTTTTCAACCGGCACCCGCACCATCACGGCCCGCAACATCGTGGCGGTGACAATGGGCGTGCCCACGCCGATCGTATCGCCCAGCGAAATTTCGTAACACCCCATATCAAACAATTTTGCCGCCACATCGGCCACGGCGTCCGGCGCAATGGCCCCTTCATACGGGCACCCGGCGACGCAGGATACATAACCGCGCACGCGGATATTGTTTGCGCGCGCCATATCCATCACGGGGGCGAAGCGATCAAAACTTTCGGCAATGGTGCAATTGATGTTTTTCTGGCTGAAACTTTCGGATGCGGCGGCGAATACGGCGATTTCGTCAACGCCCGCGACAATCGCGCCCTCCATCCCCTTTTCATTCGGCACCAAAACCGGGTATGTCACACCCGCACGGCGGTCAATACCGGCCAAAACATCCGCCGTATCCGCCATTTGCGGCACCCATTTGGGCGATACGAACGCGCCGGATTCAATCACGCTTAAACCCGCATTGCCCAGACGGCCAATCAATTCGATTTTGACCGATGCGGGCACGGTTTGCCTTTCATTCTGCAAACCATCGCGGGGGCCGACTTCGACAATTTTGACGCGGGTGGGAAACGCCATGTTACGCTGCTTCCTTCTGCTCAATCGCAATCAGAAGCGCGCCGTCCGTCACCTGTTGCCCGGCAATCACCGGCAATTCTTCGACCGTTCCGGCGAAGGCCGCGCGGATGGTCATTTGCATTTTCATCGCCTCCATAATCAAAAGCGGCTGATCTTTGTCCACGGATGCGCCCTTTTTCACCATGACGTCGATAATTTTACCCGGCATCGGCGCGATAATGCGCCCCTCGCCCGCTTCGCCTTCGCCGTCCGCACCCGGCGTATATAAATGCAGGCGAATAACGCGGCCATCGCGGACCAAGGTTAAATCATTGTCATCGGCCACAATGCGCGCATGGGTCAACGCATCGCGCGATACGCGCACGGATTTTCCATCCACCATCACATCAAAATCACGGCCCGCGCACGTCACGGATACCTTCACATGGTTGCCGCGATTGACGAAATCCAGCGTGCGGGTCAGCGTGCCATTCATGCGCCAGCTATCGGCCACATCCCAAATATCGTTGCCCTGAACCACATTCATGGCACCGGACAGGATATAAACGGACGCAATCGCCAAATCATGCAGATCGGCCACGCCGTAATTTGCGGGCAACAGATCATCATTAAAACGGGCGATAAAACCCGTATCCACATCCCCCGCGATAAAAGCAGGATGGCGGGCAATATTGCCCAAAAATTCCTGGTTCGTAACCAACCCGGCAATCATGCTGCCCGACAGAGCGGAGGACAGTTTTTGCAACGCCTCGGCACGACTGGCCCCATGCACGATTAATTTGGCGACCATCGGATCGTAATGGATGGACACGGCATCGCCGGCCTCAACCCCCGTATCCATCCGCACGCCGAACGGGGCGGACAACGCCGTCAAGCGCCCAATTTGTGGCAGGAAATTTTCCGCCGGATCTTCGGCATAAATCCGCACTTCAAACGCATGGCCGTTGATGGACAATTGATCCTGACGCAACGGCAAGGCTTCGCCATTCGCCACGCGCAATTGCCATTCGACCAGATCGAGGCCCGTAATCATTTCCGTGACCGGGTGTTCCACCTGCAACCGCGTGTTCATTTCCATGAAGAAAAATTCATGGGTTTTGGAATCCATGATGAATTCAATGGTGCCCGCATTGGTGTAGCCAAGCGCCTTCACCGCCTTCACCGCGGCATCGCCCAGTTTTTCGCGCACCTGCTGGCTCAACCCCGGGGCCGGGGCTTCCTCCACCACTTTCTGGTGGCGGCGTTGCAGGGAACAATCGCGTTCAAACAAATACACGGCGTTGCCGTGGCTATCACCAAACACCTGCACCTCAACATGGCGCGGGCGGGTGATGTATTTTTCAATCATCACATGATCGTTGTTGAACGATGCGGCGGCCTCGCGTTTGCAGGCGCTTAAATGCTCGTCAAAATCCTTGGCATCTTCGACCAGACGCATGCCCTTGCCCCCGCCCCCGGCGACGGCCTTGATCAACACGGGGTAACCGACCTTGGCAGCTTCGGCTTTCAGGGTGGCGGAATCCTGATTCTCCCCCATGTAACCGGGCACGATGGGTACGCCGGCCTTGGACATGATCTCCTTCGCCCGGTCCTTTAACCCCATGGCGGTGATGGCCGTGGCCGACGGGCCGATGAACACAATGCCCGCTTTCGCGCACGCATCGGCAAAATCCGTGTTTTCAGACAGGAACCCATAACCGGGGTGAATGGCCTGCGCGCCCGTATCCTTCGCCGCCTGTATAATAATGTCACCGCGCAGGTACGATTCACGGCTGGCCGCCGGGCCGATCCGCACCGCTTCGTCCGCCATACGCACATGGCGCGCGCGGGCATCGGCATCGGAATACACGGCCACCGTGGCAATACCCATCCGCCGCGCCGTTTCAATCACGCGACAGGCAATTTCGCCCCGGTTGGCAATCAGGATCTTTGTAAACATCTACGCCCCAGCCTTTTTGAGTAAAATGCGGTCAGGGACAGTAGCAAATTCAGGGGGATGGGCAAAGGGAGGGGAATGTTGCGGTGCGTGTTTTCATAAAATCAACCGTTTTGAAATGCTTCTGCATTATATAATGGTCGTTCTCCACCGTAGGCTCGCTCGCTGAAAAACAATAGGCAATCACTCGGGCAGTATTTTGCTGACAGAATAAAGTTTGCAAGTAGACCATATTGCTCTGCATACAGCTTAAGTTCTCCATCATCTTTTCCTGCCGCATAATAGTAAAGCAGGCTCCGAACTTGAGAAGACAATTGGGCTCTAACAATCTCTGCATAGAAAGCTTTGTCCACGCCTTCGCTTTCATGAACAAATTTCATTAAGACACATAAATATTCAAAATAATTCTCAACCGCCCCATCATTATGCCCGACAGCATTTTGTACAATTTCACGCATTATTCCATTACGCAGCCCCCCATCAGCAATCATCCTATTCCGATCTTTTACTACATCCTGCTTAATATAGCTCACAATCCGAAGCACCGCCGCATTCCCAAAAATCCAATCACGAGATGGGACTCGCATTGAAATCATAGACAATGCGTCGTCCAGCTTAGACAACATCTGAAAAAATGTATTTTCAAACCTTTGCTGCTTAAGTGTTCTATTTTGCTCAGAAAACTCTTCTTTTTGCCCTCGCATTTCATCTCTCGTCAACTCAAGCTCTTTACGTTGAAGGCGCAGCTCCTCCATCTGTAAAAACAGAGCATAAATCAACGTTGCGAAAGCAAGTCCTGAAAAAAGAGAATTGATGGCACCAAACTTGTCACCGAATTGCCCCCTCAGCTCGTCGGAAACAATTGATACATCAATCAACATCCAAGAAAGAGACCACAGAAAAATGATGGCTACACATATCCAAGCAAACACACCTAAACGCCGGGCAAAATCTAACTGGCTTTGTTTGCTATCCTGTGGCTGATTTCTCATTACTTCACCCACCCCGGCTTCCGCTTCTCCAAAAACGCACCCAACCCCTCCTTCGCTTCTCCACCTGCACGGATTTCTGCGATCCGGGTGGCGGTATGGTCGAGGAGTTTGGGGGTGATGGGTTGGCCGGAGAGTTCGGTGCATAGGGCCTTGGCTTCGCGCACGGCGTCGGGGCCGTTGGAGAGAAGGGTTTCGAGGAGTTCGTTTAGGCGGTCATTGAGCGCAGCATCGTCATGCACGACTTCATGCACCAAACCGATCTGGTGCGCGGTGCCTGCGCCAAAGCGTTCGCCGGTTTGGGCGAAGCGGCGCATGTGGCGTTCGCCGATGGCCTTCATCACATAGGGGCCGATGGTCGCGGGGATCAGGCCGATCTTGACTTCGGACAGGGCAAAGCTGGCGCGTTCGGTGGCCAGCACGATGTCGCAACACGCCACCAGCCCAAACCCACCGCCCATCGCCGCACCATGGACGCAGGCAATGGTGGTTTGCGGCATGGAATGCAGTTTGTTCAGCATCCCGGCCAGCGCCAGCGCATCGGATTTATTCTGATCCTCGGTATAGCTGGCGGCTTTCATCATCCAGACGAGGTCGGCCCCGGCGGAAAAATTTTTGCCCGCGCCGCGCAGGACGATCACCCGTACATCCCGTTCCAACGCCAACGCATCCAGCTTGCCATGCAGGGCGGCGATGACATGGTCATCGAATGCATTATGCACATCCGGTCGGTTCAGCGTGATCGTCGCCACACCGTCGCGGATATCCAGCAATACGTTGTCGAGTCCCGCCTGAAAATTTTCACTCATGGTCTTTGTCCTTTTTTCATTTGTCATCCCCGCCTTGTGCGGGGATCCGGGACCACGCGGCGCGCATTCCCCCGGTCATCCGGATCCCCGCACGGGGGCGGGGATGACGGCTTTAAATTACATCCTGAACACGCCGTATTTCGTGTCTTCAATCGGCGCATTCAAACTGGCCGAAATGGCCAGGCCCAGAACGCGGCGCGTATCGGCCGGATCGATCACGCCGTCATCCCACAAACGGGCGCTGGCGTAATAGGGGTGACCTTCGGTTTCGTATTGGTCGATGACCGGGGCTTTGAATGCTTTTTCTTCGTCCGCGGTCCATGTTTTGCCATCGCGTTCCATCGCGGCGCGTTTGACGGTGGCCAAAACGCCCGCCGCTTGTTCCCCGCCCATCACGGAAATGCGGGCATTGGGCCACATCCACATAAAACGCGGGTTAAACGCACGGCCGCACATGCCGTAATTGCCCGCCCCGAACGACCCGCCGATAATCACGGTGAATTTCGGCACGCGGGCGCAGGATACGGCGGTGACCATTTTCGCGCCGTCCTTGGCGATGCCGCCGCTTTCATATTTCTGCCCCACCATGAACCCGGTGATGTTTTGCAGGAAGACCAGTGGAATGCCGCGTTGGTTGCACAGTTCGATAAAATGCGCGCCCTTCAGTGCGGATTCGGAAAACAACACGCCGTTATTGGCCACAATGCCCACCGGCATGCCGTAAATATGGGCAAAGCCAGTCACCAAAGTTGTGCCATAGCGTTTTTTGAATTCGTCAAATTCGCTGCCATCCACGATGCGGGCGATGATTTCGCGCACATCATAGGGGGTTTTCAAATCGGGCGGAACGACGCCGTAAATATCATCCGCCGGGAATAACGGGTCCTTTGGCTCCTGCATCCGCACAGCGCCGCCTTTGCGGCGGTTGAGATGGCTGACGATCTTGCGCGCGATATCCAGCGCGTGGTCATCGCTTTCGGCCAGATGGTCGGCCACGCCGGATACGCGGGTGTGAACATCGCCGCCGCCCAGATCTTCGGCGGTGACATCTTCGCCCGTTGCGGCCTTCACCAATGGCGGGCCGGCGAGAAAGATGGTCCCCTGCTCCTTCACAATCACGCTTTCATCCGACATGGCGGGCACATACGCGCCGCCCGCCGTGCATGACCCCATGACCACGGCAATTTGCGGAATGCCCTTGGCCGACATGTTGGCCTGGTTATAGAAGATGCGGCCAAAATGGTCGCGGTCGGGGAAGACTTCATCCTGGTTCGGCAGGTTCGCGCCGCCGCTATCGACCAGATAGATGCAGGGCAGATTATTTTGTTCGGCCACTTCCTGCGCGCGGATGTGTTTTTTCACGGTCAGGGGATAGTACGTTCCGCCCTTCACCGTGGCATCGTTGCACACGATCACGCATTCCTGCCCCGCCACGCGGCCAATGCCGGTGATGATTCCGGCGGCAGGCACGTCATCGGCGTACACTTTATACGCGGCCATTTGCGAGAGTTCGAGGAAGGGTGAACCCGGGTCCAGCAAACGGCTGATCCGGTCGCGGGGGAGAAGTTTGCCACGGGAGGTATGGCGATCCCGTGCCTTGTCCCCACCGCCCTGTTCAATCACCGCGATTTTGGCGCGCAAATCGGCGACCAGGGCCAGCATGGCTTCGCGGTTTTTGGTGTATTCCGGGCTTTCGGCGCTGATGGCGCTGTTCAGGCGGGTCATGTCGGTAAGTCCTTCCCTTTTTATCCTTAAATTTTGCCGCCAGATTAAGGGCATACGGCCCACCGGGCAAGGCCCCGGCCCCACCTGCGCACAACAGAGAAAAAGCTGGTATTTTTATGGAAATTATGGCATTTTGACCCCGGATTATTATAAAAACAGGGACTTAGCCGTGACACATCGACGCATTAACCCCTTCGCAGCCCTGGCCTACGCCGCGTTTACCAGCGTGGCCGCTGTGGGCTATGCGCTGTATACGGCCCCGGATGATGCGGAAACGCTCAACACCCTGATCCCGTTTGCCGACATTCCGGCCAAAGGGGATAAACGGTTGCAATCCATCATTGCCACCATTCGCCAATCGCCAGAGGGCGAAGCCTTGTACCAACATGCCGCCAGCACGGGGGCCGTTTTTGAATGGCGTCCCCGCAATCCGCTGGCCCCGCTGGGCACGTATGAATCCGGTCTGACCACCATGCAGGCCGACCACACGAAAAGCCGAACCGTCTTGGCCATCGTTCACGAACTGTACCACCATTGGCAGGGCGAAACATTGAAGCCGCACCAATGGAAACTGGACCCGGTTGACCGTTACCATCTGGCCCGGATGGTTGAGGTGGATGCCTGTGCCAAAACGGCCATTTTTGCCGCCGCACACGCCGATGCCACGGGCAAGCCCCTGCCCCCGATTAAAAATGCACAATCCGCATTCGGCGATAAAATTGCCGAGGATTATGCCCGCCGCGCAAAAACAACCCGGCTGTATTTGCACGACACGTATGAAAAATGCTTTGCCGAAATCAATGCGCCCGTCTTTCATCAATATCAAAAAACGCACATTTCCATTATGACACGACCAGCCTATGCCGCGCTGGACGCATTAAAGAAAAGTGATGTGAAAAATCTCGAAACCGTATTTAACACCCATTTTAAAACGGCGACATTGGCGGAAAAAGCCAAGCTGTTCCGGTCTTTCTTTGTCACCGACACAAAAACCGGAACCATTCATCCCGATATCGCCGCAATGGATGATGCGGATTTTATGGGATGGATTGAAACCCAATCCCGGTCCGCCGAAAATGCCGCGGTACAGGAGACGCAAAATGCCTTCAATTATTACCGTCAGGTTATAAAAGATTCCCTCCCTGCTCCAAAACCGGGAAGCTGACCCGTGCGTCGTTTTGATAAAATCATTGCCGGTTTGATCGGGGCCTGCGCACTGGGTATTGCGGGTATTTTTATGGCCGCCCATGAAGACCCCAGCCCCCACGCCGGAACCGAGAACATTGGCGCCACCCAATCATTCGCGCATATTCAGACCAGCGGTGATCCGCGCATTCAATATCTGGTCCGCCGGATGCGGCAATCGGCGGCGGGCGAAGAATTGTACCAATACGCCGCCCGCACCAATATGGCATTCACGTGGTACAACAAAAAAACCGATAGCGCCCTCGGCTTCTATAAAGAAAATACGAGTTTTCTGTACACAGACCTATCGGACGATCATGCACTGGCTACGCTGGTTCATGAAATACGCCATCACTGGCAACTCTCGGAAATCCCCGTTCCCTATGCGCGGATGAAGCCGCACGACCAATATTACAGCGCACAATTGCGCGAGGTTGATGCCTGTGCCTATACCGCCCACTTCGCCGCCGCGCATAAAGATGCGACGGGGGAGCGTCTGGCGATCAAATTTATATGGCGACCAGGCTATGGGGCCGGCATTGCCCGCGATTATGCCGACATGGACCCGCAAGATCGGAATTATGTGCGCGATGCGTATGAACCCTGTTTTGCACAGGTGAAAATTTACCACAAAAAACACATTAATTTTGTCTCTGACGTTCGCGACATCGTCGTCAAACAGGCGGAAAATGCGACAGATTCCCAAACTGCATCCTCTGTGTATCATGAATATTTCAACCGGATCAGCCCCGCACAAATAACCCATATGCACCGACAGCATTTCACGACCGATCTGGTTCACAACACGCCCATCACAACCATCCAGTCCATGACCCGCGATGATTTTAAAACATGGTTTAACCGGAACGTTTCCACGCAAGAGCCGGAAAAATTAAATCAGGCCGACGCGGATTTGGATCGCACGGCGGAAAAATTGCTTGAAACCATCAACAAAACCCCAAAATCCGCATTAGAATCCGGTTTGTTTCCACAAGGATAATATGATGAAAAAACGCTTTGCTTCTGCATTTACCCCCCTGCTGTTCCCCATGTTTATGGGCGCAGCGCAGGCGAATGACACGACGATTGATTTTGCCGATATTCCAGCCAAGGGGGATGCGCGCCTTCAATCCATTATCCAAACCATCCGCCGTACCCCACACGGGGAATATCTGTACCAGCACGGATCCAAAACCAACCTGAAATTTGAATGGACCGATACGCTGAAAAACAAAACATCGGCCTCCTATGGCAATGACCTGATTCAGGCATCACCCGCATACAAGGACGACAAAACCACCGTTATGATCGTTCATGAAATGCACCACCACTGGCGCAAAACGATGTTTGATATTGAAACGGTTACCCTTCCGCCCGTTGCCCGTTTTAACGCCCTGCATCTGGAAGAGGTCGAAAGTTGCGCCCAGACCGCTGCTTTCGTCGCTGGTCATAAGGACGCCACGGGCGAAAATCTGATCAATCCGGCGCAAGGCTTCACAACATATGGCTATAAAACAGCCTATACCTACGCCCTGCGCCCGGCACCGTTGCGGGACATGTTCAAAGATGCCTATGAACCATGCTTTGTTGAAATCAACACACGCTTCAAGGCGTATGAACAAAAACATACGACCAACGTGGTCCCGTTTTTAAGGAACGGCGCGGTGGCGTTAAAAGACGCGTTGCAGAAAAAAGACACGCCGCAGAATGTTCTCCACACCCATTTCACCCCGATGAGCGCGGATCATCAGATCGTCCTGCACCGCAGCTATTTTATGGTTGATATCCAGAGGCTCCAAATTCACCCAACCATCTCCGCGATGGATGCGGCCACCTTCTCCCGCTGGCTTGCGGACCGCACAGGCATCCGCAAAAATCAGCAACTGAACGAATATCAAAAAAGCTTTGAACGGTATCGGGATCTGGCCAAACAACTGATCCGGGAACAGAGCCAGCCCTAAGCCTAAAATATATTGCGCCGCAGCATCAATTTGCGGCGCAAATCACCCCAAAACAATCCCCATTTTGCCATAAAAACAGTGCGTTGTGATTGACGGCCCTGCGCCGCACCCTAAACTCATTTGCAACCATAAAAACACAGGCAGGAGTTCGGGATCCATGTTCGGCAAATTCGCCCTCGCGCAGTTCAAAAAAGTCAACGGCAGCATCTCCCCCACGCAACGTGCGGCGCTGGAATCCGGCACGGTTGGATTTGAACAATCCATCTTCGCCGGTCGTCCGGATTGGACCGGGTTGATGAACACGCCCGCCCCGACATTAACAGCCGAAGAACAATCCTTCCTCGATAACGAAACCGAAGAACTCTGCCGCCTGATCGACGACTGGAAAATTCGGGATGAGCTGAAAGATCTCGGCGACGATGTCTGGGATTATTTAAAGAGCAAAAAATTCTTCGGCATGATTATTCCGAAGGAATATGGCGGGCTGGGGTTCTCGGCCTATGCCCACGCCACCATCGTTTCCAAAATCGCATCGCGCAGCGCGACCGTGGCGGCGACCGCGATGGTTCCGAACTCTCTCGGCCCCGGTGAATTGTTGATGCAATACGGGACGAAGGAACAGAAAGATCAATATCTGCCACGTCTGGCCGATGGCCGCGAAGTCCCCTGCTTCGCCCTGACCAGCCCGCAAGCCGGATCCGACGCCACCAATTTGAAGGATGAAGGTGTCGTCTTTAGAGGCCCCGATGAAAAGCTGTATATCCGCCTGAATTGGGAAAAGCGCTATATCACGCTGGCCCCGGTTGCGACGTTGTTCGGTTTGGCCTTCCGCTTGCGTGATCCCGATCATCTGTTGGGGGATCAAGAAGATATCGGCATTACCCTTGCCCTCATCCCCGCTGATGCCAAGGGCCTGACCCGCGGCAACCGCCACCGCCCGATGGGGTCGCCGTTCCAAAACGGCCCGCATTGGGGTGAAGATGTCGTGGTTCCGGTTGAATCCATTATTGGCGGCCCGGAATACGCGGGCAAGGGTTGGAACATGCTGGTTGATTGCCTGTCAATCGGCCGCTCGATCTCTCTGCCCGCATCGGCGGGCGGCATGTCGCGTTTTGCCGCGCGCGCAACGGGCGCATACAGCTTTATACGCCAGCAATTCGGCACCCCGCTGTCCGGGATGGAAGGTGTGCAGGAAGCGTTGGGTCGTATTGGCGGCCTGACCTATATGATCGATGCTGCGCGCACATTGCCGTTGCAGGATCTGGATCTGGCGCATGCCGCCGGAACCCAGGCCCGCCCCGCCGTGGCCTCGGCCATTTTGAAATACCATGCGACCGAAGCTGGTCGTCAAGTGGCGATCGATGCCATGGACATTCACGGCGGCAAGGGCGTGGTCGAGGGGCCGAACAACCCGGTGGGTGGCCTGTACCAAGGTGTGCCCGTTGGCATTACGGTTGAAGGGGCCAACATTATGACCCGGTCCCTGATGATCTTTGGTCAGGGCGCGTTTCTGGCCCACCCCTACACGCTGGACGAAATTCGCGCGGCCCAGAACGATGATGCGAACGCTGCCGGAAAATTGTTGTTCAAACATCTGGGCAATATTTTCAACAATGCCGCACGCTCTCTCTTTATGGGCTTCACGGGCGGGGCATTGTCCCACGCACCGCAATCCGGACCGGATGAGAAGTTCTATCGCCAGATTAACCGACTGGCATCGGCATTTTCCTTCACCGCCAACATCACCATGTTGACGTTACAGGCAGCATTGATGCGCAAGGAACGCACATCCGCTTTGCTGGGTGATGCGCTTAGCAACTTGTATCTGGCCTCGAACGTCCTGCGCCGCTGGACGCTGGAAGGACGCAAGGACAGTGACAAGGCGTTCATGCAATGGGCGGCCGCACATTGCATTCACAAGGCGGAAAACGCTTTGCACGAAGTGATTGAAAACCACCCGAACAAACTGGTTGGCCTGTTGTTGAAACCGATGGTGTTCCCGTTTGGCCGCCTGACCCGCAAACCGGGACATGATCTGGATGCGAAAATTGCCGAAGCCCTGTCCAAGCCCGGCGAAGCGCGCGATAATTTGACGTGGAACACCTATGCTCCGACGACGGGCGGCGATTATATCGCCCGTCTGGAATACACGTTCAAACTGGCGCACCAGGCCCACCCGCATGAGGTGACGTTGTTCAAGGCCGCGAAGAAAGGCATCGTGTCCCAGACCGAAGATTACGCCAAGATGGTGGATGAAGGTCTGGAAAAAGGTGTGATTGACGCCAGCACCGCTGCCCTGCTCCGCCGGATGAAGGACGCACGCGATGATATCGTTCAGGTCGATTATTTTGACAAAACCCTGACCGGGCCAGCCATGCACCGTGTGAAATCACCGGACATTCGCAACGGGTAAGCCGCACATGAAACGCAAGACCGCAGTGATGGCCGTTATCCCGACATTGGTCGCGATGGCGTGGTTCGTGGTTGGTATTGTCAACACGGCCATCGATCCGCCACACACCGCGAACCAACGGCTTATGCGCGGGGATATTCACATCAGCGAGCCTGCCATTCAACATATCCTGTATGGTGATCATTACGGTGGCGGGCACCTATACGGCGCGAACGTTCCATGCAAATCCGAATTTCCATCCGACTGGTCCGCCGATGATGTGATCAACACCGTTCGCACCATGACCGCCAATGACAACCAAAACTGGCGCAAGGAGGATAACGGCTACCATGTCGGGGAAAACACCGTCCGCGGGGTGAAGGTCCGGGTCGTTCTGGACCGTGACGGGGATGATGTCATCACCGCCTACCCCCTGAACACCCGCAGAAACCCGTGCCCGCGCCGGTCCGCCAACGATAACACCCCGTAATAAAGGCCGGAAAACAGCGTTTTTCGCTTGATCCGGGCCATTCTTTGGCTAGACTGCCGCGTTCCATAACAGTTTGAGAGATTAAAATCATGACCGCCATCGTCATCAGCGGAACCGGATTGTTCACCCCGCCCCAGACCATCAGCAATGATGAACTGGTCACCGCCTTCAACGCATGGGTTGATTTGTTCAACGCCGAACATGCCGCCGAAATCGAAGCCGGAACAATTCCAGCCGCGCAATATTCCAGCACGGAATTTATTGTGAAGGCATCGGGCATTCAAACCCGCCACGTGATGGACAAGGCCGGCATTCTGGATCCGAAGCGCATGACGCCGAATATTCCGGAACGCCCGAACGATCAAATTTCCGTTCTGGCCGAAATGGCCGTGACCGCCGCACGCGAAGCCTTGAAACGCGCGGGCCGTGAACCGCAGGATGTGGACGCCGTTCTGGTTGCCTGTTCCAACATGCAACGCCCGTACCCCGCCATGGCGATTGAGGTGCAGGACGCATTGGGCATTGATGGGTTCGGGTTTGACATGAACGTCGCCTGTTCTTCCGCCACGTTTGGCATTCAGGCCGCGGCCGATATGATCCGCGCCGGGAACGCCCGCGCCATTCTGGTGGTGAACCCGGAAATCTGTTCCGGCCATTTGAACTTCTGCGATCGCGACAGCCATTTCATCTTTGGCGATGTCGCCACCGCGACATTGCTGGAACGTAAAGACGCCGCGGACAGCCCGCACGCGTTCGAAATCGTCGGCACGCGCCTGCGCACAAAATTTTCTAACAACATCCGCAACAATTTCGGCTTCCTGAACCGCGCCGCACCGGACGGGATTGGAGCCAAGGATAAATTGTTCGTGCAGGAAGGCCGCAAGGTTTTCAAAGAAGTGATCCCGATGGTGTCCGACATGATTTTGGACCACATGCAGGAACACCAGATCCGGGCCGACGACCTGAAACGCCTGTGGCTGCATCAGGCGAATTTGCACATGAACGAATTGATTGGCAAAAAAGTGTTGGGCCGCGACCCGAACCCGGGCGAAGCGCCGGTTATTCTGGATGAATACGCCAACACCAGTTCCGCCGGATCGGTGATTGCGTTCCACAAACACCACGCGGATATGAAATCAGGTGATCAAGGTATCCTCTGCTCCTTCGGGGCGGGATATTCGATGGGGTCTGTAATCCTGCGCAAAGTCTGAGCATAAAAAAACCCGGCGATCACGCCGGGTTTTTTGTTTAGCCTTCGCTCTTATCCGTGCTGCAGGCGCCGCCCTTGGCACAGCAATGTTTTTCGACCATGCGCGTCAACGGGCAATTTCCGGTCAGTCCGCCATAAACCATGCCCCCCGCCAGCAAGAGGCTGAGCCACCCGAGCGGAGCCCACACAAACATCGACAGAATAAAAATCAGCAAAAACAAACTGCCCGTCACCACCATCATTTTACGGTGCAACGGCAGATTGGCGCAGAACCCCATCGGGCAATTGGCCCCTTTTTGATTATCGTCCATGTTTATCCCCTTGGTTGTGGATGATTGAAAATTAAAACCCATGGGGATTCTACAGCATTCCAAATAAAAACAAAGCCTTGGCCATTAAATTTACAGAATACACCATGGTGCTATTGTTGCCACAGGCCAGACCCATGGTACAATCGAATGCAGGAGCCCAAAGCGGAATGAACAGCCACACGAAGACCACAGCAAAAACCAAAACCGCCCGCATGGCCAGCATGGGTGCGGCGTTAATGGTGTTGGGTGGCGGACACGTTGGCCCCGCCCCATCCGCCCACGCGGCCACGGGCGTGTTGCAAGCCCAGGCCGTCATTATGCCCAGCACACTGGCCCTAACATCACCGCAGAATTTAAACTTTGGTGCGTTCGCCGTATCCGGCGGCGCGGGCAGCGTTACGATCAACACGGCAGGCACCGGAACGTATACCGGCGTGACTCAGGTCGCCACACCTGCACCGTCCGAAGCAAATATCCGCATTTTCGGCGATGTTGGGTCCAGCGTTGTCATTTCCGTGACCGACCCGACCGTTACCGTGTACAACGGCGCCAACACGATGCAGGTTGATAATTTCCAAATCAACACCAATGCCGGCGGTGCCATGGAAACCATCAACATGACCAACGCCACGGTTCTGGTCCCCATCGGGGCTACGTTGAATGTGAATGCCGGGCAAGCGGCGGGGTCTTATTCTGGCACGTTTACCGTATCGGTTATCTATCTGTAATGATGGCCCGGCTGCGTTCGCTTCTGTCTTCCAAATACTATCTGGCGTTTGAATTTGCGGCCCTGTTCGGTGGCACACCGCTTCTTATTCTCGCGCTCAAGGATCGGGGGTTGATGCTGACCCTGCTGTGGATCGGCTCCATCCTCACCTATCTTTATGTGCGCGAACATCACGGTATGGATCGCAACGATTCCGGCCTGCGCGCGGGGCTGCGCCCGGTGCTGATGCGCTTCATCCTGTTCGCCCCGATCATCGCGGGGATGACATGGGCATTTATGCCGGATCAATTCCTGTCCATGCCGCTGGAACGCCCATCATTATGGGTGAAGATCATGGTGTTCTACCCCCTGCTCTCCGTCTGGCCGCAGGAAATGATTTACCGCACCTTCCTGTATAACCGCTATGCGCCGTTATTTGGACGCGGGCGCGGTTTCATCGCGGCCAGTGCGCTGGCCTTCGGCTTTATGCACGTCCTGTTCCTGAACTGGGTCGCGCTGGCCATGACGGTGATTGGCGGATATTTATTCGCGCGTGATTACGCCAAACACCAATCGCTCTGGCTCGCCTGCATTGAACATGCGTTGTATGGATGTTTGATTTTTACTGTGGGTCTGGGAATTTTCTTCTACAGCGGCGCGGCGTGGGGAACACCATAGGAATTGTTTATATAAACAATGTCCCCATCGCATGTTCCAATGCCGGAACGGGCATTCTCTTTTTCTTCTGCACAGCATGAACAACCGCACGCCCCGCCGCAATATCATCGACCTTAAAAGTGACTGATTTTCTGCTGCTCACCGCGTAGGCATGCAATAAGCTCAGGGCGTTATAGGTTTTCCCCGCATCAATGACACGGCGCGGACCCGACGGATGCGTACAAAAACCAACGCCCAGATCATTCGCCACATCAATCAATTGCGGGCGGATATCGGTGGTTGGCACATCAATGGCACAACAATCCATGTCACGAATATATTGGCGCAAATCCCCCAACGCCGCCTTGTTATACGCCGTGCGCGGGCTGACGTAATACCCCGGCTGGTGAACCTTTTCCGGCGCAAACAATTCCATGGTCAGGATGGTGGGTTGAATATTCGCATACGCATCGCGGATCCGTACATCC
Source organism: Micavibrio aeruginosavorus EPB (assembly GCF_000348745.1). Lineage (NCBI taxonomy): Bacteria > Pseudomonadati > Bdellovibrionota > Bdellovibrionia > Bdellovibrionales > Pseudobdellovibrionaceae > Micavibrio > Micavibrio aeruginosavorus. Next base: position 808,442 of record NC_020812.1, on the reverse strand, counting down.
ACCAATTTCTGGCGATCGGTTGCGCTGTAGTAAATTGAACTTTTCTTTAACCCATAATGGTTGGCGACACTGTCCACGACATTCATCGTTGGCTTCACCACATTCGGGCCCTTTAATTCAATATTGATGAACAGATCATCATCGTCGGCCCGCGTCGCATTCAACCCGGACAGCAAGATCAATGTTTCTTCCAATGTGGGAATATGCTGCCCCATGGGCAATGGAATGCGGCGCACATCGGCACAATCCATTTCGGAAATGATATGGCCGAATGCCATATCCTTATCAATCACAACGGGGATTTGGTCGCGGGTCAGGAACACATCAAATTCCACACCGTCCGCCCCGTTTGCAATCGCTTGGGTAAAGGACAGCAAGGTCTGTTGCGGGGCCTTGCCCTGCGCAAACGGGGTTTCGGTCGTGCGACCATTCCCACGGTGACCAATGATTTTGATCGTCATCCCAAACGCTACCCAGAAACCCCGGAGGGGGCGTTGTTATTATGTTAATTCAAGGTCCGCTTTTTTAGCTGTTTTTGCCCCAAGCTGCAAGATTCTTCTGCTATAACCTGTCAAAAGCTGCTTCAGGGGGGCCATATATGAAGTGTCATTTGCTGGGAACCGGGGGGTCGGTAAATTCGCTAACCCGACATAATACCTCACTTTTTTTGGAAAACGGCCCCGATATGACGCGGGACGGGCTGCTCATCGACTGCAACGGGGTGTGCGTCCAGCGCTTGACCGCCGCCGGGATCGCCTTTGAAGACCTCGGTCATATCTTCCTGACCCATGAACATATCGACCATATCGCCGCCCTGCCCAATTTTATCCATCAAAGCTGGGTGAAGGGGTGCCTGTACCGGGCCGATAACCGCCGCACCCACCCGCTGCATTTCTACGGCAACGCCCCCACGCTGCGCGCTGTACGAGCGTTGTTGGACGCGGTGAACCTGCCCGGCCACCCGCATATGTTCCCGTTTGAATTTCATGAACTGGACGACAATGGCGGCACCCTCACCGCCGGGTCGATCACCCTGACCTATTTTCCGGTCAATCACGGCCCCACCCCATGCTTCGGTCTGACCACCGATGGCCCCAACCGCCGCCTCGTCTTCTCCGCTGACACCGAACCGGTACAGGCGATTTACGACCATCTGCGTGATGGCGACATCCTGATCCACGATTGCAACAAGATCGATGTGGACATCAACCGCGAACATACGACATGGGCGCAGATCGAAGCCTTGTTGCCGTCATGGCCGGATGTGACGGTTTATTTGGTGCATTTGCCGTTGATGGATGGTGAGGCGGAAGTGCACTTCAAACGAGGTATAAGCATGAAGCATAAACAAAAAATCGTTGTTAGTATGGAGGGAATAACGATCCTCTTATAATCACGATGAAATGCACGTCCGTATAAACAACGTCCCTAAAGTTGTTAGATGCATAACTTTCTTCTTATATTCAACCCTTGCCCCAACAGGATTTTTAGACACAAACTCCTGTAACTCTCTATAAAGGGGCAGACCTTCAACAAAAGCATACGCAGAATCATCTGTAATTCGTTGATCTCTTTTAATCTCAAAAACCCCTAATCTGCACAAATTATCTATATACGTTGGCCCCATATCTTTAAAATCGCATCCCGCACTCTCCGCCAACATGGATACATTGGTTGCGACTGTATTAAATCCGCCAGTGCCTTTATACAAATGAATATCCGCAACGGGGATACTTCCAAATACATATCTACTCGCCAAAATTTTGGCTTCATCCGAAGTCATCTCCCTTATGATTTGAACATAAGAAGGATGCACAGATCCTCTGCTCTTTTTATTTGAGGCAGACGCTAACAAAGAGAGATACATCTCCTTAAGCTCAGATTCTTCATGAGAAAAGGCCAACCCTTGCAGAGCCTGAGCCGCGACAGAAGATTTCGGCTCTATAACATCTTCAGGATCAACATTCTTCATCTTCTCTGAAAAATCATATTCAAATCGTTCTGAAAAATAGGCCTTAGCCTTCTCGCAACCAAAGTTAAACGCAGCTATTGGAAGTAAAAAATTATTAATAGCCCTTGTAACTGTTACAGCCGATTTTCCGAGCTGATTTATGGCTTCGGCACCATGCTCACTCTCTTTGCAAAGATCAATTGCGCTAACCAGACCGTCAATACCGTTTTTTATATTGGTCACACCCACGCCCCCACAAATTCCTTCACGCTCATCTCATCCAGCGCTTTTGAATCCTTAAACAACCCAATGATCTTCGCCGCCTGATCCGCGCTGTAATGCGCTTTGATCGCCGCCTCGAACTTCGCTTCCAGCACCGGCATGCCTTCGGCCCGGCGGCGGCGGTGGCCGATGGGGTATTCGATTTCGATTTTGGCGGTGGATGTGCCGTCCTTGAAGAAAATTTGGACCGCGTTGGCGATGCTGCGTTTGTCTGGGTCGTGGTAGTCGATGCTGTAGCGTTTGTCTTCGACCACTTCCATTTTATCGCGCAACATTTGGATGCGGGGGTCGGCGGCGACATCGTCTTCGTAATCTTCGGCGACCAGATTGCCTTTAATCAACGGTACGGCGACCATGTATTGCAGGCAATGGTCGCGGTCCGCCGGGTTGTGCAGCGGGCCGGTTTTGGAAATGATGCGGATGGCGGCTTCGTGCGTTGTTAAAACAATTTTTTCGATCTGATCCAAACGGTCTTTCACTTGGTCGTGCAATTGCACGGCGGCCTCGACCGCGGTTTGGCTGTGGAATTCGGCGGGGAAGGAAATTTTGAACAAAATCTGTTCCATCACATACGACCCATACGGGCGTTGGAATTTGAATTCATTCCCCTTGAACGACACATCATAAAAACCCCATTTCGACGCGGTCAGTACGCCGGGGTAACCAATTTGCCCCTGTTGCACGACAATCATGCCTAGGCGCACGGCGCGGGATGTGGCATCGCCGGCGGCCCAGCTTTTGCGCGGGCCGGCATTGGGCGCGTGGCGATAGGTGCGAAGGGCCTGGCCATCCACCCATGCATGGGACAGCGCATCGACGATCTGGTCATACGACCCGCCCAGCATTTGCGTGGCCACGGCCGTTGATGCGACCTTGACCAACACCACATGGTCCAGCCCGACACGGTTGAAGGAGTTTTCGAGGGCGAGGCAGCCCTGAATCTCATGCGCCTTGATCATCGCGGTCAAAACATCGCGCATCGTCATATTCGGCATATATTGCGCAACCGATAAAATGGCACCAAGGTTATCGGATGGGTGCCCCCATTCCGCCGCCAGCCATGTATCGTTAAAATCCAGCCAGCGCACCATGCACCCGATATCAAACGCGGCCTTCACCGGGTCCAACGCATGATCCGTGCCCGGCACGCGCACGGCGTTGGGCACAACCGTCCCCGGCACAATTGGTCCCAGCATTTTGGTACAGGCTGGGAATTTCAACGCCAGGATGCCACACGCCAACGTATCCATCAGGCAATAACGCGCGGTTTGATACGCCTCATCACTGTTTACCTGATACCCCGTCACATAATCGGCGATATCGGTCAGGACGGTATCCGGTGCGGGGCGGTTGTTCAAATCGACGTTGGCGGACATTGTGGTTACTCCCTCTAGGTTTTTTTATTGAATATTGAACAGCTGATGGAACCCATCAGACAGGAATTGGATCGACATGGCGGCCAGCAAAATGCCCATGACGCGGGTGACGATGCCATAGCCCGTGGGGCCAAACATGCGCCCCAAAAACCCGGCGAAGAACAAACAAGCCAGCGCAATCAGCATCACGTACGCCGTCGCCGTCATCACCGTGGCGTAATCGATCATGTTTTTGGACGATGTCGCAAACATGACGATGGCGGTGATACAGCCCGGCCCCGACAGAAGCGGAATGGCCAGCGGGAAGACAGCGATATCACTGCGGTCTTTATAAGCGGATTTTTCGGAGTTCAATTGATCGGGGTCGTGGAACCCCATAATCATGCGGAACGCCGTGACGAACAGTAAAATGCCCCCCGCCACCCGGAACGCGGGCAGTGAAATGGACATGTGCCGCAATAACGGTTCGCCCACAACACTGAATGTGGCCAGGATAATGGCCGCAATCACCACCGCCTTCACCGCGATCCGTTTCTGCATCGCCTTGTCCAGCTTGTTCGTCAGAGCGGCAAACACCGCCGCCGTGCCGAATGGATCGACCACAACGAACATACTGACAAAGGCCGAGAGGAACAGATCGGGTGACATGCAAAACCTATGACAAAATTTCGAATTGAACCATTTTATCGTCACCCGGGAAGGCCGCAAGGCCTATCCAATCGTTTCAGCGCAATGCGCACCATTTTATTAACAGGTGCCTTCACGGCACAAATCCCGGATAAACGCTGACGCATTTTCCGGGATGACGGGTTTACTTTTAAACACAAAACACCACCGTCACCCCGGAAAATCCGAAAGGATTTGTCCGGGGTTTTGGCCGTGCTATTTACAAATTTCGGAATAGAGATCATTCCATTCTGGATTACGCTCTTCGACCAACCGATCTTTCCATTCGCGTCGCCATCGCTTAATTCGCTTTTCGCGGATCTCCGCCTGCTCGAACGTGTCATGGATTTCGTAATACACAAGACGCTTGATGCTATAGGATTTTGTATGCCCTTCGGCAACGCCTTCCTTATGCTCCCATATCCGCTTGGGTAAATCGGATGTCAGACCGGTATAAAGAAAACCGTCCTTTTTACTTGCCAAAATGTAGACGTAGAATATCTTCATCAATTTCACGGCAATAATCCCGGATAAACGCTAACGCGTTTTCCGGGATGACGGCTGCTTGGTTTTAACGCTGATTTACTGGCACGAATGTCCGCGTCGTCGGACCGGTATAATCGGCGGATGGGCGGATCAATTTATTGTTGGCGCGTTGTTCCATGATATGCGCAGCCCAACCGGACACGCGGGACATCACGAAAATCGGCGTGAACATCGGGGTGGGCACACCCATGAAGTGATAGGACGACGCCGAATAGAAATCGAGGTTCGGGAACAGGTGTTTTTCATCCCACATCAATTTTTCGATGGCTTCGGATACGGGGTACAAAACCGTATTGCCCGCATCATCGGCCAGTTTCTTCGCCCATGATTTAATCACGACGTTGCGCGGGTCGGCCTCGGTATACACACGGTGGCCAAAGCCCATAATCAGGTCCTTGTTCGCCATCATTTGTTTGACACCGGCCACCGCCGCATCGGGACTATCGAATTTTTCGATCAATTCCATGGCCGCTTCGTTCGCGCCGCCATGCAATGGGCCGCGCAAGGCCCCAATGGCCCCGGTCACCGCCGAATACAGATCCGACTTGGTCGATGTGATGATGCGCGCGGTAAAGGTGGACGCATTAAATTCATGTTCTGCATACAGGATCAGCGACACATTCATCGCCTTGTGATGCAGGGCGGATGGCGCGCGACCATGCAGCAGCATCAGGAAATGGTCGGCAATCCCCTCGCCCGCGCTGTTGCAATCAATGCGCTTGCCATTCTGGGCAAAGTGCCACCAGTAACACAGCACCGCCGGATAAATACCCAGCAAACGGTCGGTGACATGGTATTGGTCGCGGGTTGCGTCCTCAATCTCGATATTGCCGAGGAAGGAGGTCGCCGTGCGCATCACATCCATCGGGTGCGCGGTGGCCGGGATACGCTCCAACACCTCTTTCAACGATTGCGGAATGTCGCGGAACGATCTCAAACGCGCCTTGTAATCCGCTAATTGTTTTGCGTTCGGCAATTCACCGTACACCAGAAGGTACGCGACCTCTTCAAACTCCGCATGTTCGGCCAATTCGTAAATGGAATAGCCACGATATTCGAGCGTGTGCGCCCCACCGGCGGCGGAAATTTTGGTTTCACCGGCCACAACACCGGCCAGGCCGCCTGTCTTTTTCGGGGCGGGTTTTACGGCTGCGTTTGTCATCTTTTTATCCTCACTGTTAGCATCCCGATTCTGTAGCAGGTGCGCGGGCGAAAGTCTTTGTTCAGCGCACAAAAACCCAAGGTTTTTCAACGGGTTTTAAAAGGCTTGCACAATGAATTTATGTCAACTATTGTCCGATTAAACCGAACAGTGTAGGAACCCGTTATCATGAAAAATAAAGCCGCTCTTCTGGGCTTGTCGCTGATCTTTTCCGGCTGCGCCGCTATTGCACCCGCGCCACAACAAATCGAAACGGCCCCCACCCCGCCGCAGGCCCACACATTCAACACCGACGGACTGGCGCTTGGGACATTATCCATCAACCCGACCACCGGTATTGTGGAATATGCCGTTCCATCCGAAATGGAAAATGGCCCGGCAACCGTTGTCGTTTATCCCTGCACAGCATACACAACAATCCGTATGACGAATGCCATTACGCGGTGGTTGGAACAACCGTTCGACGCCACACCGGAAAACCTGAAACTTCTGAAACAGGCAGAGGATTATCTGGACGTTTTCACAAAAACAAACGCCGCATGCAACGGGTCACCCCAACCCGCACCATATGAAACACGGCAGGCAATCCATGAAGCCCTGAACGATGCACGCATGGCCTTGAATGTTGCCAAAATCCGCGTGAAGGCCCAGCAGGTCGGCGCGCCCCACCCGTGAAACAGAAAACCCCGGACAAACCGGGGTTTTTCTTTATTTTATTTCAGCCGCACATTCGGGAACGGCTTCGTCACTGCCATACACCACACGGGCATATTCGAACAAAATACCCGTATAAACAATGTCGCCTTCGTGCGTTTCAAAAACCTTTTGGAAATCGCACCCTAATTTTTCACACTGGTTTTCGGCCATTGCCGCATCAATCTGCACTTTCCGGTCGGCATCATACGCCTCTTCCCCGGCAAAATGGGCGCATGCATTCATGCGATTGAGCAAGGCTTGAATATCCGCCGGGCATTCATCCAGCGCGTATTGCGTTTTGAACGGGAACGGATCCCCGGTCATACAGGTTGCGGCCTGGGCCATCCCTGAAAAACCGACACTTAACAAAAACGCGAGAACAATATGTTTCATTTATTTCTTCCCGAACAGCGCATCCAACTTTTCTTCATACGCATAATAATCAAGAGTTTTGTACAATTCTTCGCGCGTTTGCATGGATGGAACGGCGTCTTTCTGCGTTCCGTCCTTGCGAATGGTGGCATAGACCATTTCCGCCGCACGAGACATGGCGCGGAAGGCGCTTAAGGGGTATAGCGTCATATCCACACCCGCATCGGCCATTTGCGCAGTGGTGTAATAATCCGTTTTGCCAAATTCGGTCAGGTTGGCCAGCACCGGAACCTTCACCGCATCTTTGATTTTCTTGTAATGCGACAAATCGGTCATGGCCTCGGCGAAAATCATATCGGCCCCGCATTCAACGTAATGAACGCAGCGTTCAATAACACCGTCCAGCCCCTCACCCGCCAGCGCATCGGTCCGCGCCATGATCAGCAGGTCAGACCGCGCATCCACCGCGGCCTTCACCCGGTCACCCATTTCAAATTTATCGACCAGTTCCTTGCCCGGACGGTGGCCACAGCGTTTTTGCGCGACCTGATCCTCGATATGTACACAGGCGACACCGGCGCGTTCAAATTCGCGCGCGGTGCGGGCAATGTTAAATGCCCCGCCCCATCCGGTATCAATATCCACCAACAACGGCAGATCGACGCGGCCCGTAATGCGCCGCGCATCCTCCACCACATCATTCAATGTTGTCACCGCCAGATCCGGCAAACCAAACGACGCATTCGCCACCCCGGCACCGGAGAGATAGATCGCCTTAAACCCCGCGTCCCGCGCCAACAAAGCGGAATAGGCATTGATGGCCCCCACGATCTGCAACGGTTTTTCGGCGGCAATGGCGGATTTAAAGGCTTGGGACGGGGTCATGGCAATACTCCTACACATACGGCTAATTCATTGAAAGAATAGGCGTTTCAAAGGTAAACACCAGCCCAAAATGCCCCCGGGCCGCACTTTTTGACAGATTATGAAAGGAGGCCTATTCTCCGCCAAATTATTAAAAATGGGACGGTTTACCATGACAAACAAAACACCCAAACTCCCCTGGTATTTGCGCAGCAACAAAGCCCTCGGCTTGGCCCTGGTTTTTGGTGCGGCGGTTGCCGCCTATAACGGCGCAATGATCAGTGATCGGAATGCAACCCACAGCGCATTGAAATCCATGTCCCCGGAACAGGCGCACACCACATACAAGAACCTGTGCGTTCGCCGTAATGCATTTAATGTTGTTTGGGAACGGGCCTATACAATAGAAGCCGGCGACCAAGACCAGATCGTACGCTTCGACGTGCCAGTTCAACCGCATTCCACTCCGGTTAAAAATTGCGCCGAACACGAACACGCGCGGGCCGTAAAAAATGCGGCAACAGCCTTGAGCATCAACAAATCCATGGTTTTGTTCGGCGGCATGGTTGGCCTGTACGCCTTTGGCGGGATGGTCTGGCGTTCCCGCCGTTTGAATGCGCCCAAGCCTTAATTTTTTAAAAAGGAATTTTAAATGCCGAACGATTTAAACAAACCCGGCCGCTGTATCATGGGTGTATTGAGTGTGAGCTTTCTGATCGCAAGCGCAACAACACCAATTTCCGTTAAAATGAGCACAGAAGCCCTGGAAAAAAAGAAAAACCTGTCTGATGAAGCGATCCAGACCCATTACGCCGATCTGTGCCTTCAACGCGAAGCCAGAAAGGCGTTTGAAACATCCGTAAAAACGATTACGGCCAACGGACCACACACGATTACAATTACCGCGGACCCCAATTCAAAATCGGTACAATCATGCCCCCAAAAAACGCATGAGGCCATCATTGCGGTCGCAAAATCCGCCAACCATTTTAATATTTTTGCCGGAATCGCATGCCTAACTTTTGGCGTAATGGCTGGCTATCTGGCACTCGGCGGCGGCAAAAAGAAAGAACCAAAACCATCGTAATTTTTTAATTCAAAAATTCTTTATTCGAAAAAAAGAGAATCAAATGACACATACACCCAACCCCAAAATCAAAATGGCCTTCAATCTGGTTGCGGGCGCACTTATGCTGACAGCCCTTGGTATTGCCGGATCGGGATTTATCAGCGCGCAGAATACGCTTTCAGATGAACATGACCGATTGAAAGCCATGACGCAGGACGACATTCGGGCGCACTACCAAAAACGTTGTGTTTCGCGCGAAACCGAACGGCAATTGGAATGGTATTACAGTGACAAAGAAACCGTAGAAGCTCCCGTGAAAATCTGGGTTGATCCGCAAGATCCGTTATTGGCCAAATGTGCCCAGGATACATGGGAAAGACAAAAAGCCGGACACGGCACGGTCTTGGCTGTGACTCGCATCTGTGGATTGCTAGGGCTTTTCGCCGCTCTGGCCGGCGCCGGTGCCTTAGTGCACACAAGCTATAAGAAAAAACGCGAAGCGGTCCGCAACGACATGAACGGCCCGCAGTAAAAAGACAGGCCATAAAACAAAAAACCCGGCCACTGTGCCGGGTTTTTTCTTATTTTATTTCGCCGCCAATCGCGACGCGCCATCCAACCGGATCACCGATCCGTTCAGGTACGCATTATCCACGATATGCAACGCCAGTTTCGCAAATTCATCCGGTTTCGCCATGCGGGATGGGAATGGGATGTTGGCGGCGATGGAATCCTGTAATTCCTGTGAAATCGTGCCGATCATCGGGGTTTGCACCGCGCCCGGTGCAATCGCCATCACCCGCACGCCCAGTTTACCCAGATCCCGCGCGGCGGGCAGTGTCATGCCGACAATACCGCCCTTGGACGCGCTGTAGGCCACTTGGCCCATCTGCCCCTCAAAGGCGGCGATGGATGCGGCATTGATAATCACGCCGCGTTCGCCGTCATCATTCACCGGATCCAGCCCCGTCATCACCCCGGCGACCAGACGCATAGTGTTATAGGTCCCGACCAGATTGACGTTAATGACCTTCATAAAATGATCCAGATCGGCCGGGCCATCCCGCCCGACGATCCGTTTCCCCAGCAAGATGCCCGCGCAATTGATGAGAACGCGGGGGGATCCGGATTCTTCAATCGCGGCCTTCACGCTGTTTTCATTGGTCACATCGCATTGCACGGCCACGCCGCCAATCTCTTTCGCCACGGCTTCGGCGGCGGGCAGGTTCATATCCCACAACACCACGTTGGCCCCGGCCCGTGCAAAAGACCGGGCGGTTTCCGCGCCCATACCCGACCCACCGCCGGTGATAATGACCGTTTGGTTTTGAATATCCATTATGCGTTCTCCTTCGCGATCTCGCGGGCGATGACCATGCGTTGAATATCGCTGGTGCCTTCGTAAATGGTTGTCACGCGCACATCGCGGTAAATCCGTTCCAACGGGAAATCGGCCAGATAGCCATAACCGCCGTGGATCTGGATTGCGTCATGTACAACCCTCTCCGCCATTTCGGATGCGAATAATTTCGCCATGCAGGCTTCGCGGGTGCAGGCGATACCTGCATCCTTCATTCGGGCGGCATTGTGAATCATCAATCGCGCGGCCTCGATCTGGGTTGCCATGTCGGCCAGCTTGAACGCAACCGCCTGATGATCCATCAACGCGCGACCGAAACTGTGCCGGTCCTTCGCGTAAGACAACGCCGCATCATACGCCGCCCGCGCCATGCCAACGGATTGCGATGCTATGCCCAAGCGCCCCCCTTCCAGATTGGCGAGCGCAATGGCGTACCCCTGCCCTTCCGCGCCCAAACGATTGGCGGCGGAGATGCGCATATCATCGAAATTCAGCGCACAGGTGTCGGATGCGTGCTGGCCCATTTTTTCTTCGACACGCGTCACATTATAACCCGGTGTATCGGTGGGAACGATAAAGGCAGACATGCCCTTTTTCCCGGCATCGGGGTCAGTAACGGCAAAGACAATAATGACATCGCCATTCTTGCCCGATGTAATGAATTGCTTGGACCCGTTGATGACGTAATCATCGCCATCACGGTACGCCCGCGTTTTCATGGCCGATGCATCCGACCCTGCACCGGGTTCGGTCAAGGCAAAGCCACCGATCCATTGCCCGGATGCCAACGGTTTTAAAAACCGTTCCTTCTGTTCATCATTGCCGTATTTCAGGATACAGGTGGACGATGGCGACGAATGCACCGATAGAATAGTGGACAACGCCCCATCCGCGGCGGCGATTTCCTCAATCGCCAAACAGAAATTCAGAACCCCGGCATCCGCCCCACCCCATTCATCGGGGATCAGCATTCCCAACAGGCCCAGTTCGGCCATGGATTCAATTTGTTCACGTGGAAACATGGCGAACTGGTCACGCATGCGCGCACCCGGGGCAATTTTGTCCCGGGCCAGGTCCCGCACCATATCACGGATAGATTTTTGCTCTTCGGTCAACATGGGCGCAATCGTACAGGCTGTCCGCCCGGTACGAAAGCGTCATCCCATGCTGTCATGCAAAAAATTGTGGTTATTCTTTTCAGGCATGCGGACGGCGAATAAGCCCGAAAACAGCCGAAAGGACAAACAGCACGACAAAGAGAAGAAAGAGGATTTTCGCAAATCCAACCGACACGGTTGCAACACCACTAAATCCAAAGAAGCCCGCAATCAGTGCCAGAATCAGAAAAAGGACAGCATATTGAAGCATGGAGAACCTCCCTTGCTTGTTCAAGTGTCCATAGTAAGGGTAAGGCGAATGAACGCCCTGCCCAGCTTAAATATTTTTCTTTTATTTTCAGCGCTCTACAGCCACCGCCACAGCTTCGCCCCCGCCGATGCACAGGGTCGCCATACCGCGTTTCAGATCATATTTTTCCAACGCCGCGATCAGTGTGACCAGAACACGCGCGCCAGACGCGCCTATCGGGTGGCCCAGGGCACACGCGCCACCATGCACGTTCACCTTGTCATGCGGCAAATCCAAATCCTTCATCGCCGCCATGGTGACAACGGCGAAGGCTTCGTTGATTTCAAACAAATCCACATCCTTCATCGCCCATCCGGTTTTGTCGGACAGTTTTTTCAACGCCCCGACCGGCGCGGTCGTGAACCATGATGGTTCATGCGCAAAGGTCGAATGCCCGGCGATCGTGGCCAGAATTTTATGACCGCCTTTTTCCGCCGCACTTCGGCGGATTAACACAAGCGCCGCGGCCCCGTCGGAAATCGAACTGGCATTTGCCGCCGTGACGGTGCCATCCGGCTTGAACGCCGGTTTCAATCCCGGAATTTTATCCGGGCGCGCTTTGCCGGGTTGTTCGTCGATGGAAATAACTTTCTCTTCCTTGCCCGCTTTGACGGTCACGGGAATGATTTCCGCGGCAAAATCGGCCTTCTGCGCACGGGTCAGGGATTCAATGGCAAACGCGTCCTGTGCCTCCCGCGTGAATTGATATTCACCGGCGCACAATTCGGCGAATACGCCCATCAGTTTGCCGCGGTCATAGGCGTCTTCCAAACCGTCCATGAACATATGATCGATCACCTGGCCATGGCCCATGCGGTACCCGCCCCGCGCCTTGGGCAGCAGATAGGGCGCGTTGGTCATGCTTTCCATACCGCCCGCAACCATCACATCATTGGTCCCGGCGGCAATCAGATCATGCGCCAGCATGACGGCCTTTAACCCCGATCCACACATCTTATTAATGGTGGTGCAGCCCACAGAATTCGGAATGCCGGCACCGATGGAGGCCTGCCGCGCCGGGGCCTGCCCCTGACCCGCGGACAGGACATTGCCCATGATCACTTCATCCACGCCCGCCACGCCGGATCGTTGCAATGCCGCACGAATGGCCGCCGCGCCCAGGTCCGGGGCGGTCAGATTGGCAAAATCGCCCTGAAATCCACCCATGGGGGTACGGGCCATACCAACAATGACAATTGGATCGTTTGCCTGAGAGGACATAATATAACTCCCTGTTTTTATAGACTTTAGATTCTTTAGTGCCAGAAAGCCGCTCTGTCCAGACATTGGAAAAAGCCGGGAAAATGGAAAATAAAGACTCGCCCTCGCCCCAAAGGGGGGTAATATGCCCTGATTTTCAGCCCAAGATATAGTCAACCGTATTCAGATGCACAGTAAAACTTTTCTTTTCCCGACGGACAGCGTGACCTCGCTCCAAACCATTGCCGAACATTTCCTGATCACGGTCGGGATCTTTGCGCTGTTCGGGCTGGCCGAAGACTGGTCCCGGTCACAGAACACAGCGCGCCGCAAAATTATCGTCGGCATTGTTTTCGGGTGCCTGGCCTCGTTGATGATTGCCATGGCGGTTCGTTATTCCAGCGAAGTGGTTCTGGATGCGCGGAATGCCATTCTGGCCATCTGCGCCTTCTTTGTCGGCCCGATTCCGGCGGCGATTGCCGCCCTCATCACATCGGCCACGCGGGCTTATTTTGGCGGGCTGGGGGTTCCCACCGCGATCATGGGTATGTGGATTTCGGTTGGTTGCGGCCTGGCCTATCGCGCATGGCTGGACCAAAACAATCAACGGATTGGTGTTCTGAATATCCTGCTGTTCTCCATCGTATCGCCAATCATCACATTGTCTGTCTTTTTCCTGATGCCTTTTTCCGCCAGAGAAATTATCGCATCTGGCGTTATTCAGGCCTTGTACATGACCACGGCGTTCTGGACCTTTGTTTTCGGCCTCATCATGTTACAGGATTTACGCCGCCATGAACTGGTCGACGATTTGGCCGCCAGCGAAAAACGCGCCGAAGAAGCCACAAAAGCCAAGTCCCTGTTTCTGGCCAAAATGAGCCATGAAATTCGCACCCCCATCAACGGGGTTTTCGGGTTCAGCGAGCTGTTGCGCAAGACAAAACTGGATGAAACGCAGGATTATTACCTGAAACAAATTCATTCCGCCGTGTCTTCTATGATCCTGCTGGTTGATGACATCCTCGATTTTTCGAAGATCGAGGCCGGAAAAATGAAAATCGTCAAACACACGTTTAACATTCGCAGTTTGATGGAAAGCTGTATCGATCTGGTGCAACCGGATGCGGATCGCAAAAGCCTGGAACTGCACATGGTGATTGGGCCGAACGTTCCGGAATATATCGTCAATGACGAATTACGCCTGCGTCAGGTGGTCATGAACCTTCTGTCCAACGCCTTGAAATTCACGCAATCGGGATCGGTCCGGCTGGCTTTGCATTCCAGCCCGATAAACGAACAGAATGAAATGCTGACCATTTCTGTCACCGATACGGGGATCGGGATTGCCGAAGATAAGTTAAAAGTCATTTTCGAAGCCTTTGAACAGGCGGACACATCCATCACGCGCAATTTCGGCGGCACTGGCCTGGGGTTGAGTATCGCACTGAACCTGATGACCCAGATGGATGGGAAAATCACGGTGAACAGCGAACAGGGAAAAGGCACAACCTTTACCGTCACGCTGCCCACATTGGTGGCCGATGGGATTATCCCGGTCAGCAACACCCCTGAACCCGAACAGGCCACGACACAACAGCTTGAAAAAGCCCATATCCTGATCGCCGAAGACATCCCGATGAACCAGGCTTTGGTCTCCGCCCAACTTCGAAAAGGTGGATACAGCTTTGACATCGTCGATAACGGCTATGCCGCGATCGAGGCCGTGAAATCCAGGCCATACGACATGATCCTGATGGATATTCAAATGCCCGGAATGAGCGGGATCGAGGCCACCACGGTCATTCGCGAAGAGCTGGGGTTGTCGGCCATGGATCTGCCCATCGTGGCCTTAACCGCGCACGCCCTGCCCGAGGAGATGAAGGCCTGCCTGGAAGCCGGAATGGATGAATGCCTGGTCAAACCGGTGGATGCCCTGAAACTTTATAAAACCATCGATTCCGTTTTGGGCCTCGGAACGGATGACCCGTTTGTTACACCGCCCGTCATTGCCAATGATTTGCTGCCCATTCCCCTTCTCAACGCGGAGCAAGTGGAGCAGTTTTCAAGCTATATCGGTGATGACCAGCTTCTTAAACTCTTCCACGATTTTATTTTGGATGCTGAACGAATCCTGACGACTCTGGAAGAATCGGGATCGATCCCGCGCGGTGACTTGCATTCCATGACCGGTGTGGCCGGCAATTTCGGGCTGAGCCGTCTGGCCCAATATTGCCGCCAGCTTTTGGACGAACAATCCGATCCAATCCGCGGTGGCGTCACGCCACCGATTGACGTTATCCACAGGCTGCTGACCCTGTTTAATGAAAGCATCGGGGCCTTTCAGGCCTATATGACACGCCCGCATGCCGCGGGATACTAGGTCGAAAGATCTATTTATACTGTGCATCCGCAACATTGGAGGTGGGTTTACAGTATAAAAACAGACTGTTATGCAGATTCCATACCGCCTGGCCTTAAAAGAGCGGATCGAACAGACAGGGATCGTTATGACAGAGAAGAATTCTCGCACCACGCGGAGCATTGCTCCGCCGTCGGAACATTATGCGCCGGGCGCACAATGGGACGCAGCCATCCCGCGGATCACTTTGGTGGACGCCCTGAACCAGGCCCTGCACCGTTATACCAATCGCCCCTTTATCAATTTCATGGGCAAACACATCACCTATCGCGAATTTGGCCAGATGGTCGATCGCACCGCCGCCGGATTGCAACAACAAGGCGTCGGCAAATGTACCCGTGTCGGATTATACATGCCGAACACGCCATTTTATCCGGTGATGATGTTTGCGGCGTTGAAACTGGGTGCGACGATTGTAAATTTCAGCCCCCTGTACACCGCCGACGAATTGCGCAAACAAATCGCGGACAGCGGCACCGAAGTGATGGTGGCGCTGGATTTAAAACAATATGGCGATGCCAAAAACAGCGCACCGGACTTGATCAAAGACGGATCGTTGAAAAAGCTGATCGTCTGTCCCATGGCGGATATGTTGCCGACGTTTAAATCCATTTTATTCCGCTTCTTTAAACGCAAAGATGTTTTCAGCCCCGACCGCAGCAGCCCGGCCATCCGCACGTTCAGCGATTTAGGCTTATACGGCATCAAACCATACCCGGTGAATATTCATCCGAATGATATCGCCTTGTTGCAATATACGGGTGGAACCACTGGAACGCCAAAGGGTGCGATGCTCTCTCACTTCAACATCGCCGCGAATGTGAAGCAGATCGAAGAAATGTTTGGCGCCCGTCCGGACCGGGACCATGACCCGGCCCTGATTCAAATGGGCCGCGAAAAATTTTTGGTCAGCATTCCATTCTTTCACATCTTTGGCCTGACCGTTGGATTGATCAACGCCATGGCCACGGGATCGGAACTGATCATCCTGCCCAACCCGCGTGACATGACCGCAACGCTGGAGGCCATTCATAAACATCGCCCCACCGTATTCCCCGCTGTGCCCCGCATGTTACAGGGGATCGTCGCGCACAAAGATCTGGAATATTACAATTTGAAAAGCATCCGGGCCGTCATTTCCGGCGGTGCCGCCCTGCCCCCCGATGTTAAAGCCGCGTTTGAAAAAGCCACCGGCTGTGGTGTCTATCAGGGCTATGGCCTGTCGGAAACCAGCCCTGTGGCCACAAGCCACCCACCCTGCGGCGAAGATCATCCCGCCAGCGTCGGCCAACCTTTGCCGCGCACGGAAATCAAAATCGTCGACCCGGAAAACCCTGATATATCACTCCCCACTGGAACCACCGGGGAAATTTGTATTCGCGGGCCACAGGTTATGCGCGGATATTGGAACAAACCCGACGAAACACGAAAAACCATGACACGCGATGGGTTTTTCCGTACCGGTGATATTGGCCACATCGACGACCATGGTTATGTGTTTATCACCGATCGCCTGAAACGGATGCTGGCCATCAATGGGTTCAAGGTTTACCCGAACATGGTGGAACAGGCGCTTTATACCCATCCATCCGTTGCGGAATGTGTTGTGATTGGCGTCAACAAGGGCACGGTGAAGGAATCGGTCAAAGCCTTTATCCGGTACAAGGACGATGCAACCGACAAACCCACCGCCGAACAATGGCGCACCTTCCTGGCCGATAAATTGCACGCCATGGAAATTCCCCGTTATTTCGAAACCCGGACCGAAGAGCTTCCCAAAACCGTTGTCGGAAAACCAGATTGGAAAAAGCTTGAGGATGAAGAGGCCCAAAAAGTACAGGCCCAACCCCCATCTCCCTCAAGCCCGTCATAAGCCCCCAATTTTGTCCACATGCCAATGACGCCATTGCGGGGCAAACCCTTGCCAAATCGAACGCGGCCTTGGACAATCGCCTATCAAACCCCGCTTGTCCCCGGTGATCAGATTCGGGGCGGCGGGGATCTTTCCCCCCTGCTTCTTTCGCAAGGTCTGTGCATTTGCGTCGTTTCATTCCTGTCATTGTTGCAACGTTGGCCCTGTCTTTGGCAGGATGCGGATCTTCGCCCGAAATGGCCGCCCTTCCCGACGGTCCGCTGACGCCGATGCCGGATTTCCTGGCCCCAAAAGACCCCAGTGACAAGGCTTTGGAACAATCCATCGCCAGCATGATCAAATCGGGCCGCGGCCCGGCGTTTAGCCAATATGATTTTCTGCGCGTTGACCTGGATAATGATGGACGCCGGGATGCGTTGGTGATGATGAAAGGCCCGCACAATTACTGGTGTAGCATTTCCGGATGCAGCATGATCGTGATGAAGGCTGATAACGAAACCTTCACCCCCATCAGCAACATCATGCCCATTCGCGGCCCCATTCTGGTCGCGGAAACACAAAACAACGGATGGCGTGATATTGTGATCGAAGTCCGCGGTCAATCATGGGAACCCGCGCGACAAGTCGCATTGAAATTTGATGGATCGGCCTATCCGGGCAATCCACTCAACGAACCACCCACCAACATTGCCTATACACGGCATGACGGGGTTCGGGCATTCCCGTAAGGTTTTTTTACTTCTTCCTGAACCGACGATAGAACGCGCCGAGCAATCCGCCCTGCGCCCCTTCTTCGACCGCTGTGTGGTCGAACAGGATGTTCATTTTGTCTTCTTCATCCAGTTCAAACGCCATATCGCCGGTGAAGGAATCCATGTCCGTCATTTTGACGTGGGCCTTGTTCAGTTCCAGCAGGATCTTTTGTTCCTGCGCCCCAAAATCACCATCGGTCCAGACCAACATGCGGGCGAAGTAGAAAAACTGGCTCCGATCGTCCGGATCTGTAATTTTTGCAAACATATCGGGGATGGATTGTGGTGCGGAAATATCACGTTCCAACTGCGCGCGCTGAATAGCGGAGAGCGGTTCTTCCGTCAGAATTTTGTACATGAACGCGCGTTCTTCGTTCGTCACGACGGAATCGGCGTGGGCCATCGCGAAAATGGCCCGCCACATGTGGAAGCGGCTGTCCGACATATCCTGCCCTTGGCCCTGTGTTTGATCCGTCATGGTTATTCCCCCGTCAGACGTGTAATGGTAAATGACCCCGCCCCATTCGTCAGGGTCGAAACCAACCATGGCAGAATTGTATTCAATTCCGATTCCAACGTCCATGGCGCATTCACCAAAACCAGCCCACTGCCGTTCAGGCGGGTGGGGTCGCTGGCCGGGCGGATCATGAAATCGACCGCCATAATCTTGGGAATTCCCGTATCGGCCAGATCATTGTGCCACCGGGCAATCACCCGCGGGTCCTTAATCGGGTACCAAAACGCATACACCCCGGTGGCCCAGCGTTTATGCGCATCGACCAGCGCCTTGGTCATGCGGGCAAATTCATCGGTGACTTCAAACGGCGGATCGACCAGAACCATGCCGCGCCGTTCCGGCGGCGGCAGCAACGCCTTGATCGCCTGATACGCGTCCATATGTTCCACACGCACCCGGTCGTCCCGCCCCATATTATAATCCAGCGTCACAACATCATCGGGATGCAATTCATTGACCACCATGCGGTCCTGGTCACGGATCAGGCTGTGCGTAATCGCGGGCGACCCCGGATAGGTCCGCCATTCATCCCCCCGGTTAAAGCCACGGACCAGATCGACATAGGCGCGCACAGCATCCGGCGCGGTATCGGCATGCGCCATCACGCGGGCGATCCCGTCATCGGCTTCGGCCGTCCGGCGCGCCTGATCGGCATCCAGATCGTAAAGGCCAATGCCGGCATGGGTGTCCAGAACGAAGAACGCCTTGTCCTTTTGCTTCAGATAATCCAGCACCCGCATCAGCACGATATGCTTGATGACGTCTGCAAAATTTCCAGCGTGGTAGATGTGGCGATAATTCATGGTTCTTTCTTTAGCATATTCAGCGCCTTACAGCGGGGAATATTTGTTCTTGAATTGTTCTTGTTGTCCTCTATAATTCAGGCATATAATCCTAAAAATATCGCGTGCCCGACCATGAACTTTACCCCGCCCGAACAATCCGGTTTGCAATGGCTGTTCCTCGACCTGAACAGCTACTTCGCCAGCGTTGAACAAGAGCTGAATCCTGCCTTGCGTGGACGGCCCGTGGCCGTTGTTCCGATGATGACGGATCACACCTGCGCCATCGCCGCATCGTATGAAGCAAAACTGTATGGCGTGCGAACCGGAACCATTATTCGTGAGGCCAAACGCATGTGCCCCAAACTGGTTTGCGTTCCCGCGCGACATGACCAATATGTGATTTATCACCACAAAATTCTGGACGAAGTCATCCGCCATACGCCCATCAATAAAATCTGGTCGATTGATGAACTGTCCAGCCGCTTGCCCCCGAACAAACGGAATGTGGAATCCGCCACCGCGCTGGCCCACCGGATCAAGATGGGGTTGCGCGATCATGTCGGCACACAGATCAAATGTTCCATCGGTATTGCCCCGAACAGTTTTCTGGCCAAGGTCGCAACTGACATGAAAAAGCCGGACGGGTTTGTCATTCTGGAACCGGAAACAATGGCCGAAAGACTTTTCGCGCTGAAGCTGACCGACCTTCCCGGTATTAACGTGGCCATGAATGAACGGTTGAAAAAATCCGGTATCACAAGCGTTGAAAGCCTGTGGCACACATCGCCCAAACACGCCCGCCGCATCTGGGGCAGTGTTGCGGGCGAACGGTTTTGGTACAATCTGCGCGGTTATGATGTGCCCGATACCGAAACCGACCGATCCGTCTTTGGCCACAGCCGTATCCTGGACCCTGCCCTGCGTCGCCCCGATGCCGCGCGGGAAGTGGCCCGCCGCCTGTTGATCAAAGCCGCCACACGATTACGCCGTGAAGAATTTTTCGCCGCGCGGTTAAATTTTTCCACCCGCATTATCGACCCCGTCACGCGCACGGAAACACGCTGGGCGGCGGAAGCCCGCCTGCCGCCCGCACAGGATAATTTCTCCTTCCTGCGCGCTCTCGATGACATGTGGGATGCGATGATGGACGAAACACACGCCCAACAAATGCGTAAAGTTTCGGTGTCGCTTTATAAACTTTGCCGCGCGGACGAAATCACCAATGATTTGTTCGACACCATATCCCCCACAGTGCGTCAACAAACGGCAAAGGACGATGCCCTGTCCGCCGTGATGGATAAAATCAACACAAAATACGGGGCGGAATCCCTGCGGCTGGGCGTATCACCCAAAACACAGGCCGGGTTCGTGGGCACCAAAATCGCCTTCTCCCGCGTGCCGGATTTGGCGGAATTCAGCGAATAAGCGCCAGAAACAGCCCCTTTTCATTTGCCCGATCGCAATAAATCCTGCAAAAATCCTCTTCATTCCGGAGGACAAACCATGACCGCAACACCCCGTATTCTGGTGTACGAAGATTACGTTCACAACAATGCGCAATTGCACCGCGCCTTGCGCGATGCGTATGGCCCATTCGCCGTAACAACGTGCGATGCCGGGGATTTGCAGACCGGTATTTTGAACAAGTCCGTCAATCTGTTCATCATGCCGGGCGGTGCCGATCTGTATAATTGTGAAAAACTGAATGGCGCGGGCAATAAAATCCTGCGTCATTATGTTGAAGAAGGTGGGGCCTATCTCGGCCTGTGCGCCGGCGCATATTACGCCAGCCGCGATATAAAATGGGCCGAGGGGATCGAAGGCCAATCCATCATCGGTGCGCGCGAACTCAATTTCTTCCCCGGCACGGCCATCGGCCCGGTCATGGATTTTATCGAAGACCGCGACGTCACAAAATCATGGAACCACGCCGCCCAGATTGAATGGCTGGACGACTCCATAAATTCCGGCGGGGCCATCCCCGCCACCGTGCATTACAATGGCGGCCCGGTTTTTGTCGGGGCCGAAGACGCCCCCAATACAAAAATTCTGGCACGCTACACCACATTGCCCGGGTCCCCCGCCGCGATTATTGAATGCAACGTGGGCAAAGGACATGCGATTTTATGCAGCCCGCATCTGGAACATGGTGCAACAACGCTCAGCCGTGCTTTGTACAACTATGCCAACCCGTCCTTTTCCCGCCGGTGGAAGATCATTGATACCCTGATCAAGGGTGATCCATCGCGGAAAATGGTCTGGGACCGCATGATGAAACGGGCCTTAACCCCGCAGAAATCCAGCATTGCCGCCTAAATCACGAAAACCATGATATTATGGTAATATTGCCGCGTCCCCATCACTATGCTAAGGTTGCGGCCATCATTCACATCATTGATGACGCAAGAAAAGAAACGGTGTCCCATGTCGAAAAAAACGACAACGCGCAAAGCCGCCCCCGCTAAGAAAGCAACAACAACCAAGAAGGCCGCCCCAAAAAAAGATACGAAAAAGGCAAAGGCCTCTACGCTGACACGCAAAGGCAAACAGCCTTTAACCCCGGCGAAGAAAACAACCTCCGCCCAACGCAACGCGGCGGCCAAGGCCGCGAAGAAAAAGGCGAACGGGAAAAACCCGCGCATGGTTGTGCGCGAAGCCCGTTCGGATGCCGATTACCACCGCGCCTATCCCATCATTCATCAACTGTTCCCGCATTTGGATATGCAAACCTATGCCCGCCGCGTGTTCGTCGCCCGTGCGACCGGATACCGGATGTTCGTGGCGCAAATCGGCGGCGAAGTTGTCGGCGTGATCGGCATTATGCCGAACCACAACATTCATGACGGGTTTGTGACCTATATCGAACACGTTGTGGTCGAAGCCAGCCACCGTGGCCAGGGTTACGGCGCGCAGCTGATCAAATTCGCCGAAAGCCGTGCGATGGAGGAAGGTTGCAAATTGCTGGAACTGGATACAGATATCGGCGCCGAAGATGCCGAACGCCTGTACCAGCGCAACGGTTTCTACCGTTCGGGCAGCTACTATTCCAAGAACATCGACCTCTATAAAGATTCGTAATCAGACCCATGACCGTAAAACCCATTCATGTCATTGGCGGCGGTCTGGCCGGAAGCGAAGCCACATGGCAAATCGCGCAGGCTGGCGTGCCCGTTATTCTCCACGAAATGCGGCCCAACCGCCCCACCGACGCGCACAAGACCGAAGGATTGGCGGAGCTTGTCTGCTCCAACTCGTTCCGGTCGGATGATGCGGAACAAAATGCTGTTGGCCTGTTGCATGCGGAAATGCGCAAATGCAATTCGCTGATTATGCAGATGGGCGACAAACACGCCGTTCCCGCGGGTGGCGCATTGGCCGTGGACCGTGATGCGTTTTCGGATTCTGTGACCAAGGCCTTGAACGAACATCCGCTCGTCACCATTGAACGTGGTGAAGTAGCTGGCCTGCCCCCGGAAGACTGGGACAGCGTCATTATCGCCACCGGCCCGTTAACATCCCCGGCGCTGGCCGATGCGATTAAAAATCTGGGTGGTGAAAACGAACTGGCGTTCTTCGACGCCATCGCGCCGATCGTGTACAAAGACAGCATCAACATGGATGCCGCGTGGTTCCAGTCGCGCTATGATAAAGAAGGCCCGGCGGGTACGGGTAAAGACTATATCAACTGCGCCATGAACAAGGATCAGTATTACGCCTTCATTGACGCGTTGCTGACATCCGAAAAAACTGAATTCAAGGAATGGGAAGCCAACACGCCGTATTTCGAAGGCTGCATGCCGATCGAGGTTATGGCCTCACGCGGACCGGAGACATTACGTTTCGGCCCAATGAAGCCCGTCGGCCTGACCAGCCCGCACACCAGCGAACGCCCCTATGCCGTCGTGCAATTGCGTCAGGATAACGCGCTCGGCACGCTGTACAATATGGTTGGGTTCCAGACCAAAATGAAATACGCCGAACAAACGCGCGTATTGAAAATGATCCCGGGATTGGAAGATGCCGTGTTCGCCCGCCTGGGTGGCCTGCACCGCAATACCTTTATCAACTCCCCCAAATTGTTGGACGGACAATTGCGGATGAAGGCCATGCCGCGTCTGCGCTTCGCCGGACAAATCACGGGATGCGAAGGATATGTGGAAAGCGCATCCGTCGGCATTATGGCCGGTCGCTTTGCCGCCGCCGAACGTCTGGGCCAAGCCCTGATCGCGCCGCCGCAAACAACCGCCATGGGCGCGATCCTCAGCCATATTACGGGCGGCGCGAATGCCGAAACATTCCAGCCAATGAACGTGAATTTCGGCCTGTTTCCTCCGGTGGATGAAACCGACGGTCGCGGGCGCCCGGTGCGTGGTGGTGATAAAAAACGGGCATTGACGTCCCGGGCCCTGCGCGATTTGGACCAATGGCTGGTCCAGCAACAGCGTCTGGCTGCGTAAAGCGTAATTTTATATTTAGACCTTTATTGAAACGGAGCGAAGAATGCGCACGATCCTGCTTGCCTTGTTTTTGTCGATCATCTCGATCCTTCCGGCGCAAGCACAGGATAGCGTCTATGACCGCTTGTTACCCGGCGGCGCGGGTGGATGGTTGAACATCACACGCCCCGTGACGATGCAGGATTTGCAGGGCCGCGCCGTTTTGCTCGATTTCTGGACCTATGGCTGCATCAATTGCATGCAGATTGTTCCCGACCTTGATTTCCTGGAACGCAAACATGGCGAAAAACTTCTGGTCATCGGTGTGCATTCCGCCAAATTCGAAGGCGAAAAAGGCAATGAACGTATTCTGGCCGCTGCGCAACGTTTTGGGCTGAACCACCCGGTCATCAACGATTCTGATTATGCCATCTGGAAGAGCTTTGGCGTCCGCGCATGGCCGACACAAATCCTGATCGGTCCGGATGGACGCGAGGCCGCGCGCTGGTCTGGCGAAGGTCACCGCACCGCGATTGATGCCGCCGTATCTGCGGCCACGGCTGGCATTACACCCCCATTCACTGACATTTCAACACTGGTTCCGGTGCGGACAAAAACATCCGCCCTGTCCTTTCCCGCACGGATTGAGAATGCTGGCGACATGATTTTCGTCGCGGATTCGGGCCATAACCGTATTCTCGTTCTCGATCGTGCCGGGGCCGTAAAGATGACCATCGGGTCCGGCGAAGCCGGTCACCGTGACGGATCATTCGTCATGGCAAAATTTAACCACCCGCGTGGCATGGTTTTGATCGGGCGCAATTTGTACATCGCCGATACCGACAACCACATGCTGCGCGTCGCCAATCTGGACACGGGATCGGTCATGACATTGTCCGGGAATGGCAAGCGGACATTTTCTCCACCGTTTAAAGCGCAAAAGGCCATGACCACGGAACTCGCTTCCCCTTGGGATGTTGAATCCCTGCCTGATGGGTCGGTCGCCATTGCCATGGCCGGTGTGCATCAACTCTGGCGCTATGACCCCGCCGCCCGCACGATGCAGGTGATGGTGGGCAGCGGTGCCGAAGCCGTTGGCGATGGCCCGGCTTTAAACGCCACCCTGGCCCAACCCAGCGGATTGAAAAATATTGGCTCCACCCTGTATTTCGTTGATGCAGAAAGCTCGGCCCTGCGCCGTGTGCAGAACAACAGCGTTCAAACACTGGTCGGCACCGGGTTGTTTGATTTCGGCTTGGTTGATGGCGCATATCCAGATGCCCGCCTGCAACACGCACAGGGTTTGACAGTATTGAACGACCAGATTGTTCTGGCCGACACCTATAACAACGCCCTGCGCACCTATGATCTGCAAAGCGGCCAACTGGCCACCATGGATCTGAAGGGGCTGCCCCTGAACGAACCGGGTGATGTGGCCGCGATTGACGGTAAATTGTGGATTGCCGACACCAACAACCACCGCATTGTTGTGTTTGACCCCGCAACGGGCGACCATCGCGTTTTGGACATCACCGAACCGCAGAAAAAATGACCGCCAATACTGAAAAACAACTCGTCGTCCTGATGCATGGCATCGCCCAACCCCGTATTATCATGTCGGGGCTGGCCGAATTTATGGAAGATTCCGGCTATGCCGTTTTGAATCTGTCTTATCCATCCACCGACAAGACGATTGATCGCTTGACCGCGGAAATTCATAAAAAACTGGTCCACCACGACGCGTTTAATGCGTTTGATCAAATTCATTTCGTCACCCATTCCATGGGTGGATTGGTGGCGCGCGCCTATATCGAACGGCACCGCCCGCCCAATCTGGGCCGCGTGGTGATGATGGGGCCGCCGAACAAAGGCAGCGAAGTGGCCGACCTGTTGAAAGACATCTGGTTCTACAAAGCCTTCTTCGGCCCTGCTGGGCAGGAATTGACGACCGAATCCCGCGCGCCTTACGGCGATCACCCTGTTGACTTTGAACTGGGCATCATCGCGGGGACCAGCGCCGTCATGTCAATGTTCGGCCCTGCATCCGTCGGCCCGAATGACGGGCTGGTCACGGTGGAGAGCACCAAGCTTCCTGGCATGGCCGATCATATGACCGTGCCCGCCGCCCATGCCTTTATCATGAACAATCCGGCGGCCCGCCGGGGCATTCTATCCTTCCTCAAGGACGGGCATTTCCCCAAATTACACTGATAAACCCACCAATACTGCGGAAAACCCTATAAAAACGGCCCGATTTCATTGAGATCGGGCCGTAAATCCGCCAAAATCCACCCCGATACTGTGCCGGCCTTCAGAATCGGGCCATCCGCATCCATGGAAAGAGTTTTAAAATGAGCCACTATCGTCACATTCTCCTGAGCAGCGTTGTAACCTCGGCCATGGCCTTGACGGCTCTTGCTTTGCCCGCCATGGCACAAGATGTGCAATCATCTGCACCTGCATCTGCGGTGAACGAGGAAAGCGCGCGCACGCTGCCCTCCATCGGCACGGTGGTGGCGATTGATGGTACGGCCATGATCCTGCGGGGTGGTGCCGGTGCAACGGCGGAACAACTGACCGTTGGCGCCCCCATTTCCATTCACGACGTGATTGCCACGGGCAAAGACAGCCGCGCCATGATCGCCTTCATCGACGGCAGCCGCACGGCCATCGGCGCCGAGGCCGAAATGGGCATTGATAATTTCAATTTCAACGATCTGGATTCCAAACAAAGCTTCGCACGGTTCCGTTTCCCGATTGGCCCGTTCCATTTCCAACCGGGACAAGTGGCCGATGCCGAACGCCCTGACGTCACGCTGGTCACCGGATACGGTAAAATCACCGTTCGCGGCACCGATGTCTGGGCTGGCATGGTCGATGATTTATACGGCGTGTACGTCCCGAAAGGCGAATTGACGATTGAAACAAACCGCGGCCGCATCATCCTGCGCGAAGGCGAAGGCACCTTTATCCGCAACGCCAATTCCATCCCGGAACGTGGCCGCCCATGGACGACCGAAGCCCTGACCATGGCGCAAACCCGCACACGGATGAACGGCAACGCCGACGATCTGGTCGCCGCATGGCGCCCACGCATTGAAACGCAACGCGCGGACTATCGTGACTTCTTCATCGCCAACCCCGGCATTTTTGTTGAGATGGAACAAACGGGCCCGTATGGCAAACGCAATGCCATGAAACGAATCCAGGCCGAACATCGCGATCATCTGGTCGACCACCGCGCCACACAACAAGACCGTAAAGACGCCGCCGTTGCACGCAAAGGCACCGCGGGCGCACCGGCTGCTGAACTGAACGTTGGCGCAATAACCGAAAGCCCGACACCTCCGGCAGACACCGTGGTGCCAGACACAACGGCCCCCACAGAAATCAGCGCGGAAGACGCCCTGAACGCCCCCGCGACAAACGCGACGGCCACACCTGAGACACAGCCAGAAGCGAAGGCAGAAGCACAAACCATCGCCGACCCGGTATTGGGTCAGACGCACGAGGCTGCGCCGGCACCGGCGACATCCGAACAAAAGACTGAGGAAAACGCCGCACCAACGCCGACGGCAGAGCCCGCCACGCCGACTGAGGGCCCAGCCCCCGTCGCCGACGCACCGATTGTACCGGAACCGACGCGCCCGACCGATCCGCACAACCCACCGCCGATCGTTTTGAAACCGGATGCCGATGCAATGGAAAAAATTGAAGACAACGCAAAGGCAGCGACATCATCAGTAACGCCCGCACCCGCTCCGGCCCCGATGCCTGCTCCCATGCCAACGCCCGCGCCGGACAGTTTGCCAAACGACCCGGCCCTGCGTCAGGAAGCGATTGAGCAGATGCACATTCTGGGCCCGGAAACACCCAGCACAGCAAACAATCCGTTATAGGGGCGAAAGTTTAAGCGCTGAGACGATCTTCATCCAGACCGAGGGACACATCCTCGTTCTCGGCCAGATCGTCACGGACATCTTCCGCCGTATCGCGCGCCTGCGCTTCGTTGCGGATCTTATCCTGTGATTGGTTGAGTTTGTCCAACGCCGCATCCGACACCTCGACCACATCACGCGGCAATGTTCCGCCGCCGGATTGGGTGGATTGCGTTTGCTGTTGTGACTGTGTCGGCCCTTCCGAACGGAAGAACTTGAAGATTGGCAAATTGGAAATAATCGGCGGTAACGCCATGAAATACCCCTTTTCTTGACCCACCTTCATTATACGGGCCCGGGCCTTTCCAAAATGTTACTTTCGGGCGGCACGCCACAGCAAAAGCGGGAAAAACGGTCCACGATGGGCTAATTTTGCCCTGAAAACGTTGTCCCGCGCCTTGGCCACACGGGCCAGGTCGAACAATGCCATGGCATGATACAGGCGGACCAAACGGCTGTTGCCGGACAAATTCTGGATCATGCTGTGCGCCTGATCCCGTACGGTCGCAATAATTGCGGGCAATTTATCAAGATCACGTCCCGCATACAGCGCATCGGTTGACAGTCCCGCCCGGTTCATCAAATCACCCGGCATGAAACAACGCGACTGCCCCGCATGAAACGGCACCGCACGGATCAAACCAGACAACGCCCACCCAATCGCAACCGGCGCAACATCGGGCGCATCGACATCATCGCCCGTAATTTGCAAGGCCAGACGCATCAATGGCGTTTGTGTGAAATCGGCATAGTTGATCAAACCGGGTAAGTTTCCCGGCAAAACATCTTCCAGATCAAATTCCCGGGCATAGATCACCGCATCAAACCATTCGCGGTTCAGCCCGCGCCGTTTGATCATATCGGCCAGTGGTTCGGTGATTGGATGATGCGGAACAGCCCCGCCATCGTATATTGCCGCAATGGCGTCACGCCACCATTGCAAACGGATCAAACCGATATGCGTGTCGGTGACCACTTCGCGCGTTTTGGCGATTTCATGGTGAAACGCATAAAGCGTCCATAAATCCGCACGCACATCACCATCAAAAAACAGGGTTATCATAAAACGGTCGGGATCCTGATCCCGCACCAGATCGCCTGCATACCCTAATGAATCTTTACTTGTTTTCACTGTTGTCAAAACCCGTCAGCGATGTATCTTGGTCAGCGGTCTAATACCGCAAGAGATTATAACCATAATTGCGATCAGGAGAATAGCATGGCTCTCATCCTTCCCGAACTTCCCTATGCGTATGATTCACTCCAGCCGTTTATGTCGAGTGAAACGCTGGAATTCCACCACGATAAACACCACAAAGCCTATGTGGACAAGGGCAATGAGCTGCTGGCCGGTTCCGGCCTGGAAAACCTGTCGCTGGAAGAAGCGATGGTCGCCGCGTTCAAGGACAAATCCAAGGCCGGACTGTTCAACCAGCTGGGCCAGCATTACAACCACATCCATTTCTGGAACTGGATGAAAAAGGACGGTGGCGGAAAATCCATCCCCGGCAAACTGGACGCGCAAATTACGTCCGATCTGGGTGGTTTTGACACCTTCCGCGGCAATTTCATTCAGGCAGGCATGACGCAATTCGGCTCTGGCTGGTGCTGGCTGGCCGTTGATAACGCGACGGGCAAACTGGAAATCACCAAAACCGCCAACGGTGAAAACCCGCTGGTCTATGGCAAGACGCCGATTTTGGGTTGCGATGTGTGGGAACACTCCTACTACATCGACTATCGCAATGCGCGCCAAAAATATCTGGAAGCGTTTGTCGACAGCCTGATCAACTGGGACTATGTCGGCCAGCTGTTTGAAAAAGGCCCGCTGAAAGTCGCCGCATAATTCGCAGCGCACAAATTAAGAATTTAAAGGGCCGTTTGCCGATGCGAACGGCCCTTTTTCCTTGGCGATTCAAGGCGGTGGAGGTCCTGCGATTTTTCTGGGAGGGCCGAACACGAATCTGCTATAACCCATTCATGGCGTTACGTTTTGCAGTCGTGACCGATATTCATTACGGCTTTGACATCAATAATAAGAAAGGGTCCAAGGCACCGAAGCTTATGGACCGGTTTGTCAAAGTCGCGAACGGGAACGGGGTCGATTTTTCAGTTGATATGGGGGACCGGGTCATTCTCAAGACTCCGGCAGATGACGCCCATTACCTGAAACAACTGACGCACCACTTTAACCAGCGTTCTGGCCCGCATTATTCGATTAACGGCAATCACGATTTGAAAAACCTGTCCCGCGCGGATAACGCCGCCATTTTGGGATATTCGCCGGAATCGCAACTGGTCGATGTGGGTGATTATAACCTGATCCTGTGGAGCCCCAACGTAAACGGCCGCGATGGCGACGGGTATTTATCCGCCTGGGCCAGCCATATTGACTGGTTCCGCGATGCGCTGAACCGCGCAACCAAACCCTGCATCGTTTTCTCGCACGTCCCGCTGGATAACTCCGCTGCGGATGATGAGTATATTGAGAAAAATTTGACCAACTACTTCCCCGCCTTTTACCGCGAAGGTAAAGACATTCGCAAGATGATGGAAGACAGCGGCAAGGTCATCCTCTGCATGGCTGGGCACCGCCACCGGAACCAGCATCATGAAATTAACGGAATTCATTATATTACCCAGCAATCACTGGTCCAACGCCATACCGTTCTGGGTCGTGCCATTGGCGCCTTTTCATTGGTCACCATTGACGATGCATCCATCCGCATTACCGGATACGGCATTCGCCAGCCCAGCTTCCTGCTGTCGCGCGCGACCAATACAAATACCCCACCCGGCCCGTAAATAATAAAATGAACAATAAAAAATGCCCGGGTGAACCGGGCATTTTTCTTTTCATTCTGCTGCGCATTAATGCGCGGCTTCCGCCTTCTGCCGCACGCGACGCTTGGCCGCCAGCAGGTTGAGCGTTTCCACACCCAACGAGAACGCGATGGCGAAGTACAGGTATCCCTTCGGAATATGCAGGTGCAGGCCATCGGCAATCAACACCACACCCACCAGCAAAATAAAGCTGAGGGCCAGCATTTTAATCGTCGGGTGATCATGCACAAATTTGCTGACCGGCTCGGCCGCAAACAACATAACGGCAATGGCAAACACCACGGCGGCAATCATCACCGGCAAATGTTCGGCCATACCCACCGCGGTAATCACCGAGTCCAGCGAGAACACAAGGTCAAGAATGGCGATCTGAACAATAACCCAGCCAAAGACGGCGGATTTCTTGCCTGTCACATCTTCGTCATGCCCTTCCATCGTGTGGTGAATTTCGCCCGTGCCTTTCCACAGCAGAAACAAACCACCACCCAGCATAATCATGTCACGCCACGATACCGTATGCGGGTCCAACCCTTCAGGACCTGCGAAGAACGTAAAGACCGGCGTGGTCAGGGTCGCAATCCACGCCACCATCGACAGCAGAATAATCCGCATCAACAAAGCCAATCCCAACCCGATTTTGCGGGCCAGTGGTTGCTGATGTTTCGGCAACTTGTCGGTAATGATCGACAGGAAGATAATATTGTCGATCCCCAGAACAACCTCCAGCAAGGCCAGCGTTGCAAAGCTCAGCCACACGGCCGGGCTGGACAACATCTGAACAATCGTCATGTCAGTGGCAAGGTTTGCCATCATCGTTGGATCAGCCATTTTTATTCCTCAAATTGGCTAGCGGTTAAACCGGCAAAAGAGCTGCGGCCACGCGCCGCCCTTCCGCCATCAAAACATTATACGTGCGGCACGCCGCGCCGGTATCCATGAAATCCACCGCCAGACCGCGGTCCTTCAGAGCGCGGCGCAGTTCAAAGGGCGGGTTTGCCACCCCGGCCCCCAGGCCCAGAAGCACGACATCCAATTCGCTGGCGCGTGCCAGAAGCGGCGCAAAATCATCCACACCCATGTCTGTGGACACGGTCCAATTGACTGTCTGGTCTGGAAAGACAATAACCGCCCCATCATGCACCGTGCCGGATATGCGGAATGTTCCATCCGCATAGGCTTGGATAATTTGGGCCCCAGAGGGGACGAGCGGTGTGACATCCATGATGGATTATGCGGCCACTTCTTCGCTGTTGCCGTTTTCCGCATCGTTCGGATTCGGGCGCAGCTTCAGATAAAACAAAGATTGTGCCGACACGAAATAGGACGAGTGCGTACCAATCAAAATCCCGAAGAACAGCGCGGATGTAAAGCTGCGGATCACCTCGCCCCCAAACAACCACAGCGCCGAAATCGCCAGAATGGTTGAACCCGACGTCATCACCGTCCGCGGCAAGGTCGAGTTAATGGAATAGTTGATAATGTCCGGCATCGGCATCTTTTTGAATTTCCGCATCGTTTCGCGGATACGGTCAAAAATGATCACGGTTTCGTTAATCGAATAACCCGCAACCAGCAAAATGGCCGCCAAAGTCGACAGGTCAAAATGCATCTGCGTCAGCGAGAACAGCCCTAAAATCCCCATGACGTCGTGGATCAAGGCCAGCAAAGACCCCACCCCATACTGCCATTCAAACCGGATCCAGATGTAGCCCATGATGCCCAGAATGGCGACAATCATCGCAATCAAACCATCGCGCTTCAATTCCTGTCCCACTTGCGGGCCAACAAATTCGGTGCGGCGGAAATCAACCTGACCTTCGCCGAATTCGGCGATCAGGGTGTCCTGAACTTTTTGAATGGCCCCTTGCTGTTCTTCCGGACCACCTTCCTGTTGCGGCAAGCGGATCATCAAGGACCGGGCATCGCCAAATTCCTGAATCGAAATATCGCCCAGACCCAACGCGTTCAAATCTTCGCGCATTCCGGCCAGATCCGGATCGGTTTCCACGGCAATTTCAATGACCGTACCACCGGTAAAATCAATCCCGAAATTCAGGCCCTTGGTTGCCAGGCACAGGATCGACCCGCCAATGATGATCAAACTCATCATAAAGGCGTAGAAACGGTGGCCGAAGAAATCAATCTTCAGGTTATCAGGAACCAGCTGGATCAGTTTAATAATCATGATGCTCTGTCCTCTCCGCGTGTCTTAGACCGGGATGGATTTGGGTTTAACGCGGTGCAGCCACGTCACAATCATCGCCCGCGTCAACGCCAGCGAACAGAAATATGACGTGATAATGCCGATGGTCATGGTTACGGCAAAGCCTTTGATCGGCCCGGTACCAAAGGAGAACAGGACCAAGGCCGCAATCAACGATGTCAGGTTGGAGTCGGTAATGGTCGTCAGCGCCCGGCGATAGGCCGTATCCAAAGCGGAGTTAATACTGCGCCCGGATCGCAATTCTTCCTTCATCCGTTCGAACACCAGCACGTTGGCGTCAACCGCCAGACCGATGGTCAAAACGATACCGGCAATCCCCGGCAGGGTCAGCGTCGCCTGCAACACCGACATAATCGCCATAATCATCACCATGTTCAGCAGCAAGGCCACCGACGCAAACACGCCAAACAACCCATAAACAGCCATGGACAAAATAATGACGAACAACAGCGCCATCAGACATGCCGTTTTACCGGCCGCAACCGAATCCGCCCCCAAAGACGGTCCGACGGTGCGTTCTTCCATCACGCTGAGCGGTGCGGGCAAAGCACCAGCCCGCAGCAAGAGCGCAAGGTCATTGGTTTCTTCAACCGTAAAGCTGCCCGAAATCTGGGCCGCACCACCGCAAATCGGCTCGCGAATGGCCGGCGCGGAAATGACGACATCATCCAGAACAATAGCGAAAGGCTGACCGATATTTTCCGGCTTGCTCGTCACGTCACAAAAACGGCGAGCCCCGACGGAATTCAGGTTAAAGCTAACCGCCGGACCTTGTTGCTGGAACGAAGGCTGCGCGTTGGTCAACATATCGCCCGTCAAAATCGGCTGGCGGAAAATGGTGATGTCCACACCCGGCATATCGGCGGACGGCAACGTGCGTGTCCCGCCCCCCTCGGCCAATGACGTGCCAGACCGGCCCGTATCCACCATGTGGAAGGACAGCTTGGCGGTTCTGCCCAGAATTTCTTTAATCCGTTGCGGGTCATCAACGCCCGGCAATTGCAAAACGATACGATCATCGCCCTGACGCGCGATCACCGGTTCGCGCGTGCCGGATTCATCAACGCGGCGACGAACGATTTCGATGGATTGGCCCAGCGTCTGGTCTGCGATCTTTTTCATCGCGACCTCACTCAACGTCCCTTCAACTGTTTTCCCGTCTTCACTGACCAGAACGGTCAGGTCGGAATCCAGCTTCCGCATGATCGACTTCACCTGATCCACATCGGCATCGGCGCGCAAGGATACCCGCACACCGTTTGGAACCGGGGCAATCCGGGTATAGCCGATTTTCGCCTCGCGCAATTCCGGGCGCAGAGATTGGACCAGCGTATCAGCCCGCTGAGTCAGAACGTCGCCCAATTCGACTTTGAGCAGAAGGTGCGACCCGCCTTGCAAATCAAGCCCCAGATTGACCGCCTTGTGCGGAACGAAGCCCGGCATCGTCTGGGCCATCTTGTCCCGCGTGGCCTGGTCCAGCAGGTTCGGTGCGCTGTAAATCAGCGACAGAACACAGACCAGAACGATCAGAATTTTTTTCCAGGTCTCAATATAAATCATGGGGGGTCGCCCTTCTTTGGACCGTCTATATTATTTCTTCACGGTGTCGTTGGCCGGTTTCGGATCAATGCGGGTCTGGATGGTGGAGCGCAGAGCCGTCACCTTCAAACCATTGCCCAGATCGACAACAACTTCGCCATTCGCGGTATCAATAGAGTCTACTGCACCAATCAGGCCACCAGCGGTCAGAACCTTGTCGCCCTTTTTCAGCGCGTCCAGCATATCGCGGTGTTCTTTAAACCGGCGCTGTTGCGGACGGATCAGCAACAGATAGAACATGACAACCATCAACAGGATCATCAGCAGGTTGGATGTCAGCATCCCGCCCGTGGAACCGGTTGCGGCGGCGGCATCAGCCGATGCATGTGCGATAGAGATAAACATGGCGCAAAAACCCTCGTATTTTTCGTAACAAAGATGTGTGGAATCGTCCCCGGACTATAGCCACAAGCCCGCCAAACGCAAGCGATTGGCGGGCTTGTTCATAATTTTCCTGTGAAATAAGGCCGTTAAGCCAGATTTCAGGCCTTATTTCGGCTTGGCGCTCGGCTTTGCGGCACGCGGGGCACGGGGCTTTTTCGCGCCCGGCTTGGCTTCAACAGGTTGTGCCGTATTGTCATTATCGCCAACCAGCGTGTCCACTTTCGCGCTCTGCTCAAATTCCAGGGCCGCCGCGCTCTTGGTGCCTGATTCCAGAACCAGGAACGAGTCTTTCTGGACGCTTTCCTGGAATTTCGAGGCCAGGTCTTTCGTGGCTGCATTCAAACGATCCCGCGCGGCCTGCTGCGCAATTCGCGCTTCACCCAGTTCATTCAGATCTGTACCAATCTTTTTAACGAGGCGTTCCGTTGCTTCCGCAATCTTGGTCATATCATAGGTGCCCTGCCCCATGCTCTTCTGGTGCATCAGGCGGGTTGTTTCATGCAATTTTTCCGCCTTTTCGTGCAGATCAATTCCCTTTTTATCCGCCGCGGTACCGACCAACTGAAGGTCCATCTGATCAACCATCAAATTCCCGTGGGCAATCTGCCGTTTCCATTCTCGAACGGACCGATTCAAATGCTCTTGAAACTTTAAATAGGTCGATGCGTACATTCTTTTTGTTTCGTAAAGAACGACCATGCTGTTCAAACCGATCGCGCGTGATGCGATGTGCCCGTCGATGGTTCTCTCCATGACATGGCCAGCCATCTGGCGTTCGCGCAACCTATCTAGGCTGGCTGCATCTGTCGCTGTCATCTTAGGCAAAATATCTTCATGCAGACGGCGCAGTGCCTCCCTTCCCGCACCGATTACCAGAGCCATAAGCTTATCGGCTTTTGTTTGTGCCGCGCCCAACGCGTTTACTTCGCTGACATAGAGCGGGATTTTATCGCGTCCATCTTCCAGTTGCTTGACAATCGACCGCGTGCTCAGGATGGCTTTGCGCAAATCGTCGCGAATGGCTTCTGCCTGTTTGCCATGATCTATATCGCCAGTGGCCTTGCCTTTGATAGCATCATACTTTTCTTTGGCAACTTGAGCACCTTTGAAGCCAATGCCGGCCAAAAGGCCATAGAGAGGGTTCATCAGCATCGTCCCCAAAAGCCCGGTCGCCACGGCGCCCTTATTCTCGACAATCGTATTGAGGCTGGCTTTTGCGAACATCTGAACGCGCTGCATTGTTTCGCTGACGTCCATATTCTCAATTTCTTCTGCGCATTTGCGCATCTCCGCCATGAAGCTGTCATCCTTTAACGCGCGATCATTAATCGCATCGGATACAACAGCAACCTCGTCCAGAGCTTCCTGGCCGAAAACCATGATGGTGTTGAGATCATCCCAATCGACCGTTGCAATCATCTTATCCATCGCAGCGCGTGTTTTTTTATCGGCCGTACGATAATCGGGAACATCGTTGAATTGATCACCATCCGCGCTGGTCAAAACTTCAACCTGAACGTCTGTGTTTTCATCGTCTTTCATAACCATTGTTTTCGTTCCTTTTATGATTCTTGGCCTTTTATGGTTCTTGGCGCACGCCGCAAAAATATTACGGAAATTTATAAAGCCAACCCTGAGCCCGCGCAAGCTTTTTATGAAAAATTACTTTCTTTTTTTGCACCTTTTGGCTACACTCAAATCAAAGAACACTAACGCATTGAATTTAAATAATATTTTGGAGAAAGAAATGGCCACAAAACCAACCCATGTCCTGGCCGTCGGGGCCAGTGAAGGCGGACAAGACTATCATGTCGCCGGTACACTGACCGATCTGCGCAAGGTGTATAGCGCCCTGCTCACCTACACCAATCTGGACCAAACCAAAATTCGTAAACTGGATCAGTCTTTGTGCCTGTATCGCATGTTGAACCAGCCGGAATGGACGCCGGCCAAGGACTCCGTATCCCTTGTTGAAATGCTCACCGCATTGAAGCGGGATGGCCTCAACGGCCTGGCCCTCAACAAGGACGCCGCCGTTGAAAGCCTGAAAACCGTTGGCAAAACGCTGAAGAGCGAAGCCCCCGCCCTGGCGATGAGCTTCCTGGGTGCCGTCAAAGGTGGATTGATCGGCAAAGCCCAGATGGCCGCTACACTGGCCAGCACATTTGCCAAGGTCCAACCGCAGTTGGGTGAATTGAAAGCCACCGGCGAAGCCGCCGTAAAATCCCTGCGCGACCGGATCAGCGGCAACAATGCCGACTGCATCGTCATGCAGGATGGTGCCCACATGGTTCACGCCACATGGCTGGCCAACCCGGATAACGCCAAACCGCTGACCAGTCTGGCCTCGCTGAAAAAAGGCCCGGCCACACCGAAGCCGGCATAACCCAACACACGGATACAAAAAAAACGGCGATCCATTAACCGGATCGCCGTTTTTTGTATCCGCCCCAAGGCATCAGCACGCCACCGCCATTTACGGTTCCCATTCGCCATCTCCGCCTTTGCGGGTGACATAGACTATGGACGATTGCGGCAACCATTTGTGTGCACTGACCTTCTGATGATCATTGCCAATTTTCCGATCAATGACCATGGCCGCTTCGCGATAGCTGGCTTCAAGCTTGGCCATAAAATCCATGGCCCCGACGGGCAGTTCGGTTAATGGCGTTGTATCACACATAGCTGCACGAATATGGCTTGTCCGCTCATCAGAATATCCGTTGTTTCCCGCCATCGTGACCATGGTGCACATCCATTCATCAATTTTCTGTTTCTGATACGCCCCCATGGACAGGGCGCCATTTGAAAGCAAGTCTTTGCTTTTCCGCACACATTCAAAAATGCGTAAATCACGCAGGAAGCGAATGGCGTCTTCTTTAACATCCGCCAATTCAACAACGGGCGTTCCAATAATGTTAATGGATCGCTCGATGATATGATCCGCGATTGCAAAATTGCGGTCTTCGACCGCAGCCATGGCCATACTGCGGATATCTTCATCATTGATCCAAAACCCATCAAGCACAAAAAGGCCCGTGATTTTATTGATTGGATCATCATTATATTTTTTTGATCCGTTTTGAATATCCAGAACACATTGCTCAATCAAAACGGCACAGCGCACCGCGAAATAGATTTCTTTTAAACAATGCATTTCGGCAATGTCCTGCCGTAAAACACTCCATTGCGGGCCCTCTTTATAATGGGCGAACAGATCGACAATACACTGGGAATTCCACACATTCGTCAGAACCAAATCCCTGGACTGAATTTGCGCATATAAATTTTCGTATTTTTTTATATTATTGGGATCGAAATTTCCGGATGTAACGATTTCCCCTTCTACGGGTAAGTGCAAACGGCCATGACGGTCCGGAACAATCCCTTCGCGCAGACAGAAATTTTCAACGTGGTCGAACCCAAGCGCATCCCTGTCCATACCACAAGGAATCAAATTCATATCCAGGGCCGTGGCCTCATATTCCAGTAAATATTGTGCAGCCTTGCCAAACTGAACGTTTTCCAAAACGGGAACGATGGTGTAATCATCCCCCACTTGGGACACCTTAACCACATTCCATTGATCGGCGGCCAGGGCAACGGCCTTTAAATACTGGCTATTGCCTTCGGGCAAATGGACGTTGGTGTATTCACAGGTACGGAATTTTCGCCCGAACACAGCCTTTGAAAAAGCATCGGACAGCGTCTCCTCAGCAGGCGCTGGCAATAACTTTTGCTCTTCCTGTTGTTCAACAGAGAATAATTGAGGCCATCTGAAGCTTTTTAAAAAACCCAGCTTCATTCAACATACCTGCCGCTGATGCGCTGTATATTTGCTATGGTTTTCAATGCCGATTCACGCCCGTTTTGAATACCTTGCACATAGTGCGTAATATGCGGTGGAACGTGGTCCAGAAAGATGGCGTTACGGACAATACTGTCAAATTCCTTGCGTGCAGAGGAATACGGATTGAACCGCGCCGATAGGGCACCCCCCTGCAATTGCAAATAACGGTTTCTGATCTCTTTTAAAATCCAGTTATTTTTTTCGTTATCGCGCAGGCCTGTGCTGTGCGTCAGATACACAGCCTCCTGCGTCAGGGCGATGGCTTCCATTTCATCCAGAAATGTTTCCAGCATATTTTTTGCAGCAGGAGAAAAAAACGGCGCTTTTGCATCCTTGCGCAATTGGCCAAATACTGTCTTTGCCCTATCCGCCATATGTTCGCGGGCAATATTGCCTTCAAAATACTGTTTCAGGCGGCGCAGACCTTTGTCCTTGCACTCCGAAGCATCCCATACATAAACAGATTTTGCACGCCACATTTCATCGAAAAGATCTGTTACGGGTTTCATAACACTTAGAACGGACTGACCATCCAGCATGACCTTGTTGTTCCGCAGATAATCCATGACCAACGGCTCAAGACGGCTTTTCTGCTTGAACATTTCACACAGCCAGGCACTGCCCTGATCGGAGAGATCGCCCTTTTGATCCTGGATCTCTTTGAATTTTTCAACTGTTTGCTTGGCATAGGCATTGTTAGTCACAATCTGCCCGTTCACGGTTGGTTGCGGCATACCGGACGCGTCAAACAGAATTTCATGACGCATGGCGAATGATTCGTAATGGTCCAGACTGAGGCCATCGCGATCTGCCCCCACCGGGTCACCATTGCTGGTCACTTCAAACCGGGCCAGATATTCGATGGCTTCGAAAAAATTCAAATCATCCCGCACGAGAACCGGCTGGATATTGTCCGTTGTAACAGGAAGATTTGACGGCTCCAGCAAAACCGGACGGTCGACAACACGTTGAACCATCCATTGATCCAGCAACGGCGTCAGGGCCGTGGCGCGGTAATAATGGCTTTCACCTTCGATCTGTGTCGGGAATGCCAATGTGCGGCATGTCGCACCGTATTTGGCCCGGCGGAAATTATCCAGCAACTGACCCCGCAATGATCGTTCATCACGGTTCGCCGCACTCTTATCTTTCGACAGCCATTTCATCGTATACGGTCCCGGACATGGGGGCATACCCCCGACGATTTCAGAATGGGGCAGGATAGCGTTATATTATGGAATATTGCAAGAAAATTATGGGCAAGAAACACAACAAAAACTATTGAGTATCAGTGAGATAAGCCAACCCTGCGCCTAACCGAGCCTGTTTTTGCTCTGGGCGGCTTTTGCCTCCACCAAGACCTGATGGCGCATTTGCGCCGCCTCTCCGGCCATGCGTTGCATGGCTCTGGCCGCGGACACGATGTGATCCGGCATGGCCTTTAACATGGTCCAACTTTCAACATCAGCAATAAAGCGACGTTTATATTCATCTGCAACGGCATCCTTATAATACGATTTGCCATTAGCCTCGCTCTGTAACCGCGCGGCGGAATCCTGGATGCTGGAAATTGTTTTTGACGCCTTGGCCGATTCATCCGACGTATTCTTCGCTTCACGCAGCACATACGCCGCGTCTTGAACCATAGCGATATACGCCGCTTCCCGCAGATAGGAATGAACCGTTGCACTTTCCTCCGCACTGAACGTCTTGATTTCGCTTAAAACTTTTTCACAGCGGGAAAACACACCACTGGCACGATAATCATATGTGCTGTCAAAACGGTAACATTGAATATCAACACCGTAACGGTCATTTAACGATGATTGAGCAAGACCATTGTACGGTTCACTGTTATAATACGGATAGCGTTCATCAGAGATACACATATCGGCTCTGTTCCAAATCTCCGCACATAGATCAACCCACAACGTCATAATTTGCGCCGCACGTTTTAAATCATCTTCCTTGCGCGACTGAACCATAAAATTATGCAATTTTTCACCAAGGTTCAGAACATTACCGCGCGCTTCCATCTGCGCCTTTGGGGCCAGCATGGATTTTAATTCCAGCTGCCCCCGCGCATCGTGCAAGGCCGCCGTTGCCGTATCCGCGTAAACCCCGGCAACCATCGGATGCCCGCCGATTGTCGGTTGGGGCATACCATGCACATCCGGAATGATATCGTGCAAAAGCCCAAAGGCTTCGTAATGGTCCGTGCCCAAATCTTTGCGCGTCGGGCCCACCGGATCGGTTTGCGCCGCCTGCTCCACCCGGGCCAGGTAAGTCAGCGCATCAAAAAAACAAAGCCCCTCTTTCACAACATCAATTTTTCTGTTGGGTGTGGAAACCGGGCATTTATCTGTTTCCAACTGAGCTGCGCGCTCTGTTATTTTTTGAATGCACCATTGGTCCAATGTCATGGTGGTAGCAAGGGCACGGTAATGAACGGCATCCTCCGCGACAACGGCGGGATATGATAGCGTGCGGCACGTCACACCATAGACCGCACGCTGAAACGCGGGCATGATATCGGAGGGTTGTTCAGGCGCTGGCAACGCCAGTGGAGATTCTGTCCCCCCACTGCGCCGATTAAACCCAAAACTGATGCCCCATATTTTCATGTGCGCGCCGTACCTTGATCCTGAATGTGCGGCACAATAGTACGATATTATGAAATATTGCAAGAATTTTACGCCCCAACAAACGGGCAAAAACATTATAAAATCAATGGATTAGAAAATATTATAGCCGCGCCGCCGCCACATCGTAACGCCGCAAAAGGTCCGGATCACAGCCACCAGCACCACCAACCCGACCAGACCACACGCCACCACAACAATCCACACGGCGGGCACGGTTGTGCCAATCATGGCGCGGTCCGGTTTACGGACATCGTAAATGACATCAACGCCCTGCCCAACCGCCACGCTGGGCGCATTGCTGCCCGTCTTGTCGGTAAAGCGCACCCATTCATCATCATGGGTGCGATATTCCACAACCGGGTAATACGCATCCGACCCTGATGGTCGATCAAGAGCCACGACGCGCCCCTCGGCATGGGCGCGGTTTTTCAACAGCGTCCCCGTGTCATAGCCAACCCATGCACCAACACCCAGAAAAATAAAAGCGATCAAAAGACTGAGAGGAAGAAAACGGAAGGCCAGATCATCAATCGCCTTTAACTGCACGATTGCTTCATCGCGGTTGATGCGTGCGCACTCTGCGCGCTTGGTCAATAATTCTGCCGCCTTGCGACGGCGGAACTCTTCACGGCTTTGCCATTCATGGCGCGGGCGGATCATGCGCGCAATCTTCCACGCCACCCACGCCCCGAAAGCGGCAAAGATCAAAATCGTATAGGGCGTGACGGGATATTGCGATACGCCAATTATAATCGGCACCGCGCCCATTGCCAATAAAACCAGCGTCAGGAAAATTCCGGACCCGTCGCGAATGGTGACAACACCGGGTTCATGCGCATCCGGCATCACGCGCACGGCCCGCCCCGGTAATTTTCCGGCCAATCCGGATGATCCGTGGCGCGTTTCCGCTTCAATCAGTGCACCGGATTCGTTTGTATAAGACACAATCGGATAATAAACAGCCTTCCCCTTCGTCACATCCCCGCGCACGCGCAAACCCGCAATCTGGCCGTTATAGGTTTTTTTGGTCCGGCGATCATAGATATGACTCAGGATCATCACACACGCGATAAACCAGAAGAACAGGCCCGCGACCAGCCACCCCACCTGCTGAACCGCGGCCATCAGGCCAATCACGCCCCCCATTATGATTTCCGCCCATCCAGATAGGCTTCAGGATTCAACGCCTGAACCCCGCGGCGAATTTCAAAATGCAGTTGCGGCGTATCCACCGACCCGGTCATCCCCACCGTGCCAATCGCCTGCCCACGTTTGACCGTATCGCCACGTTTGATGCTGATGGAATCCATGTGGGAATACGCGGTCATCCATCGATCCGCATGGCGGATCAGAACCATATTCCCATACCCCTTCATTTCATTGCTGGCATACACAACAACGCCGTTTTCAGCGGCCTTCACCGGCGCGCCCTTGGCCGCCTGAATATTGATGCCGTCATTATGCAGACCACCCGCCTTCGCGCCATAGGACGAAATCACCTTGCCATCGACCGGGCGCAGGAATTTTGACGATGCGCGGGGTGGCACGGTTTCCGGAACTTTCGCGGCCAGTTTTTTCGACGCCTGGTTGGCCGGACGCACATCCGGTGCCGGGATAGACGCGGATGAAGGCGACGCCTTCGCCACCTGAGTGGATGAGGATGGGGGCGGCAACGCCTCCGCCGTCACCGCGCCGGGCCGCGCGGGCGGATTGATTGGTGCCAATGTTTCACGCTCAATCACATCGGCACTGGCGGCACCCTTCATGGCAACATGCTGGCGCGTTACGGTTTCTTCTACCGCCGTCGCCGGAATCCGCAACGTCGATCCCGCCATGACGGTATAGGGTGTGCGCAGATTATTCAGCCGCGCAATATCGGTGATGCTGACCCCAAACAAACGCGACACGGTATAAAGACTATCCCCAGCGCGCACCTTATATTCACGCGGCGGCGGCAACAGCAAATGCTGCCCCGGCTCCAGCGTATAGGGCGCATTCAGATTATTGACCGTGATAATATCCCGCATATCCAGACGATAGCGTTCGGCCAGCGCATAAACACTGTCCCCGGCGGCCACGACATGGGCCCCGGAACTGCCCGCGCCGCCATGCTGACCGAATTTATAGGTATGAACATCATACGGGGCCGACCCGCACCCCGACACCAACAACAGCCCCGCAATAATAACAACCCATTTACGCGCCATCATCATTTTCAACCGGATCATCGGCATTTTCACTGTAGC
This sequence comes from Micavibrio aeruginosavorus EPB, assembly GCF_000348745.1. Classification (NCBI taxonomy): domain Bacteria; kingdom Pseudomonadati; phylum Bdellovibrionota; class Bdellovibrionia; order Bdellovibrionales; family Pseudobdellovibrionaceae; genus Micavibrio; species Micavibrio aeruginosavorus. Next base: position 764,979 of record NC_020812.1, on the reverse strand, counting down.
GGGCCAAATCGGGCAGAAGCGGAACGAAGCGAACCGGCATCAAATCCTTCACCGCGTAAGTATCATCACCTTCGCGCTTGTACCGTTTTAAAACCTGATGGCCCGTGCGGCCTACGGGCACAATCATAATGCCGCCGATGGCCAGTTGTTCCAGCAAGGCTTGCGGCGGGGAATCCTGCGCGGCCGCCGTGACGATGATACGGTCGAACGGCGCTTGTTGCGGCCAGCCCTTCATCCCATCCCCGGCAATGGCGGTAATGTTGCGGATTTTCAACTGCTCAAAAATCTTCTCGGCATGTTCCAACAATGGCTTGTGCCGTTCAATCGTGTAAACCCGGCGGACGAGTTTGGAGAGGATGCACGCCTGATACCCCGACCCGGTGCCAATCTCCAACACCTTCATCCGGTCGTTCAGCTCTAGCGCCTGGGTCATATAGGCGACGATGAAAGGCTGGCTGATCGTCTGGCCGCGCCCGATGGGCAGGGCAATATCCTCATACGCCTGATCCTGCATCGCGCGGGGGATAAAGATCTCGCGCGGAATCCGCTCCATGGCGCTCAGGACAGCCGTGTCGGTGATGCCTGCACTGCGCAGGGCCATAATCAGGCGGATAATCTTCGGGGCGGGTGTGGGTGTGTTCATAACATCGGCGATTCTAAACACACATGGGCCGGGGGACAACGGGGAATATGGCCATTTTCCGTGTCATCCCCGACCAGCGGCGCGCCGAGCGGGGATCCAGCACGACATCTGTACGCGGGTTCACCCGCGTACCCTATAAAACCGGATGCCCGCACAAGGCGGGCATGACGATCTTTCCTTAAAAACGCGAGACCCGGAAGTTTTATCCCGCAGCCGCCTGCAACACGCGCGCATCGGCCCCCAGCGGCATAATCTTGTCCAAACCGCCCATATAGGGCTTCAAAACGGTTGGAACAAACACGCCACCATCGGCTGGGTCATAGTAATTTTCCAAAATGGCGATTAGCGCCCGGCCCACGGCCAGACCCGATCCGTTCAGGGTGTGGACGAATTCAACATCCTTGCCCCCGCGACGGCGCATACGCGCCTTCATCCGGCGGGCCTGGAAGTCGCCACAGTTGGAACAGCTGGAAATTTCACGGTATTTCCCCTGCCCCGGCAGCCAGACTTCGAGGTCATAGGTCCGGCGTGCGCCAAACCCGGTATCCCCTTCGCACAGGATGATCGTGCGGAACGGCAATTCCAGTTTGCGCAGTATGTTTTCCGCGCAATTGGTCATGCGTTCATGTTCCGCCGCCGATTGGTCCGGCGTGGTGATGGTGACCATTTCGACTTTATAGAACTGGTGCTGGCGGATCATGCCCTTGGTGTCCTTGCCCGCGGCCCCGGCTTCGGACCGGAAACATGGGGTAAAGGCGGTCACACGCAATGGCAGGGATTCCGCATCCATAATCATGTCCGCCGCCATGTTGGTCAGCGACACTTCCGCCGTCGGGATCAGCCAGTGATCCGTGGTGGTGCGGAACAGATCTTCGGAAAATTTCGGCAACTGGTTGGTGCCATACACGGCATTGTCACGCACCAACAACGGCGGCGAAACTTCCGTATAACCATGTTCGCGGGTGTGGGTGTCCAACATGAACTGTGCCAAGGCACGCTCCATCTGGGCTAGACCGGAATGCATCAGCACGAAACGCGCGCCCGACATTTTGGCCGCCGTTTCAAAATCCATCATCCCAAGACCCTCGCCAATCGCGACATGGTCGGGACCGCTTTGGGTTTTCGGGGTGCCCTCCTTGCGGACTTCGACGTTGTGGTCTTCGTCCGGTCCAACGGGAACATCGGCATCCAGAATATTGGGCAGGCTGGAGAGAATGCCATTCAGCTTTTCGGCCAAAGCGGCTTCTTCAGCCTCCAGCGCGGGGGCTTTCTCCTTGATCGCGGCCACTTCGTCCATCAGGGCGCTGGCGTCACCGCCCTTGGCCTTGATCTGGCCGATTTCCTTGGAGGCCACGTTGCGACGATTTTGCAGCTCCTGCATCTGGGTTTGCAGGGCGCGGCGCTGTTCATCCAGGGCCAAAATGGCGGATGTTTGCGGCGCCAGACCCCGACGGGCCCAGTTTTTGTCAAATATTTCAGGGTTTTCCCTGATGGCGCGAAGATCGTGCATATCCGGCTCCGGTTAAGGCTTTTGCAAGCGGCGTGGTTTAAGATAAAATCTGTAATACTTATAATAACTTGCCCCGGAATGGTAAAGGGGCCCCGTACGGTCGAACCACCATAATGCCATCCTTGAACAAGAAATTCAGCACCGCCGCCAGCCAATTGGGCCATACGATCCCCAATGTGGACGAAGGATTCTGGAATTTTTACAGGAACATATCCATGGCCAAGGGCTCGACCATCCAAATTCCGGTTGAGTTCCTGAAGGGGGATCAGACCGTCGCTACATATAAGGTGGAAATGCTGGGGGGGCCGCTGGATCTGCAATGGGTGGCGCTGAAACTGACTCTGGCCGAACGGGCCGTGGATTGGGACGCAGTGAAGATGAATCACAGCTCCCCCATTCCCCGGGCGACGGCCGAGGACCGCATGGCGCAAAACGCCGTGGCCGCCGCGTATGACACGGCCGGATCCACCATTTTTGAAACGGCCATGGCGTTTGATAATCATATCCGCGCCATCGACCCCGTCGCCCAATCGCCCGCCGAAGTGGGCGAACGATTTCGCGCGGCACAAGCCGCCTTCGCCGCAGGCATTGTGAAATCCGCCCACACCATCCACCGCGACAACACCGCGCACAGCTTGAGATCATGGATGAAATCCATCCGTCAGCATATTGGATGGAAACCAAAATGAGCGTCGAGTTTTTTCCACCACCCTTACATCGCGATCGCCTGTATCACGTGACCCAACCCCGCGTGGGCGAAGTTCCGGTGATTTTCGATTCCCCGCACAGCGGGCGCGATTACCCGGATGATTTTGGATATGCCTGTGACTTCGATATGCTGCAGCGGGCCGAAGATAACGACGTCGACCATTTGTTTGACTCCGTTGCGGATGCGGGCGGCACATTATTATGTGCCCTGTTCCCCCGGTGCTATATCGACACCAATCGGGCCGAAGACGATATTGACGTCGATTTGCTATCGGAGAAATGGCCGGGACCGCTCCGCCCCAGCATGCGATCCTATGCCGGGATCGGGTTGATCCGCCGGCTGGTTCGACCGGGCGTTCCCGTCTATGACAAACAATTATCGGTGCGCGCCATCCAGCACCGCATCCAGAATTATTACCTGCCCTATCACGCGTGCCTGAAACACCTGATCGATGATGCGCATTATCGCTATGGCCAGGTTTGGCATATTAACTGTCATTCCATGCCCTCGGCCGCGGCCATGACTCTGCCTGCACGCGGACCATTCCCAGCCGCCCCGACCGTGCCGCCCGTGTTCCCAGCGCAGCCGGATTTCGTCCTGGGCGACCGCGACGGGACCAGTTGCGATATTGCCTTTACCCACGCTCTAAGGGATTTCTTAAGAGGTTTGGGCTACAAAGTCAGTGTGAACAACCCGTACAAGGGTGTGGAACTGGTCCGCCGTTACGCCGATCCGGCCCGGGGCCGCCACTCCATCCAGATTGAGATCAACAAAGCCCTGTACTGGGATGAGGTAAAAAACAAAAGAAACAAGAATTACAATGCGCTAAAGGACGATATCGACAAACTGGTTACATTTTCCGCAAATTATGCAGAACACCACCTTGTCAACCTGGCCGCGGATTAGTATGATGTTTTTTGTAAACAGGTATTTTTTCAATGGTGAATCAACCTCTTATCATACACGATGTTCCGAACGGCACCCGCCGCTCGCCCATTGTGTTCGATACACCGCACAGCGGCACGGTTGTCCCATTACACTTTGACTATATCTGCGAACCATCTGATTTCCCTCACCTTTCCGACCTTCATGTGGAAAAATTCCTGACGGGCATTCCCGCGACGGGCAGTCCGGTTCTGGAAATGCTGATCCACCGCGCCTGTATCGACCTCAACCGGTCGGAGGACGAGCTGAACCCCGCCGCCTTGCGGGATTCCTGGACCCTGCCCTATAAACTGACCCCCTATGTTCAGGAAGGATTCGGGCTGTTTGCCGAATATGTCCGCCACCCCGACAAGGGCATGGTCAATATTTTCAACGACAATCTGCGCCCCGACAGCGCCGAAGTTCAAAATCGCATCGTATCGTATTATCGCCCGTACTACGAAACCCTGCAAAAAATGCTGGGCCATGCCCGCGACGAACATGGATTTGCCCTGTATTGCGACATGCACTCCATGCGCCGCCGCTTCAAGCCGGAGGAAAAACATCTGCACGATGTCGACATTGTTCTGGGCGACCTGAACGGCACAGCATGCAGCCCCGCCCTGATCGATTTTGCCGCCGCGTATTTCGAAAAAGCCGGATACAAAACATCGCGCAACGACCCCTTCTCCGGGGCCAATCTGTTACGCCAATTCGCCGCACCGGATCAGGGCGTTCATTGCATCCAGATCGAAGTGGTGCGGGACCAATACATGAACCCGGTCACGCTGGAAGTTGATACCGAAAAAATGGCGCAACTTCAGTCCGCTATGACAGGGTTCTCATCTGCCTTGCGCGATTACACGTTCAATCACGCCGCCGAGTTTATGCCAGAGTCAGCGAGGGAAAAGACACTGTCCCACGCGTCCAGCAACGCCTTGTCCAACGCCTCCATGGGCACATCCGCCCCGGTCAACGCCTTTAAGGACGTCACGCCGTAATCACGAATGCCACACGGCACGATGCCGGTGAAGTGCGACAAATCCGGATCAACATTGATTGATACACCATGGTAAGTAATCCAGTGGCGGATACGCACACCGATTGCCGCGATTTTTGATTCACCCGCTGGCGTCACGACCCAGATACCAACGCGCCCCTCGCGTCGTTCGCCCTTCACACCGAAGGTCGCGATAGCACGGATCACCCATTCTTCAAGTTGCCAGATATATTTTTTCAGATCAGGAACTTGCTGGCGCTTCTTTAAATCGAGCATCACATACCCGACGCGCTGGCCGGGGCCGTGATAAGTGTATTCCCCGCCCCGCCCCGCATCAAAAACCGGGAAGCGCGCATCCAGCAAATCGGATGCCTTGGCGCTGGTCCCCGCCGTATAAAGGGCCGGGTGTTCCAGCAACCAGACCAGATCCCCCGCCGTTCCGGTATGGATGGCCGCGACGCGGTCCTCCATAAAACGAAGGGCGTCCGGGTAAGCGACAAGATCGGTGCTGGTTTTGATTTCCATAGGGGGAAAATAGGTCGAAATACGCCCCAGCACAATCCCCTTCACGCCCCCTCTGCCAAAGGGAGACGGGCCCTGGGGAGCGCCCCACTTGCACAGTCCCCGCGCTTCTGATAATCACAACCCACTCTACCTCAAATCTTTTCGGCGTGCGGCCGTGGCGGAATTGGTAGACGCGCAGCGTTGAGGTCGCTGTGGGCTAACCCCCGTGGAAGTTCGAGTCTTCTCGGCCGCACCATTTTCTAAATTTTTTAGGTATACCAGCATGCTGGAATCCCTGTCTTTCCTGACCACCATGGAATTATTGAGCTACGTCGCAACCGTGGTGGGTATCCCGCTGGCGATCGCGACCTTTATTATCCAGGAGCACAAGGAACGGGAATCCGAACAGGAAGAAATCTATGACAAGCTCATGGATCATTATTCCAGCATTCAGGAAAAACTGTTCGAACACCCCGAACTGGACCAGCACGACACTCCGCTGGACGATGCCGAAGCCGCCCGCCGCCAATTGATCCTGTATGAAATGCTGGTCAGCCTGTTTGAGCGGGCGTTCATTTTACTGCAGGGGGAAACGGCGCCCAGCTATCGCCGGATGTGGAACTCGTGGTTGGATTACGTTGAAATCTGGTGCGAACGCCCCAATTTCCGCGCCGCCCTGCCCCGACTGATGTTGCGCGAAGACCCGGCCTTTGTGACCTTTATGGCCCAAACCACCGGGTTGCCGCTGAAGCCTTGACCCTTTATTTCGGGGCCTTGGCCAGACCGTAACGCTTGATGGACACTTTCAGGTCATCAACCAGATCGATCTTTTCTTCAAACACGGCCAACGGTTGGCCAGAGGCCATCAGGCTGTGATAACGGAACGAATCCGCCAGACGGGCACCGAACGTGGAGCGTTGGGCGTCAAATTCTTTCATCCGGGCATCCGCTTTGGCGAAGGATTCGACCATCGACGGGTAAAAAACCAGTTGGTCCATCAGGCGCAGGAAGCTGTCATACCCGACCGTAAAGGTGAACGTGTCCTTTTTCGCGGTGAAAACCGCATCATCCGCGCGGCTGACGGCCAGCAAGAACGCGTCGCTCAAGCGGGTCATCACCGTAATATCGCTCAGCTGTTTTTTATCAACATATTCAAAAGAAACGACTTTACCCGCCATTGTCCTACCCTTCCGCAGAGGTCACTCAGGTCTATGACCGGGGTTTAGCACCTGCGGCGTTTTTATGTCAACATTTCCTTGCTCTGCACAAAAACTTATGCAAGAAGCGCACGCGTGACCCGTCGGGAGAACACACCCCAACCCCGCCTGCGGCCTTGAAAAAGCCCTGAAATTCTGGTCAGTTGGGGCACATTTTGAGAATCCCCCGCCCGCCAGCCAAAAACATGATGGCCGCAGGGGTTATGTCCAAAACACCAGCCAGAGAAGTATGATGAAAGACACGCTGCACGACGCCGCCCTTGAATACCACCGCCTGCCGACACCGGGGAAAATTTCGATTACCCCGACCACACCGCTGGCAACCCAGCGGGACCTGGCGCTGGCCTATTCCCCCGGCGTGGCTGTGCCTTGTCTGGAAATTGAGAAGGACCCGCTGAAGGCGCTGGATTACACCAGCCGCGGCAATCTGGTTGCCGTCATTTCCAACGGCACCGCTGTTCTGGGGCTGGGCGATATTGGCGCGCTGGCATCCAAACCGGTGATGGAGGGCAAGGCCGTCCTGTTCAAGAAATTCGCCAACCTCGACGCGATTGATATCGAAGTTGATGAAAAGGATGTCGACAAGCTGGTTGAAATTATCGCCGCGCTGGAACCATCGTTCGGCGGCATCAATCTGGAAGACATCAAAGCCCCGGAATGTTTCGAAGTTGAAAAGCGTTTGAAAGAACGCATGAACATTCCCGTCTTCCATGACGACCAGCACGGCACCGCGATTATTGTTGCCGCCGCCATTAAAAACTGGCTGCACCTGAAGGGCCGCAAGTTTGAAGATATTCGTCTGGTCGCCAACGGCGCGGGTGCCGCGGCGCTGGCGTGTCTGAACCTGCTGGTGAATGCGGGCCTGCCGAAGAAAAACATTATCGTCTGTGACCGCAAAGGCGTTGTGTACAAGGGCCGCGTCGAACAGATGGACCCGTACAAGGAACAATTCGCCGCCGACACCAACAGCCGCACACTGGATGAAGCGCTGGAAGGGGCCGACATCTTCCTCGGCCTGTCCGCCGCCGGGGCGTTGACGGGTGACATGGTCAAGAAAATGGGCAAGGCCCCGCTGATCATGGCGCTGGCCAACCCGACGCCGGAAATCATGCCGGAAGAAGCGCGCGAAGCCAAACCGGATGCCATCATCTGCACCGGCCGATCCGATTACACCAACCAGGTGAACAACGTTCTGTGCTTCCCGTTCCTGTTCCGTGGCGCGCTGGATGTTGGCGCGACCGCCATTAACGAAGAGATGAAGCTGGCGTGCGTGAACGCGATTGCCGAACTGGCGCGCAAGGAAGTCACGGCGGAAGTGGCCGCCGTGTATCCGGACGAACATCTGGAATTTGGTCCGGAATATTTGATTCCGAAGCCGTTTGACCCGCGTTTGATCACCACCCTGCCCGTCGCCGTGGCCAAGGCCGCGATTGAAAGCGGTGTAGCAGCACGCCCGATCACCGATTGGGTTGCATACAGCGAAAAACTGAACAGCTATACCTATCGCACCAGCATGGCGATGCGCCCGCTGTTCAGCCGCGCCAAAGCCCACCCGAAACGCGTTGTTTACGCCGAGGGTGAAGAAGAACGCGTCCTGCGCGCCGTGCAAACGGTTGTGGACGAACATCTGGCGTCCCCCATCCTGATCGGTCGGAAAGACGTGGTGGAAACCCGCCTGAAACGCCTGGGCCTGCGCATGAAGATGGGCAAGGACTTTGAACTGATCGACCCGGAATACGATCCGCGTTACCGCGATTATTGGTCGTCGTACCACCAGATCATGGAACGCCGCGGCGTGACCCCGGCTGTGGCCCGGACCGTTTTGCGGACCAACTTCACCGTTATCGGTGCGTTGATGGTTCAAAAACGTGAGGCCGATGCCATGATTTGTGGCACGGTTGGCCAGTATCAAAGCCACCTGAAAGACGTGGTTGATATTATTGGCCTGCGCCCCGGCGTTGAAACGGCCGCCGCATTGAACGCGCTGATCCTGCCGCGCGGGACGTTCTTCATCTGTGACACACAGGTGAACCCGAACCCGAGCGTGGCGCAATTGTCGGAAATGACTATTCTGGCCGCCGAAGAAGTATCCCGTTTTGGTATCAAGCCGAAGATCGCCATGCTGTCCCATTCCAATTTCGGAACGGGCAACACCGACACGGCCTGCCGCATGCGGGCCGCATTGGCGGATATTCGCAACCGTGCGCCGGAACTGGAAATCGACGGCGAAATGCACGCCGATTCCGCATTGTCCGAAGCCATCCGCGCCGTCAGTATGCCGAATTCCACGCTGACCGGCGTGGCCAATATGTTCGTTATGCCGAATATCGATTCCGCGAATATCAGCTTCAACATGCTGCGCATTCTGGGCGAAGGCATTTCGATTGGCCCGATCCTGCTGGGTCTGGCCATGCCGGCGCATATTCTGACCCCGTCGGTTACGCCGCGCGGGATCATCAACATGACCGCACTGGCCACCGTCAGCGCACAGGTCCATGAAACAGAAAGCGGAGCGGATGCGCCAAAACAGGCCATCGCCGTCTAAGTAAAACACATAACCCGCAAAGGGATCGCCCATGGATAATAACGATCAGGATATGATCGAAAAGGACGTCACCGACAGCCTCGGCGCGCAAATCGCGCCCGAGGGTGAAGGCGATGATGTCGTTTTCGGTCTAACCGATCGTTACATTCAGGCGATTGTTGAAGCCCTGCGCAACGGCGACGAAGACGTCGTCTCGCGCGAGCTGGCCGATCTGAGCGAAGCCGACATTGCCGAACTGATCGAAAAGGTTGAGGACGAAGATCGCCAGACCCTCCTCCAGACCCATGGCGATCTGCTCGATCCGTATGTGTTCTCGGAACTGGATAGCGGCCTGCGCCGCAAGGTTCTGACGGAAATGCCGGCGCGGCAGGTTGCCGCCCTGATTTCCGAAATGGACAGTGACGATGCGCTGGATCTGATCATCGACCTGCCGGACGATTTCCAGCACGAAGTTATTCGTTTCCTGTCCGCCAAGACCCGGATCACGCTGGAAGAAGGTTTGAACTTCCCGGAAGAATCCGCCGGGCGTCTGATGCAGCGGGAATTTGTGGCTGTGCCGCAATTCTGGACCATTGGTAAAACCATTGATTACCTGCGCGCCGCGACCGAAGAATTGCCGGATGAATTTTTTGACTTGTTCGTTATCGACCCGGCCTATCACGTTGTCGGCATCATTCCGTTGAACCGCGTTGTCCGGTCGAAACGATCGGAAAAGCTGGAAGATTTAAGGTTGGAAGACATCCACCCGATCCCGGCCACGATGGACCAGGAAGAAGTGGCGCAATTGTTCCGCCGTGAAAACCTGACATCTGCCCCGGTTGTTGATGAATCGGGCCGCTTGATCGGCGTGGTCACGGTTGACGACATCGTGGACGTTATCGACGAAGAAGCCCAGGAAGACTTCCTGAAACTCGGCGGTGTGGGTCAGGATGACTTGTACAGCAACATTCGCGGCACAACACGGGCGCGGTTTCCGTGGCTGTTTGTGAACCTGTTCACGGCCTTTTCCGCGGCGGCGGTCATTTCATTGTTCAGCAATACAATTGAACAGCTTGTGGCGCTGGCCGCGTTGATGCCGATTGTGGCCTCCATGGGCGGTAATGCGGGAACACAGGCTTTGACCGTGGCGGTGCGTGCCTTGGCCACACGGGAATTGTCATCCATCAACGAACGCCGCATCGTGATCAAAGAAATTCTGGTCGGCGCCATCAACGGGTGCATCTTTGCCATCCTGATCGGCTGCGTCGCCGGATTTGTGTTCAGCAACCCGATGCTGGGCGTTGTGATTGGCATGGCGCTGATCATCAACCTGATTAACGCCGGATTGTTTGGCGCGGGCATTCCCATTGTGCTGAACAAATTGGGGGCCGACCCGGCTGTGGCCTCCGCCGTAGTATTTTTAACCACCATGACCGATATTGTGGGCTTCTTCGCCTTCCTCGGCCTGGCAACGATTTTCCTTTTGTAAAACCATGACCGCTTCGCATCTCGTCCGCCCCGATATCGAATATAAAGACAGCTACCTTGAAGCGCTGGCCGAATTTCATGCGGAAGACCGCCTGAAATATTACGACATGCTCGACCTGCGGGCGGATTTTGACGGCTTCGTCAAAATGTTGCGGACTGAACGCGGGGTCGAACACCAGCCGCTACAGGATTGGGCCGACCCTGTGCCGGAAACGGTTTTATGGTTTGTGAAGGATGACCATTATCTGGGCACTGTGAAAATCCGCCATCGCCTGAACTGGCACTTGGAAAAATGGGGCGGCAATATTTATTTCGCTATCCGTCCCTCCATGCGTGGCAAGGGCTATGGCAAGAAAATCCTGACCAAATCACGCCCCTACGCCAATTATATTGGCCTGGAAAAAGCCCTGATCACCGTATCGCCCGACAATGTATCGGCGATTGAGATTATCGAAGGTGCGGGCTGTACGTTTGAAGAAGAAACCGCAGCCACCGCCCAGTTCCCGGCCCGCCGCCGGTATTGGATGGATTGCTCATAATCCGTAAAAAACCCATTTCCTGCCCTATTTTGGGCATGTTGGGCCTATATTTCTTGCTGAAACACTGAAAAGACCGTATCACGCCGCCATGGCCAAAAAGAAGACATCGCAGAAAAGCACAACGCGTAAAAGCACCCGCTCCCGCAAATCCCGTCCGCAGGAGGGGTTGCTCCGCCGCGCCTTGCGCTGGTGCATTGTTGCGGGGCTGTGGGGTTTTATTGCCCTGTCGCTGGTGATCGCATGGTATGGCGCGGAACTGCCGAAACTGATCGACAAGCCGGATTTTGAACGCAAAGCCGCCATCACCATTCGCGATGATCGTGGTGAAATGGTCGCCCGGTATGGCGAGCTGAAGGGTGTCAACGTCACCGTGGCGGAATTGCCGCCGGATTTGATCCACGCGGTTCTGGCCATCGAAGACCGCCGCTTCTATTACCATTTTGGTATCGACCCGATTGGTATGTTGCGCGCCACCGCCCGCAATATAAAAGCGGGCCGCGTGGTTCAGGGCGGATCGACCATTACACAGCAATTGGCCAAAAACCTGTTTCTGTCCCGCGAACGCACATACAAGCGTAAGATTCAGGAAGCAATGCTGGCCGTCTGGCTAGAGCAGAAACTGACCAAGGACGAAATCCTCAGTGCGTATCTAAACCGTGTGTATCTCGGTGCGGGTACGTTCGGGGTTGAAGCCGCGGCCCAGACCTATTTCAACAAATCCGCGCGCGAAATGAATTTGCGCGAATCCGCAACCATTGCCGGTTTGTTGAAAGCCCCGTCGAAATATTCCCCGCACAGCAACCCGTCGCTGGCCCGTGAACGTGCCGATACGGTGATCATGGCCATGCGCGATGCCGGGTATTTGAGTGACGCCCAAAGCAAGGGCGCGACCGAACAAGCGCCCGCCCCGTTGCGCAAACCAACGGGCGGCGACATTGTGCGCTATTACAGCGATTGGGTGATGAGCGATCTGGCCGATATGATCGGCACACCCAACACCGATCTGATCGTCGACACCACGCTGGATTCCGGCGTTCAGCGCGCCGCGGAAGAGGCCTTGACCAAGGCCCTGCGCAACGAGGACGCCACCGAGAAAAAAGTGTCCCAGGGCGCGATTGTTGTCATGGATTATTCGGGTGCCGTTCTGGCCATGGTGGGTGGAACGGATTACGGCCTGAGCCAGTTTAACCGCGCCGTGCAATCATACCGCCAACCGGGATCGTCGTTTAAGCCGATCGTGTACCTGACCGCGTTGGAAAACGGCATGAACCGTAATTCCATCGTTGTTGATGAACCGATCCGCACCGGGAAATACCGCCCGACCAACTTCAAGGGCGAATATTACGGCGAAATTCCGCTTTATGCGGCGCTGGCCTATTCCCTCAACACCATCGCCTATCAACTGACCAAGCACTTCGGTGTTGATTCCGTCATTGATATGGCCCGCCGTTTGGGGATTGAAGCCCCGTTGAACCGTGACCTCAGCCTGTCGCTGGGCAGTGCGGGTATTCCGCTGATTCAAATGGTGTCCGCCTATGCCACCATTGGCAATCAAGGATCATTGGTCCAGCCTTATGCCATTCGCCGCGTCCGTGACAAGGATGGTCGCCTGATTTACGAACGGTCCAGCCGTATCGTGCGTGGTCGTTCGGTTGTTGACCCGCGCCTGACCCAGGAACTGGCCGGGATGATGACCGGCGTGCTGGAATTCGGCACAGGCCAGGGGGCAAAGGTTCCCTACCCGGCTGCGGGTAAAACCGGAACGTCCCAGGATTTCCGCGATGCCTGGTTTATCGGCTTCACCGATACCTATATCGCCGGTGTTTGGGTTGGTAATGATGACAATTCATCCATGAAACGTGTAACGGGCGGATCGTTCCCGGCGCGCATCTGGCGCGAAACCATCATGGGGGCCTATAACGCCCGTGGTGGCGGTGGATTTATGTCGTCGCTGTCCCCGGCCCCGGTCACAGAATTCGACCCCGACGCGGAACAGGCACAGGACAGCGCCTTTGGTGATTTGATCAGCAACCTGCTGTCGGCCCCGGCCTCAAATGACCAGCCCCGCACAGGCATTTTCGGTGGGCCCACGTATAAAGCCACCCGCGCCGATGAAGAAGGGCGCAAAAGCGATTGGTCCTTTAACGACTAAGACTGCACAGACACACATTAGAAAATCCCCCGGTCGCACAGACCGGGGGATTTTTCCTTGGGGAGGAACCCGTGGAAACTTATGTCGGGAAGAATTCGTTCACCGTTACAAAATCAGTGCGCGATGCGCTGGCAAACCGATCTTCACCAATGGCGTTCCAGTGCGTTTGCAGGGCCACAAGGCTGTCCGGCGCGGTGGATGTGTGATCCCACGCACTGCGTTGTTGGGTCCGATCGGCAAATTCCAGAAATGAATGCGGGAACGCCCGGCGCGGTGCCCGCAGCCCCATATCCACCAACGTCTTTGCCACCATGGCATCGCCCACATCCATCATGTCGGCGGTAAACCCGATCGCGGCCAGGATTTTAATATCCATCCGGCTGTTCGGCACATCGCGCAGATGGCGCATAAAGCGGGCGTAAACTTCCAGTTCAAAGCGCGTATCCGGTTTGTTGTCCGGTGCGATCCCAATATGCGGGGCGGGCGGAATGGGCAAAGCAATCCGATCACCGGCATGGGCCTGGTTCTGCATGAACGGGTTGGGCGTGTTCGTCGTCATCATTCTGATGTCTGTCGTCACGGTGTGCGTCATTTTGCGCTCCTTCCTCTGATCGATGTCACGTGCCGCTTTTTAATTTCCGTTGTGTTGCGGCTTCGTGAACTGCGCTGTTACATCCACCTTGTGCCGCAAAATTTAATGGAACCTTAAACGGGGCGGTTTCTTGCCAGAATCGGGCGTCTTCGTTGTGGATAACCCAGTTATCCACAAGCAGACCTTTCAAAACGATGATTTGGGACAGAGAATCGATTCGTTATCGCAGTGTCTTGATCGCGTTGCGCGCCAGTTCGTCACACCGTTCATTTTCCGGGTGGCCGGAATGGCCGCGCACCCAATGAAACTTCACATCATGGTTTTGCAAAACGGAATCCAACCGTTTCCACAAATCCTGATTTTTAATGCGGGCGGGCCAGCCCTTGGCCTTCCACCCCGCCATCCATTCGGTGACACCGCGCTTTAAATATTCGCTGTCGGTATACAGATCCACGACAACACCGCGTTTCAATGTTTCCAGCGCGGCAATGGCCGCCATCATTTCCATGCGGTTGTTGGTGGTGTCGGCCTCGGCACCGGACATTTCCTTTTCATGTCCATTCCAACGCAAAATCGCCCCCCAGCCGCCCGGGCCGGGATTCCCGCTGCATGCGCCATCGGTATAGATTTCAACTTTTTTAGACGGAGATGTACTCATTTTTCGGCGATATCGTGGTTTTGGTGCCAACGCAGGATGTTTAAATATTCAACCGGGTCCTTCGGCGTCACAATGGCATCATGCGGGTGAAACAGAAAATCATTCAACCGTGTCAGCGCAATACGCAATGCCGCCGCCCGGCCAAAGAATTGCATATACGCCTTTTCCGCTTTGGTCAATTTACGGGCGCTTTCGTACCCGGCGATAAACGCATCCCAGCGGGACGCCAGCAAATGTTGCCGTGAATCAAAACACCACGCATTGGCGGTCAGCATCAGGTCATAAACGAAAAAATCCGTGCAGGAGAAATAGAAGTCGATCACCCCCGCCAACTTTCCCCGTTTAAAAAACACATTATCCGGGAACAAATCGGCATGAACCGTCCCACGCGGCAGGTCGTCGACGCTCGGCCATTCTTTTTCCAACTGGAAAATTTCGGTGGAGATGAAATGGGCCAGCCCCTTTTCAACATCATCGGCCCGCCCCGCCGTGCGTGCGGCCAGATCCTTCCACGCGGGCAACCCCATCGAATTATCCCGCGTCTGGTCAAATTTTTGGCCCAGCTTGTGCATCTTGCCCAGCAAGGCCCCGACCTCGCCACACGCTACTGGATTGATTTTTCCGTGCGGCAACGGATCACCATCCAAAAACGAAATAACCGCCGCCGGGCGGCCGCGTACATTCCGGATCATCGCGCCATCGGCATCACGCACGATATGCGGGCACGTTATACCCTTGGTCGCCAGATAATCCGTCCAGGCAAAAAAGAACGGCAGATTGACCGGATCAACGCGCTTTTCGAAAAGCGTCAAAATATAACGCCCCGTCGTGGTGTGCAGGTGATAGTTGGTATTTTCGACCCCCTGCTCAATCCCCTCCAACGTTGTCACGTCACCCAGTTCATAGTGGCTGAGCAATTCGCGGGCATCGGCAATGTCGATTTTTGTATAAACGGCCATGATGGTTTTTCAAAAAATGTGAATCACAAACGTGGGAAAGCATATCATTTTCCAAATGTTTCAACGCACAAATTCAACGTAATCAAGAACAATATACAAGAGTTTCAGTCCCTTGCCTGTATCCCCCCGCCCCGGGCTTGCCAGAGTGATGGCCGCGCCCTACAATCGCCACCAACAATAAGAACGATTGAACAGGTTTTATTATGCAAGATTCGCCGCGTGACCGACATTCCGCGACGTCATCATCGCGCTCGCTTTCATCCGCATGGAACAATGATGCTGAGCAAGTGGTGCTGGATTCCGCGCTGGCGACACTCCGCGCCGATCTGGCACGGTTGAACGACCCTTATCTGGGCGCGGTTGGTATTGATTTCCTCAATCGCCTGTCCCGTATCGGATGCCGTCACATTCCAATCGCCGACGCATCCTGTATGGCCGCATACCAATCCTTCATTTATCCACCCGATGCCGGGACAAACGGGTTTAACAACCGCATCGCTTATGGCCCCAACGCCCGCGATGACAAAAACCTTCTTTTCAGCGCCCATGTACACGAGGGTATGCACGCCCTGCAAAAATCCTCGGCCCCCGCATTGCACGCCAGCCCCTATAACCCGATGACCCGGATTATTCTGTGCCCCCGTGACTGGATCACGGCCCAGGAACGATGCGAACAGGATGCGTATGTAAAGCAAGCCTGGCTGAACAGCCTGATGGCTGTGCATGATGCAACATTGTACAAAACGACGCGCACCGACCCGATGAGCGTCAGCCATTTTAATTCACTGCGCCTGACCTATGGCAATTTGCACACCGCCATGGCCCACGCCGCCAAAACGGTTCTGGATCGCAATTTCTTCGCTGGCCCCCTGCCCGCAGGACAAAACCCGACAAGCTTTGCCGATCATTACCATGCGCTGGCCATCGACAATTACGCGCAGATTATCGCATCACGCATACGCAATGACGGCGAAAATATCATCTTCGTCCGGCTGGACCCC
Source organism: Micavibrio aeruginosavorus EPB (assembly GCF_000348745.1). Taxonomy (NCBI): domain Bacteria; kingdom Pseudomonadati; phylum Bdellovibrionota; class Bdellovibrionia; order Bdellovibrionales; family Pseudobdellovibrionaceae; genus Micavibrio; species Micavibrio aeruginosavorus. The sequence continues at coordinate 748,559 of NC_020812.1, read as the reverse complement.
GATGACATTCTGGATATCGGCCATGGGTTCGGCCCCAATCCATTCACCCGCCCCGGTGCAATGAAATGCGCACAGGACTTTGCCCGCCCCAGCCGGTTATCATTTGATAACAAGGCCAGCCTGCGTGATTTGAATATGGATTTGAATATTGTTGATGATCGCAGCCTACCCACCCTGCGTGAGGCCTTGGCGACAATCGGGATTACGCGTGCAGCGTTTCTGGCCCGGGCGTATAACGGGTATATCGAACCGCGCCTGATCACACAGCCGATTATTCAGCCGCTGACAAAATCCCCGGCACCTTAAACACCACATTTTCCTGGGTGATGGTGACTTCTTCCACCGTTACATCAAACCGTTGTTTCGCGGCGGTGATCACTTCCTCGACCAGCACTTCCGGTGCGGATGCCCCGGCGGTCAGGCCCAGCGTGTGAATGTCATCATCCACCCACGCCCAATCAATATCGGCGGCGCGCTGGACCAGCATGGATTTTTTGCATCCGCCATTGGCCCCAACCTCAACCAGACGGTTGGAATTGGATGAATTGGGCGCCCCAATCACGATCAACGCATCGGCCCGCGTGGCAATCGCCTTCACCGCACCCTGGCGGTTGGTGGTGGCGTAGCAAATGTCCTCTTTATGCGGGCCTTCAATCGTTGGGAAGCGTTCTTTCAACGCGGCAACGATGTCCGCCGTATCATCAACCGATAATGTCGTTTGCGTGCAATAGGCCAGATTATTTTCATCGCGTACCTGCAGCGTTGCCACATCGTCCAGCGTTTCCACCAGAACGACCGCGCCGCACGGCAATTGCCCCATCGTGCCGATCACTTCCGGGTGACCGCGGTGACCAATCAAAATCAACTGGCGACCATTTTTAAAATGGCGTTCAGCTTCGCGGTGAACCTTGCTGACCAGCGGGCATGTGGCGTCGATGTAAAACATTTCGCGCGCGGCGGCGTCCGCCGGGACCTGTTTCGGCACACCATGGGCAGAGAAAATCACCGGTTGCCCGTCATCGGGAATTTCGTCCAGTTCCTCGACAAACACTGCGCCCTTGGCCCGCAAATTATCGACCACGAATTTGTTATGGACGATTTCATGGCGGACATAGACCGGCGCGCCGTATTTCACCAGCGCGCGTTCAACGATTTGGATCGCCCGGTCCACCCCGGCACAAAACCCCCGGGGGGCGGCCAGAAGAATGGTTAAAGGGCGTTTTTCTGCGGATTCTGTCTGTGTCATAAGGGTTTATATAGGAAATGGGTCCCATTTTGTCCATTAAAACCCTGAATAATCCCGGGGAACCCCCATTCATTTCTTGCCCGAATCCCCCCCAATTTCGTACAAGGGACAGGTTATCAAAAATAGATCGGGGAGAGCCCACCATGACATTCAATACCCGGACCTTTGTCCTTCTGCTGGCCACCACGGCCGCCCTGGGTTTAAGCGCTTGTGAAACCATGGAAACCGCCGCCAATACGGTCAGCGATACGGTTGTGACCGGCGTGTCCGATCTGTCGACCAAAATCGCCAGCATTAAACTGGACGATTTGAACCCGTTCGCAACCGATCCGGCCGTGGCCGATGCCGCAAACGCCGCCGCCATCATGCCCGCCGCCGGTGGCGATGCCACCACACAGGTTGCCGGAGCCATGGGCGGATGCCCGCATGTCCAACTGGTCACCGACCTGAAAGAAGTGCACCAATTCACCAATCCCGACATGCCGAAGGCCGGTCAAGACGTATCGTCCGTTGAGATGAACATCGTCAGCCATAGCTGCACCACCGATGACAAAGGCATGGTGATGGATATGGAGATTGGGTTCAACGGAGCATTGGGTGCGAAAGGCCGCGGCACGAACAGCGAAAAACCGAGCTTCTCCTACCCCTATTTCGTTGCGGTGACAAACGCGCAAGGGTCCATTCTGGCCAAGGAAATTTTCGCCGCCACCTTGTCGTATGACAAGACCACGGATCAAATCAGCCAAAGCGAGGCCATCCGTCAGGTTATGCCCGCCGGTGCGGATATCGGATCGTACCGCGTTCTGGTTGGCTTCCAATTAAGCCCACAGGAATTGGCCTATAACCGCACGTTACCGCCGTCGGCTGATGGTGTTACGAATGTGGAACCGGCGGCTGGAAAAAAACCCCAGCCGCCATCGAGCCGCCGACATTCATGAGCTATAAAACATCCGGCCCAGCCGCGAATGACAATAACGGCTCCGCTCCGGTGACCTTGACGCCGAAGGAATACGCGCAATAAGCGTTCGCCAAGAAAGAATTTAAAGGCCGGGATTTACCCGGCCTTTATTTTTGCCTTCACACCGCGTACCACGCCGGATAATTGCCGCCGGATCGTGTACAGCCCCAGTAAAATTCCCGCCCGCCATGACACGCTGCGCCCGCGCGCATGCATCACGGCGTATGTTTCCATGATGCCGAAATACACATGATACGGCGTGGTGCCCGGCATATAATCCACCGCCGGCGTTAAATCGCGATGCAGCCATTCAACCCAGAACCCGCGCTCGCTCATATAATGTTCGCGGAACACACTGACCATTTTGGCCATACGATTTTTCAACGGCGCCTTATCAATCTCTGGCACGACATCCAGCATCAGGGCATTGGCCTTCAACGCTTCCGTAAACGGCCAAAGACGTTTGCTGTCGGTTAGAACGTCACCATCTGGCGACACAACGTCATAAATTCCGCCATGCACGTAATCCCAGCCATGGGCATTGGCCCAGCTGAGTAACTCGGCACAGAGATCATCATGCATGGAATCATACCCACGCAAAAAAGCGTGTTTCTTTAACAGCCAGACCCATTCGCAATAATGGCCGGGCTCAACTTTGTTTCCGTCCTTGGGATCAGGTTTCAATGTATCGGTGAAGAATTCACACAATTGCCCAAAATCGCGGATATAAAAATAATGATGGAACAAATCCACCATTCGATCCGCCATCACGGCAAAACCCCGATCGCCCCATGTATTTTCAGCGAACAAACACGCTTCCAACAAATGCATATGCGGGTTTTGGCGGCGCTGGCGCGGGATGGGCTTTAATTGCGTATCAATGGCCTCGGCATACCCGGGCAATCCCGGCATCACGAAATGCGTTTCGATAAATTTCAGAAGATCAAGAGCATGGGTATGCGCACGTTCATCATGCGTGGCCGCATAATAATGCGCCATGGAAAATATGACGAAGGACAAGGCATATAAATCATATGTGCCGTCCACGGGATGACCATCATCATCCACACTGAACCGCCACCCACCCGTTTCCGGGACGTAGAACGTGGCCAGCATGCGATCGAAATGTTTTTTCAAATCCGGTTTGAACGCCCCGCGCGTGTGCGCCGATGCATGCGCATACATGGCCAATTGCCGGCAATGGGTCAGCAGGCGGCGCGGTTGCCCCATACGGGGCACGAATTGATCCCCCAGCCGTTCATAAAACCCGCCATTGTTCGGATCGCAAAACGCGCCATACCATTTCGGCACCCAGCGTTGCAGCAAGGTTTGCGCCAGAAAATCCACGGTGGTGTGCGTACTGTAATTCATGGCCCTTGTCCCCTGCCGGGGGTCCTGTACAATTCCCATCATCAATGGGGATGATAGACCGAAAATGCACAATTTGACCATATACAAAGCCCAGGCCGGATTGCGCCACGACACCGGCCCCGACCACCCGGAACGGATTGCGCGACTTCAGGCGATTTTCGACCTGCTGAGCGAATCCCCGTTCGATACCATGCCGCAGATCAACGCCGATCCCGCCAGTTTTAAACAAATCACCCGCGCCCACCCGGAATCCTATGTCATGCGGATTGAAGACGCGATTCCCGATCGTGGATTGGTGCATCTGGATGCCGATACAGTGATTTGCCCCGCCTCGATTGATGCCGCGTTTGAAGCGGCGGGAGGTGCGGCCTGCACCGCCGCGCGGGATGTGATGAACGGCACCACACGCCGCGCCTTCTGCGCCACGCGTCCGCCGGGGCATCATGCCGAACCCACACACGCAATGGGGTTCTGCCTATTCAACAACATCTTCCTCGCCGCTTTGGAAGCGCAACAGAACGGCGCAAAGCGTGTCGCCATCGTTGACTTCGATGTGCATCACGGCAATGGCAGTGAAGTGATGGCGCGCAAGCATGATAACGTCCTGTTTATTTCCATGCACCAGAACAGCCTGTTCCCCGCCGGGCGCGGTGACGCCACAGACCAGACACCGGACCGGGTGATTAACATCCCCCTCGCCGCCGGAGCAGGTACGCATGAATATCGCACGGCCATGACGGGCACGGTTATTCCAGCATTGGAATCATATCAACCGGACTTGATCCTGATCTCCGCCGGGTTTGATGCCCACCGCGACGACCCGTTGGGGGAAATGGCGTTGCTGGATTCGGATTATGCGTGGATCACCCGCGATCTGTGCGATGCGGCGGACCGCCTTTGTGACGGGCGGGTCATTTCCGTGATGGAGGGCGGGTATAACCTCGACGCCCTGAAAACATCGGCCAGAGCCCATCTTCTGGCCCTGGCCGATCTTTAGCCTTTGAAGGGAAGATTAACCAATTGATTTAATTCGTTTTATGGTTTTGCGACCGTGTGCGCGGGCGCTGCGCCATAATTAAGTTCACATCGCGCACATGTTGGCGCGCGCGGCCGTTGCGGACACTCAAGGTCAGGAAATCCAGCTCTTTCAGCGGATCACGGCGGTTGCGATCTGTCGTGTTTTGTTGTGATTCCATGGACTTAGCCTCCCTAAGGCAGTGGTTTTTAGTTATTATGTCTATCTTTATTGTGCCACAGGATGCCCCATCCCAGCCCTGCAAAGATATCAACCCTCAAACGCGCGGTTTTCATGCTTAAGCCTTGAGGAATCAGGGTCTCTGGCCTACACTCCACCCGCAAAATCCATACGAAAACAAAAGGGTAACCATGACTTCGGTTGAAAGTCTGAGCTTTGAAGAAGCCTTGAGCGCACTGGAAGGGATCGTCCGCGATCTGGAAACGGGCAAAGCCCCGTTGGAAGATTCCATCGCTGCCTATGAACGTGGCGTGGCGCTGAAACAACATTGCGAAAAGAAGCTGCGCGAAGCGCAATCAAAAATCGAAAAAATCACACTGGGCGCCGACGGCAAACCCGCCGCCAGCGCGCACGACCTCTAAGCCCAAAACAGCGACAGCTTGACACAGGAGTAAATTCAGATGGCCCCATCACCACGCGACGCCGCCCCCGGACTTCAGGAACAGATGAATGAAATCTCTGAAGCCGTAAACAAGACGATTATGCGCCTGCTGCCTGAATCCGACCTGCCGGAAGCACCGTTGTTCGAAGCGATGCGTTACGGCACGCTGAACGGTGGTAAGCGTTTGCGCCCGTTCATGCTGATGCAATCGGCGAAATTGTTTGGGGTTGATATGGCCCGCGCCCGCCGCGCCGCCGCCGCTGTTGAATTTGTTCACGCCTATTCGCTGGTGCATGATGACTTGCCCGCGATGGACAACGCCGACCTGCGCCGTGGTAAACCATCGACACACAAGGCCTATGACGAAGCCACCGCCATTCTGGCCGGTGATGCCTTGCTGACACTGGCGTTTGAAGTATTGAGCGATGTTGAAACGCACGAAGACCCACGCGTTCGCGTTGAACTGGTCAATCTGCTGGCGAAAGCCTCCGGCCCGCACGGCCTGTGCGGCGGTCAGATGCTGGATTTGATCGGTGAGAAACAGGAATTCGACCTGGGCACGATCAGCCGCCTGCAACGCATGAAAACCGGCAAGCTGATGGCGTTTGCCTGCGAAGCCGGTGCCGTTCTGGGCAAGGCCAGCGAACCGATGCGCAAGGCGCTGTGCAACTACGCCCACGACCTCGGCCTGGCCTTCCAAGTCACGGACGATATTCTGGACGTTGAATCCAGCCCCGAAGCCATGGGCAAAGATACGGGCAAGGACGCGCAAGCCGGCAAATCCACCTTCGTATCAACGATGGGTAAAGACCAAGCCCGCGCCCGCGCCCAAATGCTGGTGGAACAAGCCAAACGCCATTTGCACATTTTCGACAATGGCCGCGCCGATACGCTGAAAGAACTGGCCGACTACGTTCTGCAACGCCGGGCGTAAGGCATAATCACCCTATTGTCATTCCCGCGAAAGCGGGAATCCATACGGTGTTGAGGATGAAGCAGTATTATTTTTATATTCTCGCCAGCGATAAAGTGGGCACACTTTACGTCGGCGTTACATCCGATCTGAAACGACGGGTGGCGGAACATAAAGAAAAACTGCTTGATGGATTTACGAAACAATACGGCGTCAGCACCCTTGTTTATTACGAGGTTTATGATGATCCGGAAAAGGCGATTTTACGAGAAAAGCGCGTCAAGAAATGGAACAGAAACTGGAAACTCGAATTGATCCAGAAGACCAATCCAGATTGGACAGATTTGTATGACACACTCTAACAACACGCACGCGCCGCAGGATGCTATGGATTCCCGCCTTCGCGGGAATGACACGCGGGGGCTCGGGGATAATTCCAGCCATGCACTGCTGAACAACGTTGTCACGCCCGACGATACCCGTGATTTCACCGATGATCAGTTGAAACAACTGGCTGAGGAAGTGCGCGCCGAGATGATTGATGCCGTATCCCATACGGGCGGGCATTTGGGCGCGGGTCTGGGCGTTGTGGAATTAACCGTGGCCATCCACGCCGTATTCAACACGCCGGATGACCGTTTGATCTGGGACGTTGGGCACCAATGTTACCCGCATAAAATCCTGACCGGACGCAAGGACCGTATTCGCACATTGCGTCAGGGGGGCGGCCTGTCCGGCTTTACCAAACGATCCGAATCCGAATATGATCCGTTTGGTGCGGCCCACAGCTCCACCTCCATCTCTGCTGGCCTTGGCATGGCCGTGGCGCGGGATCAGTTGGGCAAGGACAACCATGTCATTTGCGTGATTGGCGATGGGTCCATGACCGCGGGCATGGCGTATGAAGCGATGAACAACGCGGGCGATGCGAAAAGCCGTTTGATCGTCATCCTGAACGACAACGATATGTCGATTGCCCCGCCCGTTGGCGCGCTCAGCAAACATTTGACCCGCCTGGTGTCATCCAAACGTTACATGCAAGCGCGTGAGACAGGCAAAAAAGTCACCGAAATCCTGCCCCCGCCGCTGCGCCATGCCGTGAAGCGCGCCGAAGAATCTGCGCGGACGGCCATGGGCACCGGGTCGCTGTTTGAAGAAATGGGCTTCTACTATATCGGCCCGGTGGATGGCCATAACCTTGATCAATTGCTGCCGATCATGCGCAATCTGCGCGATGGGGCGCATGATGGTCCGGTGCTGATCCACGCCATCACGAAAAAGGGCAAGGGGTACGCCCCGGCCGAATCCTCCGCCGATAAAATGCACGGCGTTGTGAAATTTGATGTGGTCACGGGCGCCCAACACAAATCCAAACCCTCTGCCCCGGCATACACCAAGGTGTTTGCCCAAAGCCTGATCGAAGAAGCCCGCAACGACTCCCGGATTGTCGCCATAACCGGGGCCATGCCATCGGGCACGGGCCTTGACCTGTTCGAACGGGAGTTTCCGGATCGCATGTTCGATGTTGGCATTGCCGAGCAACATGCCGTCACCTTCGCCGCCGGTATGGCGACGGAAGGATTGAAACCGTTCTGCGCGATTTATTCGACCTTCCTGCAACGCGCTTATGATCAGGTGGTGCATGATGTGTGCATTCAAAATCTGCCCGTGCGTTTTGCCATGGACCGTGCGGGCCTTGTCGGTGCCGATGGGTCCACGCATGCGGGGGCGTTTGATGTAGCGTATATGGGATGCCTGCCCAACATGGTGTTGATGGCCGCGGGCGACGAATTGGAATTGATGCATATGGTGGCCACCATGGCCGCGTATGATGTGGGCCCGATTGGCCTGCGTTATCCGCGTGGCGAAGGCATGGGGATCGACCGGCCCGTGCGCGGATCCGTTCTTGAAATCGGTAAAGGCCGCGTTGTGCGTGAGGGCAGCGATGTTGCCATTCTGTCCTATGGCACGCGTTTGAACGAAGCACTGAAAGCCGCTGACCAACTGGCCGAACAAGGCATCAGTGTCACGGTGGCCGATGCCCGTTTTGCCAAACCATTGGACACCGACCTTATTACCCAACTGGCCAACCATCATGGCAAGCTGATCACGATTGAAGAAGGCTCCATCGGCGGGTTCGGGTCATACACATTGGAATACATGAACGATGCCGGATTGTTGGATGGACGGTGCCGTGTGAAAACCATGCACCTGCCCGATCTGTTCCAGGATCAAGACACGCCGGACAAGCAATATGACGAAGCCGGATTGAATGCGGCGCAGATTATTCAGACCATTAAAGCGTTAAAGTAATGATCTTGCAAAAACCCACCATTGTCCTGTTTGATATGGATGGCACCACGGTGCGCCATTTGAACCCGGCCCTGCTCGGCGTGTTGGAGCGGATGGACGATGGCGCGCATAAAATTGCGGCGTTCTTTTCCCGTGTGGCCAAACGTAAAATCAATGCGCCACCGCTGGTCGGGTTTCAGGATGGAAAGCGGAAAAAATTGCTGGTCCACCGCGCCATCCACAAAATCCGCCGCAAGGAAGTGGACGAAATCGTCGAACCCTGCCCCGGCATTTACGACATTCTAAATTTGCTGAAATCCCACAATATCCCGATGGGATTGATCAGCAACGGGCTGGGCAAGGGATACGGCCACGACATTTTAAAGACGTTTGATCTGGAACAATATTACGACGTCACCGTGTTCCGCGAAGACATCCGCCGGTCCAAACCATACCCGGACCCGATTTTACAGGCGATTGAGTTATTGCCGCGTAAACCGGATGAAAAGGACGTGATCTGGTATTTCGGGGATCGGCGCAAGGATGTTTTGGCCGCATTGGCCGCGCGCGATTATCTGCCCTGCCCCATTCTGCCCTTTGCCTATAACCTCAACGCCGCCATGTCCATTCTGGAACATAATATCGGCGTTGATCATATCATCATGGCATGGCCGGATTTGCATGTCCGGTTGGAACAGATGTTCAAATAATTATTTCCAGCGATTTAATCCCGCATCATACACAGCCACACCGCCCGGCATTTTTGATGTCGCGGTCAAATCCGCCCATGCGCTCATCATGGCATTGATCGGATCCGGCATACGCACTTCGATCCCCAATTCTTTCATCAGTTCATGAAGCGGGCCCGACCCTTCCGGCAAGCGAACAACGCGCACATCGTGACGCGTTCCTGCACCAATGTCCTTGGCCGCATAATCCAGCGCGTCATTCAAACCACCCAGCGAATCCACCAGTCCGATTTTATGCGCCTGGCGCCCGGTCCAGACGCGGCCACGGGCCACCTCTTCCACCTGTTCCGGTGTCATGTTGCGCCCCTCGGCCACGCGTTTAATAAAGGTGGCATAGATGCGATCGGTCATGGCGTTCATGCGTTCGGTTCCGGATTCATCAAAACCCTTGTTGAACGACCACATGTCGGCATTTTCACCAACCGACACGCCGTCCCAATTCACACCCAGTTTCGCCCACAAACCGCTCAAATCAAATTTCCCAGCAATCACACCGATGGACCCGGTCATGGTCGTGGGCATGGCGAAGATATGGCTGGCATCCGTTGCAATCCAATACCCGCCGGACCCGGCCACACTGCCCATTGATACGATCACGGGCTTGCCCTTTTCACGGGCAAACGATGTCGCATGACGGATGGTTTCGGATGCGGATGGTGATCCGCCGGGGCTGTTGATGCGCAGAACGATGGCCGCAATATTATCATCCTTCGCCGCCTTGCGAATGGCGGCGGATATATCTTCGGCCCCGGCGATTTTGTCACCAAACAATCCGCCCGCTTCACCCGTTCCCGGCACAATCATGTCGGATACATTGACCAAAGCAACGGATGGGCGTTTTTTGTCCTTTTCCCCCGGCTTCTTGGCCATCAGGGCTTGTAAATATTCATGGCCACGGGCATCGCGGTAATCATCCAGCGCGATCGTTGGCATGGATTTTTCATCTTCGACCTCCAGCTTTTTGCGCAAGGCCTTCATCACCTCGTCCCCAAAACCCAGATGATCAACAAAGCCTTTGGCCACGGATTCTTCATCCGTCAAAACGCCCAGATCAATGGCGGCCATCACATCATCACGCGACATTTTGCGATCGGCGGATACATCATCCAGCAACTGGTCCATGATATCGGCCAACATGGACGCATTCATTTCGGCACTGGCCGCGCTCATCGAATCCGATGTCACGCCTTCGAACGCATTTTTATATTCCTTGCGTTGGAAATACGCCCCCTTCACCCCGATTTTTTCGAGAGCGCTGCGGATATAGGGGGATTCCGTATCAATCCCGGTCAGGAAAATCATGCCCACGGGCTGCATCCAGATTTCATCAAAGGACGATGCCAGGTAATAAGCCGTGAAATTGGATGCGGCATCGGCGAAAGACGGGCTGAACACCACCGCCGGGCGGCCACTGGCGCGGAATTTGGCGATTGCGCCGCGTAATTCCTGTACCGCCGACATGGGGAACCCGCCGCCATCAATGGATACGGCCAAGGCCTTCACCCGTTTGTCATTAACCGACCGTTCAATGGTGTCGATCATGGCATAAACATCCATCGGTTCCGGCAACAAACCACGCGGGATCAGCCCGCCCGTTTTGTTTTCATCTTCATTCAACCCGTCATCCAATGTCAGGGTCAAAATAAACTGGTCCGGCAGGATGATTTTCTTTTCTTCGCCTGCGAACGAAAACACCAGAATATTCACAAACGCCGAGAACAGGATCAACGCCCCGATCACCGTACAGGTTTTACGCAACGCGCGCCCCATTCCGCCCCAGACACGCCCCAAGAAAGATCGACGTTTCGGCGCAGGAACCGTTTGTTGCACGGGACGGGAAAACAGCGGTTGTTTACGGATCATGATTTTGTTCCTGATTTAAAAATTCTGCTTAAAGGTTTTGCGCCTTGTGGCGCAGCCAATGATCGGCCAGAACGCAGGCCACCATGGCTTCAACCACTGGCGCGCCGCGTAATCCTACGCATGGATCGTGGCGTCCCTTGGTCACAATGTCGGTTTCATGGCCATGAATGTCGATGGTTTGTTTCGGCGTTAATATTGAGCTGGTCGGTTTAAAGGCAACCCGGGCCACCACATCCTGTCCCGTCGAAATACCGCCCAGAATGCCGCCCGCGTGATTGGACAGGAACACCGGGTTTCCATCCGCACCCATGCGAATATCATCGGCGTTTTCTTCCCCGCCCAATGTAACGCAATCGAACCCAGCGCCAATTTCTACGCCCTTGACCGCGTTAATCGACATCAACGCCTTGGCCAGATCGGCATCCAACTTGTCATACACGGGCGCGCCCAACCCGGCGGGAACACCACTGGCCACCACCTCAACAATCGCACCCACGCTGGACCCGGCCTTGCGGCGACCATCCAGAAAATCTTCCCACACGGGAACAATATCGGCATCGACCGTGAAAAACGGGTTATCGTGCAAAATATCCCAATTCCAATTGTCACGATTGATTTTGTGGGGTCCCACCTGCACCACCGCGGCGCGAATGGTTACGCCCGGTAAAATTTTACGGGCAATGGCCCCGGCGGCAACGCGCATCGCCGTTTCACGCGCCGATGACCGACCGCCACCGCGATAATCGCGAATGCCGTATTTTTGTTGATAGGTGAAATCGGCATGGCCCGGACGAAACTTGTCCTTGATGTCCGTATAATCTTTCGACTTGGCATCGGTATTTTCGATGATCAGGGAGATCGGTGTTCCCGTCGTTTGCCCCTCAAACACGCCGGAGAGAATTTTAACATCATCCGCTTCCTGCCGCTGTGTGGTAAATTTTGATTGCCCCGGCTTACGGCGGTCGAGGAAGGGTTGAATATCGGCCTCGCTCAACGCAATATGCGGCGGCACGCCATCGACCACACATCCGATGGCCGGACCGTGGCTTTCACCCCAGCTTTGATATTGGAATAATGTTCCGAAACGATTGCCTGACATACCTGCTAAACCACCAAAAAATTAACGCCCCAAAGAATAAAACGCCGCGGGGTGACGTCCATTGTCATCCACGCGGCGTTTTGAATCAACAGGTCAAAAAGGCGACTATGCGGCCTTTTCATCCCCCTTCGGGGCGATGGATTGCAACAATTCGGCGGTTCCGGCGGCATTATCCACCCCAGCCATGCCAATGATGTTGTAACCGGAATCAACATACATGATTTCCCCGGTCACACCGCTGCCCAGATCGGACAGCAGGAACAGGCCCGAACGGCCCACATCTTCGATCGTCACGTTCCGGCGCAACGGCGCGTTCAGTTCATTCCATTTCAGGATGAAACGGAAATCGCCAATGCCGCTGGCGGCCAATGTCTTGATCGGGCCGGCGGAAATCGCATTCACGCGAATGTCGCGCGGACCCAGATCGGCGGCCAGGTAACGAACGGAGGATTCCAGCGCAGCCTTGGCCACACCCATCACGTTATAATGCGGCATCACACGTTCCGCCCCGTAATAGGACAGGGTCAGCAGGCTGCCGCCTTCGTTCATCATCGCGGCGGCGCGTTGTGCCACAGCGGTAAAGGAATAAACGGAAATATCCATCGTGCGCTGGAAATTCGCGCGCGTGGTGTTCATGTATAAACCGTCCAGTTCATTTTTGTCGGAAAACGCAACGGCATGGACAACGAAATCAATGCTGCCCCATTCTTTTTTCAGCGTCTCGAACGTGACATCCAGCGCCGCATCATCCGTCACATCGCACGGCAAAACCAGTTTGGAGCCAACGGAGTCAGCCAGCGGGCGTACGCGTTTTTCCAGCGCTTCGCCTTGATACGTGAATGCGAGTTCCGCGCCCTGACGCGCGACTTCCTGTGCAATGCCCCATGCGATGGACCGATCATTGGCCACACCCATGATCAATCCGCGTTTGCCTTGCATAAAATTGGACATCTGATCCGCCTGATTATATTATGTAAATTGCCAATTGGGTTCCTCCGCATCCTACACAAATATGTAGCCTCGTCCAGTGGTTTAAGCCCCCTTCACCCACCCGTATAGCGTCGGTTTTCACCCCTTTTCTACCCCCATGGCCAGCCCTTGATATTTCATTAACCACGGAATGGTAGGTTAGGACTGTAATTTCCCAGTCTTTTGAATGGATTACGGAATTCATCCATGCCCATACCGAGTGACCTTGCCGAACAAATCTGCCACAGCGTGGCGCGCCAGGTGCGCGATCACGATCGCACGGTTCATCTCGTCTTTCTGGCCCATCGCAACGGCCAAAGGCTGGAGGCGCTGAGCAGCGCGTCCCAGGAACTGCTGACCCACCCCGCCGGGGAAGCCGCGATCCGCATGCTGAAAACCGGACAGGATGATGAACGCTCCGCCTTCCTTGGCCTTGGAACTTGGCGCGAAAGCCTGTTCGGCGGGCTGGCCAGTCAGGATAATATTCTGGCCCTGGCCACCTTTAACATGGATGAAATTGATAACGCCCATGCCGCGCGGGCACTGGCCTGGCATCTGGCGTGGTTTGCACTGCGCATGGCAGCTTTGCGCAACAACCCGGATTATGAAACTGATTTTCGCGGCGGTATTTTGTTGCCCGACCCGAATGACACGACCAACCCCGCCACCTGCATGCGTGCAGACGTATTCAGCAGCATCATGGGATGCATCGATGGCGACAAGAACGCGATTGAGCAATTGGCTCATGACCGCGCCATGGCGGCCTTGCAACGTCGCCCCGGTGCAACGCCGGAACAATATCCCTTCCCCCTGGCAAAGGATGCCACGGAATATGCCTACGCCGAAATGGTGCGCCGACCGCCCCCGCGCAAGAAACAGATTGATACCGCCATGAAAATTGCGGAACAGATTGGCCTGACCTATGACGGCGTATCACTGAACCAATGGATTTATTTCTGCCAGCCCGCACAGGACATGGCCTGGCGCGGTGAACCCCGCGATATTATCCTGTCCGCCGCGGTCAACACCAGTCACGATACATTTATTCGCGCCACAGGCTTTCTGGTTTCCGAATTAACACGCATTCAACCCGCGTCGATTCACGCCATTCACGATATTCACAGCCCGTTTGCCGAGGATAAATATAACCAACGCCTGCACGAACGCATGGTGGACCGCGTCATCCATGATGTCATTGAAATCGGCATGGGTTCGCGCAACAGCACGGCCTTTCGCGACGCGGCCAATCGCCAGAACGAAGGCTTGATTGACGGCCATATTGCCGGATGGTGTGCCGCCGCCCTGCAAGCCGCAGGCCGCGCATTCGAAGCGGCTCTGGCCAGCGGCAGTAAAACGCCCGACGAAGCCGCCCGCCGCGAATTCGAAGGCACCCGCCATAAAACAGCGTGGGAATCCCTGCGCACCATTGGCGAGAACATCATGGAAAAATATCGTCAGGGCCACATTGTCACGTTCAGCGATATTCTTGATTTTTGTGAAGATACGCCCGCCCTGGCCAGTATATCCAGCGCCGTTGCGGTCACGATCAAAGACCCCACCTATGTCCGCAAGCTTCAGGCCGCCAATGACCTGAACATCATTCCGGATGATGCACGTCCTGCACCATCCCTCGCACCGCGCACACCGACGCCAGCCACACCCGCTATGGCCCCGTCCGCACCGGGGATGGGTCGCGGAACAACCGTGTCTGCGCGCACGCCGCCAACACCCCCACCCATACAGCGGCAGGAAGACGAAACAACAATCACCGAATAAAAAAGGCCGCCCTTTCGAGCGGCCTTTTCAAATTCTATACGCGGGAATTAGTTGATGATTTCCCAGTCGCCGTTCGGCTTCTGGCACGCTGTGCCATAACCGGTTTCCTTGCGGCCACCAACATTGATGGTTTGTTGGTATTCGCGGCAATAACGGTTGTTGTCGCTGTAACCATCGCGGGTCGCGGTGTAGGTACCGGAATTGCCCGATTGCGGGTTGTTCCAGGTGATCGTTTCACCAACCTTGGAGGTCATGGCGTTGTTTTGTGCCTGTTGGGCATAGGCCATGTCGGCCTTGTCCAGTGATGCACCGATTTCGCTACCCAGCAGACCACCGAGCAGAACGCCAGCACCCGTGGCCCACAGACGGCCAGAACCACTGCCCACCTGGGAACCGGCCAGACCGCCAGCCAACGCGCCGAGGCCCGTGCCCCAGGTTTGTTTTTGGCCACCGGTGGTTTGGCAACCGGCCAAACCGAGCGCTGCAACCGCCATTACCATCAAAATCATGTTCTTCATATCGTTCTCAAGTCCTTTTCCTGATTGAACTTGGAGCCACAGCCCCCTATTTATGATGTGACTCTATGTGTTAAATGAAGCAAAAAAAAGACCCTGTTTGGGGTGGTTGCACAAAATATGGACACATTTGATAATCTGGAAAACGCCAACCAGGCTCCCGCCGACCCTTTTGCCCTGTTTTCCAACTGGATGGCACAGGCCGAAGCGCGCGAACCCAACGACCCGAACGCGATGGCCCTGTCCACCGTGGACGCGGATGGCATGCCATCGGTGCGGATGGTGCTGCTGAAGGATTATGACGAACGCGGTTTCGTATTCTACACCAATGGACACAGCCGCAAGGGCGATGCCCTGAACGCCAACCCGGTGGCGGGTTTTTGCATCCACTGGAAATCCCTGCGCCGCCAGATCCGGGCCGAAGGCAGGGTGGAACGTGTCAGCGAAACCGAATCCGACGAATATTTTCACAGCCGGTCGCGCGAAAGCCAATTGGCCGCCGCCGCCTCCGACCAATCCCGCCCGCTGGATCATTACAGCGCGCTGGAAACACGGGTGAAAACACTGGAAGCATTGTATGACGGGACAATGGACATTCCCCGCCCCGCGCATTGGGGGGGATACCGGATCATTCCATCCCGCATAGAGTTTTGGCAAGACGGTCCGCACCGCATGCATCACCGGGTTGTCTACACCCGCGATGGTGATATATGGGTCCGGTCGATGCTGTACCCTTAAGCATGAAACAAAGCAAAGAGGCAGAATAAGATGGCCAACGAAACGATGAATTTTGGCGCCGACGTATCCCGCCTGCTGGATATTGTGGCCCATGCGCTGTATTCAAACCGCGATGTATTCCTGCGCGAACTGGTATCGAACGCGGCGGATGCGTGTGATCGTCTGCGATATGAATCCATTCGCGATCCGTCACTGACCAGCGGCGATACAACTTTCAAAATCAACGTGTTCAAGGATACGGGATACCGTTGCCTGCATGTGCAGGATAACGGCATTGGCATGTCGCGCCAGGAAATGATCGACAATCTGGGGACCATCGCCAAATCCGGCACCCGCGCCATGATGGAACAGATCAAATCATCACAGACCAGTGACCAGGACCGCCTGTCCCTGATCGGCCAGTTTGGCGTCGGGTTTTACGCCAGCTTTATGGTCGCGCATAAGGTCGAAGTGATCAGCCGCCGCGCCGGGACATCCGAAACCAACCATTGGGAATCGGATGGCCGGACCGGATTCACCATTCGCGATGCCACGCCGGATGAAGCCAAGAAATTGTCCAGCGGTCGTGGAACATTGATTATTCTACACGTGAATGACGATGCCAGCGATTTCCTGATTGATGAAAAGTTGAAACAGGTGATTCAGATTTGGTCCGACCATATCAGCGTGCCTGTTTACCTGTCCGATCCGGCCAAAACGGAAATTGACGAAAAACCCGTCAATGCGGGATCAGCCCTGTGGATGCGCCCGAAACAGGACATCACCACCGAACAATACGAAGAATTTTACCGCCATATCAGCCACGGACTGGATGAACCGGTCTTGACCAGCCACTGGCGTGCGGAAGGAAAAATTGAATATACCGCCCTGCTCTATATCCCCACGCTCCGCCCATGGGACATGTATGACCCGGGCCGCAAAACATCCGTGCGCCTGTATGTTAAACGCGTCTTCATCAGCGATACGATGGATGGGCTGATGTATCCGTGGATGCGGTTCGTGCGCGGCGTCATTGACAGCGAGGATCTACCGCTGAACATCAGCCGTGAAATGTTACAGATGAACCCCGTCATCGCCAAGATCCGCAGCGGTGTGGCCAAACGTGTTTTGTCCGATCTGAACAAATTGTCCGAAGATGACCCGGCTGCTTTCAAAACGTTCTGGGGCCAGTTTGGGCCGGTGTTGAAGGAAGGGTTGTATGACGCCGTTGAACACCGCGAAGCCCTGTTCAAAATCGCGCGGTTCTTCTCCACCCATCAGGAAGACACGCTGACATCCCTGTCCGATTACGTATCGCGCATGAAGGATGGGCAAGACGCCATTTATTACATCACTGGCGAAAATCTGGAGACCCTGAAAAACAGCCCGCAGATCGAAGGGTTCAAAGCCCGCGGCATCGAAGTGTTGTTGATGACCGATACGATCGACGATTTCTGGCTGCAACAAATTCATGATTTTGACGGCAAGCCGTTTAAATCCGTGACCAAAGGGTCCATTGATCTGTCCAAATTCGAAAAACAAACCAAGGCGGACGATAAAAAACCGGAAACCGAACATCAAGACACAACACCCCTGCTCGCTTCGCTCAAAGACCTGCTGAAAGACGAAGTGGGTGATGTACGGATTTCATCCCGCCTGACGGACTCTCCCGTCTGTCTGGTCGCCGCCGAAGGCGATGTGGATATGCATATGGAACGCGTCCTGAAAATTCACCAGAAATATGACGCTGGGTCCAAACGCATTTTGGAAGTCAACGAAGACCACCCGTTGATCCAGCGCCTCAGCACACTGGCGCAAAACGCCGGAACCAACAGCCCGGATTTGCACGATGCCGCCCATCTGTTGCTGGATCAGGCCCGGATTATCCAAGGCGAACCCATCCCCGACCCCGCCAATTTCGCCCGCCGCATGGCGCGGTTTATGGAACGCGGGTTGGCGGCGTGAGAATAAAAAATCCCATGCGCAACAGATCGTCTTAGCGCATGGGATAAACCCTATTCTCTGATCGCAGAAAGGCGTTGATTTTCACTCAATCTGCTCAAACAAAGTATCATATGGTGAATTCGTCCAGCCCCTGTATTCGCTATGATTTCTGCATATTCATGGATGCTTCCATACTCATCTTTCATTTTACGAATAAAAATTTTCTCGTACATTAAAAACTCCTCAAATTAAACATCCGCAACAATTGCCGACTTCTTATTGATGATGACGTAAAAAAGCTCCCAAAACAACGTGGGAGAATCCCAACATTTTCCAATCAGAATTTCAGACAAAATATAAAAAAAAGAGCGCATTAGCGCTCTTTCTTGCACGGAATAAAAAACGCTCACAGCATACCCTGATAATGGCGACCCACCATGTCTTCAACTTCCTCTTCCGAGAAATCGAAATTCTGGCCGATCTCTTCGATAATGGCCTGACGCAACAAGGCGCCCAGATCGTCACCGGTTTCACACCACAAATCCAGCAAAGCGCGGCGGTAGACAATCATGGTGTCTTCTTCGTCCGTGCTTTTCTTCGTCACGCCGGGCGAAATTTCTGCGCCACTGCGATACAGAACCAGCAGTTCATAGGGGTCTTCCAGTTCCAATTCCTGCTCGACCACAGAATCCGGGAACTCCTCGACCACGACATTCATGTCTTCACAGAACCCGACCAGCTCCTCCGGCACGGTGTCCAGCACTTCGCGTGCCATGACCTCCAGATCCTCCGTAGAGGGCGGAACGGAAAAACTCATAATAATTTGCTTCCGGTCCATGACCTTGACCCCATTGAAAAACCGTGATGACTTTGACGAACGCTAGTTTAACCATTCCGGGGAAAAGAACAATGGCCCAAACGAAAATGACACGCGACGCAGTTTCAGCCGAATTACAGGGGTTGGATGGCTGGATGCTGGCCGCGGACAAGGATGCCCTGCACAAATCCTTTCGCTTTGCCGATTTCAACGAAGCATGGGGTTTTATGGCCCGCTGTGCCCTTCTGGCCGAAAAAATGAATCACCACCCCGAATGGTTCAACGTGTGGAACCGTGTGGATGTAACGTTAAACACCCATGATGCGGGTGGCGTGACCGCATTGGACATCAAAATGGCAACGGCCATGAACGATTATACGAAAGGCGTGAACCTTTAAAGCGGGCGTTTAAACCGCGTTCGTCGTCAATTGCCGTGGGTCCATGGCGATTTCAATAACCGCTACGCGGCCCGCATTCACGGCTTGGTCCCACACGCCCGCAAACTCTTCGGTTTTGGTGACCCGCGCGGTGAACGCGCCATAGGCCTGCGCCAGCGCGACGAAATCCGGGTTGGTCAGCGTTGTGGCACTGGTTCGTCCAGGATATTTGCGTTCCTGGTGCATGCGGATGGTGCCATACATGCCGTTATTACAAATCATAATCACCGGGTGCGCCCCATGGTGAATGGCGGTGGCCAGTTCCTGCCCCGTCATCATAAAGCCACCATCACCGCACAGCCCCAGAACCACCCGATCCGGGTGGTGAATGGATGCACCAACCGCAGATGGCACGGCATACCCCATCGCCCCACTGAGCGGTGCCAGCAAACGGCCCGGACGGCGATAGCGCAAATAACGCTGCGCCCAACCACTGAAATTCCCGGCGTCCGTTGTCACCACCGCATCATCGGGCAACACATCACGCAGGTAAGAAAAAATCGCCGTCATATCCGGCCCGTTAAAGGTCGGACGGTTGGCCAGATCAATATCCGTCCATGCCGTGAAATCGGCGCGGGCATCATCTTTCCACCCGGCGCGTTCACGCCCGCCCAGATTAAACGCAATGCCCGCCAAGGCGCTGGCGGCCGGAATCATGTCGGCCTGAATGGCCAGTGTCGGCGTATAGACCTTACCCAATTCCGCCGCATCGGCATGGATATGAATCAGTTTTTGCGTCGGCACCGGCGCGTCGATCAGCGCGTAGCTCTGCGTCGTGATTTCATCCAATCGCGCCCCGACAACGATCAGCAAATCGGATTGTTTGACACGTTCCAGCAATTTCGGGTTCGGTCCGGTCCCCAATTCACCAACATAACACGCATGGCGATGGTCGATCAGATCGTGCCGGCGAAACGCCGCCGCAACGGGCAGATGCGCGGCACTGGCAAAACTTGCAAATTCGGCACAGGCCGCATCATCCCACCCGGCCCCACCAAGGATGACGAGCGGGCGCGATGATTCACGGATCATCGTTGCCACTTTATCCAAAGCGGCAGGTGTCATACCGATCGGTTCCGGTGCCGCATAATCGGCCTGCACCGCTGTTGTCATTTCGCTCAGCATATCTTCGGGCAGGCCGATGACCACCGGGCCCGGACGCCCCGTCGTCGCCACATGCCATGCACGGTTGACGATTTCGGGAATGCGGGATGGATCATCAATCTCCACCGCCCATTTGGCCAGGTCACCAAACACGGCGCGAACATCCACTTCCTGAAACGCTTCGCGGCCGCGTTCCCAGCGGCGCACCTGCCCCATGAAAACGATCAGCGGCGTCGAATCCTGTTTCGCGGTGTGTACGGCGATGGACGCATTGCACACGCCCGGCCCGCGCGTGACAAAGCAAATGCCCGGCTGCCCGCTCAGCTTGCCCCAGCTTTCGGCCATAAACCCGGCCCCGCCCTCATGGCGGCAGGTGATCACATCAATATCGGGGTAGTCCAACAGGGCATCCAGAACCGGCAAATAGCTCTCCCCCGCCACGCAGGAGATTCGCCGCGTCCCCAGACGGTGCAGTGCATCAACCAGAACCAGTCCGCCGCTTCCCTTGATTTCCGCCATTTTTATCCTGCCCATCCCTTAAAAATTATTGTTTTCCCCAGCCAAGTGACTGAATTGGACCGATATTTACGGTTTCATCAGCCAACCATCGGATACTGACCAATACTATATTTTCAGACTGAACGGAACATGCTCCGACAATGACCTACCAATTCGAAAAAGCGTCCGTTCTTGTCGTGGATGATATGCGCCCGATGCTGGCGCTGACCGCTTCGCTTTTAAAAATTTTTGGCTTCAAAAATGTCTATACGGCTGTCGATGCGGACGAGGCCTTTGCCGTGATGTGCGTGAACAATCCCGATCTGGTCATCACCGATTGGTTGATGGAACCACAGGACGGGATTGATTTGTGCAATCGCATCCGCACCGACCCGAAATGCCCCAACCCGTACGTGCCCATTGTTCTGATGACCGGGTACAGCGCCCGCGTGCGTGTGGAACAGGCACGCGATGTTGGCATTACCGAATTTCTGGTCAAACCGTTCACGGCCAAGGACCTGTACACCCGCATTGAACAATTGATTGAAAAGCCACGCCGCTTCGTCGATGCCAATGAATTTTTTGGCCCCGACCGCCGCCGCCGTAAAAACGATGAATTCAAGGGCCCCTTTAAACGCGGTGGGGACAAGCAAACAAACACACCCCAAACCGCGAATGACGAACGCATTCAAAGTATCTTGAAACGCTTGCGGCAGGAAACCAAAGACGTCACAGGAACAGCGGAATGATCGACTTCCCAACCACGGATGATCACAGACCCGAAGGTGTGCGTTACATCACACCCCCCAATGTCCTGCGCCAAAAAATCGGTCATGGCGGCATTGATTCCATCCGCATGGAACGCGCCGAACGATTTATTGAAACCAACGATTTCGATTTCCTGCCCTATGCGCGCGAATATCTCTCGCAACTGGAACGGCGTATCGCCCAGACATTAAAAACCCCGACGCCGGAATGCCGCGACCTGCTCAGCCGCCCGACCATGGAATTGAAGGCCGGTGGTGGCATGTTCGGTTACCGCCTGATGTCGGAAATCGCCGCCGTGTTGCTGGATTTCCTCGAAAGTGTCGAGCGGTTGGATAAGGACGCATTGGACATTGTGTCCATTCACCACAAAAGCATGACCGTCATCGCCACATCGAATCTGAAGGGCCCCGGCGGGAAAGAAGGACGCGCTTTGGCCGAAGAACTGTATGCCGCGTGCAAACGATATTACCGTAAGCATCAGATTAAAAAGGCATAATTAAAGGGTTTAGCGTTTATTAAGACCCTGATAATATAATTTCAACAGAACGTGTTGAATGACCAAGGATTGGTTGAATGACTGAGTTACCCGCAATGATCGCCGCCAATATGGCCATGACGCAACAGGCCATCGCGCTGGAAATGATCAAACAAGCCGCCGACATGCAGCAGCAGATGGTGCAGATGTTGCAGGAATCTGTAGCATCCGTCCCCGTATCATCATCCCGCGGCACCGCCGTGAATATTGCCGCGTAATTTACAGCCCAATTCAAACTGGCGGCAAATCCTTCAACGCATCACGAATATCATCGGAATAGGCAAAGGCGCTCAATGCGCCTTTTTTCGCGCAGGCCAGCGAGCCCGCAACGGCGGCCCAGCGCAGGGCTTCGCGAATGTTCATCTTATCCGCCAGCAACGCGGCCAGCGTGCCGCAATACGCATCCCCTGCCCCCGTCGTATCGACCACGCGGTCAATCGGCAAGGACGGAACACGTACAACCGATCCGTCGTCCAACACCGCCACCGATCCATCCGGCCCCAATGTGACGATACAGGTTTTATGTGTCACACCGGCCAACGCATGCGCCATGCCTTCTGGTGTGTTGTCATGTTTCAGATGACAAAAATCGGCCAGGCGCGCGGCTTCAACTTCGTTCACGATCAATACGTCAACCATCTGCAAAACATCCGCCGGAATATCACAGGCGGGCGCGGCGTTCAGAAGGATTTTTACCTTCTTCTCATGCGCGCGGCGGATCAGGGTGAAGACCTGTTGCGGGGCCACCTCCATCTGCGCCAGTAGCGTGTTGGTCGGTTTTAAAATTTCATCCGGAACCTGATCATGTTCCAACGCCTTGTTCGCGCCATTGGCCACAATGATGCGGTTCGATCCATCCGGTTCGCGCAAAATGATGGCCGTGCCCGTCGGCAATGTTTCATCTTCGGATACGCCGGATGTCACCACCCCCTGACGACGAATGGTGGTGATGGTTTCATAGGCATAGACATCCTTGCCCACGCGCCCGACCAGAACGGCCTGCACACCCATGCGCGCGGCGGCCAGCGCCTGGTTCGCGCCCTTGCCCCCCGGGGTGATTTCATACGCGGGAATCACCATGGTTTCCCCCCGGATCGGCATCGACGGCACCGGCAGGGTCATGTCCATATTTACTGAACCGAAAATGATAAGCATTCTCAACTACTTTTCTCCGGCCTGAAATCACCGGGGTAAATCCTTCAAATACGAGGAAAAGTGTACATCTCCGCCCTGCGGCCCGCAATGGGGACCAAATCAGTCCGTTTTACCACCCACAATGCGCGCATATGAAAGGTCATCATAATGTTGTTTTCCCGGGATGATTTGGTTACGGTGCAGGCATAAAAAATAGAGGGGCCCACGCGTATGACTGGCTTTGATTACACCGGATTTTTTGCTGACCGCATCGCTGACTTGAAAGCCGAAGGGCGTTACCGCACCTTCGCCACCCTGTCGCGCATTGCTGGCCGTTTTCCGCAAGCCATGTACCACGCCCCCGACGGCACATCCCGCGAAGTCACCATCTGGTGCAGTAACGATTATCTGGGCATGGGGCAAAACCCTGTCGTCCTGAACGCCATGCATGAAGCAATTGATGCGTGCGGTTCCGGCGCGGGCGGCACGCGCAACATTTCCGGCACGACCCGGTACCATGTTGAGCTGGAAGCCACCATGGCCCGCCTGCACAACAAGGAATCGGCCCTGGTCTTCACATCCGGCTACACCGCGAACGAAGGGGCCCTGGGCACCATTGCGCGCATGTTGCCGAACTGCATTATTTTCTCTGATGCGCTGAACCATGCGTCCATGATTCACGGCATGAAAAGCAGCGGCGCGGACAAGGCCGTCTTCCGTCACAATGATCTCGACCATCTGGAACAATTGCTGAAAAGCGCCGATCCGGCCCGCCCGAAAATCATCGCGTTCGAATCCGTCTATTCGATGGAGGGCGACATTTGCCCGATGGCAGACATCGTCGCACTGGCCGAACAATATGGCGCCTTGACCTATCTGGACGAAGTGCATGGCGTTGGCCTGTACGGCCCGCATGGCGCAGGCGTTGCCGAAGAGCGCGGCCTGATGGATCGCATCGACATTATCGAAGGCACGTTCGGCAAGGCCTATGGCCTGATCGGCGGATATATTGCGGGCCGCGCATCTATTATTGATGCTGTGCGCTCATTCGCCTCCGGCTTTATCTTTACCACATCCCTGCCCCCGGCGGTTCTGGCCGGTGCGAATGCCAGCGTTCAATATCTGATGAATTCATCCATCGAACGCCAGCGTCAGCGCGCCAACGTCAAACGCCTGAAAGACCGCCTGACCCGCGACAATTTGCCGTTTATGCAAGGGGAAAGCCACATCGTGCCGCTGGTGGTGGGTGATTCAAGCTGCTGCAAACTGGTGACCGACATTCTGTTGAACGAATACAATATGTATGTTCAGCCGATCAATTACCCAACCGTGCCCAAAGGCACCGAACGCATGCGCCTGACCGCCACCGCGGCCCACAGCCTGGACCAAGTCGACGCCTTCGCCGACATCCTGCGCGATCTGTGGGAAGAACAGCACGTGGCGCAGTACGCGGCTGCGTAAGTCATAAGTCGTCATCCCGGCGGAAGCCGGGATCTTCTTGCCATTGAATCTCAGATAAAACGGATGAAGATTCCGGCCTTCGCCGGAATGACGGATGGAAAATTTACCGCCCGAAAACCCGCTCCGCCCAGCCATCAATCCGCGCCAGACCGCGATCCAGTGCGGCCATGGTTTTGGACAAATCGGCGCTGTCATCATGCATCCATGCACGGGCGGCGTAGAGGTAAACACCGGTGACAGCCGTGACCTTCACCGCGCCCATCCAGCCGGGCATGTCGATACCCGCGGCGGCCAGCATCCATTCCATCGAACGCCCCAGATGCGGCAAGCCGATGATCGCCTGCTTCGGATCGCCCTTGAATGAATCGAGGAAGGATAAAACCGCATCGCGGTCATCGTTCAGCACATCGAACCGTTCCATCAGAATATCGAACAGGCGGTCGCGGTGCGGTGTTTCGATATCGAACGTGCCCGCCGGAAACCGGTCCAGCACGATGCAATCGACCATGCGGCCATAGGCGACCAGAATATCGTCCTTGTCCATGAAATGTTCGCGCAGGGTTGCCAGATCGATTTCAGCATGGCGGGCAATGTCGTTCAGGCTGACATCGACCCAGCGCAAATCGGCGGCCAGCGCCAGCGCCGCATGCACCACACGGTCCCGCACGGGAACGGTGCGCGTTGGAATGGCGGAAACCGTGGGTTTCTTGGCCTTTGGCGCGGCCTTGGACGTGGTTTTTTTCTTGGATTCCTGCGCTTTTTTCTTGGCCATGATGCCCTCAATACCGTATGAATGACGCGTAAAATCAAACCATTAAACCCGCTGAAAGACAAGGATCAACCGCTGATGTCCTCTCGCTCCCTTGACGTTGTTGCCATTGGCAACGCCATCGTTGACGTTCTGGCCCACACGGATGACGCGTTTATCCAGTCCCAATCCGCATCCGGCATGATCAAGGGCGCCATGGCGCTGATCGAACAATCGCGCGCGGTGGAATTGTACGCGCTGATGAATGATACGGTAGAACGCTCTGGCGGGTCCGCCGGGAATACGATTGCAGGCGTGGCATCCTTCGGTGGCAAGGGCGCGTATATCGGCAAAGTGGCCGACGATACGCTGGGCCAAGTCTTCCGCAAGGAAATGCGCGATATGGGCGTTGTATACAACACCACCCCGTTGATCATTGGCGCACCGACCGCACGGTGCCTGGTCTTCGTGACACCGGATGCCCAGCGCACCATGAACACCTATCTGGGCGCATGCCTGGAACTGGGCGTGGATGATCTGGATTCGTCCCTGATCCAGAATGCACAGGTCACATATCTGGAGGGATACATGTTCGACCCGGAACAGGCCAAAGCCATGTTCCGTGCCGCCGCCGACATTGCGCACAAATCCGGCAACCGCGTGGCGTTGAGCCTGTCCGATCCGTTCTGTGTTGATCGTCACCGCGAAGACTTCCAGAATTTCGTTGAAAACCACACCGACATCCTGTTCGCGAACGAGGCGGAGATTATCTCCCTCTACCAAACCGAAACATTCGAACAGGCCGCAAAAATCGTTGCCGGGAAAGTCGGCATCGCCGCCCTGACCCGCAGTGAAAAAGGGTCCGTGATTGTCGCCAACGGTGAATTCATCGAAATCGCCGCCGCCCCGGTCGCGCAATTGATGGATACGACGGGCGCAGGCGATCAATATGCCGCCGGGTTCCTGTATGGTTTGACACAAGGCATGGATATGCAGACATGCGGCCAACTGGGTTCACTGGCCGCCGCCGAAGTCATCAGCCACATGGGCCCGCGCCCGGAAATGGCCTATGCCGATTTCGTGACGAAAGTGGCGAAGGCCGCGTAAGAACGCTACGCCGTCGGGTCCACATACCCCGTCCAACCGTGATGGTGCAGCCGTTCATTCCACGCGGCAAAAACTTCATCACGGTTGGCGACGATCCGCACCTCGACGAAGCGATCATCCAGACGTTCCAGAATTGCATTCAACCCCAACCGTGCCGCGCGCATGACGGGAAATTTATGCGCGCCCGTCCCCAGCGCGGCAAAGGCCACGCGCCGTAATCCCATTTGCGCCGCCACCTGCATCGCGCCACGGAAACACCGGGTCAAATCGCGGTCTTCGCGCGCGATGGCGTCGCTCCAATTCGGCGTCACGGCGAACAGGATGTGCGACACGGGCAACCCGAACGGCGGCACGGCAAACACGTCACCGGGACGTGGTTTATAAATATGTTCCAGAATAAACTCGTCGATCTGCGCCCCCGCCGCGCCCAGAATCGCCCGGTTGAGGGAGCCGCTCATATCCAGATTATGGGGAATCGCCGCCACAATGGCGTCCACATCGTCCTGCGCCACCAAATCCCCGTGGATCAGATCAATCCGGCTGATCAGATGGTGGTTGGAAGGGCCGTGGGCCTCTGCTATCACTTCAGACATGAAAACGATCCTACGCAAGACCTTTATGGTAATGGCTTTTTTCCTGACGGTTTCATCAACCGTCGCCGGTCCCGCTTTGGCAGAAGAATATTACGGTCTGGCCATGCACGGAACCCCCAAATATACCGCCGACGCCACCCATCTGGATTACGCCAACCCGAACGCGCCCAAGGGCGGCACGTTGACGCAGGCCGCGATCGGATCGTTTGACTCCCTGAACCCCTACGCCATCAAGGGCACGGCGGCGCAGGGGCTGGCCTTTGTTCATGATCGGCTGATGGCCCGGGTGTGGGACGAAGCCTTCACCCTCTACCCCCTGATTGCGGAAAAAGTGGATGTGCCGGATGATCGTTCATCCATCACCATTTACCTGAACAAAGCGGCAAAATTTCAGGATGGCAGCGCCATCACCGCCGATGATGTCATCTTCACATTTGAAACACTGCGCGATTATGGCCGCCCGAACATGCGCCGCGTGTACAAATTGGTCAAATCCGTCGACCGCATTGATGATCGCACAATCAAGTTTTCCTTCGGCGAAGGTTACGACCGCGAAACCATGATGATCATTGCGATGATGCCCGTGCTGTCCAAAGCATGGTGGTCGGGGCGGTCATTTGATTCCGCCACGCTGGATGTTCCGGTGGCCAGCGGACCATATAAAATTACCGCCGTCGAACCGGGACGTAAAATTGTCTATGAACGCGATCCGAATTACTGGGGCGCAAACCTGCCCGTCAATGTCGGCCATTATAATTTCGATCGCATCGTGTTTGATTATTACCGCGACGATTCCGTGGCGTTTGAATCCTTCAAATCCGGCGGCATGGATTTGCGCCGTGAATGGGATGCCGGCAAATGGGCCAAGGGATACGATATTCCCGCCGTAACCCGTGGCGAGATTGTGAAGGAAGCCCTGCCCCATGGCCGCCCGGACCGTACGAATGCGCTGATTTTCAACACGCGCAAGGCCCCGTTCGATGATATCCGCGTGCGTGAGGCTTTGTCCCTGACCCTCGACGCGCCATGGATCAACCAGAATATGTTCCATGGCCTTTATAAGCGCATTGATTCCTATTACCCCAATGCTGAACTGGCCGCGCCGGCCACCGCGCCGGATGCGGCGGAACTGGCCTTGCTGGAACCGTATCGTGCCCAATTGCGCGCCAGCGTCTTTGAAGCCGACACGCCGGACCCGACCGGGCGCGACGCCATGTTGCGCGCCGATGCGTTGTTGAAAGACGCCGGATGGGTCGTCAAGGACGGCGTGCGGGTGAATGAAAAAACCGGCGCGCCCTTCACGTTTGAAATCATGCTGTCATCCCCGGATGATGAAAAACTGGCACTGTCCTTCACGCGCGGTTTAAAACGGCTGGGCATTGACGCGCGGGTGCGCGTTCTGGATTCCGCCGCCTTCCTCGGCCGCCTGAACGAATATGATTACGACATGGTGCTGTATTTCTGGCTGTCCACGCTGTCGCCGGGGTCGGAACAGATTTTGTATTGGGGCTGTGACGCCGCCAAACAACCCGCCCGCTGGAATTATGCCGGGATTTGCGACCCGGTGGTGGATGCCTTGAGCATGCAGATTGCCGCCGCCAAGGACCGGGATGGGCTGGTCACCGCCGCCCGCGCGCTGGACCGGGTTTTGATGTCCGGGCGGTATATGGTCCCCCTGTTCCACCCCGGGGTCGATTTTGTGGCCCGCCGGGCCACCCTGAAACACCCGGAAACCATGCCGCTTTATGGCATGGTTTTGGAAACATGGTGGGACGAATCGGGCAAAACACCCTAATTCCCCGTTTCCCGGCTTGAGTACCCGGCCCGGTCTTGCTACATTTTCCGGGTCTGACACCTTTCTCCATAATGGATGCGGAATTCATGAAACGCTCTCTGGTTACACTGGCCCTCTGCGGCGCGGCCTTGGTTACGATTGCAGGCTGCAGCAGCGTGCCCTCGACAAAAGAACAATTGGCGAAAGCCAACGGCCAATACTGGCAACGGGCGGAAACGACATCCGCCTTGTATATGCGCGGACCGAAGGCGCAGCAGATGCTGAATCAGGACATCGCCCGTTGCACCGGTGAAATCCGCGAACTGCAACGCCTTGGCGCGATCCGCACCGCGATGCCGGGCGACAATGACAAAAACGGCAACGTCCCCGACACCAACACACCGGAAGGCCGCCTTGCCCAGTGGGATTCACCGGAGCGTGACGGATACCTGTACGCCGAACATCTGGATTACCATGATTTCGAAACCTGCATGCAGGCCAAGGGCTGGGAACGCGTAGAATATGTTCCGTACAAAGTGGCCGATGAAGCGCGCGACACCTATGTCGAAACGATCATCGAACAAAAACGCCGCTCGCGCGAAATGGGCAAGACCACCAAGCCCAAAACCGCCCCGCAATATCAGGTCAACGAATAAAGAAAAACCCCGCTTCGGCGGGGTTTTTTATTGCGCGGTTAAACGCACAATCACGCCGATTTTTTCGGATGATGCAGATACCAGAATTGCCCAACACTGCGCACCACCGCCTCCAGCGACAGGCTGGTCATCAACGACTTTACCTTGCGCGGATCATAACCGGGGACATTAATCAGCTCGTCAAACGTTTCCGGCGTCCGCACATACGCCGCGTGCGCGCCCCACGGGCGATAAAGGTACGGCCAGCTCGGCCCAAACAATCCGACCGTGGGGATACCCACCGCCGCCGCCGAATGCATCAACCCGGAATCATTGCCAACAAACAGATCACACCGTTTCAACACCGCCGCGACATCGCCGGGCGTGCCCTTGGCAATCACATCAATGCGGCGATCTTCGGGGATGGAGTCGAATACGGGCTTGGCTTGGGCTTCCTCCCCCGGGGCGGCGAAAACGGCCACGCGGGCGCCGGGTAAAATTCCATCCGGCGCGGTGATAACGCGGATCAGCCCAATATAGCGATCAATGGGCCATGTTTTTCCGCGCCAATTCGCCGTCGGGCCAATGGCCAGAATCGGCCCGCCCGCGGGGGCAATCTGCTCCGCCTTCTCCATCTGCCCCTTGGTGGGCCAGAGCTTCGGGGCGGGTGTGGTTTTCAACCCCAGAACGGCGGCATTCTGTTCGACCTTGTGTTTTTTCGCGTCGATATGTTTGCCGTAGATATAACGTTTCTTCGCGGTCAACAAGCGTGACACGGCGCTGTTGCGCAAATCGACAATAATATCCCACCGCGTTCCCGCCAGCTTGCGCCAGAGTTTGAACCAGTGCAGATTATATTTCTCTTTTCGGAACGGAATGACACGCCGCACGTTCGGCGCCCCTTCGAACAGAGAGGCCGGGATCGGGCCGCACGCGACGCAAATTTTTGCATCCGGATGGGTTTTGGCCAGATGGTCGAGAATGCCGGTTGATAAAACCGCATCGCCCAGCCGATTGGATGTGATAAAAAGAATGTTCATAAGGGCGGATTGTAGCATGAACCATTTTTATTGCCAGATACCAAACCGGGGCCGCATCCGCGTTGGCGGAGCTGACGCCACCCGGTTTTTACAGGACCTTGTCACCGGGGATATTGAAACCGCATCGGAAACCCGGAGCGTCTATGCCTGTCTCCTGACCGCGCAGGGCCGTTTCTTGCACGATTTTTTTGTGACAAAACAGGGGGATGATTACCTGTTGGAATGTGAAGGCGGCACACGGGCAGAGGATCTGGCCGCGCGATTGAAACGCTATAAACTCCGCTCCGCCGTTACACTGGATTGCGAACCCGCCGTAACAATTTACGCCGGAACCGGCCCCGTTCCCGATGGCAATTATGCCGATCCCCGCCACGCGGACCTCGGCTGGCGCGGCCCGATCGCCCCCACCGACAGCACACAGGCCGATTTCTCCCGCTGGGATGATCACCGCATCCGCCTGTGCATCCCCGATGGGTCACGCGATCTGGTGCCCGAACAATCCTTGCTGATGGAAAATAATATGGACCGCTTGCACGGCGTATCCTTTACCAAAGGATGCTTCGTCGGCCAGGAAATCACCGCCCGCATGTATCACCGCAATCTGGGGAAGAAGGTTTTAATGGCATTATCTTTCCCCACCACACCACCCGCCCCCGGCACCATGATCACCGATGACGCAGGTGAAATTGGAGAAATGCGGAGTTCATCCGGAACGGTTGGATTGGCGGTGGTGAAACGGGATGCAATCGATCGACTTTCAGCAATCGGCATCGAGCCTCTCTAACCTCACAATTTGTCATTCCCGCACAATAAAAAACAATCATTCCACCAAGGCAGAACGCTTTGTTTTCTTTGAAAACAAAGCGCCAAGAACTGCACCAGAGATTATAGCCGCGAGAAGATAGAATATGGGCGTTGAAAGCGTGTAACCGAACACAAGCAAAGCCAAAAAATAAAATCCGCAATACCCCAGAAAAATACAAGAACCAAAAAGAAAAATTCCATATTTAAGAACTTTGTTTTGCGTCCACCTCTTAGAGAAGAACAGCCAATAGAGAAGATACGGAACGAACGTCAGAACCAACAAACCTAATAATATAAAGAATTGATCAAACACGATCATTATTGGGCTAATAATGGAAGCCATTTTGACCTCCTCAAACCCAGAATACGTTTTTATAAATTCTGGGTAGTCCAAATCATAATCACGCAAAGTTTTTTCATCGCCACTCAAATACCGTTCAAAATTTCCACGCCCACTATCATTCTTAGACTGCGCATCCCAATCAATATTATCAGCGTCAAGCTTGTATCCTGACACGATCGGGGTCAAATAGCCGTATGGAAATGCCCAACAGAATTTGGCATGGGGACAAAAAACTGCAACATGATCGGCGACCGGTGTGTTTGCCAAAACGACACCATTACGATTACGAATTTCAAAAGTTACAGGATCTGTAGAAAATATCCCGTCGCCGTAACGCTTTCCCTTAACTATAATTTCCCCACCGGGATCAGTTAATGTGCCCTTGTTCACAAGATATGGCCTGTGCGCATGTGCGGCAGGAGAAAAAATCAAAACGCAAAGAAGGGCTATAACAAAAACACCTTTTAATTGCCTTTTATGTACCTGCATAAAATTCACCATCCGCATATCAATTATTATGCCGCCCGCTTGGCGGCATCAGGCTTTTTTCCGGCAGTCTCCCGAATGGTGGCCTGCGCCGCGGCCAGGCGGGCGATGGGGACGCGGTAGGGGGAGCAGGATACGTAGTGTAATCCCACCGATTCACAAAATGCGATGGACGCCGGGTCACCGCCATGTTCGCCGCAGATGCCCAGTTTGATATCCGGGCGTGCTTTGCGCCCGCGCTCAACAGCAATGCGCACCAATTGCCCCACCCCGTCAATATCCAGCGTGGCAAACGGGTCGCGGGCAAACACGCCCTGGCGCAAATAATCATTCATGAACAGGGCCGAGTCATCGCGGCTGAGCCCCAGCGTGGTTTGCGTCAGATCGTTGGTGCCAAAACTGAAAAACGCGGCATCGGGCGCGATTTCATCCGCCGTCAACGCCGCACGCGGCAATTCGATCATGGTGCCCACAGTGTAGGCCACCGTCTTTCCGGTTTCGGCGAACACCGCCAACGCCGTTTCATCGACCAGTTTTTTCAAAACAACCAATTCGCGGTGCGTGGCAATCAACGGGATCATGATTTCCGGTGTCACATCAACCTTGATTGCCGCTTCGAAAATTGCGCGGGCCTGCATTTCATAAATTTCCGGATAGGTCATGCCCAACCGGCATCCGCGATGGCCCAGCATCGGATTGGTTTCATGTAGTTCGCGCAGGCGCATCCGCACCTGATCCGCGCCGATATTGGCCATACGGGCAAAATCGGCAATATCCGCATCACTTTGCGGCAGGAATTCATGCAATGGCGGGTCCAGCAAGCGAATGGTCACGGGCAGTCCGCGCATGATTTCAAACAATTCGGCAAAATCACCCCGTTGCGCGGACAGCAATTTGGCCAGCGCATCACGGCGCGCAGGCGCATTGTTGGCGAAAATCATTTCGCGAACATGCTGAATCCGTGTCGGGTCAAAGAACATGTGTTCGGTCCGGCACAGGCCGATCCCCTCCGCCCCGAAACCGCGCGCGGTTTTGGCATCCAGCGGTGTTTCCGCATTCGCGCGCACGCCCATGCGGCGCACATCATCCGCCCACTGCATCACGGTCGCAAAATCGCCGGACAATTCCGGTTGCACGGTCGGCACCGCGCCCAGCATGACCTCGCCCGCACCGCCATCAATGGTGATGACATCACCCGCCTTCACCACGCGGTCACCGACGCGCATGGTGGCGGTTTCGTAATCAATCTGTAACGCGCCCGCCCCGGCCACGCACGCCCGTCCCATGCCGCGCGCAACGACGGCGGCATGGCTGGTCATACCGCCACGCGTGGTCAAAATGCCGGCGGCGGCGTGCATGCCGTGAATATCTTCCGGGCTGGTTTCGCGGCGGCAGAGGATAACTTTCTTCCCGTCCTTGGCCATCGCTTCGGCGTCATCGGCGCTAAACACCACGATGCCGCTGGCCGCGCCCGGTGATGCGGGCAGGCCGCGGGTCAAAATGGTTTTATGCGCCGCCGGATCGAGCGTGGGGTGTAAAAGTTGGTCCAGCGCCTGCGGCTCCAGACGCAACAACGCCTCTTCCTTGGTAATCAACCCCTCACCCACCATATCCACGGCGATTTTCAGGGCCGCCGCACTGGTGCGTTTTCCGGTGCGGGTTTGCAGCATATACAGCGTGCCGCTTTGCACGGTGAATTCGATATCCTGCATGTCGCGATAATGGCTTTCCAATATATGGCGTACATCATCCAGTTGTTTGAACACGCCCGGCATGGTTTCTTCCATCGACGGCAGAGTTGATCCCTCTTTCTCGCGCCCCAGAATGGTCAGGGATTGCGGCGTACGAATGCCCGCTACAACATCTTCACCCTGTGCGTTGATCAGATATTCGCCGTAGAAATAATTTTCGCCCGTGGACGGATCGCGGGTAAAGGCCACGCCCGTGGCACAATCATCCCCCATATTGCCGAACACCATCGCCTGAACATTCACGGCGGTGCCCCAATCTTCGGGAATGTCATGAATGGCGCGGTATGACACGGCCCGCGCCGTCATCCATGATTTAAACACGGCCCCCACCGCGCCCCACAATTGATCAACCGGATTCATCGGGAAATCGGTCCCGGTGTCGTGCTTCACCAACGCCTTGTATCCGGCAACGACGTTTTTCCACGCATCTGCCGACAAATCGGTATCGTTGAACACATTATCGTCACGTTTTTGTTGATCCAGAATGTCTTCGAAATCGTGGTGCGATACACCCAGAACAACGTCGCCATACATCTGAACGAAGCGGCGGTATGAATCCCACGCAAAACGCTCATCCCCCGACGACGCGGCCAGGCCAACCACGGTTTCATCATTCAGGCCAAGATTCAAAACCGTATCCATCATGCCCGGCATCGACACGCGCGCGCCGGACCGGACGGAAAGCAGCAACGGGTTTTTGGCATCGCCAAATTTCACACCCACCGCGTCTTCGATTTTCTTCAACGCGGCATCGACCTGCGCGCGCAATTCGGCGGGATAACTTTCCGCGTTTTTATAAAACGCCGTGCATACTTCCGTCGTAATCGTAAATCCGGGTGGAACGGGCAGACCCAACGACGCCATTTCGGCCAGATTAGCCCCCTTGCCACCCAGCAAATTTTTCACAGGCCCCTGTATATCCGGGCGCGCATTGCTGTCCTTGGCACCGAAACTGTAAACCCATTGCGTGGTCATGTGCGTATTCTCCCCGGATCGAAAAATGTCGGTGTTATCCTATCCGATTCGGGGCAGAGACTGGCGATATTGCGACAGGGTTGTCCACATTTGGAATATGGGACCATTCCATCATTTAACTCACGAATGGCCGCGAATAAGAAGAAAGCTATGCAGAATTCGTCATCCCGGCGCAGGCCGGGATCTTCCCGCCATAAAGGACGAAGACTCCGGCTTTCGCCGGAGTGACGTATATAGAGTGACGATATTGCCCCCTCCTTAAATCGGATAACCACTATGGATTCCCGCTTTCGCGGGAATGACAAAAAAGAAACAGACCCAAATCCCGCAAAAATTTCTCAGAAAAACAAAACTTTTTTGCATCAATTTTTTCATAATACAAAAAGACTCAATAATTTCAGTGACTTCCAAAAAATCGCATGCTAGCCTCTTTAAACCTTTGTTAAGGCCTTCTGGCTTAGACTGGGTACTGTATCGAGAGGAATTCGATACTGACATAAAATAGGAAACCTAGGAAAGGAACCCTACTATGACATCCGATGTCGTACTCTCCGCTGCTATGCGGACCAACCTGCTGTCTCTGCAGAGCACTCAAAACTCCATCGATCTGACGCAACGTAACCTGGGTACAGGTAAGAAGATTAACTCGGCCCTTGATGGTCCGCAGGCATTCTTCGCATCCCGCGCCCTGACCAACCGTGCGGCCGACCTGACCAAACTGCTCGATTCTATCGGCCAGTCCGTTCAGGTGATTAAAGCCGCTGATACCGGTGTTACCGCCCTGACCTCTTTGGTTGAACAAGCTGACTCCATTGCATCCCAGGCTCAAGAAGCTCTGGCTGCTGGTACGGCTGAAGCCAAAGTTACGGGTAACAAAGACCTCCGCAACATTGATGACCTGACTGATGTTCCTGGCTTGACGGGCGGCGTAACGCTGACACTGACAGCCACGGACGCGGATGGTGATGTCATCGACCCGGATCCGGCTGGTGGTGCACAAACAAGCATTACCGTTGCCGTTGCTGCAGGCACGTCAACAAACGAGTTGATTACAGCAATCAACGAAATTCGCGATCAGGCCGACCAAAGTGCTGTTTTCGAAGCCAAACTCGATGATAAGGGACAACTGTCTATTCGTTCCTTGGTCAGCGGGGGCAGCTTCACCGTTGACTTCAGCGGAGCTACAGATGCAGATAAACTGGCTGCAGCTAACGCTCTTGGCTTTGGCGAAATCGCAAAAGTTACAGCCGATGGTATTGCAGCAGCTCCAAACAACGTAGGTTTCACAGCAACAGCTGATGTTGCTTTGAAGTCATACAACTTTGTAAAGAACGACCAAGGTGACGTTGCAGACCGCAGTACGCTTCTGACTGCACTGCGCACAGCCGAGGCACCGACTGCTGCAACGTTGTTCGACGGTATTAGCGGTGAAAACTACACTATCGCCGTAAACGGAGGGGCAGCACAAAACATCGCCCTCGCCGCAACAGCTACAGTTCAAGAGTTTGTTGATGCGATCAACAATAACTCCACCTTGAGCTCCAAGCTGGAAGCTACGTTCGACGAAGGAACCGGGCAAATTTCTATCCGCGCGATTGACGCCTCAGTCGAGAGTGTGCAGATTGGTTTCGCTGGGTCCGCAATTGGTGACTCTGCTAACTTTGGCTTCGGCTTGACCGATCTGTCTGCAGTTGCTGCCGGTGTTGCTGTCGAAGAAAACATCCAGCTAGGATCTTCCGCGGGCCAACTGGCTAAACTGGAACAGGATTTCAACAAAATCCGCGACCAGATTGATGCCTTGGTTAGCAACGGCGACACGGGCTACCGTGGGACCAACCTGCTGAACGGCAACGACCTGCTGACGACTTTCAACGAAGATCGCACCAGCACGATCGAAACCAAAGGCGTGACCTTCACGTCCGCTGGTCTGGGTCTGGAAGAAGCCAACTTCAGCAACGCGGCATCCGTTGACGGTGTGATCAGTGCAGTGCGTGACGCCTTGGGTTCTGTCCGTGACTTCGGCGCGACCCTGGCCAACGACCTGTCTGTTATTCAGACCCGCCAAACCTTCACCACCAGCTTGATCAACACGCTGAAAGAAGGTTCGGACAAACTGGTTAACGCCGACCAGAACGAGGAAGGCGCAAAATTGCTGGCTCTGCAGACCCGTCAGTCCCTGGGTGTTACCGCCCTGTCACTGGCCTCTCAGTCCCAGCAGTCGATCCTGCGTCTGTTCTAATCGACACAGATTTAATCGCGAAAACCCCCGGCGGAAGAAGTCCGCCGGGGATTTTCACATTCTAAAACCAAAACACCCCCGCCCCACCCCAAACCCAAAACACGCAATCACCACAGAAAACAACCATTCCTTGTGGAAAACCCCACAGGTTGCACCAATCCCGAATCACCCCCTCCACAAAATCCGCTACCCTACTCCCGCATTTCATTTTTCACACAAAACAGGGAGTAATAAATCATGGCAACAATTACCGGAACATCTGGCGACGATACTCTGAACGGCACCGCCGATAGCGACAACATCAGCGCCTACGAGGGTAACGACATTATCTATGGCAACGGTGGCGCAGACGATATCAATGCTGGCGCAGGAGATGACGAAATTCACGGCGGCGCAGGAAACGACATTATTCGCCCAGGAGATGGAAACGATGTTATTTATGGTGACGATGGTGACGAAACCATCCACGGATGGACAACAGGAAATAAAATAATTTACGGCGGAGCCGGACATCTGACAGCATACACTTATGCATCATCGGTTGTTTATACAGACGCTGGCGGATCCCAAATCTATCACTACGGCTCACATCTGGAATTTCACGGCGGCAGCGGAAACGACCACGTAACAAACTATTCATCCTTCGCAGGCCGTACCCACCTTGTTTATGGCGGCGATGGCAATGACAACATAAACGTATCCACAAGCACCGGAACGCTACGCGGTGGCAATGGAAACGACACGCTATCAGGCGCAGGAATCGTCTTTGGAGATGCCGGAGCCGATTACGTTTACGGACATACCGGAGACGACACGCTATATGGTGACGATGAGTATAATCTAACATCCGGAAATGACCATATCTATGGTGGCGCAGGAAACGACACTATTTACGGCGGTGGTGGCTTCAACTTTCTTAACGGAGAAGCGGGAAATGATACCATTTACGGCGGTAATGATGGAAACTCTATAAACACAGGGACTGGAAACAACATTGTCTACGGAGGAGATGGCAATGACTCCGTTTCATCTCCCAATGATTCAAACAACATTGTGTATGCTGGCGCTGGAGCAGACTCTATCAATGTCTCCGGGACAGCTTCAAAAGTTCAAGAAGTTTATGGTGGCGATGGTAACGACAGTATCTACGTAGGTGCTGGGGCAGATATTGTATATGGGGACAGTGGAAACGACACTATATCCGGAAGCGCTGGTAATGATTTGATCCACGGAGGAACTGGCGACGACGTAATTTATGGCGAACATCTCAACACATCTTCTTCAAGCGGAGACGATTTGATTTACGCCGGAGACGGAGACGATTTTGTTCTTGGTGGGAACGGCGACGATACAATTTACGGGGGGAACGGAAACGATGAACTTGTCGACGGCCGCCAATACGGTAACCCAGAGGGCGGCGCAGACACCCTCTACGGAGAAGCGGGAAATGACATACTGCATTCAGAGTATGGTAGCACTAACCTAAATGGAGGATCTGGCGATGACCTCTACAGAATTCATAATTTTGGCCATCACAATAGCTGGCCCAGCAATTATACAGTAACTGTTCAAGATGAAAGTGGGGCATTAGACAAAATTTCACTGAATCTTGGGTCCGGTTACTCCACCTACATGACAACAAGCTTTGTAAACGATCGCGATTTAATGATTACTTACAAAAACGCGACATCAATCATCATTAAAGATCAATACGGTACCGATACAAATGGCAACATGATTATTGCCATTGAAGACATCAAATATTCCGACATTATTGATGTCGATTTATCAAACAGCCAAACTTTCGGCGACTCATCCGCAAACACCCTCAACGGCCTCAACATTGCACAAGTCATGAACGGCAAGGCTGGTGACGATATTGTCAACGGCAATGGCGGCGATGACATGCTGTTTGGTGAAGATGGCAATGACACGCTGAATGGTGGCGATGGAAATGACGTCATCTACGGTGGCGCGGGCGATGATACCCTGTCCGGTGGCCTGGGTGATGATACGCTGAACGGTAGCGGTGGCATTGATACAGTTACATACGCCACGTCTGCAACAGCGGTTAGCGTCAATCTGGATACCGGGCTTGCGATCGGTGAAGGCATTGACGTCCTGAGCAGTATCGAATCCGTTACAGGGTCGGCCTATAATGACACCATTATTGGCAATGGGCTTGACAACGTCATTGATGGCGGGGCCGGGAATGACGTTCTGGATGGTGCGGGGGGATTTGATACGCTCAGCTTCGCCACCTCATCCGTTGGCGTTACCATTGATTTTTCCAGTGGCACTGTCGACGATGGCTTAGGTGGAACCGATACAATTTCGAACTTTGAATCCATCACTGCATCCAGCCACGATGACATCCTGATTGGTGATAATAACGCCAATATTCTGGATGGCCGGGATGGAAATGATGAAATTTACGGCGAA
Organism: Micavibrio aeruginosavorus EPB; assembly: GCF_000348745.1. Lineage (NCBI taxonomy): Bacteria > Pseudomonadati > Bdellovibrionota > Bdellovibrionia > Bdellovibrionales > Pseudobdellovibrionaceae > Micavibrio > Micavibrio aeruginosavorus. The sequence continues at coordinate 708,819 of NC_020812.1, read as the reverse complement.
GGTGGAAACGACACCCTCTTCGGTGGCGAAGGCGACGACATTCTGGATGGGGGTGACGGTGTTGATACGATCAACTACGCCGCCGCCGTATCCGGCGTAACCGTCGATCTTTCCAATGGAACAGCGACCGGCCAAGGGTCGGACACAATCACAGCCATCGAAAATGTGATTGGTTCGATTTATGCCGACACCATTACAGGCGATTCAGAAAACAACGTTCTGGATGGCGGAACGGGCGCCGACATTATCTATGGTGATTTTGGCACCGACACCCTGACCGGTGGTGCGGGTGATGATGAATTGCATGGTGGCAATGACAATGACACGTTGTCGGGCGGCAATGACAATGATGATCTGTATGGCGATGCCGGGGCCGATACGCTGAACGGCGATGCGGGGAATGATGATTTGTATGGCGGCGATGGGGACGATGTCCTGAACGGTGGATCGGGGGATGACACGATCGACGGGGGTGCGGGCACGGATACCGCGACCTTTGCCGGGTCGGGCACGGGCGTGACGGTGGATCTGGTCGCCGGGACCGCGACCGGGTATGGCACCGATACGCTGGTCGACATTGAAAACGTCACCGGGTCCAGCCAGGCCGATACCATCACCGGAAACACGGGCAATAACGTGCTGAACGGTGGGAACGGGAATGATGTTCTGATCGGTGGTGCGGGGAATGACAGCCTGATCGGTGGCAGTGGCACGGATACGGTTGATTACAGCGCATCCATGTCCGGCGTGACCGTCAACCTGACCACCAATACGGCCAGTGACGGGCTGGGCGGCACGGATACATTGTCCAGCATTGAAAACGTGATCGGGTCGGCCTATGCCGACACGCTGACGGGCAGCAGCGCGGCCAATGTTCTGAATGGCGGTGATGGCAATGACACCATGACCGGGAACAACGGCAATGACACGCTGAACGGCGGCAACGGCGATGACGTTATCACTGGCGGCGCGGGCAACGATGTCATTGACGGCGGCGCGGATAACGACACCCTGTTGTACAATGCGGCCACATCCGGTGTGATCGTCAACCTGGCCACCGGAACGGTCAGTGACGGCACGGGCGGCACCGACACCATTTCCAACATTGAAAACGTCACGGGGTCCGCCTATGCCGACACCTTTACGGGCGATGCGGGGAACAATGTGCTCGATGCGGGCAACGGCATCGACACAATCGATTACAGTGCCGCAACATCCGGCGTGGTTGTTGATGTGTTGACCGGGACGGCCAGTGATGGGCTGGGCGGGACGGATACCCTGCTCTCCTTTGAAAACATCATTGGATCGGCGAATGCCGATACGCTGACGGGCAACGCCGCGGCCAATATTATTATTGGCGGTGCGGGTGATGATGTGATTGACGGTGGCGCGGATAACGACACCGTGCGGTACAACGCCGCCGCATCCGGCATTGTGGTTGATTTGTCCACGGGCACGGCCAGCGATGGCGATGGTGGCACGGATACATTATCCAACATCGAAAACATCACCGGGTCCGGTTTTGCCGACAGCATCACCGGCGATGCCGCCGCCAACATACTGGAAGGCGGTGCCGGGGATGACGTTCTGGCCGGATTGGGCGGGAATGACACCCTGAACGGCGGGGATGGATCCGACACAGTCGATTACAGCACCGCCACCGCCGGGGTCAGTGTGGACCTGTCCGCCGGAATGGCCGATGACGGGCTGGGCGGCACCGATACGCTGGTCAGCATTGAAAACGTGACCGGATCGGATTACGCCGATGCCTTTATCGGCACCGCCGGAAACAACGTGATTGATGGCGGTAACGGCATCGACAGTGTTGATTTCAGCGCCGCCCTTGCCGGTATTACCGTCGATTTGTCGACCGGAACCGCCAATGATGGCCTGGGTGGCACCGATACGTTGTCGAATATCGAATCCATTATCGGGTCCGATTATGACGATGCGTTCATCGGCAATGCCGGGGACAATGCGTTCGATGGTGGGGCCGGTATTGACCATATTGATTACGGCGCGGCCACCTCCGGCATTACCGTTGACCTGTCCACCGGATCGGCCAGCGATGGGCTGGGCGGGACCGACACGTTATCGAATATCGAAAATGTATCGGGATCGGATTATGCCGACACCATCACCGGCAACGGATCGGCCAACGTGCTGTATGGCCATGACGGGGCGGATGCCCTGTATGGCGGCGCGGGCAGCGACGTTCTGTATGGCGGTGACGGGGCCGACAGCCTGAACGGTGGCGCGGATGACGATCTGTTCGTTTTCGAATCCGCTTCGGCGTTTAACAATGTCGACACCATTACCGACTTCACGGTTGGGGATGGGGATGTGCTGGATCTGTCCGACCTGCTCACTTTGTTCGACCCGCTGACCGACGCGATCACCGATTTCGTAACCATTACGGATAACGGAACGGACAGCGCGGTCTTCGTCGACCAGGATGGCACGGGCGGCACATACGGCCTGACCCAGATTGCATCCCTGACCGGCGTGACCGGTTTGACGGATGAACAGGCGCTGTACACAAACGGCAATATTATTGCCTGATCCGCTCACCGCCCCATACCAAGGAATGGAGGAAATCCCGGCCCGTGCCGGGATTTTCTTTTGGAAAATGAAAGGCTTACTTTTTAACCTTCCGCTAATATGTTACTTTTAAGATGGTATTGGTCTTACTGCGGACGGTGAAAGCCATTCTGGCGCCATTCCGGCCCCCAATTTTGGGACGTTCGCTTTATCAGGGAAGAAATCCTTTATGGCTCTTATCATCGACCTGAAGCCAGGTGAAAAAATTCTGATCGGCGAAGCCGTCATCACCAATGACAGCCAGCGCACCCGCCTGCACATTGCGGGCAACGCCCCCATCCTGCGCGAGAAGGATGTGTTGCGCGAAGAAGACGTGAATACGCCGGCGAAGAAAATCTATTTTCTGATCCAGTGCATGTACATTTCTTCCAAGCCGGATCAATACTTTGAGAAGTATTTCTCAACCATTCGCGAAATTCAGGAAGCGGCCCCGACCACCACCGTTTTCTTCGCCAGCATTAACGATAAAATTCTTTCCGGCCAGTATTATCAGGCCATGAAAGAAGCGCGTGAACTGATCAAGTACGAACAAGGTTTGATTGATAATGCCTAGTGATCAAAAACCACCACTGCCCCCGACCAACCCGCACGCCAGCGCCGCCGGGGCCTATGCCCAACACGCCCGCACGACAACAACCGACCCGCGCGAGATTGAAGCGCGCGCATTGTTGAAAGCCGTGCAGAAGATGCAGGACATTCAAAACCGCTGGGACAGTTACAAGCTGGAAGAGCTGGATGACGCCCTGCGCCACAACCGCCAGATCTGGCTGATGTTCGTCGACAACGCCACCGCGGGCGAGGAAGATGGCCGCCCCGACGCTTTGCGCGCCAATATCGCCAATTTGGGCGCTTACGTTTTCAAACGCACGCTGGATATTCTGGCCGACCCGAAAAAGGAAAAGCTGGACGTGTTGATCGACATCAACCGCGAAATCGCCGCCGGGTTGATGACGAAGCCAACGCCAGAGGGCGAAGCCACGCCAGAGAAAAAGGCCGGAGAGAAGTAATCAACGCCCTGCCCCACAGTTTTTAAAACCCCGGATGCGGAATTCGCGCCGGGGTTTTTGTTTTCTGAACTACGAATGGACACGGATTATCCGATACGCCTCGAACCGTATCCATGAAACACAAACAAAAAAGCGACCGGATCATCGGTCGCCTTGTTTTCAGTTTTTCCCACCTGCTCAAGATGTTATGCGAGGACGCTCACCGTTGTTGTCGGCTGGCTGGCGGCCGCAAAATTTGCGGCACTGGCGAATGCGGCGAATTGTTGTTGGGTTGGCGTCGGGGCCTGCGTTTGCGGGGCGGGCTGCTGAACCTGCACCTGCTGCTGGACCGGTTGGGACACCTGCTGCACCCGGTTTTCACGAGCGGATTCCTCGGCCTGGGCCACGCGGCGCGCTTCCAGCGTTGCGTCCTGACGGCGCATCGCATCCAGCATCGGCTCGGACGGGATTTGGCGAACGACGTCACCCGTATCCGGGTCACGCAATTGCAACACGGCCCTGTCGTGATTCACATCAACATGAACATAGGGGCTGATATACGGGGCCTGCGCCACCACTTGAACCTTGTCAGGGTTAGCAGCTTGCGTGCGTGACGTGCTCTGCTGTTCGGTGCTTCCCCGAATCAGCGGCGCGTTAGACAGCACTGAGTTCACTGCTTCAATCATTCCTTCCTGACCCGTATACCCGTTGCGGTGTGCCATTCCGGGTCCCCACCCGAATGCGCCGTTCAAACTTGTACGGCGCGCGGTCACACTTTTGGTATACTACCTAGATACCATGCTACCGCAATTCCACACCACCTGTCAAGAAAATGCACGCATCTGCCCATGTATGCAGGCAATATTCGCCCCGATTGTAAGGAAAAACTCACCCCATGCAAATATTCGAAAAAACTAAACCCCGCCCTTTTATTAAATAATATCACCGATTACTGCGAGTAAACCGCCCCAGAAATAACATTTTATACTACAAGACTTTAAAACTATACTTGCGATAGACCAATTAACTTAAATGAAACATTCCAGTAACAATGAACAGATTCAACAAAGATTAAGCCAAACGGACGCATAATATTACTTGAAATCAAGCCATTACTGGAATTTTAGCCGATTTGGCATGAGAAACAGCAAACTGTGCCAGAAAACTCAAAGGGATAGACCGAGGCAAAGCGGCCCGCATACGTGGCAATAGGGCGCAAAACGCGCTATAATTTTTACGATGCGGTTCGCATTTGCGCGGCCCCCTATTCTCGGGTACCTTTGATAGGAGAAACCCTCGTTTTCTGCGCCGCGCGTCCGCGCGGTTTGACTTAAAAACAACACCGCGCTCGACCGCTTTAACGCTACTGTCAGGATTGCAGACGTGAACAGCTTTATGGATACATTGCGACAACTCGGCCCCGCCCGCCTCGGCATCATGGGTGGCGTGCTGGTGACGCTTTTGATCTTTTTCATTTTCGTGTCGATGCGCGTGTCTACGCCATCTCTGAAATTACTGTATAGCGATTTGTCATCCACGGATTCCGCATCCGTTGCCGCGAAGCTGGAAGAATCCCAAATTCGTTACGATGTGTCACCCGATGGCACACGCATCATGGTCCCCGAAAGCGAAGTGGGCCGCGCCCGCATGTTGCTGGCCGAAGCGGGCCTGCCCAATGGCGGATCGATGGGTTACGAATTGTTTGATAAACAATCGGGCTTTGGCACCACGAACTTCATTCAGAACATCAATCAGGTCCGCGCATTGGAAGGCGAACTGGCGCGCACCATCGGTTCGCTCAGCCCGATCAAGGCTGCCCGCGTCCACTTGGTCCTGCCGCAACGCGAATTGTTCAGCCGTGAAAACCGCCCGGCCAGCGCCAGCGTGTTTCTGCAACTGAACCAAGGCGCCCGTCTGGAACGCGAACAGATCATGTCGATCCAGTCATTGGTCGCATCCGCTGTGCCGAACATGAAGGCCGACAGCGTGTCCGTGATCGACAGCCAGGGCAATTTGCTGGCGCGTGGTGGTGAACAGGACACCAGCCTGATGGCGATGAAAGCCGAAGAAATGCGCCGCGCATACGAAACGCGCCTGACGCAATCGGTTGAAGACATCATTGGCCGTACCGTTGGTTATGGCCGCGTACGCGCCACGGTCACCGCCGAATTGAATTTCGACCGCGTCACGACCAGCGAAGAAGTGTTCGACCCGGAAAGCCAGGTTGCCCGTTCCGTTCAAACGGTTGAAGAACTGAATTCAGAAAAAGAATCCGCGCCGCAGGACGTATCCGTTCAAAACAACCTGCCGGGTATTTCTGGCGATTTGCTGGGTGAACCAGGCAGCGCGTCCGAAGGGTCCCGCGTTGAAGAAACCACCAACTTTGAAATCAGCAAGACCGTCCGCAACCGCGTCAGCGAAGTGGGCGAAGTCAAACGCTTGTCCGTGGCGGTTCTGGTTGATGGCACCTATGCCACCGATGCCGAGGGCAACAAAACATACCAACCGCGCAGTGAACAGGAACTGGAACAAATCCGCCAACTGGTCCGCTCCGCGATTGGATACGATGAATCCCGTGGCGATACGGTTGAAATCGTCAACATGCAATTCGCCGATATGGATCTGGGCATTGAAGATACGTCCAACCTGCTGTTCGGTTTTGAACGCAGCGATATCCTGCGTGCGGCTGAAATCATCACCGTGGCGATCATGGTTATCCTGGTCGTTCTGCTGGTTCTGCAGCCGATGGTTGGCCGCCTGCTGGCCACCGAAGGTCTGAACGCCGACGAAGACGAAGGCGATCAACAAGCCCTGCTGTCCGCGCGCGCACCGACACCGGCCTTGACCGGTCCGGGCGGCGAACAATTCAGCCCGCCGGAAGCCGAGGAAGAAGATAGCCTGATCGACATGAAACAGGTCGAAGGTAAAGTTAAAGCATCCTCCGTCCGCAAGGTCGAAGATATTGTATCCACCTACCCTGCTGAAACCGTCTCCGTGATCCGGAGCTGGATGAGCCAGGAAAGCTAAAATAAAAAGGGAACGAGCGCACGATGCGTGTACGTGAGGATTATCGCACCCTGTCCGGTGCCGAAAAAGCCGCCATCTTCATGCTGGCCCTGGGCGAGGAACACACCGCCCGGATTTTCGAGCATATGGATGATGAGGAGATCATGGAAATCTCCCAGACCATGGCCAACCTGGGGAAGGTCAGCGCCAACGTCGTTGAACGCCTGTTTATCGATTTCGCTGAACAAATGAGTTCGACCAACAACCTGGTCGGCACGATGGATTCCACCGAACGCCTGCTGACCAAAGTTCTGGGCAAAGACAAAGTAACCCAGATCATGGAAGAAATCCGCGGTCCCGCGGGCCGAACCATGTGGGAAAAGCTGGGCAACGTGAACGAGGAAATCCTCGCCAACTTCCTGCAAAAAGAATATCCGCAGACCGTGGCCGTTGTGTTGTCCAAGGTGACGCCGGACCACGCCGCGCGCGTTATGGCCCTGCTCCCGGAAAACTTCGTGATGGAAGTTATTCACCGCATGCTGCGCATGGAAGCGGTGCAGAAGGAAGTTCTGGAAGACGTTGAAAAAACCCTGCGCACCGAATTCATGGCCAACCTGTCCCGCACCCAGCGCCGCGACAGCCACGAAGTCATGGCCGAGATTTTCAACAACCTCGACCGTTCGGTCGAAACCCGCTTCATGGAAGAGCTGGAACGCATCACGCCGGAATCGGCTGAAAAGATCCGCAGCCTGATGTTCACGTTCGAGGATCTGGCCAAACTGGACCCGGCGGCGATCCAGACCATTATCCGCGCCGTGGACAAGGACAAACTGCCCCTCGCCCTCAAAGGCGCGACGGAATCCCTGCGCGACCTGTTCTTCTCGAACATGTCGGAACGTGCGGCCAAGATTATGAAGGAAGACATGGGTGCCATGGGCCCGGTCCGCCTGAAAGAAGTCGAGGAATCACAACAATACGTGGTCAATGTGACCAAGGATCTGGAAGCCCGTGGCGAGATCGTGATTGCCAGCGGCAACGAGGAAGACGAGCTGATCTACTAAAGTTCGGAACGGCGTTAAAATATGAGTGATAAGAATACAGCATCGCCGAAAGACGTCCGGAAATTCCTGTTCGACCGCAACAAATTCGATGCGGCGGAAGAGGAAGAGATCATTGCACCCGATGAACCGCCCCCGCCCCCGACATTCAGCGAAGAAGAATTAGCCAAAGCCACCCGGGCCGCCATGGAACAAGGGCGCAAGGACGGCATCAATGAAACGCTGGGCAGCATTGAAAAAGATGTTTCAATGACGCTGAACAGCATTCGCGATCATTTCGACCTGCTCTTCCGCGCCGAGGCCCTGCGTTACAACACGTTTGAGGAAGAAGCCGTCCAACTGGCCCACGCTATTTTCAAACGCTGTTTCCCGTCGCTAAACGAACAGGCGGGCCTGAATGACGTGAAAATCATGATTGAAAACGTGCTGGAAACGGTCCGCGATATGCCGGAAATCGTGATCGAGGTGCCGGAAGCCTATGTGGATGCGATTCGCCAGCATATTGATTCGGTTTTGCGTGACGGCGGCCAAGGGGCCCGCTGTACCGTGCGCAGCCACCCGTCCCTGGCCGCCGGGCAGTGCCGCATGGGCTGGGCCAACGGCACGGCCGTGCGCGATCCCCAGCATCTGGCCGAACAGATTAGCGCCCAGATTGAACAGGTCCTTGCAGACCGGGCCAACCTGACCGATAATAGTGAACAGAACATTCACAATGCGGCTATTTCCGTAACGGAACCCCCCGCATCCGATCAAAGCCAATAAGCTGGAGAAGTCCATATGACGGACGATAATCAGGATACAAAAGCCAAAGCAGGGATGAACCTGAACGAAATCGAATCCGTCGGCCTGCCCGAAAGCGACGAGAAAGATTACGAATACGGCGAACCGATGGCCGGTGACGTCACCGCCATTTATGACATTCCGGTGCAAATCTCCGCCGTTCTGGGCCGCTCCACCATGCAGGTCAGCCAGTTGCTGAAACTGGGCCGCGGTGCCGTGGTTGAACTGGACCGCAAGGTCGGCGAAGCGATCGACATCTATGTCAACAACCGTCTGGTCGCCCGTGGCGAGGTTGTTGTGGTCGAAGACAAGCTGGGCGTGACCATGACCGAGATTGTCAAATCGGATCGCAACTAATCTTCCAATTCCTCTTTGGTAAAACTGTATGACCAGTGATGCATCCCAACTGCGTGCCGCACAAAGCTCCGATGATTCATCCGGAGCCACTGGCGGTCCGGATGTGGTCCTCAGCATCACGGCACCGCGCCGCAAGCTGGACCTGGCGACCGTTGTCGGTGTGACCAGCGCGCTGGCGCTGATTGCCGGTGGTATCGCCATCGGCCAAAGCAACGCCAGTTTTTTTAACCTGCCCTCAATCCTGATTGTGGTTCTGGGTACCGTTGCCGCGACCAGCATTTCATTCACGGGCGAAGAATTACGCAAGTCGATTGGCGTCATGGGCAACTCGCTGTTCCGCCGTGTGTGGAAACCATCCACCATGGCGAAACAATTGATGGATCTGGCCATGATTGCGCGCAAACGCGGCCTGCTGGCGCTGGCCGGGGCCGAAAGCGAATTGAAGAAGGATAAATTCCTGCAAAGCGCCGTGCAGTTGGTCACCGATGGCTATAACGCCGATGATATTGACCGTGTTTTGAGCCAGGAAATCGACGCGCTGGTCGAACGCCACCGCCGGTCCGCCAACATTCTGCGCCGTGGATCGGAAATTGCCCCGGCGATGGGATTGATCGGGACACTCATTGGTCTGGTGCAAATGCTGGCCGATCTGGACAACCCGGATGCGATTGGCCCGGCGATGGCCGTGGCCCTGCTGACCACGTTTTACGGGGCCGTACTGGGCATGGTTTTGCTGGCTCCGCTGGCGGCCAAGCTGGAACGCAATTCCAACGACGAGGCCACCATCAAAACCATGGTTGCGCTGGCCATGACCTCGATCGCCCGGCAGGACAATCCCCGTCGCCTGGAAATGCTGCTGAACAGCGAATTGCCCCCGGCCGAGCGGATCAAATATTTCGATTGAGAATCAAGCCTTAAAGCTGTGAAAATTATGGCAAAATACGCCATTCACCCTTTTCCTCCCCCATCTTTGGCCCTAATATCATTGACTCAAAGGGGTTAAGTGAACATGCGTCTTATGATTGTCGGACAACTTGAAGGCTATATCAGCGCGGCGGGTAAAATCGCATTACAGCGCGGAGCCAAGGTCATCCATTGCGAAGATATCGAACAGGCCCTGGGCGCATTGCGGAACGGCAAGGGCGCCGATCTGGTCATGATCGATGTGAAACAAAAAGTTGGCCAGTTTGTCGAAGCGCTGAAAGCTGAGCGCATCCATCTGCCCGTCGTCGCCTGTGGCATCAACACCGATGCCCGCGCCGCCGTGAAGGCGATTCAGGATGGCGCGAAGGAATACATCCCCCTGCCCCCTGATGCGGAATTGATCGCGGCCGTTTTGTCCGCCGTGACCGAAGAAAACAATACGATGATCGCGAATGACGCGGTCATGCAGGCCGTTGTCAAAATGGCCGACAAAATCGCCCCATCCGAAGCCACCGTGTTGATCACAGGTGAATCCGGAACGGGTAAGGAGGTGATGTCGCGTTACATTCACAATAAATCCAAACGCAAGGACGGCGCGTTTATCGCCCTGAACTGCGCGGCCATTCCGGAATCATTGTTGGAATCCGAATTATTTGGTCATGAAAAGGGCGCGTTTACGGGCGCAACATCCCGCCGCCTTGGTAAATTTGAAGAAGCACATGGCGGCACGTTGCTGCTGGACGAAGTGACCGAAATGCACCCGTCGCTGCAAGCCAAATTGCTGCGCGCGATTCAGGAACGCGAAATCACCCGCATCGGCAACAACGATCCGGTGAAGGTCGATGTCCGTTTGATCGCCACATCCAACCGCAATCTGGAAGACAGCGTGAAGAAAGGCGAGTTCCGCGAGGATTTGTATTTCCGCCTGAACGTCGTCAATATCCGCCTGCCCGCTTTGCGCGAACGTCCGGGTGATATCGTGCCGTTGGCCCAGTTTTTTGCCGACAAATTCGCCGACCAGAATGGCGTTGAGAAGAAACGCATCGCGGCAGAGGCCCAGCGCGCCCTGCAATCCTATAAATGGCGCGGCAATATTCGCGAGCTGGAAAACACCATGCACCGCGCCGTGCTGATGTCGATGGCGGATGAAATTGAAACCGAAGCCATCTTCCTGCCCGAAGGCGGCGGCCTGGGCTCTGCCCCGGCGGCCAGCCCGTCCAACGCCCCGTCCATGTCCGGCGTGTCCGGCGCGGGCGTTTCGGCATCCGCCCCCCCGGCAAACATCCAAAACCCGGGTGCGGTTGAAACCCTGGTGGGCCGGACCATCGCCGACGTGGAACGCCATATGATATTGAATACATTGGATCATTGCCTGGGCAACCGCACCCATGCGGCCAACATTCTGGGGATTTCCATACGGACCTTGCGGAACAAGCTGAACCAGTATAAAGACGAAGGGATCGACGTCCCGGCCGCCGCTGGCGGGGAACGATAAGTCCCCCAAAAACAACCTAAAAACGACTGACAAGGATACATAATCATGACCAACTTCCGCACACTGATGCTGAGCGCAATGATCCTGCCGGCTTTGGCCCTGGCCGCCTGCGACAACAAAAAAGAAGACGCCGCTCCGGCTGACGCCACCGCAACGGAAGAAGCCGCCCCGGCTGCTGACGCTGTACCGAGCAACGCTGAAATGGGCATCGACATGCCGCAACCGGAAGCCGTTGAAAACGCCGCTCCGGCTATGGAAGCTCCTGTGATGGAAGCCCCGGCAATGGAAGCTCCGGCAATGGAAGCCCCGGCCGCTGAAGAAGCTGCCCCGGTTGAAGCTCCGGTTTCTGAAGAAGGCGCTGCACACTAATCGTGCCGCATTGAATATAAAAGCGGGGCCCATCGGCCCCGCTTTTTTTATCCCGTAAACCCAAATGACGGTGTGGCGACAATATCAACGCGACGATTTTCCGCGTGATCCCCCGTTTCTGTATCGTTATCCCCCAGCAACGTGTCGGCATGGTCTTCGTTTTCAACCGCAATACGGTCGGGATCAATCCCCATTTGCGCCAACGCATTCCGCACGGCAATCGCCCGGCGCATGGACAATGACGGATTGGCCTTCTTGCGCCCGCTGGTATCGGTGACACCGGATAAATCCAGCGTCCAATGCGGTCGGTGACGCATGGCCATGGCCAGATCCATCAACACAACACGCGCCGGTTCATTGATCACAATGCTGTTGGCATCAAAGTACACAGCGGTGCGCACCGCCGCCTGATCGACATCGCCGGACAGGCTTTGCATCGCATTCCTGAATTGATCGCGACAGGGCAATGTGGCAATGACCGATAACACGTCCTGTCGCATCGCGGATTGCGCGACCCAGCAATCGAAACTGACCTGCGCCACGGCCAGAGCGTTATCATTGCCAATCCCCCGCATGATGGACAGGGCTTCATCCAACGCCATCGCCGCCTGATCCAATTCGGGGGTCAGGGATACGGGGATGATATTGGGGTCGACGATATCCCGCGCCACAGGTTTCGCCTTCGCCGCGGCAAAGGCCTTGCGGGCAAAATGGGTGGAAAGATCGCGATCCCCGCCCTCCTGCTCCATCCCGGCCAACGCTTGGTACTCCCGCGCCAGATAGCTGTTGAAATCCGAACCACTGACTTTCAGCGACCGGACATTCGTCGTCACACACGCGGACATCACGCCCCCGGCCACGCCCAGCAATAAAACCAGGCGGCCAACACGGGCAAAACCACGATACGGAAAACGAAGCAGGGACGATGCGGAAATCATCCCCGAATCCTAATCGAAAACCGCAGAATGACAAGTGTTTAACACCGAAATCCGCGGATCAGGGTTTGCATGTTCCCCCCACCCTGCGTAAAATATTATGAACACCTGCCCGCCCCAAATCGGGGGTCGGGCCGGGTGTTTTTTGTGTAATACGCTTTCCCCTCTGGGCTGTTTGTTCATGGCTGATGCACCGTCGAATTTTTCGTTGAATGTTGGCCGCGCCAAGGGTGCGGCCGGATCGGTGCTGCGCGGGGATGCGTTGCTGGCGCTTGGCATCATCATCATCCTGATGTTCATGCTGGTGCCGCTGCCACCCTTTATCCTGGATATGGGGCTGTCGCTGTCCATCACCTTCTCGGTTCTGGTTCTGATGACGGCGCTGTTCATCCGCACGCCACTGGAATTTTCAACATTCCCCACCGTGTTGCTGATCACAACAGCGCTGCGACTGGGTCTGAACATTGCCTCGACTCGATTGATCCTTGAAAACGGACATCAGGGTGCGGCCGCCGCCGGCCATGTGATCGAAGCGTTCGGAACGTTCATTATCCGCGAAAACTACATCATCGGCGGTATTGTTTTCGCCATTCTGGTGATTGTGAACTTCGTCGTTATTACCAAGGGTTCGGGCCGTATCGCCGAAGTTGCCGCGCGCTTCACATTGGATGCCATGCCCGGCAAGCAAATGGCCGTTGACGCTGACTTGTCGTCGGGATTGATCACCGAAGACGAAGCCAAAATCCGCCGCAAAAATCTGGAACAGGAAAGTACATTCTTCGGGGCCATGGACGGTGCGGCGAAATTCGTGCGCGGCGATGCCATCGCCGGCCTGCTGATTACATTCATCAACGTGGTGGCCGGTATCATCATTGGTACGGCGCAACACGGTTTGAGCATGGCCGAATCCGCGCAGAACTATACCCTGCTGACCATTGGTGACGGTCTGGTCAGCCAGATCCCCGCCCTGATCGTATCCGTGTCGGCCGGTATGCTGGTGTCCAAGGCCGGTGTTGAAGGCGCCGCCGACAAAGCCCTGACGGCACAGTTTTCACGTTATCCGAAAGCCATGGGATTAACGGGCGGTTTGATCATCGCCCTCGGCCTGGTGCCCGGTATTCCCACCCTGCCCTTCCTGTTCCTGGGTGGTGTGACCAGCGGCCTGGCCTGGATCAGCATGCGCGGCCAGCAAACGAAAGAAGAAGAAAAACTGGCCCTCGCCGCACCGGACAAACCGGGCGTCGTGGCGGAGGAACCGATATCCAAAGCCCTGGCCATCGATACCATCAGGCTGGAATTGGGCTACGGCCTGCTTCCGCTGGTTCAGGGCGAAGGCAGCAACAAGCTGACCGATCAGGTCAAGGGATTGCGCCGTCAGTTGGCCGAAGACATGGGCTACATCCTGCCCGCCGTGCGGATTCAGGACAATTTGCAACTGCCCGCCAACACCTACACCGTGCGCATCAAGGAAATCGAAGCGGGCCGTGGCGAGGTTCGCCCCGGCATGCTGATGTGCATGGACCCGACGGGGGCCGCCATCACCCTGCCTGGCGAAAACACGGTGGAACCGACCTTTGGCCTGCCCGCCATGTGGATCGACGAGCAGTACCGCGAGGAAGCCCACTTCCGTGGCTACACCGTCGTGGACGCCCCCACGGTTGTCACCACGCATTTGACCGAAATCGTCAAGGACAACATGGCCGACCTGATGTCCTATACCGAAACGCAAAAATTGCTGGACGAACTGCCGGGCGATTACCAGAAGCTGGTCGCCGATGTTGTTCCGACCAAGATGTCGGTCAGCGGCCTGCAACGTGTGTTGCAAAACCTGGTGTCCGAACGTGTATCCGTCCGCGACATGCCCACCATTCTGGAGGGCATTGCCGAAGCCTCCATCTACACCAAAAACGTCACCATCATCACCGAACATGTGCGGTCCCGTCTGGCGCGCCAGATTTGCGAACGCAACGTCAACGCCCATGGTGTGGTCCCGCTGGTCACATTGTCCCCGGATTGGGAACAGGCCTTTGCCGAATCCCTGCTGGGCGATGGTGAAGAAAAACAACTGGCCATGGCCCCAAGCCAACTGCAGGATTTCATCACCGCGGTCCGCGGCGTGTACGAAAAACTGGCCCAAACGGGTGAAGTGCCGGTCATGCTGACATCCCCCGGCATTCGTCCCTATGTGCGTTCCATCGTTGAACGTTTCCGCCCGCAAACGGTGGTCATGTCCCAAAACGAAATCCATCCGAAAGCCAAGATCAGGACGCTGGGGCAGATTTGATCCAATCGTTCAACAATTTTGACCAGATCAAGGATATGGATTTGCATATCCAGCGTCTGGACATCGCCAAGGATATTGAACGCACCATCCAACATAAAATTGACCGTTTCGAAACCGTTCGCCGCTTTCATCGCAATGGCCACATCGCTCTCTGGATCTTGTATGCCTGCATCACAGCGGGGTTTGTCTGGCTCATTTTCATAGGCCGCACCCATCTGGACATCGACATCACCGCAAAGGCAACAGTACTCTTTACTGGCATAACCGCTGGCACATTTGCCGCATCACGCGCGCAAAAGAAAAAATATTTACGGCACGTAAAACGCGGATTGATGTTCACCCTGTCCCAAGAATTGAATATTAAATACAACCCCACCGGTTTTTTCCGTCTGGGCGATCTGTATGATCACCTGTTGTTGCCCAGCTATGATATCCGGCTGGTGGAAGACGGGTTCGAAGCGGTCATCGGCGAACGCCGTGTCCAGTTTCAGGAAGCGCGATTGATCGCCAAACATATCGACGTTGAACGGGGCAAATGGCTCAGCGGCTATGTCATGTTTCAGGGGGTGGTCGCCATCATCCCCCTGAATAAACGTTTGGACCACCACACTTTGATCTTTTCGCGTGATTACGTAACGCGCAAAACCGCCGCCAACATGGACCCACGCTTCCTGCCCTTTAAACCCATCAAGATGGTCAGCCGAAAGTTTCAGGATCAGTTCCAGATTTATTCAACATCCGGGACCGAAGGTCATTACATCTTTGACCCGTCATTCATTGAACGTTTTTTGGAAGCCACCCAACCCGTTGGCGCAAAATCGGTCAGCGCCAGTTTTTACAAGGATACGCTGGCCATCGCGATCGCCTTTGACCGTGACATGTTTGAATTTGGCAATCTTCACACCCCCATTGATACGCTGGCCATTAAACAGGTTATTGATGATATTGCCGTTGTTGCCGATGTTGTTGAAACGTTGAACATGAATCCCCATATCGGGCTGTAACATGCAGACACAAACCCCGGACATCACCACCCTCTGCGCCACACTGGATGAACAACGCCAGCGTTATATGCAGGTGTTCGTCATGGGGGCCCCGATGGCCTTTGCCGCCCTCTGCGCGATTGGCGCGTTGATGATGACGGAGGATACCGGGTTTCCGTGGATGTTCGTTGTCTTCTGGACCGCGATTGCGTCGCTGATCCTGTTCCATGTCATGAACATGAAATACCGCAAGCGGACCAAGGCCGCCCTGATGCGCGATCTGGCCGCCGGGATAGGATTGGCATTCAAAGCCGACGGTGTAATGACCTGGGACGATGTCGCCCCCCACGCCATTCTGCCCCCGCATGACCGATGCGGGATTGAAGATGGCTTCACCGGAACCATCGCCAATGTCCCCGTCGCGTTTCAGGAAATGAACCTGGTCGATATCAGCCGCGACCGCGATGGCGACACGACCGAAACCACCGTGTTCCATGGCGCCGTGATTCGCATCGGAATCGGCAAAACCCTGAACGCCCATACGGTGATTATGCCCAATGGCGTTGCCGGGCGATTTTGGCGCACGGCTTTTTCCAAATTCGAACCCGTCCGCCTGTCCGCCCCGGATTTTGAAAACCGCTTCGACGTGATGGGTACGGACCAACTGGAAGCACACTACATCCTCGATCCAGGCTTTATGGAATCTTTCCTGGCGGTCGCCGATCACATTGGCACAAAACAATTCGAGGCCAGCTTTCGCGGATCGGAAATCCTGTTCGCCATTTCCCGTCCCGGCGCATTATTTGAAATCGGCCATTTGTTCCACCCCCTGACGCCACGCGACCTGACCACCGTGCAAAATGAAATTGATGCGATTGAAGGGCTGGTTAACGCATTGAAATTGAATCCCTATACCGGGCTGGGCGCAAAAATCCCGGACTAGCCCCACCTTTCCTCGCATTTTTCTCAAATCCGGGGATTCACTTAGGCTCCCTTTACGTTTATTCTGTAGAATAGTGATTCTAGAAAACATATAATCGTTAAGTGAATCACAGAGTTCACGGTCCCGCCCATGCGCCTTAAATCGTTCTATGCCAAAACCATGACAGAGGCATTGCATATGATCCGCGAAACGCTCGGAGAAGATGCCATTATCGTCGCCACCCGCGAAGAAAACGGGGGTAAGTCCGTGCGCGTTACCGCCGCCGTGGAGCAGGAAACGTTTGAGTCCCACAATGACGGATGGGACGAACCCGCCATTTCCACCCCGCAAAGCCGGGCGCAGGATGGCGGATGGTTGCAATATGATTCCGAACAGGACGAAAACGCGGTCGCGGAAGAGCTGACCGACATTATGCTCAAACACGCCGTACCGGAAGAAATCACGGATCAGGTCGTATCCTGCGCCACCGTGGCCGGCATGGGCAACACGCATGAGGCGCTGGTCGCAGCCCTTGAACATCTTTACGTATTCCGCCCCCTGCCCCAGAAGGCCGTCGGCAAAAATTTCGTACTGGTCGGGCCGCCGGGTGCGGGCAAGACGCTGGGTGTGGCAAAAATGGCCACCCGCGCGGTTATGGCCGGGCAAAAAGTGGCCGKTATCACCACCGATACGTTGCGTGCGGGCGGCGTCGAACAATTGGCGGCATTTACCAAAATACTGAACGTCCCGCTGGAAAAAGCGCGTGACCCGCGCGATCTGGGTCGGGCAATGGACGCCGTGCGCGGCGCGGACCAGATTGTGATTGATACCGGGGGCCTGAACCCCTTTAACCCGCAGGAAATGCGCGACCTAGCCCGTATGATGGCCGTGGCAAACATGGACCCCATTCTGGTCATGCCCGCGGGCGTTGATGCCGATGAATCCGGGGAAATGGCCCGTGTGTATGCCAGCCTGGGCGTGCGCACGATGATATCGACCCGATTGGATATTGCCCGCCGGATTGGCGGGCTTCTGGCCGCCGCCCATTATGGTGGCCTGGTTTTTGCAGACGCCAGCAATACATCTCAAGTGGCCGAGGGCCTGTTCGGGATGTCGCCGGATCGTCTGGCGCGTATCTTGATGCCCCGCAGCGCCCCGGCGGATCGTGGTTCCACGGCCACCACCGGTTCGGCGTCGCCCAAAAAGACAGTAAATGCAGGATAAAACCATGACCGAGTCACCGTTAACGGCTGAAAAAGACCCAGCGACGCCCACCACGCCAACATTCCGGCGCGGCAAGAACATTATCGCGGTTGCCAGTGGCAAAGGCGGCGTGGGCAAGACATGGTTTTCCATCACCCTGTCCCACGCGCTGGCGCGTCAGGGCAAAAAAGTCCTGCTGTTCGACGGGGATCTGGGTCTGGCCAACGTCGACGTGCAATTGGGATTGATGCCGAAGCGCGATTTGAACGACGTCATCCGTGGCCGTCTGGGCCTGGACAAAGTTGTTCAGCGTTACGAAGAAGGCGGGTTTGATATTATCGCGGGCCGTTCGGGTCAGGCCTCCCTCTCCGCTTTGCCGGGCCAGCGTTTGACCTTCCTGCGCGACCAATTGCTGGAAGTGGCCGATAAATACGATGTCGTCATCATCGATTTGGGCGCGGGCGTTGACCGCACCGTGCGTATGATGGCCGCCACATCCACCCGCACCTTGCTGGTGTCGACGGATGAGCCGACGTCGCTGACCGATGCTTACGCCTTTATCAAACTGGGCAATGCCGCCGGCATGTCGAAAAATATCGGCATCGTGGTGAACCAGGCCCCGAACACGATCGAGGGCGAACGCACCTATAAAACATTGCTGAAGGCGTGCGAAAACTTCCTGCGCCTGTCCCCGCCGATGATGGGCATGGTGCGGATTGATCCGCGCGTGAAGGAATGTATCCGCAACCAGACACCGTTGTTGATCCGCTCCCCCAACACCGAAGCGGCGGAGGACGTCGAAAAAATCGCCCGCGCCGTGATGCGCGACATGGCCGAAACCCGCGCAGCGGCAACGGCGTAAAGATCAAAACAGACAAATAAAAACCCCCGGAGATTATCCGGGGGTTTTTATTTTTTAACACAACAACCACGACGAAAGAAAACGTGACTTGCACAAAACTCGTCGTGTTCGTCGTGTTGTCATGACTACATCTTAGCGCCGCTTTCGATGGCGAAGATGCTGATGATCGCGGCCAGGCTCGGGTGCGTGGTGCTGGTCGTGGCGACCATGCCGATGTCATTCCCCATCTCCGGGCGACGCACGGCAATCAGGGTACGCTTCAGTTTCTGATCCTTGTCATTTTCGGTCCGCAGTTCATAGGTGATTTTTTGCTCACCCTTGTTCTTGTCGAGATTGTCTTTCATCCACTTCATCATTTCGTGGACTTTCTTCTCGTCAGCCTTGCGGGAATAAATGGTGCAGGCCCCGTTGTCTTCGGACACCAGAACGAAGCGGCCTTGCTTGCCGCTGGCCGACCATGCCAGACCTTGGCCGGACGGCGTGTTGCTCAAAAACGGCTTGGCGTCTTCGCCTTTGACTTCCGGCAACTTCACCTCTTTCACCCATTTGCGCAGGCGATCTTTGTCGCCGCCATTGGCCAGGCACGCCTGCATAAACAGGTTCACGGCGAACTCGGCCTGTTCCACCGGCGAAGCTTCGGTGATTTTAACGGTTTTGTCCTCGGGCGCGCTCTTGGCGGCTTCTTTGGTCGCTTCCTTGGCGGGGGCGGCCTCTTTCGCCTTTTCTTCGGCCATGGACGGGACGCTCAGCGCCAACCCGGCCAATACCATGAAAACAAACCCGAATCTTTTGAAATTATTGTGCATTTTGCCTATCCCGGTTAACAGTCTTTGTCCCGATTTGGTGGTATAATAAGGGGAAATTAGCCTCTGGATTACGTCTTTTTTATGAAGTTTGCAATGGCATGACCGATACGGGTTCATCATCCCTGCCACCCGGGGCGTCGCCGCCCCGAAGCCGCCCCCAAACCCCCACCGTTTTGGGGCTTGTGACAGGGCGCGTCGCCGCCATTGCCCAAGCTCTGACCCAGCGCATTCAGGCCACAACCATCAACGGCGTCGTTGTCGGCCAGAACAAGGACGGCAGCACCAAAATCCGTACAGCGGAGGGTGATGTGGACGTGGTGTTGCGCGGACGCGATTCACTCCCCCCCGGCACCCAAGTGGAAGTCACCATCCCCCCCGCCCGCGCCGATGGACAACCCCCGCGGCAGGTGAGCGTCCTAGAAGTGGCCCCACGCCCGGACCAACCCGCACCGCCAGCAAAACCGGACACGCCACAGCAAACAACAACGACGGTCACAAAACCCGCCACACCCATCGCATCACCCCATACGGGCGATGATGCCGCGATTGATGGTGCCATTGATGACAGGCCACGCCCCGCGCCCATCATCACCCGTCCATCATTACCGCCGGAATTGCGCGAAACACTCGACCAGACACAACAACCGCGCCCGGTTGCGACACCAACGCCCGCGCCGCTGCAGCCGGATGTGATTATCCGTCTTGTGCCCCTGCCCGCCGCGCAATTGCACGATCTTGTTTTACCCGTGGCCGAGGATGTAATTCTTCCCGCCCCCGTGATCCGCGCCAGCGTTGTCCCACAGGACATTGCAAAGGATATCGCGCAAACACTGGCGCCCGCATTCCCGGCGACGAAACCGGTCGCCATCAAATCCGTTTCGCCCATTGCCATCACCACATTGCCTCCTGTGGGGGAAATGCCTGTGGCCACGTCCGCGCAACGTCCTGTGGCAATGCCGGCGCAATCGACCTTTTACACCGTACCCGTTGCGCCCCCAGCCATATCATCGGCGGCCATACCATCGACATCCATACCGCCAACAGCCCTGCCGGGTATGACGATGACGCCCTTGCCGCAAGGAAGCATCTGGCCCGCGCCCCTGTTCCCACAATCACAACCCGGCATGATCCAGGTGTCGATGCCGCAATCCATGCCCACAGGGCCGAACCTGATAACGCCACAGGCGCAAGCGATACCGCCCCTGCGCCCGCACACGATGGATGCCCGCATCACCGCCATCCATCCGGGCGAAGGTATTGCGCGGCTAACCCCCATGCAATCCGCGCAATCCATCATCACACCGGATGCCACGATCCCGGTATTGCACAATCCCAATCCCATCACGACCCGAGCCACCATTATTGGCCACATGCCGACGCAAAATAACCCCGTGGCCGTGTTGCACGCCCCATTGATTGCGCCGAACCAATTGTTTGCGATTCAATGGGCGGGCGATGCACCGATGACGGGGATGACGTTGGATTTGTTACCGCGTTCCGTTCCTGTGCCTCTGCCCGGCGTGGTTCCGGATGGCACATCCATGCCCGCGCCCGGTGTACCCGTTACCACGGCCCCCATTATGGCGGGCATGACGCCGCCATCCATCTTGTTCGCCGACTGGGACTGGCCCGCCATGGACGACATGATCCAGACATTGTCCGTCACCGCACCACAGGTGGCCGCCGCCACCGCGCGCATGGTCCCCAACGCCGCATCCCCGTCCCAGGCCGGGGCCGCCATGATGTTCCTGTTCGCCGCCATTCGCGCCAATGATGTTGCGGGCTGGCTGGGCGATGATGCGATCAGCGCCCTGCGCCGCGATCCGCGTGGGATGCAAGCCTTGACCCGCATGGGGCGCGATATTGCCGGGTTGCAAAAAACAGATGCCGACCCGGTGACACAGGATTGGAAAGCCCTGACCCTGCCCATGATGTGGCAAAACGATATTCACAAAATCCACATGTTCTATCGCCGCCAGCACAGCGATCAGGATGACGACAGTTCCGATGCGAAAAAGGGCGACAGCACCCGTTTCATTTTCGACTTAAACCTCGACCGCATGGGCGATATGCAGATTGACGGATTGATGAAGGACAAACGGCTCGACCTGATCCTGCGCACCCGTGAAAAATCCTTCAGCCCGCCGATGCAGGCCCATATGAAGGGCCTGTATGTCGCGGCGCTGGAAAATGCCGGAATGAAGGGCGCGTTGGGCTTTCAATCCCGGTCCGAGGATTGGGTGCGCGTTGATGTCCGTCGCGCGGAAGTGCAGGAATCAGCCTGATTTCCCGTTCCTTAACCGTTTTTAAGCCTTTTCCGCATAGGATACGCGTGAATCAGACGGGAGGCGCCGTATATGGCCACCGGACACGTTGTTATTGAATCGCTGGCCGCCCTGCCCCACGCGCAAGAGGTGCAGGATTATTTGATCAATCTGGCCGCCGCCGCGACCGGGAAGAAAAAGCCTTTACCCGACCTGATCCCCGATTTGAACCGCAAGAGCAGCATCTTCGTCAATGCCGCCGACATCAACATGGTTCTGGATCATATCCGCACGCTGTATATCGACCATGGTTATCGCGATCCGCAGGATCTTGAAAACGATCTGATCCGTACATTACAACCCGACATGCCGGATGCCGCCATTGCCGCAGCCGACCGTTATGCCGCCGATGACATGATCCCCGACCAACTGACGGGATACCAACAAAAAACCAAGGTCCCTTTGGTCATGGGGCTGGCCGCACTCTATGAACAAACAACGGGGCAACCCGTCAGCGTCATGGAAATTGATTACAGCAACATGCGCGGAACGAATGAGCATTTCGCCCGCCTGATCGGAGCCGCCGAAGGGCGAAGCCCCGACAGTGTCATGCGTGATGCCATGAACATGACGGATTACATCTCGTTGATCGTGGCGCAAACCATTACGAATACGGTTCAAAGCCATATTGGTGATCGCGAAGATGTATCCATGATCCCCCTGCGCACAGGCGGGGATGAGGTGCGCATCGTTCTGCCCGGATTACCAGCAGATGAAGCCCGCGCCCTGTTAACCGATGTGCATGACAAGATCGAATACGTCACCGCCCGGGCCGGATTGCACGATCATATCCATTCCAAACGCCCCTTGGATGAACGATCCAACGGGTTCGGGGCCTGTGCCACCATTTTCGAATTGAAGGCCAACGGCCACAACGCCTATAGCGAGGCCATCAAGGCCGCCGATCACGACATTCAGCGCACCAAGGCGGAACTGGGCCAGGCCCGCCTGAACAACCCGGCCCTGAACGCCCTGAAGCCATCGGGCAGCATGGATCCCAACATTTACACCGACCCCGATATTGCCGCCGACCATTACACCCATGTCATGGCCGCAATGGGTGATTTGTTTCAGAAACATGTCGATATCAAACTTGATACAAACGCCGTGCCGTCACTGGAATCGCTGGCAACACAATTGCAACCGGATCATTTCCTGACCCTGAAGCAAATTGAACAATCATTCCATGATCATTTGTTGAAAGACATGAAGGATCAGGGCCTGACCCTGACACGGGAACAGGAACGGCTATTGACGGCCAAGGTGACCAAATTCCCTTCCGCCGACTTTGCCAGCGGCACATTGATCGCCCGGGACTTCCCCGCCATGGCCGGGGCCGCCTTGCGTGTGATTGACGATATCAACGCCCGCACCGGACAGACAGAACCGCCGATTACGCTGGGCGTCAGTTTTCACAATCTAGCGGGTCTGAATGAAACACTGGGCCATGAAATCAGCAATTCTGTTTTGCATTATCAAGCGCAGAGAATTATCGGCGCCGCCCTGCACAAGGAAGGCATAGCCGATGAAAATTTTGTGTTGGCCCATATGGGGGGCGGTGAATTTCGCGCCGTGATCCAGCCCGTCATTCCGCACGATGGCGCAAACCCGCATATTATCACCAACCAAAACCTGATGAATATTTACCAAAGCATCCAGAATGGTGTTGAAACCCTGAACCTGATCAAGATTGATGATTTCATTGCCCTGCATGGCGGACATATGGACACAAGCACAATGCCCACCCATTTCGCCGACATCCAAAATCCGCGGGCGGAATTACGCGGAACGGAGAATGGTGTCATTGCAACGATTTTCATTGCGCCATACAAACAACATGCCCCGACAGAGCAAAACGCCGCACGCCGCGGCGGGGCCATTGCTAATTTTATAGGCGAACATCTTTTTGAAACGGTACAGGAGCGACGAAGCCATGCTCTGGCCGCGTTGCCAACACCGCATAATGGCATCGAGCCCACAGGACCGCAGGATAAAAACCGATCGCTGTTTTAGGAAAACGCGATTTCGGTCGCTCTATTCCTTCGTTTCGTCATTGCGGCGGAATGTTTCCAGACCGATTTCATCCAGCATGATCGTTTCCTTGCGGTTTTGTTCCGCCTCTTCGCGATCTTCACGATTTTTCTGGGTAATTTGCACCTTCTTTAAATCGGCGAAGGCGGCGCGAATTTCATCCTGCGCCCGTTCGATCCGGGCATTGATTTTGGCAATGGCACCATCCATCTGCGCAATCTTCTTACGCTGGACTTCGGCATAACGGCCGTAATAGGTTGTGGCCTCGGTCACTTCGCTGTTGCTGGCCAGTTCTTTTTCGTGGGCCAGATCGGATTCCATTTTATCGCGTTTTTGTTGCAGGTTTTCCGCCTCGCGATACAGGCTGGACAGGACTTTCTGCTTTTCATCGATGACGTATTTGCGCCAGCGGATCAGGGGGTTGAGATCGGCCATACCCTACCCGCCCTTAAAACCGACGACCGCGGGCCGGAGCGGCGGATGTCAACATCTCCTGCATCCGGGCAAAGCCCTCGACAATGGTAGTATGATCGTCTTTGTTCTGCGCCAGAAATTCTTCCATTTTTGGATACAGATCGATGGCTTCATCCACCTTCGGGTCCGTGCCCTTGCGGTATGCGCCCAGACGGATCAGCTCGGCCATGTCCTCATAACTGGTAATGACCTGTTTCGCGCGTTTCAAAATGGCGTTCTGTTCGTCGTTCAACGCCCGTGGCAACGCCCGCGATACAGACCGCAACACGTTAATGGCCGGATAACGCCCGCGGTCGGCAATGGCGCGTTCCATCACGATGTGACCGTCGATAATACCACGCACGGCATCGGCGATGGGTTCGTTGGTGTCATCCCCCTCGACCAGGACGGAGAACAACCCTGTAATCGATCCCTCACCCGGGCCGCCCGGCCCCGCGCGTTCCAGCAAACGGGCCAGTTCGCCGAACGTCGTCGGTGGATAGCCTTTGGATGTTGGCGGCTCGCCCGCGCTCAGGCCGATTTCACGTTGCGCCATGGCAAACCGTGTGACGGAATCCATCAGGCACAAAACCTGTTTTCCCTGTCTGCGGAAATATTCGGCCACGGCCAATGTGGTGTACGCGGCCTGCCGCCGCATCAATGCGGGCTCGTCCCCGGTGGCGACAATCACAACGGATCGCGCCAGACCATCGGGGCCCAGATCGTCTTCCAAAAATTCCTGAACCTCGCGGCCCCGTTCACCGATCAGGCCAATCACGGAAATATCCGCCTCGGTATACCGCGCCATCATCGACAGCAAAACGGATTTACCCACACCGGACCCGGCGAAGATGCCCATACGTTGTCCACGGCAAACGGGCGTAAATGTGTTCACGGCGCGCACGCCCAGATCCAGTTTCTCGCCCATGCGCTGGCGGCTGTGCGGCGGCGGCGGCGTATTGCGCAACGGCACAGGGTGCCCGCCCATCGGCAAATGCCCCTTGCCATCAATCGGCTGCGCCATGCCATTGATCACACGGCCCAGCCAGCGATCATCCGGGCAAATGACGGGCTTGCGCCCTTCAATCTCCGCCGGGTTGCCCAGACCAATCCCATCCAAATTGCCAAAGGGCATCAGCAAGGCCCGGCCATCCTTAAACCCCACCACCTCGCACGGCACGGATGGCGCATGCGCCGGGTGCAGACGGACCCGCGACCCGATGGTCAGGTCCGACCCAAACCCGGCGATTTCCACCAAAAGCCCAAGAATCTTCGTCACCCGCCCACAGACCTGATAGTCGGGCAGGATCGAGATTGAAGCTTCGGCTTGTTCGGCGAGACGGTCCATCCCCTTATTATGGCACAGTTTTACCCGCCCGACAGGGGCGATTTTCCGCCCTTTTCACCAAAGTTTGCGTGGCGAATGCATTTCCGCTATAAATTTCCATAACTTAATGCTCTGATTGAATGCAAAGGAGCCCTGCCCCATGACCAATACGTGGGACGGCAACACACCAGAATCCACCATTGGCCCCGCCCCCGGCGCGGCCAATGATAATGATTCCGTACAGGCCGGCGGGCTGAAAACAAAATTCTCCATCGCACTAACACGCATGATGGCCCGGTTCGACCGCGATGATCGCGAGGCCTATGCCGCAACCATCATGCGATACGCCACCGTGCGCCTGAACAATTCCGATGGGAAGCCCCGCGTGTGGATCTATGTCGGCCCCAATCAACCGTATCGCGGCGACACCCACGGGACCATTGGCATTGGTCAGCGCCTGGCCGAACATCTGGGCGCAGAAATTTTGTATGTTGATCAAGATATGCTCGACCGCACATTCCCACATACAAAAGATTTAAAAAAACGCCTGTCTTCTTTGGCCAAAATCCATGGCAACCCCGATATTATTCTGGGCACACGATCAGCAGAGGCTGTCGCTCTCCTTTCCAAAGCACCAACCATGCAAGTGACCGCCATCAACGAAAATCATAGCAAGAAAATTTCCAATCCGCTTTTGAGAGAGATAGCGCCCCATCATTTGACGGCGGAGATTTTGCAAGATGCCGGACGCGATTTGCACCGTCGCCACAGGAAACTGGACGCTCCGATTGTTGCTGTATTTTTGGCCAGCGCATCAATATTTGAACATAAAAATGCCATTCAAAAACTGGCCAAGCTCTGCCGCCATAATGACAAAACAATTGTGTATTTCTGCGCCGCCCAACGCACCTTGGAAAAACAGCAAGGATTGCTGGTATCGGCGTTTAAAAAGGCTCTGGCCAACGACAATATTTACGATCGCGTTCGCATCATTTCATCAAACCGCGCACAAAATGCAACCAAGTTTAACCCTTACAAGGGGCTTTTGAGCATTGCCGATCACGCGATTCTTTTGGGACAATCCGTATCCATGCTGTCCGAAGCCATCACAAACGGCCGCCCCATCTATCTTAGCCAGGGCGACCATCGCGCGCGGACCAGCTATCAAGAATTACAAAAATTTGGATACGTAAAAATTATCGAAGATATGGACGATGCGACCCCGTTACAGAGAGAGCATTATCGGCCATTGAACGCGACCAATGCCGTAGCCGCCCACATCGCCGAATGCTTCCGCCTTGCCGCACGTGCCCGCAGCGTCAGCGGACACGCGCGGAAAATGACTTTTGACTGTTCTGATCATAATTTTGAAGAGAGCATCAGACGCGCCGTTTTAAAACTGTAATGACCATGGACACACCAGAGCTGAACGACATACTCCGCAATACCCCACCCTATCGGTGCAACGCCGATGGGATTGTGCGGGTGTGGGCGTATATCGGTGGTGACGATCCGATGCGGGGGGAAAGCCGTGGTGCCACCGGTCTGGCACAGCGTGTTGCGGAAAAATTGAACGGGCGCATGTTGTATGTTGACGAAGACATGCTGAACACATCATTCCCGAACACCAAATCCATGGCCAAGAAACTGGAAAAACTGATGGAACGGAATGGGCGCCCCGATATTGTCATCGGCCATACGGCGCAACAATTGGCGCATAAAACAGATGCGGACCCCACATTCCTGATCGATACGATTTTGCCACACATTGCGAAGGATATGTTGCCGCCCACGACCGGGTTAAATTTGATTGTCCCGCACCATTTAACGCCGGATATTCTGGCCAAGAACGGGCAAGAATTTTCCGCGCACCATTGCAATATGGCGCGCCCCCTGACCGCGATATTTCTGGCCGATCTGGCCAACACGGACGATACCGCCGGGGTTATTGCCGATACATGTCTGAACGGGGATGGGGGGACGCTTTATTTCTGCCCGTCCACGCGGACCAATCAAATGCTGTACAGCCGCACCACACATGACCTCGACAAAATCCTGAAACGGCGGGGGCTCACCGCGCTATTCAACGTCCTCGCCCCGCCGCTGGACGAGGTCAAAAATGGTTTCAACCCGTATATTGGCTTGATTGACCAGGCCGACCACGCCGTTTTGATTGGCGAATCCCAATCCATCATGTCCGAAGCTATCGTCAATGGTCGGCCCCTTCATATTCATTGGCCAGACTCGCCGGCTATGATCGGTGCATTTGAACATCATTACCAGCCTTTGGCCGATGCCGGGTATATCCGGTATCTGCACCATCAAAAGCCGAACCAGACATTGAATTGCACACGCCTGCCCCCGATTGATACCTCGGATATCATTGCTACAAAAATCGCAAACGATTTTGACCGCAGCGCCCGCGTGCGCACATTGCGGCCGGGCATGATGGCCTTGCAAAATCCATGCTGCATAAAAATAAAAGAACCGGGGGCGTGCTGATGAGTTTTCGGTGCAACACGGATGGGATTGCGCGCATCTGGGCCTATATCGGCAACGATGATCCCACACGGGGTGAAAGCCACGGCGCCATTGGCCTAGCCAAACAGATTGCAACAATCCTGAACGGTCGTACATTGATTATTGATCGCGAAATGATGCGGAATTGTTTTCAAAACACCCACGAAACGGCCCAGCGCATCAAGGATATTGCAACAGAACATGGCGCACCCGATATTGTCATCGGCCACGCCGCCAATGAAAAACTGTTCACGCAAACGCCATTACCGACCGTTTTTATTTCAAAGTCCCTGCCGTCCATGGCACATGATTTGTTTTGGGGAACGCCGCTGGAAGGGGTTGTGCCGCACCATCTAACCCCCGACATTCTGCAACAGGCAGAGGCAGCGTTTCACCATCAACACCCGGACCTGCCCCGGCCACTGACTGCGATTTTTACGACCAGCCTGTGGCAATATAGCGATCAGGACGATCTGTTCTACGACCTTGCCCGTCATGGTCATCTGGATGGCACAATTTATTTTTGCCCCAGCCGCCGCACCGAAGCGGATTTGTACCAAACATTGACAGGACGTTTTAAAAGCATCGCAACCTATACCGGACGCACCGATCGCATGCATGTGATTGCGCCGACCGTTGACTCTGTTGAAAACGCGTATAACCCTTACGTCGGATTAATTGCCGCGGCCGACCGTGCCATCCTGTTGGGTGAATCACAATCCATCCTGTCGGAATGTATAACGCATGGGCGCACACTCTATACCGATACGCCCTATCCGGTTGCGCATACACTGTTGGCCCAGCACTATGTCCGTGATCTGTACCGCCATGATCCGGCTACACCGCTGATCGGCACGGAATTACCGCCCCTGAATGTGACGGGTCGTATTGCCGACCACATCGCCGAAACTTTTAATGCCTTCGCCGTAAAACGGGCGCGAAATCCACAAAGCGCCACCATGCAAAACCCGTTTGTGCGCCTGCCTCAACCTTAACGAATCTGTCGTGGCTTAAGAATCCCGTTACGCCCCACCGCACCGCACAAGTCCAGGCTGAAGATTTCCCAAATTTTTTCGTGAGCCGCCTCGCCCCACACTAACTTTATGAAAAAATTGAGAAAAATCGATAAAATGCACCCCAAAGACCATAAAAAAGGGTGAAAGATTTGCAGGGCGGTTCAGGATTTGTTAATATTAATATTAATAAAGTTTAATCGGAGCTGCACAGCGGGCTTGCGGATTAGAACGATCTCAAAGCCCACCTATACACAGACCTCCATTTTAAAGAATACCAACCAACCGCGGGGAAAAAACATGCGCGTTCTGCTCGTAGAAGATGACAGCTCCACAGCGAAAAGCATCGAACTGATGCTGAAATCCGAAGGTTACATTGTCGACACGACCGATCTGGGCGAAGACGGTCTGGAAATCGGCAAGATTTACGATTACGACATTATCATTCTGGACCTGATGCTGCCCGACATGGACGGCTATGACGTTCTGAAAAACCTGCGCGCCGCAAAAATCACCACCCCGATCCTGATCCTCTCCGGCCTGTCGGAAATGGACAACAAGATTAAGGGTCTGGGCTTCGGCGCCGACGATTATTTGACCAAGCCGTTCGACAAACGCGAACTGATCGCCCGTATCCAGGCCATCGTCCGCCGCAGCCAGGGCCACAGCCAATCCGTCATCATGACCGGCAAGGTTAAAGTAAACCTGGACACCCGCACGGTTGAAGTGGACAGCAAACCGCTGCATTTGACCGGCAAGGAATACGGCATTCTGGAACTGCTCTCTTTGCGCAAGGGCTCGACCCTGACCAAGGAAATGTTCCTGAACCACCTGTATGGCGGCATGGACGAACCGGAAGTGAAAATCATCGACGTGTTTATCTGCAAACTGCGCAAAAAACTGGCCAACGCCGCCGGTGGCGATAACTACATCGAAACCGTCTGGGGCCGCGGCTATGTCCTGCGCGACCCGGAAGCGGAAAAGAAAAAAGCCGCCGCCCGCGCATAATATTCGCGTAATCCACCGAAAAGTTACAAAAGACCCGCTCTATGCGGGTCTTTTTCATTGGGGAATGACCTGCTATAACACCCCCATGAAAACGATTCCAAAAAACACCGCCAATATCCTGACGGTTTTGCGCATTGTGTTGGTCCCGGTGATTGCGGGGCTGTTGCTGGTTCCGGCTGCGTGGGCGGTGTGGACGGCGTTCATTCTGTATGGGCTGTGCGCTTTTACCGACTGGCTGGATGGGTGGATCGCGCGCAAATACGATCAATATTCCGACTTTGGCCGCTTTCTCGATCCGATTGCCGATAAAATTCTGGTCGCCGCGTTGTTCATTATGCTGGCCGCGACGAAGGCCATTCCCGGCATCTGGCTTGCCCTGCCCATCATTATCATGACACGCGAATTTTTGGTCGCGGGCCTGCGCGAATATCTGGGACCGAAGGGCGTTGTGGTTCATGTCACCCAACTGGCCAAATGGAAAACCGCCGTGCAGATGATTGCGCTTGGCATCCTGATCCCCGGTATGTTGTATCATGGCGTGGCACAGGCTGGGCTGCTGTTGCTGCTGGTCGCGACGATCCTGACCGTTATCACAGGGTGGGATTATATGAAGACCGCGCGCAGCCATTTTAAATCATAATGCCCGCCGATCTTTACGCCCTGATCCGCCCCCTGCTCTTCGCGCTGCCGCCGGAAGACGCGCATAATCTGACGCTCAAAATCCTGCCTTTTTTGCCGCGCGCACAAAACGTCGCCGATGATCCGATTTTAAAAACCACATTGTGGAATCGTATTTTCCCCAACCCGATCGGGCTGGCCGCGGGCTTTGATAAAAATGCCGCTGTGATCGCCCCGATGCTGAATTTCGGATTTGGCTTTGTTGAGGTTGGAACGGTCACGCCCCGTCCGCAAATGGGCAACCCAAAACCACGCTTGTTCCGCAACCACCGGCACCACGCCATTATCAACCGCATGGGATTTCCCAATGGCGGCGTGAATGTGTTCAAGGAAAATCTGGAAAAATTTCTAGATCAACGCCCGCGCCCGCCCGGATTGGTCGGCATCAATATCGGCATGAACAAGGGCCAGAGCGAACCCGCGAAGGATTACATGCTGCTGGTGCAGGCACTCGGCCCCTTTGCCGATTACCTGACCGTCAATATTTCATCACCGAACACGCCCGGCCTGCGCGATTTACAGGAACCGGACATTTTCAAAGACCTGATCGGCAAGATCCTGCATGAACGCGGGCGGTCATGCGGCATGGCTCCGCCGCCGTTGCTGGTCAAACTGGCCCCGGATTTATCGGATGAGCAAATTCAAACCCTTGCCCGCGTGGCGGCCGATTCGCATGTGGACGGCCTGATTCTGACCAACACAACGCTGGATCGACCGGATCATTTGCCCGAATCCTTCGCCCGTGAAAAAGGCGGCCTCAGCGGCCAAATTTTGCATAAGAAATCAACGCGTGCGATTGCCCTCGCCTATTCCGCAACAAATGGCACTTTACCCATCATCGGGGCCGGTGGTGTGCATGATGCCGATAGCGCTTATGACAAAATAAAAGCGGGGGCGAGTCTGGTCCAACTCTATAGCGCGCTGGCCTTCAAAGGGCCCGGCGTGGTAAAAGAGATTAAATCCGGATTGATCGAACGATTACAGGCAGATGGCTATTCCCATGTGGGCGAAGCCGTGGGCGCCGATCACCGGTAAGGTATACAACGCATCTCTTTACCAATACGGGGCATGGCCACATGGCACAGGCAAAACAACGCGCTTGGTCTTTTTTGCATTCCATTTTTTCGCGCCATCGCGTTGCCCCGGTTGATATTGGTGTTGATGTTGATCTGGATATGTCCGACATCAATACACCGCAAAACACACGCCGCTTCTCGGTCGCTTTCCTGCCCCGCCCCATCATTGAATCACTCAACACGATGCAGATGCGTATTGCCGTTGGGGCCGTCGCCGTTGTCGGCGCATTGATCGTGGCCTTCGTCATGATCCGCCCGGACAGTGAAATCGGCTCCGCCGCCTTGCTGGGCGGCATGCTGGTTCTGGCCGGTCTGGTCATGTACGACATCATCAGCCGCCGCAATTGGGAACGCACCATCACGGAACAGTTGGAATCCCTGACTCGCAACCATGACCGCCTGGTCCGCGAAGTCGCGCGCAACCGCACAGATCTGGCCGTGGTCAAAGAAGGACTGGCCGATGCCGCCGACGAAGTGATGGCGATTGGAAAAAATTTCGGCCCCGGCCACACGATTGAAGCCAAGATGATTGAAACGATCATCACGCAACTGTCCGAACTGGGCCGCCGCCCCAGCACGCGCATCCTGTCACCCCAGGAACAAGCCGCATTAAACGCACAGGCCGAAGACCCCGCCATGGGCATTTTGGAATTGCTGGTCGCACCACCGCCGAAAATGGTGCCGCCACCTTCCGCATTAGAAGCGGCCCTGAATCCCGATTTCAACAAATTCAGCGATACCGTTGTGATGGAATTGATCCGTCACGCGGTGCAAAACGATCATATCGACGTCTTTGTCCAACCGGTGGTCAGCCTGCCGCAACGCAAAGCCCGGTTCCAGGAACTGTATGCCCGCCTGCGCGCCGCCGCCGGATCGTACATTCCCGCCGCACGTTATATGGATTTGGCGCACAAGGAATCGATGGTGCCGGCGATCGACAATTTGCTGCTGCTGCGCGCCTTGCAAATCCTGCGGGACCAGCGGGATGATGACGATGCCCTGCCCTCGATCATCAATATTTCGTCGGCCACGTTGCATGACACCAGCTTTATGAACGATCTGGTGACGTTCCTGGCGCAATATCGCACGCTGGCCCCCCGCATTGTTTTTGAATTGCCGCTGGGGGATATCGACAACGCACCGAAAAGCGTCACCGAAATCCTGTCCGGCTTGTCACAACTGGGTTGCCGTTTTTCGGTGGATCAGGTGCGCCGTCGCCGCATCGACATCAACCGCCTGCGGTCCATGGGCATTCGCTTTATCAAGCTGGATGCCGCGTGGTTGATCCGTGAAGCCCAACAGGATGGCGGCAACGCCCGCATTACAAAGTTGAAAGCCCAACTGGATCGTGCCGGGATTGATCTGATCGTCGAACGGGTCGAAAACGCCAACCAGCTGCGCGAAGTTCTGGATTTCGGCATTGATTACGGTCAGGGCTTCCTGTTCGCCAAACCGGATCTGTATGGATCGACTGGACACAAAAGCGCGATCAACCCGAAACGCGCCGTAAACTAATTCCTGAGCAAAACGAAGGACGAAAAGAATGTTGAAAATTTTAAGCGGCGTTGCCGTACTCGCCCTCCTGTCTTTCCCGGCGCTGGCACAAGATGCGTCCGTGAAACCCGTTCATGCCATGGCCATGCACGGCGCACCCAAATATGCCGCCGATTTCAAACATCTGGACTACGTCAACCCAAACGCCCCCAAGGGCGGCACGTTCCGCCAGCACGTGATTGGCACATTCGACGGCCTGAACCCGCATATTATCAAGGGCGCGCCCGGTGCGGGGTCGTCGCTGGTCAGCGAAACTTTGCTGGAACAATCAGCGGATGAACCGTTTTCCGAATACGGCCTGCTCGCCGAAACCATCGAGGTGCCGGAAGACCGCAGCTGGGTGATCTTCAACCTGCGTCCGCAGGCCAAATGGCACGATGGCGTACAAATTACCGCCGGCGATGTGGTCTGGTCCTTCACCGCCCTGATGTCAGAAGGGGCACCATTTTACAAAGCGTATTACCACAACGTGAAAACTGTGGAAGCATTGTCCCCGACGCGGGTCAAATTCACCTTCGACATGACAGGCAATCGCGAGCTGCCGCTGATCGTCGGGCAAATGCCGATTCTTCCGGAACATTACTGGACCGCCGAAGGTCGTGCATTCGGCGAAAGCAGCCTGACCCCACCGCTGGGCAGCGGCCCGTACAAATACGGCACGGTGAAACCGGGCGAATTGATCGAACTGGTCCGCGTTCAGGATTGGTGGGGCAAAGACCTGCCCATCAATGTGGGTCGTTATAATTTCGACAAGATCACATACGAATATTACCGCGATGCCAACGTAGCCTTAGAAGCATTCCTGGGCGGGCAATATGATTTCCGTCAGGAAAACACCGCAAAGACATGGGCGACGGCCTATGACTCCCCCGTCGTGAAAAGCGGCCAGGTGAAAAAAGAGGAAATACACCACACCCTGCCCCAAGGAGCCCAAGGGTTTATCTTTAACCTGCGCCGCCCGATTTTTCAGGACATCAACGTGCGCCGCGCCATTTCGTACGCTTTTGATTTCGAATGGTCGAACAAACAATTCGCCCACGATTCCTATACGCGCACACGCAGCTATTTCTCCAACTCGGACATGGAAGCCAAAGGCACGCCAAGCGCCGCCGAATTGGCCATTCTGGAACCTTTCCGGGACCAACTCTTGCCCGGCGTGATAGCGGAAGAATTTAACCCCCGCAAAACAGATGGATCCGGCAACAACCGCGATATGCTGGCCGGGGCCAATGAATTGTTGAACAAAGGCGGATACGTCATGGGCAAGGACGGTGTGCGCGTGCATTCCGTCACCGGCCAGCGGCTGGAATTTGAATTTGTGGACAGCAACCCGGCCTTTGAACGCTGGATCGCACCGTTCATTCAAAACCTGAAAAAACTGGGCATCAAAGCCACCTATCGCACGGTTGATGATGCCCAATATCAAAACCGCATGAATAATTTCGATTTTGACATGACGGTGATGGTGTATCCGCAATCCAGTTCCCCCGGCAATGAACAACGCGAATTCTGGGGATCGGACCGCGCCGACATGGCAGGTTCACGCAACTACATTGGCATCAAAGACCCGGTTGTGGATGCGCTGGTCGAAAAAATCGTTGCCGCACAAACGCGTGAGGAACTGGTGACGCTCACCTCTGCCCTCGATCGCGTCCTGCAATGGGGATACTACATGGTGCCCAACTGGTATTTAAGCGCATGGCGCATTGCCTATTGGGACAAGTTTGGCAAACCGGACACCGCA
The DNA here is from genome assembly GCF_000348745.1 of Micavibrio aeruginosavorus EPB. NCBI lineage: Bacteria > Pseudomonadati > Bdellovibrionota > Bdellovibrionia > Bdellovibrionales > Pseudobdellovibrionaceae > Micavibrio > Micavibrio aeruginosavorus. The sequence continues at coordinate 673,520 of NC_020812.1, read as the reverse complement.
CCCAGCTATGGCACAGGCATTCCCGACACGTGGTGGGCAAAGGACGCAAAATAATGTCATCCATCGCCATTATTATTCCGGCCCGGTACGGGTCGACACGGTTCCCGGGTAAACCCCTGACCAAAATCGCCGGCATCACCATGCTGGACCGCGTGGTTCGTCTGGCGCGCAAGGCGTGTGAGGATATGCGCGGCGTGTCCATTGCCGTTGCGACCGAAGATCAGCGCATTGCCGATCATGCCGCAACGCTGGATGTGCCCTGCTTTCTGACCTCTGACGATTGCCCAACGGGATCGGACCGCGTTCTGGCCGCCATGCGCCAGATGGATAAACGCCCGGACTTTATCGTCAATTTGCAAGGCGACGCACCTTTCACACCACCATCCATCGTTCACGCCGTCATCAAGACATGGGTTGGTGACCCGTCCCATTCCGTGGTGACCCCCATCGTCCGCCTGAACTGGAGCGATCTGGACCGGTTGCGGGAGAACAAGAAAACCACACCATTCAGCGGCACCACCTGCGTCACCGATGCCAAGGGACAAGCCCTGTGGTTTTCGAAAAACATCATCCCCGCCATCCGCAAGGAAGACAAAATGCGCGGGACGGATGCGACGTCACCAGTGCAACAACATATCGGCCTGTACGGTTTCCGCACCGATGTGCTGGAACGCTTCGTCAGCCTGCCCGCCGGACGGTATGAAGAGCTGGAAGGCCTCGAACAGCTCCGCCTGCTGGAAAACAATATTCCGGTGCAAACCGTTGCGGTGGATTTGCCATCCGGAACGATGCAGGCCGGCATTGATTCCCCCGAAGATGTTGCGCGGGCCGAGGCCATGCTCAAAGAATTTGGCGACCCGCTGGCGGCATAATCATGATCCACCCCGCGGCCATCCTTCCTGTCATTTGCCTGTTGGCCGCATCTGCGATCGCATTACCGCTGAGTGCATTACAGGACCCGGGATTGGCCGTGGTCACCGGCCTGATCCTGCTGGCCGGGGCCTGTACGGCTTTTCCCGCCTTGCGCGCGGGACGTATGGCGATTCCCGCAACGGCAACGGCCTTATCCCTGCTCGGCCTGTGGGGATGGATGGGCGTGTCCATGGCTCTCAGCCCGGTGCCGTTTCACAGCCTGATCGCTTTCTGCACATTCAGCGCCCTGCCGCTGACATTCTTTATCATCGGCACCCATCCTCAACGCGACGTCATGGTTCGGTGGTTGATGGTTGGTCTGTTGGGATTGTTTTGCCTGCTGGCTCTGCCCGCGCTGTGGCAATTTATTACGGGCGTCACCACACGCGCCCACTGGCCGATGCTGGACCCGAATATTCTTTGTACTCTGTTTGCGCTGGCTTTACCGCTGGCCCTTGCGCACACGCTCACGGCGATGAACCGGGCACAGACCATTGTGGGGATGATCGCCTGTGCCCTGCTGTGTGCCGCAATTATCGCCACGGGCAGCCGCGGCGGGCTGGTGGCCGCGCTGGTTGCCCTCGTGACACTGATTGCGTTTATGGACCGCACATTGATCAAACGTGCCATTGCGCCGGTCAGTGTGATGGTGTTGTCCATGGCCTTGATGGTTTTCGTTCTGGGACCACAAACAACCACCATCGACCGCCTGGCCACACTGACGCAGAACGGGGCCCATGAAAATGGCCTGCTGCCCCGGTTGATCATGCATGACGGGTCCATCCGCATGATGATGGACAATCCCATCGTTGGCACCGGGCCGGGCACGTTCTTTCTGGTCTATCCCGGTTATCGTGGATCCATTTCCGATACATCGCTGGGCGCATGGGCGCATTGCGACCCCTTGCAATGGGGGGCGGAAGCCGGCATTCCCGCACTGATCCTGTTCTACATTATTCTCTGTACTGTTTTGGTGCGCACAATCCGCGCCATGCGCATGGCCACGCCGGATCGACGGATGGATATTCTGGTGCCCTTTACCGCCTTGCTGGCCGTGGCCATTCAATCCCATGTCCAATTTCCGTTACAAACACTGGCGGCCTTGATCCCCTGTGGCATTCTTCTGACGGCATGGCATCAGGCCACGGCCCAAGCCCTGCAAAATGGTGATGCGACCATCGCGCACACGCCAGGGCCGAAACGAACGGGATTTATGGTCGCAACACTTGCGGTTTTAGTCTTGTTTATTGCGATCACCGTTCCCATTGGCGGTGCCTTGTTTGAAATGCGCGCCGCCAGCCGCGCTTGGGCGTCGGATGATCCTGCTGATGCACGGAATGTCCTGATCCATCTGGCCCGGGCCGATCGCTGGGGGCCAGACAGCTTCATCGACCCGGAAGTGACATTGGCGCGGATCAATATCTCAATGATCAACGCCAACGACGCCCCGACCAGCCGCACACAATTGATCAACGAAACCACCGACCTGCTGGATGCGGCAACGCATTGGAATCCATATTGGGCGGATATTGACGCCCTGCGCGGTGATCTGGCACTGGCCATCGGATTGCGTGATGCCGCACGCGGCCATTACATGCGGGCCCTGCAAAAAAATCCGTTACACTTCAATGCACGGATTGCGCTGGCCCATACGATGCTGGATGATAAAAAAATGACGGATGCGGTGCAGTTGCTGGATATGGGATTGCGCATGCCGCATCCCGGATGGTATCGCACGCAATCCGTCGCCTTGCTCAAATCTTATGGACTGGCTCAATGACACGTACAACACTCATCATCGCGCGCCACGGCAACACGTTTGAAAGCGGAGAACCACCCCGCCGCGTTGGATGCCGCACCGATTTGCCATTAACAGCGAAGGGCGAAGATCAAGCCCGCGCCATCGGTCATTACATCGCCACCAACGCGTACACACCCGATGTCGTATTTACATCCACATTGCAACGTACGATGCGCACGGGCGCGCTGGCGCTGGAAACGGCGCAGGTCAACACACCATCATCCACCCTGTCGTTCCTGAATGAAATTGATTACGGCCCCGACGAAAACCAGACCGAAGATCACGTTATTGCACGTCTGGGCGAAGCCGCGTTACAGGATTGGGAGAAGAACGGCGTCATGCCCGCTGATTGGTCTCCGCGGCCCGCCACCATCATTGATGGATGGACCACGTTTGCAACTGACATGATCCACACCCGCCCGGGCCAATGCGTCATGGTCGTGACATCGAACGGAATCGCCCGCTTCGCCCAACATCTTTGCCCCGACCCGGATTCTCTGGCCCGCGCCCACGGATTGAAAATGGCCACGGGGGCCTTGTCCATTTTCGTCCATGACGGCGAACAATGGACGCTCGAAGGCTGGAACATTCGCCCCTAACCCCCAAAACTTGGGATTATCCAAACTCAAGGTAAATTTTTTCCAGTTTTGCTTGCGTTATGAATAACCGCCGGGTTGATCCTGTGCACTTTTCGGTTATAGCATTCCACCGGATGCCAAGTACGCGCTCCTGGGGGCCTCGAAAACCCCTATTCCATGAGTCAGCGACCCGCATCGGTCGCACTGGCCCCGCATAGAACACGGGATCAGCAGGTGCGCTTCTCGGCTTTTCTTATGACCGGGGAGTGGTGGTGCATGTCCAACGGTTTCGACCCAAAGACCATCACGCCGTTACTGATTCGACGGTTTTCGATCCCCGGTCGCCAGAGAGATTCTGGCGACCTTATTTTTTGCTTTCCTGGCGCCAGAAAGATTCTGTCCCCCTTTTCATACCCCAGACACAACAAAGGCGACGGCAGGTTCTGGGCCGCAGCCCCCAAACATTAACGCTAACTTGAGAAAATAGTAACTTAATCATAATTTTTTCATCGTTTTGTCGTTTTACGCCCAAAACCTGTCTTGATCCCCGTCCTTTTTCTACGCTAATTTTTCTTCAGATGCTGAGTACGCATCCAGGACATCGAAACCCCTTAGGATCGGCGGCCCACATCGGCCGCAAGGGTCTGGGCTCCGCGCCACAGGCCAGTGGTGTGCCCGTCGTTGCTCTACGACCGGGGAGTGGTGGTGTATGTCCAGCGTCTTTGCAGTAAAGACCACCACACCGTCTCTGATTCTACGGTTTTCGATCCCCGGTCACCAGAGCGATGTCCCTCTTTACGTTGTAAGGTAAGGATCACACATGCGCATCTTTATACGCTTTCTGCTTTCCATCATGCTTTTATTTAACACGCACACAGCCCTCGCCCAGCTTGTTGGTAACGACACGGCTCCGGGTACATCCTGCTCCGGCTTTCCATCCGGCTCCACACGCCTGACTGCTGATGCCGATCAAGATGGCGGCAGTGTTGTTCTGATCTGTGACGGAACGACATGGAATGCGACCCAGAGCACTGGCGGAGGTGGATCAAGCGGGACGTTTACATTCGGCGACAGCAACGCACCATGCAACGCATCCAACAACGGTATGGTGATCTTCGACGAAAATAATCTTCTTAAAATCTGCGCTGAAGCCACATGGCATGTTGTTTTTGCCCCGCACCCTGTCTGCCGCGCCTGGACTGAATCTTCCCGCGTCAATTGCGGGGGAAGTTATGCCAGCACGCAATCCACACAAACAACACGCACCGCCTGTCAAACATGGTGTGAAGCGCAGCCGGGATCACGCGCCTGTGAACATATTGCAGGTACAAACACCTGCCGTTCATATAACATGTGCGATGTTTATGGCATATCATCGAATGCGTCTTACGCGGCAACAATCTGTTATGGGGGATAACGAACTTATTGCGGGCATTTATGCAGGGCGGATGTTAGCTGGCGATCCTTGAAAACAACATTCACGCCATCTGGCACGCGTTTACACGCCATATTCACGGCCAGATCAATATTGTTTTCCGGATATTCGATATCATAAACAGCTTTGCCCGCTTTCTGGAACGGTGCGGCTTCGTCGCACCACCCTTCCGCCACGCATTGTTCCATTAACACCCAATCAAAATCCGCGACCAGATTCTGGGACAAGGACGTTGCGTTTTTCAAACCGATGCCCAGTCCCCGGCTGTGCGCCGCGCGGGCCAGCCAGCGGTTAAACGTGATCTGGTTGGTCTCGCTGATGGAAAATCCGGTTGTATTTTCAAACCCGTTGATATTATCGGGATCCACACCATCAAACCCCTTGTCCCGGCACAAATCCAATCGCGCTTCGATCAATGGACGCAAACCGCGATTGCGAATATCCAGCCATTTCTCGCCTTGCCACCCGCGATAGCGTTTGCCGATCAATTTGCTGGGGAAATCTTTGGCATCGGGGCGCCAATTTTCCCATGCCCCGACATTGATGTAACAGACAACCCACGTCCCCTGCTTCTGTAACGCCGTCACGGTTTCAACGGGCGTATCAAACACATCGAGAATCAAAACATCGCGCTGCGGCAAGGCGTCAATCGGCGGCGGTTCTTGTAACAGAATGTCCCAATTCTTCATCTCGGTATTGGGCCGCCACCATGATACCGCGTCATCCGCCCATCCTGTGGACGGGGCGAACATCATCATCGCGATAAAAAGCCGTAAAAACTTGCCCATAATATACTCCCCGCCCCGGTGCCGACTTTGACAGCCATGAACCGCCTGTGCCAATCTACGCCTCATCCACAGGAACGCAAGATAAACAGGTCAACGGCCATGACACACGATGCCACGCACAGCGCCTATGAAAAATTGAAAGATCGTTTCCGTACCATTTCCAATCTGGGCGGCGCGGGTAGCATTTTATATATGGACGGCATGACCGTGATGAAGCCGGGCAGCGATTCCGACCGATCCGAACAAATGATGGCCCTGGCCAGTGCGGGTCATATGTTGCTGACTGACCCGGTGGTGCGGGATTGGCTGGATGAAAGCGAATCCAACGCAACGTCCCTATCCCCCGCAGATCAAAAAAATCTGTATTTGATGCGCCGCCAATGGATCGCGGCCACCGCCCTGCCGGAATCGCTGGTGCGCGAAATCGCCCGATTGGAAACCGAGGGCAACAATATGCACACCCAATACCGTGCCAGTGGCAATTGGGCGATGATGAAGCCCGTATATGAACAGGCGTTCAAAACATCACGCGAAGTTGGTTTGATTTTAAAGGACGCCCTGGGGTTCAACACCGCGTATGAAGCCCTGTTGGATAAATTCAGCCCCGGATTAAAACTCTCAACCGTGGAAACGGAATTTGCAAAACTGGAATCCGCCCTGCCCCCCATGATTGCCGAGGCGATGGAGCGCCAGAAGACGCAAAAGAAAATGAAACCGCTGGGCAGCATTCCGGTGGAATACCATCACGCGATGGCCCAGGACCTTTTGCGCGCGCTCGGTTTCGATCATGATCGCGGCGTGTTTTACACGGGCGATATGCACCCCTTAAGCGGTGGCACCCCGGATGATTCACGCCTGACCACACGGTATAACCCCGACCATATTCTGGACGGGCTTTATACGGTTATGCACGAAACAGGGCACAGCCTGTATGAACAGGGATCGCCCCGCGCATGGCGATACCAACCCGTCGGCCACACCATGGGCATGGATGTGCATGAAAGCCAGTCGATGATCCTGGAATATCAGGCTTGCAAGATCCCTGAATTTATCGGCTACCTGTCCACGCTGGCGCACCAACATCTGCCGCGCAAATACCGCAAGGGATTTACGCCGGATAATCTGGCCCGCCACATCTTCCACGTTGAACCATCCTTCATTCGTGTTGCGGCGGATGAACTGACATACCCCGGCCATATCATCCTGCGCTATAACATCGAACGCGCGATGGTCGAAGGGGCAATGACCATCGACGACCTGCCCGGCGCATGGAATGATGCGATGAAGAAGACATTCAACCTGACTCCGCCGGACGCGTCCAAAGGACACATGCAGGACGTTCACTGGCCCAGCCTGTCCGCCGGATATTTCCCGGCCTATACGCTGGGGGCCATGGGGGCCGCGCAGTTTTTTGCCGCCGCGGTGAAATCCAACCCATCCTTGCCCGCCGAAATCGGCGCGGGGCAATTCCAGACCCTGAAAACATGGTTGAACACCAATGTGCATGGCCATGGGTCATTGCTGAGCCAAGACCAGCTCTTCACCACCGCCACAGGCGAACCGTTAAACGCCGCCTATTACCTGAACCATTTGTCACGGCGTTATCTGGGACGGGATTGGCAACCCTAAAAATTACGTAAAACGCTAATCTGGGGGTGATCCGGGAAATCCGGGTTGCCACCCTTGGCGCAAGGCCCGCAATTTCCTAATCTTTCGGCATGTCATCATCCATGCTGTCTTACATTCTGCGCCGCTTGCTTCTCATGATTCCGACCCTGTTCGGGATCTTGCTGATTTCGTTCATCGTCATTCAATTCGTCCCCGGTGGTCCGGTGGAACGGATGATTGCGGTGATGCAGGGTCATGGCGGAGGCGCGACCGACCGGTTCACTGGCGCTGGCGGGGCCGACATGGCCATGAACGCCATGCAGAATGTTGGCGAGGGCAGCAAGTATCGCGGCAGCCAGGGCCTCGACCCCGAATTTGTCGCCGAACTGGAAAAGCTCTACGGGTTTGACAAGCCCGCGCCGGAACGCTTCTGGATCATGCTGAAAAACTACCTGCGCTTCGATCTGGGCGAAAGTTACTACCGCAATATTTCCGTGGTCGATTTGGTGCTGGAAAAAATGCCGGTGTCGATTTCACTCGGCATCTGGTCCACCCTGCTGATCTATCTCATCTCCATCCCGCTGGGCATTCGCAAGGCGGTGAAGGATGGATCGAAATTCGACGTCTGGACATCGGCTGTGGTCTTTATCGGCTATGCCATTCCATCCTTTATGTTCGCTATCTTGCTGATCATCGTCTTTGCAGGTGGGCGCTATTTCGACATCTTCCCGCTGCGCGGCCTTGTTTCCGAAGGCTGGGCCACCATGCCGCTGTGGAAACAGATCCTCGATTATTTTTGGCACATGGCCCTGCCCGTGACGGCGCTGGTGATTGGTGGTTTTGCGGGCCTGACCATGCTGACCAAAAACAGCTTCCTGGATGAGATTAACAAGCAATACGTGCTGACCGCCCGGGCCAAGGGCCTGACCGAACACCGAGTCCTGTATGGCCATGTGTTCCGCAATGCCATGCTGATCGTGATTGCCGGGTTCCCGGCGGCGTTCCTTGGCCTGTTTTTCACCGGCGCGTTGCTGATCGAAGTGATTTTCAGCCTCGATGGCCTTGGCCTGCTGGGATATGAATCCATCATCAACCGCGATTATCCGGTGGTGCTGGGCACGCTCTATGTCTTCTCGCTGATTGGTTTGCTCGTCGGGCTGATCCGCGACATTATCTATGTGAAAATCGATCCGCGCATCGATTTCTCGGCGAGGTCTGTGTAATGAAACTCTCCCCCCTCGCTCAACGCCGCCTGCACCAGTTCCGCGCCAACCGCACCGCCGCGGCTATATCAGCTTCTGGATTTTTCTGGCCCTGTTCGTGCTGGCCATGGCGGCACCGATCATTGCCAATGATAAACCGCTGTTGGTCAAATATGATGGCGGGCTGTACACGCCCGTTTTGAAATCCTACCCCGAAACCACATTCGGTGGTGATTTTGAAACCGAGGCCGATTACCGCGATGCCTTCGTCGCCGATCTGATCGCGAAGAAAGACGGGTGGATGATCTGGCCGCCCATTCGCTATAACTACGACACCATCAATTACAACCTGCCGGTCCCGGCCCCATCCTACCCGACGCGCGATAACCTTCTCGGCACCGACGACCAAGGCCGCGATGTGGCCGCCCGTGTCATTTACGGCTTCCGCATTTCCGTCCTGTTCGGCCTGATCCTGACGATTGCCAGTTCGATCATCGGCGTCTTCGCTGGCGCGATGCAGGGGTATTACGGTGGCTGGCTGGATTTGATCATGCAACGGATCATCGAAATCTGGTCCAGCATGCCCAGCCTTTATATCCTCATCATCTTCTCGGCCATGTTCGTGCCGGGGTTCTGGACGCTGCTGCTGATCCTGCTTGCCTTTTCATGGGTGTCGCTGGTCGATGTGGTGCGGGCGGAATTCCTGCGCGCGCGGAATTTTGATTATGTGCGTGCAGCCAACGCGCTTGGCGTGTCCAACGGCACCATCATGCGCCGCCACGTCCTGCCCAATGCCATGGTCGCCACCATGACCATGATGCCGTTTATCCTGACCGGGTCGATCACGGCCCTGACCTCGCTCGACTTCCTCGGCCTCGGCCTGCCCCCGGGGTCGGCCTCGCTGGGTGAATTGTTGGCCCAGGGCAAAAACAACCTGCAGGCCCCGTGGCTGGGCCTGACCGCCTTTGTCACGCTGGCGCTGATGCTGTCGCTTTTGACCTTCATTGGCGAGGCCGTCCGTGACGCCTTTGACCCCAGAAAGACAAATTTATAAGCAAAATCAAAAGATTATTGCAGCGCACAGTCTAAATTTGACGGACGGACCTGCCCTCGCCTAAAGTCCGCGTCCCAAATAAACATAACGAATCGGGAGCAAGCGCAATGACGCTGACAAACGAATTTAACCAACCCGCCGACCTGCACCTGGTGGTGCGTATGTCCAAACCGGGTGATGAACAAATGGTGCGTGATTTTTACGGCACCTTTAAACATGAATTCGTCGACGACCGTGATCAAACGATGCTGGATAAATATACGGCCGATGGTCGCGTGATCCTGTTCCTGAACAAGGACAATGGTCAGCCCGTTGCATCCTCAATCGCACTGAGCCACAATATCGATCCGGCGAAGAAAGCCCCGACCAAGAAAGCCGCGTGGACCGAAGTGGGTGCCACGCACATCACATTGGGTGGATTCAACCTGTCCTCCTTTATGGTCAGCGCCCAGATTATGAACGAAATGTTCAAACGTCCGCCGGTTCAGTTTTTCTTTGCCGACATTTACAAAACCAACAGCAAGGCCAGCACATTGCTGAGCAAGGTCATCGGCTGGGACTTCTTCGTTCCGAACGATGATTTGTGGGATTCCACCGGGTTCCGCCATGAAGAGCATCTGCTTGACTGGCTGCGTTGCACGACCAAGACCCTGCCGCAACAGGCCAAGCTGTTGCTGGAGACCATGGACAACCCGAAAATCGTCAATCATAAAACGGGCCAAGCCGTTCATCTGGATCTGAGCGAAATGGGGTGGTTGAAAACCCGTCGCAAGGCGTTGGAAAACATCGCCACCGGTCCGGTGTCCGCCGTCCTGCTGGACCCGGCTGCAAACCAGAATATTGACTGGGCCGCGACCCAGATGCCCAAACGCACCACGGCGAAAAAATCCGGCCCGGTGCCGCAGCCGTAATAGAGGCCTTCATATTCGCATAATCAATACGAAAAGCGGCCCTTCGCCATATGGATGAAGGGCCGCTTTTTCATGCCCCCGAATCCCCCTATACTCAACCCCACAAAAGACGAAGCGCGGACCAACCGCCCGTCACAAATGGGGAGACACCAGCCATGCCGCCACTACCGGGTAAACTGACACTGGAATTTTCACGCGCGGCGGATCGCCCGCGTTTGATGCATATGTTCAACCCGGCGGTGAAAAACGTGTCGGACCCGAACGGATTTGTGGCGCAACGCGAACACACAGTGATCGACCACGCCCTCGCCCGCGGCGGCGTTCTGTTCCTGAGCGATGAACAGGGCGAGGCACAGACGGTCACCGCCACCTATCACGTGCATGACAAAACCCAAACATCATCACAACGTCACCGTTACACGGAAGTGGGCACAACACTGGCCCGTCTGCCCGGTTTTAACAGCGCGCGTCTGGCCATCACCGCAATGACGTTGAAGGAATGGTGGACCACCGCCCCGGGCGAACGGTTCATTGCCGAAATTGATGTGGCAAACAGCGGATCGCTGCATACATTTTTTAACGGGCTTAAATGGAAACACGTGACCGATAAAAACAAAGCCACCGCCTTGCAGGCCCTCTGCGACGAAGGGTTGGCCCCGTCCGAACGCGGCCTGCCCGTGGAATGGTTTACAACCACGCCCGGCGTGCTGAAAAATCAGGCGCGCATCCTGCTCGATTTCATGGACCAAGGTGGATTGATTAACAAAAAAACGGGAACACTGATCCCCGTTGATTTTTCCGCCCTGGATCATGTCGGCCTGACCCGCAAACGGCTGGAGGCCATGGCGACGGGGACGCTGAAACGCCGCGATTTGCTGGCGATACAGCCGTAAAATCCGTCCGTTTGGGCTGGAAAACCGTCTAAAAAGGGCTATGATTGGTCCCATTCAATAAAGATGGAGACCCAAATGCCCGTTTTGAACCGCGCCGCCGATATGAAAGACGAAATCGCCGCCCTGCGCCGTGAATTGCACCAGAATCCGCAAACCGCGTATGAGGAAGAATTCGCATCCAACCTGATCGCGCAAAAACTGACCGAATGGGGCATTTCGTTCAAACGCGGGTATGCCACCACGGGTATCGTCGCCACGATCGAAGGCCAATCCAGTCAGTCAGGAAAAACCATCGGCCTGCGCGCGGATATCGACGCGCTGGACATCATCGAAAAATCCGGCCAGCCCTGGGCATCGAAAACGCCGGGTAAGATGCATGGATGCGGCCATGACGGCCACACCGCCATCTTGTTGGGCACCGCGAAATATTTGCAAGAAACGAAAAACTTTGACGGCAAGGTCCATCTGATCTTCCAACCGGCGGAGGAAGGCGGCCGCGGTGCGGACAAGATGATCGAGGACGGCTTGTTCAACGATTTCCCGTGCGATTCCGTTTACGGCCTGCACAACTGGCCGGGATTACCGCTGGGTCGGATGGAAACACGCGTTGGGCCATTGATGGCAAACGTTGATGAATTCGTCATTGAAATCACGGGCAAAGGCGGTCACGCCGCCATGCCGGACAAGACCATTGACCCGGCCATCTGCGCCGCGCAACTGGTCACCGCCCTGCAAACGATCGTCAGCCGGAACGCCTCCCCTGTTGAGCCGCTGGTGGTCAGCGTCACCAACATCAATGTTGGCACCGGCGCGTTTAACGTGATTGGGGACAGCGCGAAACTGACCGGTACCGTTCGCTCCTTCAGCGAAGATATGCGCCAATTCGCCCGCAAGCGGATCGAAGAAATCTGTGCCGGGATCGGCGCGACCTTTGGGGCAAAGGTCGAGATGACCGAATTTATTTTCGGCACCGACGCCACCATCAACACCGAAGCCGAAACCCACTTCGCCGCATCCTGCGCCGCCAAAATTCTGGGCGCGGATAACGTCAGCACCAAGGCCGATTTGTGCATGGGGGGTGAAGATTTCGGATCCTTCCTGAAGGTCAAGCCGGGCGCCTATGTCTTCATGGGCCAAGGCACGAAGCAGGCCAGCCCGCATAACCACGGCCTGCACAGCCCGTTCTATGACTTCAACGACGATTTGATCCCCATTGGGATGAGCTATTTCTCCGCGCTGGTCGAAGAGGCTATGCCTCTGAAGAAATAACCTTTTCAGGTTTACACCCCATACGGGGCCGCTCGCATCCGGGCGGCCCCATTTTTTGCCAATCTTTTTTGGTTGCGGGGGCATAATTTATTTTGACGCCAAGCCCCTGTTTTGTATAAGGTCCCGCATCGCAAAATTTCGATAATAAAGGAGAAACACCCGACGCATGAACACAGCATTGAAGCGCGCCTTTGTACCTTTGGCTGCCCCCCTGGCTCCGTGCGATTCGGATGCGCCCGCTGTGATTACGTCCGGTCTCCTGCCCAAAACGGGCGAAGCCTACACGATGCAATGGCTGAATACCGATCACATCCCCGCCCTGATCACCCTGCAAAATCTGGCCGCCGATCAGGAAATCATCCCGCGCGACGCCGCTTACTTTGGCGCCCTCTTTGCCACGGGCAATGCCGCATTGGGTATCTTTAATCAATTCGGTATGATGATTGGCGCGGCGACCATTCGGACCAAGACCGCCCCGATGGCCGCTTTCTGCGCTGCTTTGGCCACGCAAGACCAAAACCATAGCACCCATTCCATTTTTGGCACCGTCATGACCCACCCGGATTATCGCGGCAATGGATTGATGGGCCGCATGATTGATCAATGGATGGTCTATGCCCACGAAACAGGCACGGTAAATTTGCACGCCCGCCTGCGCACCACCAACGAAAACAGTTTGAAAAATTTCCTGCGCAAGGATTTTGCAATTGTTGCCGAAGGCCCCAGCCCGGAAGACGCCACCCGCACGGTGTATTTCGTTCACCGCACGCTCGGGCCTCAATGACCACAAAACAAAACCCCCGTTTTTGCGGGGGTTTTTTATCAGGCGTATTTATCAAGAAGCTTTTTGGCCGCGTCGGTCAGCTCGGTTTTAATTTCCTGCCCCGACGCCAATGTCTTGGATCGCTCCAGCATTTTCTCGGCGCTTATCGGCGCGTTGGCTTTTTCAGCATTCAGCTTGTCCAGCTCGGCCTGCTTCGCGGCGGCTTCGTCCTGCGATGCCTTCAGTTTGGCTTGCTGGCTTTCAACCAGCCCGTAAATTTCATCTTCCAGCGATTGCATGATCGCGCCCGTTGGGTCCAGTCCCGGCAGCGTGGAATACATGTTCAACTGGCCCTGCAACTGCGCGACCTTGGCGTTGATATACCAGTCTTGTTCGGTGTATGGCGTGGATGTATCCGGCTTCGCGGCGGCTTCCTGCTTCAACAATTTCGCGACAGGGCTCAGGTTGACCGTATCTGTGGTCCCCTTCTCCATCTCGGCAATCATTTTCTGGATTTTGCTCATACCCGCCGTGCTGCCGGATTCGGCAGCAGCCTTGGATCGCGAAAGCAGATCCTCAACGGAATAGAGTGTGGTGTTTCCGACTTCTGTCGCCATAGCCTTGATCCTGAAGGGCCTTGATCTTCAATAAACCAGTATGCCTCCATTCTAGCCGATTTTCCGGGGGAAAGGGTTAATTCCTGTTAAGATTTCGACTGTTTTTGGCGGGTTCCGTGTGCTTCAATGGGGGTATGAGCGACATCCTTTTACAGATTCAAGATCTTAGCATCGATTTCCGCACCCCGTCGGGCACCTCCCACGCGGTGAAAAAGGCGTCCTTCTCGGTCTCTGCCGGGGAAACGGTGGCGTTGGTCGGTGAAAGCGGATCGGGAAAATCGGTCACCGCGTTGTCCATCATGCAACTCCTGCCCTATCCGCTGGCCAGCCATGGCGCGGGATCGTCCATCCGTTTTCGTGGACAGGAATTGGTCGGCGCGGGCGAAAACGCGATGCGCGCTTTGCGCGGATCAAAAATCGGCATGATTTTTCAGGAACCGATGACATCGCTCAACCCGCTCCATTCCATTGAACGCCAGATTGGCGAAGTGCTGATTGTGCATCAGGGCATGAGCAAGGATCAGGCCCGCGCCCGCATCCTCGAACTGCTCGACCTTGTCGGCCTGCCGCAACTGAAAGACCGCCTGAACGCCTATCCGCATCAACTGTCAGGCGGACAGCGTCAACGCGTGATGATCGCCATGGCGCTGGCCAATAATCCCGACCTGTTGATCGCGGATGAACCCACAACGGCGCTGGATGTCACCGTTCAGGCGCAAATTCTGGAATTGTTGCAGGATTTGAAAAATCGTCTGGGCATGGCGTTGTTGCTGATCACCCACGATCTGTCCATCGTTGAACGCATGGCCGATCGCGTCTGTGTGATGAAAGACGGCCTGATGGTTGAAAACGAACCCGCCGCCACATTGTTCAACGCGCCGAAACATGATTATACGCGCATGTTGCTGTCCGCCCGTCCGCGTTCTACACCGCCGGCGGTGAATGACAGCGCCCCAACCGTTTTAAAGGCCACAGATATTCGCGTGCATTTCCCGCGCAAGAAAAACTGGGCCGGAAAGACCACCGAATGGGTCCGCGCCGTGGATGGCGTGTCCCTGTCCGTGAAACAGGGCCAGACCATCGGCATCGTCGGCGAATCCGGCAGCGGGAAAAGCACGCTGGGCCTCGCCCTCCTCCGCCTGATCCAATCCACCGGGCAGATTGAATTCAACGGCACCGACATTTCAAAATTTGATCGCAAATCCATGCGCCCGTTGCGCGAAGATATGCAGATCGTGTTCCAGGACCCGTTCGGCGCCCTGTCCCCCCGGATGAGTGTGGGACAGATTATTGGCGAGGGTCTGGAAATCCATCGCCGTGATTACAGCGCATCGCAACGTGAAGATATGGTTGTGGCCGCCTTGCGCGATGTGCATTTGGACCCGGATACGCGCCACCGTTACCCGCACGAATTTTCCGGCGGCCAACGCCAGCGCATCGCCATCGCCCGCGCCATGGTTCTGCAACCGAAATTCGTGATGCTGGATGAACCGACATCGGCGCTGGACGTATCGGTCCAGGCGCAGATTGTCGATTTGCTGCGTGAATTACAGGATCGTCATAACCTGGCCTATATGTTCGTATCGCACGATCTGCGCGTGGTGCGCGCCATGGCGCATGATTTGATCGTGATGAAGGATGGCAAAGTAGTTGAACAAGGCCACGCCGGAACCATCTTTGACAATCCACAGGCCGATTACACCCGCACCCTGCTGGATGCGGCGTTGAATTTAAAGGCGCGACGCGAAGCGGCTTAAGACAGAATCAAAACACCTTTGAATGCGGACCGTGCGGGCGTTTCGGGCGGTACGGCATGTCGTATGTTTCGTGCGCCTGTTCCCGGGGATAGCCCAGGTCGGCATATTGCGCGCGATCAAACGGGGTCCATGTGCCCGGCTTCTGGCTCAAACGATCCAGCAACACGGTGATGGATTGCTTGTTCATGCCCAGACCAATATGGCTGGATTGCACTTCGACATTCTCGGCATTGTCCGCCGGGGCGGTGATGCATTGGCGCCAGTTCACAACGCCATCATTTTGCGAATACACCGCCGTGGTCGGCACGGGCAGCGGTTCCATCAAATGATCGGTAAGCGGCGCACGCCCGACGAAATCGCGGCGACCGCCATAAAGCAAATGGAATGCTTTCAACAAAACGCGCACGGACAATTCGGAATGGTCGTCATCGGCCCCGAATGGCGCGCCCAGCGTAATCACCTGATCCACTTGGTCCGGAAACGCACGAGCCAGTTCACGCGCAAACACGCCGCCCAGCGAATGTCCGACCAGGGTCACTTTCTGCCCCGGAAATTTTTTCGCCAGCATGTCCAATTGTTCGCGGCATTGGCGCAAGGCCCCGTCGCTCGGCCCGGCGTTCAAACCACCGCCCCAGCCATGGGCTTCGTATCCCTTGTCCCGTAAAAAATCGCGCAGGATTTTGGTGCTGATATCACTGGCCCCGAAACCGGGTACGATCATGACAGGCCGCCCATCTCCCGGCGGGGTGCGGTCAATCAGGCCGTCGCGTTTTCTGAAAAAATCATAGGCTTCGGCCCCGGCGCGGACCTGTTCCGTGAACGTGTGCAACAATCTGGGCAATCCCAATCGTGTGGCCATAACCTGTCCCATCCCTGTTATTCTTATTTTTTATAAGACGGGATTGTAAGGAGTGGTCAGCCGATGTCCAGCTTTTTTGCAGGAGTCTTCGCGGGTGCAGCAAGAAGATCCACACCATCCATCATAAGCTTGCTGAAATCCTGCTTGGCGTAACGCGCCGGCAACAATCCTGCATCTTTCAAGGCCTGCCCGTGTGCAAGAATGGCGCGAACGCGATCTTCGGTATCGGGATGCGTGCGAAATAGTTTTTTGAATTTATAAAACCAGTTTTTCTGCGCCCCCGTTTCATTCTGCGCATCCATCCCAGAAATTTTAATGTGCGCCTTCGCCGCCGCCATGGGATCGCGCGTAAAGTTCAGCGCATTGCGATCCGCGCGGTATTCCATTACGCGTGTACCAAAAGCCCGCACAAGTTTTTGATACGCGCAGTATCCCCCCGCCATGGCCACGCCACTAAACGCCATGGTCAAACTCAGCCCCGGCACATTCTGAAAACACAAAGAAACCGCACCAATGTTCAGCATGATAGAGGTGGAATAAGGAAGAAACTGAACGATGCCGGCGGAGATATCACGCGTTTTACAATGTGCAATTTCATGCGCAATAACGGCTTTCAGTTCGCGTCTATTTAAACTGGTGACAAGCCCCTGACCCACATAAATTTCATTGCCGAATGCCATCGCGTTGCGAATCACGCCGCGATTATATTGATAAATTTTCAGTCCCTTGATATCCGCCGCGTTGGTGACCTCATTGAAAATCGCGCGCAGACGCCGCGAAGGTTTCTGGACACCCTTGACGATAAAAGCCCGTATGAACAGACGAGACACCAACATGGGAATTTGTCGGACATACGGGATATGAACCGCCACAGCCATAGCCGCAACCGCTGCCGCCTGCCGGGCAACACCCCCCGTGCCCAAAACCATCAGAATCAGGGCCACATGGGGGGCATACCCCAGCGCCGCCGCTGTAAAAATTGCGGCATAATCTTTTGGGCGGTGTATGGCCGTTATTTTGGCTTCGGGCGGCATCCCTCTGATTTTCCTTATAACTTTTTGAAATTCTGGGAAGCGTTCTAACACACCCACAGGAGTTATGTAAAGAAAATAGCGGATTTTCCCCTTGCTATCCGCCCACGTAATCGTTAAAACCGGGCATCTTATTGATCAGAAAGGGGTGATTTCGTTGGTTAGCGTACATGTCCGCGACAATAATGTCGAACAGGCTCTGCGTGCTCTGAAGAAGAAGATGCAGCGCGAAGGCATTTTCCGTGAAATGAAGATGCGTCGTGATTTTGAAAAGCCGTCGGCAAAACGCAAGCGTGAAAAAGCTGAAGCCGTGCGTCGTTGGCGCAAGGTTGAGCGTAAACGCCGCGACCGCGAGGGCTAGACCCACGACCTTTCTGCATTGCGCAGGTTTTTAAAACCCCGGCCAACCGCCGGGGTTTTTCTTTGCACCATTTTATTTTCTTGCGCTTTTTCGAACACGATTGCTAGGGTCGGGAGCAATATCCTTATAACCCCAAGAACGAAGGATTTTGCCCATGAAATACGTCAAAGAAACCTTGGTTGGTCTTGCATTCTGCGTTGCCACAGCCGCCGCAATGTCCAACCCGGAAAAACACGACGCAGCCCCCGTCCGTTTCGTACCGCAACCATACCCGAATGTGACCGTGAAAGACCCGCTGTTCAAGGCTGGCCCGGTTCCGGTTGAGACAAAACCAGCGCGGGAACCGCTGTTCAAACCACGCACTTTCTAATCCTTCAAAAAAACGGGCCGCAATTACGGCCCGTTTTTTTTATTTCTTTTCCCTGACCCCATATTTTTGTACCCTGTCCCCCATAATCAAAAAATTATAGATAACGGGGATTTTACAATGAAAAAAAGCCACAAAACCGGTTTCACTTTTGCCATCCTGGGCGGGTCGCTCTGCGCCGCCTTTGCGTTCGCTTATTACGACTCGCTCACGGTTGATGCGGAAAAAATGGATATTACCTGCACAAACCAAAACGGCACGCTCAGTCATTATGAAGGGTACCGCAGCGAACGAAGCGGCATGAATGACAGTGTCAAACTGAGCCTGGGCGGATACATCACGATCGTCAGCGATGGGCGTGATGTGGCCACGTACGCCAAGGACAAATGCGACATCCAATATCACCCGGAAGCCGAAATCGCATCAGAGCGTTTTTACAAGGGCGCGATGCCCGCCACCCCGAAGCCGCAATAACGGCCTCCTGATTACGGCTGGGGCGCCGCACCGCGGGCGGGTTGCGCGCGCGGTGCATCAGGCTTTTTTACAGGGGCGCACGCCTCTTTCAGCCACGCACGATCCGTTGCATCCAGATGCGGGCCGATCACCTGCTCCACACGCGCATGATAATCGTTGAGCCATTTCAGCTCGTCCTTGCTCATCATATCCGCACGGATCAGGCGGCGGTCATACGGGGCCAAGGTCACGGTTTCAAAGAACATGCGCCCCCGTGAATCCTTCTGCGTCAGGACCAGGTTTTCAATGCGAATGCCATAGGCCCCGGCTTTGTAATATCCCGGTTCGTTGGAAATCAATGTGCCCGGCATAAACGGGGTTTTGCGGGCCGATGAAATCCCCGCCCCGTCTTCATGCACGGACAAATAACATCCCACACCATGCCCGGTGCCATGGCCGTAATTCAACCCTGCATCCTTCAACGGCTGGCGCGCCAGCGCATCCACATCGGCGGACAATGTTTTTTTGGTCGGACGCGCCATGGATACGGCGATATGACCGCGCAACACGCGGGTATAATTTTCGCACACTTCCGGGTCCGAATTTCCGACTGTGATCGTGCGGGTGATATCGGTCGTGCCGTCAATATATTGCGCCCCGCTATCCAGCAACAAAATCCCCGGCGTATCAATTTTTTTGAATTTTTCTGGCGTAGCGCGGTAATGCACAATCGCCCCGTTTTCCGCCCATCCCGCAATCGTATCAAACGATGAATCACGATATTCCGGGGCCATGCGGCGGAATTGTTCCAAACGGTCGGCCACATCCAATTCGGAATATGTGCCCTTGTGCAATTCACGATCGGCCCAGGCGAGGAACCGCGTCACCGCCACGCCATCACGGATGTGGGCATTGATAATGGCTTGTTGTTCAGCGGGTGTTTTTTGCGCCTTGGGCATAATGATCGGATCGGTGACATCCTTCACCGTGGCCCCAGCGCCTTCCAACACCTGTTGGAACCAGATGGAGGCCCGGGCAAAATCCAGCCCGATGGCTTTCTTGCCCGCCTTGGCCGCGCGGGCCAGTTTTTCCATTTCATGTTCAAGGCCGATAGGGTCAATGATCTGCACCTTGTTCCCCAGATGCGGGCGCAATACGGGTGGCGTCAATTTCGCCGGATGGATATACCAATCCACGCGCCCATCGTCATAAATCGTGGCATAAGACAGTGCCAGTGGCGTATGCGGCACATCGGTGCCGCGAATATTCAACAGCCATGCAATCGAATCCGGCTTGGTAATCACCATCGCGTGCAGTTTTTCTTTCTTCACCACGGCGGCGATATCATCGCGTTTTTGCGAGGCGGATTTGCCGGCGATCGCCTCCGGAAATTCCTCGACATTGTTCATCGGCAATCCCGGGCGATCGCGCCATGCCGCATCCAACGGGTTGCGCGACACGGCCTTGAACACCACACCATGATCGGCCAGATCATCCTTGAATGCTTTGATCTGAGCCGGGGTGTGCAATTTCGGATCATACCCGATAACGGCGCCCGATTTCACATTGCCCGCAATCCATTCGGCCACGGTGCCGCCCAGGCTTTTCTTCTCCATAATGGCTGTATCGAACAACGCCGCATCCGTCTGGTCCACGACCTGCAATTCATAACGGGAATCCGTGACCACCACGGCCTTGTCCATGGCAATCGCCGCCATGCCCGCCGATCCGGTAAATCCGCTGACCCACGCCAGACGTTCAGCACCTGCGGGTACATATTCGCCCTGAAATTCATCCGCGCGCGGGACCAGAAACAGATCGATCCCCTCCTGCATCATATGCGTGCGAACATCGGACAGGCGACTGGATGGTGCGGACATGACGTTGGCCTTTTTTTGATTGTGTGTCATAGGATAGAATAGTAACGGCACCGCGCGCGGTGTCCATGCTTTTTAACGCACCCACACGGGGAAAACCGATGCCTTACATTTTGGGGATTATCGCCCTTTTGCTGGCGCTGTATGGCCTGTATCAATTCATGCTGAACGCCAATACGCACCAGGTCAAAAGTCTGTTTCTGTCGGCTGGCGTTCTAGGCGTGGCGATTGCGGTCGTGTTGCTGGCACTGACCGGGCGGTTGCCGGCGGCTATGGGCGTGATTGCGGCCCTCGCCCCGATTATTATGGGAATATTGCGTGCTCGCAGCCCGCGCCACACACAAACAGAATCCCGCCCCCCGCGCAGTCAGGATCTCACCCGCGCCGAAGCATTGGAGATTTTGGGCCTGTCAGGGGAGCCAGAAGAAAACGAAATTCAGGACGCCTATCGCCGCCTGATGAAAGCCATGCACCCCGACCAGCAGGGCAGCCCGTGGGTGGCGGAACGGTTGAACGCCGCACGTGATCGGTTGTTGAAAAAGAAAAAGACCTAAACCCCCGGCCCGTCCACAAGCCCAAAGCGGCGCAGCAAATCCTGCCCCTGCGGCTCGGCTTTGACCGCTTCCTGACGGAACGCCTCTTCATCCATCGGGTACAATGCCCGCGCCCGTTGGGACACCGCGTCATTAAACTGCTCAACGCGCTCTTCGGACAGGGGTTTCATGTTGCTGATCCGCGCCAGCGGGTCCATGAAATTCGGATCACACACCAAAAGCTCGGCATTCTCGGGTTTCATCTGCACGAACAATGTCGGTTGCCCCCATTGGTCCGTACGCGGGTTATCCTCCATCGCTTCGGCCAGGGCATCATTTTCTAAAAACCCTTCCATGGCTTTTTGAATGGCCTGCGTGGCCCGGATCATATGGTCGCGAACGTCGGAAAATTCCGGGTCCTGTAATGTCTGGGTCATTGCCAGAAGGTATTTATTAGAGCGCATGCCGCTCATCATATTGCCCGCCGCATTGTTGAACATTTGCGCCACTTCGCTCTGCGCCTTTGGATCCTGTCGAACCCGGTCGCAAATCTGGTCCACCACGCGGGCATCCACCATGTCCCGCCCGGCCAGAAAATTCTCAACATCGCGTCGTGTTACATCTTCAGGTCCCATGAGCGAAATCTTATATAAGGGGCATTACCGAAACGTTAATACGGAAAAGAAAGACCCCACCCTTGAAAACCCCCCAGCCCTATGCCTTAATCCACCCACTTCATAATAACCTTTGGATTATGGCAACCGATGAGCACATCGAAACAGTGGAAGCCCATTCGTAAAGCCGTCCTGCCCGTTGCCGGGCTGGGCACGCGCTTCCTGCCCGCGACAAAAGTCATGCCGAAGGAAATGCTCCCCCTCGTCGACCGTCCGCTGGTCCAGCACGCGATTGAAGAAGCGCGCGATGCAGGCATTGATGAATTCGTCTTCATCACGGGCCGGTTCAAGGAAATGCTGGAAGAGCATTTTGATTACCAGCCCGAACTGGCCGCCCTGTTGGAAAAACGCGGCAAACCCGATCTGGCCGAAAAAGTCAAAACATCCGAAATTCCCGCCGGGCAATTGTTCCTGACGCGTCAACCCAAACCGTTGGGGTTGGGCCACGCCATCTGGTGCGCAAAGAAACTGATCGGCGATGATCCGTTTGCGATTTTGCTACCCGATGATGTGGTGCTGAACCCCGGTGGTCCTGGCTGCCTGAGCCAGATGATCCAGACTTATAATGAAACCGGCGGCAATCTGGTCGCCGTCATGGATGTGCCGCGCGAAAAAACGGCCAGCTACGGCATCCTTGATATCAAATCCGATGACGGTAAGCGCGTGGATATCAAGGGGCTGGTTGAAAAACCAAAGCCGGAAGACGCGCCCTCCACCCTGTCCATCATTGGCCGCTATATCCTGCAGCCAGAATTGTTCGCGTACCTCGACAAATTCGAAACGGGTGTCGGCGGAGAAATTCAATTGACCGACGCCATGGCCAATCTGATCGGCCAGCAACCGTTCCACGGCCTGCGTTATGACGGGCAGCGTTACGATTGCGGCAGCCGTGTTGGCTTTATCGAGGCCAACATCGCCTTTGCCATGCACGACCCGGAAATCGGTGACACTGTCAAATCCATCATAAAAAAACATGCCCAACATTTGTAAGGGGGATTACCAATGACAACCGCAAACACAGCGAAGAAAACAGAGATGGCACCAGCAGCTTTTAAATTCGATCAGGAAATCTTGCGCGAATACGACATTCGCGGTCAGGTCGGAAAAAACCTGTCCGAAGATGTGGCCTATGCTGTTGGCCTGTCCTATGGCACCTATGTCCGCCGCAAGGGTGGAAAAACGGTGGCGCTTGGTTTCGATGGCCGCGCATCCAGCCCGATTTTGTCGGCGGCTGTTGTGCGCGGTTTGATGGCCGTGGGATTGGATGTCACCGATATCGGCCTCGGCCCCACACCGATGCTGTATTACGCTGTCAAACATTTGAAAACCGATGCCGGGATTATGATTACCGGGTCGCACAACCCGTCCGATTACAACGGCTTTAAAATGACCCTGCAAACCGGCCCGGTGTACGGCCCGGCGGTGCAGGAGATTGGCCGCATCGCGCGTGAAGGCGATTACGAAACCGGCGAAGGCTCGATCAAAACATTTGATATTCAGGATATCTATGTCGACCGCCTGATGGCCGATTTGAAACAGACGAACAAGCCGTTGAACGTCGTCTGGGATTGCGGCAACGGCGCCGCCGGGGAAATCACCCGCCGCCTGACCAAGAAATTGCCGGGCAAGCATATCCTGCTGTTCGATGAAATTGATGGCACCTTCCCCAACCATCACCCGGACCCGACGGTCGACCACAATCTGGAAGATTTGATCAAGTGCGTCAAAGACAACGGCTTCGATCTGGGCATTGCCTTTGACGGCGACGCCGACCGCATTGGTGCCGTGGATGAAAAAGGCGGGATTTTGCGTTGCGACTCCCTCATCACCATTTACGCCCGTGACGTGCTGAAACGCCACCCGGGCGCGACCATTGTGGGTGATGTGAAATGTTCCCAGGTCATGTACGACGAAATCGCCCGCCTGGGCGGCAAGCCAGTGATGTGGAAAACCGGCCACTCACTGATCAAGGCGAAAATGGCGGAAGAAAAATCACCGTTGTCCGGTGAACTCTCCGGCCACATCTTCTTCGGTGATGGCTGGTACGGGTTTGATGATGGGCTGTATTGCGGCATTCGTTTGATGAATGCCGTGATTGACGCAAACGCCCCGGCCTCCACCCTGACCGCGCATTTGCCGCAAATCTTCAACACGCCGGAAATCCGGTTCGAAGTGGACGAAGTGAAGAAATTTGATCTGGTCGCTGCTGTCGTGGCCTCGGTCAAGGCACAGGCGCAAAAAGATCCGTCTATTGCCGTGAATGATATTGACGGCGCCCGCGTAAACACGAAAGATGGCTGGTGGCTGCTGCGCGCCTCCAACACGCAAAACGTGCTGGTCACCCGGGCAGAGGCCCAGAGCGCCGATGCACTGGAACGTCTGAAAGATATGGTTCGCACAGAAGTCGGGAAAATTGGTTATGACGTCAGCTTCGCTTAAGGAAAAAGAATCTCCCATGCACAACACAATGATCGACGCCACGGTTCTGGAATTGCTGGCATCCCGCATTTGCCACGATTTGATCTCTCCGGTCGGGGCCGTGAATAACGGCGTCGAATTTCTGGAAGACATGGGTGCCGATGCCGGGGACGAAGCCATCGCCCTGATTTCCATGAGCGCCCAGGCCGCCGCCGCGCGGTTGCAGGTGTTCCGCCTCGCCTATGGCGCGGGTGGCCGTGACCCCAATATCAAACCGTGGGACATTCACAAGACGTTCGACAATTTGATCACCGCCGATGGCAAGATCAAACAAAACTGGGACGCCCGCGCGGTGTTCGCCGATGTTGAGTTGCCGGAAGGGTTTTGCAAGATCCTGACCGCGACCCTGATGCTGGCCGCGGAATGCATGCCCAAGGGCGGTGCCATTGGCGTCACCCACGAAAACGGCGAAACCCGCGTGATTGCCGGCGGCCCCGACGCCGCCCCCCGCGCCCAGGTGAAGGAAGCCCTGGCCGTTGAACTGGACCCCGCCGATCTGGACCCCCGCTTGGTTCACCCGTTTGCCACCGGCATTCTGGGCCGTCAGTACGGATTGGACATCACCATTGAGAAAGCTGGCGACAGCATGGTAACGTTTTTGATCAAACGCGCCTAATTACACCCCCATTTTCCGAAACCCCGGACACATCCACTGGATCGGCCGGGGTTTTTGTTTGGGCATTAAATCCCCTTTAAGAAACAGATGCCTAGAATGGCCGGACGGGTGTTCCCCGTTTCTTTTGATTCATAATGATGCAGACGGGCCCCGATGAAATCATGTCTTGTGATCGACGACAGCCAGGTGGTGCGCAAAGTGGCGCGCCGTATTGCCGAACAGGCCGGGTTCAAATGTATTGAAGCCGATAACGGTGTCGAAGCCTTTGAAATCTGTGAAAGCGCCATGCCCGATGCCATCGTTCTGGACTGGAACATGCCATCGATGAGTGGCATCGAATTTCTGGAACGCCTGCGCGGCATGAAAAACGGTACGCACCCAAAGGTCATCCTCTGCTCCGCCGAAAACGATTCCTTTCATGTTGAACGTGCGATCAAGGCCGGGGCCGATGAATATGTGATGAAACCATTCGACAGTGAAATCTTGATGTCGAAATTCCTGCAAATCGGTTTGGGGTAGGTCAGAATGCGGCTGGCTGATTTTGAAATGTACCGCGAATTGTTACACCGGCACACCGGCGTCGATTTAACGCCGGATAAATCCTCGTTGCTGGATGCCCGATTGACCCCGATTGCAAAAAAATGGGGTTACCCGACATTTGAATCCATGACGATCGCCCTGCGCGGTGTGCCGGAAAACGCTTTAATCATCGACGTTGTCGAAGCGATGATGATGAACGAAACCATGTTCTTCCGCGACGCCCGCCCATTTGAAGATTTAAAAAACACAATCATCCCCTATCTGGCCAAGGAACGGGCGAAATATAAATCTCTACGCTTCTGGTCCGCGGGATGCTCAACCGGGGAAGAACCCTACTCCATCGCCATGGCGGTGAAGGAATGCGGCACGCCATTAAAGAACTGGGACATTGATATTATCGGCACCGATATATCGCACAGCGTTTTGTCAAAAGCCCGTGAAGGCCATTATTCGCAATTTGATGTGCAACGCGGCTTGCCCAGCCCGATGCTGATCAAATATTTTCATCAGGCCGATGGTGGCGGATGGCAGCTGGATTCATCAATCATGAGCATGGTTGATTTCCTGCATTCCAACCTGCTTGATCCAGTGCGCGATCTGGGGCCGTTTGATGTGATTTTCTGCCGTAATGTTTTATGCGCGATGGATGACGCGGCCAAAACCCGCATCCTCGACAACCTCGCCCGCACGCTGGAGCCGGATGGCTTCCTGGTTCTGGGGGATGAGGAAACCCTACCCACCGCATGTGTCTCTCTGCGCCCGCTGCCCGAACTGCCCGGCTTCTACGGTCCGGCCGATGGCACACATCGCATGGACCGGCTGGAAAAATTAAAGAAGACCAGCTAAGCCCGCCCCAACCCTGCACTTTAAAATCATTGCAAAACAGCACGTTAGCCCCAATCTCAAAATAAAATTATGTAAATTGTGAGATATTAAGACCTTGTTTACCTATTTTCCGTATGGTGAGGACACAATAACAAAAAGCAAAAAACATGTTTGTGTGACGGCAATTTGAGGGAGCGTAGCGATGGGTGCATTATCAACAACATTCAAACTGGCCGGCAAAGGGCTGGGATTAGGCATTTCCAACCCGATTAAAACGGGTATCGGCGCGACACTCGCTACCGACGTCGTCACTGGCCAAGGCATTGGCACAACCGCTGGCGGCCTGATCCCCGACGCCCTTGATCTGGGCCAAGAAGCCGCAACGAATTTCATTGCCGGCGCAACAGGGACAGCAAGCCCAGAAGCCGCGCAAGACCCGACCGTGTCCAGCGATGGAAGCACGATGAACCTCGGAAACACGTTCAATCAAAATGCAAACCCGATTGCAGGCCTGATGCAAAGCATGGGCGCTGCGTTTGGCAATAACCCAGGCGCCGCCATTGGCGCGGCGATTGGCGCACTCAGCGGTGATGGCATCATGGGCCGTATCGTCGGCATGATCATCGGTGCCGTTCTGGGTGGTGTGATTGGTAAATTCGCCGGCCCGGCTCTGAACGGCCTGATGAACAACGACGGCCCGCAAAGTGGCACCGCCGCCCAATTCAATCCGGCAGCTTTTGGCCTACCGAGCGGTCCTGCCCCGGCAGCGTTGCAAGCGGATATTGAACAACAACCGAAACCGGCCCCGCTGGCCTTCACCCCTGCTGGTTAAGGTTCAAACGAGGAGTACACCATTATGGCTGACATTCTCGCTTTGCCGCACATCGCTGATGATGCTCTTTTCGCTGGTGAACGCCTGATCGACAACGTCGCCGTCGCCGCAAAGGGTGGCGCCGGTGTTCTGTCCAAAATCGGACGTGTGGCGACAATTGGCGGAAAAGGTGTGCCTCTGCTGGGCGCAGCCTTTAACGGGGGGGCTTCCTACTTCGCCAACGAACGCGCCGAACTGGCCGCGGACACAGGCTTGATTTCACAAGACGCGATCAATCCAATTCGTGCAGCATTGGCAGGATACACAGCAACCGGATTTGGCGGTGTATTTGCCATGGCCGCAACCGAAACCGGCGGTGCAGTTGCATTTGATGCCCTGCTCTCTGAACTTGATGTGGATCCGGTCATGAGCCGTATGATCCGCCCGGAATTTGTTAGCGACATGGCCATGGACCCCAGCCTGAATGCTGAAGAATGGGCCCGTGTTGAACAAAAATATACACCGGACAACATGGCCAAAACCTATGCCGATATTCAAACGCGCTTTGAATTGCCCGCGAGCGTTAATCTGGGCCAAGGCCGCGTGATCAGCATGGCTGACGCCATCCGCAATGACGAAATTTTCGAAAAAATCGAAGATTATTATGATGACGCTGACAATGAAAAGGCCCTGCGCGGTTTGGAAGCCATGCGCATGGCCGCCAGCGCCGAAGCCACGGCCCAGCACTGGCTGACCACGTTCCGCCCGGAACAAGATCCGGATGGCGCACAATTGTCCGCCGCCGCGACGACAGAAGCCGCGCGCGAAGCCGAAGCCGCACAAATTCTGGCCGCCGAACGTGCACAACGGGATGCGCAGCAGCCACAACAAACAACGCCGCAGGCATCCTTTGCCCAGGCCGCACAAGCGCCAACGGCACCAACATCCACAGCTCCGGCTCCGCAGGCCGGACAACAGGCGGCAACACCGAATGCAGGTGCCACCATGGCCAACGGGTTTATGGACATGCTGGAACGCAATGGCGCATGGGGGTTGATCCCGGCGGTTCTGGCGTTGGGCACGATGAGCAATTTTTCCCAAGGCCGCGGCATGGGCGGCATGATCCAGGTCGCGATGACCACGTTGATCGTTGGCGCACTGATCTGGGGCGCGGAAAAAATGGGCCTGTCCGCACCGGGCATCAATACGGGCAGCCTGCGTGAAACCTTCGGCCTGAGCGCCAGTGGCCAGAGCGCAACCCCGCCACAACCCGCAGCGGTCGCGCAAATGCCGGATACGGAACAGGACGTGGCCCGCCGCACAGGCGTCAATTTGGCCTATGCTGCACCGACGCCGGGTTAATATGTGCCATTTCAAAGGATTAGAAACGGCGGAAAAGTTGTAATTCCGCCGTTTTTTCGTTAAGATACGGACATCACGACAATGAATGGAAGTACGGGTTTTAATATGGGCGCACAGGACGAAGAATTCGGCTTTAGCCTTGGTGACGATGACATCGTCAAATCCGCCCCCGTCTATCCACCGGCGCTGGCCAATATGGAAGTCGATATTGTCGTGAACAAGAATTCAGAGGTTTGGATTCTGCACAACAAACCGTTTGAAGAAAGCATCGCCTGGATCGAATTTGATGCTGATGACGACACGCTGACCTTTGTGTCCTATCGCGGAACGGTGAAGGGATTGGGCGCGAAGATTCAGGCCCCGGTGCGCAAATATTTATACAATGCCAAGCGCGTGTTTTTGATCCAGACCGAAGGCGGAAAGATTTACGATTTTTTCAATGTGGCACTGGTCGTGCGTGACGCCAGCACCAAGGACAAAGACCCAAAGAATAAAAAGCGGAGCGCGTAAAAATCCGGATCACGCAAAAAACAAAAACGGTACAAAGTTTGAGGATGTGAAAGGAATAAAAAATGCTGGGACTTCTTTTAGGCGCTGGAAAATTTGCACTGCGTCACCCGTTCCTGACCGGGACCGTGGCGCACGTGGCCACCGATGGTAAATCTACTCAAATGGCCATGGACGCGGCCAAGCCCGTCATGGACAAGGGCATGGAAATCGCTGGCGACCAGCTGGCGGGCCCGATCATGGAACGCATGGGCATCCCGACCGACGCGCTCGCCGCCCTGACCGG
Organism: Micavibrio aeruginosavorus EPB; assembly: GCF_000348745.1. Taxonomy (NCBI): domain Bacteria; kingdom Pseudomonadati; phylum Bdellovibrionota; class Bdellovibrionia; order Bdellovibrionales; family Pseudobdellovibrionaceae; genus Micavibrio; species Micavibrio aeruginosavorus. Next base: position 644,352 of record NC_020812.1, on the reverse strand, counting down.
TGGCATGGATGGGCTGCAGGACAAACTGAAGGGCATGTGGGGTGGTCTGGGCGAACAGATTGAATCCCTGTTGAAAGTTCTCGTCTCCTTCTTGGTGGAGGCTCTGGGCGGTCTGGTCGATACGCTGGTGCCGAATGCCCACGCGGCTTATGCACCAACCGGCGCAAAGGCCGAAGGCCCGCAGGCCATCATTCAAGGTACAGGCCGTCTGGCCGCCGATCTGGCCGCCAGTACCGCGGGGTTGGACCCGACAACGGCCGAAGGCCGCAACGCCATGAACCGCGACGAGGTCTTCCGCGTTCCGCATGACGGATCAACCGACATTGTCAAAACGCCGGTGGGCGAAATGACCAGCCCGGCCCGCGCCGAACGCGAAGCCGCCTTCCAGCAACAACAGCAGGCCAAAGCCCCGGACACAGCCCTGGGCAATCGCGGCCTGAGCATGGATGATGTGACGCTCTAATCATACCATTGCACGCCGAATCCAAAACGGGGCCCGGTGGGTCCCGTTTTTCTTTGCCAATATCTTGAAAATAAGGGGGTAACCCATCGGCATATTCACCATGATTTAACTATTTTCAGGTGAAATGGGCGCAGATAACGGGCTTTTTGAAAAGAGACAAAACCCATGACATTTTTTAACAATCCGGCCACCGATACCATCACGCCGCCCGCCTATAGCGAGATTACCGATTCCAAATTTCATCTGGAACTGGCCGTGAATGACGCGGGCCGCTTGATCGTGTTTCATTCCCGCCCCTTCACCAAACGCCTGTCATGGCTGGAATTTGATATGACGAACAGCAAGCTGGATTTCATCATGAATGATGGCGACGTACGCCAATTTGGCGTCCCCGTTCACGGTGACCTGGCCAAGCTGATGCAAAACACCTACCAGATTATGGTGGTGCAAGTGGACGAAGATACGATGGAGCCGGAAGAGGCGGTCAAAAAAAAAAAAAAAAAAAACAGCCACTAAGATATAAAAAAGAATAGAGGGGATTGATCATGAGCAACCGTCTGAAAGACAACGTCATCGGCAATATCGTACAGGCCCAAAGCCTGCACCCTTTGATCGCCGAGGCCGCCATCAGCACCCATCTGGGCGGACAGGATTTGAACGCATCGGCGCAGGCCACCAATACGCCCGCCCCGTCGGCACCGAAAAACGATACGCCGTCGATGTAACACATCGCGCACACGCATAAAAAAAGCCGCTGACATGATCAGCGGCTTTTTCTTTATCTCATCCCCGCATTAACCACAGGTCACGCTGATGATCTGGCCGTTATCATCATGGATAACATTGACGCGGTCATGGCGGTAATCCATCGTCGCCGGGCTATCCTTGCCCAAAATGCGGACAACGCGGCCCAGCTTGCGCAACTCTTCTTCAGCGGCGGCCACTTCTTTGCCGATCCACTGGTCAAATTCGCACACCATTTCCTCAACAGCCACATCCGGGTTGGCGGCCACTTCTTCATGGGCCATCCTCCCCTGCCCCGCGACCGAGCCAGAAGGTTTCACAACGGAATAAATCACCACGGCAACAACCAGAATGGCGATCACCACCGGGAAGGTCAGGGCAAAATTACGAATCTTACGGTCCATAAGGGGCCTCATTGGGTTGGGTTCGTCAGAAAAATACCGCCCCCATGTACCACCGGGGCAACAACTTTGCAATTCCATTATAAATATGGAAAAAGCTTACGCCGATGGGCGCGGCCATGACGGGCATGCGTCTTTTGTCTTGCCCAATTTGCGGTCTTGCAAACAATCCTGCGCCGCCTTCATATCCCGCCAATCCTGATCCGTGAAACTGGCCCGGATAAATTTTTTCAGGTCACTGGTCATGTAATTGCCGTACGATCCCATATCGCCCAACTTCGACAACATCTGGTCATGCACCAAAATCTGGCGGGGTTTCGCGGGATCATACGGCGCACTGAACGTTACAATGGCTTTGATGAAATCAGGATCATACAGGTCGATCAGTTCGCGGCTTTGGCGAAACGCCTTGATCGCGGCGGCCATTTCTGCGGCACGATCATCAGGGTTTTGAACTTGAGCCGCAATCATCGCATAAATCATCGGGCGATAGGCCGAATCCGCCATCAACCGCTCCATCTGGCTCAGGTCACCATTCCGATGTGCTTCGCGCGCCGATAAAATGGTCACCAATCGCGCATCGGCTTCGGTCAACCACGCCACGATCATGCGCTCGGCTTCCGGGATATTGCCCTCAGCCAGAAAGTTCACGCCCAGAACTTCCTGTACCCTGTGGCGGGCTTCATGCACCATGGTTGTGGTCAGCATGTCGGGATCCACGCTGGGGTTCAAATCCACCCGGCGGCGGCCCAGAATATAGGCCCCGACAGTCCGGTTGCCGTTGGGTTTCGGCACGGCCATGGCCGGGTTGAAACAGGCACGCAGCCCCTCCGCCAAGGCGGTGGCCATTGTGGCCCGCCCAATATCCGTTTCCTGCGCCCGTTTTTCGATGCGCAGCAATGACATTGTTTTCGGGTCCACGGCGGGGTAGTGCGCCGAGCCCAAAGCAATACAAGTCAAATCAAGTGGTTCCGCCAGCGGCATTCCCACCCCGCCCGCATTTGCGGGGTCATACGCCCCAACCATGCCGCGCAACAACCAAAGCCCGAGCGCAAAGCCCGCGGCGGCAAAAAAGGCCTGATTCTGCCATGACTGGCCGGGCCGATGGGGCGGCGGCAAAGGTTTCATTGGATGGTCCCTGTCCTTAGGTTTTTTATTTTGCCCCACCATTACCATAAACAGACCGATGCCACCAGCCCCTCAAAACCCCGCTTTCCCGTCATTCTGACCGGGGATAAACGCGGGAAATCGTTGCTTTTTCGGGGCCAGATCCCTATTGTCCCGGCCATGAGCAAGCCCCTTTCTGAAATTCGCAACTTTGCGATTATCGCCCACATCGACCACGGGAAATCCACCCTGGCCGATCGTCTGATTCAAACCTGCGGCGGCCTGGCCGAGCGGGAGATGAAGGAACAAGTTCTCGATAACATGGAGATCGAACGCGAACGCGGCATCACCATCAAGGCGCAGACCGTGCGCCTGAACTGGACCGCCAAGGACGGCGTGACGTACCAGCTCAACCTGATGGACACGCCGGGCCACGTTGACTTCGCATACGAAGTATCACGCTCGCTCGCCTCGTGCGAAGGCTCCCTCCTCGTCGTCGACTCGACGCAAGGGGTTGAGGCGCAAACGCTGGCCAACGTGTATCAGGCCATCGACAACAATCACGAAATCATCACCGTCATTAACAAGATCGACCTGCCCGCCGCCGACGTTGAACGCGTGCGCACGCAGATCGAAGATGTGATCGGCATTGATGCATCCGACGCCGTGTGCGTGTCGGGTAAATCGGGCTTGAACATCACCGATTTGCTGGAAGCCATTTGCGAACGCCTGCCGCCGCCGAAGGGTGATGTGACCGCGCCGACCAAGGCCCTGCTGGTTGATTCATGGTACGACCCGTATCTGGGCGTTGTCATTCTGGTCCGCGTGATTGATGGCACCCTGCGCAAGGGTCAGAAGATCAAGTTTATGAGCAACGGCGCCACGCGCGAAGTGGAACGCGTGGGTATCTTCACGCCGAAACACGTGATGGTCGACGAACTGGGCCCCGGTGAAATGGGCTTCATCACCGCGGCGATTAAGGACATTTCCGAAACCAACGTTGGTGACACGATTACGGACGAACGCAAACCGGCGGCGCAGGCCCTGCCCGGCTTCAAACCGTCTGTGCCGATGGTGTTCTGTTCCCTGTTCCCGGTCGATTCATCCGAATTCGAAAAATTGCGGGAATCGATTGGCAAGCTGAAACTGAACGATGCGTCGTTGCACTACGAACCAGAAAGTTCGCAGGCCTTGGGCATGGGTTTCCGTTGCGGCTTCCTCGGCCTGCTGCACATGGAGATTATTCAGGAACGACTGGATCGTGAATTCGACCTCGACCTGATCCCGACGGCACCCAGCGTTGTTTATAAAATTCACAAGACCGACAAAACGATCATGGAATTGTACAACCCCGCCGACATGCCGGACGTTGTACGCATTGATAAGATCGAAGAACCGTGGATCCGCGCCACCATCCTGACCCCGGATGAATATCTGGGCAGCCTGTTGCAATTGTGTCAGGAACGCCGCGGATCACAGATCGAGCTGACCTATGTCGGCAACCGCGCCATGCTGGTTTACCGCCTGCCGCTGAACGAAGTGATTTTCGATTTCTATGACCGCCTGAAATCCATTTCGCGTGGTTACGCCAGCTTCGATTACCAGATGGATGGGTACGAAGAAGGCGATCTGGTGAAAATGGACGTTCTGGTGAACCAGGAATCCGTCGACGCGCTGGCCATGATCGTCCACCGGTCCCAGGCCGAACGCCGCGGCCGCCATCTGTGCGAACGATTGAAAGACCTGATCCCGCGCCAGATGTTCAAAATCGCGATCCAGGCCGCCATCGGTGGCAAAATCATCGCCCGCGAAGACATCTCCGCCTTCCGCAAGGACGTGACCGCCAAATGCTACGGCGGCGACGCCACCCGGAAACGCAAACTGCTGGAAAAGCAGAAAAAGGGTAAGTTGAAAATGCGCCAGTACGGCAACGTCGAAATCCCGCAGACGGCGTTTATTGCGGCCCTTAAAATGGGTGATGAGAAGTGACAGAAAACTTAGCGACGTAGTCGCTTAGGTTTCTGTCATCCCCGCGAAAGCGGGGATCCATAGGATGTTTCCTGCGTACACAAAAACAAAAAACAGGGAAAAGCCATGGCAAGAAAAACCACCCGCCTGCAAACCATTGCCCTTGATTCCATGAAAACATGGATTCACAAAAAAATACTGGAAATCGCCGAACCGCCACGCGCAGAATCGTGTGACGATAAAATTGAATGCATTGTCAGCAAGGCGCTTGATTGGCGGCGCGATTACACCACGGCGCTCACCATGGCCTTAGGGTTCAAAACGGAACAAGATTATCAATCGGCCCTCGATGCATTGCAAAAACGCATCGATGAAGAAGACGCAAAGGGTAAAGACCTCCTGCGAACCCTCTTCAGCACAGTCAACGCGGACGAGTTCAACAATGCCGCACAAGACCTTTTTCAAGCCGACATTCTCTTGGGGCAGCATGTTTTCTTAAAGAAAATACAGCGCGTTTTTTCTTACTTGAATGGCACATTAACCGATCAAAACGAATTGCGGCACATCACCCCACTCACTAAAAATAGCGACACAGCGAACCTGTTCGATATTTTAAAAGATCAAGGTACATTTGACGAATGGCAAAATTTGATTGCGAAATTGCCAAAGACACGCCGTACCCTGTACAAAAATCACTGGGACACACTAAACCCATCATAGTCCTTGTCCGTCACCCCGGCGAAGGCCGGGGTCCATACGGTCCATCCACTGGATACCGGCCTGCGCCGGTATGACGGGCATTATGGCTCCAACGAATCTCATTCGTGTGAATTCGTGTCCATTCGTGGTTTACACCCCCTCTTGACGCCCCCACCCCATCGGCCCATCATCAATCCCGGAATTTACAACCATAGAGGAGAACACCATGGCTATCGAAAAACTGCTTTATACCGCTGTCGCAACCGCAACCGGTGGCCGGGATGGCAAGGCGTCCACGCCGGATGGTGTGTTGAATGTCACGCTGGCCAAGCCCGTCGAAATGGGCGGCAATGGCGCGGGTGTAAACCCGGAACAAATGTTCGCCGCCGGGTATTCCGCATGCTTCCTGGGTGCAATGAAATTTGTTGCAGGCCAAGACAAAATTGACGTCCCCGCCGATACATCCATCACCGGCCATGTTGGCATTGGCACCATTCCGGGTGGATTTGGGTTGCAGGTTGAATTGAAAATCTCCCTGCCCGGCATGGACCGCGCGGTGGCCGAGGCTCTGGTCGCCAAGGCGCATACTGTTTGCCCATATTCCAACGCGACACGCGGAAATATTGATGTGACGCTGACGGTCGTATAAACAACACAAGATCGAACAAACACAAAGCCCCGGTTTAAACCGGGGCTTTTTTATTCATGAACCACGAATGGACACGAATAAACACTCACGGTTTCGGCGGTGATAAATTCAGCGCGCGAATGGCCGCACGCAAATTATCGTCATTATGCTCCAACGCCGCATGGGCCGATGTGACACCAGCCCCCAGCGCGACGAGGATCGCGGGCTTCACCCGCCCCTGCACCGCGTTCAAGGCCATTTCGGCTTCTTTCGCGTTGCATCCCGTCACATGGCGCACCATGCGGGCGGCGCGTTTCATCAATTTGTCGTTGGTCGCGCGCATATCCACCATCAACCCGTCATAAACGTGGTTCAGGCCGATCATGATTTGCGTGGAAATCATATTCAGGGTGATTTTCTGCGCGGTGCCGGCCTTCATCCGAGTGGACCCGGCAATCGCCTCGGCCCCCGTGTTCAGGCAGATGGAAAATTCCGCCGCGTCCAGCAACGGGGCATTTTCGCTGTTGGCGATGCCGATCGTTGTGGCACCCAACATGCGCGCGCGTTTCAACGCCGCGATGGTGAATGGCGTCGTGCCGCTGGCTGCCATGCCGATGACGACATCACCGGGTTTGACCTTCAGACGGATAATCGCCACTTCGGCGCGGCGTGTATTATCCTCCGCGCGTTCGACCGCTTTCAATACCGCCTTCAACCCGCCCGCCATGACATAGGCCACACGATCGGTCGGCCAGTTGAATGTGGGGGTCAGTTCACTGCCATCCTGAATGCCGATGCGGCCCGATGTGCCCGCCCCGACATACACCAACCGCCCGCGCGGATTGGTCCGCAGCGCTTCGGTCGCGGCCTTTACGGCCTTATCAATATCGGGGATGGCGGCGTCCACCGCTTTGATCGCTTCGGCCTGCGCCTGGAGCTGCATCTGCAACGCGTCCGTGACCGGAAGGTGATCAATCCCCGCAAAACGCGGGTCAAAGGCCTCGGTTGCGGGCAAGGATGGGCTGTCTTCGGTTTTTTTCGACGTCATGGCAGGGAATCGCTTTGGCAACGGGTTCAGATGACCCCGTCATCATAAACAATTCAAACCGGATGGTGCAAGGCACCTAGGGCACCAGAATACCGTCGCCCCCCATGCGTTTGACCAGTTCCGGCCCAAACCGCCCCGCCAGCGCATTAAAATCGGCCCCGGTGGACCCGCGAATGGTGAATTGCCCGGTCCAAAGCGTGCGGTAATGCGGCAGGGCGTACAGGGTTGCATCATACGCGGCGACAGGTTCGCGGATAAAATACCCCCCATCGATCACGCCGGGGACATTGTAAAAATCGCCATACCCGCTGTGATACCGGGAATACCGACGATGGCCGGGATAATAGCTGGGCGGGATATACTCCTCCACCACCTTCTTCTGCTTGGGTGTAATCACCAAAACCGCATCGGTGCCGCTGTTCATGATTTTGCGTTTGCTGGCGGCGTCGCCGATATCACGCGTGGGTGGCAATAAATCAATCGACCGTCCCGCCGATATGCCCGATGACGTCAACGCCGCGACCGCCGATCCCTCCAACGCCTGACGCTCACCCAGATCATCAGTTTTCACCTGCACCACCATGCTGTGGACACTGCCCGGTTTAAATCCCGGGTCGGTAAAGCTGGACCCCACTGTGCGCGTGGTGGGCGCACAGGATACAAGGATCAACGCGGTGACAATAAGGGCGAAGAATGATCGGGTCATGTGGGGCTCCTGACCCCAATAAGAATGCGCTCTTTCCCTCTATATTCAAGAGGATAGGTGCTATCGTATTGAAAGTCTTAAAAAAGCCCTTTTCTCCGGCTGAAATGCTTCTATCATTTCTATGCCTTTCAACACCAACCAAGGATACCCCGTATGCGCGCTTTCATTCTTCCCGCTCTGGCCCTGGCCACATTCACCTTCACGCCCGCCGCCTTCGCACAGGATGCCACGCGCTTGCCCGCCGCCGGGGAAACATTGTTGAATGTCGCCGCCACCGAACGTGTCGAAGTGCAACAGGATTTGTTGATCGCCAATTTGCGCGTGGAGATGGAGGGCACCGATCCCGCCATCCTGCAAAACGAAATCAACACGATCATGAAAAACGCGGTTGAAAAATCCAAGGCCGTCACCGATGTCAAAACATCCACCGACGGTTATTACGTGTACCCGTACGACCCGAACCCGCAGCCGGTTGAAAAAGGCGTCACGCCGAAGAAAGAACAAAAATGGCGCGGCAGCCAGGGCATCACGATCAGCGGCAAAAACCCGCAAGCCCTGCTGGAACTGGCCGGTGAATTGCAAGCGATAGGTTTGGTCATGGGTGGGTTGAATTACACCCTGTCCCCCGAGGCCACCGAAACCGCCCGCGATTCATTGATGGAAGCCGCGTTGGCCAAGGTGCAGACCAAAGCCGACCGCGCGGGCAAAGCCCTGGGCAAAACCAAAGTTGAATTGGTCGAAGTCAGCGTCGATTCCGCCATGCCATCCTATCCGCAGCCGATGATGATGCGGGCCATGGCATCGGACGGCATGATGGAAAAAGGCGCCGCCCCCACCGCCGAACCAGGGATGAGCGAAATCACCCTGACCGTTACGGCGCGGGCTTTGCTGAAATAAGGGCGCCATTGACATAAATCGTCTTTTTAAAGACCTCCCGCAAACGCGGGGGGTCTTTTGATTTTTGGCCTTACCCCCGCACCGCCAGATCCATCGCTTCCAGCTTACGGATATGGTCGCGGAGTTTGGCGGCTTCTTCGAATTCGAGGTTGGAGGCGGCCGTGCGCATTTTTTCTTCGAGCATTTTGATTTTCTTGGCGATGGCGGCGGGAGATGAGAGTTCTTCGCCATCGACATCGGTGCGTTTGACCGTGACATGGTCGCCGCGTTCATAAACGCTGTCCAGAATATCGCCAATCGCCTTGCGCACCGATTCCGGGGTGATGCCGTGTTCGGCGTTGTACAGTTTTTGTTTTTCGCGGCGGCGGTCGGTTTCGTCGATCGCGGCCTGCATCGATTTGGTCATGCGGTCAGCGTACAAAACCGCCTTGCCATCCACGTTTCGGGCGGCGCGGCCAATGGTCTGGATCAGCGATGTACGGGAGCGCAGGAAGCCTTCTTTATCCGCATCCAGAATGGCGACCAGATGGCATTCAGGAATATCCAATCCCTCACGCAGCAGGTTGATGCCCACCAGAATATCAAACGCGCCCAAACGTAAATCGCGGATAATTTCGATGCGTTCCAGCGTGTCAACATCGCTGTGCAGGTAACGCACCTTCAATCCGTTTTCGGCCAGATACTCGGTCAGGTCCTCGGCCATTTTCTTGGTCAGCGTCGTCACCAGCGCGCGCCCACCCTTGGCCACGACGCGCTTGCATTCGCCCATCAGATCATCAACCTGATGCGTGGTGGGGCGGATTTCAACTGGCGGATCGGTCAAGCCCGTGGGGCGGACCACCTGTTCGGAGAACACACCCTGGGTCTGTTCCAATTCCCATGGACCGGGGGTGGCGGAGACGAAAATGGTTTGCCCGCGCATGGCGTTCCATTCATCGAATTTCAACGGGCGGTTATCCATGGCGGATGGCAGGCGGAACCCGTATTCGGACAAGGTCGTTTTCCGCGCGCGGTCGCCGTTATACATGCCGCCGATTTGTGGCACCATGACGTGGCTTTCATCCAGGAAGATCAACGCATCTTTGGGCAAATATTCGAACAAGGTCGGCGGGGCTTCGCCCGGGGCGCGGCCCGTTAAATACCGGGAATAGTTTTCAATGCCCGCGCACATGCCCGTGGCGGCCAGCATTTCCAGGTCGAATTGCGTGCGTTGCTCCAGACGTTGGGCTTCCAACAACTTGCCCTGTTCCCGGAATTCGGCCAGACGGATTTTCAGGTCCGCTTTGATGTTACGAATGGCCTGTTCCATCGTCGGGCCGGGGGTGATGTAGTGGCTGTTGGCGTAAACGCGCACGGCGTTCAGCGTCAGGAATTTTTCCCCCGTCAACGGATCAAATTCCGTGACGTTTTCCAATTCATCCCCGAACAGGGAGAACCGCCACGCTTTATCCTCATAGTGCGCCGGGAACAATTCCACCGTATCGCCGCGCACACGGAACGTGCCGCGTTCAAAGGCCAGATCATTGCGCTTATATTGCAGGGCGATCAATTGCTGGATCAATTCCTGACGATTGATCTGGTCGCCTTTTTTCAGGTCGACGATCATCGCCTGATAATCTTCCTTGGACCCGATACCGTAGATACAGGATACCGACGCCACGATGATGCAGTCGCGCCGTTCAAAAATCGCGCGGGTGGCGGCGTGGCGCATGCGGTCAATCTGTTCGTTGATTGACGAATCTTTTTCAATGAATGTATCGGTCCGCGGCACATAGGCTTCGGGTTGGTAATAATCGTAATAGGATACGAAATATTCCACCGCGTTTTCGGGAAAGAAGGACCGCATTTCCCCATACAATTGCGCCGCTAGCGTTTTGTTGGGTGCCAGGATCAGCGCCGGGCGCTGCGTCGCCTCGATCACATGGGCCATGGTAAAGGTCTTGCCCGAACCGGTCACGCCCAACAACACCTGATCCGTCACACCATTATTGATTCCGGCGACCAGTTCGGCAATCGCCGTCGGCTGGTCCCCCGCCGGTTTGTAATCGGACACGATTTTGAAGGGCCGGACAAAATCCGGGCCGGGGGGCGAATCGGGGGTGGTTGGGGCTGATTTGGTCATACGCATTATATAGGGGGAACAAAGCAGAAACTCAAATGAAACAGATCTGTTTTTTCGCCATTTGCACGGACGGTCAAAAACCGCCTAAAATCCCCCCAGATATGTAAGGGAGTTTATTCACCATGAAAATCCAGTCGCTGGGCCCGTATTACAAAGACCAGGTCAAAACCATCAAAGGTCTGGCCAAGGGATCGTCATTGTGGAAAGCCGAAGCCGAGGCCCTGTTGCCCAGGATCGACCAGAGTTACAAACGCGCCGATACCGACGCCCTGCTGGCCACGCTCAGCGACATGCAACGGCTGGCCTATATCGTTGTGGCTGGGCTGGAACATGAATCATCCTTCCGCGCGGATTTGAAGGACATGGCACAAGGTGGATGGTCCGCCTTTACCGCGCCGCCGGTGGAAGACAAGCTGAACCTGTCCCTGGCCAAAAAACTGTATAACGGCAAGCCCGGAAACCATGATGTGGTGACCATGCGCTTGGGCGATACGTCGCGCGCCATTGGTCCCTATCTGGTGCAATGGTGCCTGCGCGACAAGGTGCCGTTCAGCGTTTATTTCCAGGACAGCGATTTTCATTCCCTGGTGCTGAATCATGCCACGCCCGATGGCGTAAAGGCCTTGGCCGCCGATTATATGCGCATGGTGGGCGGCGTGAATAAAAGCATGATTGTGCGCGCCAACACCCCGAACCGAAAAATCGTTCACGCCAACCCGGACAAGGCCAAGATCTATGATCATGATACCGCCCCCTTCTTCCAAAAGGCCGGAACGGGCGAAGTGTTTTATACGTTGACCTGTATTCCCACCGAAAACGATTCAAAAATTGATGGCATCGCATACAATGATTACATCAAATTGTTCTTCGAAATGTGTGACCAGCCGTGGGATGCGATCAGTGACGCGCATTTAAAACTGATCCAGGAATTTAACACCGCCACGCATGTCCGCATCACCAACAATGATGGCACCGATGTGTCGATGGAATTGGTGGACAATGACGGTTCGCATTTCACGTTCTGCAACAGCCTGATCGCCAAGAACGTACCGGGGTCGGAAATTTTCAGCGCTCCGCGCAAGGACAGTGTCAACGGCATCGTGGTGGCCAAGGGGAAATTTTCCCATGGCGGCGCGTTGATCGAAGACCTGACCATGGAATTTAAAAATGGTGAATTGGTCAAATATGACGCAAAGGCCGGGCTTGAAGCCTTTAAACGCGCGGTTGAGATGGATGATGGCGCGCGATTTGTCGGGGAATTGGGCATTGGCACAAACCCGCATTTGAAACAGCATGTGGCCAATGGCCTGTTGGTCGAAAAAATCGGCGGGTCATTCCATCTGGCGCTTGGCCGTCCCTATTCCTACACCGAATACCAGGGCGTGACGGTCAAGGTCGATAATGGCGGGCGCAGTAAACTGCACTGGGACATCACCACGATGCTGTATGGGAAAGATGGCATCATCTATCTCGACGGGCGCAAGGTGATGGACAACGGATTGTGGATCGATCCGCAATATGACGTCCTCAACCGTGGCTGGGCCGCGATCCCGCGCAAAGATCGCCCGGCATACTGGAAAAATTACGATCCGAAATTGTAACCAAACCACACCGGAAAGAAGGAAGCCCGGATCAGGGGGGCTGATCCGGGCTTAGACGTGTGTGCAGGTAGTGTGGGGGTCGGAGTTTAACCTGTAAGCCACCGAGGAGAGAGGGGGCGGTTGGCGGCGCTACAGGTATTTGGCAATCCGACCGTATGTTCAGTTTCGCCGATCAAGCTGACAGAAAACTGACAGAATTATTTTTATGGAAATATTTTCAAAAAATCCTGTTTTTCGAAGGCGGTAAGTCGTCCGTAAGTTCGGCACCGCATCATAAAGGAAATAAAAGATTATGAAAAAGGTGTTGGAAAAAACCTTAATTCATTGAAAAACAGGAGACTTTAAATGTCCAAGATGCCCCCTTCTTCCAATACCCGCCCCGGCAAAGCCGTTGGCAAATTAGTCCGGAGCAGCATAACCCCAAGGATAGAGCACAATGCCTCTGCCGCGGATGCGCTGGATTTGATGTACCGCTATAAAACCCAATATGTAGCGGTAATGGACCGTGGCGATCTGGTGGGTATTTTTACCTATGCCAGCTATCTCGGCAATGTCCTGCGCAGTGGGAAAGAGGCGGAAAAAACCCCGTTGGACGAGGTCATGAACACCGCCCCCACCCCTGTGGATGCCGAACAATCGTGCCGTGACGTTTTCCAAACAGTATGCCAGAATGGATTTCCCTATATACCGGTCGAACAAAACGGTCGGTTTTTGGGATTGGTTTCTGATGATATTTTGCGTCTGGAACTGTCGCGCGAATTGAATGCCATGCGGAAGAAGATTGGATTTTCTTTCTTCTCCCCCGACGATGGCAGTGCGATGGGTGGGGCGCGCCCATGATAGTAAGAAAGATCCATGCGTCTTTTATTGATCGAAGACGACGAATTATTAAGCCAATTCATCGCCGCTGGCCTGCACCAGGCGGGGTATGAGAGCGATTGCGCCTTCACGGCGGATGAAGCCCTCGCCCTTGTCCGCACGCAAAGCTATGATCTGATCATCACTGATCTGGGCCTCCCGGATCAGGATGGTTTGACCCTTCTCAAAAAAATTCGCGAACACAATAAAAACATCCCCGTGCTGATTCTGACCGCGCGCCAAGGCGTGGATGATAAGGTTAAGGGGTTGGATTTGGGCGCGGATGATTATTTGCCCAAACCGTTTGAAATGCCGGAATTGACCGCCCGCGTGCGGGCTCTGCTCCGCCGCCCGGCGCAAGCCTTGGACGCGGTGATCACCGTGGGCAATCTGGCGCTGGACACCAACGCCCATACGGCCAGCGTGATCAATTCCCCTATGAAACTGACCCGCCGCGAAATTGACTTGCTGGAACAATTGATGCGGAACAACGGCAAGGTTGTCAGCAAAGAGCTGATTGAAAGCCGTCTGTACAGTTACGGCGAACAAGGGTCATCAAATTCGATCGAGGTTCTGGTGCATCGCCTGCGTAAAAAACTGGACGATGCAGGTGCCGATGTACAAATTGCGACACTGCGCGGGCTGGGCTACGTCCTGGCCGAACGGACCGAAGAATAAAATCCAGACTTATTGCCCCAATTACTGATTGAATTGATAGGGTGCGCGCGGAATGCGTTTCGCATCATCCTTTTCATCGGCGCGTTGATCGGCCCGAATCGCCCCAGCGTCGGATGGTGGGATGGAATCCGTCTGCGGCGCGCCCTGCTCAACCACAATCGGCGCGTCTTTTTTCGAGAATACGCCATCCAGCCACGCGGCAAAATCCGGACTGGCCCAATGCAAGACCCAGCCCAGCACCGCCAAAAACGCCGTAATTTTCAGCCAGACCTTAATAATTTGCATCGTTACTCTCCCTGATCTCCGGCGGACAGGGCCATGATGGCGTCCTGATCGGCTTCGGATAAATTTGCAAATCCACGCGTTGAATCGATGAAATCCAAAAACTGCGCCATGATGGCGGCCGATTGCGGATTACCGCGCACCGCACCAGCGAATTGCGTCATAAAAGCCGGCGACAACCCCCCCGTCACATCCAGCCGGTCACTGCGAACATCGTAACGAATCTGTCCATCGAACACTTCCGGTCCGGCGGCCTGGGCCAGCAAACGGATTTTAAAATGATTAAAGCCGTTGTTCCAGCGCTGGGTCAGGCGCACGACTTCATCCGCCTTGATCACCATATCCGGGCGAACGTCGGCGGACACCTGCCCGGCTTTTTGCAACAGGGCAATAATGCGCCCGTCCATACCGCCACCGTAACTGTCCGGATTAACGTTATCCACGCCACCCCAGCGGAACAGCAACGCCATAATGCGATTATCCAGATCATTCACGCTGGATAACAGCCCCACCGCGCCAGCCGCAGCGAAAGCGGTCGTCATATCTTTCAGCACAGGATCGCTTTGTTGCGCGACATGTAAATCGGGCAACGTGCCCTCCCCCCGCAACGTCATCATCCCTGCGGGCACGGGTTGTAAAACATGTGTGACCGGGCTTTTGTTTGTGACCGGGTCCGGCATGGTCGCGACCGCGACAATCCCGCCCAAGACAACACCGGCCGCAACCAGCAAGGCCACGCGGCGTTTATCCTGAAAAAACGAATTTTCGAAGAGATTGTATTTCATCAAAGCCAACGTATATGATTGCCCGGCACGAGGAATAAGTCTTCCCATTCTTGCCGATTTTATCCCATCCGACCAGAGGAAAGCGTTGAATGACCACCATCACGCCACAGCCCGCCACCGTCCAGCCCGACGCGATTGAATTCCTGCTGCGCCGCCGGTCCTGCAAGATCAAGACCCTGGCCGCGCCCGGACCGAATGACCAGCAATTGGCAACCATTCTGCAAATTGCCGCCCGCGTCCCCGACCATGGCAAGCTGGCCCCCTGGTCTTTTGTGACTTTTACCGGGGAGGCCCGCGCCGATTTCGGAAAAATCCTGGCCCAGGCATGGAAACAGGACAACCCGGATGCCGAACCCGCCAAGCTGGAGCTGGAATCCGAACGCTTCCTGCGCGCGCCCGTGGTTGTCGCGGTCCTGTCCCATGTGCGCGAGGGAAAAATCCCCGCGTGGGAGCAAATCCTGTCCGCTGGTGCGGCGTGCCAGAATTTGATTCTGGCCGCGACCATGATGGGCTTTGGCGCCCAATGGGTCACCGAATGGTATGCGACCAGCGAACCCGTGCGGGCCGCGCTGGGTTTAAAAACGGATCAGGATCAGGTTGCCGGGTTTATCTATCTGGGCACACCATCCGAAGCACCAGAGGAACGCCCGCGCCCGGAGATGGATGCGATTGTCACGCAATGGACAGGCGCGAAAAGCGAAGCTTGAGATGCGGGGTCATATCATCGATCTCCACCATATAAGATTCGATGAACGGGTCTTCTTCGCTGCGCAGGACGTCCTGAACTGAACGTGGTTCATGCAGGAAGACACCCGATTCTTTCATGCCTTGCAAATGGAACTGCAAGGCCTCTTCAAAATTGGCGATGGCCGCATCAATCGTGTCGCCACATGACGCACACCCGGGCACGTCGGGAATATCAATCCAGTATTCCGTGTTCTCTTCCTTGCGGATCAACGCGACATAAGATTTGCTCATGATCGTTTCCCTTAGGCCAGATGCGCCCGCATCTCTTTGGCCATCTGCTTGCTCAGTTGCTTGATGGATGCGCCGTGTTGCAGTTGCTTCAGCACATTGTCCAGCCCAGCCGTTTTCAGGATACTGCGTACCGTTCCGCAGGGAATGTCTTTTGGACCATGGTTGGTTACCGTCACCACATTCGGTTTGGCGTCATGTTTGAATTGTTCGTGACTTCCCGTTTGGCCAACACATTTCCACCCATCATGGGTCAGGATATCGACCATATCGTTATGTTTTAATGTCGGCATATGTGACATGCCCGCCCCCCTATCTTTGACGCAGAGTTACCCCCGACCCTACGTGGAATTTCCTAACAATACGTAAAAAAGGCGACCATCGCTGGTCGCCTTTAAACAGATCGACATTGAAGCCCTTATTTTTCCGGTTTCAACGTCGGGAACGCGATCACTTCGCGGATATTGTGGGAATCCGTCATGATCATGGTCAGACGGTCGATCCCCATTCCCCAGCCCCCCGTCGGCGGCAGGCCGTATTCCAGTGCGGTGACGAAATCGTGGTCGACCATCATGGCTTCTTCGTTGCCGCCTTCGCGCTGGGCCACCTGGTCCATAAAGCGGTCATGCTGAATTTTCGGGTCGTTCAGCTCGGTAAAGGCGTTGGCCATTTCCCAGCCGTTGATATAGCTCTCAAACCGTTCAACCAGACGCGGGTTGTTGCGGTGAACCTTGGACAACGGGGAAATATCCAGCGGGTGGTCAATCACGTGGATCGGCTGGATCAGTTTATGCTCCACCTTCTCACCAAAGATGGCTTCGACCACTTGGCCCCAGTTGGCCTTCGGATCGACATGGATACACAGTTTTTTGGCTTCTGCATGGGCCTGGGCCGCATCCATCGGCATGAAGTCGATGCCGGTTTCTTCCTGCACCAGTTCAACCATACCCTTGCGCGCCCACGGGCTGCCCAGATTGATGGTGTTCCCCTGGAATTGGATTTCCAGAGTACCGTGCACTGCCATGGCCACGGCCTGCACCAGTTTTTCGATCAGATCCATCACATCGTAATAGTCCTTATACGCGTGGTAGGATTCAATCATCGTGAATTCGGGATTATGTTTATAGGAAATCCCTTCATTCCGGAAATTGCGGTTGATTTCAAATACCGCATCGGCCAGACCACCGACGATCAAGCGTTTCAAATACAGTTCCGGCGCGATACGCAGGAAGAAGTCCGCATCCAGCGCGTTATGGTGCGTGACGAACGGCTTCGCCGACGCGCCGCCCAGGATCGGGTGCATCATCGGGGTTTCAACCTCGATCGCGCCATGCTCCTCCATGAATTTACGGATGGTGGAGATGATTTTCGAGCGCATCAGCAGTTTCTGACGGCTTTCATCATTCATAATCAGGTCCAGGTAACGCTGGCGGTAACGCTGCTCAACATCGGTCAGGCCGTGATATTTCTCCGGCAGCGGCATCAGCGATTTGGTCAGCATAGTGACCTTTTTCGCGCGGACGGACAGTTCGCCGCGCGGGGTCCGGCGCACGGTGCCCTCGGCCCCGATAATGTCGCCAATATCGAAATAATCGAGAACCGACAGGGCCTCTTCCGACATGGAATCCTTGTGGCAGAAGACCTGCATTTTCCCGCTCGGGTCCATCAGGTCGAGGAACATGCCATTGTTCCGGATCGCCATGATCCGGCCCGCAACCGCCACATGATCATCGGTTTCCGTGCCGTTGGGCAGGTCCTTGTACATGTCCTGCAGCGTGCCATTTTGGTGCGTGCGCGGGAAAACGTGCGGATACGGATCGATCCCGGCGGCCTTCAGGGCATCCAGCTTCACCTGCTTCGCCAGACGGGGGTTCCCGGCTGTGGTTACGGTCGTTTCAGAATTCTGTGCTGGATTTTGTCCCATTTTCAAATCACCGTGGTACAATTGTTTCAGGTCCTGATTTTGTCGCTTATGCGATACGAAAATGCAAGCCCTATCGCCCTTTTCAACACCCGGATACCCCCTTAAATGATGCCATTTTTGCCTCGTAAAAGCCCCGTTACACCCCAATCCGGCCAATCCGGCAATGCGCTGTGGTTTATCCTGCTGGCCATCGCCCTTTTGACCGCGTTGACCATCGCCATCACCAAGACGGGCGATAACGTCCAACAGGCGGGGGAAACCGAACGCGCAACCGTCGAAGCCACCCGGATCATGCGCGATGGCAAGGCCATGGAAACCGCGATTCAGCAAATGCTGGCGCGGGGCGGCAGCGAGAATGACATCTGTTTCGACAGCGATGACTGGGCCACCAACGATTATGATTTTGCGGCCTGCACCGACGCCGAAAACCGTGTTTTCGACCCCGCCGGGGCCGGTTTGGGCATGCCGAAGACAACCGCAACCCAAAAAATTATTTATACGGGCTCCCTGGCCATCGATGGTGTTGGCACGTCTGCACCCGACCTGGTTTTCATCCTGTCCGGGGTGGGCAAAGCCGATTGTTTGCGGATCAATCGCATGATGAAAATTGATGACGCCAGCGGCAATCCGCCCCCCATTTCAACCGTGGTTTCATACACGCCGTTCACGGGCACATACGCCGCGGGCAACACCGTGACAGCACCGCAAATTCTGCAGAAATCTGCGGGTTGCGTGGGGGGGAACGGCAATGCCGCCGATGCGTTGGATCAGGATTTTTATCACTACTATCATGTGCTGATCGCACGCTGATCATCCATCAATCATCACCCCATCACGATCCCATCATCACCATTCAAAACACCCCCGCGATGTGATTCATCCGGGGGTGTTTTTGCATCATGCGCGCGATGAAAATGACTCATCATCTGTGTCATCACGGTCACACCATCACGGATGACAATTTCCGAAAATGTAATTTTCTTTATTTCTTTTTAAAAAAATGGGTTACTATATGGGTAACGTATCAATGGTTGGTACAATCCGTGTGACCGGACAATGTCACTTCCTTGGGGAGAAACTAAAATGGTAGCCAAGAAAAAGCCGGCAGCAAAGAAACCTGCCGCAAAGAAGACAGTGAAGAAAACCGTAGCAAAGAAACCGGCAGCGAAGAAAAAAGCTCCGGCCAAGAAAAAAGTAGCTGCTAAGAAACCGGCAGTGAAAAAGACGGTGAAAAAAGCTGCTCCGAAAAAAGCTGCTGCTAAAAAGCCGGCCGCTAAGAAGACAGTGAAAAAAGCTGCTCCGAAAAAAGCCGCTGCTAAGAAAGCCGCTCCGAAAAAAGCTGCTGCTAAGAAAACCGTTGCTAAAAAAGCTCCGGCGAAAAAAGTAGCTGCGAAGAAAACCACAACGAAGCGCAAAACCGCTGCCAAGAAGAAGTAATTCTTCCTTGGTGTTGTGATCAAAATCCCCGTGGGTCTTCCCCACGGGGATTTTTGCATTTAGGCCCGTAAAATCGGGGGTTTTATGCTGTTTGATCTGGAACAGCGCGATGATGGATGATAGCGTCCAATCATGTCCGGACATGTCGCAGAACAAACACAAAAACGCACACGCGTTTCCATGCCCGCCGTCGCCGTCATCACGGTCACGGCGCGGAACACGACTGCGTTGTCACCGGACGGCGAAATAAAATCATACCCGCATGACCAGGCGCGGATGATTTTTCACAAACGTCCCGTCATCGTTTGTCATGCACCGTACACGCGTCATCGTCTGGGGACGGATGATCTGATCACGTATGACGTGCTCGAACTTTTTGCATTTGTTCATCCCGCAAAATTTTGTGTGCCCACGCCGTTTGGAATTGCGAACGCGCTGGGCATTCATGTCGGGGAGAATTCCGAGGACGCGCCGCTGGCGTTGCACGAGTCCGTCCGGGTGCTTTTATCCGACCTGAGGGCCAGCGAATCAGATGAAGAGATTCGCGCGAATCTCCTCGGGATTGCCGACGCGATGGGGGCACAGGGCAAGGGTTGGGTCTGGACGCCGTATATTTTTTCCGCCCTGAATGCCGAATATGACCCCGACCGTCAGATTTTGACGCGCACCGCCCTGAATATCTGGAAAAACCTGCCGGAATGGTCGGAGGGCGCGCCGCCCCCACCCGCCGGACACGACAGCGTCAGCGGCGAAGAAGCGCGCGAGCGTTTGCGCAGTATGCTGACACAGGGGCGCAACGCCGAACCACGCCCGCAACAGATGGATTACACAGGCCAGATTGCGTCCATTTTCGCGCCCGCACAAAATGCCGACCAACCGCATGTTTTATTGGCCGAAGCCGGTACGGGCGTTGGCAAAACGCTGGGGTATCTGGCCCCGGCCAGCGTCTGGGCGGAAAAGAATGGCGGGCCGGTCTGGGTGTCCACCTATACACGCAACCTGCAACGCCAGATCGGACAGGAACTGGAACGGCTCTACCCCGATCCGATGGTGCGCGACCGGGCCGTTTCCATTCGCAAGGGGCGGGAAAATTACCTGTGCCTGCTGAATTACGAAGATTTGGCCAATGCGGCGGCACTCGCACGCCATGTGACCCAGATTATCTCCGCCGGGTTGATGGCGCGGTGGATTTCCGCGACCAAGGACGGCGATCTCAGCGGCGGAGACTTCCCCGGCTGGCTGCCCGCTTTGCTGGGCTATGGCGGCACCACGTCGTTGGCCGATAAACGCGGGGAATGCATTCATTCCGCCTGTGACCATTATCATCGCTGCTTCGTTGAACGGTCCATCCGCAAGGCCCGCCATGCGGATATTGTGGTCGCCAACCATGCACTGGTCATGATCAACACGGCTTTGGCCGGAACCGCCACGCCAGACGACCAACCCCATCGTTATGTCTTTGACGAAGGCCACCACCTGTTCGACGCCGCCGACGGGGCATTTTCCGGAAACCTGAGCGCGCGTGAAACCGCCGATTTGCGCCGCTGGATTTTCGGGCAGGAAGGCGGCAAACGCAGCCGCGCCCGCGGCCTGAAACGCCGGATGGAGGACCTGATCGCGGGTGATTCCGCGGCAGAAGAAGATTTGGAGAAAATCATCCAAGCCGCGCACAGCCTGCCCGGGCCGGGATGGTCGAAGCGGTTTAAGGAGCGTGCCGCCTTTGGCGCGACGGAACAATTTCTGGCGCTGGTGTACCAGCAGGTTTACGCCCGGGCGGATGGGCGGGATGGCCCCTACTCGCTCGAATGCACGACCTTGCCATTGATTGATGGGCTGGGCGATGCGGCACGTTTGCTGAAAACCCGTTTGAATGATTTGCGCACCCCGATGATGGTGCTGGCCGGGCGGTTGCGCCGCCGCTTGGGCGAACAATCGGCCACGCTGGATACCGATACGCGCCGTCGATTGGAATCCGTCGCCGCGTCCCTGCAACGTCGTGGCGAAATGACGATTGGCCCGTGGATCGCCATGCTGGATACGCTTGAGAGTGGAAACGCGGACGATCAGTTTGTCGATTGGATGGAAATTGAACGGATCGAGGGACAGGCGATTGATGTTGGCCTGTATCGTCATTGGATCGACCCGATGATCCCCTTCGCCGCCGCGATGAAGACACAGGCACACGGCATTGCCATTACATCCGCAACATTGCGCGATGGCACGGGCGATGACGAAGAAGATTGGCGCGTGGCCATTGAACGCACGGGCGCATTGTCGCTGACCCCTGCCCCGCATCGCTTCGCGGTTTCATCACCGTATAATTACGCCGATCAAACGCGCGTTTATATCATTACCGATGTGCGCAAGGATGATCTGGATCAGGTTGCGGGCGCGTATCAGGCCTTGTTCGAAGCCGCCGGTGGTGGCGGATTGGGATTGTTCACCGCCATTCAACGCCTGCGCGCCGTGCGTGACCGGATTGCACCGAAGCTGGAAGATAACGGCATCGCCCTATATGCCCAGCATGTCGATGAAATGGATACGGGCACGTTGGTTGATATTTTCCGCGCCGATACACATGCATGTTTATTGGGCACCGATGCCGTGCGTGATGGCGTGGATGTGCCAGGCGATTCATTGCGCATGCTGGTTTATGATCGTGTGCCATGGACCCGCCCAACCATTTTGCACAAGGCCCGGCGCGAGGCCTTTGGAAAACGCCGTTATGATGAATTGCTGACACGGTTGAAATTGCGGCAGGCCTTTGGCCGCCTGGTGCGCCGCGCCGATGATCGCGGCGTGTTCGTTATGCTGGATTCAATGTTACCCACCCGGCTGCACGGTGCATTTCCCGAGGGCGTAAAAATAGAACGCGTCGGGCTGGCCGACGCGGTCAAGGGGATTAAGGACTTCTGGTCTACGGATTCGGGCTCTTGACCACCAACACCAGATGACGTGGTGCGGCCTTCGGCGTTGACTCCGGATACTGATAATACGGGTCGAGCATGCGAAACAGGCCCGCTTGTTCAAATTCCGCCTTCAACTCCGGCGTCAGCAGAGCAATAGGCGTGCTTTGTTCGTCGTAAATAAATTCCATTTTCAAAAAACCTTTTAAGGGGCCCGCGAAAACCCAGAAATTCTGTTTTGCAGAAATAACACAAAAACAAAAGAGGCCAGAGTCAATTTCCGGCCCCGCATTTAACATATCGCAACTCTTTTCATATTGAGCACCCCTCAATCTTGGGATAGACTCTTAAAAAAATAAAATGAACAGGGACTGCGTATCACATGCCAAAAAAATCTCTCACGGCCGCCTTCAATGCGGCCTGTAATCGCTTTTTTGAATTGGCCAGAGAATGGGAAAACGCCCGCTCCGTCCCGTGGGACGCGGTGGACGACGCACATCAGGCCGTCCTGAACGCCCGCGATGATCTACAAGGGGCCCGGTTGAGCCCGGATGAGTGGGATGATGTTATTCAGGACATTATCGCCGTATCGGACACGTATGAACGGTTGAAACCACAATCACCCTAAACGCAGGATATTGCGCTCAGCGACCGGATAGCGGGCCAACGTCACGGATTTTTCCGGGATGCTGATTTGTTCAGCCTCCAGCAACGCGCCACCATCGCGGTCATTCAAACGGTTGAGACACTGAACCACACGGTCGGCATCATAGACACTGGCCCCCGATGGCAGAAAAAACCGGAACGCGGATGAATCGTAAACATCTTCGCTAAAGTTCAATCCGTTGCAATCGGCGATCACTTGCTCAATCACCGGCATCATGCGCGATACGTCACCAATTTTTTTATCGTGCGCAGGACGAAACACCACGCACATGATCGAAGTGGCCATTGCCTTATCCCTTCTCACTTTCAGTGTGGCACGCTCCGTTTAAGCTTTGGTCAATAAAAAATTACCGGGGTCTTATCAGACCCCGGCTTTTATCTCGTATTCTATCTATTATTGCGAAAGCGCGGTTTTTGTTTATGCCGCAACAGCTTTCAGCTTGGCCCGCGCCACTTCCAGGCGACGTTGAATTTTGAATTTTTCAAACGTGTCTTTCGCAACGGCCAAATCTTCGCCCAAATTGCGGATATCCTGTTCCAGCTTAGCGGCGTCCAGATCGTTGACGTTTACGGCCTCTTCAGCCAGCAACGTGCAATTGACCGGCGTCACATCGGCAAAACCGCCCGTGATGAAAATACGCACTGGCGCAGCAGAGGCGGATTCCAGAATTTCAACCACGCCCATGCGCACCGTGGACAATACGGACGCGTGACCAGCCAGAACACCGAAATCCCCTTCCACACCAGGAATAGTAACGCGGTATGCGGTACCGGACATCAATTTGCGTTCCGGCGAAACCAGTTCGAAGGTCAGAACATCGTTGCTTGTCGTTGCATCAGCCATTTTTAAAATCCTTAGCGAAACAGATACTGCACATTGTCGGCGACAAAGCGTGCATGCGGTACGGCCCGGGCCACCGGCAATTCACCAACCACCTGAACATCGTTTTGTGAAACGATGTAAAACGTGCCGGAAATCGACGGCGTGGAACCGAGCGGGCGCATATACATGCCCGTGTCACCAGCAACCGGCGCATACCCCATACCGCGCAGGATCGTTTGAACCTGTGCCAGCAAAGGGGATGAATGCGCCGGTGCCGTTGTCATTATTATGCAGCCTCAGCAGCCATTTTCTTGGCTTTTTCTTCGGCTTCTTCGATCGTGCCAACCATGTAGAAGGCCGATTCCGGCAGGTGGTCATACTTGCCGTCAACGATCGCGCGGAAGCCCTTGATGGTGTCTTCCAGCTGAACGAATTTACCCGGTGCGCCGGTGAAGACTTCAGCAACGTGGAACGGCTGGGACAGGAAGCGCTGGATTTTCCGTGCGCGTGCCACAACCAGTTTGTCTTCTTCGGACAGTTCATCCATACCCAGGATCGCAATGATGTCCTGCAACGCTTTGTACGTTTGCAGCGTTTTTTGAACATCAGCCGCGCACTTGTAGTGTTCTTCACCAACAATCCGCGGGTCCAGAATGCGGGAGGTGGAGTCCAGCGGGTCAACGGCCGGGTAAATCCCCAATTCAGCAATCTGACGGGACAGAACGGTCGTCGCATCCAAGTGCGAGAAGGTCGTGGCCGGAGCCGGGTCGGTCAAGTCGTCAGCCGGAACATAAACGGCCTGAACGGACGTAATCGAGCCCTTGTTCGTGGAGGTAATACGTTCCTGCAGCGCACCCATGTCGGTGGCCAGCGTCGGCTGGTAACCCACGGCAGACGGGATACGACCCAGCAGAGCGGACACTTCCGCACCGGCCTGGGTGAAACGGAACACGTTGTCCATGAAGAACAGAACGTCTTGGCCTTCTTCGTCACGGAAATATTCGGCCATGGACAGACCGGTCAACGCAACACGGGCACGGGCTCCCGGCGGTTCGTTCATCTGACCGAACACCAGACCCACTTTGGATTCGCCGTCCAGCTTGATAACGCCAGCGTCCATCATTTCGTGGTACAAATCGTTCCCTTCGCGGGTCCGTTCACCAACACCGGCGAATACGGACACACCGCCGTGGCCCTTTGCGATGTTGTTGATCAATTCCTGAATGGTCACGGTTTTGCCCACACCGGCACCACCGAACAGACCAATTTTACCACCCTTCAAATACGGGCACAGCAAGTCGACAACTTTAATACCAGTGACCAGCTGTTCCGCTTCGGTGGCCTGATCCACGAATTCCGGGGCCGGACGGTGAATCGGATAACGTTTTTTCGCGTTCGGCGCCGGCAGGTTGTCGATCGGGTTGCCGATAACGTCCAGAATACGACCCAGAACTTCCGGACCAACCGGAACGGAGATCGCATCACCCGTATCCAGAACTTCCTGGCCACGCACCAGACCATCGGTCGTGTCCATAGCGATGCAACGCACGGTGTTTTCACCCAAGTGCTGGGCCACTTCCAGAACCAGCGTTTTGCCGTCGTTCTGCGTGGTCAGCGCGTTCAGAATGGCGGGCACGTTGCCCTCTTCGAACTGCACGTCCAAAACAGCGCCCAGGATCTGTGTGATCGTTCCTTTTGCCTGTGTCATCGCTTCGTCTTTCACCTTCACTCGTTTAGGGCGTCTTCCTGCCCGTTGTTAAAACCAGTTTTTAAAAACTCTTCGCCCTTTATTCACGCGCCTAAAAAATCAGGCATCAAACCGGCGGGAAAAATCGGGCGAAATCATCCGCCCACCGGTTGAAGATGTGAAGTGGTGCACATGGGCCCGCACTTCGTCTTCGTCAATTCCTTCTTTGTTCATCAAGCCAAAGGCCCGATAGAACGCGGCATCCGCAACATCCTGCGCGGTGCGCGCGGTGAGGAACGGTGCCGTTGCGATTGCATCCTGCATAACATCCAGAACGCGAACCAATTCGGCAAACGCCTTCACCTTTACGTCGCGCGATGCTTTGGCCTTTGGGTCCAGCACAGCGTCGATATGACGCTCTGCCCGTTCCAATGCCTGCATCACGACGGTCAACTTGTCCTCCACCGGATTGGCGGTTGCACAGCGACCAAAAGACTCCCCAAGCCCATTTGTCTGAACCATAACGTTCTCCCTTCCCATGTTCTTTTTCTTTCGCGATGCCCCGGATCTACGCCCGGTATGAATGCCCCGCGAAAGGGTCTTCTTTTTTATTAGAGTGCCTCGGCACCCGAAATAATTTCGATCAGCTCTTTCGTAATATACGCCTGACGTGCGCGGTTATATTGCAGGCTGAGCTTCTTGATCATATCGCCAGCGTTGCGCGTTGCGTTGTCCATTGCGGTCATACGTGCGGCCTGTTCACCCGCGGCGCTGTCCAGCAAGGCACCAAAAATTTGAATGCTCAAATTTTTCGGCAGCAAGGCACTCAGAATTTCGGATTCATCCGGCTCAAAGCTATACGGCGATGTTGCATCGGCCTCGGCGCTGACCTTGGCGGCGTTCTCGTTCGCGACTTGCGCTTCCGGCAAGTGGAACGGGATCAATTGCGTGCCCACCGGGCGTTGCGTCAGAACCGATTTGAATTCGTTGTACATCAGCGTGCAAACATCAAATTCGCCAGCATCAAACTGGGACAGGATGTATTGCGATACTTCGTCAGCCTCGGCAAAACCGATACGGTTTTTACCGGCCAGACCGGTGAAGCTGTGTACGATATTTTTCGGGAATTCGCGGCGCAGGATGTCGCGGGCCTTACGACCGACGCACACCAGCTTCACCGTTTTCCCAGCGTTCATCAAACCGCGGACATCGTTGCGAACACGACGCACCAGGTTGCCGTTAAACCCACCGCACAGACCGCGATCGGACGACACAACAACAATCATGTGCACCTGATCCGAACCGGTCCCGATCAGCAGTTTCGGGCTGTTCGGGCCGACGATCACGCCCTTGGCCACGCGGCTCATCATCCCCGCCATGGCGTGGGCGTAAGGCTGGCTCGCTTCGGCTTGTTCCTGTGCCTTCTTCAGCTTGGATGCCGCCACCATTTTCATGGCCGACGTAATCTTCCGCGTGGATTTCACGGAGGCGATACGGTTACGATATTCCTTCAAACTTGGCATTGCTTTGACCGCGTTTAAATCTGATTGAAAATCACATGCGCCGTTTCATCAGCGCATGTGATCACCATATTCACTTAGGCTGCCTTTTTCTCGACCGATTCAAAACCTTTGCCAAACTGGGTCAGGTAATCGGACAGATCTTTTTGCAGTTTGTCGCTCAGTGCTTTTTCTGTGCGGATTGCATCCAGAATGTGTTTGCCATTGGCGCGCACATCTTCCAGCAGGCGGCGTTCATATTCACGCACGGCCGTCACCGGAACGGAGTCCAGGAAGCCCTTCGTCCCGGCGAAGATCACCAGAACTTGTTCTTCAACCGGCATCGGCTGGTATTGCGGCTGAACCAGCAATTGGGTCAGGCGGGCACCACGGGCCAGCAGCTTCTGCGTGGACGCATCCAGATCGGATGCGAACTGTGCGAAGGCTTCCATTTCGCGGTACTGGGCCAGTTCCAGTTTAATGGTACCGGCAACCTGTTTCATTGCTTTGATCTGTGCGGCGGAACCCACGCGGGATACGGACAGACCAACGTTAATGGCCGGACGGATCCCTTTGAAGAACAGACCCGTTTCCAGGAAGATCTGACCGTCGGTGATGGAAATCACGTTGGTCGGAATGTACGCGGAAACGTCACCAGCCTGCGTTTCAATGATCGGCAGAGCGGTCAGAGAACCAGCACCATGTTCGTCGTTCATCTTCGCCGCGCGTTCCAGCAGGCGGGAGTGAATGTAGAACACGTCACCCGGATAGGCTTCGCGTCCCGGCGGACGACGCAGCAGCAGGGACATCTGGCGATACGCAACAGCCTGTTTGGACAGGTCGTCATAAACGCACAGAGCATGCATGCCGTTGTCGCGGAAGAATTCGCCCATGGTGCAACCGGTGTACGGTGCCATGAACTGCATCGGGGCCGGGTCGGATGCGGTGGCGGCAACAATGATGGAATATTCCATCGCGCCGCTTTCTTCCAACTGGCGCACCAATTGCGCAACGGTCGAACGTTTCTGACCAATTGCAACATAGATGCAATACAGGTGGTCTTTTTCGTTTGCGGATTTGTTGATGACTTTCTGGTTGATGATGGTGTCCAGAGCCACAGCGGTTTTACCCGTCTGACGGTCACCAATGATCAGCTCACGCTGGCCACGGCCAACCGGAACCAGCGCATCAACGGCTTTCAAACCGGACTGCATCGGCTCGTGCACGGATTTACGCGGGATAATGCCCGGGGCTTTGACTTCAACGCGGCGCATTTCAGCGTTTTTAATCGGGCCCTTGCCGTCGATCGGGTTACCCAGACCGTCAACAACGCGCCCCAGCAGGCCACGGCCAACCGGAACCTGAACGATTTCGCCCGTACGTTTTACGATGTCGCCTTCTTTAATCGAACGGTCATCACCGAAAATAACGATACCGACGTTGTCGGCTTCCAGGTTCAGGGCCATACCCTTGATCCCGCCCGGGAATTCAACCATTTCACCGGCGCGGACTTGGTCCAGGCCGTAAACACGCGCAACGCCGTCACCGACGGACAGAACCTGGCCGATTTCGGCCACGTCTGCTTGCGCGTCAAATTCCGCGATTTGCTTTTTCAGGATTTCAGAGATTTCTGCCGCACGGATTTCCATTGATTGAACCTCGTTTTGTATGCGTGTGTCTTACTTAAACTGTTACTAAATCGTTTGTTGTTACGCCGCGCTCCGGCTTTCCATTGCGCGTTTCAGGCGTTCCAATTTGCGTTTCACGGAATTGTCGATCATCACCGAACCAACCGTTACCACCATGCCACCCAGCAGGGATTTGTCGATTTCAACATTCAGGGTCACGTTCTGACCCATCTTGTCGCTGAGTGCTTTTTGCAGGGCATCGGTTTGGACCGGAGACAGAACGAAGGCCGATTGAACCCGCGCGGATACAGTGCCGCGGCGGCGGGCCAGTTCATTTCCGAAAGCTTGAATAACGCCAGAGATGATACCCAGGCGGCGGTTGCCCGCCAGCACACCCAGAAAACGGCGCGTCAGATCGCTGAACCCAGCCTTGTCCGCGACAGCCAAGATGGCGCGCTGATGCTGTGTCCGGTTGAAGAGCGGATTTTTGATCAGTTTTTGCAAATCGTCCGACGCGGCAATCATGCCCGCCAGTGCATTCAGGTCTTTTTCAACCTGTTCAACAGAACCTGCATCACCCGCCATATCCAGCAGGGATACGGCATAACGGGATGCAACCTGACTTGTTTGTGTGGCCACTGTCCGTCACCCAAATCGCGTTAGGGGTTTAAACCTGTTTTTGAGACCTATTTTGAGCTCGGGCACGGTGTAGCACGGGGACAGGGGCCCGGGCAAGGATATTTCCGGCGGTTTTCCAGCCTTTTTCACCCCATCCGAAAGACGGGGGAAAGTACAGGGATTCCGTAATTTACGGCGCGGGGGCTGGCCTCGCAGACGCCCCGAAATCCAGCGTGGTCCAATGGGGAGAAAACAAATCAAACCGGTCCGGGAAGCAAATAACCCCGACGATGTTCAGAATCACCAGATGCCCGACATAAATTTCCAGAGTCCAGCGCCCCATAAACCGCACCACCCCCGCCAGCGGACCGATCAACGCCGTCAACCGGGGGAAATTCAGCGGTTTGAACATGTATAATGCACCAAACACAGGCAAAGCACAGGTGGCCAGCAGGAGCATTTGCCCCTGGGCAAAGCCAAAGGACACCGTCTGGATCAAAACGAAGGACACGGCGGCAAAAATGACATAATTCTGCACCATGGCCTCGGGAATCCGGCCCCAGCCCCCATCCGCCCGATGGCGCATAAACCAGCCGAATATGGCCAGCAACACCCCTTGCGTTCCATATTCCAGCACAAAGGCCGTTGGCAGATAGGCGAAGAAGCAGATCACAGCCACCGCCCACAGAACCTGTACGCCAGCCCGGGTCACGCCGCGCATCAACGGGTCAATCATCAGGCGAATGGCCAGCATGGTGAATAAAATATTAAATGGGATCAAATATTTACCGGCAATCAAATCCGCCACCAGCAAAATGGTCCCGCCAATCCACAAGCGCGGCCCGATATCCCGCGACCGGGCATAGCCAATCAGGAAGAACCAAATGGGCACGCACAGCCGCCCAATCGCCCGCCACCACATATCTTCGGGGAAAAAATAGAAACCGATATGGTCAACCAGCATGGTCAGGACCGCAAAGGCCTTCAGCAGATCATAAGACGTGATGTCTTTTGGCAATGCGGCGCGGTTGAACATGGCGGGTCCCCTCTCCTGATCAGGGTCCGCCTTTCCATCTCTGCTGGCAAGTCGAAAATTGACATCGGAAATTGACAGGCCCGCCCATCGGGTGCAGGGTGCCCGTAATCAAAAAACATAAACAGGGATATTTCAGATAATGACTACACGATCATTTCGCACGATTCTGTCCGCTTCATTCGCACTGGCCGCGGCGTTGGGCTATGGCACCGCTACGGCAACGGACGCGCATGTTGACCGCATCGACCATACGGTCACCCTGACCAACGGATGCGACCGCACACACACCAGCGTCGACAAGAACGGAATGGTCATTCTGCCCTCTAGCGAGATCCTGACCAACGAAGAATGGAACAGCCATTATAAATGGGTGTTCTTCAGCATGGTGGACAAAAACCTTGTGAATGCCGCATTGGCCGACCCGCGCGTGACCACCATTGTTTTTGACTTCAACGGGTGCGCCACAAACGAAAACATTCCCGTTTTCGCCGCTGACGTTGAATTTCAACACATGGGCATTAACGGCAGCAATGACGGCATCGTCTATCCCGCTTATCAGGATTTTGACCGTCAGCATGTCGACACCATCCGCAAAGCGGGCGGTTTTGGCATTACATTGCAGCGCTGATCATCATGCGTGCATTCTTTCAAAAAATATCCGCGCGCCATATCGCGGGAATAACCTTGCCCTTTGTGATGGCGGCGGGTGGTACGGCGCTGGCTGGCCCTGCCCTTGACGCGCGATTGGCCGAGGGCGAGATCAAACAAACCACCTATTGGTGGCCCACCGCCGCGCGCGAAAACCCGCGCGGGGCCTGTATTGTTCCAGGCGATCCCGTCGACACGCCGACCCCCGCCACAGAAAATTTGCAAAAAATTCTGACCCTGTTTGAAAAAACAGAATTTGGCCGCCTACTGGTCAAAATGGCGACGGATCATAAAACGATCTTTTGTACGTATGAAAATCCGATGGAACGCGGGTTTTATGATACAGGGCTCAACATGATGATGGTCCATGACGACATGGAATTTGGGCAACAGGCCCTGATCACCGCCCACGAATTACGCCATCACGTTCAATACCGGATGGGATTTGAACGGTCGTTAAAATACAGCCGTGACGAATATGTCCGTTTCACCTATGTCATGGAAGCCGATGCTCAGGCCCTGGCCACCCTGCTGGCATGGCAGACCCGCGCCGCCGGTGATGCGCGTGTATGGGACGGATTGATGAGCATTGAAAATTACCGTGATACGGGCATCGCCTTTGAAGCTGCGATGGATGGCAAGGACCCCCTTGATGAAACAGCCCAAAGGGACGCCACGGCCGCCGCCGCAATCGCCTGGCGGAATAACCCATGGCTGAATGCCATGTACCGTGCGCAATCCATCGACATGTATCTGGACGAACTGGACACGACCAAAAAAATTCGCAGCTACAAGAACGCGCCGGATGAAACCTATGCGCCCTTATGTGCTGCCCCGGGTGATTTTTATGATTGCCTGTCCACCCTGCCCAAAGTCGACGGGCTGGGCTACGGTCCGATGCCGCACGATTTGAAGAAACCTTCAAACCATCCGGCGCCGTAAACTTACAGGAAGCTTTGCGGGTCAATATCCACCTGCACCCGCACGGTGGATGGAATTTTCACGCTGGCGACCCATGTTTCAATGGCGCGTTGTAAATTGATAGTCTTGGCCGCCCGCACCAGCAGACGACGGCGGAAATTTCCGCGCAGGCGGTAGAACGGTGCCTCTGCCGGGCCCAGCGTTAAAACATCCGGCCCTTGGGGCGCGCACGCCCCCAACGCCCGCGCCGTTTCCATCACCTGTTTTTCATCACGCCCAGATACAATAATCCCGGCCAGGCGACTATACGGCGGCATCAGCGCACGTTCGCGTTCTTCGGCTTCGACCGCCAGAAACTCATCGCGATCATCCGCGGCCATGGCACGCATCACCTTGTTTTCCGGCATAAAAGTTTGCAGGAAAACGTGTCCCTTCAACTCCTCACGCCCCGCCCGGCCCGCAACCTGATGCAAAAGCTGGAATGTGCGTTCCGCCGCGCGCAGATCACCACCGCCCAGCCCCAGATCGGCATCAATCACACCCACCAGCGTCAGATGCGGGAAATGGTGCCCCTTCGCGATAATCTGCGTTCCGATCACAATATCAACGCGGCGTTCGCGGATATCATCCAAAACAGCCTTCAACTTATCATTCGTATCGACGATATCGCTGGCCAGAATAACGGTGCGGGCGTCTGGCCACAGGGCCGCAACCTCTTCCTTGATCCGCTCCACCCCGGGGCCGCAGGCCGCGAGGGAGTCCGTGTCGTTACAGGATGGGCATGTTTTCGGGATCGGGGTTGCAAATCCGCAATGGTGGCAATGCAGGCGTGATGTTTTCTTGTGTTCGACCAGCCACGCCGTGCAACGCGGGCATTCAAATCTGTGTCCACACGTACGGCACAGCGTCAACGGCGCATACCCACGACGGTTGAGGAACAGCAACACCTGCTCCCCCCGGTCCAATGTCGATTGAATTTCATTGTGCAAGGTCGGCGCGATAAAATGCTGCCGCGCCGGTTTATCTGCGCGCATATCAATCAAATCAATATCCGGCATACCGGCCCCGCCATGACGCACGGGCAGGACCAGATGGTCATATTTCCCGTTCCATGCGTTCAGGATTGTTTCCAGCGACGGCGTCGCAGATACCAGAACAACGGGAATTTTCCCACGATGCCCCCGCACCACCGCCATATCGCGGGCGTGATAAATAACGCCGTCTTCCTGTTTGTACGCCGGGTCATGTTCCTCATCGACGACGATGATGCCCAAATCCTGATAGGGAAGAAACAGGGCCGACCGCGCCCCCACAACCACCTTCGTCGTGCCATCCGCCACACCGCGCCACGTTGTGCGGCGTTGCGCCGGTGTTAAATGCGAATGCCACAGCGCAGGCGCACACCCGAAACGTTTTTTAAACCGGTCCAGAAACGC
The DNA here is from genome assembly GCF_000348745.1 of Micavibrio aeruginosavorus EPB. Classification (NCBI taxonomy): domain Bacteria; kingdom Pseudomonadati; phylum Bdellovibrionota; class Bdellovibrionia; order Bdellovibrionales; family Pseudobdellovibrionaceae; genus Micavibrio; species Micavibrio aeruginosavorus. The sequence goes on along the minus strand of NC_020812.1, from coordinate 611,161 downwards.
ATTCGACAATGCGATTTCAGGCAACAGGATCAAGCCCTGCTTCCCCGATCGGATCGCTTCGGCAATGGCTTCAAAATAAACTTCGGTTTTACCCGCGCCCGTCACACCGTCCAACAATGATGTATGGTGCTCGCCACTTTTCACCTGCGCGATCAAATGATCGGCGGTGGCGCGTTGGTCGGGTGACAAATCCGGCCCCACCCGATCAATATCCGGATTGCGGCACGGCGCGGATGAAAACAGATCAACAGCGCGCAACAGACCAATATCCGCCATGCCATTGACCACCGCTGCGGAACACCCGGCCAATTCCGCCAGTTCAGAAGCCCGCCGCGTCAACCCGTCCGACGCGATGTCCAGAACGCGACGACGTTGGGGCGACAGCCCTTTGCGTGTTTTTTCATCAATCACAATACCGGGAACATACCCAGTCGTCGCCTTCGGCGGTTCCAACCCCGCGGGCGCGCTCAGGCACATTTTCAAAACGGCACCCGGGGCGCTCATTGTGTATTGGGCGACCCAGCTTAAAAAATCGCGGTGCGCGGCCTGCATCGGGGGAAGGTCAAAACGATCAACGATCATTTTCAGTTTTTTGGCGGGCACGTCTTCGTCCGACAGTCCCCAGACAACTCCCGGCACTTCGCGTTTGCCCAGCGGCACGGTGACGTAATCGCCCGGTGATACATCCATCCCATCCGGTACGGCGTAGGTATAGGCCCGGTCCACCGGATAGGGGACCAGCACAAGAACCCGGCGCGCCGTTTCGGGCACCGGCTTATCCCCCCGTTTTTCGCCCGGGGGGGCCTTTTCTTCCATACTTTCAAACAGGGTCTGCATCTGCTAAGACCTAGCACAAGATTGATAAACCGCCAAAGCCGGAGCCACCGCATTATGAAATTCTTTGTCGATACCGCCGATATCAACGAAATCCGCGATCTGGCCTCGACCGGCCTGCTGGATGGCGTGACCACAAACCCGACGCTGGTTGCCAAATCGGGCAAACAATTCATCCCGCTGATCGAAGAGATTTGCGGCGTTGTCGATGGCCCGGTCAGCGCCGAAGTGGCCGCGACCGATTACGAGACGATGCGCAAGGAAGCGGACAAGCTGTCCAAAATTGCCAAGAACATTGCCGTAAAAGTTCCGCTGACCCCTGCCGGTTTGAAAGTGTGCAAGGAACTGTCAGATAAAGGCGTCATGACGAACGTCACGCTCTGCTTCTCTCCAGCGCAGGCGTTGCTGGCGGCCAAGGCTGGCGCAACCTTTATTTCACCGTTCGTCGGGCGGTTGGATGATATTGCGCATGATGGCATGCAGTTGATTGCCGACATCGTGTCCATCTATGACAACTATCCGCAATTTGAGACTGAGGTGCTGGTCGCATCTGTGCGTCATCCGATGCACATCGTTGAAGCCGCAAAAATCGGCGCGCATGTGGCCACATGCCCGGCGGATGTGATCAAGAAACTGTATAACCACCCGCTGACGGACAAGGGGCTGGCCGCGTTCGTGGATGACTGGAAAAAGACGGGTCAGAGCATTCTCTAACCCCCACCGCAACAGCGATAACCCATTGATAAAGGCCGCATTTTCATGCGGCCTTTGACTTTGCGGGCCGCTCCATCCTAAAACCGTTCATCTATTTATTTCAGGGGATTAGAGGGACACATGAAACTTAAGACAATATGGGATCGGTTTGTCCAAGTCTTGGACAAGGGATTGGATAGCTGGGCCGAGGGTTTTACCCATCACGCAGGCGGCATCAAATGGCCGGAACTTGAAGTCATGCAAGCCATGCAAAAACAAGGCTGGAAATTTGAGTGCTTTGCCATGCAAGGTATGCCCAGTGTTGGCGGCGGATCCGTCAACAAATACATAGTGACACCAGAAGGCCGCGATTTGGTTGGGCCGAACGCGCGCGAATCGGATCGCAAGCGTTATCACGATACGGTTGCTGCAACGCGGCACGAGCTGGCGAAAAACAAGCCAACACCAAACCTGTAAAACAGCAATAAAGATTATGGATTCTAAGGCCACCGGAAACGGTGGCTTTCTTTTTCGCCTCTGGCCAGAACATGATTTTATTCATACAATTGCTGCGTCCGATTGAACGGACAAAACCAAAACACCTGAGAACAGGGGAGATCAAATTGGGACTCGGTAATTTTTTTAAGAAACTTGCATCCGTATTTAACACGAAACAGGATTATGCCGTTTCATGGCCGGAAAAGGCCGTGCGAGAAGAGATGGAAAAAGACGGATGGAAATTTACAACCGATCCCATTCACGTTCCCGATATCGGCATCACCGATGCGTTCAAACATGTGATCACCCCGGATGGGACATTGATTGACAACACGCCGGCCAGCCTGCCGATCAAAAACACGTACATTGCGACCATTCGCGCCACACGCGACAAATTGGGCCTGAACAAGGACAATGATCTGGATGGGCCGAGCTGGTAAAACGCGCATTAAGATTGAAACAATTCTGAAAAACGGGCACACTGAAAAAATCACAGTGTGCCTGTTTCCTTTTCTACCCTTCCGATCCGAAAGCCGCCCGTAACAATGTCGAACGCCATGACCGAAAAATCCGCCCCCCCTTCATTCGACGCCGACGACATCATTGCATGGTTGCGGAAAAATCCCGATTTTCTGGATAAAAACCCGGATGCGTGCGACCTTCTCTTCCCGCCGACGCGCAAGGATAACGACCGCAAGGTTACAGATTTTCAATCATTCATGATCAAACGCCTGCGCGAAGACAAAGACGAAGTGATCGAAGCCACGCGCGAGATTGTCGAAAACAGCCGCGCCAACATGAACAACCAGGCCCGCATTCACAATGCCGTCCTGATGCTGCTGGAATCCACCAGCTTTGACGATTTTGTCCGCACCATCACAATGGATTGCGCGACGCTTCTGGACGTGGACATTGTTTCACTGGTCGTTGAAATTGATTCGGATGTTATTCCGCATATCGACCTGACCGGGGTGCGGGTCGTGCCCAGCGGGACCATTCACCTGCTGACCAAGGGGCAACACGCCGTTTTGGAATCCAATATTTCGGGGCTGGATGAAATTTATGGCGGCGGGGCCGGCCTGGTCAAATCGCAATTGTTGATGCGGTTGGATATTTCCCGCCACGCCCCCCCGGCCATCGTCGCCTTTGGCAGCCGTGATCCCAATCATTTCCAACCCGGCCAGGGCACGGACCAGATCGGGTTTTTGGGTGGCGTCATTGAACGCTGTTTCCGCACATGGCTGAGTCTCCCACTTTAACGCATCTGCAACGGGAACAATGCGCCCCCGACCTGGCCGATGCGTTGGGGCACTGGGTGGATTGGTTGCGGGAAAGAAACCTGTCCAAACACACGATACGGGCCTATTGCGGCGATGTGGGTGGGTTTGTCACGTTTTTGTGCGGTCACCTGGGCCGCCCGCCATCATTGAATGATTTATCCGATGCCACCATTCGTGAATTTCGTGCATGGATGTCGCGTCGCGCCATGGATGGTGCGTCCGCCGCGACGCGGGCTCGCGGATTATCCGGCGTTAAAAATTTGATCGGATGGCTGGATCGCAGCGGTATCATGCACAACGGGGCCATCAAAACCGTACGCACGCCCAAACTGCCCCACAAACTGCCCCGCCCATTAAGCCAACGTCAGGCGCAAAGTGTTTTGGACAATGCCGAAACCTTATCCGCCGCCACGGACGACGGATGGATCGGGTCGCGCAACCGGGCCCTGTTCACCCTGCTCTACGGGTGCGGCCTTCGTATTGACGAAGCCTTGTCCCTGAACATCAGTGGCCTGCCCCGTGATGGATTTATTCGCGTGCGCGGTAAAGGAAACAAGGAACGTCAGGTTCCCGTTCTCGCCATCGTCGAACGCATGATCGCGCAATACCGGACTGATTGCCCGTTCGCCGAAACCAACGACCGCCCCCTATTCCTTGGCGAACGCGGCAAACGCCTGCATCAGGGCGTCGCCCAGAAAGCCATGCGCGATATCCGCCTCGCCCTGGGCCTGCCTGAAACGGCAACGCCGCACGCCCTGCGTCACTCCTTTGCCACGCATTTGCTGGAAAACGGGGCCAATTTGCGGGAAATTCAGGAATTGCTGGGCCATGCATCCCTGTCCACCACGCAGCGTTATACCGAAGTGAATGCCGAAGAATTGATCCGCATTCATTCCGCCGCGCACCCGCGCAACCGGACACCGGAATAAAAAAACGGGGCGCATCATGCGCCCCGCTCTCTGTATTCTATTTGACCTGCTTACATATGCAGCGGGCGGCCATCCACTGCCAATGCCGCTTCCTTCACCGCCTCTTCCAAGGTCGGGTGGGCATGGCATGTGCGGGCGATGTCTTCGGATGATGCACCGAATTCCATGGCGATTACCGCTTCGGCGATCAATGTGCCCGCTTCCGGTCCGATGATATGCACGCCCAGAACGCGATCGGACTTGGCATCGGCAATAATTTTGACGAAGCCTTCGGTCGCGTTCATCGCACGGGCGCGGCCATTGGCACTGAACGGGAATTTACCGACTTTATATTGCGCGTTGGCGGCCTTCACCTGATCTTCGGTCTGACCCACGCTGGCCACTTCCGGCCATGTGTACACAACACTGGGGACCAGGTTGTAATCAATGTGGCCCGTTTGCCCGGCGATCATTTCGGCGAGAATCACGCCCTCATCTTCCGCCTTGTGCGCCAGCATCGGACCGGCGATGACGTCGCCGATGGCAAAGATGCCTTTTACATTGGATTGGAAATGCGCATCGGTTTTGATGCGGCCACGCTCATCACGCTCAACGCCAACAGAATCCAGACCGAGGCCATCGGTGTAGGCCTTGCGCCCAACGGCGACCAGAACGATATCGGCTTCGATGGTTTCCGCCGCACCGCCTTTGGCTGGCTCAACGCTCAACGTGACGCCTTTGCCATTGTCTTTTACGGATGTGACTTTGGATTCCAGTTTGAATTCCATGCCCTGCTTGCCAAAAATTTTCTTGGCTTCCTTGGACAAATCCGCATCCATGGTCGGCAGAATACGATCCAGATATTCAACCACGGTCACTTTCGCGCCCAGACGGCCCCAGACAGCGCCCAGTTCCAGGCCAATCACACCGCCACCAATCACGACCAGATGTTTCGGAACCGATTCCAGTGCGATAGCCCCGGTGGAGGACACGATGCGTTTTTCATCAATCGTAATACCCGGCAGCGACGCCACATCGGATCCCGTCGCAATCACGATATTTTTTGCGTTGTATGTTTTACCGGCCACCTCGACCACGCCCGGCGCGGCCACTTTGCCCTCGCCCTTCAGCCAGTCGATCTTGTTCTTCTTGAACAGGAATTCCACACCCTTGGTGTTGGATTCGACCACGGCATCCTTGTGTTTCATCATGGTCGGCAGGTCCAGTTCCGGCTTGCCCACCTTGACCCCGAAAGCGGCCAAAGCGTGTTCGGCTTCATGGAACTTTTCCGAGGCCTGCAACAGGGCCTTGGACGGGATACAGCCCACATTCAGGCAGGTGCCCCCCAGCGTGTCCCGTTTCTCAACACAGGCCGTTTTCAGGCCCAGCTGGGCACACCGGATGGCGCAAACATAGCCGCCAGGGCCGGAGCCGATAACAATGACATCATAAGAGGGTGCGTCGGTCATGATCCTTTTATCCACATGTAATTAAAAGAAGTTTCCGGGGTGGTCTGCCCCCTTTTTACGCGCAAAACAAGGGGATGGCGAGGGGGTTTGGGCAAAATGCGGAAAAATTACATTAGGTTCCCATAATATTTTATTGACTCGGACGCCCCCCTGCCCTTATAACACGACAACTGTGAGGCCTTTCTCTTTAGGAGCAATGATGAAAAACCATCATTTAGACCTTACCGACGGGGTGGATACTTCCCCGAACGTAAAGCAAACGTTCAATGATCTGGCACGCAAAGTGTGTGAGGTCGAAATCAAGTTCCTGGTCCCGCCGTCCGCTGAAAAGGGCTCGGGCGTTGACCGATCCGCCTTCAATCAGATTGACCAATATTTCCGCGACAAGGGCTGGATCAAGCTGGAACGCCCCGGCAAGAGCCTTCTGACCCGTCAGCTCGACACCCCCGACCGCCGCATGTATGACAAAGGGGTCACCCTCCGCGTCCGTGGCGAGTGCGAGAACCGCGACCTGAAGACCGTTTCCGAAGCTGATATTTGCGTCAAACTCGGTAAAACCAAAGATGAAAGCGGCGCCGTCCGCCGTGGCGAATTTGAAGCCCGCATCGCCGATTTTGAACATTCCGACCTGAAGCCGCTCCGCGCAAAATACCCCAAAGACCAATTCCCCGAAATCCATGCCGCCCTGAAAGGGATCAGCGTTCGTGATCTGCGCGAATATTTCCGCATTGATTGCATCCGCACCCGTTATGTTGTGGAGATCCCGGAAGAAGTGACAGGCCTGAAAGGCCGCCGCTTCGTTGGCGAGCTGTTGCTGGATGACGTTGCCTTCGTTCTGGACATTCCGGGCCGCAAGGGACCGCCGCTGGTGTTCCACCACGATCTGGAGATCGAGTGCGAAACCCTGTTCAAGGCCTGCGACTACGACAACAACCCGGAAGCGAAAAACTACGTTTCGTCCCCGCTGAACAAGCACGAAACCAATATCGCCATGGCCGCCGTGAAGAAAGCCATTCTGGAAGCCACCAACAACCGCGTTGTCATCAACAATGACAGCAAGGCCGAACGTGGGTTCAAGGCGCTGGATCGTGAATTGCCGAACCTGGAAAGCGTTCTGCAAACCCGCACCGGGCACAAAAAAGGCTCCAAGATCCAGAGCGCCTTCCGCCTGAACGCCAGCAACGACAACACCGCCCCGGCCAAGATCCATGATCTGCTGAGTGGTGATTACGGTTACCTGTTCCGTCAGAACCGCCCGATCGCGATGACGCTGGATATGTAATCCACCAGGACAAGAAATTAAAACCCCGCAAGTGATTGCGGGGTTTTTTATTGGTTGTCGTTTCTTAGAACGGGAAGCTTAAAATATCATCGCCCCACCATCCGGCGACATCCATTTGCACCCGACCGGGCAGGCTTTGCATAGCGGCGCGCATCAAGGGCATCCGCCCCTCGCGCTCCAGCAACGCGTCCAGCTTGTCCTTTAAACGATGCAGGAAGATCACATCATTGATGACATAGCGAACCTGATCCGGGGTCAGCGTATCCGCCCCCCAATAGCTGGACGTTTCGCTCTTATCAATCTTCTCACCCAGCAGATTGCTGACCAGGTCTTTGAAGTCATGCGACGCGCCAAAGGTCTGCCCCAGACGGGACGCCGTGCGCGTACAATAGACATTGGTGATGGCCACACCCAGATATTTCAAAATCCACCCCAGATCGAGGCGGATCATATGCCCCAGAAACAGCCGGTTCGGATCGGACAGAACCGCGCACAGATTGGGCGCGTTATACACCGCATCGGGGAATTGAATGATATGGACGTGATTGCTGCGCAGATCGTACATCTGCACCACGCACAGGCGGTCACGGTTGAGGTTTAAGCCCATCATTTCGCAATCGATGGACACAACATCGCCAAAGGCGATACCAGCGGCCAGATCGCCACGGTGGATCGTATAATCAGCCATATTTAAAGAACCCGGCACGAAGATCAGATTTCGGTCGGTTCATATTAGCAGTTTCACGACGGCGGGCCAGATCTTCGACATAGATCCGTTCCAGATAATCGAAGGTCAAACCACCCTGGTTGGCCAGGATGGTATTGGCCAGCCCTTCAATCTTGTGCGTATTGTTATCGCGAATGGCGGCAAACAAGGTGCGCAGGATGGGGCGGCCGGCGGCATCATCCGCCTTTTGCACGGCTGCCTCGCCATAGGAGAACGGCACCTTCATCTGTTCGCACTGATATTTTTTCAGGGTCAGCCACAGAACGCTTTCCAAGCCATAACGGCGCACCGTTTCATAGGCCTGAACATCCTTCATTCGGGCCAGATATTGCCCGACCATAATCTTGGCACCCTGCTGGTCGCTTTTTTGTTTTTCTTCGACCGTGACGAACTTGCCGATATCCTGTTGCAGCAAAACGGAATCGGCGTTGTTTTCATTGGCTCGCTCGTCCAGCTTGCCCTGCACCTTCTGGATAAAGGTTTGGTAGCTGCCGAAATCACCAACGCTCGCCTCGTTAAACGCTTTGGCCAGGCGGATACCGGCGGACGGAATCGCTTGGCACAACGATGACAAATGGCGATCCAGCGGCGAGTCCCAGATAATGGAAGAGCGCAGATAGCTGTTGGCCAGAATATGCAGCGATTCCAGCGCCACCATCTTCTGCCCGACATTGGAATGCGGCTGGTTCAGCGCAGCGGACAAAGTGTTCAATTGTGCCCGTGTTTCATTGATTTGCGTCGGCCCCAGCGGCAACGGGCCAGCATTCAGCAAACGCACCGCTTCCCGGCGTAAAGTTGGCAATACCCCATTCACGTCCTGAATGGGGTATGCATCTTTCAACATATCAAACAAAAACGGGAAACGCCGAAGCTCGCGTGTATGTTGGGCGTGAACGGCCAGATAATCGTAATCCATGATCTTCATATCAATACTGACCCGCTCGCCATGGCCCGGCACATCAATCCAGCCGGACGCGAACAAGGCCGCAGGGTATTTTTCGGGAAGTTCAGGATAAAGAAGGATAAAATCGTAATCGGAGTTTTTCTTCGGCGCGACGGACGCATCAAGCGCACCACCCTGGTTCAGCACGCGGGCTTGTGAACCACAGAGCAGGATCATGTCAGCATCTTTAAAGCGCTCGAGAATATAGGGTTTAACGTGGTCTTCGAGCACCTGATCAACGGGCATTCGCATCTCCGTAGTACGCTGGATTAAACCTTTGCCCTTCATAAGGAATCAGGACCAAAAGAGTCAAGAAAATTAGGGAAATTCGACCAAAAATCGAAAAATTGGCATTTTCTGCAGAGTTTCTGTATTCTTCTATCCCGTCTGATGGGACGGACCAGACAGTTAGTAGACTGATAAAAAACATGATTTTTAAGCGTCCGAAGGCTCAGACCACCCAACCCGACCCATTTGCCATGATGCAGATGGCGGTTGAGGTTGTAAATTCCAGCCCCCACCCCACCAACAAGATCGCCGCCGCCGTGTCGGGCATTGATCACAACGGCAATCCGTTTGCGACCGCCGCGACCAATTTCTGGCCCGAACCCATTCAAGCCGGGTTGGATGAGGGCACACGTATCGGCAACAGCAGCGGCACCATTCACGCGGAAACCGCGTGCCTTCTGCGCGCACCGCGGACCGAAGGGGGCAGCATTTACGTCACCGACCCCATTTGCCCCAACTGTGCCAAGAATATCGCCGAAGCCGGGATCAAAAAAATCTTTATCGACCATAAGGGATTTGAAAAAGATTTCGCCGAACGCCGCGGTGACGAATTTCAGGCCATGTCGCTGGAGATTTGCAAAAAAGCCGGGATCAGCGTGTATGAAGTCCGCCGCAAGGATAAGATCCTGACGCCGATTTTAGAAATGCCGGATGATTTCGTTCCCGAAAACGATAACCCGATCCGTGTGACAAAATTCCGCCGCAAGGCCGATACAGGATTTTTTACAGAAATTATCGCCGCTGAACGCCCGCATTATACCAATGAACGCTTTGCCGTCGCCGTGGCCGAAGACCCAACCGGCAAAGGCGTCTACGTCCTGAGCGCCCGCGACCATATCACAATCGGTTACGCCCATGGCGATCATCCGCATGCGGCACCGGGCGGGAAATACAATTTCATTCTGGAACCCATCAATCGTTTGTTGATGAACGCGTCCCGGCTCGGCCTGCGCATTATGCCCGGCTATGTGTACAGCGCGATTGTCCCCAGCCCGCGTGAATTTGTGAACATGATTGGCGGCGGGCAGACGCAATTGCTGATCGGGGACATCACCCACGCGCGCGATCAAAATGGATTGGATGCCCTGAAACTTCTGAGCGACCACGACATCATTACGGCGGTCGAATGGAAATAATAAAAAAACCCGCCATCCGGCGGGTTTTTTGTTGATCCTTAGATATCCAGCAGCAGACGTTGCGGATCTTCCAGCGCGTCCTTGATGCGGACCAGGAAGGTCACAGCTTCGCGGCCGTCAATAATGCGGTGATCATAGGACAGCGCCAGATACATCATCGGGCGAGCCTTGATCGAACCATCGGGCATCACCATCGGGCGTTGCTGGATTTTGTGCATGCCCAGAATACCAGATTGCGGCGGGTTCAAAATCGGCGTGGACATCAGGGACCCGAACACACCACCGTTGGTGATGGTGAACGTGCCGCCCGTCATTTCTTCCAGCGTGATTTTACCGTCGCGGGCGCGCAGACCCAATGCACCGATTTCAGCTTCGATCGTTGCCATGGATTTTTCTTCGCAATCACGCACAACCGGAACCACCAGACCTTGCGGTGTGGATACAGCCACGCCGATGTCGTAGTAGTTTTTGTAGATGATTTCATCACCGGAAATTTCCGCGTTCACGGCCGGCAATTCTTTCAACGCGTTCACGGCAGCCTTCACAAAGAAGGACATGAAGCCCAGCTTCACGCCGTGCTTTTTCTCGAACTGATCCTTGTACAGGTTGCGCAGTTCCATCACCGCCGTCATATCCACCTCGTTAAAGGTGGTCAGCATGGCGGCCGTGTTTTGGGCTTCTTTCAAACGCTGCGCGATACGCTGGCGCAGGCGGGTCATCTTCACACGCTCTTCGCGCGGGCCAATCGCACGCGGTGCGGCTTGAACGGCGGACGTTACCGCGTTCGGCGCGCGGGCCGTTTCGATGTGGTTGATCACATCACCCTTGGTGATGCGGCCATCTTTACCCGTGCCTTCAACGCTGGCCGGATTGATGTTGTTGTCCGCCGTAATTTTCTGAACCGCCGGGGACAGTTTTTGTTCTTCCGCTTTCACAGGAGCCGGAGCCGCAGCCGGCGCAGGTGCCGCAGCCGCAGGAGCCGCCGGTTTCGCACCCGCATCATTGGAAATTTCACCCAGAATGGCCCCAACGCCAACCGTTTCGCCCGACTTCACGCCGATGCTGACCAACACGCCCGCGGACGGTGCGTTGACTTCCAATGTCACCTTGTCTGTTTCCAGCTCGACAATCGGCTCGTCGGCGGCGACGGCATCGCCTTCCTTCTTCAGCCATTGGGCCACGGTGGCCTCGGTCACGGATTCACCCAGCGTCGGGACTTTGATTTGAGCCATTTTTAAAAACGCCTTTATAAGAAGATGTTGGACGGGCTTAATTTGGCCCGAACGGCCCCCAGCGTCAACAGTGAACACAGGGGTTTTTATGCAGTTTCAAGCGTTTTATTTTTCGTAACATGATTGGCGGGGACTAGCCCCACCCCGTGGGCGGGCTATACTGATTCCAGCCCTTATGGATGGAGTATCACATGGCTTGGATTTTACTGACCTTGGCGGGATTATTTGAAATTGGTTGGGCCATCGGCCTGAAATATACGCAAGGCTTCACCGTTCTGGTCCCCAGCGTTCTGACCTTGATCGCGATGACGGTCAGCGTCGTGCTGCTCGGCCTGGCGGTTCGGGATTTGCCGAAAAAACCGCCTATGCCGTATGGACGGGCATTGGTTCCGTGGGCACGGCCATTCTGGGCATTATCCTGTTTGGCGACCCGGCCACGGCCCTGCGCCTGGCCTGCATCGCCATGATCGTTGCGGGGATTGTTGGGCTCAAGGTTTTTAGTCCGGCTTGAGAACCGAGGGCGTCGGCTTCTTGCGCAGATTGCGCAATTCAACACGCGCGATCTGGCTTTCATCACTCACGCTGATGTTCAAGGCATGCAAAAGACCGTTGCGTGTTTGATAAGTATGCAAACGCGCAAAGCCCATCACCAGATAAGCCCCCGCCTCGCCTGTGATGGCCTGCAACAGATGTGCCGTTTCGGTGGCCAATTTTCCATGCGCGGGTGGATCAAGGTACAAGCGCGGCGCGATAAATTCCGTGCCACGCTCACTGCGCCGCCAGAAAAATTTTTGCGAATCCATTGTTCCGGCGTCACCGCGTTGGTTCCATTGCGCCGGACGGTCGGACCGAATTTCCATCAGGACCGGCAATCGCGCCCCCTTATTCATGCGCAATAAACGTTCGGTCAACGCATGGAAACGCGTATGGTCTTTGCCATCGGATGAATGACGGATAAAAAACTGGTTCCACGGCAGGATATGTTTTCCCTGCACCACAACGGAATCCCGAATGCGGGCCGGGTCGCCATTTTTTAAAAGCCGTGTGATCAAATCAGAGGCCGATTGCACAGCCAGAGATTCCCGTCCCACCAAACGCGGATCATCCGTCACAATGCGGCGGCCTTCGGCCCGTTGATAGTGACGCGCGCGTTCGTTGAACAATGTCGACAACGTCGCAAGGTTCAGGTGAATACGATAACCGCGCGTGCGGTCCACCTCCTCATGCTCAACATCATCATGCATGACGATGTAGGCACAGGACGGATCATGCGCGTGGCCGGGGTTGGTTTTAAAATGCGGGCGTTGCCCCTGCATCGTGCCGCCGCACATCACGGCGCTGCCCCGGTTGAAATGCAATTTCACATCACAAGACGGGCAATGCAATTTCCCCTTATGCCGGTCAGCATCATACGCCACCGCATCCGCCCGCGTCAGCGACGTGGGCAGAACGACGTCTTCAACCGTGCCATCATCCAAAACCGCACGGGCCTTGGGAATTTTCAGGAAATCGAGCAAAAACCCCTCCGTTTTCACGAGAGGGGTTTTTACGCCAAAAGGTCAGATTCTGTCAAATTTATCCTTTGAGAGCCTCATCCAAAAACTTGGCCAGTTCTGCGTTGTGGCGCTTCATCAGGCCCGTGGCCGGTGCGGCGGCTTCCGGGCGACCCGCATACCGCGGACGGCTGGATTTGTGTTTGATGGATTTCAGTACGTCTTCGATCCGGCGATCAACGAAGTGCCAGCCACCCTGGTTATACGGCTCTTCCTGGCACCAGATCACTTCGGCGTTCGGATATTTGGACAATTCTTCGCCCAAGGCTTTCGCCGGGAACGGATAGAATTGTTCCAGACGCAGGATGATCGCATCTTTCTGGCCGCGCTTTTCACGTTCTTCAAACAGATCGTAATAAACTTTGCCCGAGCAGAGGATCACGCGTTTGATGTCCTTCGGCTTGTTCATCTGGTCCATCGCATCGTCCCACAGGATGCGGTGGAACGTGGACTGGCCCGTCATCATGGACGCCGGGGACACCGCCAGCTTGTGACGCAACAAGGATTTCGGCGTCATGATAATCAACGGCTTGCGGAAATCGCGAACCATCTGACGGCGCAAAATGTGGAAATAGTTGGCCGGGGTGGTGCAGTTCGCCACCTGCCAGTTATCTTCGGCACAGTTTTGCAGGAAGCGTTCCACGCGACCGGAGGAATGTTCCGGCCCCTGCCCTTCGAACCCGTGCGGCAACAGCATGACCAGACCGGACATACGCAGCCATTTGGTTTCTGCGGATGAAATGAACTGGTCAATCACCACTTGCGCACCGTTCACGAAGTCACCGAACTGTGCTTCCCACAGGACCAGTGTTTTCGGATCGGCCATGGAATACCCATATTCAAAACCGAGAACGGCCGCTTCGGACAGCGGGCTGTCATGCACTTCGAACGTGCCTTGCGTCCCGCCAATATGTTGCAGGAAGCAATATTTGCTTTCATCTTCCTGATCCGTCACAACGGCGTGGCGTTGGGAGAACGTGCCGCGCTGGCAATCCTGACCAGACAGGCGGACATTGTATCCTTCCGCCGCCAGGGAGCCGAATGCCAACGCTTCCGCCGTGGCCCAGTCAAACCCTTGTCCGGTTTTGAACATATCGGCCTTGGCTTCCAATTGACGGGCGATTTTTGAATTGATGTTGAAATTGGCCGGCACGGTCGTCAGTGCTTTGCCCAATTTCTGCATCATCGCATCGTCAATTGCCGTCACGCCACGACGTTCGTCGCCGCTGGCAACCTTCAACCCCGTCCATGCACCTTCCAGGAAATCGGCCTTGTTCGGTTTGTAGGATTTGGTCGCTTCGAACGCCTGTTCCAGATAGGTGTTAAATTCATCCACCATCGCTTTGGATTCAGCTTCGCTCAGCGTGCCATCGGCCACCAGCTTGTTGGAATACATGTCGCGCACCGACATGTGCGTTTTGATTTTTTTGTACATCAACGGTTGGGTAAAGGCTGGCTCGTCCCCTTCGTTGTGGCCATAGCGGCGATAGCAGACCAGATCAATCACCACGTCCTTCTTGAACTCCTGACGGAATTCGATGGCGATGCGGGCGGCGTGAACAACGGCCTCCGGGTCATCACCATTGACGTGGAAGATCGGCGCGGCCAGCATTTTCGCAACGTCGGTCGGGTACGGACCCGAACGGCTATATTGCGGCATGGTCGTAAAACCAATCTGGTTGTTGATGACGATATGGACCGTACCACCCACGCGATAACCGCCCAGTTCGGACATCATCAATGTTTCAGCCACCAATCCCTGGCCCGCAAATGCGGCATCGCCGTGCAACAGGATCGGCAGGACTTGCGTGCGATCCTTGTCACCACGTTGTTGCTGTTTCGCGCGGACCTTACCAATCACAACCGGGTCCACCACTTCCAAGTGGGACGGGTTGGCGGTCAGGGACAAGTGCAAAGTCTTGCCATCAAATTCACGGTCCGTGGATGTGCCAAGGTGGTATTTCACGTCGCCCGATCCCTGAACATCATCCGGGTTCGCCGAATTGCCCTGGAATTCCGAGAACACCGCCGTGAACGGTTTGCCCAAAACGTTGGTCAGCACGTTCAAACGGCCACGGTGGGCCATGCCGAACACAACTTCCTTCACGCCCAATTGCGATCCGCGTTTCAAAACCTGTTCAATCGCCGGCACGGTGGATTCGCCACCATCCAGACCGAACCGTTTGGTGCCGACATATTTCACATGCAGGAACTTTTCGAACGATTCCGCCGCCGTCAAACGTTGCAGAATGGCGCGTTTGCCCTCAACCGTAAAATCGGTTTGGTTGCGCGGTGCTTCGATACGCTGCTGGATCCATGATTTTTCTGCCGGATCGCTCAGGTGCATAAATTCAACACCCACAGCCCCGCAATAGGTTTGGCGCAGAGCCGTCACGATTTCGCGCAACGTCGCCGTTTCAAACCCCAGAACACCATCAATAAAGATCGGGCGGTCATAATCGGAATCGGAAAAACCGTAATGCGCCGGGTCCAGTTCCGGGTGATAGGTTTTTTCTTTCAGTTCCAGCGGGTCCAGGTTGGACAGCAGGTGACCACGCGCGCGATAAGCCCGCACCATCATCAACGCCCGGATGGAATCCAGCGTCGCACGGCGCACATCATCATTCATCTCGCCCGACGGCATCGGTGCGGATGCCCGCGCGGCGGATGACGCCACCGTCATGCCCACGACATTCCCGGTATTGGAGCCAAAGGAGCGGCGGCTGCGTTTATTTTCATCGGGGGTCCAGCTGGCGCCAGCCAAATCCTGCAACACAGCCAGTTCGTTATCGTTCAAATCCTGAAAGAAGGCTTTCCAGCTCGGGTCCGTTTTCTCCGGGCTTTGCATGTAACGGGCGTACAGATGCGCGATATATTCCGCGTTCATCCCGGTCAAAACACTCATTTTTGCTGTTTCAGAGGTCACGATTTTTCACTCTCGGTTTGTTGTCGTCATTACTGGTGTGTGCCCCCGACGGCCCCGGCACAACAAAGGGTGTAGTATTCTGCCACGGACTATAGCACCGCCCATGGTTAAAAAAAGGGTACGGCGCGGGAATCCATAGGAAAACCCAGCCGCCATTAAACGTTATGACAATAATTTAAGCGTGAGGAATCGTTTCGCCCGTATGCAGGGTGGTTTTTTCCACCTGCGCGACCAGATCGGCCCGCAGGGCTTCGGCCAGGGTGTTCAGGGCGATGTCTTCTTCATAGCTGATATTCAGCAATTCGGATGATGAATAATGCTCCCCGCGCACGATCCCCAGCAGACCATCGACCATGATACCGATGCGACGGTAAAAACGCGCGGTCCAGCTTTCGTTCCGATCATATTCACGATAGGCCTTGGCCACATCCAGGCCAATTTGTAACAGAATGCCCTTGAACGCATCGATATCGCGTTGCTGGATTTTTCCGGATGGCACCACGTGTGACAACATCAAAACAGTATTGCGGCATTCCCCCGGAACAGTATCCAGATGTTCGCCCCAATTGCGCCAATCGGCACGGCGGGCAAAGGTTTCGACCATCACTTCATGCACGAAAGCGGATTCATACATGCCCTTGGCCTGTGCCTCGATCAAATCGTGCAGAACTTTTAGTTCTTCGGCATCCGATTTTTGTTCACCCTGTGAATCGCTGCTGCTGACAAACAAGCCTGCGCGATAGGGCAACGCGACCAAAAGGTCGAGGTCATGTCCGTTAAAATGCTCCAGATAGGCCATGGCTTTGCCCTTTCCTTCCGATTAGGCGGCGTTGGGTTCACGCGCTTTGAACAAACGGCCTTCAAGATCCAAGGCCTCGGCCAAACGATCAAGCGCGGCCTGTTCAGCATCTGAAATATTCAGGATTTCATCGAGTGAGCGCGGAGGGCGCCCCGTCATCATTGAGCGCACCTTTTCAGAAACCAGCCGCGTATAAACATTCACGCGCCCAGACAAACTGTCATCCCCGTTTTCGCGATAGGCCAGCGCCACATCGGTCGCAATTTCCATCAGGTTCTGTTTGAAGGATAAAAATTCCTTGCGATCCAGATGATCGGCCAGCAATTGCACCGCCTTGCGGCATTCCTCGGGCACCAGATCAATGTCGCGGTTCCATGTGCCCCACAAATTTCTATGCGCGACCGTTTGCTCCATCAAAGCTTGAACAAATTCGGATTTCAAAAAATCTTCGGCAAAGCCGGTGACAATCTCATGCAGGGCTTGCATCTCGGCCTCATCGGCATCGCCACCGCCCGTGGAATCACATTGGCTGAGCCACAATCCTGTACGATAGGGCAACGCAATCAGCAAAGCTTGTTGGTCTTCAGAAAATTGGTCGAGCATTGGTGGCCATCCCCCATTCAGTGTAGCTCTTCGATTCTACCATAAAATGCTGGGAATAAAACCGCATACAAAAAGCGGCGAAACCCGTGGGCTCCGCCGCTTTTTATTAAAATACGAATTATCGCGCTTACGCGGCCTTTTTCATGGCTTCCTGCACGGCCTGCCCCAGGCTGGCCGGGCTGTCGGCGACAACGAAACCGGCGGCCTTCATGGCGGCGATTTTGGCCTCCGCCGTGTCGGCACCACCGGAGATAATCGCCCCGGCATGGCCCATACGCTTGCCCTTCGGCGCGGTCACACCAGCGATGAAACCAGCGATCGGCTTTTTGTTCGGCAGGGATTTGTAATATTCCGTCGCGTCAACTTCGGCACTGCCACCGATTTCGCCGATCATAATGATGGCCTCGGTTTCCGGATCGTCGTGGAACATTTTCAGGCAGTCGATAAAGTTGGTGCCGTTGACCGGATCACCACCAATACCGATACAGGTGGATTGCCCCAGACCCGCCGCCGTGGTTTGCGCCACAGCTTCGTAGGTCAGCGTGCCGGAACGGGATACGACGCCAATTTTACCGCGTTTGTGAATGTGGCCCGGCATAATGCCGATTTTGCATTCATCCGGCGTGATAATGCCCGGGCAGTTCGGCCCGATCAGGCGGGTGTTCGACCCATCCAGCGCACGGCGCACGCGCACCATGTCCAAAACCGGAATACCTTCGGTAATGCAGATGGCCAGATCAATCCCGGCATCAATCGCCTCCAGAATGGCATCCGCCGCGAACGGTGGCGGCACATAGATCACGGATGCATTGCATCCCGTTTCCGCTTTGGCCTGAGCCACCGTGTCAAACACGGGCAGGTTCAAGTGTTTCGTGCCACCTTTACCCGGCGTCACACCACCCACCATTTTCGTGCCGTATGCAATGGCCTGTTCCGAGTGGAACGTGCCCTGTGCCCCGGTGAAACCCTGGCAGATCACTTTTGTATTTTTATCGACAAGAACGGCCATAAGCCTACACTCCAAAATTGTTTACAGGTTCGTTTCGATTATTGCGCCCCAATTATTGAGCGGGCGCTTTCTTCTGCATCTCGGCAATCACGGCATCCATCACGGCTTTTTGAATCGTCGGCATGACTTCATTCATATAAGCCGGCATTTTCTTCATGATCGATTTGCCTGTGGCCGACGTATAGAAATCAGCCAAAGCATTGATTTCGTCGACCGTGAAATGCTTGGCCATGGCGTCGATCATCACCGCATCCAGATTGGCGGCATTCACGGCACCGCGAATGGCGGCAATATCCGATTCGGTCAGATTGATTTGATCGTTGGATTTGAATTGATCCAACATTTCATCAACCATTTTCTGGGACGGGACGGCATCAACGTAACGCTTGGCCGCCGCTGTGGTTTCCGCAGTTTGGGCCATAGCAGGCGTGGTGGCCAGCATGATCGCCAGAACGGATAAAGACAGGATTTTTTTCATGATCAGATCCCTTGATAATTAAGCGGCCAGCGCTTTATGGGTTGCATCCACGACCTTCTGGGCCGCATCGGCCAGATTGTCGGCGGACGTGATCGGCAAACCGCTTTCGCGCAGGATTTTCTTGCCCTGCTCGACATTGGTGCCTTCCAGACGGACAACCAGCGGAACCGACAGCGACACTTCCTTCGCCGCGGCAATAATGCCGTTGGCGATGATGTCGCATTTCATGATGCCGCCAAAGATGTTGACCAACACGCCCTTCACGTTCGGATCGGACAGAATGATCTTAAAGGCCGCGGTCACACGTTCCGTCGTGGCACCACCGCCAACGTCCAGGAAGTTGGCCGGTTCGCCACCATACAGCTTGATGATGTCCATCGTGGCCATGGCCAGACCGGCACCATTGACCATGCAGCCAATGTTCCCGTCCAGACGGACATAGGACAATTCCCAATCCTTGGCCAGACGCTCGTTCTCATCTTCTTCGGCTTCATCGCGCAGATCGGCAATGTCCGGGTGACGGAACAACGCATTGTCATCGAAGTTCAGTTTCGCATCCAGCGCCATCACTTCGTTTTTATCGGTCACGATCATCGGGTTGATTTCAACGATCGAGCAATCCATGTCCACGAACGCTTTGTACAGGGACATGAAGAATTTTTGCGCGCTCTTCAGCGCATCACCGGACAGGCCCAGGCCAAAGCCCAGCTTGCGAGCGTGGAAGCCCTGCATGCCCGTCACCGGATCAATCGCACAGCGAATGATTTTTTCCGGGTGCGTTTCGGCCACTTCTTCGATATCCATACCGCCTTCGGTGGACACCATGAACGTCACGCGGGACGTTGCACGGTCCAGAACGACCGAGCAGTAATATTCTTTTTGAATGTCCACGCCGTCTGTGACGTACAGGCGTTGAACCTTCTGACCATCCGGACCGGTTTGCTTGGTCACCAGAGTTTGGTGCAGCATCGCCTCGGCAGCGTCCTTCACATCATCAACCGTTTTGCACAGACGGACACCGCCCTTGCCTTCCGGATTGTTTTTGAATTTACCGGCGCCACGGCCGCCCGCATGGATTTGCGATTTCACAACATACAGCGGACCGGGCAGTTGTTTCGCCGCGGCGWCGCCCGCCTCGGCCACTGTCATGGCTGGAATGCCCTCGGGCACCAGAACGCCGTATTTTTTCAGCAGGGCTTTGCCTTGATACTCATGAATATTCATTTGGACCCCGTTTGGATCAGGTGGGTTATCAGACTAACCCGAAAGATTTACCACCCGGCCCCTCTTTTGCAAAGCCGCAAACCCTGCTTCACACGGCTGTCCCCGGCTATCTTCCTGATGAAATAGATAAAATTTTAATAAAACTTGATCTTTTAACATAATATTATTCGTTTTTGTGCATGATGGGGGCGTGTGAGTACACCTCGGGGGATATGAAGTGGCAGAATCAGGCCAAACACCGAACCAAACCAACGCTGTATATGATGTCGAACGCGGCACCTATCGCCGCATCTTCAATGAATCGACCACGACAATCGGCATGAAGGGTGCCGAGGCTGATCGTGCGTTGTTCGACACCGCCCCCCTGCAATCAGCGCGTCGCGCGATGGAGCTGGATAATAATGCCGCCGAACAGGCGCAAGCGATTCAGGATGAAATCAGCAGCCCGATGGATGCGGCCGCAATTGATGACCTGGCCACCCAGACGGCCGACATAAAAGACATTCAAGCCACACCGTCGCCGCAAGGCCCCGCCCTGAATAATAATGTGGCGGCCGGTGCCAACACCGCGGAAAAACAAACGGTTGAAATCGAAGCGCTCAGCCCGATTTTTGAAGCGCAGGCCAAAACGCCGGATGCTCGCACCATCGCCGCCGAAAACGTGATGGATGCCGTTTATGAATCACAGCACGGGCACAAGGGGTTGCGCGAATTAAACGCCATGGAAACGCTGGCCGAACGCATGGGCACGACCGGCCCCGTCAACAACAGCGTCCGCGGCGGGCAAGCCCAGGCCGAGCAAAAAGAGAAAGAACGCGCCGCACAGGCGATTCGCTACAGCCAATATATTCGTCAGCTGGAAGAAAACGTTCGTCAGAACCAACTGGCTGTTGAACAAGCCCAAAAACGCTTGGATGAAGCCAACGAACGTGTCGCGCAGGCAGAACGCGAAGTAGAAGAAGCCGAACAAAATGTCCAAGTGGCAGAACAGCGCGTCGAACGCCTGAGCGAAGAGGTTGTTGTTCTGGATCAAAAGATCGCGGAGAACGCGGAACAGCGCGCAATCCTGGAGGCCGAGGGCGAACAGCTGAACGGCCAGATTGAGGTTCTGAAAGAGCAGGAAGCCAACACCCAACAAGAAATCAACCAGATCGACGCACAAATGACCGTGTTAGACGGTCAGATGGCCGCGAACGATGCCATGGTTGAAACCAACCAGCAGATCCTGGAAGAAAATCTGGAAAAATTGAATACGGCCAAAGAAGAGCAGATGGCCGTTGCGACCGATAACTCCGAGGTCTTCCGCCGCCTGAACGCGATGGAAGCCAACGCACCGCGCGACCCGGAAAATGGCGACAAGCTGTTCGTCAACGAACAAGGCCAGATCGTCAACCAAAACGGCGATGTCAAAGACATCGCCAAGGATGATCTCGAAAACGCAAACGCCCTGACCTCTTTCGAACGCTACAGCAACCTGAAAGAAAAAAGCGGCGACAACCTTGGCAAGTTCATCGACAAAACCGTCGAAATTGACGACGCCAAAACGCAAGCCGAACAAGCGCAAAATACCGTCAATGAAAAAACAGCAGAAAATGAGCAACTGAACGAACGCCGTGTCAGCCTTGAAGAACTGCGCGGTTACTACGAAGAAGGCATGGTTGGCATTCGTCAGGAAATTGGCAGTTTGAAAGCCGACCTTGCGAAAAACCAAACAGAATTGCAAAACGTTGTTAACGCTGGGGAAGTCCTTGCTCAGGAGAAACTGAAGAAAGTTGAAGAGCTGGGAATTGCAAAAGACGACCTGGCCCAAGCCAAGGCCGATCTGCTCGAAAAACAGGGCAACCTGACCGCCGCGCAACAGGAACAACTGGATGCGATTAAAGATTTGGAACAAGCGCAAAAAGATCTGGCCGAGTCCCAGCAAAAACTGGAAAACGCCAACAACAGCGCCGATGCCCAAATTGGCCAAATGAATGATTATCAAGCCTGGCTTGAAAACACCGACACACGTGAACAGATTTTGAGCCAGCAAATCAACCGCACGCAAATTCTGGATAAAACGCCGGAATCCCTGCGCACCTATGTCTCGACCTCCATGGACAACACCAAGCGTCTGATCGACGAACGCTATGGCGTCGCGCCGGAACGTGAAATGGTGGCATCGACCGGCAACGATACCGCGACCAGCCGCGTGGGCACATCCGCTGCGAAATCGGACATTGATCCGGGTATGGATATGAACAGTGCTTTTGCCGCCGCTGCCAGCCCGAACCAACCGGCCGCCGCGACGCCGCAACTGCCGGGCGCGGATATGGACATGACCGAACAGACCCGCCGCGCGGCCCTGAACGGCCAAAGCATGAGCATGGGGATGGCGTGATATTAAGGCCGGAAAAGTTTGACAAAACAGGGGCTTTTTCGATATTATGGGGGCAATCACAGACAGGTAGAGCCTGACAAAGGCCCCAATAAATAGAATAAAAACAAGGGTGTAGGACTATGGTGGTAGATACAACACAAAACACAGCCCAACCCGCCCCCGTACAAAACGGGGTTGATCCGCGCAAGCTGGCGCAAGGCGGGCCGCAAGCCGCCCCGGCCATGGGGTATGGCCAGCTCGGATTCCTGCAACAGGTTCTGGCCCAAATCCTGATGTATTTCATGTCATTCCTGGACCCCGAAAACGGCGGCCAAACCGGGCTGAACAAATTGTTCGCCGGCGTCATGGGTATGGATGACACCCAGTATCGCGGCTGGCGCAATGATGTGAAGGCGCATGGCGGCGAATGGGAAAGCCGCACCGATTTCAGCAAGACAGATTTCAGCAAGGCCCGTGCCATTGCGCTCAACCCGCCGGAAAACCTCTTGGACCTGATCGCCACGGGCGAGCACAGCCGGAAAAATAACGAAACCGGCCAATCCTACAACACCGCCTTTGGCAACCGCCATGTCAACTTCACCGGCATGACCGTGAACGAGGTTCTGGCCTGGCAAAACAATGACCCGGGCAACTCGGCTGCGGGCCGTTACCAGATTATCGAGAAAACCCTGCGCGGCCTGAAAAGTGAAATGGGCCTGAGCGGGAATGAAAAATTCGATCAGGACATGCAGGATAAAATGGCTGGTGTTCTGATGGAACGCCGCGGCCTGAGCAAATTCCTGAACGGTGACATGAGCGAAAGCCAATTCATGCGCAATATGTCCATGGAATGGGCATCCTTGCCAAAAGATATGGCTGGGAAAAGCTATTACCATGGCGATGGACTGAACAAGGCCCACGTACCGCCGCAAGCTGTTGTCGCCGTCTTGCGCGCCGAACGGGAACAGCAAGTGGCCAATAACCTGACCCGCGAGACGGGCAGCGCCGCCAACAAATACGACCCGGATGGCGCCGTGAAGGTGTCTGCGCAACCCGTCAGCCTGGCCTTCGCCAAACCGGCCCAAGGCATCGACGCCGCACAGGATCAAACACCCGATCCGCAACGCCCAGCCCCGGTTATTCCGGCCCTCGCTATTCAATAGGGCCATCCAATAACGGACCCAAAAATATTCAAAAAACCCGCCAATCATCGGCGGGTTTTTTATTTCTTAACGTCTAGAGTTTACAATAGTTCGCAGATCGAAAAAAAAGAATTCAACAAAGGGGAAGCAACCGCCGCATTCATCAGAGTACACGCCCATGGCAAAAGACAAAGACACCGAACCCACCGCCCCACCGAAATCGATTGATTTCGCACCCGCGCGTGCCGTGGTTCAGGATGGCGGTGTTATCACCCCCCAATCCCTTCCCAACGATTTAACCGACCGTCAGGCCCGCGTCATGAGCGTGTTGCCCGATGCCGCCGCCGCCAGTGGCGTCGCGCCGGAATTGCTGGTCGGGATGTGGGGCCGCGAAAGTGAATTCAGCACCCATACAACCATGACCAGCCCCACAGGCGTGAAAGGTGATTTTCAGGTCAGCCGTGTGGCCGTTGTTGAAACGCTGGCCAAAAACGGCGATGAAATTGCCGAGCAGTTGGATGCACAAGGCTTGAAAAAACAGGCCGACAAAATCGAAAAAATCCACGACAAAGCCAAGGATATGGACGGGCCGGAAATCAGATCCTATGCCCGGGACAACGGGAAACTGATCGATTCCTTGCGCGCAGAAGCGCCGGAGGCCGCAACATACACCGCCGCATATTACAGCAAGGACATCGCCCAGAAACTGGACGTTGACCCCGCTGAACCCGACAGCTTCTCTATCGTTTATGCCGGTTATAATATCGGCCCCGGCAACGCGCAGAAATTACAGGACGGTAAAGCCGCATCCGGCTGGGAAGTCGACGCAAACAAGGGCATCGCCGGAAACAAATCCGCAGACAAGCAGATCTCATCCTATGAAAAGGCGATTGAGAAGAAGCTGGAAGACCCCACGGGTCAGAAAATGCTGTCCATCATCGAAGATGTTCAGGAACAAGCCTGCCGTCCCGGAAAAAGCGCCGCCGCAACATACGCGCCCGAAGGGGAATTGCGCGCCAATATACCGGAATTGCGCACCGCGTTTTCTATTGCGACCCTTGGCGACCATCAACACAACGACACAACGATGGACCAGCAGCTCCGCCCATCGCCCGCCGCCCCATTAACACCGGGCGCATGATTTTTACGGTTGAGTCTTTGGCGCGATTGATCTGTTTCGACCCAGCGCCCGATCCACGGCATCCAATGCACCGACATCAATACGGCGATAATTTTCGCACCACGCCAACAGGGTTTGCGTTTTTAATGACCCACGCCATGCAAGAATATCGTCTTTCTGGCTTTTCAGGGATTGAATGCGATCAAAAATCCCCGTTTTTCCATTCACAGCATCGCACATTTTTATATGCGTTTCCGCGTGATCCAGCATGCGATTAATAGCCTTACGCACACCCATTCGCACACCATCAATCGTTACAGAACCAGCCGTGAAAAGACGTTCATGCATCGGTCCAAACATATCCGGTACATCATTGACCACACGGCGGACATGATCAAATCCGTGCTCATGGCTTGTGGCCCACATACGATTTAAAGCCGTTAAAAAATTATTCGACCCATACAGCGTCAGGCCAAACGACAACAGCTCGTCATAATTTTCGTTGCACACGGCCTTGCAATGATTGATCAGAGCATATTGATCGCCCACCATGTCATCCAGCGCAAAAATATAACGGTCCAGCGCCATATCCATCAATCCGCGTGGATCATCGGCGCGCATCCAGCGGCGCACATCGCCCTCAACCGCCCCCATCATGGCCGACATATCAACCGCACCTTCGGCAATCTTCAACACATGCAACCCCGTATCACCGTGGGCATCCATCATCCAAGCGGCGCATTCATGTTCCATGCGCAATCGATCTACGGCGCGACGACGATCCGAGCGGTTGGCCGCGGTGTTCTTAGCCAGATCGTGTAAGATTTCGACCATGACACGCGGTAAGGGGGAATGAGCCTTCTCATCCTGAAGATCCAGTGGATGACAGCGCAAGGCGGCGCAAAAATCTTCAATCGTTTTACGCCCGGGGCGGATGCTGCCCTGCTCCAGCGCCATATAGTGTTCGGCCTTTATACCCATCGCCGTCGCGGCCTGTTCCGGCATCATGCCGGCCTTTGCCCGCACCCGTTCAAATCCGGTGGCATAGACATCGTTTGACAATCGCCCAGCGCAATTGAATTTACGCTTCACCAGATCCGGCGGAAGCGACGAATGATCGACATCTTTGTGAATATGAACGTGTCCCACGGCCCTGCCTCTTATTTTTATTATTATGTCTAAACACTGCCCAATTTCACCCGATTTGGCAAGAAAAAGGGGGCTGATAAAGCCCCCTTTCCCCTAAAAACCCTTAAAAACCTGCGATTAAGCCGCTTTTTCCATGGCGGCAACCAAGCTTTTCACCGCGCTTACGGAATGATCGAACATGGATTGCTCTTCGGCGTTCAATTCGATCTCAACGATCTTCTCAACACCGTTTTTGCCAATCACAACCGGCACGCCGATATACAGACCTTTCACGCCATACTGACCATCCAGACGGGCCGCACACGGCAGAACGCGGCGTTTGTCTTTCAGATAGCTTTCCGCCATGGCAATCGCGCTGGACGCCGGGGCATAGAACGCGGAACCGGTTTTCAGCAGGTTGACGATTTCGGCACCGCCATCACGCGTGCGCTGAACGATTGCGTCCAGTTTCTCTTGCGTCGTCCAACCCATTTTCACCAGGTCAGGCAGCGGAATACCGGCCACGCTGGAATAACGCACCAGCGGAACCATCGTGTCGCCGTGCCCACCCAGAACGAAAGCGTTGACGTCCTCAACCGACACTTTGAATTCTTCGGCCAGGAAGTGACGGAAGCGTGCGGAGTCCAGAACGCCAGCCATGCCAACGACTTTGTTCGCCGGCAGACCGCTTGCGCGTTGCATCACTTCAACCATTACATCCAGCGGGTTGGTGATGACGATAACAAATGCGTTCGGTGCATATTTTTTGATGTTCGCGCCAACCGTGTTGATCACACCGGTGTTGATGCCGATCAGATCGTCACGGCTCATCCCCGGTTTACGCGGTACGCCGGCCGTCACGATCACAACGTCGGCATCCTTGATCACTTCGTAATCGTTGGAACCGGAATATTTCGCGTCGAACCCTTCGACCGGGGCGGCTTCTGCAATGTCCAGAGCCTTGCCCTGCGGCACACCTTCGGCAATGTCGACGATGGCGATATCGCCCAGTTCTTTCATGCCCGCCAGCAAGGCCAGCGTACCGCCGATTTGTCCTGCACCCACCAGGGCGATTTTATTCCGTGCCATAATATAAAGACTCCCTTTGTCGTTCCATTTGGTAAGAAAAACCTGATCACAGACATAGCCCCTTCGGGCACGACAAACAAGGGCAAGGGCGCAAACAAGCCCCCGCACGCTTACGGCACGTTTTACAGAATGTTTGAATGGGGATTAGGCCGCTTCCAGCCCAAGGAATTCCAGTTGCCAGCGCAACTCGTCTTCATCCATCGGATAATCGGTCCCCCCTTTGGGGTACAGCAATTGGCGCGGCGGGACGCGGCCAATATCCTGCTGCAGGCGGAGAGCCATGCGCATGCTCAACCCCGCCTTCCACGACAGGGCGACAATGGGCTTGGGTGCGCGCAGGGCGAAAACGCGGCGCACATCGGCCAGCGTCACCCGGCCCATGATGCTGATCGCGGCATAGATAAAATCATAATCCTGCATCGCCAGCGCATCGGACAGCATATCTTCGTCCAGGCGCCCTTCGCGGGCCATGCGGGACGCATAGGCATATTGTTCTTCTTCGGACTTCACCGAGTTGCCGTCCGGTGATCCGCGCCGGTCCGGTTCATCGGCGGAAGCATCGACAATTTTATCATCCGACTGGTTGGCGGCGTAGCCAAGGCGGCGTTTAAAGGCCGTGGCCACCTCCTCCGTCGTGCGGCGGTCAAACTTGCCGCTGCGGACCAGAATCAGACGAACGGATTCATTGGCAAATTCCGCCAGCTTCTCCGCCATCTCGGGTGGTAATGTGCGGTGGTCGGCCAACGACCGTTGCCATTCCGGCAAGTCGCGGGCCCGATCAATAATCTTTTGCAGCAGGCTGGGGCCAATGTCCGCGCCCTTGTTTTCGATCAGGGTTTTTCCGGCCTCCGTACTCCCGTGTTCGATCACAGCAACGGACACATCGCCGCTGATGCTGTCACGTCCGGCGATCGCCTCGGACGCCCAGCCCTCCGGATGCATTTTCAGAATATCGATCAAGACGTCGTCCGGAACGGCCGCACAAAACCGCAAGATCGGTTCCGCCACGGTTCGTTCCACGTCCCGTGCCAGAGTCGAAACGACGGATGGCGGGGCATAGGCTTTGTCCTTCAGCGTCGCCGACAGCGCCTTACGAATTTTCAGAACTTCGTCCAGCGCGAGCAGACCGAGAGTCTGAACCGCGTGCGCGTAAAGCGCCGCCTGCTCCTCATGACTCAGGTTGGGCAGAAGACGGACCAGACGTTCGGCCAGAGCCAGCCGGACATCCGCACTGGAGTCGCGCGCGATCAACAAACTGGCTTGCAAGGGGGTTGAATGGTTTTCGGCCACGGCATGACGCACGTCATCGGACGGATCGGTCTGGGCCAGATAATAGAGAATTTCAGGATGCGTTTCCGGGTTTCTGGCAATGGCCATCCGTTCATCCAACGACCCGGATCGGGCTTTTTGCTTTTCAATTTCGTAACGCGCATCGTTCCGCGGGGCAGACGCCGGCAGAGTATGTGTTTTGTCGTTCTTTAACAAAAGCTTACGTATGAATGCAAACATCTTACACCAATGTACAGGAAAGACTTTCACAAAGATTTAAAGCCACAGACCCACCCCGACGAAAATAAGAGGGCAATTTTACAAACGCACGCAAAATATTGAATTACATACATTTTTCAATACACACACAATCACGCAATAATAAAGATACGCCACGAACCGTATTTGGCAAAAACGGGCTTTTCAAACGCGCCCGTCAGTCCGCACCGTATCGTTTTTATGCCATTCACTGACCGATTGGGCAGTACGGGCAAACCATTCCGTGCTTTGCATCTCAGTCAGGCGGCTGACCGTGCGTTGGAATTCAAACGCATGATCATGCCCGTGATAAAGACGATCCACCGGCGCATCCGCCGTGATGATCAACCGTGTTCCGGCATCATACAGCGCATCCACCAACGTCATCAGACGCACGGCTTCGTTCCGACGATCATACCCCAATTTCGCCACCCCCTCCAGCAGGATGGTGTGATAGGTCCGGGCGATGGTGATGTAATCCTCTGCCCCCAACGGGTGTTCGCACAATTCGGAAAAAGTGAACCGGGCAACCCCACGGGCGGTTTGCGTGACGGGCACGGTCCGCCCCCGGACCTCCAGCACATCCGGGTGCGCATCAACACCATCGGTCAGGTGGGCAAAAATCTGGTCGGCCCATTCATGGGCCGCGGACCCCAGTGGCGAAAAATATACCCCACTCGATTCCAGATATTGCAGCCGGTAATCAACCGGGCCCGACAGGGGCAAAATCTCCATCCGATTTTTCAGAAGGTCGATAAACAGCAAGAACCGATCGCGCTGCAGCCCGCCCTTGTACAAATCATCCGGGGCCCTGTTGCTGGTCATAACCACGGCCACACCCTGATCAAACAAGGCCGCAAACAACCGCCCCAGGATCATCGCATCGGCGACATTGCTGACATGGAATTCATCAAAACACAAAACCCGCACATGCCTGGCCAGATCATCGGCAAAGGCCAGCAGGGCGGAATCGCGCACATCATTATCCGCCTTGCCCGATGCGGCCAAGCGGCGATTATGCATAAAATCATGCACGCCAATCATGAAATCATGGAAATGAACCCGGCGTTTTTTGACGTCGTCCGGCAGGCTGGCAAAGAATAAATCCATCACCATGGATTTCCCCCGCCCGACTGGACCGTATAAATACAGCCCGCGGACCGGCGCAGCCTTGCGCTTTATCCCGAACCAACCCCGCCGGTCGGTACGGGACAACACGGCATTCGCCAGAATTTGCAGGGATTGGATGGCTCGTTCCTGATACGGGTCGGATTGGAACCCGTCCTGCGCAATACGCGATTGATACCGCTTCAGCAGATTGACCGGATCATGCACCATGGCGTGCCGCACGCTCTTTGCAAATGCGCCGAACCAGCACGATGGACATTTCGTACAAACCGATCAGCGGAATGGCCAATCCCACCTGGGAAATAATATCCGGCGGGGTTAAAACCGCCGCCGCGACGAAAATGACCACAATGGCGTATTTGCGGCGGCTAGCCAGCGTTTCCGCTGTGATCAACCCCGCCCGCGCCATCAACGACAATAAAACCGGCAACTGGAAACACAGGCCAAAGGCAAACATCAAGACCATCACCAGATCCAGATACTCGCTCACCCGCGCTTCCAGCTGGATCGGCAGGGCCGTTTCCGCGCCTGTACTTTGAAAACCCAGGAAAAACCGCCAGGCCAGCGGCATGATGAAGTAATAAACCAGCGCCGCCCCGGTGATAAACAACACGGGTGTCGCCACCAGATAGGGTAAAAAAGCCCGCCGTTCCCGCCCATACAGCCCCGGCGCGATAAATCCCCAGATTTGCACGGCCAGCACCGGGAACATCAAAAACAGCCCCCCGAAGAAAGAGATTTTAATATAGGTGAAAAATGCTTCGGTCAGATTGGTGTAAATCAGGCGTTGCGTATCGCCATCGCCCATGGCATCCGCCAGCGGCCGCACCAGAAACCCGTAAATATCCTGCACGAAAAAATAACAGAAACCCGTACCCGCAATAACGGCCAGAAAGCACCACATCAACCGATTGCGCAATTCGACCAGATGTTCGACCAACGGTTTGGGGTTATGGTCGGGTTCCATTTGTTCCGATTCCGGTGCCGGGGTCTGTGTTTGCGTCATTGTACACCCCCGGTTTTTTCGGCATCACGCTTCGCGGGAACGATATCGGCATCATCATCGGCATCGGCTTCATCCGTCACGGGTGCGGTGTGGGATGTGTGTTCGTTATATTTGCGCATTTCTTCCACATCGACGGCGCGCATGACATCGTCAAAATGATGCGTCAGGGCAAAGCGGATATGCTGCATCTTCCGAACCATACGGCCCAGCGACATCATCACTTTCGGAATGTCGGACGGGCCAATCACCAAAATCACCACCAAGGCGACAATGAACAATTCGGCCCAACTGATATCAAACATAGGGGCAGGTCCCGGTTATGGGGCAGCGTTTACGCAGGAAACGATCAGGACGGATCCTGATCGTTTTTCTTTTCGATCTTTTGCGGGGTGTCGTCCCCGTCTTTCAGACCTTTTTTAAAACTGTTGATTCCCTTGCCAATGTCTTCCATCAGGCGTGGCACGCGGCCCGCACCGAACAGCAGGACAATCACCAGAATAATCAGGCCGATTTGCCAGATACCAATGCTCATTCGTCGTCCTCATCTTCTTCATCGTCGTCATAGCCGTCTTCATCATCTGAATCATCGGCATCTTCATCTTCGTCATCGTCGGAATCGTCGTCAGAATCAGATTCTTCATCTTCGTCGTCATCATCGGATGCGGCGGCGGCAACGGTTTCGGCCTTTTCTTCGTCCATGTCATCAATCATGGCGGAGAGTTCTGCATCGGCTTCTTCGTCTGTTTCCGGGCTTACCGCTTCTTCTTCGTTGAAGTGCGCTTCGAACCCGCCTTCTGATTCTTCATCATCTTCGTCTGCATCGCTCAGCGTCTTGGCATCATTCTCCTCGATCTGGTCGAACAGGTCGGGGGCAATGTTTTCAATCGCCGGACGACGGTCCAGCAAGCCGGACGCCTTCAGATCATCCAGACCCGGAAGTTCGCTCAACGTTTCCAGACCGAAATGGTCCAGGAAGCTGGCTGTGGTGACCCAGGTCAGCGGACGGCCCGGCGTTTCGCGGCGACGGCCCGGTTTAACCCAACCGCATTCCATCAGAATATCCAGCGTCCCCTTGGCAATCACAACACCACGAATATTTTCAATTTCCGCGCGGGTGACCGGCTGGTGATACGCCACAATGGCCAATGTTTCCATGGCCGCACGGGATAACGGGCGGCGCACTTCGCGTTTCAGCAACAGCGCATCATTCAGATCATCCGCCGTCCGGAACGCCCAATGGCCGTCCATTTCCATCAGATGAACGCCGCGCGTCGCGTATTCTTCTTTCAGCTTCATCAGCATGCCACCCACATCGGAATCCTCCGGCAGGCGTTCGCGCATTGCGCTCATGCTCAGCGGTGCGGGCGATGCGAACAGCAAGGCTTCCAAAATACGGATGGTGTCCAGCGGACCGGCTTCCTCGACCTCACCCTCAACAGCTTCAGACTCTTCGTTCGCGCCGTCGTCATCGGATGCCATCACAACATCATCTGACATTTCATCATCCGATTCGGCGTCGAAATCGACAGCATCATCCTCATCAACCTCTTCGCCTGCGGACAGGTCGGCCTCAACGGCCTCGGCGATATCTTCAATGGATTCGATATCCTCGGCATCATCCTCATCCATGGCTTGGGCCATGATTTCGGCAACGCTGGCCATCGTGTTATCGCTGATCATTTCTTTCTGATCGTTGTCATCCATGCTCATTTTTATACTCCCGCTTCGGCGTAACTGGTTTCGGATTCGCCATCAAATCCATCGGCGGCATCCGGGTTGCTGTCTTGTTCAATATCGTCGGACGGTTCGGAATCCGGGCCACCGACGCGGTCGCGATCAACAAACGTCGCGCGCATATAAATCGGGCGGAACAAACCATCCTGTTTGATTTCGACCTTGCCCTGCTTCACCAATTCCAAACCGGCGGTGAAGGTGGACGCCATGGACGAACGGCCATAGAGAGGATCCTTGATCTTTTCCGGCATCAGGCTGCTCATCGTGACCCAGGCGCTGTACGGGCCCTTGCGTGGTAATTTGCCCAGCATGGTGCCAACACGGTCCAGCGCCTCTTCCATCGTCATGACGGAGAAGACGGGCAATTCAAACGTTGCAAATTCCTGACGGCGGCGAATATCGCCATAAGCCTTCAGCAAATCGAACAGCGTGATATCCCATGTGATATCGGTTTTCACGCCCAACCCTTCGGGCATACCGCGGGTATAGATACCATTGCCCAGATACGGACGACGGAACAGCGCATTGGCCGCGTTCTTCATCGATTCCAAACGACGCAATTGGAATTGCAGGGCTTCGGCCATCTGGTCGGCGGAGGGTTCGTTACCCTTGGATTCTTCACGCGGCAACAGCAGGCGTGATTTCAAATACGCCAACCATGCGGCCATCACCAGATATTCAGCGGCCAGGTCCAAATTCATCGCCTTGGCGCGATCCATGAACACCAGATATTGGCGCGTCAATTGCAGGATCGAAATTTTCGCCAGATCGACCTTCTGGTCGCGGGCCATGACCAGCAGGACATCAATCGGGCCTTCATACCCGTCAATGTTCAGCAGCAATTCATCCGGGTTATATTCGCCCGGTTCCGCGCCGTCGCGCGGCGGATCTTCTTCAAACCCGATCACGTCATCCAATTCTAAACCGGAATCGGCGTCCATCATTTCATCAGACATGCAATCCCCCATACGCAACATTCGGGCCCTGGCCCGATGTGGGCAGGCTGCGGTTATAACGGCGCACCGCATCCGCGGTCATCACCGGAATGGCCGCGGCCACGTTTTTCATTTCATCCATCTTGCCACTGCAATGCAGGACGATATCGCACCCGGCATCCAGCGTGGCTTTTGCGCGCACGCCCATATCACCGATACGACCCAGCGCGTTCATGACGATATCATCGGTCAGCAACAGACCATCAAAACCCAATTGTTGACGGATGACACCGCCGATCAAAGCGGGCGAACAGGTCGCGGGCAGGACATTATCAACCGCATCATAAACAATGTGCGACACCATGCCCCAGACCGCATCAACGAAATCCTGTTTCAACAAATCGCGATAGGGCAGAAAATCGACCGCTTCCAAATCCGCCATTGCGGCCTTGACATGCGGCAGGTCGAGGTGGGAATCAAGCGTTGCACGCCCCTGCCCCGGCATGTGTTTAATCACCGGCACAATACCCTTCGCCAGATAGGCGCGGCAGGATGCGATGGCCCGTTCGGACACAATCGCGGCATCATTCGAAAACGCGCGATCACCAATGGCGGCATGCGTATCATCAAACAATACATCCAGAACGGGGGCACAGTTTACATTAACGCCCATAGCATTCAGCGTATCGGCAATGGCACCGCTTTGGGCTGCAACGGATGCCGTATCCGGCAAATGCTGGGCCGCGATGGTGGCAGGCCAGTGTGGTTGGCGCAGGCGCGCGACGCGGCCGCCTTCCTGATCAATCAGAATCGGGACCTCTCGCCCCAACAAAGATTGCAGATCGGCGGTCAGCGCGCTCAATTGCGCCGGATCGGTCGCGTTGCGCGCGAACAGAATAAAGCCCAACGGATTAACCGTTTTGAAAAACGCACGTTCTTCATCCGTCAGGGTCGTGCCCGACAAACCAAAGATCGCCGCCAACGGCGCGTTATGCGGATCAACGGGCGACAACAATGCAACCCCCGGGACGTTTGGCGGTGATCGCCGCGCAAATGGATTTGGCCTGGTCCTGTTTCAACGGTCCGCCCTGAATACGGTAGAACACGCCCTTGGCCCCCAGATCGGCCTTCTGTACGCGCAATTCAACGCCACCCAATTGGGATGGGAATGCGGCCTGCATCTTCTTCCACTCGGCGCGCGCGGCGGCTTCATCCTTCACGCTGGCCATCTGAACGAAATGGGTTCCATCTTGCACCGCTTTTACAGCAGGTGCAGCGGCACCGGCGGCGGGTTCGGTTGCGGCGACTTTGTCCTCAACCTTTTCCGCGCTGCGGATGTCGGTTTTTTTCTCCGGTGCAATCACCGGGGTCGGCATGCCGGCCGGTTTGGAATCTTCGACCGGTGTGACGGGCTCTTCGTCCGCAGTTTTTTCCAGTTCTTCAACCGCGGATTCTTTTTCCAGCACCGGGTCCGGTTTCGGCTCCGCGCTCAAATCATCATCGGCCATCTTTGCCACAGGCGCATCAGACGCAT
The DNA here is from genome assembly GCF_000348745.1 of Micavibrio aeruginosavorus EPB. Lineage (NCBI taxonomy): Bacteria > Pseudomonadati > Bdellovibrionota > Bdellovibrionia > Bdellovibrionales > Pseudobdellovibrionaceae > Micavibrio > Micavibrio aeruginosavorus. Next base: position 576,577 of record NC_020812.1, on the reverse strand, counting down.
CCGCCATCTGTGTTTCCGGGGTCAATGTTTCGGTTTTCAGACCCGCGAACATTTGTTCACGCGTCATCGGCTCTTCCGGCGGGGGCAGAAGGTTTTCAACCTTGCTGGCGCCATCTTCCGCATTGTTGGCGGACCGCAGCGTGTCGAACAATGTGCTGTCGCGGTAGGGAATATCCATCCCACCCGGATCATCCGGCGTGGTTTTATAGGATGCGGATGCCATATCGGCATCGGCCTGCACCATCGGGACAGGGCGCGTCGGATCATCACCGCGCGGATAGCTGACCCAGAAGACAGCGAGAAGAATAAACAGCGCGCCCAACCCCATCAAAACGGTCAGGAACGGTGCGCGTGCGCTCAACCGCGTGCGCCCGTTTTCAAGCGCCCGCGCAATCCGGCCAAAGGGGTTTCCCCCTTCGGGATCATCAAATTCATCATGGTAGGTCATGGGCGCTACTTTAGGAAAACTGCGGTCTTTCCTCAAGCATTCCTTGAGTCTTATCCGCAGGGTTATATCCCCAAAAAATCACTGAAAAATCAGAGAGTTAGGAAAATCAGCGCAAATCCCAATGCAGGTCGAACAGGCGTTCATGCTCTTTTATGGCATATCGGTCGGTCATCCCGGCGATATAATCGGCCACAATCCGCGCCCGGGGGCGGATTCCGTCGGCCTTTTCCCCACCGACATCCTCGACCCGTTTTTGCCAATCCGGGGGCAACAAATGATATTCATCCATGAACGCTTCGTACAAATCACGGACCACGCGGCTGACCTTCATCCGCATGCGGCGGACGGTGTAATGGCGATACATGTTTTCGTACAAAAATTCGCGCAGGCCATCGACCTTGTCCCGCATGGGGTCGGAAAACGCGACCATGGCATGGCCGGCCATGCGCACATCTTCAACACTGGACGGGTTGAGGGCTTTTAAGCGACGGCGCGTTTCACTCAAAACATCTTCGATCATCACCCCGATCATTTCGCGAATGACTTCGAAAATGATAATTTTGGGTTCGCAATCCGGCCATTCGGCCTCAACCTGCGGGATGATATCAGCCAGCAACGGCACAGTGCGCAGATCGTTCAGTGTGAACAGGCCCGCGCGCAAGCCATCTTCGACATCATGGTTATTATACGCAATGTCATCGGCCAGTGCCGCCACCTGTGCCTCAACCGAGGCATAGGTGTCCAGGCGCAAATCCATCTGGTCATTCACCATCGTGACGGTGACGGGCAGGCCCGCCGATTCCGGCGTTTCGCCCTTTTTCAGCAACGGGCCATTATGTTTGGCCACACCTTCCAGCGTTTCCCATGTCAGGTTCAGGCCCGGCCATGCCGGATAACGGCGTTCCAGATGAGTCAAAACGCGCAGCGATTGATCGTTATGATCGAACCCGCCGACATCATTCATGCATTCGACCATCACATCTTCGCCCACATGCGCGAACGGTGTGTGGCCCAGATCGTGGGCCAGCGCCACGGCTTCGGCCAGATCTTCGTTCACGAACAACGCACGGGCCAGTGACCGCGCAATTTGCGCCACTTCAATTGTGTGAGACAGGCGGGTACGGAAATGGTCGCCTTCGTGATAGACGAACACTTGCGTTTTATATTTCAGGCGACGAAACGCGCTGCAATGAATGATCCGGTCACGGTCGCGCTGGAACGGGGTGCGGGTGGATGATTCGGTGGACGGGTAAATCCGCCCCGCCGTTTGGTCCGGACGGCAGGCATAGGCCGCCAGCGGCAGGGCACAGTAATTATAGGTGGCTTGGTCAGCGGCCAAATTGCTCATCACGCGATTATCCGTAACAGGTTGAAATTTCGGGTCAGATTAACGCGTTACAGGGGAATTGAAAATACCCCCCATGGCACTCTATATATAGTGTATGGACACACAGACACGCACAATCACCCTGACCGATGCCCTTACCCGCCGGATAAAGGCGCTCCAGACCGCACAATCCAAACCGGACCTGATGCTCCGGGTCGAGGTTCTGGGCGGCGGATGTTCGGGATTCCAGTATAAATTCAGCTTCGCCAGCGATGCGGCCAGTGACGATCACGTTTTCGACCATGACGGCATCCGCGTGCTGGTCGATGATGTGTCACTGGATTACCTGAACGGTTCGATTGTCGATTATGTCGAAGACCTTGTCGGGGCCAGCTTCCAGATCAAAAACCCGAATGCCACATCGTCGTGCGGTTGCGGCACGTCGTTTGCCATGTGATGACAAAGCCGTTTCACTTCATACTTACCGTTTCGTGCCTTGGACTGGCGGCCTGTGCCGGGGTTGATGTCAACGAACCGCGGCCCTATGCCGGATATTTCGAACAAAAAAAACTAACATCACCCGCACCCAAATCATTTGATGTGTGTCGTGGTTATGGGTGCGTATCACGCGATCGTGTATCGCTGTCCCCTGCGCAATGGACAAAAGCAACCGCACCCCTGCGCCAAACCATCACCAACGCACCCGCGGAACGGGCCGCCATTGCCAAATCCATCGGATTGATGGAACGGATTGTCGGCAAAAAAACCGGCACCGCCGTGGATGTGGCCGGAACATATGATACACTCGGCCCCCATCAACTCGATTGCGTGGATGAAAGCACGAACGCCACCGTATATATGGCGATGATGGAAGAAGCGGGATTGTTCAAATTCCACAAAACCACCCGCCCCACCGCGCGCGTTCCACTCTTCGTCGCACAGGGACCGCACCAGACCGCCGCGCTGGTCGACATTAAAACGGGTGAGCGGTATGCCGTTGATTCATGGTTCCACGATAACGGCCATCCCGCGGAAATCGTTCCCATGGGCGATTGGAAAATGGGCTGGACACCACAAAAGGATTAAACAATGAAAATCGCCACATGGAACGTCAATTCGATCAAGGCCCGTTTGGATCACGCCAAGAACTGGGTCGAAACCCACCACCCGGATGTTTTGATGATTCAAGAGTTGAAGGGTGAAACCTTCCCCGCCGATGTGTTTCAGGCCATCGGTTACAACGCCGAATTTGTGGGTCAAAAAGCCTATAACGGCGTGGCCATATTATCGCCGCACCCGATCACCGTCATCCTTGACCGCTTGCCCGGTGATGATGCGGATGAACAGGCGCGCTATCTGGAGGTCGAGATCAAGGGTCTGCGCCTGATCAATATCTATCTACCCAACGGCAACCCGGTGGACAGTGAAAAATTCCCATACAAATTACAATGGATGGCACGATTGAAGGATCGTCTGGCCCATTTACGCCGCGAAGGGATTGCGTTCGCCGTCGGCGGGGATTTTAACGTCATTCCCGACGCCGAAGATTGTTACGACCCCAAAGCATGGGAAAACGACGCCCTGTTCCGCCCGGAAAGCCGCGCGGCGTTTCGTGCCTTGCTCTGGCTGGGATTGACCGATGCGTTGCGCGTGGTCAACACCGCACCGCGCCAATACACCTATTGGGACTATCAGGCCGGTGCCTGGCCCGCGGACAAGGGTATCCGCATCGATCACTTCCTGTTGTCCCCCACCATTGCGGATAAGTTACAGGATTGCACAATCGACCGCGATCCGCGCGCGCTGGACAAGGCCAGCGACCACACCCCGCTGGTCATGACGATTGATTATTGATCTTTAAGATGACGGGCGAACGAACCGGTTGAACAAGGCCCGCGCCGCCGACACATCCGGGCCGGTTTTGATGGTTTCAACCACAATATCCGCCGCCGTAATATCCCCGGCATTGCACGCCCGCACGATCATAATGGCGCGGTCATAGGTGATTTTATCACCCACCGCCGGACGACCGAGGAAGTGCATGTCAAACGCCTCCTGCACGGTCATTTCTTCTTCTTCTGAACGCACGCGGAATCCATGTTCTTCGGCCAGATTACGCATCACCGCATCGGGCAGGACAGGATAGGTTTGGAAAATCGTATCCCCCACCTGCACCGGGGCGGTGTCATCCCCATCGGATGCGAACAAACGGTCAAGACGGTGGGCCTGATGTGGCGGCGCGAGGAAATAGGCGTAATCGCCAACATGGAAGGCCGTGCTGTTATCAATATCGACAATGGTGTTTTCACGCACCGCCATCAAAGGCCGCGCCCAGGACGGCAGGATACGATTGCGGAAGAAGTTGCTGTCTTCGGTAATGGTATAACCCACCAGCTCCATATCCAGCTGACCGGGCAGGTCCAGTTCCACCCGGCGCACCTGTGGCACCGTGTTGGGCAAGCCCATCCCCAAACGCCGCGCCATCATCGGGATCGTCCATCCCTGTAACACCAATGACACCAGAACGACGAAGAACGCAGTGTTGAAATACACCTCCGCATGCGGCAACCCGACCAGAACCGGCAAGGTGGACAGGAAAATACTGACCGCGCCGCGCAATCCCACCCAGGAGATAAATAATTTTTCCTTCGGCTTGTATCGGAAACTTTGCAAACACACCCAGATCATGGCCGGGCGCGCGATAAAGATCAGGAACAACGCCAACCCCAATCCCGGCACAGCATATTCCATCAACTTCGCCGGATTGACCAGCAAGCCCAGCACGATAAACATGACGATCTGGCACAACCATGTGACCGCATCGTGGAATTTAACAATGCTGGGAAAGGCCCGGACCGGGCGGTTACCGACAATCAGGCCCGCAATATATACGGCCAAAAACCCACTGCCCTGTAACAAGGCCGCAACCGAAAAAATGAAAACGGCAAAAGCCACCACAAATAACGGGTGTAACCCACCCGGCAGGTGAATGCGGTTCAGCAATGCGGATACCGATAAACCGCCACCAATCCCCACCAATGTTCCAACGACAGCCTGCAGGACGAAGATGGACACCATCTGCACCACGGCCCCCTCCATCGTGACCATGGACAGGATCTGCACCATCATCAGGGTCAGGAAAACGGCGATGGGATCGTTGGTGCCGGATTCAACCTCCAGCAACGCGCCAACACGGTGACGCAGATAGAGGCCACTGGATTTCAGCAGAAAAAACACCGCCGCCGCATCGGTCGACGCCACGATCGATCCCAGCAAAAACCCTTGCGCCCATGTCAGGTTCAGGAAATACACGGCGGGTACAGCCATCAACCCGGCTGTGATCAAAACCCCAACCGTGGCCAGCACCATAGACGGGGCCAGAACACTGCGAAAATTATTCAAACGCGTCCGCAGCCCGCCATCAAACAGAATAATCGCCAACGCCAGCGACCCGATCAGATAAGCCAGGCGATAATTGTCGAATTCCAATCCACCGGGTCCGCTTTCCCCCGCCAACATGCCGATAACAAGGAAGACCAACAACATCGGCGCGCCGAACCGCGTGGCGATCAGGCTGGAAAAAATCCCAACCAGAACCAACGCAGCCCCCAGCAAAAGCGAGGCATTGACCAGATAGACGCTTTCCATTGTTGCGTATGTTCCCTTTCGCGACCGATATTCGGTGGCCTGTAGTGTAACGCGGCCCCAGTTTTACACAAGAACACCAGCATATACGTTATGAAAAAAATTCAAACGGGACGGCGAAAGGGGAAACAGCGTGGCACAGGGCCAGCCCATATGATATGTATGGATATCTGAATAATTCCACCGTTCACCATCCGGATTTTATCATGACATTCACATTGCAAACCATCCGTCGCCCCCTGTTCACCCTGGGATTGCTGGGACTGGCCGTTGGCGTCGTGGCGATGACCAGCGCCTGCACTATTATGCGCGAGGAAGGTGCCAACCGTCTGGCGGCCCCGGTTCATATGAACAAACGCCAGATCGAAACCGGATCAACCACACTGGTCGCCTATGAACGCGTGCATAAACAAGGCGGCATCGCCAACGTTTATATCGAAGGTGACGGGCTGGTTTTAAAAGGTGAACATCAAGCCGCCCCGACGCTGGACCCCACGCCGGACAACCCGGTGGCCCTGCATCTGGCCACGCGCGACCAGGGCGATAACGTGATTTATCTGGCCCGTACGTGCCAATATCTGACCATCGACAAAAATCCAGCATGCGATGAAAAAGGCTGGGCCGCGAAGCGTTTCTCCGTCGAAAACATGGATGCGATGAATGAAGCGCTGGACAATATGCGCAGTAAATACGGCTTTGTCGGCTTTAACCTGATCGGTTATGGCGGCGGTGGTCAAGTCGCCATTCTGCTGGGCGCAAAGCGTAAAGACATCCTGACCATCCGCACCGTGGCCAGCACGCTGGACCATCAAAGCTGGACCGCGAACAAAGAGATCCCCGCATTGGAAGGGTCGTTGAACGCCAAGGATTTCGCCCGCGATGTGGCCAACATCCCGCAACACCATTTTATCGGCGCGTGGGATGATTTAATCACCACCTATAACTACGATGAATTCCGCGCCGCAATGGGACCATCAAACTGTATCCGCATGAGCAAGATTGATGAAACCGATGGCGCCGATGGCTGGGTCAATCGTTGGCCGTCCATCATGGACCTGCCCGTTGATTGCAACAGCAATCAATAAAAACGGATCAGCCTACTTTTTCTTAACGGCCGCTTCTTCCAGAGCGACCGTTATGCCATTCAGGGAAATGGGCAGAATGACATCCTTGCCCGCGAAACTTTGAAACGCCAATGTGGCGGCCCGCCCCTTGCGCAATTCATTCAACACCTGATCATCCAGTGTCAAAAACGCCATGCACCCATCATGGGTGCAATACCGCACCTGCGCCCCATACGGGGCCGCCTTGTCGATGGACAGTTTGACGCCCGCAGGCAACATAATGCCCAGCGGCAACACCATCACCCCACGCGCCGGGTGATCCACCCCGTCGGGAAAACCAATGGCAATTTCCGCCATCCGCTGGTCCGTTTCCTTGACCATCAAGCGTTGCCACGCTTCGCACTGCGTCCCATCGGGCGCACAGCGCACGGCCCAATCGGCGGCATGGGCCGGGATAGCCAAAAAACATACGGCAGCCAGAATAAAGGCAGATTTTTTCATTGCGATAAGCCCCGACAGACGCACAAAAGAACTAATTATTTCAAAATAAAGGGAAAATGGTGCTGCCAGAGAGGATTGAACTCTCGACCTCTCCCTTACCAAGGGAGTGCTCTACCACTGAGCTACGGCAGCATACCGGGAAAACGGCCTTGAAACCGGGCAAACTTCTAACCCATTCATTCCCCTGTGTCCAGCACCATATTACAGGACCGGCAAACCCTGAAAATGGCGGATAACCGGGCCGAAAATCCGGTTTTTACTGGTCCAAAGGGGGTTTGGGCGCTATAAAACCCCTGTTTCCCAAAAACGATGACAGGATTCGGGTCCAATGACGAATCAAACCAGAAACGCCGCGACGCTGGCCGCAGACAAGGCAAAAGCCGAAAAGCGGGCCGAAGCCTTGCGTCAGAACCTGGCCCGTCGCAAGGGGCAAAGCCGCGAACGCGCCGACCAGATGGCCGAGCAAAATAACGACAAGACCGAGAAGGACCAGTAAGACATGACCGCCGAACACGCTCTGAAAGATATCGAAAAGCTGGCCGCCAATGTGGGCGCCGCCGCCGTTCCTGGCATTCTGGCCGACCATCAGATCCGCTGGCTGGCGCAGAACGAGGGCATGATCGACCCGTTCGTGGAAAAACAAACCCGCGAAGGTGTGATTTCATACGGCCTGTCATCCTATGGCTATGACGCACGTTGCTCGGACGATTTCATGATCTTCACCAACATCGATAACGCCATCGTCGACCCGAAGAATTTTTCGAACCAGAGCTTCGTTGAACGCAAAACCGATGTTTGCGTTATTCCGCCCAATAGCTTCGTTCTGACCCGCACGGTGGAATATTTCCGCATTCCGAAGGATGTTTTGGTGGTTTGCCTTGGCAAAAGCACCTATGCGCGTTGCGGATTGATCGTAAACGTCACGCCGCTGGAACCGGGCTGGGAAGGGCACGTAACGCTGGAAATTTCCAACACAACCCCCCTACCCGCGAAAATTTACGCGAACGAAGGGCTGTGCCAGTTCCTGTTCTTCAAAGGCTCGGACGCCTGCGAAGTCAGCTACGCCGACCGCAGCGGAAAATATATGGGCCAACGCGGCGTCACACTGCCACGCCTGTAAGGCATATAAAAAGAAAGCATCAACATGACAGCGACACAATCCGCACAGGCTATTACTGACAACAGCGCAGAAACATCGCCGGAGAAAAAAGGCATGGACAAAATTCGCGTTGGCGGTGGAAACCGTCTGAATGGCACCATTGAAATTTCCGGTGCAAAGAACGCGGCACTGCCGTTGATGTGCGCATGTTTGTTGAGTGCGGAGCCGCTGCGCCTGACCAACGTGCCGACGGGGTTGCAGGACATTAAAACACTGCGTCAGGTTTTGGAAAGTCTGGGCGTGAGCGTTGCCACCAATGATGATGGCGCAATGATCATGCAGGCCACCAATATCAGCGACACACACGCCGATTACGAACTGGTCCGCAAAATGCGCGCCAGCATTCTGGTTATGGGGCCGCTGGTTGCGCGCACGGGCACGGCGACGGTGTCATTGCCCGGCGGATGCGCGATTGGCACACGCCCGATCGATTTGCACATCATGGGATTGGAAGCCATGGGCGCGGTCATTGAGCTGGATGGCGGGTATGTTCACGCCAAGGCCCCGAACGGATTGAAGGGCGCAGAAATCACATTCCCCAAAGTGTCCGTCGGCGCGACCGAAAACATCATGATGGCCGCCACGTTGGCCAAGGGCGAAACCAAGCTTTACAACGCGGCGAAGGAGCCGGAGATTGTTGATCTGGCCGAATGTCTGATCGCCATGGGCGCGGATATTTCCGGCCATGGCACCGACACCATCACCATTCGCGGCGTCGAAAAATTGCACGACGCGTTGCACCCGGTGGTCCCGGACCGCATCGAAACCGGCACGTTTATGATTGCGGTTGCGTTGGCGGGCGGGGCCCTGACACTGAAACGCGCACGTAAAGAACATTTGAAAGCATTGATCGGCCCGTTGAAGGCCGCTGGGCTGCAAATCGAAGACAGCGAAGATGGCGTCGGTCTGGTGGTCAGCCGCGGCGATACGCCGCTGAAGGGCACGGACATTATGACCGAACCGTACCCCGGGTTTCCCACCGATATGCAGGCGCAATTCATGACCATGCTGACCCAGTGCGAAGGCGCGGGCATGGTGACGGAAACAATTTTCGAAAATCGTTTTATGCACGTTCCGGAACTGTGCCGCATGGGTGCGAATATCACCGTGCATAACGGGTCCGCCATTGTGCGCGGCGTGAAGCGTTTGAAAGGGGCCGAGGTTATGGCCACCGATCTGCGCGCATCCGTTGCACTGGTTCTGGCCGGGTTGGTTGCGGATGGCGATACGTTTGTGAACCGTATCTATCACCTGGATCGCGGTTATGAACGCCTGGTCGAAAAACTGTCCGCGGTTGGGGCGGATATCGAGCGCATTGCATCGGCATGAGCATTGCAACCATCACATTAAAAGAATGTGATGAAACCGGATCGCTGTCCTGTGAACGGAAAAGCGCGCTCGACGGATTGGCGACCAAGAATAACTTTGCTCCGCTGGGCACCGATGCGCCGGGTCCGTTTGACCTGACATTGTCGATTCAGGATAATCGACTGGTTATGGAACTGAACGATGCCAATGGCGTCGCCCTGCCCGCTCTGGTCCTGTCCCTGCGCCCCTATGCCCGGCTCATCCGGGACTATTTCATGATGATTGAAAGCTATGAAGCCGCCCGCCGGGATGGCCATCACATGCGGCTGGAGGCCATCGATATGGGCCGCCGGGGCCTGCACAACGAGGGGGCAGAACTGCTCCAGGATCGGTTAAAAGACCGGATTTCCATGGATTTTGAAACCGCCCGGCGCCTTTTCACCCTGATTTGCGCCCTTTATGGGGGTCGCGGGCCCATTCTGTAGCGGTCCGGGTTGCAAACACCGCCGGATTGCGTTAAATAACCGTCTGTTTTAAAGCACTTTTTGGAATTTGGACTGAATGGCAAAAGAAGATCTGATGGAGTTTAAAGGAACGGTGTTGGAAGTTCTTCCCAACGCAATGTTCCGCGTCAAACTCGAAAACAACCACGAAATTCTGGCCCACACTGCGGGCAAGATGCGCAAGAACCGCATTCGCGTTCTGGCGGGTGATACGGTCGTTGTTGAAATGACACCCTATGACCTGACCAAAGGCCGCATTATTTTCCGTGAAAAATAATCCAAACCGCGCGCCGCTGATTTTGGCTTCGGCGTCGCCGCGCCGTCTGGACCTTCTGGCCCAGATGGGCATTGCCCCCGATCACATCGCCCCCGCCGACCTTGATGAAACACCGTTGAAGGCGGAAACGCCGGACGCGCACGCATTGCGCCTGGCGATTGAAAAAGCCCGCGCCGTGGCCGCGAAACACCCCGCATCCATCATTCTTGCCGCCGATACGGTCGTCGCCTGTGGCCGCCGCATTTTGCCCAAGGCTGAAAACGAAACACAAGCGCGCGCATGTTTGAAAATCCTCTCTGGCCGTCGCCACCGTGTTTATAACGGCATTTGCGTGATTGGCGCGGATGGCACGGAACACACGGCCATCACCCATTCCATCGTGCGAATCAAGGCCCTGTCCCGCGACGAAACCGAATCCTATATCGCCAGCGGCGAATGGAACGGCAAAGCGGGCGGATACGCCATTCAGGGCCGCGCCGCGGAATTTATCCCCTTTATCAGCGGGTCATACTCCACAATTGTCGGGCTGTCCCTGTATGATACAATGCGCCTGTTAAACCGCGCAGGGTACAGACAGGATTAAACATGGCCAGTGGCGTTGACATTCTGATCGAAGAACTGGACGGCAGCCTGTGGGTCGCCACGATGGAGAAAAACCGTCTGGTCGGGCTTGAAGTCGATCCCGTGCATGAGGAAGTCCGCTGGGGTTCGGTTTACTGGGGCCGCGTATTCCGCATTGATGCCGCATTGGACGCCGTGTTCGTCGATCTGGACGGGCAGAACAAGGGCATCCTGAACAACGCCGATGTGTACCTGCAGGAACCGGATGGAAAAATCCGCCGTGGCGGGGATGTTGCCATTGGCAAGATCCTGCAAGCCGGGCAGATGATCGCGGTACAGGCCAAATCCGGTTACGTTCCCAAACAGGACGACGAAATGTTCCCGCACAGCGAGGAGAAAATTCCTCGCCTGACCATGAACATCGCCCTGCCGGGACGGTATTTGATTCACACGCCGCTGGGCCGCGAAAACCGCGTGTCGTCCCGCATCCGCAATAAACAGATGCGCGAACAATTAAAAACCATGCTGGATTCATTCCATGAAATGCATGGTTACATCCTGCGCGCCGCCGCCGCCGATACGCAAACCGCGATTTTGACACGCGAAGCCGAAATCCTGCGTGCCATTTGGGATCAGGTGCAGGAACATTTTACAGGCATGGAACCCACACTGCTCATGCTCGGCCCCGATTCCGTACAACGGACGCTGAGCGACCAGTCCATCGGCCGGATCAACCGCATCGAAGTCGCCACGATGGACCATTACCAATATGCCGAAGAATGGTGCGAAATTTTTGCCCCCGACCTGGTCACGAAAATCCAGGCGGTCGAGCTGGAGAACGGCGAAGAAGACATGGCCCTGTTCGATGAACGCGACATCATGGGCCAGATCGAGGATTTGTTTCAGCCTTACATGGTCCTTGAAAACGGCGGCAGTGTGATCATCGAAAAAACCGCCGCCCTGACCGCGATTGATGTGAACCGTGGCGGTGACAAACGATCCAATTTGGCCATCAATATCGAGGCCGCCATCGAAATTGCCCGCCAGATCCGCATTCGCAATCTGGGCGGCATGATCCTGATCGATTTCATTCGATTGAAAAGCAAGGACGAACAAGACGCCCTGCGCCGCGCCATGGAAGACGCCATCGGCACCGACCCCTGCACGGTGCAAATTCACGGCTTTTCCCCCATGGGCCTGATGGAAATCACCCGCAGCCGCCGCACCCCGCCACTGCACGACCGGTTTTATACAAAAATCGGCTAAATCCCGCGGTCCTTAACGGGCAAATCTTTGAAATATTTCATATAAAACCCTCTGGACATTCCGGTTTCAGCCCTGTATAAGCCCATAATCCGTTTTTCGAAGCGGGCCCGAGTAGCTCAGTTGGTAGAGCAGGCGACTGAAAATCGCCGTGTCGGTGGTTCAAATCCGCCCTCGGGCACCATCTTTCCCCGCCCGCCCCCACATTGTGGTTTGGGCGGTTTTTTATTGCCTGCGACGTATGCCCGTATGCAATTTCCCCACTTTTTGACAAATACAATCCGCATGTGCTTTTTGGCCGCAGCAACTGTTTATAAGAACGAGGAGCGCCCCATGAAGACATACATTTTTATCGCCCTGGCCCTGGCAACATTTTTGCCCAGTTTTGCCTTTGCCCACGGTGGCGGGTGCCGCCAAAGCTCACCGCCCGGACAATGTTGCCACATGGACAATCGCACCGGCATGGTCCATTGCCACTAAATAAAAAAAGCCCCGCATTCGGGGCTTTTTTTATTTTACAGCAATGTCTTCTCCACCGCCTTACGCCACCCGGCATACAATGCATCACGCTTTTCATCATCCATCGCCGGGTCATAATGACGCACGGCATGCCACGCGTTGGTAATGTCATCCAATCCGTTGTAAACACCCACCTGCAACCCCGCCAGATACGCCGCACCCAAAGCGGTTGTTTCCGCCACACGGGGAATGTCGACCGGGCAATTCAGGATGTCGGCCAAAAACTGGCACACGAATGTGTTGGCCACCAACCCGCCATCGGCGCGGATCACGTCGATTTTTTTGCCTGTGTCGCCCTCCATCGCGCCGATGAGGTCGCGGGTTTGATAGGCTTGCGCCTCTAGCGCGGCGCGGGTGATGTGGGCGGCGGTGGTGTCGCGCGTGATGCCGCAGAGCAAACCCCGCGCATCCGCATCCCAATAGGGCGCACCCATGCCGGTAAAGGCCGGAACCAGATACACGCCATTGGTGTCCGCCACAGACGTCGCCAGCCCTTCGCTTTCGGAGGCCTGCCGGAACAGACCCAGCCCATCGCGCAACCATTGCACCGCCGCGCCGGAGACGAAAATAGACCCTTCGATCGCGTAGGTGATGTCACCGTTCAGGCGGTAGGCCGGGGTGGTCAGCAGGCGGTTTTTGGATTCCCGGAACGTATCGCCAATATTCATCAAGGCAAAACACCCGGTGCCATAGGTGGATTTGACCATGCCGTCGGTGAAACACGCCTGCCCCACCATCGCGGCCTGTTGGTCACCGGCCATACCGCCGATGGTGAATGGGCGCCCCAGCAAAGCCGGATCAGATGTGCCGAAATCGGCCACGTTATCGCGCACATCCGGCAACAACCCGCGCGGAATATTCAGCAGGCGGAGCAGATCATCGTCCCATTCCTGGGTCACAATGTTATAGAGCATCGTACGCGACGCATTGGTCACATCGGTGGCATGCACACGCCCACTGGTCAGCTTCCACAGCAGGTAACAATCCACCGTACCGAACGCCAGATCGCCAGATTCCGCCCGTTTACGCACACCCGGAACATTGTCCAAAATCCACGCCAGTTTCGTGCCGGAAAAATACGGGTCGAGCAGAAGGCCGGTTTTCGCACGGATGGCATCTTCATGCCCGGCTTTCTTCAAGGACTGGCACAGATCCGATGTGCGACGATCCTGCCAGACGATGGCGCGATAGACGGGTTCGCCGGTTTTACGGTCCCAAACAATCGTGGTTTCGCGTTGGTTGGTGATACCGATGGCGGCAATCTGCGCCGCAGCGCCACCCGCATCCTCCATCACGGCGCGGCAGGCCCAGAGTGTATCGTTCCAGATATTCACCGGGTCCTGTTCCACCCAGCCATTATGCGGGTAGAATAATTCCAGCTCCTTCTGACGGACGGCCAGAATATCCCCATCGGCGGAAAATAAAATCGCGCGGGACGATGTTGTGCCCTGGTCAATGGCAAGGATGGTTGGTTTTGTCATGCTTTTATAATCCCTCTTCTTTATTCGTCACCCCGGCGCAGGCCGGGGTCTTCATCCTTTATGGCTGAAAGATACCGGCTTTCGCCGGTATGACACCTTATTGTTAATGTATCTGGCGTGTCACGCGCACGCCATGCCCCGTCCGCGATGACACCGGATGCCCCGCAAAATATTGATCAATCGCCGCCCGTGTTTCATCACTGATATGCAGGCCCAGCTTGGTGCGACGCCAAAGCATATCTTCGGCGCTTTTGACCCATTCATTCTGGATCAGATAATTGATCTCGGCCATGTACACACCATCACCGAAATGCCGCCCCAGCGAATCCAGATCGGTGGCTTCGGCCAGAATACGATCCATCCGTGTGCCATAGGTGGTGGCATAACGATACACCAGATCGGCAGGCAGGAATTTATAGCGCTTAGCACGGTCGGCAATAAACGCCGCCATGCCATCATCGCCAACATCCCCACCGGGCAGCGGCATCGTGTGCGTCCATGGTTTGATCGTATCCAGACCACGCGCGGCCGCATAATTGGGCCAGAAACGGATCAGTTTATTCACCACATCTTGCGCCAGATGGCGATAGGTCGTGATTTTCCCACCAAAGACCGACAGGATCGGCGCGCCATGTGCCGTATCCAGAACCAGACGGTAATCGCGTGTGACCTTGCTGGCCTTGCCACGCCCATCATCAAACAGGGGACGGACGCCGCTATAGCTCCAGACCACATCAGATGGCGCAATGGATGATTTGAAATAACGATTGACGCAATCACACAGATATTGCGTTTCTTCCGCCGATATTTCCGGGGACTGCGCATCGTCTGGATGGTCAATATCGGTGGTGCCGATCAGCGTGTATTGATCCTGATACGGAATAACAAAAATGACACGGCGATCAGGTTGTTGCAGATTAAACGCCTGCGCACCGTCATACAATTTTGGCACGACGATATGGCTGCCTTTAACCAAGCGGACATTTGGTGTTTTTCCGGCAATCGCCAGATGCGATCCATCCAGAATATCACGCACCCACGGCCCCGCCGCATTTACAACCATGCGGGCCGTGTGGTTCGCCAATTGGCCCGTATCTGTATCGTGGATTTCGATATGCCAGATGCCGTTTTCAACGCGCAATCCCGTGCATGCCGCATGGGTCAGGACATGGGCCCCCATTTCCGCCGCATCCACCGCGTTTAATGCAACCAGACGCGCATCATCCACCCAGCCATCGGCATAGGTGAAGGCCGTTTTATAATCAGCCTTTAATGGGGTGCACCGTGCATCTTCTGCCACTTTAATCGCCGTTGATTTTTTAAACCGGCGAATAAGCGCCAAATGATCATACAGGAACAACCCCATCCGGATCATCCATGCCGGACGGATCGTATGCGCGTGCGGCAGAATAAAATCCATCGGGTACATGATATGCGGGGCAATGCCGAGCAGAACATCCCGTTCAATCAACGCTTCGCGCACCAATTTAAATTCAAAATATTCCAGATAGCGCAAACCACCATGGATCATTTTCGAACTGGCCGAACTGGTCGCGCCCGCCAGATCCCCCATTTCCAACAGCAGGACGCTCAAACCCCGCCCGGTTGCATCACGGGCAATTCCCGCACCGTTCACACCGCCGCCAATAATGCACAAATCGTAATCGGGAATACTGGGTCGGGATGACATCGAATCGCCTGCCTGAAGGGGAAAAAACTGAACCGTTCGCCATTATACAAGCCCGCACCAAACATTCCACAGGCATGAAATGACATAATGTCCGTTTTGTTTGACTACGATCGTATATTTTGAAAAAATTCCGCTACACGACTTTACCGTGTCCATTGTCCCCAATTCTTATTCTTTGTGTTTATCTTGCGCGCGTTTCTCCTTTTGATTGGCATGGCTGGGTTATTGTGCGCTCCGGCCCCGGCCGGGGCGGAATTACTGCCACCTGCAGCGCCAAAAGAGCCAAAGCCCAGCCCGAACTGGGCCGGATCGCTGGGGTTAAACACGGTTCCGTCAGCGCGCATGGATAAATCGGGCACGATGCGGTTTCATCTCTCCACGCTCGACCCCTATGCCACAGCCGCCTTGTCAATGCAGATTGCCGATCCGCTAAACATCACGCTGCGCCAGAACGGGTATGTTTCAAATTTACGCGAAGCCGCCGACCGTCTGTACCCGGCGGTGGATCTGAAAGTACGGCTGCTGAACGAAAGCGCGACACGCCCGGAAATTGCCCTGGGACTGATGTCCGCCTATGGCCACAAACAAATGGCGGCGGAATATCTGGCGTTATCAAAACGCTATAATAATTTTGATTTTACGGGCGGCCTTGGCTGGGGCCGTATGGGCAGCGCCGGGCATTTTTCCAACCCATTAAAAATTTTTGGATCGCATTTTGAAAAGAGCCGCAACGCAACCAGCGAAGACGCCAATGGCCCCGATGATTGGTTTACCGGTGATAAAATCGGCCTGTTCGCCGGGGTTGAATATTTCACGCCCATCAATGGCCTGTCGTTCAAAGCCGATTGGGGCGCGGACGATTATTCGACCGAGGCCTTAATCGACCCCGGATTTGATGCGCCCGATCCATGGTCGGTTGGCTTGCATTACCAGCCAACGGAAAATCTGGGATTTGGCCTTGGCATACTGGGCGGTGAAAAAATCATGGCCAGCGTGAATATCTCCGCCGCGCTGAGCGACTGGCCCCATAAATGGGAAGAACCATCACCAGAAGACCCCTCCACCATAAAAATCCAAACCACGCGCGCCAATGACCGCGGCGTGTGGGCCAGCCTGTATGCCCATGATGAATTACCCATTGGCATGCAAATTGGCCGCGCGTTACGGCATCTAACCGAAGTGGATCCCGAAGGCCCGGCGGAAATTTATATTACGCCCAGCCATTACGGGCTGACCGGGCCAACGTTGCGGATGGTCCGCCGTGATGTGGCCGCAGCACTCAGCGATGAACGAAACGGCAGCCCGGCGGAAGTATGGCGCAATATGACCATGCCGGCGATTGTGCCCACCGACCTGCAGAACGCCGAAAAGGTGAAAGATTTACGCAGTCCCAACCGCCCCTTCGCGTCGTTCCGCTTCATTTTAGACAACCAGCTGAGCCTGTCGGAGGAAGATGGCGGTATTTTGCACCGGGAATCGCTGGTGCAGGAAACGCAACTCAACTGGCCCAAAAATATTACGATTGGCGGCGGGTTCCGGTTGAATTTTTCCGACGACCTAGAATCACTGTCGTCACAATATCTGCCGGTTGATAAACCCGTGCGCAGCGATGTGGCGGAATTTGCCGGGGCTTTGGTATCCGTTGATCGCCTGTATGGTGCATTTATGCACAGCCTGTCGCCCGATATTCATACCGGTTTTACGGCCGGGTATTTGGAAGAAATGTATGCGGGATTCGGTGGCGAAATTCTCTATCGTCCATTTGGAAAAACATTCGCCATCGGGGCGGAGGGGTGGAATGTCTGGCGGCGTGATCCGTATAGCGATCTGGTGCTGGATTTACAGGGGGATTCAACACTCACAGGGTTCTTCAACGCCTGGTACGAATTTCCGGACAGTGATCTAACCGCCGGATTGAAACTTGGCCGCTATCTGGGTGAAGATTTCGGGGCCACCGTATCACTGGACAAACGAATGGATAGTGGTGTTCGCGTGACCGCATTCGTCACCGCCAGCGAAGATGACGACCCGGATATTTTCGGCGGCACCACGCATTTGTATAGCGGATTGCGCCTGACCCTACCGCTGGGCACATGGCGGCGCATGGTGGATGGCAGTGAGATGCGGACCACGATTGCCCCGTTGGGACGCAATGCGGGCCAAACGCTGGACACGCCCTTGCCATTGTATGATGTTAGCGAACCGATATCGTACCGCGCCATTTCACGCAGTTGGGATCAATTACAAAAATAAAACCCCGACACATCGCCGGGGTTTTATTTTTGAATGCTGTAATACGGATTGAATCACGCGCGGATTTTTTCGGCCATAAAGATAGATTCCGCCATCCGGTCTGCGGCCCGGCCCGGGGGCAGGCCTTGGGTTTCGGCCAGGGCCAGAATTTTATCAATGGTGCGGCCAATCCCGGTCACGTGCTCCATCATCACATCGCGGGTCAGCGGAGCGGTAAACGGGTTGCGCCCCGTGCGGGCGAAATATTCATAGGCCACGGCAATCACACCGCCCGCATTGATCACGTAATCGGGCACATACAAAATACCGCGTTCGGCCAGCATGTCGTCATGCTGTTTCGTTGCCAATTGGTTGTTCGCGGCCCCGGCCACGATGCCGACGCGCAATTGCGGTACCGTTTCATCATTGATCTGGGCGCCCAACGCACACGGTGCGAAGACATCCCCTTCGACCGCGAAAATTTGATCCGGCGTGACCACTTTCGTCCCCGGCATTTCGGCCACGGCCCGATCCAGAATGGCTGGTCGCGTATCCGTTACGGTCAGGGTTGCGCCATCGCGGTGCAAATATTCGCACAACGCATAGCCCACGGACCCCAACCCCTGCACCACAACGTGCAGACCGGCGACAGAATCCGTTTTGTGTTTGCGGCGCACCGCCGCCTTGATCCCCATGTAAACACCATAGGCGGTGACGGGGGACGGGTTACCGCCCAACGCACTGGTATCCCCTTCGGGCAGGTGCAGGCCAACGACATAGGATGTTTCGGTTCCCATGTCCTGCATGTCGGCTTCGCTGGTGCCGCTGTCTTCCGCCGTAATGTAATGACCATCCAACGATTGCACAGCGCGGCCCATCGCGCGCATCAAGGCTGGCGTTTTTTGTGTGAACGGATCGCCCAGAATAACGCTTTTCCCACCACCCAACGGCAAACCCGCCAGCGCGTTTTTATACGTCATGCCACGTGACAGGCGCAGGACATCGCGAATGGCATCCGCCTCCCCGCCCGCATACGGGTACATACGACATCCGCCCAGTGCAGGGCCCAGCGCGCGGTTATGCACGCCGATAAAAGCCGTCAGCCCCGTATCCGCATCAACAATCTTGCGC
Source organism: Micavibrio aeruginosavorus EPB (assembly GCF_000348745.1). NCBI lineage: Bacteria > Pseudomonadati > Bdellovibrionota > Bdellovibrionia > Bdellovibrionales > Pseudobdellovibrionaceae > Micavibrio > Micavibrio aeruginosavorus. The sequence goes on along the minus strand of NC_020812.1, from coordinate 557,468 downwards.
ACGGTTTCGTGCCCGTCATAATCGGGGAACGCGGAGAGAAATTCAGGGGAGAGATCGTCATACACCATGGGATTGATCCTGCTTTATTGTCAGAAAAACACGTCATTATTGCTCTGGCTTATTGTAACACCATCATGTGCAGATAACGATCTGCACCGCAACAAATCAAACGAAAAAAGTGGCCATCAACTTTCGTTGATGGCCAGTTTCGATACCAGATCGGTCAAAGGTAAACCTTGGAAAAAGCGCCTCTCGAACCCCTTCAAAAAGTCGCCTTTTGAATTTCGCAGTTATTCTTCTTTACGCTTGTGTCCCACCACATCAGGCCGCCATTTTGTCCGGCGCGGTTTTTTTAGTCTCACACTTATTTCTCACACTGGGGAGGCTTTTGCCTCTCATCCGTTGATCACCCACTCAACGTCGTATTCCATAATTCTAGAATACATACAATTTTATGTAAATTCAAGCGGTTTTTTATGCGAATTTCTAACTTATTGTTTCCATTACAGAAATCAACTCTTCTATGTCCGCCGGCGGGCCCGCATCAAACCCCATTTCCTCACCCGTAACCGGGTGGATAAAGCCAATATGGCGGGCGTGCAGGGCCTGGCGCGGGAATTTCAGGACGAAATCCGCTTCCTCCGGGCTTAAACCGCCCTTTCGCAACAGTGATTCCTGCGCGTTGTGTTGCAGACCATAGAGCGGGTCCCCCACCAACGGATGACGAATGGCCGCCATATGCGCGCGGATCTGGTGCGTGCGCCCGGATTCCAGTTTGCAGGTGATCAGCGATGCGGCCTCACCAAAACTGCGCTCCACATTATAATGCGTGCGCGCTTCGCGCCCCCCACGCACATTGACCGCCATTTTCTGGCGGAAGGCCGGGTGACGCCCGATCGGCATATCCACCACGCCTTTATGCGCCGGAATACGCCAGACAATCGCCATATACAAACGGTGCAATGTGCGGTCCGCCAATTGATCCGACAAACCACGATGCGCAACATCGTTCTTGGCCACAACCATCAGGCCCGTCGTCTCCATATCCAGGCGGTGGACAATCCCGGGGCGCATGACGCCGCCAATGCCGGAGAGCGTATCACCACAATGATACAACAACGCATTCACCAGCGTTCCCGTGGGATTTCCCGCACCGGGGTGCACGACCAATCCGGCCTGTTTATTGATGACCAATAAATCGGAATCTTCGTACACAATATCCAGCGGAATATTTTCGGGCTGCGGCGTGGCTTCGACCGCTTGCGGTACAACAACCTGTAACGCCAATCCCGCCTTCACCGGCATAGAGGCATCGCGCAACGTGCGCCCGTTCGCCGTCACCTGCCCGTCTTCAATCAACGCTTTCAATCGTGTCCGTGAATGGTCGGGGCACAGAACGGCCAGCGCTTTATCTAGACGCATGCCATCCAGATCATCGGATATTGTGACCTGTAGGCCCGCATCGTCGTCGTCTTCAATCTCAATCACTTGTCTTGTACTCTTGGAATGTCTAAGGGCAGGCACGGGTCCTTGTAAGGGTCCAATGCCGTCGCAACAAAAACCCAACCACGGAAGGATGGATCGTCTTTTTTCTCTTGATCCGCCTCACCCACGTCCGCTACGGGCGGTTTTTCGGGTGTGAGGGCCGGTTGTTCTTTAGCTGGTTCTTCGGGCGCAACATAGGATTCGACAACCTTACCATCGGGACCGACGGTGCGCCGCCCTTGTTTCTTAATCTGCTCGGTGATCAAGACAACTTCATCCGGCAAAAGGGATCCGGCTGTGCCCTCAACAAACGCAATCACCACGCGTTCACTTTTGTACCCCAGACTGATCTGGCTGGCCTGGGCGTGTTGCCCCTCGACATAAGGTTCATCACGCAGAATTTCCCCACGTGGCGATAATGTCAGCAGACGGATATGATCGCGATCATCCGCATATTCATTGCGCGGCCGCACGTTCACCATCACCACCGTGCGGCCATCGTCATACGTTATGACCCCACGTGCATCGGTTTCGTTTCCACCCAACGGAAAATAACGTTGCCACAATATTTCGCCATTCGTATCCACCTCCATCACCCAGGCGGTGGAATAGGTTTCACCAAACGGTGTGATTTGCCCCACCATTACAACGCGCCCATCAGGTCGCACGCTGGCCTTGCGCAGCAGGGCATGAACGCCGCGCGGATACGGCTGTTGCCATACCAGCGTTCCATCATTGTTGACTTCCATGGCCATACCCGAAATACGGCCATTTTCCGCCAGTTCGCGGCCCGTAACAACGTACCCCGTATCCCCAACCGGGGCGATGCCGTGCATCAGACTGGCCGCGCCGGAGCGATAGGCCCGCTTCCACAAAATTTTTCCCGTTGCGCTGATGCGGTAGAGAAGACCGTGCTCATCCATCGATCCTTGACGCGGGCGGGCATGAACGACAGCGATAAACCCGTTACCCTCATTCGCGGGCAACAGAGTATATGATTCAAAATCATAGAGCGCGTCTTTTAACACCAGATCGCGAATATAGGTGCGTGCCTCATCATACCATGCCAGCCGCACCTGCTTTTCATCTGCGGGGCCAGACAGGATATTGCTGGCCACCACATAGCCGTGATCAACGGGCACCAGCGCGGTGATTTTTTCCCCTTTCAACGCCTGAATACGCTTTTCGCCAATGCCGCGTCCGCGGCTGTTCATTTCAACGATGAACGTTTCAAGCGGTTGAAATTTTTCATTCAAATGCTCCCCGGCGATCAGGACGCTGCCCGATGGTAATGGCGTCGCGGCGGAAAAACGCATCAATTTCGATTCGTCACCAAACAACCCATCCCAAATCACAGGCACGCCGAAATTGGGGGCTTTTAAATTCACGATGGCTTCGCGCACAAGGTTACAGGCCGGCAAGCCCGGCACAGGCGTTTGCGCCGCCGCCGTCCCCGCCATGGGACCCGCCGCCAGAACCCACAGCCCAATTGCCAGCCCGGCCATCAGGGCCGTGCCGCGTAAAAAGTTGAAAAAAGAAAAAGACATCAAGGACATCACGCTTTTATCATAGCATAAGAATGGGCCGTATATTGACTCTAGTCCGCTTTGCCCGTTATGTCCATCTGCCCTCTTTGATACAGGATCAACGCATGCGTATTGTTATCATCAGCGACGCCTGGAAGCCCCAGATCAACGGGGTGGTGCGGACCTATGAATTGATGATCCCCGATCTGGAACGGATGGGGCATGATGTGCATGTTATCGGTCCCGCCGATTTTCCCAAACGGTTTCCCATGCCGGGGTACCGGGAAATCGAACTGGTGATGTTTCCGCGCACGGCCTTGGCGCAAAAGATTGAGGCGCTGGCCCCGGATTCCATCCATATCGCCACCGAAGGGCCCCTCGGCTGGGCCGCACGCGGGTTATGCCGGGCACGGGGATGGGCCTACACCACGGCCTATCATACGCAATTTCCGGATTACACGGCCTTGCGCGCGGCAAAATTTTTGCCGTTTTTGTACAATCCTGTGCGCAATTTTTGTATTGCGCTGGTGCGAAAATTTCATGCGCACTCCCACGCCGTCATGACCACGACGCAGAGCATCGAAGATCAGTTGCGCCACTGGAAAATCGAAACGCCGTTCCATCGCGTCACGCGCGGGATTGATAAAAATATTTTCTATCCCCGCACCCATGATCACGCCCCCGTCGTCAATATTCCAAATGCGAAAAGCCCCATGGCCGTTTATGTCGGACGCGTGGCGATTGAAAAAAACATTCGCGCCTTTCTGGACATGCATTGGGACGGATCGAAAATGGTTGTGGGTGACGGCCCTGATCGCGCGCAATTGATGCGTGATTACCCGCACGTCCATTTTGCCGGCAAACAGGTGGGCCACGATCTGGCCGCCCATTATCGCGCGGGCGACGTGTTCGTGTTCCCATCCAAAACCGATACGTTTGGGATTGTATTGATTGAAGCCATGGCCTGCGGCCTGCCCATTGCGGGATACCCTGTTCCCGGGCCCATGGATATTGTCACCGATGACACGCTGGGCGCGTTGGATGACGATCTTGAAATCGCCACGCACAAGGCCATGGGGCACGGCACGGCGGAGGGTCGCTATGCCCACGTCCTGCACCATTACACATGGGATCAGGCCGCCAGCCAGTTTGCAGAGATGCAGCACGCCGCGTTGATTAAAGCCTAGACTGACAGTCTTTTTTCCACGTCCGCCTGCAACCCGATAAATGCAATAAAGGGATGCGTGATCAGATAGGTCGGAATGGGGGCCAGATAGGATTGGAATCGCCCCTTGGATTCAAATTGATCGCGGAAATCGGATTGGAAAAATGCCTCACCCAATTGCGCGCAAATCCCGCCCGCAATATACACCCCGCCCGCCGCACCAAGCGTCAGAGCCAGATTACCCGCAATGCTGCCCAAAAAAGCAATCATCATATTCAGGGCCTCGGCACACAGGGCGCATGATCCGTTCAGGGCGGCGGCGCTGATGTCTTCCGGCGAACGATCGGGCAGATCATTGCGGCGATCAATGATCCGCAGGGCATTGTAAATATTCACCAGCCCCTTGCCCGAACACACACGTTCGGCCGATATATGGCGGTATTTGTCGTGCAGGGCCTGAAACACATCAAATTCGCGTTGTGTCTTTGCTGGCATGGTCACATGGCCGCCTTCGCCAGGGATGGCGCGGTACGCCTGTCCGTCCCAGGCCAGCGCCCCCACACCCAATCCGGTGCCGGGACCAATGACGGCGATGGGTGCCTCAGCCACAGGGGTTTGTGTGCCACCAATTTGCCGCCAATCCGTTTTGCGCAAATGTGGAATGGCCAACGCCACGGCCTTAAAATCATTCATCAGGGTGAAATGGTCGAGCCCCAGCGCCAGACGTGTCTGCTCGATCGAAAAATCCCACGGATGGTTGGTCATGGTGAAATGATCCCCCGTCACCGGACCGGCGATGGCGAAGCTGGCCACCCGCACATCGGGCGCGCCACACGCGGCCAAATACGCCCGCGCGGCATCCACAATCGTGGCATGATCGGCGCACTTTAAAACCTGTATATTGTCCAGCGTCCCATTCTGGACCAGCGCAAAGCGGGCATTGGTTGCACCAATATCGGCGATCAATCCTGTGGCGGTCATTTTTATGGTCTCCCCTGCCCTTTGCTATATAGGCGGGGAAAGGTTGGTTCAAGACCGTCCCCGTTGACACATCGGGCCCGTATTGTAATTTGACCACCCCGTCCACCCGCAAAGGATACACCCATGGCCCGCATTCTGATTGCCGAAGATGACGCATCAATGCGCCAGTTTCTGGCCATGGCGCTGGAAAAAGCGGGCCACAGCGTCACATTATGTGAAAATGGAATTTTAGCCCTAAAGGCCATTGAAACCGATCCGGCTTATGACCTGCTGCTCTCGGACATTGTCATGCCGGGGATTGATGGCATTGAACTATCCCGCAAGGCCGCGGCCATCGCCCCCAGCCTCAAAGTCATGTTTATCACGGGTTTTGCCGCCGTCGCCGCCGACAGCGGGGCCGAAAATCAGGCCAAAGTGCTGTCCAAACCCTTCCACCTGAAAGATTTGGTGGATCAGGTGGAACAGCTTTTGGCGGCATAAAGCCCCTATTCCCGTAAAAAACCACTTGTCATCCATGCCAATTTCTGGTTTTTTCACCCTCGGTCGAGACATGCAGAAGTGAATCGGCCAGTCTTGAAGGATTAAGACGCGCAATTAGCTCAGCGGTAGAGCACTATGTTGACATCGTAGGGGTCACAGGTTCAATCCCTGTATTGCGCACCATCCCCCCAGAAATTCCATAACACCTAAAATTTCGCACCAACGCAGTTTTCCACAAAAAACTGATGATTCCTTGCGATTCCAACGGTATAATCAAGACATCATACGGGCACCCTTCCGCCCGCCCTTCACACCACATTGTCGTTGGTTTGCCATGTCCCATTTTTCTGTTCAAAGCTGCCGGGCTGCGTTTGCGATTCTGGCCGTGTCCGTCGGATTTGTTTTTTGCACGACCGCCGCGTCCGCTCAAAATGCTGTTGCCCCGGCCAAGGATTTAATGCCGCAAACCATTGTTCAATATGGGGATGATGCGGCAACAACCGCGGACCGCGACGATATTGCAGGCCGCCTGCTCAGCACCGCGCCGACACACCCGCAACTGTCTTTGACCCCGGACAAGACCGAAATTTTGCGCCTGGACCAGGATGCGGGCACCATTATCGTCGGCAACCCGAACCAATTGAGCGTTGTCATGGAAACGCCGCGCAGCCTGTTGCTGGTTCCGCGGCAGCCGGGCTCGACCTTCCTGCGCATTCTGGACCCGGAAGGCAAAGTGATGATGCAGCGTCACGTTGCCGTCGCCACCGCCGCCAAAAGTTATGTTCGTATCCGCCGCAGCTGTAACGGGGCATCAGGATGCGAAGATACATCGGTTTATTACTGCCCCGACACATGCCATGCCGTTGATTTGGTGACAACAAATGCGGGATCCGGCAGCGTTTCAGGCATTCCTGTGGTCAGCACACCCGATATTGATAGCCAGGGAACGATTGAACAAACAGTCCCCCCAGCCCCGGAAGCCACAGCCGAAGAGCCGGAAGCACAAGATATCGACATGGATGCCGAGGACAACCCGGACAATCCCACATCTGAATCAACGTCAGAAGAGAGTGAAGACGAATAATAACTACCCTCTTTCCGGCTTTTAAAAACCTGCTATAACCCTGACGCTTTTCAACATTGCCAATGCGGAAGAAAACGATGACCAAGACCAGCCATTCCATTCGCACTCTGTCCCTGATGATGACCAGCGTGGTGGCGTTGACGGCGCTTGCCGCATGTCAAACCACGGGGTCTTCTGCACAAGGCGGAGAAACTGGCCGACAAGCCAAAATCGATCAGGCCATTGAACGTGCCGCGAATGATGCTGACGCGGCCGGCAGCGCACAGGATTCACTGGCTCTGGTTGAAAAGCTGTACAAACGGAACCCGAAAGACGCCAGCGTGGCCACGCGCTATGCTCGTGCGCTGCGCAATGAAAACCGCCTGACACGGGCCAACCTGGTTATTGAACCGTTCGCACAGGACAGCAAGGCCGCCACGGCCGATGTTCTGGTTGAATATGCATCAATCCAGACATCCATGGGCAACCATGCCGGAGCCGAAGCCGCTGCACGCCGGGCCGTAGACAAGAACCCGGAATCGGGCAAGGCCTATCACGTCCTCGGGGTTGCGCTGGATGCCCAAGGCAAACACAAACCCGCCGAAGAGGCCTTCCGCAGTGGATTGGAATATTGGCAAGGCAACCCGTCCCCGCTGCTGAACAATCTGGGCCTCAATCTGGCTGCACAGGGGTTTTTGGATGAAGCCGCAGAAACATTACGCAAGGCCGCAGCCACAGCCCCCAACCGCGCAGAAATTGAACGCAATTTACGCATCGTCAACGCCCTGCAGGTCAGCGGCGGTCAGGTTCCGTCTTACTTAAAGCAAGAAGAAAAAGACGAAGAAAAGAAACCGAAAAAAGATGATGCAGAAAAGAACGATAAGAAAGCCGCCATCGACCATGACGCCCCTTACGTTCCGCCAAGCAAACCGCATCCGGCCCCTGCCGTGCAGAAAGCCAGCCTGAGCGTCAAGCCGATCATGGACAATGATCCGGCGGTCAAGCAGGCCCAAACACAGGCCCCGGTTCCAACGCAAAAACCGGTATCGACCGCCGCCGTCAACCAGTAAACGGATGAAGAATATAAAAAGGGCCGCAGCATAACCTGCGGCCCTTTTTGTATCAGAATGTCATTATTACATTTTCGAAAATGCCCGCATCACAGCCGGTGCAATAATGATCACAAACAAAACCGGCAGGAAGAACAGGATCATCGGCACGGTCAGCTTGGGCGGCAGAGACGCCGCCTTGCGCTCAGCCTCAGCCATGCGCTGGTCACGCAATTCATCGGCCATGACGCGCATGGCTTGTGACACCGATGTCCCATATTGTTCGGCTTGAATCAATGCCGTCGCAAAAGAGCGCGCGGCCCCGCTGCCAACACGGCGGGCAAAGTCCTGCAGCGCACCACGGCGATCATTCAGCATCGCCATCTCGGCACTGAGAATCCCTAGTTCCTCCGCCAACGTCGGGGAGTGTTCAGAAATTTCATCGGCAATCCGGTTGATGGTTTGTTCCAACCCGACACCACCTTGCACACAAATCAGCATCATATCCAAGGCATCCGCAAAGGTCAGGTTGATTTCCTGTGACCGTTTTACAATCTGGTTTTTCACCAAAATTTTAGGAATTTGATACCCCAAACCAGCCGCCGCAATAATGATCAGCGCCGACACCCCATTGGAAATTTCTTTATCGGACGAAGTGATAATAATAATCGCAAAAACGACGAGAAAAATGGCAATGGCAAAACGGGAAACAATGAATTTGATCGGTGCCGATGGATCACGATTACCGGCCTGCAACATCATGTCGCGGACCTTTTCCCCCATATCACCCATCAATTGCTCAACCTTGAACAAGGTTGTCATTGAATCACGGGCGGACATGGATTTTTCATCCACGCGATAGCCTTTTTTCGATTGCTCGCGCGTCGCTTCGAAAAGCGTCTTCCGCTTCTTTTCAATAACGCTGCGATATCGTTCTTTTTTTTCTGATCGTTGCATCAGCGGCAACAGGAAGGCAACGAAAGATATGGCGGCCGCAATCGCCGCAAGAAAAACAACCAATCCGTCGCCTTCAAAGAATGCCTGCATTGTGTCTTACACCTTGAAATTGATCATGGCTTTCATCACCATAATCCCCATCAGCATAAAAGCCGCACAACCAGCCAAAAGCATTTTCCCAGTCAGGGTTGTGAACATGACCATCATGTAGTCATTATTAATGAAATACATACCCCCACCGACCAGGAATGGGAGCGATCCGATAATCATTGCCGACGCCTTAGCCTCGGATGACAAAGCCTCAACTTTTCGCTTCAAACGAAAACGCGCACGAATAACCTTAGCCAAGTTCGTGAGGATCTCTGACAGGCTGGCCCCCGTCTGGGCTTGAATAGCCATGGCTGTCGCAAACATCTGCATCTCTGTAATCGGCATGCGACGCGCGGCCTCGAGTGAAGCCTCAGGTAAAGAAATTCCAACACGCTGGGAATCATAAATCATGGCCATTTCTTCACCCACTGGCCCTTCAAACTCTTTGGACGCCATGTTGATTGCCTCTGTCACAGGCATACCAGCCTTCAGCAACCGCACCATGGCCTCTAATGCATCGGCAAAATCATGCAGAAATTTAGCCTGGCGCTTTTTAATACGGCGTTTCAGCCAGTAACGCGGCACACCTAAAAAGGCTGTAATTCCCACGAGAATCGTAACCAATGCCGATTGGCCGCTCAATTTTGTCAGGATCGTAGCAACAACCGCAAACAAAACAGAATAGATCCAAAATTGTTTTTGCGAGATAGACAACCCTGCCTGCATCAATCGCGAAGACAGGCTGTTTCTTTTCGCTTTGTTTTCTTCCGTCGTCTCTTTCAGTTTTCGTGAAATATCAGCAACGCGTTTATCTTTCTCCGCTGTTGCTGCCGAGCGTTTGTCGACAACAGTATTTCCACGAATAACGGATTGAATGCGGCTGCGTCGCTTTTTTTCCTGTGCGGACATCACCAGCAAAACGCAACCAAAGCACAGCAGCGTGACAACCAGAACGACGGTAACGAAAATCATCGGCTGCATTATCCGAAGGCCTCCGCCATGGCATCAAGAACCAACTGTTCAACACCATATTGGCGCGCTTTATCGTAGAATTTCGGGCGCAATCCGGTTGATTTTTGACGTGTGATCAACTTGCCGTCATCGTCTTCGCCTAAATATTCCAGCTGGAACAGATCCTGCATCGTGACCACATCACCCTCCATCCCGGTAATTTCGGAAATGTGTGTGACTTTACGTGACCCATCACGCAGACGCTGAACCTGAATAATGACATTCACCGCGCTTGCAATCTGTTCACGCACCGCGGAACTGGGCAAATTCAGCCCCCCCATCGCGATCATGTTTTCCATACGGGATAACGCTTCGCGCGGGTTGTTGGCGTGGACGGTTCCCATGGACCCATCGTGACCCGTATTCATGGCCTGCAACAGGTCGAACGCTTCAGGTCCGCGAACCTCACCAACGATAATACGTTCCGGACGCATACGCAGACAGTTTTTCACCAGATCGCGCATGGTCACTTCACCCGCACCTTCCAGGTTTGGCGGACGGGTTTCAAGGCGCACGACGTGTGGCTGCTGCAGTTGCAATTCGCAGGCGTCTTCACACGTGATAATGCGTTCACCGGATTCAATATAACGGGTTAAACAGTTCAGCATGGTGGTTTTACCCGAACCCGTACCACCCGACACCAGAACGTTCACACGGCAACGCCCCACGGCCATAATCAGCTTGGCGCAGCTTGGTGTCGCGGCCCCGAATTCGACCAATTTTTCCAGCGTCAGCTTGTCTTTTTTAAACTTACGAATGGTCATTGTCGCGCCGTCTACGGCCAGCGGCGGGATAATGACGTTTACGCGGCTTCCATCCGGCAAACGCGCATCGCAAATCGGCGACGATTCATCGACACGGCGGCCAATCGCCCCCACGATCCGTTGACAAATCGTGGTCAAATGCTGGTTGTCGCGGAATTTAATGTCGGTGCGCTGAATTTTCCCGCTCACCTCGATGTAGGTGGTTTCCGGGCCATTGATCATGATATCGGCAATGTCATCACGCTCCAGCAAGGCTTCGAGCGGACCGTAGCCCAACATATCATCGGAACATTCCTTGGAAATCAGATCCAGTTCCGAGGGCGTGATATCCAGATTGCGGAAACGCGCAATTTCCTGAACGGCGGATGCGACCTCTTCACGGGCGGCCTTGGCATCCATCCGCGCCAACGCTTTGAGATCAATACCATCACGCAAATCCAACCAGATCCGGTTGCGTGCGCGTTGAAGGCGCACAGACGCCATACTGGCCCCAGATTCGGTTTTCACCGTGCTCTCTTCGGTCTTGGGCAATAAATCATCATCAAGGGCTTTTGCGGGCTTGGCCTTCTCTGCCTCAACCGCAGGAATATGAACCTGGCCCGCCGATGTTGTCCCCTTTTCCGCATTCAGAGCATTCAGTGCGCCCAGCATATCCGCATCCATTGGCGGCATCGTGGACGATGATACTTCTTTAGCTGCCGGTGGGGGCGTTTGCGCTATCTTTTCCGGTGCAGGCGTTGTCGCCACAGGTTCAGGCCGCGGCGCCGATGGTGCTGGCGGCGGTGTTGGTGGTCCGGATGTGCCCTTTTTTCCAAACATTGCGCCACCCAATCCGTCAGGATTTTGCCTTGAACTTGTTCAATATGCCGGATAACCCCTTGCCACCCGCATCATTGGCCGGTCCGGATATATCCGATCCGGCACCACGAATAAGTTTCGCCACCAATTGCAGCAAAGTCTGTGCAATATCACGCCCTTCAGGACTGGATGTAATTTTGCGCCCTTCGCTTTCAAAGGCCATAAACAACCCGGGTTTGTAATCCAGCATCAAAGACGGTTTGCGGTCCAGCGCCGCCTCAATATCTGCCTTTGGGATTTCATGTTTCTGGGCCGAGCCGACCATATTGACGATCAAATCAATAACCGTTTCGTCTTTGCCTCCGCGCAAATCGCGAATTTCGTTCATCAAACTGCGCGCCGCGCGCAGGGCGGGCAATTGCGGCGTTGTGACAACAATAATTTCATGCGCACGAAGCAAGGTTGCCTGGCGCAAACCAACGGGAGCCGCGGACAAATCAACAATCACAACAGGGTAACTGGTCATCAAATGATCCAGAAGACTTTCAAATGTCGCGGGATCAACCGTTGTATCCAGCATGACATCGCCGCCCGTGCTCAAGACATGGAGTCGATCATCAGCCTGGAACAAGATTCGGCGAAACGCATCCGCATCACCTGATTGTGCGGTCCGCACGGCCTCTGACAACGTTGTCACGGGTTCAAAATTCATACCCACACTGAGCGAAGACCATCCACCGGCGGCATCCAGCAGCATGGTTTTCTGGTGCATCATTTCGGCCATGCCCCACGCCATACCTTCGGCCAGGACGGTGGCCCCAACCCCGCCCTTGGCCCCGATAAACGTGACCAGACGGCTACCCGTTGCGCCGATGCGTTCAATCAATGATCGCGCAATATCAAACGCCAACGTATCAGGCTTCACCGGGCGCACCAGATATTCGCTGATCCCCATGCCGATGAGGCGACGATACAAATTCACATCATTCACGGGGCCAATGACAATCGCCGCCGTGTTTTCGGAACAATAGGCCGACAGGGCTTCCAACTTTTGTGTGAAGCTTTCATCAATCGTATCGGTTTCGATGATCAGCAAATCAGGCGCTTCGCGGCTTTGGAACGTGGCGATGGCGTCATCGACCCCACCCTCAATCGCCTCCATCTGCACACGCGCGAAACGCCAATCCTGAACCAGGGAGCGGAATGATTCCAATGACTCGCGATCACGCGCGAACATCGTCACGCGGGCCCCCGGCAACAGGACAGAAGTAAAGGTGGCATCAGCAGCGGTCATGTGATTTGGAACCGGATTATACTTTTGATATTCAACAAGGAATCGCGGATTTGACCCGCCACCCCATCATCGCGCGGTTTTATTACCAATTGATTTACAAAAATCGGCTAAAACCACAGATTATGGCATCAATTGCCAGAGGCGCTCTCACCGCTCAGCTCGCCATTCGCTTCACCGGCACGATAGGGCTCGGTCACGATCGCGCCACGGCGGCCATCTGAGCCCAAAACCGGGTCCCGCCCCAGCAAATCGGATGGCTGCGCCGTTTGGCGGGCCACCATTTGATCAACCGTACAGCCCAAAGGATAGGCCCGGGCTTTATCAAGGTCGGTAAAGGACTGGTCCATCTCTTGGCCCACGCAAGCGTCCGACACTTGGGCGCTCAGGCGATTATAGCTCACCAGAACCTGCATCTGGTCCCCCAGTGCCTGCACCGGCATAATATCGCCCTGAACACCAGTAACATGGTTCTGCTTCAGTGTTTCGACAATCCTGGCCAATTCCTGCCCTGCCTTCATTGCCGTGCCAGAACGCGAGGACGGGTCGTATAAAACCGAAACCACCATCGCGCCATCACCTTGGCTGGCGTAATTGGCGGCCATCTGGCGGATGGCCGTTTCATTCATTGCCGTGACCGGTAATTGCATTTCGGCCGCGTCGCTGATGACCTGCATCTGACGGTCGGCCGGGGCCAGTTCGGAATCCCGATCCAGTGAAATCGTGCACCCACCCAGCAAGGCCGCCACACTGGCCGCCATTAAAATTCCACGGTTTTGAAAGGATATTTTCATCACGAACCTTCTCAGCTTCATTCGGGCTTATTTCATGCGGGTCGATTAATTCAGGATGTAGCCAAAGCTGCCATCATCATTCAGCGACGCCGGAGCCTTGCGGCCATAGATGCGGCGGATATTATTGATAAAGGCCTCGCGCAATGGCGTTTGGGTCGGAGCCTGAACCTTTCGGGCCGCTTTGGTTTCCGCATACGGCTTCACCAGAACAGGCGTCACAATAATAACCAATTCCGATTCCTGACGATTAAAGCTCTCTGATGAAATCAGATCCCCCAGAACCGGCGTTTGTTGTATGCCCGGCAAACCCGCCATGCCCTTCAGCGCATTGGATTGCAACAGGCCAGCAATCATCAAACTGCCGCCGCTGCCCATCTCCACTGTGGTCGATGCGCGGCGAATGCTTAAGCCGGGAACATCCAGACCATTCAAGGTCACCGAGTTATCACGCGAAATTGAGGACACTTCGGTATTCATCTGCAGGCTGATCCGGTCGGATGACAGAACAACCGGGCGGAAGTTCAACGAAACACCGAAGGACCGATACTCAATAATAACGTTACCATCATTATCGCGTCCCGCCGGAACCGGGAATTCACCACCGGCAAGGAAGCCGGCCTGCTCACCCGAAATCGCCGTCAAATTCGGCTCCGCCAGAGTCTGCGCCATCTGGTCATTTTCGAGGGCGCTCAACATAAAGCTTAAAGGACCGAAATTTCCATCATCAAAAATCAACGATCCTGTCGCGAACGGGTTTTGGGTCAACCCGGTTCCGGCAATCGTATCGATGGCCCCCACCAGATTATCGTTGTTGCCCAGCAGGCTTGTATCATCCAATTGCGTATCAATACCCAACTCGCGCAAGAGCGATTTTGACACTTCCATAATCTTCACGCGCAGCATCACCTGCTGCTCGCCCGAAACCTGAAGCAGATTCACGATGGAATCCATGTTCGGCGCACCGCCGCCCTGGTTGAAATAGGCCGCAACCACATTGGCAATTTTATTGGATGCATCCGGGGTCGACACATTCCCGGTCAGGAAAAACCGACCATTCATCGCCCGCACCGATACGTTTTCGTTCGGATAGAGTTCTTTGAGATAGGCCTGGATCGCGGCCTCGTCAATTTTAACGTGAACATCGACGCGTTTCAGCACATTGCCCTGTGCATCCAGAACCATCAAGTTTGTATTGCCTAGACGTGAACCGACAACATAAAGCTTATCTGCCTGCAACGCCGACACATCGGCAATCGACGGATCCGCGACAAGAACATCCGCTACATCACCCGGAATGGTCAAAACCTCGCCCTTGCCCAGCGTCACTTCAAGCAAGTTGCTTTTTTTCGCCGCATTGATGCTGACCGGATTCATTTTGCTGTCCGCGCGCGCATGCAGCACCGGGCCAAAAGCCAAACCCGCCATAACTGTCCCGATCAGGGCCAGAGCGATTGGACGTTTCATCATGTTTTTCATCTCGACCATATTTCAAACTCGAACTTGACCGTATTAAAAAAGCGAACGCTTCGCTTTTACCGCGTTGGCACCCCGCCACTGTAAATCCGCAACCCACCAATAGACTTGTTGGCCTGACCAATAATTTCATCGTCAATGTTGATCATGCGTGCGTCTGTGGTGCTTGGGCGATTTTCATCAAAAAGGCTTGTATCCCCCAGCGACCGCAGAGAAAGATGCAGGGATCCTGTTTTCAAGGCGGTTACAAGTTTTTCCGCCCCGCGCGTATCAACTTCCAGCGTCACGGTTTT
The DNA here is from genome assembly GCF_000348745.1 of Micavibrio aeruginosavorus EPB. Classification (NCBI taxonomy): domain Bacteria; kingdom Pseudomonadati; phylum Bdellovibrionota; class Bdellovibrionia; order Bdellovibrionales; family Pseudobdellovibrionaceae; genus Micavibrio; species Micavibrio aeruginosavorus. The sequence goes on along the minus strand of NC_020812.1, from coordinate 542,248 downwards.
GACTTTTTTCACAGCGGAGGCCTTATCCCCACTTGAAGGTGGCGCTTCACGCTGATCAACAGCCAGCACGCGAACGTTTTGCAAGATTGTCTGAGCGGCAACCTCTTCCAGATTTCGATCAGCAATGCTTTCCATCAGGCTTTCTGTATAGGGGTCGGCGCTATTCGCTTCCATTTCGTATCCCACAACCAAAATCACATCGACACGGTCGCCCGGACGCACCAGGCCCCCCGCCGTCGTAATTGTGTTGGCTTTAATTGCAACGGCTCGCATACCTGGCTCCAACCGCGCGGCGGTGAAGCTTCCCTCGCCTGCAATAATCGCGCTATCAACGATCGGCTCATCAACAATAAAGGCACGTGCAGCACGCCCCTCTTTAGCATCATTCGCTTTTTGATCGCCTTTACGAACAACCGCCCCAGGGAAAACAGCCTCTTCCGGCCACGGTTTCCACTTCACATTTTCGGATGACAGATATTGTCCGATCGCGATCGGTTTTGCCGCGACCAAAATTTCGATGCGCTTCACTTCAGCCACACGCGGCTGTTTCTTTTTCGTGCCGCCCAGCAACGTGCTCATCAACATCGCCACGAGAATGGCGATCAGCAAAGCGCCGGCAAAGGCGATCAAAAGGTTTTTATTCATCACAAAGCCCCTGTCAGGGATAAAAGATACGGTTGTCAAAAACCGCGCAGGATGGATTGAACCACAGAGAAAACAGGACAGGCACGACCGTGCCGCAGCCCCATTATACCCGGATTTTTTATTTTAACAAAGCCAGAAAAGCCCTTGGCATTTAATGGAAAAATGCCATCAGCGAGTCCAGAAGCCCCCCCGCCGGCACCCCCGCAAGCCAGCCAAGTGTTATGGCAATCCCATAAGGGATGGCATTTTGCCCCCGCTGCACGCGATCAACCCACCCATCCGGCACCGCGCGGAAAAACACAACGCGGTTACGCATAAGCAAGGCACAAATGCCCAACACCATACCGACAAGCATCATGACCAGCAGGAACGGCATAAGGCCACCGAGACCGACCCACAATGCGCAAGCCGCCCCAAATTTGGAATCGCCCCCTCCAATCGCCTTGACCAGGAACATAGCCAGCGTCACAAAAAATACGATGGCCATGGAAGTCACATAATCCCACCACGGCGCCGGTGCCGCCCCAGCCAAAGCCAACGCGCCATAGCCCAGACAAAACAACCCGATCATGATTACGCTGTAACAATTGGGGATGGTCATAGAGCGCCAATCGGACCACGCCGCCCCCATAGCCACACAAAGGGCGCCAAGAACACACACAGCGTAGACAATTAGAAGAGCAAAGGTGATATCCATTCGACCCCCACAGAGTCAAAAACCCGTCTGAAGGAAGCCCCCAGACGGGTTTTCGTTAAACCGCAGACTTATATATTAGCTGCCCAGATCAGCCTCAACGTCTGCCGAAGCCTCTGCCATAGCAGCAGCAATCGACGAGAACAGGGCGGCCAAATCATCACCGAATGCAAACACAGCCGCAACGATAGCCAGCGAAATGCCACCAGCAATCAGACCATATTCAATGGCGGTCGCGCCCTTGATATCCTTTACATAGGCTTCTTTGATAGCCTTGATAAACGTGAACAACATAGTTGAAGTCTCCTTCGTTTGGTTTCCAGCTTTTTGGTTCCCCTAATCGCACAGGCATTGCACCAGCGCGCGAACCCACAGTCCCCAGAATATACCCTAAATTTTTAACGAGGGGTTAAAAAAATGAAGAAACGACGCACTGAATTATAGAAAAAACTATCATAAACAAATAAAACTTAGAGTGTTTTTACATAAAATTTTATATAGAAAGCATAGAACAACTACAAATATTACAATTATTACTACAAAATACAGGAACAAGTATTTAAAGCCGCACAACCCACACAGTAATTAGCAAATCTATAGTAAAAGCAGAATCATCGCCCCAATGAATACTTCCACAAAAATCAAACGGGACTCAAAACCGAGTCCCGTTGATTCAACAGAAAGGGATTTATTGCATTAGTTACTCACGTGCAAGTTACTCAACTCACGCGCAATTTTTTCAAACGCTTCCTCAAGATCATCCCCGCTGGGGGCGTAATAATACATGTTCGAGGTGGTCGCACAGGCACGATACATGTCTTTTGTCGCCTGATTGATGCCAGACGTAAAAACGATGGTGTAGACAAGGATCCCCTGCTCTCGCATGAGCGCGCAGACCTCTTCAAAGCGATCATTAATGTCGGCTGTGCTGATACCATGCATGGCGCCCCAACCATAGGCAGAATAGAAACTACTGTTCCCGATGGTGTTATCACCGTCAGTCATCATCACAACGGCCTTGCGCCAGATATAATCATCCCACGCCGCCCCTTCTTCGAACGGGAATTCCGGTGAAACGACGCGATAACCCCAGATCATGCCAAAGTTCCCTAACGTATTCCCGTCGGCACGCAAATCATCAATTGCATCGAGCAAAACCTCGCGGTCACTGGTCAGGGGAGTGATCGGTGGCGGGCAATAGCGATTGGGCGTGGACTGCACAGTACAAGTCCATGTTTTGCTCCAGTTGCTATAGGAACACGTTCTGTAAAGATAGGCCCCGACGTTATCCTCAAACTCCTCAACATCACCTGGATAATCTTCAGCCAAAACACACCCACACCAGCGCGATGTACTGCTTCCGCCGCAATTCGAATTATAGGTCACACCATTAGGCAATGTCACAAACGGATCGCCATAGTGGGACCCATCCGGATTAAGGCCCAAGCCATAACGCCCGACATTTACAGTCGAACTGTAAGGAACAATGCCAATCTTCACATACTCTTCGTCTTCACCTGCGCGGTCATACAATGTGTTGACAAAAGTTTCTGACGCATCACGTAATTTTTGAATATTGTTATTATTCGACATTGATCCAGTGTTATCCAGCACCAGAACAGCTTCGATCCCCCGCACGGCACGCGTAATTGTGGTCGAGGCCGCAACGTTAATCTCTTCAATCCCCAGAACGCGAACAAACATTGTATTGTAACGCGCTTGCGCACTCACAAACAAAGCCTCATCCGAATCTTCGAAATCCAGATCATAGGGAACGCCAATTTTTTCCGGAGGGTAGTTCGCTTCGAAATACTCTTCCAGCTTTTCGCCAATATCAGCATCACCCGATGATGTTGCCGCGGCCGTTGCAAGGGCGGCAGCATCGAGCGCACCCTGCAATCTGGCGCGAACGAGATAGGACATACCAACATCCGTGGCCATGCCAATAGATCCAACAAGGACCGGAATCGTCAGCGCCATATAAGCCGCCAAAGAAGCACCGGAATCGTACCAGTATTGTCGCAGAAATTGCATCATAACAATTATCCCATTCTATCCGTCAATACGCGTAACAACCGGCAAACGCCGCCCGCGCGTATAGCTTACTTCTCGCATCATGATCGTAGGAAGGAATGATCCCGAAAAGACCGGATCATATTCATAGGTGACCTGAACAACCACCATTCCATCCCCTTCGCCACCAAGACCGATAGTGCCCTGAATAGGTGCGTCTTCGACCTCAAACTCCTCAGCCGTACCGGTTACGTCCTGCCAAAGAATCTCTGGCTCATTCTCTGCGTTGTATTGCACACTGGCTATAGCAACCCCAAAGTTTGTCAGGTTTAATGGCAGCATCGCTTGCCGTGCGGCATCCATCGCATCTTCGACCTGCTGATCATTCACGCTGATTTCCCGGGCGATTAAATCTGCTGTCATCTGCGAGGCATTAATGGCCTTTTGGTTCACCAAAATGGCTGAAAAAAAAAAAAAAACCGCCACTAACATGCTGAACAAAATAGGAATAAATATCCCGGCTTCGGCGGCGATACTCGCCTTTTCATCATTTAACCAGCGAAGACATTGAGAATGCTTTTTCATCTATTCATCCTCAAACTCATAAGGCTCCGTCCGCATCACGGCCGTGGCGAGCATGGGGTACGCGCGATCCGGCTGGTTTGAAAAAATATCACCAAAAAGCGGTGTCATAAATTGATAGCGATAGGCCACACGCACAAGAACAACGTCGCTCACCTCACCCAACTCAAATCCAGAGGGGATTAAATTTCCATCCTCGTCATATTCAGGAACAAGTTCCGATATGCCTTCAAACGTATTGTCCTCGATTGCAATTGATTCAACAACGATCCCATCACATTCAATCAAAACCAGCGCGTGCGCGCAGAGCGCCTCGCGGAATGTTTCTTCCGGATCGCCGCCCGCCTGTTGTAACTCTCCGGTGCGGATCAGGCGCGATGCCTCGGCGACGCCGCCTTCCAGCATATTGGCGGCGGCGAAGACCAGAGCCAGTTCGATGATACCGATGGTCATGAAAATAAAAGGAATGGCGACAAGGCCGAATTCGACCGCGGTCGAACCCCGCGTATCGCGCCAGAAGGACAAGAACCTGCGCCCCCGATATTGCGTTTCCATGTTTTTCATTCCCCGGATTCGGTTCCAGACCCCAGCGAGCCGGAAAAACCCATCTTCCATTATCGTTTTTTGCACTTAAGGGAGAGTGAACTGTTGATCAAAGACATTGTAAAAGCAGATAAAATTTTACGCTTAATCTCAACTCTTCTTCGTTTTTGTCCCAACAGGCCCATCATCATCCATCGGAAAACCCTGCTCATCCAGGGCCACTTCCCCCGTTACTTCATGCCCCCAACGCTTGACCATGGCGGCCTGTCGCTCATCAATCGCGGCAATACGCGATTTTGCCTGTTGCACCAGAATATTGCCCACCAATCCGGAAACGGCCCAGTCAATCAAATACCCCACCGCCGCCGCGCAATACATCACGACGATCGTGCGTGGATCAAACAGCATGGATACGGCCTGCTCCACCGTATTGCGCGATGTCCAGAGATCAAGAATGAAGGGAAAACATCCGGCAAAGTTCATGGCCCCAACGGTCAGAGCCCGGCTCCCTTCCCGACCGCGACCGATAAACGAGGCCACCATCGTCGGCAACATACCGAAAAAAATCAAAATGGTCGTTGGCAGGAAGACGATCGACAAAATAAATGCAAACAGCAGCAAAACCTGCGTTTGCCATGTGATCGGTTTTTTACGTTTTTTCTTTGCCGCCATGACGTTACGCCTTTTACAACCCGGATGATTTGGTGAAGAACATGAAGGCAAAAAACAACATGATCACCCCAGCCAGAATGCAGGAAAAAATCGCCGCCATTTCACGTCCAGTGGTCAGCTTGATCCGATCTGGATCGGCCATGTCGGCCTGCAATTCCATACTTTCCTGGCGCAGCTTGAAGTATTCCATCCGCGCTTCGTTATAGGCCTTGGTATCGTCCTGTGTGATTTTTGGATCATCCAGCAGGGCCGCAATTTTTGTAATATCGCCCCCGGCGGCAATTTTTCGAATTTTTTCGCCCAGGCTGATGCGTAAATCGCGGTCATGCAACTGCGCCAGAACCGGGTCCAAAATATCCGCCATCCACCCGCAAATGCCGGGCAGTTTTTCCATCCGCGACCGTTGTTGAATGGTGGCGAGCGTTTTAATATTGCCCAAAATACGCTTATACGGTTCATCCGCACCCAGCTCGATCAGATACGGGTCAATATCCTTGCGATCCTTCACCGACAGAAACGCCGTGACATGGCGGTCCAGAAACAATTCCGGACGCTTGGGCGATGATGAAATTTTTTCGAAGGCCCGCAACAAATCTTCCGGCGTCCGCACCAAATAGCCCTTCAGCTTGTCGCTCAGGCAATGGCATTCAGAGTTGAGGAAATACAGGCACCGCTCAATCCCATAGGCCGGCGATGTTTGCCGCAGGAACGCACGACAGGCATCAAAACGCCCCACCAAGGCCCCGACATCCATTTGCGCCGCAGGCGCGGCACCGACCCAGAACATTACGGTTTGCTGGGAAATTAATTCAGCGTAGGGAGCAATATCCTCTTTCTTGACCACGGCCTGGGCCAGAGCCGTACCAATCCCGTCCGCCGTCAACGACAAGCCCTTGTAGCGAATGGGCGCATCAGGATCGAGCGCAATGGACAGGCGGCACAACAGCCGGTCCCAATACCCGGCCCCGCGCCCCAGTTCAGTCATGCTTTCAACCACGCTTTCATAGCGCTTCATCACCTGCGGATCATCCAGCGACCGGCTGATCCATTGTTCCATATGGTTGTTTTCAACCAACTGGACCGCCGCACCCGGGTCCTTGTGCAAATCCATGGCCAGCAATGACGGGCGGAAATAGCGTTCTTCATTGAAATGAAGCGGACGCGCGGCTTTGACTTTCTTGGCCGCCTGTTTCGGGCTCAACCGTTGCCCATCCATCCATTGTTGTAAATCAGAAACAGACCAACGCTGCGCCGGATCGTCATAGAGAAGCCCGCGCAAGGGCTCTAGAATAGCCCCGGTAAAACGGTCGCGGCTGAGCAAGGCCGTATAACTTCCATTTTCAATCTTCTGGCGAATAATATCTTCGTCGCTCATGTCTTCCAGCGGATCGCGTGAGCGCAGCAGCAGCGCCAATGTGACGCCCAACGCGTACATGTCATCTTCCTGCGACGGCAGTCCACGGGCGATGGGGTCGGCCATGGCGCGCTCAATCGTCTCAAAGATAATCGGCTGCGCGTAAGATGGTGGCGTCGCCAGGCAATCGCCCAGAACAATCCGGTCAATCACATCGCCCGACATGGCGGCAAAAATATTCGACGGGCGCACATTCCCATGCGCCATGTCCCGGTCACGAATATCGGCCAGCGCCCCGACCAAAGGACGAATGATGCTGGACACGACAATGTCCGGCTTCATATCCAACCCCTTGAATTCATTGTGCCGCATCAGAGGCGGCCCTGCGGGTTTTTCGTAGATAAAGGTGTAGCGCTCTTCCGATGTCGGCGGCCAATAAATGACACCCGAACCAACCAGACGGATCACATTGGGGTTGGAAATGCCGTTATACGCCCCCGCCAATCGCGCCCGCGGCGTCAGATGCGGTTCACAGATCAGCGCGAAATGGTCCACCGCAACGGCGTCCCGCCCCTGGGTCACGCCATAGGCCTTCACCGGTCCTTGATCAAATTGCGGCAGAGGTTTTTGCGGATGGATAAAAAACTTATCCGCCAGCGACGTGACCGCACCAGAACCACCCGATGCCGGTGGTGAAGCTGGCGATGAAGCCGGGGCCGGTTCAGTCTCAGCCGCCTGCGGCGTAACGGCCTCGCCCGCGGGTTCGGTCACCGGGGCGGCTTTTGCGGCCTTTTCTGTGGCTTCATCGGATGTCATACGGGCGTAGAACCGGGCGAGGATTTGTCAGAACGAAGAAAGCGGTGTTGCATGACACCGCTTTCTTCATTGTATATCCCAATCCGGTTTTTGTAAAACCCGCAAAGTCTTAGATTGCGAGACCTTAGGCCGCGAACGGGTCCTGGACCAAAATGGTGTCGTCCCGTTCCGGGCTGGTGGAGACCATGGCGACCGGGGTTTCGATCAATTCCTCCAAACGGCGGATATATTTAATCGCCTTGGCGGGCAGATCGGCCCAGCTGCGGGCACCTTGCGTGCTTTCCTGCCAGCCTTCGATGGTTTCGAAGATGGGGGTGACCGCGGCCTGTTCCTTCTGCCCGGCGGGCAGGCGGTCCAGACGAACACCGTTCAAATCATAACCAACGCAAACCTTGATCTCCGCAAACGTGTCCAGCACGTCCAGCTTGGTCAACGCGATGCCGTCAATGCCGGATGTTTTAATGGCCTGACGCACCTGAACCGCGTCGAACCATCCGCACCGGCGTTTCCGCCCCGTGGTGGTGCCGAATTCATGGCCGCGACGGCCCAGCGTTTCACCATCATCATCCAGCAATTCCGTCGGGAACGGACCAGACCCGACGCGGGTTGTGTACGCCTTGGTAATCCCCAGAACATAACCCACAGTGCGCGGGCCTACGCCGGACCCCGTTGCAGCCTGGGCCGCCACAGTGTTGGAGGATGTCACAAACGGATATGTACCGTGATCGACATCCAACATGATGCCTTGCGCGCCTTCGAACAGGATTTTCTCACCATTCTTATTGGCAACATCCAGACGTTGCCACACAGGCGCGGCGAATTGCAGAATATCGCCGCGAATTTGCACCAATGAATCATAAATGGTTTTCGGTTCAATCGTATCCGCGCCCAAACCTTTCAAGAAGGTATTGTGGTGCATCAGCAGACGTTCGACCTTTTCCATCAGCAATTCATCATCCGCCAGATCGCACACGCGGATACCACGACGCGCAACCTTGTCTTCGTAACACGGACCGATGCCGCGGCCTGTCGTGCCGATGGATTTTTTGCCGCGCGCGGCCTCGAACGCCTTATCAACCGCCGAGTGAACCGGCAGGATCAGCGACGCGTTATCAGCGATGATCAAATTGTCCGGCGTGATTTCAACGCCCTGTGCGCGCACATCGCCAATTTCTTTCATCAGTGCCCACGGGTCGATCACAACACCGTTACCGATGATAGAGAGTTTGCCACCACGCACAACACCGGACGGCAGCAGATGGAGTTTATAGGTCACCCCGTCGATCACCAGCGTGTGGCCCGCATTGTGGCCGCCTTGGAAACGGACAACAACATCGGCCCGCGAGGACAACCAATCGACAATCTTACCCTTGCCCTCATCACCCCATTGGGACCCGATGACCGCGACATTCGCCATAATTAAACTCTCCATTGTTGGCCATTGCTGGCTGTTACGGTGTACACAAACATAAACCGACCCCTGTATTCAAGGGTCGGTTTTAAAAAACATTATTTGGCCATTACAGGCGGCTTAACCAACGGCTTTTTGGGCTTCGTCTTCGCGAACGGGGGCGACGGACCCCTCACCCACCAGACCCAATTGCTGCATATATTTCATTTCCTTGGCGGCCAGAATGGTTTTGGCCGTATCCGCATGCCCATATTGGGTGGCCAGATTGAACGGGGTGCGGCCCTTTTCATCACGGGCGCCAAAATCGACATCGCTGAAGGCCAATTGACGGATGGTGGCGTTATCCCCGCACCGGGCGGCGGCAAACAATTTGTCCTGATTGCTGATGGTCATGTGGGGTCCTTTCGTCGAATCGGGCCTGTCCTAAAAACTGGTCGAAGAATATGAAAAATATGCGGATTTGTCAACGGGATAATCCTGTATTCAGGCCGCATCCAGCCTTTTCTTTTCCGCCCCTTGCCCCACATTGGATAGCGCGATTTTAACCAAAAGGACCAAAAACCATGGAATTCAGACAGTTGGGCCGATCCGGCCTGAAAGTACCCGTATTCAGCTTTGGCACCGCCACCTTTGGCGGCACCACTGAATTTTTCAAAGTCTGGGGTGATACCGACGTAAAGGCCGCCAGCCGCCTGATCGATATTTGCATGGAGGCCGGCATTAACTTTTTCGACACCGCCAACATTTATTCCGCCGGTGCATCGGAAGAGGTTCTGGGCGCAGCCATCAAAGGCCGCCGTCATGACATGCTTATTTCCACCAAGGCGACGTTCAGCATGGGCGATGGCCCGAACGACAAGGGATCATCCCGCTTCCATCTGATCAAAGCGTGTGAAGACAGTTTGAAACGTCTGGGCACCGATCACATCGATCTGTATTTCATGCACGGGTTTGACGCCCTGACCCCGGTTGAGGAAACATTGCGCGCGTTGGACGACCTGATCACGGCGGGCAAGATCCGGTATATCGGCTGCTCCAACTTTTCGGGCTGGCATGTGATGAAATCGCTGGCCGCGTCGGAGAAAGATGGATTGGCGCGTTATGTTGCGTATCAAGGATATTATTCCCTCGCCAACCGCGATTATGAATGGGAATTGATGCCGCTGGCCCAGGATCAGGGGCTGGGCACGATGGTCTGGAGTCCGCTGGGCTGGGGCCGCCTGACCGGAAAAATCCGCCGCGGACAAAAACCGACCGAGGGCCGCATGGCCAGCGAATCCGGTGCCGTCGGTGGGCCAGAGGTCAACGAAGAGCATCTGTATAACATCGTTGATGTTCTGGACGAGATCGCCAAAGAAACCGGAAAAACCATTCCGCAGGTCGCGTTGAACTGGCTGAGCACACGCCCGACCATTTCCAACATTGTGATTGGTGCCCGGACCGAAGACCAGTTGCGCCAGAATTTGGGCGCATTGGGTTGGACGTTACGCGCCGATCAAATTGAACGGTTGGACAATGTCAGCCATAAAACCCCGGCCTATCCCTACTGGCACCAAATGGGGTTTGATGAACGCAACCCGAAACCAGTGAAATGGTAAAATTTCCTTCCCCAAGCAAAAACGCCCCGGACACTGGGGCGTTTTTTTGATGTGCTTTTTCTGGGGCGTTTTTGTAATACGATGATTAAACCGCGACGCTTTCGATCACACCACACAGATCATTGACCACCGTTTCGACCAGGGATTGATCATCCCCCTCGGCCATCACACGGATCAACGGTTCGGTGCCGGATGCGCGGACCAACAAGCGGCCTTCTTTCACCAATTTGGCCTCGGCGCTTTCAATCGCGGCCTTCACCGCGTCATGATCCAGCGGCTTGTGCCCTTTCTGGAAGCGGACGTTTTTCAAAATCTGGGGCACCGGCGTGAAAATGTTCAGCGCGGTTGATGCCGGGAAGCTTTGCTGTTTCAGTGCGGCCAGAATTTGCAAGCCCGCCAGCAATCCATCCCCCGTCGTGCCGAAATCGGACATGATAATGTGGCCGGATTGTTCCCCGCCCAGATTATACCCATCGGCGCGCATGCGTTCGACAACGTGACGGTCGCCCACTGGCGTGCGGATCAAATCCATACCCAGCGTTTTCAAATAGCGTTCCAGCCCCAGATTGGACATGACGGTGGCGACAACACCATTGCCGCGCAATGTTCCATTGGTCTGACCCGAGCGGGCGAGCAGCGCCATCAATTGGTCGCCATCTACACGCTGGCCACGCTCATCCACCATGATGATGCGGTCGGCATCGCCATCGAGCGCGATACCAATATCGGCTTTCTCGGCCACAACGCGGTCCTGCAACGCTTGCGTGGCCGTGGCCCCGCATTTGTCATTGATGTTGCGGCCATTCGGGGTCACGCCCATGGCGATAACTTCGGCCTCCAGCTCCCACAGAACTTGCGGCGCGATTTTATAGGCCGCACCGTTGGCGCAATCGACAACGATTTTCAGGCCTTCAAGGCTCATACCCTTGGGGAAGCTGCTTTTGATAAATTCGATATAGCGGCCCGGTGCATCTTCCAGACGGCTGGCCTTGCCAATGCGATCGGCCGGGGCCAGTTCGGCGGACAGGTCAGGCGTATCAATGCGTGCCTCGATCGCCTCTTCCAACGCATCGGGCAGCTTATAGCCATCGGCACCGAACAATTTAATGCCGTTATCTTCATACGGATTGTGGGATGCGGAAATCATCACCCCGACATCGGCGCGCAGAGAGCGCGTGAGCATGGCAATCCCCGGCGTCGGGATCGGGCCGACCAGAATGACCTCCATCCCCATCGCCACGAAACCGGCGGCCATCGCTTCTTCCAGCATATAGCCGGACAGGCGTGTGTCCTTGCCGATAATGGCGCGGTTTTGATGCAGCCCCCCCTGATCCGCACGGATGGACGCGGCGGCGGCCATGGCCACCTTCAACGCCATATCGGCGGTCATCGGGAACGTGTTGGCGCGACCGCGGATACCGTCGGTACCGAAATATTTACGGGCCATTCTGACTTATGCCCCTTGCGGCTTGATGGAGCCCAGATCGATATCGCCACCCGTCGGAACGGATGAATGCGGACGATCATCGGTTTCATCCGGGCCCGTGTCGCGGATGATGGCTTCACCGCGCAGGACGGCCTTGATCTCTTCCCCGCTCAGCGTTTCATATTCCAGCAACGCCTTGGCCAGCGTGTGCAGTTGATCCAGATGTTCGGTCAGTTTGTCATGGGCACGTTTGTATGCGACTTCCACAATCTTGCGCACTTCGGAATCAATCACCGATGCGGTTTGTTCCGACATGTTTTTGGATTGCGTGACGGAGTGGCCCAGGAACACTTCTTCCTGATTGGCACCATAATGCAACGGGCCCAGATTTTCGTTGAAGCCCCATTCGGTGACCATGCGACGCGCCATATCCGTTGCAAAACGAATATCGCTGGACGCGCCCGTTGTGACCTTTTCCTTGCCGAAGATCAGTTCTTCGGCCACGCGGCCACCCATGGCGACGACCAGATCGGCTTTCAGCTTGTCATACGCAACGGACAGACGGTCCCCTTCCGGCAGGCGCATCACCATACCCAGCGCGCGACCGCGCGGGATGATCGTTGCCTTGTGGATCGGGTCGGATTCCGGTTCATGGATGGCCAGAATGGCGTGACCGGCTTCGTGATAGGCGGTCAGGTTCTTTTCCTTGTCGGACATGGCCATGGACCGACGTTCCGTGCCCATCATCACCTTGTCCTTGGCATCTTCGAATTCTTCCATGCCGACAACACGTTTGCCACGGCGCGCGGCCAGCAACGCGGCCTCGTTCACCAGGTTGGCGAGATCGGCACCGGAGAAGCCCGGCGTCCCGCGCGCAATCACCATGGATTGAACGTTTTTCGCCAGCGGCACTTTCTTCATGTGTACGCTCAGGATTTTATCGCGGCCATTCACATCCGGCAGCGGCACAACGACCTGACGGTCGAAACGGCCCGGACGCAGCAAGGCCGGGTCCAGAACGTCCGGACGGTTGGTTGCAGCAATCAGGATCACGCCTTCGCTCGCTTCGAACCCGTCCATTTCAACCAGCAACTGGTTGAGGGTTTGTTCGCGTTCGTCGTTCCCGCCGCCCAGGCCCGCGCCACGATGGCGGCCCACGGCATCGATCTCATCAATGAAGATGATACACGGCGCATTCTTCTTCGCCTGTTCGAACATGTCGCGCACACGCGATGCACCAACACCAACGAACATTTCAACGAAGTCAGAACCAGAGATGGTAAAGAACGGCACGTTGGCTTCACCCGCGACCGCACGCGCGATCAGGGTTTTACCCGTACCCGGCGGGCCGACCAGCAATGCGCCCTTCGGAATTTTACCACCCAGACGTTGGAATTTTTGCGGGTCTTTCAGGAACTCGACAATTTCTTCCAGCTCCGTCTTGGCTTCCTCAATCCCGGCGACGTCATCAAACGTGATGCGGCCATGCGCTTCGGTCAACATACGGGCGCGGGACTTGCCAAAGCCCATGGCACCGCCGCCACCCTTGCCCTGCATCTGGCGCATGAAGAAAATCCACACACCGATCAGCAACAGCATCGGGAACCAGGACAGCAAAACGCCCATCAGGCTGACCTTGCCGGTATCATCTTTTTCGGCGGTAATGCGAACGCCCGTGGTGGCCAGACGGTCAACCACGTTTTCATTGTTCGGAACCAGAACGCGGAACGCGCGGCCATCAGCGCTGTAATGCCCGGTGATTTCCTGCCCCTTGATGGTGACATCGGAAATACGGCCACCGCCGGCATCGGCCATGAAGTCGCTATAGGCCAGCGTATCACCGCTCATACCGCCCGTGGTCGCGGTCTTGCCGCCTTGAAACACATTGAACAGGAACGCCAGCGTTACGCCAACGGCCAGCCAGAACAGCAGGTTACGGCCAAAATTGTTCACAGTGATTGCTCCGCCTCTACGTTATTGAAAATGCGTGGTTTTGCACGCTTTCGAACTCTACAGGATATGTAGCACATTTGTCCAAGCAAACAAGCGGCGCACAGCCGCTAAAACGCGCAGATTCGCTTGGTTTTATGCTGTTTTTTCGCCTTCGCGTGTGATCCGCAGGCGATCCCCGCCACCCGGCGCGCGGCGCAACAGAACACCGCCCAACGTCGCCGCCCGGAAATCATGATCGGCGAAGATTTGATCAACGATCTCCTCCAGCCGGTCCAGACGGGGGCCAAACCCTTCACGATCGATTGTAACATGGTCACAGGCCCGGCGGATAACACGCAGGCGGATATCATCCGGCCACGTGGCCAACAGGTGCAGATCGATCATGATGGTATCGTTCTGGGCCGTAACCACCTGCGCCCACGCTTGATCCGTGAAATGGTCCAGAGCCGCCCGCGCCCGGCCCATACGGCGAGCCGTGGTGGCCAGACGTTTTTCGCTCAGCCCCTCCGCCGCCAGAACGTCCAAGCTTTGACGCAAACGAATGCGGGCAAAGGCCGGATTCTGGTTGGATGGATCGGTGACGAAAGGAATATTTTGGTTCACGCACCACGCCGTCAAATCATCCTTGGCCACATCCAGCAGGGGACGCAGGATGCGCACCGCACCCGATGGTGATGATGTTTGTTCGTGAATGGCGGCCAGCCCATCCAGCCCGCTGCCCTTCGCCAGACGAAACAAAAACGTTTCCGCCTGATCCGTGCGATTATGGGCGACCCACACATTATCAATGTCACGCGCCGCGCAGAATTGTTCCAGCAAGCGATAGCGCGCGGCCCGCGCCGATTCCATGATCGCGCTGTCCGGTTTTTCGCCGTCCCAACGCAGGATGTGGTGATGCACATTATGCAGGGTCGACACCCACGCCCCGACCTGTCGCGCTTCATCCGCAGAATTGGCGCGCAAGCCGTGATCAACCGTCACAGCATGAATGATTGTACGCGCAGGGCGAGCACGCGCCAGAAGATGCAGCAACGCCATGCTGTCCGGCCCACCGGACAGCGCGACAACAATTTGATCACGTTGAATATTGTTACGAACGACAGGCAGAATCCCAAACCACGCCGTCAATTCATCCGGCGTTTCAGGATTCACAGGCACGTTTAGGGATTGCATTGCAGTTTCGCCATTTCCTGATCGCCTTGCGTCAGGACAGGCACGGCACCGGACGGATATTGCTTGCGCAATTGCCCCAGCGCGATGCACGCTTCTTTCGTCTTGCCCAAACCAGCCAGAGACAGGCCGAGTTTCAGCAGGTTGTCCGGCCCCTTGGCCCCTTTCGGGAATTTTTGGAACCCTTCGGCGAAGATACGCGCCGCGGATTCATAATCATTCTGCGCGTAATAGGTTTCACCTAGCCAGTATGTCGCATTGGCGGCCAGATTATGATCCGGATTTTCGTTCAGGAATTTTTCGAACCCGGCGCGGGCCTTGGCAAAATCACGGCTGCGCACAGAGGCGAAAGATTCTTCATACAACGCTGCGGGTGTACCGGCCGTAACAGCCTGACCCGTCGGGGCCGTAACGGCCGATCCCAATTGCCCCGATGTCGGTGCATTCACCGGTGCGGGCGCATTCGGATCCGTCACGGAAAAATTATCATTTTGCGCAGGCACATCAACCACGCCATCCATATCGCTGGGCGATGGTGTGGTTTGTTGTTCCGGATATCCGATCATGCCATTGCGCGGGGCCGGTGTTGGTGCAACCGGTGCGGACAGGGATGCGTTTTTCAACTGCGTCACTTCGTCACGCAGGCGCTCCATCTGGTAATTCTGTTCTTCAACCTTGCCGGTCAGAACGCGGAGGTCTTCCTCCATCTGCGTCAGGCGCAGTTGCAATTCGGCCTGTGCCGTTTGATCAGCGGATGCACCGAACGCGCCGGGCGGCGGTGTTTCGCCCTTGAAAATCGCGCGAGATAAAGTTTGGATTTCATTTTCAATCCGGGTTAGGCGTGCTTGCGTATCGCCGCCCCCCGATTGTGCGAAAGCCGGCGCGAAAACCGCGCCGGCCATCACTGTAACAAGAAGGGTGGAAAGAACGGTCTTACGGATCGATTGACGACCGGAATGACGGATAATCACGCGCTTTCCTTCCTTATGTTCTGTTCTTATTCAACAACCGTCACGCCGCGACGGTTTTGTGCCCAGGCTTCCGGTGTGGAGCCCAGTACAGCCGGCTGTTCCTTGCCGTAGCTGACCGTGCGGATACGGGCCGGGGAAACACCCATGGCCGTCAGGTAGTTTTTAACCGAGTTTGCGCGACGCTCACCCAGAGCCAAGTTGTATTCGCGTGTACCGCGCTCGTCCGCGTGACCTTCGATCACAACGTTGACGTTCGGGTAACGGCCCATCCAGTCAGCTTGCATTTTCAGCAGGTTTTGTGCTTCCGGGGTCAGGTCGATGCGGTCATAGCCGAAGAAGACGCGGTCACCGATGTTTACAACCAGATCCTGTTGCGTGCCCGGGATCGGACCGTTCATGTCTTGATAGGAACCATCCAGCGCACCGGGGGTCATGGTGTCGTTTGCGCCAACGCGCACTTCACCAACTTCAGCTTGATCATCTTTGGAAGAACAAGCAGCCAGAGACAAGCCCATAGCGGACACCAGCAGCAGATTACGGACGAACATGGGACGACTCCTCGAATTCTTATGAATGGTTCAGGTTGTTTGAGCGACGCAGAATCACGCCCCCAGAGAGCTAATACAGAATCTTTTATTCGGTTCCCCAGACACTTGCAAGGGCCGAACAGGTCCATCACATAACATATTCTGGACATTTTTAAGGCAAGGGCGCGGCGCTTTGCGGGCACAGCCCGCCACAGCCAAATTATGAAAACAAGTCAGTTTAGAATATCCCGCACCTGAAACAGAAGCATTTCCGCATCCTGCCGATCCTGCGGACTGGGTGCGCGCGGGATATACGCCTCCAGCGCCGCGACCGCATCATTCAGCCGCCCGGTCCGCGCATACAAGACCCCTGCATCCAATAGCAGGCGAACCTCGTCCGGATCGAAGGCGCGCATGGCCTCAACCGCATTCAGCGCCCCTTCGTAATCTTCGGCTTCGATACGGCGCAATTTTATATTGTTTTGTAACCGCACCAGAATGGTTCGGTTATCCGCCGGGTTGTAATAATCGGCCGAGAGTTCCGCATTCGGCCCCAATGTCTGTTTCACCAATTGGCGCAGATCGGGGGCCTGTAAAATTTTACATCCGTTGAACGGATCAAAAATCACGCGCACCGCACCGTCATCCATCCGGCAGACAAAATGGCCGGGAATATTCAACCCCTGCACCGCCCACCCAATGCGACGCCCCACCGCGATGCACAGAATGGCCAATGTAATCGGCATGCCACGACGTCGATCAATGGTGCGGATCAGGCTGGCATTTTGCAAATCATCATACTGGTCGCGATCCCCGTCATAGCCATATTGATCGCAAATAATATGTTTCAGCGCCGCAATTTTTGTGTCCGGTGTGTCCCCCGCCCCGGCGTCAATCAACGCGGCGAAGCGGTCACGCACATCATCGGACAAACGGCGCAGATGGCTTTCATATTGGTCCAGCGTAATCCCCGGCTGGTCCAGCGCCGCCAGCAACAAGGCCGTGCCCGCCAGATCAATCCCCCCATCCGGCAACGCCCCCAATCCGCGCAGATGATTCATAACATCCGCCGGATTATCGGTACGTAATGCAGAGATGGGGGATTGGTTCATTGATTATGCGCCCGCTCTTATTGTTGGCCCGCCTGTGACACGATGGGCTCGCCCAGCATCTTGGCATAGCTGACCACCTGTTTCACGCCACGAATATTTTTGGCCAGCGCAATCACACGGTCCAATTCGGCCTGATCCCGCGCCACACCCATGATGTAAACCGTGCCATCCACCGTATCGATGGAATAGTTGATGGACAGGATATTTCGGTCAAACGTCATGGATGTACGCATGTTCGTGGAAATCCACGCATCGTTCGCATAGCTGACAAACCCCGCGCTTTCATCCACGCGAATTTCGTTGATGACCTGCTTCACCCCGTCGATCTGCCAGACCAGACGCACGGCTTCAACACGGTGATCGGGGTTCTGCACAATACCGGTCAACAGCACGCGCCCCTGATCCACGGTCAGGCCGACCTTGCGGAACATGTCCACATCGTGACGGAACCAGCTTTCGTTAATTTGTGTACGAATACGGACATCGGTGGCCGCGCCACTGATTCCGCCCTCGCCCGCGGCGGCAATACCCACAGTGGCGCCCGCGCCCGTGGCCACACCCAACGGCGAACACGCCCCCAGCGCCAGAACAGTCGCGCAGGCAAAAACCATAAAAACAGATGAGGTGGAATTTTTCATGATGGTGACCCCAATGATTGTAGAAACACGTTAGAGCGCGCCGGATATATCCCACGCGTTCCTAATATGACGCAAGGAAAAGGGCGGAACAATGGCAATCACGTCAAAACGCGGATCAAATTCGCGCCGTAGCCGCGCCATGTAATATTGCGCCGCCCGCACAATCCGCCCGCGTTGTGTCGGCGAAATGGATTCCAGCGCCGTGACCATATCCATCCGGCTCTTCACCTCGACAAAGACCAGATTTTTTCCGCGGCGGGCCACAATGTCAATTTCCCCGACCGGGGTGCGGCAACGCCGCTCCAGAATGCGATAACCGCGCACACGCAGATAAACCGCGGCCCAAAATTCCGCGTTCATACCCCGGCGATAGCGATCCGGTTCGGTCTTCTTCATTCATCGCGTCCCTGTTTCGACACAATCAGCGCGCGTTCATAAATTTCCTTTTTCGGGCGGCCCGTCTGCTCCGCCACAAACGCGGCGGCATCCTTGACCCGCATGCTGTCCAGCGCAGATGTAATCATCGCATCAATCGCCGCATCATCCATTTCAACATGATCGGGTGCCCCGGATACGACCAGAACGATTTCCCCCTTCGGCGCGCCTCCCGCCGTGTAATGGGCAATCAATTCGGAAATTTTTCCGCGGCGGGATTCTTCGAACATTTTTGTGATTTCGCGCACCACAGCGGCATCGCGGTCGCCCAGAACATCCCGCATATCAATCAATGAATCCAACAGGCGCGGTGCGGTTTCAAAGGCCAGCAAGGTCGCGGGACTGTGCGCCCAGCGCTGCCATTCCTTTTTGCGTGCGACCGATTTGGACGGCAAAAAACCGATGAAGCAAAACGCATCACTGGGCAGGCCAGACAATTGCAAGGCCGTCAGCGGCGC
Organism: Micavibrio aeruginosavorus EPB; assembly: GCF_000348745.1. Classification (NCBI taxonomy): domain Bacteria; kingdom Pseudomonadati; phylum Bdellovibrionota; class Bdellovibrionia; order Bdellovibrionales; family Pseudobdellovibrionaceae; genus Micavibrio; species Micavibrio aeruginosavorus. The sequence continues at coordinate 523,230 of NC_020812.1, read as the reverse complement.
GTTCGCGCCGGGCAGGCTGGTGACCATGATGCCCAAATCCTGGGCATCACGAACCAGTTTATAGCCCGGATCGGACACCAATGGCGTACCAGCATCGGACACCAGCGCCATGGATTCGCCATTCGCCAGACGGCTGAGGATCGCGGCCCGCCCCTTATTTTCGCTGTGATCGTTTAGAACCAGCAGCGGCTTGTTCGGAATGCCGTGGGCCTGAAGCAATTTGGCGGTCACGCGGGTGTCTTCACATATAATCGTATCCACGGCGGTCAAAACATCCAGCGCCCGCAGCGTCATGTCGCGCAGGTTACCGATGGGTGTTGAAACCAGATACAGGCCAGACGGCAGGGAAACGGGGTGCAGTGTTTTCATACTTCTATATATAAGCGACAAAACCCGGCCTTTATAGCCCTTTGTGAGTATGCTAGGCTCTGCGCCACACCGCGGCATCTCCCAAAAAGGGGACTTTTCACATGTTTCAGCGTCTTTCCGTTCTGTTTTTTATGATTTTTACGGCGGCCACCCTGTTGACCGCCTGCGGATCATCATCCTCCAGCCCGTGGACCCGCCCGACGACGCAGGCCCCGGCCAGCGAAGCCCCGGGTTCTTTGGACGCGCGGGGTCAATGGCTGAACACCGATCCGCAAACCGGGGTACAAACGGACGCTTTGTTGAACCAGCCGGGGGATAGCACGGGCACATTCACCCCGCCGCCCGCCGCGATTCCAATGCAAAACCTGCCCCCGGTGAAGGTGGCCTTGCTGGTGCCGCTGTCCGGCCAGGGCAAGGAAGTGGGCGAAGCGATTATGAACGCCGCGCAACTGGCGCTGTTCGATGTCGGCTATGACGCTTTTGAATTGATGCCGCGTGACACGCACGGCACAGCCCAGGGCGCATCCGCCGCCGCCGAAAGCGCCGCCCGCGATGGCGCGCAACTGATTTTGGGCCCGCTGTTCGCCGATGAAGTGCGCGCGGTCAAAAGCGTAGCCAATCGCTATAACCTGAACGTCATCGGATTTTCGACGGATTGGAAACTGGCCGGGGGCAACACCTTCCTGATGGGCTTTATGCCGTTTGGCCAGGTCCAGCGCGTTGTTGATTACGCCGCCACACGCGGTATCCGCAATGTTGGCGTCATGATTCCGGACAGCGAATATGGCCAGATGGTGTACAGCGCCTTCCAAAACCGGGCCCCGGTTGTTGGTATGCAGATGACATCATCCATGCGCTTCACCCCCGGCGACAAAAACATGACCGATGCAGTCAAGCAATTCAGCCAGTATGACCTGCGTCACACCTCCGGCGCGCCGGCCCCGTTTGAAGCCGTTATGATTCCGGCCGGTGGAACCGATGCACGGGCGCTGGCCAACCTGCTCACCTATTTCGACATGCCGCCGCAACAGGTGCGCCGTATCGGAACGGGGCTGTGGGATGATGTCACGCTGGCGTCGGACAAAAACCTGCAGGGTGCATGGTTTGCCGCGCCGGAACCGTCGGCCCTGTATACGTTCAACACCAAATACCGTAACGCCTATGGCATCACGCCGCCGCGCGTCGCAACGCTGGGCTATGATGCCGCCGCACTGGCCGTCGTTCTGGCCCGCAATGGCCACATGACGCAAGGAGCTCCCGCCTTTGACTGGAATTCCATTATGAACCCGAACGGGTTTGCGGGATTGGACGGTATTTTCCGTTTCCGCCCGGATGGATTGGTGGATCGCGGCCTGGCCGTTTTGGAATATCGGAATGGCCAGATCGTGGTGGTCGATCCCGCCCCCAAAACATTCCAAAGCCCGATCCAGCAAAGCAGCGTGATCCAGTAACAATAAAAAAGGCGGCCCGGTTGGAGCCGCCTTTTTCTTATGAGGAATTTTTGCTTAGGCTGCTTTCTTTTTCGCCTTGGCGGTCTTCGTGTCGAAGATGCTGCGAACGTTGCCCAGCCAGCGGGTGAAGGATGCACCACCGCCCGTGGCCACAGCCGCCGTTGCACGGCGCGCAGCACGATGTTCGGACAGCAGATTTTCAATACCGACATAAACCTGTTTCGGAATATTCACACCGCAGGCTTTTTCCAGGCCCTTAAAGCCCGGGAACACATTGGCTTCGCACACGGTGTAATGACCATCATCCGTGAACAACAGGTCAATACCCGCAATATCCGCGCCCAGGGCACGGGCGGTTTTCACCGCAATCCATTCGGCTTCGGCATCGGGTTCAAATTTCGCGACCGATCCACCCAGAGAGTAGTTGGCCTTGAAGCTGCCATTGCCGGAACGACGTTCCATCGCACCGATAACCTTGCCATCAACCACGAACAAACGCAGGTCACGGCCCGATGATGCGGCGACAAATTTCTGCATGATCAACTGCACACCGGAACTGGTTTCGCCGATGAACGCCATCATGTCGGTAAATTCGTTTTCGTTGTTCAGCAGGAAAACCCCGCTGCCCTGTGTGCCCAGAACGGTTTTCACAACAACCGGGAAGCCCAGGTGTTTTTCAACCATTTTCACATCGACCGGGAATTTGGCCAGCATCGTGGTCGGGGTCGGGATGTTGTGTTGGGCCAGAACCTGGTGCGTGTGCAATTTGTCGCATACGCATTCAATGGTCGCGGCATCGTTCATGACCAGAACGCCCTGGCGTTCCATTTCACGAATAACGGCCAGGCAGAAATACATGTTTTCGTTACGCGCCAGATAGGGGAAGCACACATCCGGCAAAGCGGTTTTGACGCCGTCGATCAGGATGCTGGGTTCCGCATCACCATCGGCGACCAGAATTTCGAATTGGTTGGGTTTGTAGACGGTCACATCATGGCCGAGCTTTTTGCCCTCTTCCATATAACGCAGCGTTTCAAACGCTTCGGGGGTGTCGAGGTCACGCTCGTAAATAAACCAGATTTTCATGTGTCGAGTACGTCCTGTGTTTTTTGGTTAACAATTGGGCGGTCCGCTGGTTACGCTACGTCTATTCTGGGCGGGCCGCCGCCTGATGGTCTCGTCGAATACGCCTAAGTGGTTTGGCCATCACGCCATGCACAGTCTTCGATGGCCCCGTTTATACCTGAAAACACCGTCCCCGCCAAACAGGACAAGGCTTTTCATTTATTTTCAATGCCTTAGATGACAAAATTATTCTGGAAAATAACTGAATTGTGGCGATTTGCGGGCACGTCACAGAATCTGTGCAGATTTCCCCTCAAGCACTTGCGCTGGCGCGCTGGCTATGGATTCATGCCCCCTCGCCCAAAATCGGATACAGGGCGTATCGTTTTCACATTCTGACACTTATATATGACCGACCAAGGATCCCTTATGTCACACGCCTACGCCCTGAACCAGATTCACACCGATGCCGCGATGGACACCCCCATGAGCGAGGGCGGATTGCACGCCCCGCAAGCCCCCATCCCGGCAAAATCCGGTCGCCCGCGCAGCGAGGAATCCCGCAAAGCCATTCTGGACGCCACCCGTCGCCTGATGTTGCACACACCATTGCGTGATTTGTCGATCGAGGCGATTGCGCGCAAGGCCGGCGTCGGCAAAACCACCATCTACCGCTGGTGGCCGAACAAGGTCGCGGTGGTGATTGAGGCGTTTTCCGATCAATTGGATCTGCACACCCCCAACCTGACCGACCTGTCGATGACCATGACGGACGCGCTGATGGGTCAGGTTGATAAAATGATCCGCCATTTGCGTGGCCGCAACGGCCGCATCATCGCCGACATCATGGCCGAGGCCCAGGCCGATGAAGGCGTGATGGCCCTGCTTCAGGCTTTTTACATGGACACACGCAAACAGACCCTGCAACACATCGTGTACCAAGGCCAGCGCAGCGGTGAATTTGCCGCCGTCATCGCCCCGGATATTGCCGCCGATATGATTATGGGCCCTGTATTTTTCCGCCTGTTGACCACGCGGGACGGGTTGGATGACCGTTTTATTGAGGATTACCCGGTCACGGTTTTGAATATGATCCGGGGGGCTTAGGGGTGAAAAAACTTCTGACACGAATGTTTAACTCCATTCTAGGCTTGGGAAACGACACCACCACGCCGGACCACGGGCGGGCAGCGTTACAAACCATCCCCCCTGTGACGAATGAAGAATTGCAGAGCTTGAACGAAAAATGGGCCGCGACCCCGTTTATTCAGCTCGGCTGTTTTATGAGCGCCCTGAACGACCAGAGCAAAGCCCTACCCCGCACGGATAACCCGCTGGACAGTGGCAGCAGCATCTATTTCAGGACGCTCAGCAGCTTTCAATCCCGTATGGAGCGCGGGGAGATTGGTTTTTTCCTGCCCCGCCCGGGCGTTTACAATTATCCGGAACAGGACATGTTCTTCCCGGAACATTGTTACATTCATATTGGCGATCTGGTCCGCATGGCCCGGGAAAGCCGCGATAGCGGTGACCTGCGCCGGGCCCATGTTTTTATTGCGGCATTGAAAGTGGCCGCGGAAAACAGCATACCCCACGATGGCGAAAAGCTGGCGGCATCGCGTTACTTCTATGAAGATGGCAAATGCGCGCGTGGCCGTTATTATTCCAGCGCGTATGAATGCGGCGGTTCTTTCGCGCTCGTCCTGCGCCACCGCGATGGCGGCAAGGCCGCGCGCCTGAACCCTTCAAGCACAGGGCCAAACCTGCCCAAACCACAATAATAATTAAAGGACCCGCAAAATGACCGCAGCATCGAGCCCCAAAACCGATGAGAGCATCACCAACCTGACAGCGGAAGTTCTGGACATTGATCCCGCCGCATTGAAAAGCTGGATCGAACACGCATCCGACTGGACCGTTGCCAATGTGCTGACCCTGGACACGGCGATTGAAGCGATCATTATCCTGGCGGCGATTTCCGTTGGGTTTATGATCGACAAAATATCGTCGGCCAAGCTGGCCCAGGTGATCAACCGCCTGCACGCCCCCCATATCGTCAAACGCGTATTGCAGAAAATTCGAAAATCTCTGGCCCCGGTCAGCATCTTTATCCTGCTATCCTTGTGCCTGACGTTCCTGCCCTCCATGATACCGGATATCCGGCTGGGTCTGGTTGACGCGGTCACACGTTTGACGGCGGCCTGGATCGTGATCCGACTGGTGGTTCAGATCGTTCATAACCCGACAATGCGGAATGTGATCGCCTTTATCACATGGTCGATTGCCGCGCTCAGCATCTTTGGTTTTCTCGATGATACGGTTGAGGCCCTGAATGCGACATCACTGACCATCGGCGATTTCCAGTTGACCGCTTTGACTGTTGTCAAATGCCTGTTTGCAACCATGATCATGGTTTATATCGCATCCAGCATTTCACGCACGGTGGAACGCCGTTTGATTAACATTCCGGCGATGACCAGCGGGTCACGCCTGTTGATTGGGAAAATTGTTCGCATCGTCCTGACCATTCTGGCGGTTATGATCGGGCTGACCATGGCGGGGGTTAATTTGTCGGCTTTGGCCGTCTTCTCTGGTGCCGTGGGCATCGGGGTGGGTCTGGGCCTGCAACGCGGTGTGTCCAACCTGTTTACGGGCATGATGTTGCTGATGGATCGCACCATCCAGCCCGGCGATGTGATTGAACTGTCCACCGGCGGAATTGGCACCGTGAAGCAGATGGGCTCGCGATGCACCGAGGTCATTACGCTGGATCGTCGATCATACCTGATCCCGAATGAGGAATTGGTCACACAGCCCGTCATTAACTGGTCCCGTGGTGGGCGGGAAAGTCTGGTCAGCGTTGTCTTCGGCGTGGATTACAGCCACAATCCGCACCAGATTATCACCTTGGCCAGGGCCACAACGGACGGGCATCCCCGTATCCTGCAATTCCCGGAACCGTCCTGCCTGTTTACAGGGTTCGGGGACAATTCACTGGATTTCCAATTGAATTTTTGGATTGCCGATCCGGAAAATGGCACGGCTGGGATCAAAAGCGAAATTCTTCTGGCCCTGTGGGATGTGTTTGATCAACACGATATTAAAATCCCCTATCCCCACCGGGAAGTGTTCATCCATAATAAATCATAATAAAAAAACCCGCCATTGTTGGCGGGTTTTTTGTTCGTCTGACGAATGATTAGGCCGCTTTTGCCAAATCCTGATCCATCGCGACCGCGCCATCAACAATAGCAGCGGCGGCGTTGATCACGGCGGCGATACGCACAGCGGCTTGAACCTCGGCTTTGTCAACGCCGGCTTTCATCAAAATGGCATCGTGGGCGTTCACACAGAAACCACAGCCATTGATCGCGGATACCGCCAACGACCACAATTCAAAATCGGCCTTGTCCACGCCCGGGTTGCCAATCACATTCATGCGCAGTTTGGCCGGCATGGTTTTGTAATCGGCATTTTCGGCCATCCCGACAAATTTGTAATACACATTGTTCATCGCCATGATCGCGGCGGCGGCACGGGCGGCATTTAACGCCTCCGGCGACAATTTCGTTGCGGCTTCGGCTTCGACCAGACGGATAATATCCGCATTCCGCGCCCCATGGGCACAGGCCACGAACGTGCCCCATTTGCGTTGGTCATTCAGCGTTTCTTCGGACGCCAACGTGGACAGGTTCAGGCGAATATCCTTCGCAAAATCGGGGATCATGTTTTGAATGGCTTCAATGCTCATCATCTACTCCTTGCATTTACAGTTTGAACCGATGCGGAAGGTCGGCGCAGGTATGAACCAACCTTCCTGACCGATTCAAAGCATCAATTAAGCGGCTTTGAGATCGATAACGTCGCCGCCAACCGGGCGGTTGCACGGGCACAGTTCGTCCGTTTGCAAAGCGTCCAGAACGCGCAGCGTTTCTTTCGGGTTACGACCAACGTTCAGGCCGTTCACGGTGACGTGTTGGATCACGTTGTGCGGATCAACAACGAAGGTCGCGCGCAAGGCTACGCCCGCATCGTAATCACGAATGCCCAGGCCATCGACCAGGGACCCGTTGGTGTCGCCGAAGCTCCACTGATCCAGGTTGGCCAGGTCTTTGTGTTCACGGCGCCAGGCCAGTTTGCAGAATTCGTTGTCCGTGCTGCCGCCCAGAACGACGCAATCACGATCCGCGAAGTCTTTGTTCAGTTTCGCGAATTCAACGATTTCGGTCGGGCACACGAAGGTGAAATCTTTCGGGTAGAAGAAAATGACTTTCCATTTCCCTTCGAAGCTATCCTGCGTGATGGTTTCGAACGCGGATTCACCGTTTTCTTCGTGCTTCATGAATTTCGGTTTTACACCGGTGACGGAAAAATCCGGGAGACGATCGCCAATACCGAGCATTGTGCTGTTCCTTCTTGGTTTTAAGGTGGGTTGAAATCATAGGCACCATGCCCCCTTCGCGCCCGCGAAATCAAGCGAGAATTTTCATTGCTATTGATCGTTTTTTTCGATAAATAAACCCCATCCCCTGAAAATAAAGGCAAACCATGAAGACACTGCCCAGCCTGCGGCAATTACAATATCTGTTAGCATTGTCGGAGACCCTGTCGTTTAGCCGGGCGGCGAAGCTGTGCCATGTGACGCAATCAACATTGAGCGCGGGGATTCGCGATCTGGAGGCCATTCTGGGCCAGCCCGTTGTGGAGCGCACCAGCCGACGGGTCACACTGTCGACCTTCGGGCGCGATGTGTTGCCCTATGCGCGCGCGACACTGGATCAGGCAGAGAAGCTGGTCGATCAGGCCCGCGCCCGCCGGACGCCACTGACCGGGGCCTTGCGGCTGGGCGTTATTCCCACCATCGCCCCCTATCTTCTGCCCGACATTCTGCCCGGCCTGCACGCCGATTACCCGGCACTGGACCTGCACCTGCGCGAGGATATGACGGCCCGGCTGATCACCGCGCTGGACCGCAATGACATTGACGCCGCGTTGATTGCGTTGCCATATGAATCAAACGGCATGGTGCAGATGGAGTTATTTTCCGAACCCTTCGTCCTGGTCCAGGCCGCCGATCAAGTGCCGACCATGCCCCGGCGCATTACACTGGACACGCTGAAAGACCAAGCCATCCTGTTGCTGGAAGACGGGCATTGCCTGCGCGATCACGCTCGCGAGGCCTGCCGCCTGCAAGACCATGCGAAGGAAAAGACGTTCAGCGCCACCAGCCTGCCGACCTTGTTACAGATGGTCCAGCACGGGTACGGGGCCACCCTGTTGCCCGCCATGGCCGTGCGGGCCGGGTTTTTGCCCCAGGGGCTTCAAATTCATGAATTTAACGCCCCGGCCCCCCAACGGAAAATCGGGCTGGTTTGGCGGCAAAATAGCGCCCGCGGGGCGGAATTTCGCCTGTTGGGCCAGCATATTGCCGCAAATGTTGAACAGAAAAGCCAAGCGGGGTATAGGTAAGGCCCCCATTCCATGGTGATGAAAATGACGAACACATACCCGTATAAAATTGCGGCCCTGTACCGCTTTGTTGCCCTGTCTGATATCCCGGCTCTGAAGGACCGCGTTGCGGCCGAATGCACCCGGCTGAACATCTGTGGCACATTGTTGATCGCCCCCGAAGGGATCAACGGCACCATTGCCGGCGCGCCCGATGATCTGGATGCGATTGTCGATTTTCTGGACGGATTGTTCGCCGTGCGTCAGGGCGAATTGAAATATTCCCATGCATCGGACAAGCCATTCAAACGCATGAAGGTGCGTCCGAAAAAAGAAATCATCACCATGAAACAACCGGACGCCGACCCGACGAAACTGGTCGGCACCTATGTCGCGCCGAAAGATTGGAACGCGATCATCAGCGACCCGGATGTTGTTGTTCTGGACACCCGCAATCAATACGAAACCGCCGTGGGCACGTTCCGCGGGGCCGTGGACCCGAAAACGGAATTTTTCACGGAATTTCCGGATTTTGTGCAGAAACATCTCGACCCGGCAAAACATAAGAAGGTCGCCATGTATTGCACCGGCGGCATTCGATGCGAAAAAGCATCCAGCTATATGCTGTCCCAAGGGTTTGAAGAGGTGTACCACCTGAAGGGTGGCATTTTGCAATATCTGGAAGATGTTCCCGCCGAAGAATCATTGTGGGATGGCGGGTGTTTCGTGTTCGACCAGCGCGTCGCCGTCACCCATGGCCTGAAAGAGGGCACATGGGATATCTGCCTCGGCTGCGGCCATCCGCTGGCCCCGGAAGAGCACGCCCATGAAGCGTACGAAGCGGGCGTGTCCTGCTCCCACTGCCATGAAGGCTTGAGCGAAGAACGCCGTAATATGTTGCGCCAGCGGCATAATTTCCTGATCCGCGAACGCGGCGAAGGCACACGGGCGTAATTTCCCCCCGATTTTGGGACTTCCGCCAAGTCATGGTACCCTGAGCACCATGACACAGGACACACGCACCGCGCATCTGGCGCACCAGGATCTTCTCCCCCTCAAACTGCCACGCCGCTTATGGCTGTGGATTTTGATTGGCCTTGTTACGGGTCTTGCCACGGGGTTGATCCTGTCCCCCGATGTGGGCGGTGTTTTGAACACCGATCAGGCCGTGCCGGTGGGCGAATGGCTGGCCTTGCCGGGCGTGATTTTTCTGGGCCTGATTCAAATGGTCATCATCCCGCTGATTTTCAGTTCGATCATTCTTGGCATTTGCCAGAGTGGGGAATTAAGTTTCCTGCGCCAGATTGGTTTGCGACTGGTGCCGTATTTCATACTGACCACAATCGTTGCCGTCGTCATTGGCATTACGATCAGCACGGTGATCCACCCCGGCAGCATGATTGACAGCGCCGACATGCAAAGCACACTGCATATCGCCGAACAACAAGCCGCCAGCCTGCAACAAAAAACGCTGGACGACCTGACAGTCCCGCAACGTATCGTCAATATGCTGCCTGTTAATCTGGCCGAGGCCAGCCTGCACCGCGACATGCTGAAAATCGTGATTGCGGCATTGATGTTTGGCGTGGCCATTTTATCCATGCCCGCCCGCACCGCACGCCCATTGATTGAAATCAGCGAATCCATCCAAGCCCTGACCATGCAGATTATCGGTTGGGCCATGACCATTGCACCGCTGGCCGTCTTCGGCCTGTTGGCCGACATCACCACCCGCACGGGCAAAGATGTGTTGGTCGGCATGGGCGGCTATGTCGTCACGATCCTGCTGGGGCTGGCCTGTATCATGGTGTTTTACATGATGATGGTGCGGTTCGTTGCCGGGCGATCCGTGATGGATTTTATGAAGGGCATTCGCGAGGCCCAATTGCTGGCCTTTTCATCATCCAGCTCGGCGGCAACTATGCCAGTGTCCATGCTGGTGGCGGAACGCAATCTGGGGATTCGCCCGTCTGTGACACAGGTGGTCATCCCGCTGGGGGCGACCATCAACATGGACGGCACCGCCATGTATCAGGCCGCCGCGGCCATTTTCCTGACCCAGGTTTTTGGCGTTGATCTCAGCCTCAACGAAACAATCTTGCTGGTTCTGACCACGGTTGGGGCGTCGATTGGCACGCCCGCCATTCCCGGTGTTGGTATTGTCGTGTTGGCCACAATTTTGACCGGCATTGGCGTTCCGCCCGCTGGTGTGGGATTGATTTTGGGTGTCGATCGTATTCTGGATATGTGCCGCACCGTGGTGAATATCAGCGGCGATCTGACCGCCTGCACCGTCATGGACCGGTGGGTTCCCCGTAAAGACACCTAAGCCTTTGGTATAAAAAGCGCATTTATACCGGGCTTGTAAAAAAGTCTTAAGACCTCATATCTATAATTATCTGATCGAAAAGAACGAAAAAGAATCAGAGTTTGAGGTGTGCATGACGACGGATTCCGACGCCAAACCATCCGGCATTAAAACCAGCCTGCTCGGCACGCTGGAACTGGCGCTGCTGATGCCGCAGGGCACGGACCGTTTTTCCAATGACCGTGATACGGCGCTCCGGTCTTTTATCGTTCCCGCCCTTTTATTTCCGGCCTCCTTGATCGCCGTTTACATGTCGCCCGGCGCCATGGCCGATACATCCACGAACACCATCGCCCTGCTCTATTCCCTGCGCCTGTTTGCGTCGTGGGTTTTGTTTTTCGGATTTGTGTATTGGATTTTGCGTGAAGTCGGACGGATGGATCATTTCTATCGTTTCGTCACCGCGAACAACTGGCTGACCGTTCCGGCCACGGCCATCTTTATTCCGGTCGCCTTTATGGTGATGGCGGGGTCGCACACAATGGCGGAACTTTACCCCTTTATGCTGTGCCTGATGGGCTACACCTATTTCTTTACGGCATTTATGGCGGCGCATGTGTTGCGCGTGCCGTTGGAATTCGCCGGATTTTTGGCCTTTATCGCCTTTGCGATTGACCGGGGTACGACCGATTTCGTGCAATGGGTCGGCGGCATTCTTTAATCCGCCGCTTTTTCCCCGCGGATACACCGCAAAGCCCACGCCGCCAAACGGCGGAACCGCCGCGGGCGCAGGCTGATGTAAATATGCGTCAACAGCATGGCAATCCACGCATAGGACAACACCGGCTCTGGCACGCCCAGAACCATGCCGCCAATACCGACAGCCCCCATCCCAATCCCGATCAGGCACAAAGCCGCCATGGTCCAGCCAACGCTGACCCCGGCATTCACGAAATGGTGGTGGAAGTGGTTCCGGTCGGCAGAAAATGGGTGACGCCCCTGCGCCACACGGCGGGCAAATTGCGCGCATGTATCAATGATGGGCAAAGCCAGAATCCAAGCGATTGAAATCGGTTGGATTACAGCCGTGTCGGGCTTGGCCAGCGTGATGCAGAACCATGCCAGGGCCAGGCCCAACGCCATGCTGCCCGAATCCCCCAGGAACACCGCCGCACGGGCGCGCAACGGATGGCGCATATTATAGGCCAGAAACCCAGCCAGCGCCGCCATCAACACCGCGACCTGCACCGCCGCATCATGAGCCCCGCCCAGCAGGCAGGCCACCAGCAACCATGCGAACGCGACAAAGCTTTTCCCGCCCGCCAAACCATCCAGCCCGTCAATCAGATTGATGGCATTGATCAACAAAACCGTGGCCACGACGGAAAACGGAATATCCATCCACCCCAGCCAGACATCGCCAAAGCCAAACAGATTGCCCAGCGACCCGACACGCGCGCCGCCGCCAATCACGATCAAGAACGCGGCGATAAATTGCGCAACGAATTTCCAGCGCGGCGAAATCGCAAAGCGATCATCCATCGCCCCGGCGAAGACGATGACGGCCAGACCTGCGATAAAATACAGGAAGGCGGAATCAATCAGGCCGGACGCAAACAGCACCGCCACAAAAACCGGGAACACGACCAGCCCACCAACGGGGGGGACAAGCCCGGCATGATCCTTGCGCCCGCCCGGCGCATCCACGAATCCGGTACGGATCGCCAGACGCGCCGCCGCCGGAACACCGACCAGCGCCGCCGCAAAGGCCACAAGGGCCCAGACCAAAATATCAATGGAATCGAAAACCATTTTAACGCTCTTTATGAAACCGGGCGCCAGTGTACCGCGCCGGGGGGGATAAATAAAGCGGCCCGCGCTCAGGCCTTTTGCGCGATGCGGCGGGCAAAACGGGCGGGATTCAGGGCCTCCACCACATCCCCCGGCAGGGACCAGACCCCGCCCCCGATCATGTCCGCCAGAATCCGCGCCCCAGCCATGGACGACACGATACCGTGCGACCCATGCGCCGTGGATACGTACAATCCCGGCTGGCCCGCGACGGCCCCGATCACGGGAAAGCGATCTTGCGCCGCGCACCGCAAAGATGCCCGCGCGCCTGTTACCGTGCCGGGCACAAAGGCGGGCACAGCATCCCGCGCCTGCCCCAGAATGTAATCATTGTCCTCATCCCGCAGGTCGGTGGTGTCGAGCCATTTCTGGAATGTCGATCCCATCACCTGCACACCATCCTGAACCGCCCCGATATATCCGCCGAAGCAGAGATTGGCGCGCGGTACCGGGTCCTTTGCGGCAACGGTCATGATTTGCCCGCGCACCGTATGAAGCGGCAGCGTCGATAATGACGGATGCTTCAAACATTCAATACCAGAGGTCAGAACAACGGCATCAAACGCTTCACCATCAATAATCCACGATTCCTGACGGATGATAGACGCAATATCCACGCCGCCCCGCCGTTCAATCCCCTGCACCATCGCTCGGCACAATTCACGCGGGCTGACCTGTCCGCCATCGGGCAGATACAGGGCCGCGTGATCGACCCGCACGCCTGCAATATCCGACGCCGCATCCGCATCAATGATCCGCATATGATCGGCATGCCATCCCCAATGATCGCGGCAGGATGTAAAGCGCTTTTCTTTGTCCGCATCACGGATTAGATGCAGGTTTCCGCACGCCATAAATCCGGCATTCGGATACCGCGCCACAACCCGCACCGCCCGGGCATAGGCCGAGGCATAAAAATCGGAATCGGACGACCGCAACGCGCTGATGCGTGGATTGATCATGCCGCGCAAATTGCCCGATGCACCGGCTGCAATATCATCCTGTTCGAACAAAACCACGGTGTGGCCATCATCGGCCAACGCCCGCGCCACAGATGTTCCGGCCAGACCGCCACCGATCACCGCGATTTTTTGGCGTTGTGATTGCGGTGTGGCACACACCGTCCCCGGAAACGATCCGGCCAGCATGTGCCATTTATAGCCAAACCCGCGTTTTCGATTGACCGTGAAGCCCGCCTCGCGCAAAGCGCGCTTCACAAAGCCCGCCGCCGTAAACGTGGCAAATGTCGCACCCGGCGCGCACAACCGCGCCATGCCGTTGAACACGGTGCCCGTCCACATACCCGGGTTTTTTGCCGGGGCGAAACCGTCCAGAAACCAAGCATCAACCCCGCCCGGAATCACCACACGCGATATCGCCGCATTCACATCGTCGAAAATCAAAGTGAGCGTCACGCGCGGCGATAATTCAATCCTGTGCCATCCGGCCACACGAATGGGATAATCACGCAGCAACGCATCAATACGATGCTGACCCAACTTGTCCGCCCACGGGGCCAGAACCTCAGCAATTTGATTTTTGGTCAGGGGGTAAAGTTCGAACGACACCAGATCCAGCTTAAGGTGTTCTGGCGCGACCTCGTCAAACAAGGCCCAGGCCGAGAGCATATTCAGCCCCGTGCCAAATCCCGTTTCGGCGATGGTAAACCGGGTCCTCCGGTCCCCCGCATCATCCGCCCAGCGTTGCGCAAGATTATTACCGCCGAGAAACACATGTTGCGTTTCGGCCCAGCCATTGGCGGCAGAAAAGTAAATATCATCAAATATTTCCGACCGGATCATATGAAAAACTTGCCCTTTCCCAGGCCCCGTCCTAAAACTGACACCAACCATATACAACAAAAAATGAAAAACAGGGACGTTAAAGCCATGACGACGCACGACGACACCACGAATCCGCTGATCAATCCGCCCGCCTTGCCGCACGGCGTACCCGCCTTTGACCGGATCAAAGTCGAGCATTTCAAACCCGCGTTCGAGTATTTCATGGCGAAGTCGCAAGCCGCGCTGGATGAGATCCGCTTTAACCCCGATGCGCCGACGTTCGAAAACACGATCGAAGCGCTGGAGCGCCTGGACGGAATTACACATCCCGTTATCAGCGCCTATTACAATTTCACATCGTTCAACACCTCGAAAGAATTGATGGAGATGAGCGATTGGGTCACAAACCTTCTGACCCCGCCGCGTATCGCCATGATGCAGGACAAAGGACTGTTCGAACGCGTTCAAACAATTTACGAAAACCGCAAAGCGCTAAAACTGTCCACCGAACAAAACACCTTGCTGAAAAAGACGTATAGAGCTTTCCTGGGTACGGGCATCCACCTGCCACCGGAAGGCAAGGTTCGTTTTCAGGAAATCGCGGAAGCCCTCGCCAAAGCGACCGAAGAATTTGACCAGAACAATATTAAGGACGCCGAAGCCAACCCGATTATCGTGGATGATATTCAATTGCTGGATGGCGTACCAAAAGATGTCATCAACGCCTATGCCACGGCCGCGGAAGAAAAAGGCCTTACGGGGAAATGGCTGATCAGCGATGCCACATCGACTCCGGTCTTGCTCTACGGTAAAAATCGCGATTTGCGGGCCCGTGTCCATACGACCAGCATGGAACAATCGACCAGCGGCGCATACGACAACCACGACACCATTATGAAGATCATCACGTTGCGCAAAGACCAGGCCAATTTGATGGGCTTTGAAACCTATGCGCACATGGCGCTCAGCACCCGCATGGCCAAAAACCCGGAAACGGTTTTGAATTTCCTGGATCGCAATTTGAAAGCCTATCGCCCGCGTGCGGAGGAGCATTTAAACCGCATTCAAAAACTGGCGCGTGATATGGACGCAATCACGGATTTCAAACCGTATGATTACGCCTATTACAACAATATCAACATGCAACGGTCTTTTAACGTTGATAACCAGGAAATCCGTAAATATTTCAGCCTGGATAACGTGCTGAAGGGCGTGATGACCCATGCGGAAAAACTGTTCAACATCCGCTTTACACCCGCAGATGGGCAATACCCGGTCTGGAACGATGATGTAAAAACATTCGATGTTCACGACCAGAAAACAGGCAAACAGATTGGTGTTTTCTACGGCGATTATTTCGCTCGGGCCGGCAACAAACAAGACGGCGCCTGGATGAATGCGTTCCGCAATGCCGGGATTGATCAGGATGGGAAACAACAAATCCCGTTGATCCTCAATTGCTGTAACTTCCTGAAACCCGCCAAGGGGGAACCGTGCCTGCTCTCGCTGGAGGATGTGATTACCGTTTTCCACGAAATGGGGCATGGTTTGCACGGCTTGCTGGGCAAGGGGCGGTATGCATCGCTGAATGGCACAAACGTCACCCGCGACTTTGTCGAACTGCCCAGCCAGGTTCAGGAAAACTGGGCCATGGAAAAAGACGTTTTGAAAACCTATGCCTTCCACAAGGATACAGGCGCGGTTATTCCGGATGACTTGATCGACAAGATTATTGCCAAGAGCAATTATGCCGCCGGATATGCGGGCCTGCGCCAGACTTATTTCGGCCTGCTTGACATGGAATGGCAAACGATTGATCCGGCAAACGTCACATCCGTCGAAGATGTTGAAGATTCCGTTATCGCCCGTGCATGGCTGATGCCACGCAATGGCACAGGATTGATGTCCACGTCATTCGGCCATATTTTCCCGGGCGGCTACGCCGCAGGATATTACGGGTATAAATGGGCCGAGGTTCTGGACGCGGATGTCTTCGCCAAATTCAAAGCCACGGACCTGTACGACCGCAAGCTGGGCGATGATCTGCGCCGTCATATTTATGAGAAGGGCGGCACGCGCCAGGCCTCTAACCTGTTCCGCGCCTTTATGGGCCGCAACCCTGACCCGGATGCGTTGTTGCGTCGTGAAGGGCTGTTGCCCGCCAACGACAATGCGGATGCCGCGCCGCAAGCCAGCCAGAAACGCAAGGGCCCAGCCCCGGCCCCATAAGCCTGCGGCCACCGCATCAATCCGGAAACGGCGCACCATGGGGATGCGCCGTTTCTTTTTACCCTGCGGGGCCATTTTATGACAAAGGCACCTTGACCCCGCGCCTTGAAAGCCGGACACTGCCCTATATCTATTTTCATGCCGGAGATTTTGATTATGCGCGCTTTTGCCCTTCTAACCAGTGTTGCCGTCTTGTGCCTGTCCATGCCCGCCATGGCACAGGTGGAAACCCCCATGACCGTGCGCGTGATGGCGAAGGACGCGACCTTTATCGGCACCGCCATGGGCGGCGCGCATGTGGTGATCCGCGATAAAATGACGGGCGACATTATTGCCAACGGCGTGACCCATGGCAGCACGGGTGATACGCAAAAAATCATGGCATCATCCCGCGCCCGCGACGCCATTCTGGCCGATGATGACAGTGCGAAATTCGATGTCTCCATCGATCTGGCCCACCCGATGCCCGTCACCATTTCCGCCACCGGCCCGATGATGGCCCAGGGCAATGCCGTGACCACCAGCACGGACATGGTCCTGATCCCCGGCAAGGATTATTCCGCCAGGAATGGTATCTTGCTGGAACTGCCCGGTTTTGCGATTGATATTACCGCACCGGTTGCCGGACAAACCGCAACGCATGACCCGGAAAAAATTATCGACATTACCGCCAATATTGCCAAGCTCTGCGGCTGCGCCGTCGGCACCGATACGGCGTGGGACCCCAGCCGCTATGACATTGAAATGGCGCTGTACAAGGAATCCGCCCCCGCTGGAACCATCAAAATGAAACCCGGGAAAAATGCCGGTGAATTCGTGGCCAAGGCCCGCATGCCCGAACCCGGCACATACCAGATTTACGTGACCGCGTTTGACCCGATGACCAAGGAAGGCGGCATGGCCTCCAGCAGCATCGTATTAACGCCAAGCGACCAAGCAAAGACAGCCCAAAAATAACTGACAAAAGGAAGAGTAAAAACCGATGACCGATACCAATCCGCTGCTGACCCCGTCCGATGTGCCGAATATGGCCCCGGCCTTTGACAAAATCCGGGAAGATCATTTCCTGCCCGCCGTCGAAGCCGGCATTGAAGAGGCCCGCAAAAACATCGCAGCAATCAAAGCCAATAAGGACGCGCCAACATTCGACAACACCATCGTCGCGTTGGAAACCGCATCGGAAATGTTGAGCGCGGCATCGGGCGTGTTTTACAACATGCTGTCCGCCAACGGCACGGACGGATTGCAAGCTTTGTCCGACAAGATCGGCCCGCTGAGCGCGAATTTTTCCAGTGACGTATCATTGGACCCCGACTTGTTTGCCCGTGTAAAGGCCGTTTGGGACCAACGCGACAGCCTGTCCCTGACCCCGGAACAATCCCGCATGCTGGATGAAACATATAAGGGGTTTGTTCGTGGTGGCGCGTTGCTCAATGACGCGGACAAGGCCAAATTGCGCGATATGAATGAACGCCTGTCCACCATGGGCCCGGCATTTTCCAACAACGTGAAAAAATCGGCCGAGAAATTCGAACTGTGGATCACGGACGAATCCGATCTGTCCGGTATTCCGGACGGCGCGCGCGCCGTCGCCAAACAAATGGCCGAAGACAAGGGCCGCAATGACGCATGGCTGTTTACGCTGGACTTCCCCAGCTATCTGCCCGTCGTGCAATATGCCGACAAGCGCGAATTGCGTGAAAAAATCTGGCGCGCATTCGCCAGCCGCGCCTATGGCGATGAATTTGATAACAGCCAGATGGTTTTGGACATCGTGACCTTGCGCGATGCCCGGGCCAAATTGCTGGGGTATAACGACCATGCGGCCTATGTCCTGGAACAGCGCATGGCCCGGACCGAGGATGAAGTGCGCGCGTTTTTGACAAAATTGAAAAACGCGTACAAACCCGCCGCCGAAAAAGACCTGAAAATGTTGCAGGATTTTGCCCGAAAAATGAATGGCCCGGACCCGATCCAGCCATGGGATGTGGCCTATTACGGCGAAAAACTGAAACAGGATCTGTTTAAATTCTCATCCGAAGATCTGCGCCCGTATTTCCCGTTGGACAATGTTTTGAAGGGCGTGTTCCAGCATTTCACCAAATTGTTCAACCTGCGCTTCGTTGCCAATGACAAATATCCTGTCTGGCACCCGGACGTGACCGCCTATGACGTATTCGACAATGATGACGGGCGTTTCATGGGCACGTTCTACGCCGACTTCTTCCCCCGCACGGGCAAGAAAGATGGCGCATGGATGACCGCGTTCCGGGACCAGGGTCTGTATCGCGGTGAAGTCCGCCGCCCGGTGATCGCCATTGTCTGCAACTTCACCAAACCGACGAAGGATCAGCCCTCTCTCCTAACCTTTGATGAATTGCTGACTCTGTTCCACGAGATGGGCCACGCCATTCACGGCATGTTGTCGGATGTGACGTATATGTCCATGGCCGGAACAAACGTGTTGTGGGATTTCGTTGAATTGCCGAGCCAGGTTCAGGAAAACTGGGCCTATACATCCGAAACGCTGGACTTGTTCGCCGCGCATTACAAGACGGGTGAAAAAATTCCGGCCGATCTGGTCAAGAAACTGAACGATGCCAAAAATTTCATGGGGGGCTGGGCCGGATTGCGTCAGGTCAGCTTCGCCCTGCTCGACATGGCATGGCACACCGCTGATCCGTCCACGATCAAGGACACGGCTACGTTTGAAGACAGCGTGATGAAGGACATGTCCCTGTTCCCGCGTCTGGCCGGGCCGCAATCCACGGCGTTCAGCCATTTGTTCGCGGGCGGGTATTCCGCCGGATATTACAGTT
Source organism: Micavibrio aeruginosavorus EPB (assembly GCF_000348745.1). NCBI lineage: Bacteria > Pseudomonadati > Bdellovibrionota > Bdellovibrionia > Bdellovibrionales > Pseudobdellovibrionaceae > Micavibrio > Micavibrio aeruginosavorus. The sequence goes on along the minus strand of NC_020812.1, from coordinate 503,906 downwards.
ACAAATGGGCCGAAGTGCTGGACGCCGATACCTTTGCCCTGTTCGAGGAAAAAGGATTGTACGATCAGGACACAGCCAAGGCGTACAAGGCCGAAATCCTGTCCCGTGGCGGCAGTGAGCACCCGCAGGTACTGTATGTCCGGTTCCGGGGTCGGGATGCCGACCCGGACGCCCTGCTCCGCCGCGAAGGGCTGCTGGACCCCAACCAGATCCATTCGGGTCAGGTGGCATAAAACACAATAAAAACAAAATATTAGCAAATCCCCTGTCGCCTCTGGCGCACAGGGGATTTTTCAATCCACATTTTCGGTAAAGATCAGGATATTTTTGATTGCGTCCGGCGCATTCGGACGCTACCAATACTTACGAATTTCCCAAGAATGACTTAAGAAAAAACGCATTATAAAGAGCAGGACACCGGAATGACGATTACCACCGCACAAATTCGTGGCGCGCGCGCCGTATTGAACTGGAGCCAACAAGATCTGGCCGATCGATGCGGGTTGTCTGCGACGTCGATTGGTAGCATTGAAAATAACCAAAGTACACCCCGCAACAACACCCTGCACACCATTCAAAAGGCCTTTGAATCCGCCGGGATTGAATTTTTGGGCACCACCGGCATTCGCCTGCGCAGCGGCGAAGTGCGCGTGTTCACGGGCCAGGCCGGGCTGATCGATTTTTACGAAGACATCTACAGCACCGTGCGGAACTACGCCGGTGACATTCTGGTCAGTAACGTCGATGAACGCCTGTTTATCAAACATCTGGGACAATACGCGCAAACGCATATCGACCGCATGCGCGCCTTGAAAAAAATTAAATATAAAATCCTGATCCGTGAAGGCGATGATTTCGTTCCGGGCGAATCCTATGCCGAATATCGCTGGATCCCCAGCGAACTGTTCGCATCGGTTCCGTTCTATGTCTACGGCGACAAACTGGCCATCATGTTGTTTGATGCCAATGTCACCGTCATTCTGATGGACTATCCGGCGATTGCCAGCGCCTATCGCATGCAGTTTGCCGACATGTGGAACCGATCAACCCCTGTTGGTACATCCGTAAAAGTTGCGGCATAAAATTTAAAGCGTATTATGGCCCATCCAAAGCTAAACGACGATCAGAAAAAAGACGTTACCGCTGCGGCCATCAACCTGTTCAGCGGGATTGAGCACGGCCATATGGGCCGGATCGCCTATCTCGATAATGGGTCATTTTTGTTCAATAAATTTGTTCATGAAAACCCGAATTACTATCTGTACAACGACGAAATTGAACTGTTTTCAAAAAATTGCGCCGAGCTTACCCGGAATTTTCGTTTTTGCACCCGCGCCGTCATTGTCGGCCCCGGCCCACGAGACAGCTTTATGCAGAAGGAAATGCATATCCTCAAATACATGCCCCATTTGCAAGAGATTATTTTTATCGATTTGAGCCAAAAATTTAATGATGCAGCAAAGAAGGCGATTGACCGATCCTATATCTTCAACCGCATGGGCGTTCGCACGTCTTATCTGACGATGAGTTTTCGCATTGCCGCGCATTTTCTTGTCCCGCAAGAAAACACTGCGGTCTTGTGCACGGGATCGCTGATATCCAATTTGGAAAATGTAAAATCTACGGAGCCGTTTCCTAAAGTCAAAGCGCGAATTTTTATGCAAGGGTTGCAACACCTCGCTGGGCCCAACGGAAAAATATTGATCGGATATGATTCAAACAACAATATCGATACATTGTTACGGGCTTATGATCAGTGCCTTGAGCCTTTTATGATCAATATCATGCGCGTCATCCGAGACAATGTCCCCGGTGCGCAAACTATGAAGGTCGGGCCCGATTACTTCTCCTACGAAGCCAGCGTGATACCCTGCGTACCTTTGGTTGAACACAGATTGTTGGTTAAGCAGGATCAAACCATTACCATTACTAGCCGCAATAAAACCCCGATTACGTTCGAGCTTAAACAAGGGCAGCGGTTGACGATGATGACATCTTTAAAACCGCGCCCGCAATTACTGGATTCAGTGGGCCGCAATATCGGCCTGTACACGGCGGATATTTATCGACATCGCAGCGGCCCGACACTGCATGTTTTCAGCACATAAGGTGGAAAAACCAAATGACCAATGAATTAGACGGACAATATCAAGTCAGCAGCACCAGCTCCTATCAAGGACCGCTGGAGATGAAGGCTGATGGCGTTACCCATATCCGCCACGGGAAAACAGAACGTCGCGACGCGGCCAATTGCCTGTGGACCAGCACATTTACGATTTTGAGCGAAAACGAAGTGGAAATGATTTCGGTTGCCGATCCGACCGATGCCGATTCCGATTTTTCGTTGCTGCGCCCGGACGGATCACCATCTCGCCAACCGGTCACCTATCGCACCGTCCTGAAACTGGCGCGTAAGGGCGATAAGATTCAGATGACGGGTCAGATTGAATATGGTGGCAATGTCACCTTTATCACGCTGCGTCGGATCGATGTTTAAACCGCTGGGCGGCACCATCCAAAACAACCTGTAAAACGGACAGCGCGCTTTGATAATTCACGCCCGCCCCTTTCAGGGTCGGGTTATGTTCCGCCACTTCAAACAGACGGACGTCAAAACGATCCATAACCGCGCGCAATGTTTCCACAACATCATCACGGCTTAAACCATTGGCCACAGGGGTCCCCACGGCAGGGGCAAAGTCGGGGTCCAGCCCATCCAGATCCAACGAAATGGCCCATACATCCACGTCCATCGCGGCCATGGTATCCACAACAACCGACGATAATTTTTTCCCCGCCAGATCCGCCATTGAAAAGGCGCGAATATTCATTGCGCGAATAAAATCAACTTCACCCGCATCCAAATCCCGCAATCCGGCATAGAGCAGTCGCGACGGGGCCACCGCCACGCCATCATGGCCCAGACCAAACGGGTCATGATCCGGGTCCAGACCGGTAACCTGCGACAATGGCATGCCATGCAGCGCTTTGGACGGTGTTGTGGCCAGCGTATTTAAATCCGCGTGCGCATCCAGCCAGAGCAAGCCCAGACGAACATCCGCCCCCACGGTTTTTCGCAATCCGCGCGCCAACCCGGTCATGGACCCGGCCGCCATGCTGTGGTCGCCGCCCAGCGTCACGACAAAGGCCCCGCTCCGTACATCGTCTTCCACCCGGTCGGCCAAGCCGCGCACGTGCCAGATCACAATTTCATTGCGCTCATCCGACCCCAGCGGGGGTAAATCACGGTGCGCACTGGAACCATACGGGCCAGCCAGCAGAGTTTCGGGATCAAGGCTCCACCACACGTCGCGGCCAGCAGCCTGCAAAGCGTCAGCCAGGCCGCGCAATTCGAAATCCAGCGGGCCCTGCTCGCACCCCGGGGTTTGCGCGCCCGCGCCACAGACATAGGGGATCAAGGCAACCTGTAACAACGCATCCGGCGGGGTGGTCATAAGAAGAGCGACTCCAAGGGGTTAACCGGCCCCCAGATTACGCCATGATGCGCCGCACATTCAACCGGTTGAAAACAGCTTGGCACATATGTTTTTGGCCAGCGCCGGCCACGTGCCCAGATCCGACCAAACGGTTTCCAGCGCCGCCACACGGACGCCCCCGATGCGTTCCATTACGGCCCTGTCAAATGACACCGCAGGCGCATCGGCAAAATCGGCAGAAAGGCGCAGGGCCCGTTGGTCCCATATTCCGCGTTCAACCGCACGCCCCGTGGCCGCATAGGCATCAGGCACATGGGTTTGCGCATGATCAAGAATGGTTTGGGCCTTTGCCAAAAACAATCCGCTATTCCACCACCAACACCCCTGATCCAGATAGGTTTGCGCCAGAACGCGATCCGGTTTTTCAACAAAAGACCGCACCGCGTGCGACCCCGGTCGCACATGCGCACCGACATCCACCTGAATATAGCCATATCCCGTTTCCGCCCGCGTCGGGCGCAGACCGAAGACACCCACGATATTGTGATCCAAATGCGGCCACAAATTGAGAACAGCCCGCCCCACGGCCGTCGGATCGGCCATGTAGTGGTCAGACGGCATAATCAACAGAACGGCATCACCGCCGTGATCGTTCTGAACATGGTGGGCCGCCGCGATAATCGCCGGGGCCGTATTGCGGCCACAGGGTTCCAAAAGAAGCGTTGACGGCGCGGCCCCCACATCCCGCCGGACCAAATCGACATGCGTTTCATTGCACACAATCACGGGCGGTTTCATGCCGCGGGCGCGGTCCAATGTCTGTTGCAACAATGATTGCCCGGACATATCGCGCAAAAACGGCTTTGGTCGGCGCGGCGTTGATAACGGCCACAAACGCCGCCCAACACCCCCGCATAAAATAACTGGAATAACATTGTGTAACATGGATCAGGCCGCCTGTTGATCACGGTTACGCACATACCAATCCCACGCCGTGGCCAACCCATCATCCAATGCCGTTTGCGGAGCCCAATCCAGCGCCCGCATACGCGATGAATCCATGATTTTACGGGGCGTTCCATCGGGTTTGGACGAATCCCATTCAATCCGCCCATTATAACCTGTCACATGCGCAATTTTTACGGCCAGATCAGCAATTGATATTTCCCGTCCCGCACCAATATTGACCGGACCTTCACCGCTATAGTTCGCCAGCAGGGTCACCAGCGCATCGGCCAGATCATCAATATATAAAAATTCCCGCAGGGGACGGCCCGTCCCCCACAATGTTACGCACGAATCCCCCGCGCGCCGAGCATGATCAAACCGCATCATCAACGCCGGAATGACATGGGATTGTTCCAGATCAAACCGATCGCCAGGACCATACAAATTGCACGGCATGGCCGCGATAAAATCATGGCCGCCCTGACGGCGATAGGCCTGGCACAATTTCAATCCCGCGATCTTGGCAATGGCGTACCATTCATTGCTGGGCTCCAACGCACCGCTCAACAAGGATTTTTCGGCAATCGGTTGCGCACAATCGCGCGGATAGATACAGGATGACCCAAGAAACAGCAGCTTGCCCACATTTTGCACTGCGGCCGCATGGATGACATTGGTGGCAATGGCCAGATTGTCATAGAGAAAATCCGCCGGGCGGGCCGCATTTGCGCCAATCCCCCCCACCGTCGCCGCCGCCAGAATAATCGCATCGGGTTTGTTGTGCGCAATCCAGCGTTCCGTCTCGTCCTGTCGCCGCAGATCAAGTGTATCGCGCGACGCGGTTAGAATTTCACACTGTGGATAATGATCCCGAAAATATCGCACCAGCGACGCGCCCACCAATCCCCGGTGTCCCGCAACCCAGATCCGGCGATAAGGTAAATTACGCAAACCGGGCATTGTTACCATTCGCCCAATGATCATCACGGCGCGCGTGCGATACATCGTCCATTGCGGCAACAATCATATCGCGGACCAGTGTTTGGAAATCCGTTTCCGGCGTCCATCCCAAAATGGTTCGTGCCTTGGTCGCATCGGCAATCAGGTTATTCACCTCCGTCGGGCGGAACAGGGATGGGTCAATACGGACCAGAAGCCGCCCGGTGCGAGAACAACGCGCGGTTTCCCCGACGCCGATGCCCGCCCATGTCAGGGAAAAACCCGCCGCATCAAACGCGGCATTCACGAAATCCCGCACGCTGTGGGATTGTCCGGTGCCCAGAACGTAATCATCCGGCGTATCCCGTTGCAACATCATCCACATGCCGCGCACATAATCACGCGCATCGCCCCAATCACGGCGGGAATTTAAATTCCCCAAAGCCAGCACCGGCGCATCACGATCGGATGCCAGCGCCGCAACACCGCGTGCAATTTTTTGCGTTACAAATTCCTGACCACGCAAAGCACTTTCATGGTTGAACAGAATGCCATTGCACGCAAACATGCCATATGCATCGCGGTAATTGCGCACCAGCCAATAGGCGTAGAGCTTCGCCGCCGCATAAGGGCTGCACGGCGCAAACGGGGTATTTTCATTTTGTGGTGCCGGGGCATTGCCAAACATTTCTGAACTGGATGCCTGATAAAATTTAATGTCATGCTCGCGGCCCAGCACGCGAACAGCCTCCAGCAGGCGCAGCGGGCCCAGCGCGTTGATCTGCGCTGTGGCTTCGGGCACTTTAAAACTGGCATGGACATGGCTTTGCGCGGCCAGATTATAAATTTCATTGGGTGCACAATCGCGTATCAGGCGGGCCAGCGCACCGCCATCATTCAAATCACCAATGTGCAGGTGAAAACACGGATGATCGAGAATATCGCGCAAGCGTTGTGTGTCATCGGTCGCGGAATAAAGGCGCACGCCATGGACCACATACCCGCGCCCCAGCAAAAATTCCGCCAGATGCGCACCGTCTTGACCGGTAATCCCTGTGATCAGGGCTGATGGGTGTACCTGCATGGCTCAATCCGGCCCAACCCCGCAATCCTGCTGGTCTCGGCCGCCCCTTAAAATCGAACAAAAATAAACACGCGAATGTATGCAGATATGCCCCAAGACCGCCCAAATGGCGAGATTTTTCTGAAATGTGCGGGAAAAAGGACCAAAGATTTCAAAAATCGCAGAACTTCAGAAAAAAACAGGCCCCATAGGGCCCGTTTTATCGAAAAAGATGGTCCTTCAAGGCCCCTAACGCCCCAAAGTCGGCTGACGATTCGCCTGCGTTGGTGCCGACGGGCCCGCAACCTGGGCCGGGGCTGGGGCCGGGGCCGTGCCCGCTAAATGCAAGGCACCTCCTGCCCCCATGGCCAGGCCGCCATGGGCCATGCCGAATTGCGCACTCAACCCCCGCCCCATGGACGGATCAACGGATACATCCAGCCCCGCATTCACCATCGCCCCCAGCGTGGCCATGGACGGCGCACCGCCATCGGAACTGATCGCCGTGAATGCGCCAAGATCGCTCAGAGAATCTCCAATATGGGCTTCGAAACTCATGCGGCTCTCCGTAATTCAATATAGGCAACGTTTGTGATGGTTTTGGGGAAACTTTCGGCATTGGGCGGATATTCAACCACGCCCACCTGCGTGTAATTCATCAAGCGGCGGAAAATTTCCGCGCCCTGAATTGGCATTTCGGCAATGTCGTCATAGCCGGCGCGGAACCGAATATCCCTGTCACTGACCGATAATGTATAGGTTTCGGCATGGGGCAATCGCGCGGGAATAACCACCACGATACTATCGCCTTCACCCAACAGGAAATCGCATTTTTGGAACATTGCAGACCCCGCCTTTTGTAACTTTTAACACCCGTTGCGGTTTGCGCCGCAGGGGGCTTTTTGCCCCATTGGCCTTCATTGTGCTGGGCGCGCGTTAAAAAAAGCTGAAGATATGAAAATGAACCTATTCCGCCGCGTCCGGAACGCTCTGTACAGGCTGTTGCGCTGATTGTTGCGCGGGCGTTTTCGGCGGATAACGATGCACGAACGGCCAGACCAGTTGCTGCACAAATCCCGGCGGCATTGTTTCCTTGATCCCAATATTGACGGGCGGGCGACGATCTTCGTTGAACCATGTCCCGAAAACCCAATCCCACAGCATGATATTTTCACCGAAATTTTTATCCCCTTCGCGCAGATCCTTGCTGTGGTGCCAGCGGTGCAATTCCGGCGTATTGAAAAGATAGGATAAAAACCCGAAGCGCATTTCAACATTACAATGGGTCAGCATGCCGCAATACGCGGTGATGGCCGACACCCACGACATCACCTCCAACGGCGCGCCCAGAAGGGTGAGAATACCAAGCCCCAGAACAACGCTTTTGAATGAATCGATAAAATGGAACCGCCCGGTATTGACGATCCACAACCGTGTGACGCTGTGGTGAATGGCGTGGAAACGCCACATCGGGCGCCATTTGTGCGCGATGTGGTGCCCCCAATACAAACCAAATTCCGCCGCCACAATGCCCATCAGAATTTGGCCCCACATTGGCCAGTCCCGCGGCCAGATTCCGTGCCCCGGTTCCGCCATCGGCGTGATGTAATTGGTGATACCAATAACCGATGCAAAGACGATGCAGCTCTGCACCGTTCCCTTGGTCACCAGCGTGTGGGCAATATTGGCGAAGGTCTGGCCATCATTTTCGTTCCATTCGCGTTCATGCGGCATGACCCGTTCCAGAACCAGAAGGATCGCCGCCATGGTAAAATACGCAATGGTGAAGACCAGCGCAGGGCGATCAATGGCAAACCCATACGCCGTCGCGGCAATACACGTCACCATTAAAAACGGCCACGTGACCCAGGACAGGAATATACGCAGATTCGCAGGAATGGTTTGCATGGTTCGCCCCAACCGTTTTGAACAGCCATTGTAATCGCGAACCAAATTACCGCACAGGCGGCAGCAGGAAAAGGGGATTTAGTGCACGGCCGCGTGATTTGCAACCAGAAGCACAATCAGGTTGAACATAAACAACGCCGTTGCCACGCCCAAGATACGCGCATTACGGATTTTTTTCGTGTCGCACGGCGGGTGTTCACATCCGGTGTCATGGCAATCAAATCGGGTGCTGGCCCATTGTGCCACCCACCCCAACGTCAGCATCACACCTGAGAAAATCACAAGTCCGGTTTCATACCCGTGAACAACATGGTGAACATGGTCCAACGCCGGCAACACGCCCGACAGCAAGCCCAGCCCGACAATAACGGACAGGAAACTGACCGCCAGCGGCAGGCCACAACAGAAAATGTGCCCAACGAAGGTGAACAGAACGACCCAATGGACAAGGCGGTGGAACAGATCCATGACAAAAACCCTTTAAAATCAGGCCCGCACCATAGCCATTTTCGATAAAAAAGTGAACTTTTTTATCGCGCCCGGCTTATGTTGAGGGACCTACCGGGTAATATATTGATTTCATTCGCATTAAATCAAGGGAGGCTCAGCTATACTTCGCAATTGCCTCGGCCACGACGCGCTTTAATTCGTCCGCCAACGGGTGCTTCATCCCTTTGAGGTTTTCGCGGTAGGCCACCTGCATCACATCAACATGCGCTTGGACAATTGTGGCCTGTTCCGGCTGGCTGAGATCGGTGTCCAGAATATAATCCCGCAAGGATGTGCCGAAATAGGACATCAGCTCATACCCGAATGTTCCGGCCAGATCCTTAATCTTGTTCGCCGTGTTCGACATCAGCGCGGCATGATCCGCACGCGCGTTGCTGTCCATCTGTTTCGTTTCACTCCACAGACGATCCAGTTCCTCCAACGACTTCTTAATTTCGTTGGGGTACATATCGGACATCTTTTGAATGACAATATTGGCGCGATTGACCGCCGTTGCATCAAACCGCCCCGGACCGCCCTTTGGGTCACCGCCCGCCTTGACCTTCAATTTGTTGGCGCGCTTGTAAATTTCAATCTTTGGTGTGTCGTCGCTCATGATGCACTCTGTACCGATTCAACATGGGTTACCATTTTTTCCGCCGTCAAAACACGGCGGCATTTTCCCCGAATGTCCTTGATCCGCCGCCTGCGATCTGGCCCGAAATAGCTGGGTGCTTTTACAAACGGGCGCGGATGGTCAATGATTCCCAGTAAACGATTGGCCAGTTTTTCACCCGACAGCGGTTTGACCAAAATTTCATTGGCCCCCATGTCGCGGGCGGCAAAAATCGTTTCTTCGCTGGTAAAGGCCGAGACCAGAATAACAGGCATAAATTTGATATGTTCGTTTTTGTGATCGCGCATCCATTTGATCAGATCACGCCCCGATCCGCCCGGCATCATCCAGTCGGTCAGAACCATATCAATCGGGCGAACGGCCCCGCCGGACACACACGACATGTTCAACATGGTTTGAGCTTCACGGGCATTGTCGCACACCGTGATATTGCCCACGCCGAAGGCCTTGAGCATCGAACTGATCAAGCCCTGCATGAAATCATAATCTTCCACGACAAGGACAGAGAAATCCCTGAGGGTATAGGTCGCCGCGCGCCCGGGTTGTAAATCCATATTCTGCATGACTTCAAAAACCAAAAAAGAAATTACTTATAATTTCAACCATGGTAACGCAGACACTCGAAATTGCAATCGCTCTGTTTGCAAAATGCAACACACACACTGTCGCCCGACCCTTAATATCGAGCTAATCCGCCCCGCCCGCCGCGGGCGTGATCAGTTGCAGGTCAATACCGCCGGGGAACAAATCATCGCCCTCAACGGTGACGGTCTGGGGCGGCACGTCGACGCCATAGGCCGGATCCGCCCGCACGGTATAGGTGCCGGGGGCGACAAATTCAAAGGTGTAATACCCATCATAGGCACTGTCCGTCGTCATGACGACACCGCCGTCCTTGTTGACCAGCTCCAGCCGCATGCCCTGCACCGGGGTGCCATCAGGCCGTGCGACCATACCGTCGATGGCACCTGTCACAACAACCGGAAAATCAAAGGACGGCACCACACCGGGGCGCAGGAATACACTGAACCCCTCACTGCCCGAGCGATAATAGGGATCCTCCAGACTGCCATCATCCAGCATCACATTGCTGAGGCGATAGGCCGTGCCATAATTAATCGTTTGCCCGTATTCATCGGTTTCATTGGCCCCGTTGTAACTGCCCACCATAATCTGGGCATGTTGCAACGGTTGCTCACCCTCATCAAACAAGCCGTCGCCGTCCTGATCCAGGAACACGCGCCCGCGCACCGGGGCCACCGCAGATTGGCGGTCCGACGTCATCGTGTAATTGCCGTTCGGCCCCAACGGGGCCAGGGCCGTTGACGCCCGCATCAGGACGCTGAACCCTTCATCCTGTTGCCATCGGCTCTCCACGCTGCCCAGGAATTTTTCAAAGTCATAGCCCAGTTGAACCCCGACGGATGATTGCGATTCCACAAAATTGTGATTGAGGTTTAGGGCCGCGAAAAACCCTTCCGGTTCGCTGTAGCGCAATTCATTCTGAACATTGGTGATATCGCGTTCCGGGAAAATATCGTAATCTAACTGCGATCGCAGAAGCCAGCGTTGTTGGCGCACGTTCACACTCACCTGCCCCGTCGACGTGGAATGGCTACCATCCGTCAACGACGTTGTCGTTGTGTTCCCCAAACGCACACCGGCAAAAGACAGGCTTTGTCGCGTCCGGTATGATGTACGGGTATCGCCAATTTTGTTTTCTTCTTCCCGCGCATTCAGGCCCAACGTCAACAGCCCAAAGGGTAATTTAAAATTCCGGGATAAATCCCCTTCATGATCACGCTTCAAGGCTCCATCGCCAAAGCCCGCATCCGCACTTTCAAAATCGTTGTACAAAGCGGTGCGCAGGGCCACATTGACGCCCTTCCATTCGGTGTTATAGCGCAAATCAATCGCCTGCCCCCCGTCCAGTTGCTTATACCCCTCCGCCTGAAACAGACCGAGGGCCGTGGACAGGGCCGCGCCGCCCGTCACGTAATTATGCGTATCGTCATCGCGTGTCGGTGTTTGCGATGTGGTGGCAAATACGGTCAGCCCCCGCGTCAATCCGTAAGACGCCCGCCCGCTATAAGCGACCCCCTCGGGATTATCCACGTTATCATCGCTCAGGCGGATCAAATCCTCGTTCGCATCAACGGCGGACAGGCTGTATTGAAACTGTCCCGGCTCAACCATACCGGACCCAAAGGAATAATTTTCAATCCGCTCACGAATTTGTCCCTGCGGCCCATAAAACACCAAGCGAATGCGGTTATTGCCGAAATTCAATGGAACATCTTCAAAGCGATACTCGCCGCGCGCATCAACAATTTGGAAATCCAGCAATTCACCGTTCCGGTATAATTCCACTTCCCACCCCGGCGTGCCGATCCCCTCGACCGTCGTGATGTCGTATTCACCGTCACGGGCGCGATCCGTTGACGTCACATACACGCCCCGCCCGGATGTTCCGTTTTCAATCAATGTCGAATGGCGGGCCCGCGTATCGCCCCATTCAACATGGCGAATCCCGGCGAACAGAGAATCTTCGCCCTGCGCTTCGCGGGAAAAGCGCAGGCGGATATTATCCGGCTCTTCCAGTTCCCCGTTTTTATAACCGAGCGTGGTTGTGTAATCCGCCTGAAAATACCCCAGATCATTCACACCGGTCAGGCGCAACGTCCCCGTCGTATCATCTTCATCGCTATCATAGCCCCATTCGGTGTCCAGATCGACAAAGGGCAGGCTGAATGCGCGATAGGGCGTTGGCACAAAAGGCAGATCCGATCGTTTGGCGGCCAGACGCGTTTTGCGCATTTCCAATTGCATTTCGCGCTTATCCTGCCGCTCCATTTTCTGCATGAAGGGTAGTTTTTGATCCGATGAAACCTCGACCGCCAGCATGGAAATATTGATTCCCAATTCCACCGGCCAGATTTTATTCAGCACACCAATTTCAACGTACATATCCGTGGAATCGACTGCGTCACCAGACAAAACATCGAGATCACCGAGCGTTTCACGTTTCCCAGCCACTTCGAATGTTTTACGTTCGACATCAATGCTGAATGTACGCCCCTCTTCCAACGCCCAGCCGGATACAACACCGCGCCCCAGATCAGATTCGACACCAAAATCAAAAAGATTGGCCAACGTCACAACCGGCAGATAAAACCGCACATCGTTTTGATATGCGATGATGCCGGACGACAGAACATAGGGCGGGACCATAACGGAAAAAATTAATTCCTCCGGCCCGTCGATGTAATAACCATCATCCTGTGCACCAGCATTCCGCGCCACGACCATGGCACAGGACATGAGCGCAACCCCGAACACCAGGGCACGTGTAATGGAATACAATTGTGATCGTTTTAACCCGGACAAAATGGCGTAATTCAAAAATTCAGAGCGTGATAAAAATCCGCCGGACTGGCGACGAAAGCCCCCGGACACACCAGGAACGATTTGCGATTCTAGCATGATTTTCAAAGGCTTCACAAAGCACGCAAGCCCTTTTACGCAGGTTGTAGACAAGAAAAAACCCGCCTGAATCGAGCGGGTTTTTATTCGGTAATAAACGCTTCAGCCCCAGCGCCGCGCAAGCGGCCGGAGAATTTAAGGAACGGCGACTTGCGCCTGCGCAATCACGCCGCCTTTGTACTGGGCATCCCCCGCTTCGGCGCGATAAATTACATCCATCGTCGCGCAACCACCAAAGCCCTCTTTCGGAACGGGCATGTTTAAGCGCACTGTCCGCGTTGCCAATTCCGTGTAAACTGCAATACCCCGCACCTGATGCAGGGTTTTACCGTTGCAGGAAAATTCAACATCACCATACAGGCTGCGATTGCCCTCGCGATTGATATCCATGGTCACGGCGATACGCTCACCATTCCGGGTCGCCTTGGTGTTGGTCATGGTCGCGGAGACATTCATGGGACCCACCCGCACAAAAACCGGCAAGGTTACACCGGCCAGCATTTTAATCTGCACACTCGGGCCGGCGCTGGTATTATCTTGCGGAGCGGGATCGAATTTTGCCGTTTCCGCCTCGGGTCTGATCCAGAAATGGGACCGATATTCACCATCCGCAATATCTTTCGGCTTGTTCAACATCAGGCGCACCTGTTGCGACCCACCCGCCGGAATCGTTACGCGGCGCGGGGAAAAGCGCACCATGCTGTCCGCACTTTTTAACGCTGGATCCTGCACACCGTCCTCCAGCGTTTCCAGACCATCGCTTTGCGTCATTCGCATGGTTTTGAAACCTAAGCGGTAAACCTGTTCTTCGGCTGTGTTGTTGATGATGGTCAAATCCGCCGTGCGTTGTGATCCTTCGAACATCACACGTTTCATGGTCAGGCGGATCGCCTGCGCATCATTGGCAGCCAGTGTTAAGACCAGCGCCGCCGCCGTCACACACAGACCCCGCACCAGAAATTTGTGAGAGAATGATGCCTTGGGTTTTTTATTCATCAACATGACGTATCCGTTATGATCGCGCAAAAATGTGAAATGGTTTTTATAATCATGCCATTGTGCCCCACTTCATCAGGCAATTCAATGACAGCCACAGTCCCGTGATATGAAAACACGCTGTAAAACAGCGTGTTATTGATAGTTGGCATAGATCGTATTGGCCCCGGTATAGGTTCCCGTCGGCTGCCCCGTGCGGGATGTCAACGTGGCCCCGATATTGAGGAAAGCCGAACTGCCCGCGCCGCCCGGTGTAATGGTGACGCGGGGGCCGGCCTGATCCGTCATAAAATTAAATTTGCTGACCGTCATGAAATCAACGCCGTTGCTGATCTGCATGGTGTCGGCGGCCAAGGATACATTCACCGGAAACGGTGCACCACTGATGCGAATACGGCCAGCCTTCGGCGTTCCACCCGCCAGCGCCAGTCCGCCGCGCCCATCCAGACTGAGCCGGCTGGTCGACGGGTCCAGCCGCACGGCCCCGACAACATCGGGGTTGGTGATGGCAACGGTGCCAAAATTCAACGATGTATTGATGGTCACTTCGATGGATTTAATGACATTCACAAGAATGGGCAATGTCACCGTGGCCGCCATCGCCCGCACAACCCCCAGCGCCCCAACAGACATCAACGCGCCCGCCGAAACCAGAGCGGCCCCGGAACGCAGTGTCTTTCCCCATGGAGTGTGGCGTCGTGCCATAGAAGCGATCGCCTTTTCGTTTTTATGATTATTCTTTGAGAGGATCAGCCGGAGGTCTCACAACCCCCGGCTTTCATGATCCAAGAACCCGCGTTAAGACGCAAGAGTATAATAGTTTACTGATAATCTGCCGTGATATCGACAGTACCGGTGTAGGAACCAGCAGCTTCGGTTCCAGCGACAACCAGATCGGCACCAATGGTGATAGCCACAGCCGCGCCCGTTCCCGTTGTCGCATATGGGCCAGCGCCCGGCGCACCGACGGGATCATCAAAGGTAAAGTTGTTAACGGTCAGCGTATCCGTTCCGTCTGTAATCGTCCCCGGTGTACCGGTGATTTCCATGACGACCGTGTTGTCGCCCGTCACATCACAGCTACCGGATTGGATCGTCCCGCCGGGAATGATCAAGTTGGCGTTACCCGATGTGCGACCATCGGCGGTATCAATGGTCACCGTGCCCGCTTCGCCAACGGCCAGATAACCAAAGTTAAGCGTATCCGTGCAGTTGATGGTCACAGCATTCAAAATCCGTGCTTCCACATCCAATGCGTCGGTTGCCGCATCAGCCTTCTGCATCACGACACCAGAGCCGATCACAGCGACCGCAGCACCCAGCATCAGAATTTTCATCATTTTCATGGCATGGTTCCTTCAAATCATTCTTTTTGTTGTCATTCGCCACGGATCATCACAACCATGCGAATGCGGGTTCAATCAATAATCAAGAAAATGTACGCGAGAAATTTTTTACACACAGAAAGCGAGCGGCAACATACGGCCAAACCGACTCCCCGATTCGATACACAGCAGTGTGCCTGATTCGCCTGAAGAGTCATTTAAGTGAAATTTCATAATACAGGGGTTTTTTTAGATTGCAACACACGCATCCTCTGGCCCGCTCCATTCATAGCGTGATAGAGGTGGAGGAGCCCTGAACAATAAGATCAATTTTACATTATGTAATTTAAGCCCATGAGCGCGCCACGCACCGTCACCATCAACGAAGCCTTTGATATCGGCGTCCAGCATTTGCAGGCGGGCAACCTGATGGTGGCCGACCGCACGTTCCGTGACATTCTGTCCAATATGCCGGACTACTACCCGGCTCGTCACATGCTGGGCCTGACCTGTTATCACCGCGGGCAATTGCAGGACGCGGTCCACAGCCTGCGTGAAGCGGCCACACAGGCCCCGGACGATTGCGAAATCGCCAACCACCACGGCATCATGCTGTCGGAAGCGGGACAGTATGATGCGGCACTGGCCGAATATGACCGGTCCATCACCCTGAACCCTGATTATCCCGATGTCCACAGCAACCGCGCCAACACGCTGTGGATTTTAAAACGCTATGCCGAGGCCGAAGATGCCGCGCGCCGCGCCATTGCCCTGCGCTCGGACTTTGCCGATGCCTATTTGAATCTTGGCAATGCGCTGGTTGAACAAAGTCGTGCCGAAGAGGCGATTGCGGCCTGGCAAAATGCCCTGCGCATCAATCCATCCTTTTCAAATGCATGGAGCAATATTGGCAACGCCCACCGCGATCTGGGCCGATTGCACGATGCCGAAGAATCCTGCCGCAAGGCGGTTGCGCTGGATGAAAACAATGCGCAAGGCTGGTGCAATCTGGGCAACGCCGTGCGCGATCTGGGGCGGTCCGTTGAGGCCGAGGAATATTACCGCCGCGCCACCGCCATCAAACCCGATTACGCCGTGGCCCACCACAATCTGGCCATCGCGCTGATCGACCAGATGAAACTGGCCGATGCGGCTGTGTCCGCAAAATATGCCGTGACGTTCGACCCCACTTACGTCGAAGCGTGGAGCAGTATGAGCCTGGCCCTGCGCGAACTGGGCCGCCTGCGCGAAGCCGAAGATGCCGCCCGCCGCGCCGTGTCATTAAAACCGGATTCCGCCGAAGCACAGGTGGATTTTGGCGATGTCATGTTGATGGCCGAACGGTTTGATGAAGCGGAACTGGCCCTGAACGAAGCATTACGTTTAAACCCGGATTCAACGCGGGTTTATATGAAGCTGGCCGCCGCCCAGGAACGCGCCGGGCGGATTGATGATGCGTTATCATCCATCGACCGCGCCATTGCCCTCAGCCCCGAAATGCCGGACCCGTATTACCGCAAGGCCGGAATTTTGTTTATCAAAAACGATCTGGATGCCGTGCGCACGAATGTTGATCACGCGCTCGCACTCAAACCCGATTTCGCCCACGGCATCGCCATGCAGGCGGAAATTGCTTTGTCATTGGGCAACGAGAGCGAAGCGCTCGATTATATACGCCGCGCGATTGCCATGGCACCCGACATTCCGGGACCGTATCTGACCTTGGTAAAATTAAAGAAATTCGAATCCGCGGATGATGCGGATTTGATCGCCATGCATGCGCTGGAACCGCGCATCAAGCAATTCGGTCAGCAACAGGAAATCAGCCTGTATTTCGCCCTGTACAAAGCTTACGAAGATTTAAAGGACTACGACAGGGCCTTTGATTATCTGCGCCGGGGCAACGACACCAAACGCAAAACAATTTTCTTTGATATCGACGATGCCTGCAAACAACTGGACGACATTGCCCGGTTTGCAGCGCCGGCGATTGCCAAAAACCGTGGCCATGACAGCGACATCCCCGTTTTCATCGTCGGCATGCCGCGATCGGGCACAACGCTGACCGAACAAATCTTATCATCCCACCCCGATGTTTATGGTGCCGGTGAATTGCATGATTTTACCGTATGCGAACAATTGTTCGGCGGGCGCGTAACGCCGGACAATGCCGCCGATATTGGCCGCACCTATATCGACCGCATTCGCAAGCTGGATAAAACCGGTGCGGCCAAACGCATTACCGACAAAATGCCGGGCAATTTTTCGCGCATCGGCATGATTGCCGCCGCCCTGCCCAACGCCAAAATCATCCATTGCCGCCGTGACCCCATCGACACGGGCCTGTCCTGTTACAAACAGCTTTTCGCGCGCGGGCAGTATTGGAGTTACGATCTGGACGAGCTGGGCCAATATTATCAGGCGTATGAACGCATGATGCAGCATTGGCGCGACACCATTCCGGATGCGTTTATCGAGATTGATTACGAAGATACGGTCAATGATCTGGAGGCCCAGGCCCGCAAGCTGATCGATTATATCGGCTTGCCGTGGAATGATGCGTGCCTGAAGCCACACGAACATAAACGCGCCGTGATTACCGCCAGCAAGGCGCAGGTAATCAAGCCCGTTTACAAAACCGCCATCCAAAGCTGGCGGAAATACGAGTCCCATATTCACCCCCTGATCCGTCGCGTGTTCCCGTAAATGAAAAGCGTAATGGCCCAATCGTGGCCCCTCTTCCTTGGTTTTGCATTATTGATGATTGGCAACGGACTGCAGGGAACGTTGCTGGGCCTGCGCGCGACGCTTGAAAATTATGACACGACGGTGATCGGCCTGATCATGTCGTGTTATTTTGGCGGATATTTGTTGGGGTCGCTGACCACACCGAAATTGCTGGCCCGGGTCGGGCATATTCGTGTTTTTGCCGCACTGGCCGCGATGGCGTCCATCTGTATCCTGCTGCACGGGATTTTTGTCCATCCGCTGGCCTGGGGCATTATCCGGATTTTCAGTGGCCTGAGCTTTGCGGGATTGTATGTTGTTGTCGAAAGCTGGCTGAACGATCTGGCGCAATCGGGAACGCGGGGACGAATTTTGAGCATTTATATGATGCTGTCCCATGGCGGTTTGGCCGCCGGGCAATTGTTATTGCCCGTGGCCGACCCGCAACAAATGGAATTGTTCGTCATTATTGCAATCCTGATTTCGCTGGCGTTGTTGCCGATTGCGTTAATCCCGCGATCGGCCCCGAATTTCGCGGCCCCGACACGGTTGGGTTTGCGCGCATTGTTTCGCGCCTCTCCGCTTGGTGTTGTCGCGACCGCATGCGCCGGGGTTCTGGGGGCTGTTGCGCTTGGGATTGGTCCCGTTTATGCCGCGCAGACCGGATTGCAAGCCCATCAGATTGGTTTGTTTATCGCCAGCATCATTTTGGGCGGAATGATTTCGCAATTGCCCATGGGATGGTTGTCGGACCGGTTCGATCACCGGAAAATGATTTTGGCGACATCGTGCGTCGGGGCAACCATGGCCGCGCTCTGCGCCATTGGCAACCCGGCGCAGTTTCCCGGCATCCTGGCCGTTATTCTGTATGGCGGGATGGCGATGCCGCTTTATGGGTTGGCGATCACGCACACCAACGACCATTTGCGCCCCGACCAATTTGTATCGGCCAGCGCCAGCATGCTGATCTATAACGGCATTGGCGCGTGTCTGGGCCCCACCGTCGCCGCGGCATTGATGGATATGTTTGGCCCCCATGCGTTCTTCGCCTTTATCGCCGTGACCTTTGCGGCCCTGGCCGTCTTTGTCCTGCACCGCATGCGCATGCGTGCGCCCGTCCCGCTGGATGAACAGCAAAAGCTGGTCCCCATGCCACGGCAGTCCACCATCCTGACCGGGTTGTTATTCCCACGGCGGAAACCGGACGACAATCAACAATAATTATGACAAGAAAAAGCGCCAACCTTGCCCTGCCCTACGCTTTCCCGTAAGAGGATGGCGGCATGAAACTGATTTACGTTGTGACCGAAGACTGGTTTTTTTACATCCATCGCCTGCCCACCATGCGGGCGGCGGTGCGGGCCGGTTTTGACGTCACGCTGATCACCCGCGTAGACCAACACCGGGACCGGATCGAAGCCGAAGGCGTGCGCGTTATTCCCTTTCCCTTCAGCCGCAAAAGCAAAAACCCGTTCACCGCCATCGGCAATATTATCGCGCTGGCCCGGATTTACCGTCGCGAACACCCGGACATTGTTCACCACATCGCATTGAAGCCGATTTTATTCGGGTCGCTGGCCGCGTGGCTGGCGCGTGTGCCGCGCATTGTGAATGGTTATGTCGGGCTGGGCACTTTGTTTTATGCCGATATCCCCTTAACCCGCGTTTTGCGCCCACTGATCTTCCCGTTACTGCGCGCCGTTGTGAAGCACGACACGGTCTGGACCCTGTTTGAAAACAGTGACGACGCAAACCGGATGATCCGCGATCGCATGGCCGTGCCGACACGCACCACCATCATTCCCGGATCGGGCGTGAATATTGACCGGTACCAAGCCGCCCCCATGCCAGCCACCCCGCCCTTCATTTGCATGTTTGCGGGCCGCATGATTGCGATGAAGGGATTGCAGACCATCCATGATGCGTTTGCGATTTTGAAGGATACTGCGCCGCAAATCAAACTCTGGCTCTGCGGCACGCCGGACCCGGGCAATCCGGAATCATGGGATGCACAGCGCCTGACCGACTGGGCCGCGTCCAACCCGAACGTTATTTATCGCGGCTACCAAAGCGATATGGCCGCCCTGTGGCCGCAGGCGCATCTGGCCCTGCAACCCACCATTGGCGGCGAAGGCCTGCCCGTATCCCTGCTGGAGGCTGGCGCCTGTGCCCGCCCGATGATCGCCACCGACGTACCCGGATGCCGTGAAGTGGCCAAGGATGGCGTGAACGCCATTCTGATCCCCGAACAAAACCCGCACGCCTTGGCCGAGGCCATTCAGGCCTTTGCCAATGACGCCGATAAAACCACCCGCATGGGGCTGGCCAGCCGCGCATTGATCGCCGAAAAATTTTCGTCCACCCATGTGACGCAAGCCATGTATGATGTTTACACATCCCTGATCGGAACACAGGCACATGAATAAAACCATTCTCGTCACCGGCGGTGCCGGATATATCGGATCACATGTATGCTGGCGTTTGCATGACGCCGGATACACGCCGGTTGTTCTGGACAATCTGTCCACCGGGCATGAATGGGCCGTGAAATGGGGCGATCTGGTCCGGGGCGATATTGGCGATGCCGATTTAATCCGCACAATCTGCACCGATTATAAGCCCAGCGCGGTGATGCATTTTGCCGCCCTGACCGATGTGGCGCAATCCATGCGGGAACCGGATCGATTTTTTGACAACAACACCGCCCGGGCCAAAACCCTGTTCGACACCGCCGCCGATTGCGGCATCAACCATTTCGTATTTTCCAGCACCGCCGCCGTTTATGGCGTGCCCCATGCCGATGGATACGTGAACGAAGACACACCGTTGCAACCCGCCAACCCCTATGGCGAAAGCAAAATCCGTGCGGAAAACGCCTTGCGCGCCCTGGATTCCCGCGGCGTACGCTCCGTCGTTTTGCGCTATTTCAACGTGGCGGGCGCGGCCCCGGACGGCATCGGTATTGGCGAGGCGCATTGGCCGGAAACCAACCTGTTGCCCCGTGTGATTTTGTCTGGCTTGGGCTACGAAGGGCCGTTGTCCCTGTTCGGGAATGATTATGATACGCCGGACGGCACCGCCTTGCGTGACTTTATCCATGTCTGCGATCTGGCCGATGCGCATATCGCCGCCCTGCATCACATGCAGAATGGCGGAGCCAGTGACATCGTCAATCTGGGCACCGGGCATGGGTATTCGGTGAAACAAATTATTGATGCGGTTGAAACACACCTGAATAAAACCATCGACGTCCGCATCGCCCCGCGCCGCCCCGGCGACGTACCCGTGATGTTGACCCAAACAAACAAAGCCCAGCGGGTTTTAGGGTGGACCGCCACGTCCAGCCTGAATGACATTATTTCCAGCGCGGTCACATGGCACAAAAGCGCATTTTACGCCGATCTGGTCCCCAGCCTGCAAAGCCACGGAACGAAATAATTAATCTCTCAATACTGAAAAACACATGATTTACAAACCAAAACCCGCTTTTACCGAAAAAGAAAAAGAGCTGCTATATCTAGTGGCACAATTGATACTGGAGAACATGGAGCAGACCGCCCCTCAACCAAATAAACCAAGAGATATAGTCGCCCTTACAGACGATGAGGCGGAAAAATTAATACAACTTCTTCAAACGTTAGCCGAAACAAAGAAATTTCAAGAAGCCTGCTATCTAGTACAAAATCTAACCCGTCAGACTTCAGATATCGACAAGAGATTACGCGATATATACCTATACAACAGATCCACATCAGAGAAAAGACGAGTAGCGGCTAATTATAAATGGGCCGAGTTTTTAGAGCGCCTCGGCATACGCCATAGCCACAGCTTTCAGAGAAAAGCTACCCCAATGACATTGGAAAATTTTTATGAGATGGAGAAAACTCTTTTTGAAGAACTGCAACTAGATAAAAAAATTGTTGATTTATTTATGACCCTTGTAAGCGCACAAAATAAAAATCTTACCCACATCCAAGAACAAGGAGTTACCAAACTCCCCCCTCAGGGGATCATCTCGGCTATTAAGAAGCCAATTTCTGTGTTAAAGGGAAACAAACGAACCCATGGAAACACATTATCAGAGCTTGATCTCGCCTCTATTGCTATTATTGTTTCAAATTACTCTGTTCTCTTTACGACTAGGGATTGGGGCGTAGCCGGAACTCTCTCAATGTTGGCTGGTGCCCATACTTCAACTTTTATACCTCCCAAATAACCACCTTTACTCCAGGGAAATAAAAATTAAAAACCCCGGTTCGCACCGGGGTTTTTAATTGGGTTTACAACCGCGCTTTAGAACGCCGGCTTCAGGCTCGGGAACATTTTGTCGCAATCTTCGATAATCGCCTGAATGGTTTTCACACCGGCTTTCGTTTCGATCGCACAATCCACGGTGCCCGTGCCATTCGCGGCCATTGAGAATATGCAGGACTGGCTCAGAACCTTTTCATTCCCGGCATCAATATCAATCACCATATTGCCTTTGGCGTCGGCGGAAATGTCCAAGACCATGTCGCCGCTGCCTTCTACCGCTTGTCCGGTCCATGCGGACACAAATTCGCGGGCCGCGGCGGATTTGATGTCTTGCATCGCGGCCAGAGCGGCATCCTTGCCCCCTTCAACGCCATGCAGGCCATGATATTGCAGGTAAGCCAGGTCGACCTGTGCCTGAACGTTACCGGCTTCCGCCGCGCCTTTCAGCAATTCAACGCCCAGCGCCGGATCTTTCGGCAGGCCATCGGTGCCGTTCAGGAAGAACGCCGCCAGATCCTTCACGCCTTGGGCGTTTCCGGCCTGGGCCATTTTCAGGGATTCTTCCGCACACGGCGTCAAATCGGTTTCCGCCGCCATAATCACAGCGGCCTTGGCCACCGGATCAACACAGTCAACATCGGCCGCGGCAACATCCGTCTGCGGCGCGTCCGGAGCAACAGCGTCAGCAGCCGGGACATCCGCGACAGGCGCGTCCACCACCGGCGCATCAACGACCGGGGTTTCAACAACTGGGGCCTCAACAACCGGGGCGTCGACCACGGGTGCAACGGTATCCGCTGGAACCTCAATACCCATGGCCGTCCATTGGGCCACGAACTCACGCGCAGTTGCGGTATCGACCGTCATCATGGCCTTCAGCGCTTCGCCCGGATTGGCGACGAAACCTGCCTTGCCATGGAATTCCAGATAGGCCAAATCCTGAATAGCTTGTTCGTTGCCAGCCGTCGCGGCCTGTTTCAACAGATCAACGGCCATGGCCGTATCAACCGGAACACCTTCATAACCGCTCAGGAAGAACAGGCCCAAATCTTTGGTTGCCTGCGCCGAACCGGCCTGCGCCAGATGCAGCGCTTCGTCCGCACACGGGGTCAGATCATTTTCTTTCGCCAGAACTTCTGCGGCCTTGGCCACGGCATCTTCGCATTCAACATCCGTTGTCACGATGGTGTCGCCCGCGGCCGGTTCAACCGTTGCCGCATCCGGCGTCACTGCGGCTTGCGGTGCGGCGTCCGGTGTGGATGCGCTCATGTCCGGCGCACCGAAGAACGAGCCAATCAATTCATTGGCACCAAAGAACAACGCGCCACCAATCATTGACCAGCCCATGCGTTTTACAACATCCATGGTTGTCATGCTGGCTTTGCCTGTGGTCACCCGGTCATAGCCATAGCGCAAAGCGCTGGTGCCCAGGCCCGTCAAAACCCCGGTCAGGACAATCGTCGCCGCCGTC
The DNA here is from genome assembly GCF_000348745.1 of Micavibrio aeruginosavorus EPB. Lineage (NCBI taxonomy): Bacteria > Pseudomonadati > Bdellovibrionota > Bdellovibrionia > Bdellovibrionales > Pseudobdellovibrionaceae > Micavibrio > Micavibrio aeruginosavorus. Next base: position 480,229 of record NC_020812.1, on the reverse strand, counting down.
ACCGCAATCGCGGGGGCCGCCACCGGCATCGCTGCCGTTAAAACCGCACCGACAACACCGAACTTTGCCAGCATCGCTGCCACGGCAAAACCCGACGCAATGTTAAACCCGATCGACAGACCTTTTTGCTTCCAGCCTTTGCGCGGCTGTGGGGCGTTGTCATTGTTATCAACATTCTGGGTGTTTGGCGTATCGGTCATTGGTGAATGTCCTTTTGATCTCTCTATTACAAACTTTTGCTTTTTATGGGCCCCGGCTTTACGGCTTTTTGCGGCCTCTTTTTACAATGTTCCGAAGGTCTATACATAAGAGCGGCGAATTATGCAAACTTTTCGTGAGATGGCTGCCCTGCAAAAAGAACATCCTTAAGGCGTGATTATTTTCTTGACATAAAGTTCAATTATGGAATATCAAGGGCGCGACTTTTAGTCCCGTAACCCAAAAGGCGGTCCCCGTTATCGTGTACCGCATGACAATAGAAGGTGAAAAAATATGAGCTTCAAGACACTGAAACTGACCGCTGCTGCCCTGGCCCTGAGCGCCGCTTTCGCCGCGCCGGCTTCCGCAACCTACTACCCGGAATATCCGGAGCAGCCGTCCACCCCGACGAGCAACGTGACAAACACCAACACGAACCAAAACAACAACACGAACACCAACGCAAATCACAACACCAATGTGAACAACAACAACTCCAGCGCAAACGCTGGTGCCGTTGCAGGTGCCGTATCGGGTTCCAACTCCAACGCTAATGCAACGGGCGGCAACGCTACGGCAAATGGCGGTAACGCCACTGCAAACGGTGGTCAAGGCGGCCAAGGTGGTGAGGGTGGTCAAGGTGGCCAATCCGCATCCAACGCCAATGCTGTCGGCGGCGACAACAACGTCAGCTTCAAAAACGAAGTGGCTGCGGCTTCTGCCATCGCCCCGTCTTTGAGCACGGTTGCAACGTCCAAATGCGCGAACGTGAAAACCAAAGTCGGCGCGATCCAAGTGATCGGCGGCGGTATCAGCCTGGGTTCTTCCGAAGCCAACAGCTCGGACAAAGACTGCCTGGCGCATGAAGAGCGCAAAGCCTACATCGAAAGCGGTGACCCGATGCTGCGCGCCATCGCAGTGCAGGAACGCGCCCAGGCCGACGAAAAAGTCGCCCAAGCCGTTCAAGCCATCCGCGAAAACGTTCAACAGAAAGCCGTAAACGGCCAACCGGTTAGCGTTCGTTCCGAAAACTGGAACCAGTTGCTGGGTATCGGCGTCAGCTTCGACAACTCCGCTGCTCCGGCTCCGGTTCAGCAAGTTGTGGCCCAACCGGTTGTTCAGCAGCAAGTTGGCTGCGGCGGTAAAGTGACCGTGAACGTAACCGAGAAAAGCGGCGGTTCCACGACCACGAAACGCTATGTGAGCCCGTGCTCCCGCCCGTAAGCGGCTAAAAACCAAGAATTGTGCAGGAAAGCGCCCGGCCCCAAGCCGGGCGCTTTTTCATTATATTTCAATAAATTAATAAATTTCCGTCGGTTTTTATTGACGGATGAATTTATATTATGGTAATTATTTGCGACCTTAAAAAACCAAAAAAGGGTGTGTAGCAATGACCGTAAAAACCGCAACCAACGACAACGCTCCCCTGCGCTCTGTGTTTGAAAACGCAAACCTGCGCCGTGCAGGGGCGTTATCGACACTGGGACTGGCCGCGGCGATTTTGAGCGGATGCGCCACACCGGGATTGAACACCGAAACCTGCATGGGCACGGATTATAACGGCATTGGCTTCTACGGTGTCGGACAAAGCAAATGGGACAAGGATTGCGCAAACGCGGAATTCGCGGAGACCCTGTTGCGCAAGAAAAACGACCCGGTCGGCAACGCGCTTGGTTTTCTGCTCTATCTCGATCAACTGCCGGGCGCACGCGCCCAGTTGGAAGCGCGTCTGGGCCAAAAAGGCGCCTTGCGCATCGAGCCGGAAACAGTGGCCACACTGCTGGCCTCACCGGATGTCAGCCGCTATACGGGCGTGCAGCTCTACGCAAAAATGAACGAAGACGACCGCGCCACCGTCAACAGCCTGTTGCAGGAGCGTGGGATTGACCCGAAGGTTGCCCTGACACTGAACGACGACGATCGCCGCGCCATGATCCAGGCCCAAGAACAGACCACCAGCCGCGCCGAGCAGGACGTCGCCAAAACACAAGCCACGCCACCGACAACACCGGAAAACGCGCCCAAGCAACAATGCAAACCCGTGGTGACCAACGGTCGCCAGATCCGCTTTGTCTGCGGTGGCCAGTAACACCGTCATCGCCCACCATACTGGCGTTTTACGACAATCATAATCCCCTTGCTTTCCGGGATCATTTGCCGCTATCTGGTCAATAATATTGACCTCTGACCAGAAGTGGAAAAAATCGAGAATGGCAAACTGGCCGGTACACGGGACGATAAACGGGCCCGTGGTGATGATTGGATTTGGCTCTATCGGGCGCGGCATGGTCCCCTTGCTAGAGCGACATTTCAAATTTGACCGGGAGCGTTTCGTCATTATCGATCCGGAAGATATTTACCGCCCCGTGGTTGAGGGGCTGGGTATTCGCTTCATCCACGCTGAACTGTCCCCCGAAAATTACCGCGATATCCTGACGCCGTTGCTGCGCAATGGTGAGGGCGTTGGTTTTTGCGTCAACGTATCGGTCGATACGTCATCACGCGATATCATGCGCCTGTGCCGTGAACTGGATTGCCACTACATCGACACCGTGGCTGAACCCTGGGCCGGATATTACGATAACAAAAACGCCCACCCCGGCGACCGCACAAATTATGATTTGCGCGATGATATCATCGAGGAAAAGGCTCTGGCGCGCGGCACCCGTACCGCCGTGTCCTGCTGTGGTGCGAACCCCGGCATGGTATCGTGGTTTGTCAAACAGGCCGTGTTAAACATCGCCCGCGACACCAACACCCCGTTCACCGAACCAAAAACACGCGAAGACTGGGCCCGATTGATGCAAACATTGGGCATCAAAGGCGTGCACATCGCCGAACGCGATACCCAGCGCGCCCGGATGCCAAAGGAAATGAACGTCTTCGTCAACACCTGGTCGGTGGAAGGCTTCGTATCCGAAGGATACCAACCGGCAGAATTGGGATGGGGTACGCATGAAAACTGGATGCCGCCCAATGCCTCCACCCATTCGTTTGGGTGCCAGGCCGCGATTTACCTGAACCAACCCGGCGCCGCGACCCGCGTCCGCACATGGTGCCCAACCCCGGGCGCACAATTCGGGTTTTTGGTAACGCATAACGAAGCGATTTCAATATCCGACTATTTCACCGTTGGGTCCGGGCCAAAACCCGAATATCGCCCGACATGCCATTACGCCTATCACCCGTGCAACAACGCCATTTTGTCGTGGCATGAATTGTTCGGCCGGGACGGAAAAATGCAGCCGCGGATGCATATTCTGGGCGAATCCGAAATTGTCGATGGCCGGGACGAGCTGGGCGTCTTGCTGTTCGGGCATGCCAAAAATGCCTATTGGTATGGGTCACGGCTGACCATTGAGGAAACCCGCGCGCTGGCCCCGTACCAAAACGCCACCGCCTTGCAGGTTACATCGGCGATTATCGCCGGCATGGTCTGGGCGCTGGAAAACCCGATGGCCGGCATCGTCGAAACAGAAGAAATGGACCATCGCCGCTGTCTGGAGGTTCAGAGCCCGTATCTGGGCACGGTGGAAGGGCATTATACCGACTGGACCCCGTTGGATAACCGCCCCGGCCTGTTCCCGGAGGATATCGACACATCCGATCCGTGGCAGTTCCGCAATATCCTGGTTCACTAAGATTTAAAAAAAGCCCCCGAAATCCGGGGGCTTTTTTCATCCGCGATATTCATACAGTCCTTTGATATCGGGACAACGCTGGAAATGATGGTTCAGGTCATAAATCCCCTCTGCCGCCCCCAGCAATAAATACCCGCCGGGGCGCATGCGATCGGCAATACGGCGCAGGATGCTTTCCTTTAACGCCGTATCAAAATAAATCAGGACATTCCGCAACAGAACAAAATCAAACGGCCCTTCGACATCATAATCCCCTTTGAGGTTCATTTGCCGGAAATGCACCAGCGTCCGAATATCATCATTGATTTTCCAGTTCGATCCATCGCGCGTAAAATATTTATTGCGATAGTGATCGGGCAGCCCGCGATGCACCTCAATATCCGAAAACAGGCCTTGGCGGGCGCGCGACAGAACGCGGCTGTTGATATCGGTGCCCACAACATCGCACAGAAGTTTGGGATAAACTGATCGTTTTTCCGTTGCGATCATGGCCACGGAATAGGGTTCTTGCCCGGTTGAGCACGCCGCCGACCATATGCGCACACGATTGGCCACGGCGGATTCCGCCAACCGATCCAGAAGCTGGTTTTCGAAGACATCAAACGGGATTTGATCGCGAAAGAAGAATGTTTCATTGATCGTCATCGCCTCGATCACATCTGTGGCCATTTTAGACGATTGATCATTACGAATACTCGAAATAATCGCGCGATGGTCGTTGAGCTTCCAACTGCGCAAGACATCTTCCAACCGGGATTCCAGCAGATAGCGCTTATCATCCGTCAAATGATAGCCGGACGATTCCTTCAGGAAATTACGGAAGAAATGAAATTCAATATCATCAATTTGCATGATGATCCCCTATGGATTCACGGCGTACCAACTTGTTTACTGCCGCCCCAATACGCGACAGCGGTAAAACAGCATGACAAATTCCATCTTTTGCCACCGCCCCGGGCATGCCCCAGACGACGGACGTTTCCTCGTCCTGCGCAATCAGGATATTATGCGTGCCATCCACAACCATACGTCGGCTGGACATATGGCCATCGGCCCCCATGCCCGTCAAAATGACGGTCAGCAAATGCCCGCCATAGGCATGTTCCAGTGAATCCAGCATGACATCCACCGATGGTTTGCAAAAATTGACCGGCGGCCCATCGGTTAAGGCGATGCGTTTTGGGATTCCCTTATGCACGCCCATATGCTTTTGTCCCGGCGCAATGTAGACATGGCCAGGGGATACCAGCATACCCTCCTCTGCCTCATGCGCGGGAAAACCGGTTTTACGCTCAATATTCTCCGCCAAGAAACGGGAAAAGCCCGGGGGGATATGTTGCGTAATGAAAATGGGCAGCATCATATTTTTATCAACACCGGTCAAAAATTCGACCAGAGCCTTGGGCCCGCCCGTTGATGCGCCAATGGCCAATGCCAATGGGAAATTGGGCGGCAAATGGTCGGGCATCCGGCGCAAAACCACGTCACCACCAAATTTATGCTGATGAAGAACCGGGGGCGCTTTCGAAACAGGGGGGGATGATGGCGCCCTTTTCGCCCCGCCATGGCGTCCCAATGTCCGCAATTTCAGCAACAATTCCTGTTCGAACGTCAAACCCCGATCAATCGATTTTGATGATGGCTTGGCCAGACAATCAACGGCCCCGATGTGCAGGGCTTGATACGTTGTCTCCGCGCCAGCCTGGGTCAGGCTGGAGCACATAATCACCCGCGCTTCCGGATCATGGACCAGAATTTCGCGCAGGGCGCTGAGGCCATCCATATGTGGCATCTCAACATCCATAAGAACGATATCAGGCCGATGGGCGCGATAATCCCGCAAAGCGGTCTGGCCATCCGCTGCCGCCGCGACGATATCCAGATCGTCGTGCTTTTCAATAATATTACGCAACAATCCACGCACCACGACGGAATCGTCGACCAGCATGACACGAACAGGGGAGACATCCATAGCGGGTTACACCATATTGGCCGGCTCGGGCGTTAAGTGATCAATCATCAGGTTGAAGTCGAGAAGGACAACAAGCTTATCCCCCATGCGACAAACCCCGCGCGAGATAGAAAACCACTTGCGATTGATGGTGTCTGGTAATTTTTCAATACTGGATTCCATGACATCGACAACGTCACCGATCCCCTCGAACACCAGGCTATACATCTCGCCACCGCGATTGATCACGATGGAATATCCGTTGTTGCCCGCCAACCAATCCCGGTTATGGACCCCCAGCGTATAAGCCACGTCAATTTCGGTCACAATATGTCCGCGTAAATTCAAAAGGCCGATAATGTTGGGCGGCGTTAAAGGAACGGGCGTGGTCGGATTACGTTGGATGACATCCTGAATATTCTCAATCGGTGCCCCGAAATAATGATTCCCGATATTCAAAATCAGAATTTTGAATGTATCGGCGACGATATTTGGTTTTGCATTCCCCATAGATACCCCCATGGTAATAGATCACTACGATAGATCACTCGTTATTTCGAATGCTGACCAATGATCGGATCAGTTCATCCTTGTCAAATTTTCCGATATATTTATTGAACCCTTTTTTATAACCATACTCGATGTCTTCTCGGGTGTTGTGGGATGTAATGGCAATGAAAGGAACATCTTTCCAAGACGAATCATCCCGCATTTTTTCAACAAATTCATATCCATCCATATGCGGCATCTCGATATCGCTCAGGACAATATCGAACATATGGCCATCATCGTGCAAACGAATGGCATGTAACGGATCTTCGGACAGTGTTACATCGTACCCGGCACTGGTTAAAATGGGGTACAGCATGCTGCGGAAAAATGGGCTGTCATCAACGACCAGAAGTCGCATTTTTTGACCCTTATATTCCGTCACCGGTCGATGCGCCATGGCGGCATGCTCTAATTCGCCAATGGTTGCGGAACGGCGCTGTGTGTGCGGCCCTGTTTCGACCATATCCAACTGCTCATGCACGCGTTCAATATGATAATTGGCGTAAGGTGATGATTGATGCGCCATTTTAGAAAACCAATCAGACCGGCTCAACGATAGGAAGTGGGCAATATCTATGACATCCACCGTTCGGTCGCTCAAAATCATGCTGCCCAGAATACCAGGACGCAGTGTTGCGGTGGTCAGGTCCAGATCGCCTTCGATAATATCAACAACATGGTCAATAATAAGCCCCATTGACGCCTCCGACATATCATCGGACAGGACAAGGCTCATGACCTCGTGGTCGTTTAACCCTTGTGTCGCGGCATCGATGAAGCACAATTGCATCAACGTATTGTTGTATCGCACGACGATTTTATCGGCCGAGCAGGTAATTTCCCCGCGAGGGAAAACCTGAATACGGGAGACCAGAGCCAGCGGAACCGCCCTCAGCGCCCCATCTCCAGCCTTGAAAACCAGCATCGAGGCTCGCTCCTTGACGCCTTCCCGTGCCTGGTTTGCCATGACATTTTCGGCCTCGAGCTGGCTGACAGCCTTCTCGACGTTAAATTTGCGCGCAATCGCCGCGGGATCCAAAATCATAATGACCCGCCCATCCCCCAGAATGGTGTTTCCAGAAAAAATACCCGCGTTTTTGAGGACGGATGACACAGATTTAATAACAACCTCTTCCGTGTCATAAATCTGATCCACAAGGATCCCGTAATAACTGGACCCTGCACTGATCACACAAATTAGTTTTTCATTATGCGGTTTATGTTCGCAATCATTTTTGCAATCAAACAAAGCTTCGCTGTCCAGAAGCGGAATAATCCGATCACGCAGGCGCAAGACTGGTTTGTCATTAATATATTCAATCATATCGGAATCTGTCGAATTGATAGACACCAATTCCTGAATGTTCATCTGCGGAATCGCGTAGCGATATGAATCAATTTCGACAATCAACGCGGAAATAATCGCGAGCGTCAGCGGGATCTGGATCGTGAAGCATGTCCCCTTTCCCGGTGTTGATTCCATGTCAATTGACCCGCCAATTTTTTCAATATTGGCGCGCACGACATCCATGCCCACGCCACGGCCTGACACATTCGTGATTTGCTCTGCCGTGGAAAAACCTGGCCGCATGATGTAGCTGAGGATTTGCTTGTCGCTCATGGACTGGATTTTTTCCGGCTCTGCCAATCCCTTTTCAATTGCCTTTTCAGCAATTTTTACAGGGTCCAACCCTTTTCCATCATCGCTAATCTGAAGAACGATAAATCCACCCTCGTGATAGGCCCGCAGACGAATGCACCCCTGCTCCTTCTTACCCGCCTCCAGCCTGTCGGCAGGACGTTCAATGCCATGATCACATGAATTGCGAATCATGTGGGTCAATGGGTCTTTAATCTGCTCCAGAACCTGGCGGTCAAGCTCGGTTTCCTCGCCTTCCATCTCCAGAACGATTTTCTTTTTCATCTCCGTCGACAAATCACGAACGATGCGCGGCAATTTTGACCACGCGTTGCCAATGGGCTGCATGCGTGTTTTCATGACACTGTCTTGCAGATCGGATACAATCCTGTTCAAACGCTGAAACGGCGTCGTCAGGTTTGAATTTTCCTCCATACGAATCAATTGCGACAACTGGTTTCGCGTCAGGACAAGCTCGGACACCATATTGATCAAGTCTTCAAGCACGTTCATCTGAACGCGCAGATACTCCGCACCCTTCTCAACAACCTGGGTCGACGGGACATCAACGGAAACCGCCGGATCAGGCACAGGATCCACAACAGAAGACATCGCGTCTTTCTTCACATCACCGCGCAATGATTGCTCTATCTCGGCCTCAATCACCTGAATAATATCAGAATCATTTCCATCTGGCTCCGATCCACTCTTGCTGACCTCGCTCACCAAGAACCGGACGCGATCAATGCACATAAACAGCAATGTCATGGCCCGTTCACTGACGTCCATTTTTTCATTGCGGAAATTATCGAGGAGGTTTTCCGCCGCATGCGCCGTTTTTTCCAAGCGCGGCAGGCCGATAAAGCCACACGTCCCCTTGATCGTGTGCATCAGCCTAAAAATATTCCCAAGCAGATCCTTGTTCTCCGGCTCCTGCTCCAATCGCACCAGATCAAGATCCAGCGCAGAAAGCGATTCAACAGTTTCTGTTATAAATTCCGTGACAAGGTCATCCATAGCACAATCACCGTTTATAAAATGGCAGAAGAATCGGGAATGGGACGCATCTTAGGCGGGCAAGTATTATCGAGATGTAAACGCCATACATGGTAATGCGATATGCAACAAACACACGCATAAATTTAAAAAATGAATACACGCGCAGGCGTATAAATATATGCGCACAAAATTGAGCGCGCGTGTCACGATATACGTGATTGTGATTCATCGTTATTTTACGGTTTGCGCCCAACACTGATAGTGAACATCATTACTGCGTATATTCATTTTTCTCTTATTCAAAAAAGGCGCTTAAAAATGGATATTAACAAAGACATGAAAGTACTAATTGTCGACGATCACAAAACAATGCTCCGCATTGTTCGCAATCTCCTCTCTCAAATCAACATCAGCAACGTCGATGAAGCAACGGACGGACAAGCCGCCTTGCAAAAACTCGCCCACAATAAATACGACCTTGTACTTTCGGACTGGAATATGATGCCAATGACGGGCCTGCAATTACTGCAATTTGTCCGAACCGATTCAACATATGAGCACAAAAACGTACCCTTTATTATGATCACGGCGGAATCGCGTCCAGAAAACGTGATGGAAGCCAAACAAGCGGGTGTCGATAACTACATCATAAAACCGTTTAATGCAGACACGCTGGAAACAAAAATAAAATCCGTTATGACCAAAAAACAGCGATAAGGATAATAACTCCATGACATCCATCATCCAGACCATACAAGAAACAAGTCAGGCCATGGGCCATGTATCGCCGGAGAAACGCGCCGCCCTGGCCGATTCTATTGCGCAGTTGGCCAAACGCCTGGCCGATCATGTCAGCGCACTGGATGACATCCCAAGCCACTACCAGACCTTTACAATGCCCGCCATCAGTGACCAGATTGCCGCCGCAGAAAAACGAACGGAAAAAGCCGCCGACCAGATTTTAACCGCCGCGGAAAGCATCATGAAGTCACTGACGAAAATGAAGGGGGATGCCGCCGCAGAAATTCAAAACCAGGCCAATATCATTTTCGAAGCCACCAGCTTTCAGGATCTCGTCACGCAGCATTTGAACGAAATTCGGTTGCGGATGAAAGAATTGAACGATGACATGCTGGCGCTACAGGATTGCATGATCAATATTTCCAGTGGATCGGCCGATGGAACGCAGCCAAAACAACGCACGCGCAAATCTGAGCGGCCGGACGCCCACCTCCTCAACGGCCCAACAACGAATTTTTAGTATATGGGTATAAAAAAGCGCCCGCCGGGATGATCCGGCGGGCGCTTTTTTATATTCTACATCAAACCATGCTGTTCACTTCGCGGGTCACACGCTGCATATTGCTGGCGATTTCATTTGCGACAGCACTTTGCTCTTCTACCGCGCTCGCCGTAGAATTCACGTATTCACGCACCGTTTCAATGGATTCTTTAATCGCATTCAAAGATGACACGACGCTTGACGAAATATCACGCATGGAATTGATTTCCAGTGAAATTTTATCGGTCGCCGTTTTCGCCTGCGCCGCCAGATTTTTAACCTCGTTGGCGACAACGGCAAATCCTTTTCCAGCCTCACCCGCACGGGCGGATTCAATGGTGGCATTCAGCGCCAAAAGATTGATTTGCCCGGCAATGCTGTTAATCAACTCCACGATGCCCCCCATAGAAGCCGCGGCATCGGCCAGTTTATTGGTTTGCTGATCGGCTTGGTCAACAATGCCATAGGCCTTTTCCGTTGTGGCGCGTGATTTTGTCATGCTTTCGGTGATTTCCTTCACCGAGGCACTCAACTCCTCCGTCCCCACAGCGGCGCTTTCGATCATTTTTCCGGCGTTTTGTTTTGCAATGACCTGTTTTGTGACATCGGTTGCAAATTTGACTACCTTGAACGGCCGGCCATTTAAATCGAACACGGGATTATAGCTGGCCTGAATCCAAATTTCACGACCGCCCTTGCCAACGCGTTTATACTCCGATGATTGGTATTGGCCCGCACGCAAATCGTCCCAAAATTTTCTGTATTCGGCGCTTTCTGCTTCACTGGGCTCCATAAACATGCGGTGATGGTGTCCCTTTACTTCATCCAGACTATATCCGACCGTATCCAAAAAGTTTTTATTGGCCGTAATAATGCTTCCATCCATGTTAAATTCGATCACGGCCATAGATTTATGAATCGACTCAATTTGTGAAACGCCGTCCATTTGTTTCGAATCCTGCCATTCAACAACAGTACCGACGCGGTTCTTGTTATCGTCAAAAACCGGGAAAGCGTGCAGGTTAAAAACAATTCCCCCAACTTTAATCGATGTATCGAACTCTCCGCTCATGCGATCAAGCATACCGCGCTGATGCGACGGGTTTTTGTGGAACATATCGATATTTGTTCCGATCAAGCGATCCACGTTAAACGCCGGGAAATCCTTCTTGATGTCACCTTCGAGCGCACGCAAAAATTCAATGATCGCCTCGTTCACATAGACAATATTATAATCCTTGTCTGCCATCATGATATTGGTAGACAAGCCCTGCAACGCCCCCATTTTCAGCGACAAATATTTATCGTCATCATTGGCAAATTGCTTTTCGCGAAAGCCCAGAGCATAAGCAAGATTTTTCATGGCAGATCAGCCTTCCTGTTATCGATTGATGTAAATTGACGCGGCGATTCAAAAAATACGAACGCCAGTCTACATCAAGACCAAAAGGACAATGAAAGCCGATCTTGTTTTTACATGCGCAGGGATGGAACGGCGCATAATCAGAATACGCCCCGCAACATTATGTCCTTTAACGGCACCCCTTCACCCTGAACCCTGAGAGGAATTTTAGGGTTTTTCCAATCATATATAAGTTCCATGCTCATTTTTCGGCGGAACGCCCCCTCCAACACTCTATGAAGGCTGCGACCAACTTAGCACACGAGGGCGAAAACATGGATTTCCAAGACAAAATTGTTTTTATCAGTGGAACAAGCCGCGGAATTGGCAAAGCTCTTGTCGAGGACTTGCTTCATCGCAATGTTCAGAAAATTTATGCCGCTGCACGCGATACAACCACCATACAATCACTGAACGATCTCCGCGTTGTTCCAATCGCCCTGGATATTACCGATGACAATCAAATAAAAAACGCGGCATCCATCGCACACGATACAAATGTTTTAATTAACAATGCCGGGGCGCTCAATTTTGTAAATGCCTTAACAGGACCACTCGGCGACATTCGCCATGATATGGAGGTCAATTACTTTGGCACGCTTAACATGATGCGCCATTTTCTCCCTGTCCTGCAGAAAAATAAGGATTCCGTCCTAGCGAATGTGGTTTCCGTTGCGGCTTTTGTTAATTTTCCTTTTCATGGCGGGTATTGCGCTTCCAAGGCCGCTTTGTTCTCAATTACACAGGGCGCCATGATTGAAATGGCGTCTAAAGGAATAAAAGTGCACAATATCAATCCGGGGCCGATTGATACGGATATGGGTAAAAACCTTGATATTGAAAAAACCAGCGCTGAAAAAACCGCGAAGGCGATTTTGGATGGGATCGAAGCCGAAGAACTTTACATCAGCCCGGATCCAGTTGGCGCCGAAATGTTTAAAAACTGGACACAGAATTTTCGCAGTCTCGAACAGGTTGCCGCAGATTTTATGAAGGGACTGAACCAACCATGATGCATAAGGGGCAGCAGAAAGAATACTACCAAGCATTTGCTGAACGAAATTCACAATATGATGGTATTTTCTTTGCGGGCATAAAAACGACAGGCATTTTTTGCAGGCCCACATGCAGCGCGCGCAAACCCAAGCCAGAAAATTGTGAGTTTTTCACAACAATTCAGGATGCCATGCTGGCCGGTTACCGGGCTTGCAAACGTTGCCACCCACTCTCCGTGACCGGAACACCGCCAGACCTTATACAATCGCTTATTAACGCCGTTGAAAACGAACCGGAAAAGCGATGGAAGGACACGGACATTAGCCGCCTTGGCCTCCATCCCTCCACGGCACGGCGTCAATTCAAAAAACGATATGGCATGACTTTTGTTGCCTATGCACGGGCACGCCGCATGGGCTTAGCCCTGAAATCCATTCGCGCTGGCGAAAAAATCATTCATGCGCAAATCGATGCCGCCTATGAATCTGGCAGCGGATTTAGAGACGCCTTCACAAAAATCCTGGGCGATGCCCCTGCCCGTGCCAAGAACAAGAATATTCTAAAAGCCGAATGGTTGGATACCCCCCTTGGTGCAATGATTGCCATCGCAGATGAGGACGGCCTCTATTTATTGGAATTTACGGATCGTCGCGGACTTGAACGCGAAATTGAAAAGATGAGAAGATCGCTCAACGCCGCGATCATCCCGGGAACATCACCAATTTTAAAGGCTCTCAAACAAGAACTGCGGGCCTATTTTTCGGGAACACTGAAAACATTCCGCACGCCCCTGAAACTGAATGGCTCTAACTTTCAGCAATCCGTTTTGAGCGCATTGATAAGCATTCCCTATGGCCAAACGCGAAGCTATAAACAACAAGCTATAGCCCTCAAGCAGCCAGATGCCATACGCGCTATCGCACGTGCAAATGGCATGAACCAACTGGCCATCATCATTCCCTGCCACCGCGTCCTTGGCCATGATGGGAAGCTTGTTGGTTATAGCGGCGGCCTAGCCCGCAAAAAATGGCTCATCGAGCACGAACAAAAGCATTCGCGATGAACAAGGTTGTTTTGCCTGGAAAATTGGTTGCGGGGGCAGGATTTGAACCTACGACCTTCAGGTTATGAGCCTGACGAGCTACCGGGCTGCTCCACCCCGCGTCACCGAGAAATGGCGGCCCCAACCGGTTAGAAATGCGGGGCGCGCAAGCGATATGGGGTTATAGACCGTTCAATTCAAGAACGCAAACCTTATTCGTCATAAATCTTATAAATCTTTCGTATTCCTACGCGCTAGACACCCATCACCATTTTTTAAAAATCACCCATGCCGCAAGCACGATCAGGCCGAAGCCGAGAAGGTGATTCCACTGGATCGGCTCCTTCAGATACCAGATTGAGAAGCCCATAAACACCAATAAAGTCAGGCACTCCTGAATGGTTTTGAGTTGCGCGGCGTTGAAAACAGAATGGCCCATGCGATTGGCCGGAACCTGCAGACAATATTCGAAGAAGGCGATCCCCCAGCTGATCAGAATAACGATCAGGAGTGGTGTGGTTTTGAATTTCAGATGGCCGTACCAGGCAAAGGTCATGAAAATATTTGAAGCAAGCAACAAGCCGATGGTTGCGAAAGGAATGGGCACTGAAAAACTCATCTCACGGACCTCTGTTCGGCATGATTTTTATAAAGGGGCTGAAAATAGATACAAAAAAACGCGCCAATGGCGCGTTAGAACATTTGATCATCATAAATAGGTATGACAACAACGATTGTTTAATCCAAGCGGGCTTGGAAGACCTGGCAACGACCTACTCTCCCGCGTCTTAAGACGAAGTACCATTGGCGCTGAGGCTTTTCACGGTCCAGTTCGGTATGGGATGGGGTGTTGCGCACTCGCTAAAATCACCAGGTCATCCAAAACCGCCTGTATCAAACAATCAATATCCGTTTTCGTCTTTCAAAATGCTGGCCTATAAGCCAACCGCAACGAGCTTGCCGCTGCGCGTGATGTTCATATCGATGGTAAACCATACGACATGGAGTGAATTCAAGCCGATCGAGCAATTAGTAACAGTTAGCTTCAAGCGTTGCCGCTCTTCCACACCTGTCCTATCAACGTGGTGGTCTTCCACGGCTCTGATAGGGAAACCTTGTTTTGAGGGGGGCTTCACGCTTAGATGCATTCAGCATTTATCCCTTCCACACATAGCTACCCAGCTGTGCCACTGGCGTGACAACTGGTGCACCAGAGGTGTGTCCATCCCGGTCCTCTCGTACTAAGGACAGCTCCTCTCAAGTTTCCAACACCCACGGCAGATAGGGACCGAACTGTCTCACGACGTTCTGAACCCAGCTCACGTACCTCTTTAAATGGCGAACAGCCATACCCTTGGGACCTGCTCCAGCCCCAGGATGAGATGAGCCGACATCGAGGTGCCAAACAGCGCCGTCGCTGGGGACGCTTGGGCGCTATCAGCCTGTTATCCCTAGAGTACCTTTTATTCGTTAAGTGATGCATCTTCCATACGAGTGCACCAGATCACTATGACCGTGTTTCCACTCTGCTCGACTTGTCAGTCTCGCAGTCAGGCAGGCTTATGCCATTGCACTCAAAAGTTGATTTCCGACCAACCTGAGCCTACCATCGCGCGCCTCCGTTACTGTTTGGGAGGCGACCGCCCCAGTCAAACTACCCACCATGCAGGGTCCGGATCCCGGATAACGGGATGCCGTTAGACACCAGGAAAATCAAGGGTGGTATTTCAAGGACGACTCCACACGAGCTGGCGCCCATGCTTCAAAGTCTCCCACCTATCCTACACATGACAATCCTGATGCCACTGCAAAGCTATAGTAAAGGTTCATAGGGTCTTTCCGTCTAACCGCGGGAACCCCGCATCTTCACGAGGAATTCAATTTCGCTGAGTCTGCTCTGGAGACAGTGGGGAAGTCGTTACGCCATTCGTGCAGGTCGGAACTTACCCGACAAGGAATTTCGCTACCTTAGGACCGTTATAGTTACGGCCGCCGTTTACTGGGGCTTCGATTCAGTGCTTGCACACCTCCTCTTAACCTTCCAGCACCGGGCAGGCGTCAGACCCTATACGTCGTCTTTAGACTTCGCAGAGCCCTGTGTTTTTGATAAACAGTCGCCACCCCCTGGTTTGTGTCCCCGGCCATTGGTTGCCCATAGGCCGGGCTTGCTTATCCCGAAGTTACGCAAGTAATTTGCCGAGTTCCTTCAGAACAGTTCTCTCAAGCGCCTTGGTATACTCTACCAGTCCACCTGTGTCGGTTTCGGGTACGGTCAATAATGATGGGGCTATTTCCTGGACGTCCCAGGCAGCACACTCAATCCGTTAAGAGCATACTGCTTTCGGCCGCCGTCACCTCCATCTGGCTCACGAATATTAACGTGATTCCCATCGACTACGCCTTTCGGCCTCGCCTTAGGGACCGGCTCACCCTGCGCGGATTAGCCTTGCGCAGGAACCCTTGGACTTTCGGCGACAGTGATTCTCACACTGTTTGTCGCTACTTATGTCAGAATTCTCACTTCTGATACCTCCAGCAACTCTCACGAGTCACCTTCGCAGGCTTACAGAACGCTCCGCTACCACTCCCGTAGGAGTCCTAAGCTTCGGTACATGACTTGAGCCCCGTAACATCTTCGGCGCGGAAACTCTTATTTAGACCAGTGAGCTATTACGCTTTCTTTAAATGATGGCTGCTTCTAAGCCAACATCCTGGTTGTCTTGGAGTTTCTACATCCTTTCCCACTTAGTCATGATTTGGGGACCTTAGCTGTAGGTCTGGGCTGTTTCCCTCTCGTCCTAGGACCTTATCACCCTAAGACTGTCTGCCATGTATTACTCCCGGGTATTCGGAGTTTGGTTGGGTTTGGTAAGGCTCGCGCCCCCCTAGCCCATCCAGTGCTCTACCCCCCGGGGTATTCGCATGACGCACTACCTAAATAGTTTTCGCGGAGAACCAGCTATTAGCCGACTTGATTGGCCTTTCACCCCTAACCACAGGTCATCCCACACTTTTTCAACAGTGATGAGTTCGGTCCTCCATTAGGTGTTACCCTAACTTCAACCTGCCCATGGCTAGATCGTCGGCTTTCGGGTCTAATGCTGCATACTTGGTCGCCCTATTCAGACTCGGTTTCCCTGCGCCTACACCTACCGGCTTAAGCTCGCATGCAACACTAACTCTCTGACCCATTATACAAAAGGTACGCCGTCACCCCATAAAGAGGCTCCGACTGTTTGTAGGCATCCGGTTTCAGGTCTGTTTCACTCCCCTTATCGGGGTACTTTTCACCTTTCCCTCACGGTACTGGTTCACTATCGGTCGATCAGTAGTACTTAGCCTTGGAGGATGGTCCCCCCATGTTCAGACAGGATTACTCGTGTCCCGCCTTACTCATAGACATTTGTGCTTTCTACCTATACAGGACTATCACCTACTTTGGTGTGCCTTTCCAGACACTTCTAGTTCTTACACAACTGCCATTGGGCTGGTCCGCGTTCGCTCGCCACTACTAACGGAGTCTCGGTTGATTTCCTTTCCTCTGGGTACTGAGATGTTTCAATTCCCCAGGTTCGCTTCGCTGCACCTATGAATTCAGTGCAGGATACCGCATAAAGCGGTGGGTTCCCCCATTCGGAGATCTGCGGGTCAATGGGTGTTCGCCCCTAACCGCAGCTTATCGCAGCGTACCACGTCCTTCATCGCCTCTGATCGCCAAGGCATTCACCAGATGCCCTTAAGACGCTTGAATTCAAACCACGCGCAGGGACAAGTCCGCTACGCTGGCTTATTTACTCAGCATTTCGTTAGACATTGGATATTGATGTCATACCTATTTACGATGTCAAAGAACCGAAGATCTTTCAATCTTCACTGCAATTCCCGTTTACACAGAAACTGGAGTGAACATTGGAAGGAAGAGAAAAAATGGTGGACCCAAGGAGGATCGAACTCCTGACCTCCTGAATGCAAATCAGGCGCTCTCCCAGCTGAGCTATGGGCCCATCTTTTGAAAAATGGTGGGCCTGGAAAGACTTGAACTTTCGACCCCACGCTTATCAAGCGTGTGCTCTAACCAACTGAGCTACAAGCCCCCGTTTGCAAAAACCAAACTCTCTAGGTTCGGTATTCACAACAACCAGGGCAAGCCCAGTCGCTATGAAGTGGTTCTTATCTGAAGGAAGAGATACGCCGGCAGCAGTGCGAGGCTTTCATCTTACGATGAAGGTTATGCCAAACACATCCTTAGAAAGGAGGTGATCCAGCCGCAGGTTCCCCTACGGCTACCTTGTTACGACTTCGTCCCAGTCACTGACCCTACCGTGGTCGGCTGCCTCCATAGGTTAGCGTACCGCCTTCAGGTAGAACCAACTCCCATGACGTGACGGGCGGTGTGTACAAGACCCGGGAACGTATTCACCGTGGCATGCTGATCCACGATTACTAGCGATTCCAACTTCATGCCCTCGAGTTGCAGAGGACAATCTGAACTGAGATGGCTTTTAGAGATTAGCTCCTCCTTGCGGAGTGGCTGCTCACTGTCACCACCATTGTAGCACGTTTGTAGCCCTACTCGTAAGGGCCATGATGACTTGACGTCGTCCCCACCTTCCTCCGGCTTATCACCGGCGGTCTCGCACGAGTGCCCAGCATTACCTGATGGCAACATACGATGAGGGTTGCGCTCGTTGCGGGACTTAACCCAACATCTCACGACACGAGCTGACGACAGCCATGCAGCACCTGTCACTCCCCCGGCCGAACCGAAGACAATCATCTCTGAAAGTCAAAAGGAGGATACAAGAGTAGGTAAGGTTCTTCGCGTTGCTTCGAATTAAACAACATGCTCCACCGCTTGTGCGGGTCCCCGTCAATTCCTTTGAGTTTTAACCTTGCGGCCGTACTTCCCAGGCGGTGTGCTTAATGCGTTAGCTGCGCCGCCGAAAGCCTAAGACTCCCGACAGCTAGCACACATCGTTTACGGCGTGGACTACCAGGGTATCTAATCCTGTTTGATCCCCACGCTTTCGTGCCTCAGCGTCAATACCAGTCCAGTTGGGCGCCTACGCCACTGGTGTTCCTCCGAATATCTGCGAATTTCACCTCTACACTCGGAATTCCCCCAACCTCTCCTGGATTCAAGCTTTGCAGTCACAAAAGCAATTCTGGAGTTAAGCTCCAGGATTTCACTTCTGTCTTACAAAACCGCCTACGCACGCTTTACGCCCAGTGATTCCGAACAACGCTCGCTCCCTTCGTATTACCGCGGCTGCTGGCACGAAGTTAGCCGGAGCTTTTTCTGGTGCTACCATCATCATTTTCACACCTAAAAGAGCTTTACAACCCGAAGGCCTTCATCACTCACGCGGCATGGCTGGATCAGAGTTTCCTCCATTGTCCAATATTCCTTACTGCTGCCTCCCGTAGGAGTCTGGGCCGTGTCTCAGTCCCAGTGTGGCTGATCATCCTCTCAGACCAGCTATGGATCGTCGCCTTGGTAGGCCGTTACCCCACCAACTAGCTAATCCAACGCGGGCTGATCCCTAGGCGATAAATCTTTGATCCGGAGATATTATGCGGTATTAGCGTTCGTTTCCAAACGTTGTTCCGCACCTAAGGGCACATTCCCACGCGTTACTCACCCGTGCGCCACTCCCCTTGCGGGGCGTTCGACTTGCATGTATTAGGCCTGCCGCCAGCGTTCGTTCTGAGCCAGGATCAAACTCTCAAGTTTGAATCCATCACTGTTAAAAAACAGCAAAGTTCGAGAACCTGCTTATATATATGCGTCATGTGCGTCGAATAGACACGCAGACATCATTAAGCAGGCTTGTGTGTAACGTGTTCAACACGACCACCAAGCACTGCTGCCTGCGCATCTCTTCCTTCATTCACGATGTACAAGAACCGTTTTCTTACAGCCGGACACCGCCGAAGCGTGTCGTGTCCGTTCATAAAAAAGCCGGGCGAACCCGACGTCTTCGTTGACTGTGGAGCGAGTATTTAGTCGTTACTCGAACCGTTGTCAACCATCTTTTTCAATCTTTTTTCAAAGTTTTTCCAAGATGCTGGCGGACGTTTCCGTCTGCCGAGGGAGCGAGTATTTAGTCGGTACTCACTCCGTTGTCAATCATCTTTTTCAATCTTTTTTCAAAGCTTTCCGAAGATGCTGGCTGACGTTGCCGCCTGCCGAGGTCGCCCCTTATATAGGGGGTCCCTGACCCTGTCAAAGGGAATTTGGCGATTTTTTACAAAAAACTTTAAAAAATCGTAAAGGCCGCAGAAATCCGCCATTTTTTCATTTGGGCACCAGGGTCAAATGACCCGTTTTGCGCGGGTTCAAACCCCTATAGGCCCCGACCAAAGCCCGCATTTCAGCCAGAGTCGGCTGGTTAAAATGCACCTGATCCAGAAAACAGCCCGCGCCCGCCTGTTTCAGCCCAGCCAAAAGACGGTCCATTTCGGGAATGACCGCCTCCAGCGCCATCGGACGCTCTAATAATGTTTCGGAAACGGCGCTCGTCGTCACGCGATCCGCGTTATGACCACACCCCTCTATAAAGCCCTTCACATGCCGTACGACATAGAGGCTCCGCACGCCGGCGGGCTGTCCAATACGTTCCGCCAGCAGGCACTCCCACTCCCGCTGCATATATCCAGTTTCGCTAATACTGAAAGCGCGGCCCAGCGGAATTGTATTGAACGCGCTCACCGCATCAAGACGACGAACGATCTCCGCCGCATCCGGCGTTATGCACACAGGCGCAGGTCGCGCACTGCGCATACCAAGCGATGCAAAGAGCTTTCTTAAATCGTCATAACCAAACATGCGTGAGCGCACACCACCGTTGTCAAACACCACAATAACGACGCAGAGAGTAAACAGAGAGAAAAGAGATGGCTTGTGTTACTTCACAAGCTTGAGGAAATCTTTTTTGACCGGGCACAAAGCGCGATATGCATCAACAAGCTGGCGCGCATCGTCCATCATGGTGCGTTCAAATGTCATCGTGCACGGGCCCACACCGAATGCACGGCGCTTTTCATCCTGCAACGTCATCATCACGGGAAAGATTTTTTCCAACGGCAAGACAATACCCAATTCCGTATAGGCCGGATTGCTCAACTGACCATAGGGCGCACAGCCCATGCGTTGCGTCGCCCATCCATGCGCCCAGCGCAAACGGAAGGCCGTGCGCACGCCCGCCGGTTCACCCACCCGATCCGCAAGCAGACACATCCAGTCATAGTGAACGGTATAATCCGGCATCGTTTGAAAGTTTTTCGCCAACGGCATGGCATACAGACCTTGAATGTCGTTGATCTGTTGCAACAGGCTATCAATTTGCGCACGGTGCTTAACGGCGGTGCGATCCAATGCAGGCACCCAACCGTATAGCGTTTTTTTAAACTGCTCCCGTAACGTCTCGAGGATCATTGCCTTATTTTTTCAAGCTCAATGTTTGCTTCGGCACCTGATCGCGCACGCCATATGTGGCATCCGTCAGGATCGTTGTGATTTTTTCGAGGATCTGATTCATCACAGCACCATGTTCCGCATACTCTTCATGAATGCGCTGGATATTTGGAATATCCAGAAAGGGTGTCGCCGTCGACAGACTGGCGCAAATTCCCCCCATCGCAGTCGTAGCCCCCCGTGCCATCACACCGATATCGGCAGCAAATTTACGCGAGCCGCTGCGCACCGGTAAAGCAAGGTTGGGGGTCACGACCGCTTCATTCCGGGCCGCGATATTATGCGCCTGGTTCAACTGCGCCAGCCAGGCCACACAGGTTCCGAGTGCCATTTGAGAGTTTTGCAGCGGATCGCCACCAAGGGGACGAAACTGGGCGCACATCGCATCCTGAAAATCGCGCTCCGCATCCCCCAAAGGCCGCGGCGTTGCCAGTGACAGGGATTTCAAGGCCAGCGCATTGGTCTGGGTGATATCCTTTATGTGTTGAACACATTCGAGCAGGGTTTTCAGTTCCCGCGCGCTTAAATAACGATCCGTCGGTGGAGGAAGAGGCTCGGGTGTTGGCTGCGTTTGCAAACCAAAGGCGCGGCGGAGCTTTCCGCCAATATCTTTCCAATCCATGTTTCTAATCCCTGCATTCTTGTTCTTTTTTTTCTTATGGCTGCGATTTAGGCCATAAAATGCAGGAAAAGAAAGCCTTATTTTCCAGAATATTACAAGAAAATTCGATATGCCCCCTTAAATCAATCCCGCATCGCGCAATTGCGCGGTCAGATCGGCAGGCATTTCATCATCTTCAGCAGCCAGATCCGGGTCAAAAAACCGCAGATCGGGCGGGGCTTTGGCCGGGTCAAGGTATCGCCACCCCTGAAATGCCCGGTGCGGCATGGCCGCCACCAGCATCAAAGCCGGATCCAGAACCAGCCGACAATACGGTCCCTCATCCGTATCCTCCATCTCAAAGCCCAAAAAGGCCTGTCGGGCCTGAATACGGCCCTTGATGATCCAATATATGGACCCACCATTCAGCAGCCCACCATCCCGCGTGGGTTTACGCCGGGTCCACGCACAGGTGGCCAACGCCCCGTCAAAATCAAACAGGCGGGCGGATTGCAACGCATGTAAATGCCCAACATCGTCCACGCCGACAGCCAGCTTGATCATATGAATAGGATCGGTGGAGATCATTTTAGCCATTTTGGCGATTACCCTTGGATTATCGGGGGTTTGTGTTGAATGGGGATTCACAAGGGCAAAACAACAGGTCTATACTGACGGTTGCGATTGTATGTTTTACACATTTTGTACCCTGCTTATATCATGGCCCGTGCCCAGAATTTCAACCCCACCCGATTTTTTATGCAGAGCGGCTTGTGCACCGTCTGGGTGCTGGCCGGCCTTGCCGTTTGCGTTCCCACCGCACAGGCCCAGGATTTCCTGCCCCTGCAAATCGCGCCATGGTCCAAAGACACCCGCAATATTGCCCGCGTGACCCAGGCCCGCACAGACATGCAGGCCGGTGCCCCGCAAACACAACCATCGTCGCCATCCCACTCCGCGCGGAAACCCGGGGCCCTGACGCCACTGACACCGCAGGATTATGAACCCTTGCTGGCCGATTTGCTGGCGCGGGACGAAAGATTGGCCCGCATGGTGGGGCAACACATCAGCCCGCTGTCCAGCGTCGAAGAATCTTATGCCGCACGCGTGGCCGATCCGTTGGAACAATTTGGGTATGACCTGTTTGAAAATTTCAACACACCATACACACCAACCCCAAATGGGCCCGCGGATGACGAACACGCACCCGCGCCGCACGCCGCCCTGCCCGCGGGGGCCGTGCAGGACAATTTCGTTTTGTCCACGGGTGACCGCCTGAACATCACATTCCGTGGCCAACGCCGCGATCAGGGTATTTACACGATCACAACCGATGGCTTGCTGATCCTTGATGATCTGCCGCCTGTATCGGCCGCCGGACGCACCATCGGCCAGTTGCGCGAAGCGTTGGCCGCATCGGCGGATAGTTTGTACAACACCGACATCTATGTCTCGCTGGAAAGCGTGCGGCAGGTGAATATTCTGGTGGTTGGCAATGTCCGCAAGCCGGGCCGCCAGACGCTGACCGTGTTCCATACGGCGCTGGATGCGCTGATGCAGGCGGGCGGCATCGACAAGAATGGATCGTTGCGCCAGATCAAACTGGTCCGCGATGGCCGCACGACGATGGTGGATTTATACGGCCTGCTCATCCATGGCAGCAGCGGCATGGATCTGGCCCTACGCGATGGCGACCGGTTGATCGTTCCGCCACTGGGCCCCACGATTGCCGTGGCCGGGGGCGTGAAACGTCCGGGTATCTATGAAATCCTGCCCTCGCTCAAAGGCATGAAACATGCTCCGGAGAAATCCAGCGAATTTCTGTCGATGCAGGAAGCCTTGGATATGGCCGGCGGATTGATCAGCCCGGGGAACAACCGTTTCATGAAACTGGGCCTGCACCGCAATGGCCAGGAAACGGTGGAGACGATCACCGATCCCTTTACGCCAGCATTAAATGACGGATCGATTTTGATGGTGGCGCGCGCCGATGACAAGCGCGCCGGATTGGTCGAGCTGGTCGGCCATACGCGCCAGCCGGGATTGCACCCGCTCTCTTCCAGCAAAACGCTGGCGGCCCTGTTGGATGACCGGGCCATATTCGGGGCCGATATTTATCCGCTGATTGGGGTCATCGAACGGTGGGATGATGAACGCATGGCGCGCACCTTCCTCGACTTCCCCCCTATTCTGGTCGCGCAAGGGCAGTATGATCAGGAATTAAAAGATGGCGATATCGTCCATCTGTTCTCCCGGTCGCAGATGATGGCCCTGCAGAAGCAGAAATTTAATCCAGCAGCCATCGAACCCGCCGCCGGGTCCGCCGATGAAACCGATATGGACCCGGAAGACACCGTGACCGGCGATCCCGCCCTGTCCGCCTTTCTGGCCGAACGCACGATTTCGGTCCGCGGGGCTGTGCGCGATTCCGGCGTCTGGCCCGTGGCCACCGGTACCACGCTGGATTCCGTTCTGGCCGTGGCCGGGGGATTGAGCCTGGAGGCCAATACATCGAATATCGAAGTCACCCGCACCCATGATGCCAGCATTCCGGACACGGAAAGCTCGATCCCGTTCCGCACCGCCGTCAACATGAATGACACCGATCCAAAAACGGTCGCCATCAACCCCGGCGACACTGTGCGCGTCAAACAAAAATTCCGCAAAGCCGAAGGCCAGAGCGTCACCATTATTGGTGAAGTTCACAACCCCGGTAAATATGATCTGGTGCCCGGCGATACGTTGCGCGACCTGTTCGCCCGCGCGGGCGGCATTACCGATCAGGCCTATCCCGACGGGGCGATTTTCAGCCGCGAATCCGAACGCAAGGCCGAGGAAGAACGCTTCCGCGCCGCCGCACGGGAAATGGAACGCGCGTTGGCCACCGCCATGCACAAGGAAAAAGACGCGCCCGATATGACCCAGATTGCAATGGTTCAGGATCTGGCCGCCGAATTGCGCAATGTCGAGGCCGTCGGCCGCATTACGGTTGAAGCCGACCCCACCGTGCTGGAGGTTCAGCCCGAGCTGGATATCCTGCTGGAAGCTGGCGATCGTATTTATGTGCCGCGCCGCCCGTTGACCGTGCGGGTTGAGGGCGAGGTTTTATCCCCCGCCGCTCTGCAATTCCGCAACGGCAAAAGCCCGCGTGATTATATTGCCGAAGCCGGCGGCCCCAGCCATTTCGCCGATCAGGACCGCGCCTTTGTCCTGTACCCGGATGGCAGCGCCCAGCCCTTGTTCATCAGCGCATGGAACCACAAGGCCAGCATGATCCCACCGGGTTCCACCATCGTCGTGCCGTGCGACCCAAAACCGTTTGACTTCATCGAAAGCGCAAAAGATGTCAGCCAGATTTTATCCAATCTGGCCGTCACAGGCATTTTCCTGAGCGATATCCGGGACGATGATTGATGATGTTCAGCATCATCACCATCACCCGCAACGATCTGTCCGGGTTACAGGCCACCCACACATCCATCCAATCCCAGACCTGCACCGATTACGAATGGATCGTGATTGACGGCGCATCGAATGATGGGACGGAACAGTGGCTGAAAACGCGCGCCCCGGACGCCATATCGGAACCGGACCACGGCCTGTATGACGCAATGAACAAGGGACTGGCCCGCGCCACGGGGGATTACATCATTTTCATGAATGGCGGCGACCAGTTTGCCGATGACAATGTCCTCAGCAACCTGTCCCAGCTCATCAGCATGGCCAGCACGCCCCCCGGATTTATTTACGGTGACGCGCTGGAAACACGGTCTGACGGGCAAATGGCCTATAAAGCCGCACGCCCCTTTATCAAGGTGGATCTGGGCATGTTCACCCATCATCAGGCCATGGTCTATGCCCGTACGGTTATCGGCGATATGCGATATGACACGCGGTATAAAATCGCGGCGGATTATAAATTGACCCTGCAAACGCTCGGGGCCACACGGGCGATTTATTATGTGCCCGTCCCGTTTTGCATTTTCGCCCATGGCGGCCTGTCCCAAACCCGCACGGCGCTCGGACGGCGGGAGCAATTTGATATTCGTCGTGAATTGGGTGTGGTTGGCCCCATCCGGAACCGTGTCATAAAAACATTACAGATGATCAATATGGGCGTCCGCCGGATCTGCCCGCCGCTTTATTGGGCGTTGAAAGCCCGGCGCGATAAAGCCGCGATACGCCGATAATACCATCCACGGGCGCGGGCAAAATCAAATCCCGCCCCGCCATCCAAAAATCCGCACTTCCAGACATAGCAATATAAGAACGCCACGGCACCGCGCGCGGGCAGTGCCCGGAAGACGCGTTTTAAACGGTGCCGCCAGATCACAGGGTCCGCGGGCCACGCCCCACGTTCATTCATGCCCGCCTCCCATTGGGCGTAGCGTTCATGCCGTTCATACCACCGGGTCGGGTCCGCCGCCGCATCATGGGTCAGCATCGGGGCCAGAACCCCAATCCGCGCACCCGGCTTTTTCGCCACGGGCTGGTAATGCCCCTCGATCTCCCCCATGCCGGGCAGACCCAGATCATCGACAACCGGGAACATGAAGGCATGACGGTTAAACAGCGCCAACTTGTTGTTGGTCAGGCCAAAGCGCAGCACCCGACCGCCCCAGACATAGCGCCCGCGCACGAAATATCCATCCGCACACGGTCCATCATGGGAAAACAGATCGGCAATCGCGCGCGTCAATTCCGGCGTTACGATTTCATCGGCATCAACAAAGAACACCCAGTCATGGGCCAACGGTAAATGATCCAGACACCATTGCCGTTTTTTCGGGTATGCCCCATTCCATGTATAGGCCACAATATCCGCGCCAAAGGATTGCGCCACGGCAAACGTATCGGCATCCCCGCCGCTATCGACCACGATGATTTGATCAAAGGATGCCAGAGCAGCCAATGTGGGCGACAGGGAGGCCCCCTCGCCTTTGGTCACGATAATAACGGAGACAGGGATGACCGGATGGTCAGGCATGGCGATCACGGCGGCCGAAGATCAGCCCCAGACAATAGAAGAAAACAGCCCCCGCAAAGACAAAGGCGGGCAGAACGATCGATTTACGCGGCCACACCGCGCGGGCAGAGGCCGATGGCGATTCCGCAATGACAGCAGCAAAGGATTCGTCCATCGCCAGCATCATGCGGACATGTTCCTGTTCCATCAGCAGGTTGGTCAGCGCCCGGCGATGATCCGGGTGATCGGTGCGGCGCAGGGCGTCCTGTAAATAAGCCGAACGCGCATCGGCGCGCGTGCGCACGTCATTGCGGATCAAACGGTCCGCCGCGTCATGCACCAGAGTCAAAAAACCGGTCGCCCATTCCCGGTCCGGATGGTTCAGAACAACACGGCGCATTGTGGTGGTGCCCACGGGTTCAATTTTAATCGCACGCGCCATCCAATCGGCCAGTTCCGCCGGATCACGAATGTCGGCCCCCGCGGAAATACGCAAAGGCCGCGACGCCCGCACGCCATCCGCCACATCCTTGTTCTTCATAACAATCGCGGCCACGTCGGCCCCGCGCATGATATTTTCCAGACGGGAAAAATCGGTCGTATCCTGCGCCCCGATAGAGCTGGCCAGATATTGCAGGGCAAAGGTCGCGTTATCGGGCAGCAACGCCTTGATATCCGTTCCGGTCCCGCGATCCGCCGGGGCGATCAGCATGCTGACCCGGTATTGCGGCACCGCCAGCGCCAGAAAGGCAAACGCCGCCAGCAACCCGGCAAGCATGCCCGCCATGATCCATCCGCGCAAACGCCACCACCCGCGCAACAGATCAATCAGATCGGGTTCCGGGGCAATCATGGTCTGGCTGTGTGTGGACATGGATTACTCGGCTGCGTGAATAGTCACAGAGGGCGGCGACTGAACCGCGTTATCCTGCGCCGCCGGGGTGGGCACGGTGACCTTCGGCTTGGCCGATGGCGGCGTCAGTGGGCGGCCCACAACATCACGGGCGCGTTTGATCCACGCATTGATGGATTCGGACGGCACAAAAATGCGTCCGGCCTGAGCCGAACCATCATGGGCATTGTGCCATGCATTCCCATCCATGCGCAGGGTCAGGATGGTCTGCGCCAATGTTTCCGGTTCGCCCTGGGCGACGACGGCGCCGGCATGGAAATCGGAAATAACCTTGGCCACTTCGCTGTTCATCGGACCGACGAACACGCACGGACGACCAACGGCCAGCGCAGAGTAAAGTTTGGATGGAACCAGCAACCCGGCCGCATCATGTTTCATCGAAATGATGTGAACATCACCGCTTTCCATCAGAGGACGCAGACGGCGGTTCGGTTGGCGCGGCAACAGGCGGATATTTTCCAGCCCACGGCGCGCGCGTTCATGCGCCAGACGGTCCAGCCCCGGGCCATCGCCAACGAACACAAATTCAATGTCCGGGCACTGGTGCTGCAGAATCGCGGCCGCATCAACAATGGTGTGGATCGGGTGGGCGCGGCCAATCGTCCCGGCATACAAAACGCGGAATTTCGGCGCACCATCATCCCGGAACAATTCTTCGAACGGTTTGGCCGGAATCGACGCATCGGCCTCAACCGCCGCGTCATTCATTTCTTCGGTCATCGTCCGGGTGAGTTCGTGGTCGGGCCAGTTGGGAATGACCGCGATGCGTTTCGGGTCCAATCCGGTCTTGGTCAATTGACGCGCCATGCACCGGCCGATCACGACGATTTTTTCACAACGACGCATCGCATGAAAGGACAGCGCGCTCAAACCGCTCATCATAAAATCCGGCAACCGGACACCGATGGAGGGAAGCAGGTCCGGATACAAATCCTGGCACCAGTGAATGTGTTTTGTTTTGCGCACGCGCGCCATAATCCCGCCCGCAACCACCATCATCGGCGGATCGGTCATGGTGACGATCAAATCGGGGCGCGGCAATTTCAAACCCGCAATCATCATGCGCACCCAGGCCGCGCCATAGGTGAACAGGTTGCGGGATTTCGTATTGGATTTCAGGCGGATCACCCGGACATCACCGTCGCGGTCTTCACGCGCCACAGATGCGGTTGTCACCACCGTGACCGCCCAACCGTCGCGCGCCATGGCCCGCGCCAGATCGCGCAGGACACGCCCCGTCGCCCCCCGGTCCGAGGGGTACACACGGTTGAAAAATATGACGGACGGTCTGCTCATCCCGAAATCATTTAAAATCTGCGTTATTGGGTATGGTTTTGAATACAACAGGATTGCCGGGCTGTCCACACAGGGGCGGCGTGAGCGGACCGTGCGCCATACAGCGCCACCAAAAGCAAAATAAGCCCAAAATCCAATGACTTAAAGCTGGCATAGAGCAGATAGTCGATCACCATCGGCGCGCCCAGCGCCACAACCAAAATCGGGTGAATCGGCAAAAACCGTATTAAAGCAAGGGCCAAGCCCCCAAAATAGGCCACCCCCAGCCCCACACCGACCAACCCGGATTTAAGCCATAACGTCGTGCCAAGGCTGTGGGTAAATGTCACGATTGCGTCCCCCACCGCCGGGGACTGGACCGTCGCCCCCCAGCCATTGCCAAACAGGACCGCCCCGATTCCATGCAAAGCGTCGCGCACCGCGGCGGCTTCCTGCCACCGCATATTGGCGCCGACCATCGCATTTTTATGGGACAACCCCGCCACAACATCCGGCAGAGGCCCCCACACCGCCACACACAACACCGCCAGCCCCAAAAGCGGTATCGCCATACGGCGGGGTTTTTTGACAATTCCAACACCGACCCAAAACACAACACCCGCGGCCAGCAACCCCAACGACGCCCGTTGCAACACCAGCGCCATGGCCGCCACAGGGATCAATGCCAAGGCGGATAGAAACACCGCGGACAACAATCCGTTTGCGTTCATGCGCCGGGATATCAAAACACCAGCCGCACCCAGCATTGCCATCGCCGCGAACAAAACGCTCGGCGCGTTGGCCAGACGATGCGGATCCTGCGCGCTCATATTCATGCCCAATTGGGCCGCCCCATCGAAACCGGAGCTGGCCAACACCAGCGGCGCGATTACACGGGCGGAAAAAACAACCCCAAGAACGACCACACAGGCCGTGATAATAAAATGCCACCGCACGCGGTCGCGGACGGTATCAATCATAAACACTGGCAAAAGCATGAACAGGAAGGGCACAATATCACGCAGGATATTTCCGGGCGTCGCACCCGCCATCACCGCACCGACCAACGGCACGCTCAACCCATATAGAAGAAAAATTTGCCCGGCCCGAAACCAGAATGGGTGCGCATCCCCCCGCACCGGCGTGACCGCCCGCGCAAAAGACCGAAACCCCACAGCCACACATAACAACAGCCCCACTAGCATTTCTGGCAAGCCAAAAGCTGGCGGGGTTGGTTCCCCACACAGGGCATAGACCAAAATGGCGGCACACAACGCCGCACATTGCACATCACGATACGTTGAAAACATCCATCATCATCCGTGCGGCAACAATGATCAGGAACACGGCAAAAACCCGCCGCAACATATCAACGGGAATGGCATGCGCCACGCGCGCGCCCAGCGGCGCAAACGCCACCGCCATGGGGATGATCATAAGGGCGGCCAGCATGTTGACAAACCCAAGGCTGAACGGCGGGCGGTCCGGTACGGCCCAACCGATCAGCATAAACCCCATCATCGCCGGGATTGAAATGACCAAGCCCAGCGCCGAAGCCGTGCCCACCGCCTGACGCATATCCACGCGCCCCATGGTCATAAAGGGCACGCTGACCGTTGCGCCGCCGATGCCCATCAACGTTGACAAACACCCGATGACACCACCCGCGAATGTCCGCCAGGGTTGCCCGGGAACATCATTCCATACCGTCGTCCGACGCGGATCAATCATCATGATCACGGCCAGAACGGCCAGCGCCACCGCAAAAACCATTTTCAACGATTGGCCAGAAATATAATCGGCAATCAACGTCCCGATCAAAACACCCGCCACAATCCCCGCACCGATGGATTTGACCAGATCCATCCGTACACTGCCGCGGCGTGCGTGCGCGCGAACGGATGACAACCCGGTCGGGATAATCACGGCCAGCGATGTTCCCACCGCCACATGCATCAAATGATCCGGCGCGAAGCCCAAGGCCGCAAACATGAAATACAATCCCGGCACCAGAACAATACCGCCACCAATGCCCAGCAACCCGGCCAGAAAACCGGAAACCGCCCCCAGTAAAACCAGAAGCGGCCCCCAAACCATCAGCAATGAAGGATCAATCAACACCGAACGAAAACAAGCGGATCAGCGTGACGAATTGAACAATTTACGCGGCGCGTCGGCCTTGTCTTTTTCCGCCCGCGGGTTGGAAAAAACCACGTTCGCACCGTTATACGGGTCCGCCGGATTGGTTTGGGCCTGAGCCGTGGCCCCTGCTGCACCCGCCGTCGCAGCACCTGATTGCTC
Source organism: Micavibrio aeruginosavorus EPB (assembly GCF_000348745.1). Classification (NCBI taxonomy): domain Bacteria; kingdom Pseudomonadati; phylum Bdellovibrionota; class Bdellovibrionia; order Bdellovibrionales; family Pseudobdellovibrionaceae; genus Micavibrio; species Micavibrio aeruginosavorus. Next base: position 448,994 of record NC_020812.1, on the reverse strand, counting down.
CGCCTTTTTCTGCGCTTGCTTCATCTGCGCTTCAAACTGGGCTTTGATCTGCGCGGCGCGGGCGCTGCGTTCGCTGGCATTTTGCTGAGCCTGCGCGGCCTTGGCGGCCTGATTATCCTTGTACAATGTGTTCGGATCAACCGGCTTGGAAACCTGCGTCCCCTTCATCCCATAGGTTTTTCCGCTGGGATTCCCGGATGGCAAAGCCCCCGCCGTTTCACGTTTGGTGAACAAGGGCGAAGCCCCGCTTTCTCTCTTCGTCGAATTATAAACGCCGCCCGTGGGGGCCGTGGCATTGCCGCTCGATTTCGTGCTGTTATAAACGGCGCTGCCGCTTGTCGTGCCGTTATTTTTCGCCGTCTGGGCCACAGACGGGCCAGCCAGGCCCACCACGGTCACGACCAGTGCCGCCCCAAACAAACGGGCCAATAAACGATTATTGAATGCGCACATCGCCATGGATAGTCCCCTCTTCAAAATCTGCCTTTTGATTATATCAGCCCATGCCCCGGGATGGAAATTCCCACACGCGAAAATGGGGCAAAAAGCGCAGAAAAACGCCCCCACCCAAAGATCGCACTTATGTTAACCCCCTTTTAAGCCTTTGAGGACATTATAGGCTCAATCATTCCGGAAAATAATCCGGAAACCAGAACGGAAAACCGCCACAAATAAGGGCCACGGTAAAAGAAGAAGAGGTGTCACCATGCAAGTCAACATTCAGGAGATCCTGCAAAAGGCAGGGCTGGATGAACCGCTATATCCCGGCAAACGCGTTGTCAAACAATGCCGCCAAGCCGGAGAGTTCAAAAGCCACTGTGTCGTTTATGACTGGCGCGATCCAGACAAGGTGCGGATTGAGGTCAAAGCAGGCCTGAGCGGGCGTGACTTGCCGCCGAAGGAATTGAAAAAATATCCGGTCAGCTTCCAGACGCCGACCTTCATTGAAATCAACGTCCGTTAATCAGGAGGACGATATGGGTAGAAATCATTTTAGCGGCGCCGCCGCAGGCCAGATTGCAGACAGAGGTGACGCCAGCGCCACCGTCGTCGGCAAACCAACGGAACAGATTGACGTTCTGGCCAATCGTATCGGACACGGGTTGCAACATGGTCATGTTGATTTGATCACGGCCGCCATTGAAACACGCGCCGCCGGGGCCGTTATTCGGGCCACACCGGGTGGCGGGCTGGCCCCCAAGGGTGACGAGACGGTTCCATACAAATACAAAGCCGACAATGAACAGATGTTCGGCGCAACCGCCCCAACACCACCGACGCCGGGCGGGCCATAAGTTTCCAGCCTTGAATAAAAACCCGCGCACAGGAAGCATGGCCTGTGCGCGGGTTTTCTTTTTAAATTTCGTTACAGTGTTTTCAACACATCCTTGATCGTCGTCACGATCTGATCGATCTGGGCCTGGTTGATGATCAATGGCGGGGACAGATACAAATTCGGCCCCGTATAGCGCACCATCAATCCGCGGCGGAACAATTCATACGACACTTCGCGCGGATATTTGTTCAGATCGTTCGGGTCTTTGCTTTCCGCCAGTTGAATACCGGCCAGCATGCCACAATTGCGCACATCGACCACATGCGGCTCACCCTTCAATGAATGCACAGCATCTTCGAACGGTTTGGCCATCGCCTTGGCATTGTCCCAGATTTTCTGGTCCTGAATGGTATCCAGCGTGCCGATGATGGCGGCGGCGGCCAGCGGGTGACCGGAGTATGTATAGCCGTGCATCAATTCAATGATATGTTCCGGCCCTTGCATGAACGCGTCATAGATGGCTTTGGTCACAAAGGTTGCCCCCAGCGGAACCGTGCCGTTGGTGATCCCCTTCGCCATCGTGATGATATCCGGCATGACACCGAAATGATCGACCGATGACATCGTGCCAAAACGGCCAAAACCCGTCACGACCTCGTCAAAAATCAGCAAGATGCCATGCTTGGTGCAAATTTCACGCAGGCGTTGCAGATACCCCTTCGGCGGCGGCAGAACCCCCGTGGACCCGGCCACGGGTTCAACAATCACCGCCGCAATATTCATCGGATCATGCAGGTAAATCAGACGGTCCAGTTCATCCGCATATTCGGCACCATGATCCGGCATACCGCGTGCAAACGCATTGCGCATCAAATCATGCGTATGACGCAAATGATCGATGTTCGGCAGCAATTGACCAAAGGTCGCCCGGTTATACGGCAGGCCACCGACGGAAATACCGCCAAAGCCCACACCATGATACCCACGTTCACGCCCGATCAGGACGCGGCGCGTGCCCTCGCCCCGGATACGGTGATACGCCAGCGCGATTTTCAACGCCGTATCCACGGCCTCGGACCCCGAGTTGCTGAAAAACACGTTGGTAAAGGGTTCCGGCATATCCGCGATCAAACGCGATGCGGCCTTGAACACGGTTGGATAGCCGAACTGGAAACACGGCGCATAATCCATCAATTCCAGTTGCGCGGTGATCGCCTCTTTAATTTTCGGCTGGTCATGGCCCGCATTGACGCACCACATGCCCGCGGCGGCATCCAGAATTTCTTTGCCTTCCGGATCATAATAATACATCCCCTTGGCCCGCACGATCATGCGCGGTGCCTTTTTGAAATAGCGTTGCGGGGTGAACGGCATCCAAAATTCGTCCAACGAATTTGCCGCGGTTGTAAAATCATATGCCATGATACTTGTCCTTTGTGCGGGAAAACCCTAGATTCGAAAAGTCGTACGCAGTATAGGCGAAGAAATCAGTTTGGCCAAAGGGGTCAGCATGCAGGATGATAATGGCCATAATAATGGCAAAAACCGTGATGAAACACCCAATACAACCCCCAACAAAACAATGGGCGCGGACAGCAATATCATCCGTTTCCAACGCCGCCCCAAAAACAATAAAACGGGGCGCAACGCGAACGCACAAACGCATGACGATCACGCCCCGCTGATCAACCTGCCCCCGGTGACAAAATGGATGATCGCATCCTTTGTCGTGGTGCAATTGATTATGAGTTTCGCCCTCAGCCCGGAATGGCAATATTGGGTGATGGCCCATCTGGGTTTTGTGCCCGCCTATTACACCGGACAATTCGGATTTGGCTGGCCGATGATTGTCGGTCCGTTCACCTATATGCTGATCCACGGTGGATGGTTGCATGTGGGATTGAACAGCGTGATGATGATGGCCTTTGGTGCCGGATGTGAACGCGCACTCGGCGCTAAACGCATGGTGGTTTTGTTCGTTCTCTGCGGCCTGGCCGCGGCGGCGTTTCACATGGCCCTGAACTGGGGATCCGAAGCGCCCGTCATCGGCGCATCGGGCAGCATCAGCGGATTATTCGCGGCCATCATGTTGATCCTGTATGCGCAAAACCCCGGCGGCATGGGCGGAAAATACGGCCTGTGGCCGTTTATCCTGCTCTGGATTGTGATTTCGGTCGCCTTCGGCTCCATGGGCGGACCGGGCGGCAGCACAATTGCATGGGCCGCGCATATTGGCGGGTTTATTGCCGGATTTGCATTTTTCCCGCTGGTGATGCGGTTGAAAATTTAACGTCCACCCAGACTGCGCACCGGAGCCGCCAGCAACGGATCGGCCTGCATGTGCAGGATAGAGCCATCAGCGAGCAGGTTTTTCCGCGCATCCGGGTAATCCCAGACAATCGTGTTGAATGTGCCGTGTGGTTCCGCAATCGGGGACCAGCGTTCATAAATGCGCCCCGTTTGACGGCAGGTCCAGACAGGATCCGCCGGGGCATCCGCCGCCTTTTCCAACATGCGCTTCGCCGTTTCCGGGTGGCCGGTTTTTTCTTCCAACCGCGCCCACAGGCGATAGATGCGCGGCGATGGATGCAATGTTTCCGCCATCACCAGATATTGACGCACCTCACCCCACAGTCCGCCTTCCAATGCGGCGCGCGCGGCGGCCAACTGGCTTTCGGCATGATCGGGGCGCAGGGCGACCAGACGTTCATACCACCGCATCCGCACCATGGCGTCGCTGGCCTTGTTTTCCGGGGCCAGCGCATCCCACAACGGAATCAAATCCGGGTGCGGGTTGGCGCGCCAGGCGCGTTCAATAATGCGTGCGGCTTCGCGTTTCTTTTGCAGGTCGATGCACAACCGCGCCAGACGCACCGCCGCCGGAACGAACGCGGCGGAAATTTGAATGGCATCGCGCAGATGATGCAACGCCTGGGCCTGCAACCCCGCCCGCAAATCCTGATCGGCTTGCGCCATCAACAGGGCCAGACGGTTGGATTGCGCTTCCTCCGCTGTGAAAGCGCCCACACGCTCGGCGGATTTCAAAGTTTTTTCCGCAGCCGTCCAGTCATGTTTCTGCACTTCCAATCCAAACACGGTGCGCAAAATCCATTTTTGTTTCGGGTGCATGTCCTGTGCCTTGCGCGCCAGAACCAGCGCCGCATCCACATCGGCGTGATCCATCGCGTCCTGCATCAAACCGCGCACACCCAGAAACGCCGTTTCTTTATCCCGCATCAACGCGTCAAAATGCGCGCGAGCGACCAGATCATTGCCCTGCAGACGCGCGGCTTGTGCTTCCAGCAAATGCGGCAGACCGCCATCCTTCGGCAAAAATTTACGCATGCGTGTGGCCTGATACCCGGCCACGCGAGCATCACCCGCCGCGACCGCCGACAGGCCGAGAACCAGCGCCCGCATACCACGGTCACGACGTTTATCCGCGCGTTTCTTGCCCCACATCACCGGTAGTGACACCAACGTCAGCCAAATGCGATAGACCACCAACGCCGCCAGGATAACAACAAACCCGGCCAACAGGACCAACCCGATATGCGCCTCAATATCATAGCCGAGCCATGAGATCTGCACCGTGCCCGGATTATTCATGGCCCAATGCGCCACCCACCAACCGGCGGCGACCAGAACGGCAATTTTTGTCAGGATCCACAACGTCCGGATCATAATGATCAGCTCCGGTTCAAGGTTTCATTCAACGGTTATTGTTTCGGCATCATAATAGGTGCGGTCGATCCCGATGTCGGCGCGCCGACAGCATCACCAACAGCCCCACCAATGGCCCCGCCCATGGACCGGGCGCGGCCAATGTGGCCCATCACCCCTTCGGTCACGGTGCTTTGCAGATTTTCCAGCATCAAGGTCATTTGCGCCTGATCGATCAGCGGTTGCGCCGTTTGCGCCGCAGGTCCGCGCAGGGCCTCCAGCTCGGCCAGCGCCCCTTCGACATCGCCGTTATCCAGCATCACCTGCGCCCGTGCGACACGCGCCTGCGTATCCGTGCCGGTGACCAGCTGGCCATCCTTCTGGATTTTCAGCACATCATGCAAACGCGCCATGGCTTTATCCTGCACCGACACATCTTCGCCCTTCAGCGATGACACGACGATATCGCCCGTCAGGCTGCGCAGTTCGTTGGACAAGCCTTCGGGGGATAAAACGCCCTGCTGTGCCAACGGTGCCAAACGATCAATCGCGGCGGCCAGTTCGGGATCTTCCTCACCCACCATGTTTTTCAACAGGACAAGGTCATCATAAAACGGCTGTTCCCGCGCGGCGGATTCACGCACCTGCGTCAAGGCCAGTAACAACGCCGCCGCTTTCAAATCGGCGGGCGAAACGCCCTGCAACGTCTGGGCCAGAGCGGAATCACCTTCCTGCACATCTTTCAGTGTGGAATCCATTTCGCCCATGCGGCCCTGCATTCCCTCGACCAACGTTTTGAGATCGGCCAGCGAATTTTGCAATTGCGCCTGCCCTTCCAGCGTTGTCTGCATATCGCCCAGACGCGCCAGCATATCGGACAGTTCCGGCGATGCGCCGGCAATACCCTGCACCTGTTGCTCCAACGCGTACAGGCGGCTCATCAATCCCGCGACATCGGCGGCCTTGATCTGGCTGACGATCCCTTCGGCTTGATCCTTTAAATCGGCGACGCGGGTTTGCAGGCCCGCGGCTTCGGATTTCAAATCATTGATCCGGTCACCCAGATCCTTGGCAATTTTCGCGGCCTGGTCCGGGTCGGTATATTGCACGGCTTCGACATCGCGCTCTAACGTGGCGACGCGGTTGCTGGTTTGATCCAGCTTTTGTTTTCCCACGGCGATCAGCATGCCGCTGATCAGCACAAAGACCATCACCAATGACGCCGACCCCAGCATCGCACTGCGCACGGCCTGGCGTTTGAATTTATCCAGATCGCGATCCGCGCCCAGATTGATTGTCGGTTGTTCAGGGGAAACCGGACGGGCCGCGGCTTGCGGCTGTGGCCTTACTGGCGCGGCGCCAGATGCGGGTGCGGCGGCATCCAGCACACCCGACAAATCCACGCCATGCGCGGCGGCGGCGCTGACCACATCGGCGCGGCGATTGCCGGGAATGACATTGCGCTTCTTCCAGCCCTGCACCGTTGTTACGGGCACGCCCATTTTTGTGGCCATCGGGCGAATGCCGCCGAAGCGTTCAATCACGGTTTCGGCATTGTTAATGGCATTGTCATCCGGAGTGATGGGTGCGGAAGAATTTTGCATGGTCTTAATCGGCCCTTTGCGGCCCACGAACGAAATACGGGCGGTGAAGAGTTACGTAAATTTTAAGGACGCAGATGATCCAAAAGGTCCAGCATGGCGGCCCGATCAGGGCGTTGCGCACTATAAAGTTCGCGCCACGACAGGTCCGATACAGACTCTACCACCGAATCCGACAGACACAAGGCCCCGATACCGTCACATGCCCAGTCCAAACCGACTTTTTTCACCGCATTTACAAAGGCTTGCCCCGTGCGCGCCGAAAAAAACAAAACACCGGTCACAAACCCCAGCCGAATCAGCACCCGCACAACCCATGGCAGGCGCGTCACCATATCGGCGCAATAGACCACCAGCGGCTCAACCCGCACCCCCGGCGCACTCAGCGGGCGCACCACATCCGCCCCGCAGACATGCAGGATGGCCCGGTCCGGTTTCAGGTTTGCCCCGGCCAAAACAGCCTCAAGATCATTGATATCGCCACTGGCACTAACCACCGTGGTAAAACCCGCGGCCCGTGCCGCATCCGCCGTGCGATCACCGACACAGTAAACGGGACGATCACGCGGCACGGCGGGGCAATGACGCACGCCGTTCATGCTGGTGAACACAATCGCCTGAATATCATCAAAGGATGGAAGCGTTGGGTGCAGTGGAACGATGTCCAGCATCGGGGCCAGCATCGGGATAAACCCGGCGGCGCGCACCGCATCACACAATTCCCCTGCATCGTCCGCGGGGCGCGTGACCAGAACAATGGGCCGACAAAAGCCGGACAGAATCATTGCAAAATACCGTCGGGCAAACGCGATTTCAGACGCGCGCCAACCACCTGACCAATCAGGGCCGCATCATGATCACCATGCACGGGCCCGGATTGTTCATCCCTGAACACCTGCACCCCGTCACCAGAGGCGACCAGCACACGCAGATGCAATTGATCGCCATCCAATGTCGCATGCGCACCAATCGGTGTGTGGCATGAGCCATCCAGAACCTGCAACGCCGCACGTTCGGCGGCCAGAACCAAACCGGTTTCGCGGTTATGAATGGCATCCAACAAGAGTGCAGTTTGCGTATCACCCACGCGCGTTTCAATCCCGACAATGCCCTGCCCCGCGGCGGGCAACATGGTATCGGCCTCAATGGTGCAGGACGCTTCATGCGCCAGCCCCAGACGGTTCAACCCGGCCAGTGCCAGAATGGTTGCATCCACCTGTTTGCTGCGCAGTTTTTCAATCCGTGTTGGCACGTTACCACGCAAAGGAACGATTTTCAGATCCGGGCGCAGCGCCAGCAACATCGCCTGACGACGCAGGCTGGCCGTACCGACCGCGGCCCCTTGGGGCAAATCTGCAATCGATTGAATGCCATCATTCGCCAGTAACGCATCGCGCGGATCGGCGCGGTCCAGAACATGCACCACCTGCAACCCGTCGGGCAGGAACGACGCCATGTCCTTCATCGAATGGACGCCGCAATCCACGGCATTGGCCAGAATGGCCTGCTCAATCTCGCGCGCGAACAGGCCCTTGCCGCCCTCAGCTTCGGACAGGCGGGTCTCGCCCTGCTCCGGCTTCCAGTCGGCAGAGGATTGAATCACAACAATTTCGGCATCCAGGCCCGGGTGCGCCCGCTTCAGGGCATCAGCAACCATGTTGGCCTGCACCAGCGCCAACTTCGATCCCCGGGTTCCAATACGCAGTTTTTGGGCCATTTTTTTACTTTGCTTATTAAAGACGGGGCCCTTATAGCATTCCGGTTATGGTCGTTCTAGGCATAGAAACAAGTTGTGATGAAACTGCTGCCGCCCTTGTGGACGGCAACGGCACGATTCTGTCAAATATGGTCCTGAGCCAGCTGGATGACCACCGCATTTTTGGCGGGGTTGTGCCGGAAATTGCCGCCCGCGCCCATATGGACCACCTCGACCGCCTGATCAAGGGCGCGATGGACGAGGCCGGATTATCCTTCGCCGACCTGTCCGGCGTGGCCGCGACCTGTGGCCCCGGCCTGATTGGCGGGGTCATGGTGGGGATGATGGCGGGCAAGGCGATTGCCGCCGCCGCGCAAAAACCCTTTATCGCCGTGAACCATCTGGAAGCCCATGCGCTGACCCCGCGCCTGAGCGATCAGTCTCTGCAATTCCCCTATCTGCTGTTGCTCGTGTCCGGTGGGCATACGCAAATTCTGGTGGTGGAAGATGTCGGCGTGTATCACCGCTGGGGCACCACGCTGGATGATGCGTTGGGCGAATGTTTTGACAAGGCCGCAAAATTGATGGGCCTGCCCTATCCCGGCGGCCCCAATCTGGAACGCGCGGCCAATCAATGCACCGACGGTGCCGCGGCGCTGGCCCGTTTTCCGCTGCCGCGCCCAATGATGCACCGGCCCGATTGTGATTTTTCATTCTCTGGCCTGAAAACCGCTGTGCGCCATCATGTTGATGCGCTGCCCCCCGGTGCATTGCAAATGGCGGATGTCGCCGCGATTGCCGCATCGTTCCAGGCATCGGTGCGCGATGTTGTGGCGGATCGTTGCAAACGCGCCATGGATCAATTCAAAAAATCCTATCCCACGCACACCACACCCACCATTGTTGTGGCGGGCGGAAAAAAAAATATGGCCGTGCGCGGCGCGCTGGAGGATCTGGCCGCGGCGAAGGGCTTTACTTTTGTCGCGCCGCCCCTGAAACTCTGTTCCGATAACGGGGCGATGATTGCGTGGGCGGGCATTGAACGGCTGCGCCGTGGCGATACATCCCCGCTCAATTTCGCGGCCCGCCCGCGCTGGCCGCTGGATCCGGATGCGGAACCCAAAACCGGTGCCGGCATCAAGGCATAACGATCAAAGTACAACGAAGGACATCAGATCATGAAAACAATCGGCGTTATCGGTGGTGGTGCATGGGGAACGGCGCTGGCGCAATGCATGGCCGAAAGTGGTCGCGCCATCACCATCTGGGCGATGGAAGATGATGTTGTGTCCGCCATCAACACGGCCCACGAAAACACGCCATTCCTGCCCGGCGTGAAATTGAACCCATCCATTCGCGCGACGAATAACATTCACGCCACACTGGAATCGGACATTATTTTGATGGTGACCCCCGCGCAATATCTGCGCGCCAGCTTGCGCCCGATCAAGGATGCGATTGCCAACAAACCCATCGTGATTTGTGCCAAGGGCATTGAAATTTCCACCGGGAAATTGATGACCGATGCGCTGGCCGAAGAAGCACCGGACGCCATTCCCGCCATTCTGACCGGCCCGACATTCGCCGCCGAAATTGGCCGCGGATTGCCCAGCGCCGTCACCATCGCCGCGCGCGATTCCAAAACCGCCGAAGGATTGTGTGATGCGTTGGCATGCCGCACATTGCGCCCCTACGCCAGCGACGATCTGGTCGGTGCGCAGGTTGGCGGATCGGTGAAAAACGTGATTGCGATTGCCAGCGGCATGATCCACGGGCTGGGCCTGGGAGATTCTGCGCGCGCGGCTTTGGTCACACGCGGTCTGGCGGAAATTGCGCGTCTGGCCGTGGCCATGGGCGGCAAACGCGAAACATTGATGGGCATGTGCGGCATGGGTGATTTGATGCTGACCTGTTCGTCCATGCAATCGCGCAACTTCTCGCTGGGCGCGGCGTTGGGCGAAGGCAAAACGATGGATGAAATTCTCGGCGCGCGAACGTCCGTGACCGAGGGCGTTTACACGGCCCGCGCCTTGGCCACCATGGCCAAAGATAAGGGCGTGGACATGCCCATTTCCGCCGCCGTTCACGCCTGCCTGGATGGCGGACTGGCCGTCCGCGACGCCATGACGGCGCTTTTGGAGCGTCCGATCAAGGCCGAAGGAAAATAAGCCGTTGAAAAACCGCGGTAATTTAATTTCTTGACATAAACATTGCGGTTTTCATAGTGTGCGTCATCGTAACCTATCGCTGGAGCCGACGATGGCCAACACAGACGACGCCAAGGTTGAAATCAACACCCCCTACGACGTTCAGGGGCTGATTGTTACACCCCTCGGCAGTTCGCGCAGCAGTGACAATTACGACCACGTCCGCCGCTTCATGGCCAAAGTTTTCTTTTTGCCCGACACTCCGCAAAACAAAAAATTCCGCAGCAGCCTGCGCGAAGACACGCTGCTCAACATTCACAGCTATATGACCGATAGCGATGTTGCCCGGATCAATGAATGCGGCAACACCATCACCTTTGAAAAATTGAGCGTGACATTCAACGCCCTCGGTTATCCCGATGCCGTTGACCTGCGCACCGCGTGCCAGACACCCGGAACAAAATCACATGTGCTTCACGTCGAAGCCACACGCAAGGCCGTCATGGGGCGCGACATGCCCAGCCCATGCGACACCTGCACATGTGAAAAAGGTAACCGTAAACCCCCAAAGACGGATTACAGCTACGAACTTTAACCCCACAGGAACGGAGCACACACCATGGAAGGTATTTCTGATCACTACAAGGCATTGCAACAGCAACAAGCCGCAGAACAACAAGCCCGCCAACAAGCCCTGATTAACGCCCGTGGAATTATCCTTCAGCCCATCGATCCGCCCAGCAACATCGTCGAACGCGATCCGCACGGGAATGTCCGCCTGATCCGCCACGATTTCACCGCCAGCGTTTTCTACATTCCCGACACACCCGAAAACGCTGCAATCAAAAAAGTCCTGAACGAAAACGACCGCGTATCTGTCTCCTCTCTCCTCCCCCGCGATATGGTTGAACAGGCCATGCAACACCCCGGTACGATCACGTTCGATCAGCTGCAGTTTGAAATGCCGAAATACAATTCCATCCGCGTTTCCCACCATTCGCAAAATCTGCCCAAGGCGTTCGACGCCCGCAATGCATGCGAGATTGATGGAACTGCGGCGTTTAACGCCCACGCATCAAAATCCATGTTTGGCAAAGGCACATCGCCCTGTGGCGATTGCGCCTGCAACCGTGGCCCGGGATACAAACCGATGATCCACCGCCAAATCAACCCGTAACCAAAACGATACAAATATAAAAAAGGATTGATACCACCATGTGTAACGCAAACGATATCACCGACGACCTGTCCAGCATCATTGTCCAACCAACGATGCTGACCTCTCCCGGCAACAATTATGGTGCGCACCAGATTGGCGACAAAAAACGCACCTTCCTGGCCCATATCTTTTACCTGCCGGCATCCCCGCAAAACGACAAACACCGTGCCGCTCTGCCTGATGGGGCGGTTGTGCATGTCCACAGCTTCCTGCCGCCGGACACGGTTGACGCCGTCATGCAATCCAATACAGCTAGAACCATCACGTTGGACGAGGTGAAGGTGACCTTTACCAATAACGGCCTGCCGCAAATTATTGATACACGCGATGCCGCCGATATTCCGGGAACCGATGCCTATAAAAACCGGTTCCGGACCATGAATATCACCCCGCCGACAATACCTTAAGACCCAACGGCCCTTGCCAAGGGCCAGATCCGGTCCATATCATAGACGGGCGGTCCCTCGGGGCCGCCCGTTTAATATAAAGGACAAGGAAATCCCATGGCTTACTGGCTGGTCAAAAGCGAACCCTTCGTCTGGTCCTGGGACCAGCAGGTGAAAAAAGGCGTCGAGGGCTGGAACGGCGTGCGCAATTATCAAGCCGCCAATAATCTCCGCGCCATGAAGAAGGGCGACGAAGCCTTTTTCTATCATTCGAATGAAGGCAAAGAAATCGTCGGCATCGTCACGATCGTCCGCGAGGCGTACCCCGACCCGACCGATGAAAAGGGCAAGTTCGTGATGGTCGATGTCAAAGCCGATCGCGCCATGCCCAAACCCGTGACCTTGGCCGTCATTAAGGACACCCCGGCGTTACAGGATATGGCCCTGGTCAAGCAATCGCGCCTGTCCGTGTCGCCGGTCACCGCCGCCGAATGGAAAACCATCTGCAAGATGGGCGGCCTGAAATAACCCCTTGATATAAGGTTCTGCGTATTATGTCGTTGCGTGATGTTCTTCTCAGCCTGCTGGTCATCGTCATTTGGGGCGGGAACATCGTTGCCATTAAAATCGGTGTGAACCAAGCCGAACCGCTGACCTTCATCACGCTGCGCTTTGCCCTGACCACTTTGGTCTTCCTGCCCTTTATCAAATGGCCAGGGTGGGATGTGGCGAAAAAGATTGCCGAAATCTCTTTCTATATGTGCGTCCTGCACCAGGGGTTCCTGTTCGTCGCCATGAAGATGATGGATGCATCGACCATGGCCATTCTGCTGCAATCACAAATCCTGTTCGCGACCCTGCTGGGCTGGTGGTTGCTGGCGGAAAAAATCGGCTGGCGCACATGGGGCGGGATCGCCCTTGGCTTTGCGGGCTTGCTGGTCACGCTCAAGGGGCCGGATGTGGCCGGGCACCCGCTGGGTTTTGCCATCACCATGGCCTGCACCATCGCGCTGGCGTTCAGCTATATCCGCATGCGCCAGTTAAAAAGCGTCCACCCCGCCACCTTTATCGCCCTGACCAACGGCTTTGCCGTTCCGTTTGTGTTGATCGCCTCGCTGATCATGGCCCCGGCCGGATGGACACAAATCGCCGCCACCGACTGGTCCCAATTGGGCGGCGCGATTGGGTATCAGGTCGTGCTGGTCAGCCTGTCGCACATCCTGTGGCAAGCCCTCCTCTCCCGCAACGAGGTGGCCAAGGTCACATGCTTTATCCTGCTGATGCCGGTGGTGGCGATTATCCTGTCCGCCATGATGCTGGGCGAACAGATTGATCAATCCTTGGTGATTGGCGGCGCCCTGACCCTGTCCGGCGTCGGCATCATCGCCCTGCGCAAGGCACAGAAAGCGCAACCGATTGAGGCCGATCCAGTTTTATAAGCGAACACGTCGCCGCCCACATGCTATGCAAAATAATTATGTCCGTTGCCAACGCAAGAAAAAGCTTGGCAACACAAGTCTTTTTGCATCGCACAAAACCCCAGCCTCCCCCCGGCTTTAGGGCTGTGTTACAAATTTTGGCATAAAATAAGAATCCAAGACATTTTCAGACGTTTTCAGGGGCTATTTCGCCATGTCGTCAACCGCCACAAAAAACCCAGCCGGAGTCGCAATGACCAAGGAAATTTTTCAACCCAGCGCCGCCATCACAGCCAAGGCGCATATCACCGCCGCACAATATGATGCGTTGTATCAACGCTCCATCACGGACCCGGACGGTTTCTGGGGCGAGATGGCGGAGCGGATTACTTGGTTCAAAAAACCGACGAAGATCAAAAACACCAGCTTCAACAGCCCCGTATCCATCAAATGGTACGAAGATGGCACGTTGAACGCGGCGCATAACTGCATCGACCGCCATTTGCCCGCGCGCGCGAACCAAACCGCGCTGATCTGGGAGGGGGATAACCCGGACGAGAGCAAGCACATCACCTATGCCCAGTTGAAGGATGAAGTGTCCAAATTGGCCAACGCGCTGAAGGCCCGCGGCGTGAAGAAAGGCGACCGCGTCACCATTTATATGCCGATGGTGCCCGAAGCCACCTATGCCATGCTGGCCTGCGCCCGCATTGGTGCGGTCCATTCCGTTGTGTTTGGTGGCTTTTCGCCTGATTCATTGCGCGACCGCATTCTGGATTGCGATTCCAACATCGTGATTACGGCGGATGAAGGATTGCGCGGCGGCAAAAAAGTGCCGTTGAAGAAAAACACTGACGAAGCCCTGAAATCCTGCCCCGACGTGTCCACGGTGATCGTGTTAAAACGCACTGGCGGCGATGTGGCGTGGGATTCGAAACGGGATGTGTGGTGGCATGATATTGTCGATACGCAAAGCACCGATTGCCCGTGCGAGGAAATGAACGCGGAAGACCCGCTGTTTATCCTCTACACCTCCGGCTCCACCGGAAAACCGAAGGGCGTATTGCACACCACCGGCGGATATATGGTGTATACAAGCCTGACCCACGAATGGGTGTTTGATTATCAGCCGGGCGAAATTTACTGGTGTACGGCCGATGTGGGCTGGGTCACCGGGCATTCTTATATCGTCTATGGCCCGCTGGCCAATGGGGCCACGTCGCTGGTGTTTGAAGGTGTGCCGAATTACCCGGATTTCTCGCGCTTCTGGCAGGTGATTGACAAGCACAAGGTCAATATTTTCTACACCGCCCCCACGGCCATCCGGTCGCTGTTGCGCGAAGGCGATGAATGGGTGAAGAAAACCAGCCGGTCGTCCCTGCGCATTCTGGGCAGCGTGGGCGAACCGATCAACCACGAGGCATGGATGTGGTATAACAGCGTGGTTGGTGAAGGGCGTTGCCCCATCGTTGATACCTGGTGGCAAACCGAAACCGGCGGCCACATGATTACACCGCTGCCCGGTGCCATTGCCACCAAGCCGGGATCGGCCACCAAACCATTCTTCGGCGTCGCACCGGAAATTGTCGATGGCGAAGGGCATATTATGAACGGCCCGTGCGAGGGCAATTTGTGCATCAATGATGCCTGGCCCGGCATGATGCGCACCGTGTTCCGCGACCACGCCCGGTTCGAACAAACCTATTTCAGCACGTTCAAGGGCAAATATTTCACCGGTGACGGGTGCCGCCGTGATGAAGACGGGTATTACTGGATCACGGGCCGTGTGGATGATGTCATCAACGTATCCGGCCACCGGTTCGGCACGGCGGAAATTGAATCCGCCATCAACGAACATGATTGCGTTGCCGAATCCGCCGTTGTCGGCTTCCCGCACGATCTGAAGGGTCAAGGCATTTATGCCTATGTCATCCTGAACACCGGGCGCGAACCGAGCGAAGAGATGAAAAAGGAAATCGTTCAGGTGGTGCGCAAGATCATCGGTCCCATCGCCACACCGGATGTGATCCAGTGGGTCAGCGGCCTGCCCAAAACACGGTCAGGCAAAATCATGCGCCGCATTCTGCGCAAGGTTGCCGCCGGTGAGATTGATAGCCTGGGTGATACATCCACACTGGCCGATCCGGCCGTGGTGGATGAGTTGCTTAAGAACCGGCAAACGCCGACATAGACCCGCCGGGCTGTGGCCCGAAGGATGCTTCAGCGAATGCGGCGGCAAAGGTTCTTTGGCGCCGCATTTGTTTTTGGATGCCATCAAATGGGTTGTGTGCGCTCAGGCCCGCATTGATTCCGTTCATCATCATCATGGCAAACAAAGCCATGGATGGATCGGCGTTGTGCTGCTCCGCTTCCATTTGCTTGCGCATGCGCAAGTGGAACGCGTTCAGACGATCCCAGAATTTTTGTTTGGTTTCGGCCAGCTCGGCTTCACGCTCTTCGTCCAGACGCAGAAGCATCGACTTCACCGCGGCCTGCACCGCGTCGTCTTCACGCGCTTCCAGCAAGCGGGTCAGATAGGCGCTCTTCGCGCTGTCCATCATGTCGGCGGCGATTTGCGCCATCGGGTCTTTGGCCCCGCGCTGCTTTTCCAGCCGTTTGAAATGAATTTCGGCATCCAATGCCTGTTTGTGCAGATGGGCCAGCAAACTGTCGACGGCGCGCAAGGCGCGTTCTTCGTCGTGACCGGATTCTTCCTGACGAATTTCCGCATCGCGTGCATCCAGATACGCGTCGAGACGTTGCGACATCTGGATCATCGTATGGTTGAGCGAAACGGGTTTCATCTAATCCTCTTTTTATGGTCTTCCTGTTCGCTGTCACGATATAGGGAAAATATAAACAATCGGTAAATTCACCCGCTGCCCAAAGGCCGCAGAAATCCACCACTTTCCCATAATTCTGATTTTTCCTTGCGCCAGAGCCGTTTTTTGGGTAAGGTTTAAAAAAATGTTAATAAATTAACAGTAGCGTTAAAGAACAGGATGTTGATATGTCGGGATTGAAAAGAACTTTCAATGAAAACTCCACCGGGTCCCATATTGGGGACCGCATGCTGGCGCGTGCCGATGCCGGCCAATCCCGTTACAATCCGGACCAAATGTTTCTGCTGGTCGCCAGCGCGCTGATGCGCTCCCGCTTTATGTCCGACGATGATCAAGCCGTTATGAAGGAACTGGCCGCCTTTGGCGAAGCCTATAATGATACGCCGAAGGCTGTGCGCATGTTAAACACGCTGGCGCGCCTGGCCGAAGTTGAAGTGCGCTTCCGCGACGAAGCCACGATGAAGCGCCCAAACGTGCCGCAACATCTGACCATCAACTAATTCACAAAAATCACGTACACAAAATTACGTATCCAAAATTACGGGGCCAATCGGTCCCGTAATTTTTTCAGCCATTGATCCACACCCGTCCGGCCCCGCACCTGTGCATTGCGCTGTTCTGTGCGTTCGGCAATCTTGTCGGCATAATACGCGGCACGATCGGTCCGCCCCGCCCGCTGGTTCATCTGCGCCAGCATGCCCAGATATTGCGGTGGGGCGTAAAGTTCCGCCACGTGCCAGCGCATCACATCCTCCAGCACCGCAACAGCCTGATCCACCCGCCCGGATGTGGCATAGACCTGTGCCAGGCCGACACGCACTTCAAAATTCAACGGATCCAGCGCCAGGGCCTCACGCAAAATTTCCTCCGCCATGGCTACACCGTCCGGTTCTAACACACCGGATGCGGCGTAGGTGAGCAACGCCTTTTCGTTCCGGTAATACGCATTATAGGGGTTGAGGGCGATGGCCCGGTCATACCCGGCCACGGCCCGGTCATAGACGGCGCGCGGGTCCTGTCCGTCCAATACATCTTTATTCAACCGCAACCGTGCCGCCACCGCATCAATGTAATGCACACGCCCATAAGAGTCCGGAGCCCAACCATGCGCGATGGTCAAAAAACGTTCCGCCGCCCGGAAATCGTTGCGCCCCAACATCGCATGTCCCCGGTCAGTGTAATAGATTCCCACCCCGGCCCGGACACACCACATGGCGGTCAAAACCAGCCCAGCCATGACACCGACGAAGATCGCACGGCGCATAAAGGGCATTTTGAATGACAAGGTAAAACGATCACGCCCCAGAGATTGTTCCGTCGCCGCATACCACACGGCCAGAAGAACCCCGGCCGGAATTAAAAACACGGGCATATAAAGTTGAAAACTGAGATGCGCGTTCAGCACCAGCACCAGCAAAGACGCCGCCGGTGCCAACACCGCCATGCGTTGCCCCATATCACGCGTGGCCGACGCCGCCATAACCGTACGCACCGCAATCACACCCAGCAACAGATAGAAGAAGATCAACGCTGGAATGCCCGTTTCAACAGCGAATTGCAACGGGTCCAGATGGACGAAATATCCATCACTGGTGTCCCCGAATGGACGCAGGGCGGCATACGATAAATAAAACGATGCCAATCCCCCCATCCCCGTCCACGGATGGTGCGCCGCCATCGACAACGCCGTGGTCCAGATCAGATAACGTTCATTAATGCTGGCCTTGGAATCCCCCAGAATGCCGCCAAAACGCGTCGCAATCGTGGTTGCATCATTCAGATAGGCGCATAAGGCAAACCAGATCGCCCACGCCACCACCAATGTCAGAATAAACGCCCCGATCCGCTGGCGTGTTTGCGGCGCGCACCAGAGCGCCATCACCACAATCACCGCCCCCGCGGCCAGAAACCCGCCCCGGCTCTCCGTCATGGCAATGGCCACCAAGCCCAGCGCCACCATCGTACCGCCCGCCACCATCACCCGCCCCGTCCCGCGCAGGAGCATGGCCAAGGCAAAGGGCACACCCATCGCGATAAACGCACCCAGGTCATTGGCGTTCAGGAAGGGGTGATGAATGCGCCCGCCCGCCAGATCGGGCAGCACCGCGGCCTGAAAAATCGTCCACACGGACAACGCCGCGCCCAGCCCCGCGAATACGCGCACCAGCGCAGGTAAGATTTTATCATCATGATCGTGGCGCAATGTGAGTGTGAAAAACAACGCCGGAACCAGCAGCAGCATGGCGGTGAAGGCCCCGCTGACAAACATCACATCGGCCCGGAACAAGGCCAGCCCGATCCAGCCAAAGAACAGCAAAAGGGCAAGGCTCAGCGGTGCCCACGGCAAATCCCACCGGGCATCCCGGCGCACATTATTCCACACGGGCCAGAACGCCAGAGCCGCGCACAGCCATGCCCCGCCCAAAACCGGCGCGAACAAGGCCTGTTCAATCCCACGGAAAAACATCGCCAGCACGACGATGATGCCAAACAAAGCGGGGATGAGAAGGCGGGGCAAAATATGCATCATGAAAAACCCGTCGAAAAAGAAAAAGCCGGGGAAGAACCCCGGCCTTTATTGTGTCGCTTTTTACACTGAATGCAAAGACGGCAATTATTCCATACCGAGCGCGGCTTTGTATGTTTCCAGCAGCATTTCCTCTTCGCGGCGTTTATCCAACGCCACTTTGCGCATACGGATAATTTTGCGAATGGTTTTGGTGTCAAAGCCAACGGCTTTGGATTCTGCGTATACGTCCTTGATATCTTCGGCCAGCGCGGTTTTCTCTTCTTCCAGACGCTCCAGACGCTCGATAAACGCCTTCAGGCGCTTGCCCGTTACGCCGTCCACTTCGCGCGTGCCATCATCGGACCCAACGCTTTTCAATTGTGCTTCTGCCATTTTCAAATCCCGTTACAAAGACAAATACATGGACCAGAGCCCGTTTGCATAAAACGGGTCGTCTGCGGTCACAGATGGTGGTTAACGAGGGCGATCTTAGCCCAAGGGGGTGTCGGGCGGAAGGCCGCGATTCGATTCATCCGCCATAATTTTATGCACCACCCCGGCCAGAATTTCGGCCCAGGATTGCTGGTCTTTATCGTTCTGGATCAGGTTGTTACGAATTTCGACCAGGGCATGGGGCCACAAAAACTGCCCATCCACCCCGTCACCATGCCCCCCGGCATGGCGGTCCAGCGTGCCAAAACATTGTTTCCGGCTGTCATAGGGTTCGTTATCCCCGACATTCAAGCCAAGGGCCCGCAAATGGCCGATCATGGCCCGGGACATGGGCCAATCCTCCCGCCATAACACGGCGCATTCCCATGGCCGCGGCGTGCCGAAAAAAACGGGGGTATAGCTGTGCACCGCCAACAACATCGGGCGCCCGCCATGATCCAGAACGGATTCGATGACATCGCGCACCGCTTGATCGAAGGGTTTATAAATTTCGTCGATCCGTTGTGCCTTGTCCGCGTCGCTCAAACCCACATTGCCGGGAATGGGTTTACCCTCGCCCGTGGTCGGGAATGTTGTTTCGTGGTCGAGCGTGCGGTTGATATCCACCACAAGACGGGAATAATTCGCCACAATCGCAGGCGCATCCAGCAGGCGGGACAGATGGTCCGTCACACCGCGCGCGCCAATATCAACGGCGTAATGACGACCAAAATCATCATCATCCAGCCCCATGCGCCCCAAGGCCGCAGGCACGACGTTTCCAGCATGTTCGCAGATCAGGATGCAGTCGCTGCGCCCATCAGGATTGAGAATTTCAAAGGGCGGCGGATCGCCCGCCTGTAATAATGAACGCATCGTCTGATCAGTTTTTACGCGTATTGGCGTAGACTTCCCATGTTTCGATTAAAACACCATTTTCAAGGCCGCCGATGGCCACACGGCCGATTTGCAGGCGCACCAGCAAGCGGCGTGTTTCCTTGATCTGGGTTGAGCTTTTCATGAACTTTACGTCCTTGTCGAAAAAGCTGATCATCACCGGGATTTCAAACAACCAGCGATACCGCCCATTCACCACACCTTCGTTCAACAGAAACGGCGCTTCCTGCACAAAGCCATTCATCTGCAGATGGCCGGTTTCCATGGCCTGAATCAAATTGGCATTTTGGACCCACGCCTGAAACTGCGCCAACCCTTCGGGCGTAAAGCCCGTCGCCAGATGCTTGATATGGTCCGGATAGGATGCCGGGCTGAACGACATGGTTTCGGCCACGGCCCGGTCCAGCCATTTGGCCAGCTCGTCCTGATTCCGATGCGGAACATCCAGATTTTTCCCGACCGTTTTGTCCAGCTCGCTGACACCGATGCCAAATTGCATCAGCGGTGTCGGTGCCACAGGCGGCAAGCTGGGGTCGGCAAACGGCGCACGCAGTGTTTCAGCAGGAGCGGCGCTGGTGTCACGATCCTGAAAATATTGCGGGAACATCGCTTTGATTTTCGCGCCTATGGATTCAAAAAATCCTGCCTTCTCCGCAACGGGCTGCGCCCCCGGTGGCAGGGTGTTGCTGGCATACGTCAACGGCATACCCATCAGCATTCCAGCCATGGCAGCGGATAATACAGCGATATGCATGGATTTCTTATTCATGCCGAATGTCCCTTCCCGGATCTTTTATTATTGTCTTTTTTCCCGGGCATGATGCGGCCCATCATTTTGCCCAGCGTCATAATACGATCAATGCGACGATCAATAAACTCTTCCAGCGCCGCGTCATCATCGCCGGAATGATTCAGCCATGCCACCGTTGCCGATGTCAGAACACCGCACAACAAGGCCCGTTTGGTATAGCGGTTATAATCGGTTGCAATATCCCCGGCCCAATCCCAGATGCAGTCCGCCGTGCGCCAGACACATTTCGCCGCCATCGTCTGCCGTCCCGGCACCGCCCACCAGGTCGACGCCATGCGCACCTGTTCCTTCCACGGGGCCAGACCGTTAAACCGGGCCAGCAGGGCCGCGCGGATGCGGTCACGCACGCGCAGATCCTCCGGCGCGATGTCCGCCAGCGCATCAATCATCGACGCATCGGCCCAATCGGAAAAATGGGCCACGATATCCGCCACGCCACCCGGGAACACGGCCCGCACCAACGCCGGGTCTTCGCCCGCGTTTTTCAGCGCCGTTTCAAACGTGGACACCGCCCAGCCGTCAAACACCACATCGGGCAGTCCGGTGAGCAGAATATGGTCGCGGTGCGTATCAATCTGGCGGGTCATGGGAAAAGCGGTCCATTTATATATTTCAGAGAGTTAGAGTGGCGTGCCCCCGCGCGCTTTTCAAGCCATAAATCAGTGAAATTATGGATATAAACCGGAAATAGGGCTGGACTTTTTTGCCAGTCCCGCCACATTGCACCCATGGCACAGGATCCGAAAAACAAATCGAAAAAATCCAATGACGGCGGCAGCAAGATCGCGAGCCGCGCCGCACGATACGCCAAAGTCTCCGGCGCCGTGGCCGGACTGGCCGCCAAAGTTGCGGGCGAGCGTTATCTCGGCCTCAAGATCGAGCGCGAAAAACACGCCGAAGAATTGTTGCTGGCTCTGGGTGGGCTGAAGGGCCCGTTGATGAAGGTCGGGCAAATTCTGGCCACCATTCCCGAAGCCCTGCCCCCCGAATATGCCAACGCCCTGCGCCAGTTGCAATCCAACGCGCCCCCCATGGGCTGGCCGTTCGTGCGCCGCCGGATGAAAACGGAACTGGGCGCGGATTGGGAAAGCCGCTTTAAATCCTTCGAACATGACGCCGCCGCCGCAGCTTCGCTGGGGCAGGTCCACCGCGCCGTTTTACATGACGGCACACGCGTGGCCTGCAAACTGCAATACCCCGACATGCAATCGGTGATTCAGGCGGATTTGAACCAGCTGAAACTGATTTTCTCGCTGTACGAAAAATACGACAAGGCGATTTCAACGAAATACATCCATGACGAACTGTCCGCCCGGTTGTTCGAAGAAATGGATTACGCGCTGGAGGCCCGCCACTGCAAACTCTACAGCAATATGCTGAATGATGAGAAGGCCGTTCATGTCCCGCGCGTCATTGACGATTTATCGACGGACCGCCTGCTCACCGCCACATGGCTGGACGGTGAAAAGATTCTGGATTACGTCGACGCGCACGCCGATACACGCAATCAAATCGCCCTGAACATGTTCCGGGCCTGGTATGTGCCACTGTATTATTACGGCGTGATCCATGGCGATCCGCATTTGGGCAATTACACGGTGCGCGATGACCTGTCTATCAATCTGATGGATTTTGGGTGCGTCCGCGTCTTCCCGCCTAAATTCATCGGCGGCGTTATCGACCTGTATCACGCATTGATGACCGATGACACGGCCCGCGCCGTGCATGCCTATGAAACATGGGGTTTCAACAATCTGTCCAAAGATCATATTGAGACGCTGAATATCTGGGCCAAATTCCTGTACGGCCCGGTGATGGAAGATCGCGTCCGCCCGATTGGCGAGGTCACCAACGGCATCTATGGCCGCGAAACCGCGACTGAGGTCCATGAACGCCTGCGCTCTCTCGGCGGCGTCACCGTCCCGCGTGAATTCGTGTTTATGGATCGCGCCGCCCTCGGCCTCGGCTCCGTCTTCCTGCATTTGAAAGCAGAAGTAAACTGGCACCGCCTGTTCAACGAAATGATCGCCGATTTCGATGTGGCCGCATTGGAAAAACGCCAAAAGGCCGCATTGAAAAAGGCCGGGTTGAACCACTCATCATAATAGCGCATCAATAAGAATGGGGCCTTTCATGAAATTTGGATATACCATCATTTATGTCCCCGATGTTCAAAAAGCCATTTCGTTTTATGAATCTGCTTTTGGCTTGAAATTGCGCTTCTTGCATGACAGTAACCAATACGGCGAGCTTGAAACAGGCGCGACAGCCCTAGCCTTCGCATCAGAAGACATGCACACAATCAATGGCATTGAAGCGACTCTCAATCGTCCATCAAACAAAGCAGCGGGCATCGAGATCGCATTGGTTACAGAGGATGTGGTCACGGCACATGCGCACGCTGTTGCCTCTGGGGCTACCGAAATCACTAAGCCCGATCAGAAACCATGGGGACAAACAGTGTCATACGTTCGCGACCTGAACGGTGTTCTGGTGGAAATTTGCAGTCCGATTGAATAAAAATGGGAAAAATGGCGCGCCCGGCAGGACTTGAACCTGCGACCCTTGGTTTCGGAAACCAATACTCTATCCAGCTGAGCTACGAGCGCTTCTTCGAAAAGACGGCACAGGAGTAACAAAAAAGCCCACCCAAGGCAATTCAAAATCTTGAAAAGCCCTGGATTCCACTAAAAACACCCTGAAAAATCAGCGCATTGCCCCGGATTCCCATCCGCCGCCCAAGGCCCGGAACAGGGTAATGGCCGCCGTATAGGTCGCCAGCCGCGCCGAACGCGCCGTATCATCCGCCGACAGCATCGAGCGTTGCGCATCCAGCAGGGTCTGAAAGTCAATCAGCCCGGCATCATATTGCTTCACCGACAATTCCCACGCGCGGCGTGATTCCGTCGCCGCGATATCCAGTGCCGTTTGCCGTTCACCGGACGCACGGATTGCGGCCAGCGCGTCCTCCACCTCCTGGAACGCGACCAGAACGGTTTTGCGATAGGTTTCGGCCAGCTCCATTTGCCGGGCCGTCGCCTGTTCCAATCCACCTTCCAAACGCCTCCCCTGAAAGATCGGCGCGGTCAGGGCGGAGGCCAGCGACAAGGCGGTGGCCGTTGGATCGCCCAGCGGGCTGGCCGCCACGCTCCAATCCAGCCCCAGATTGAGTGACGGATAAAACGCCGCGCGGGCCGCGCCGATATTGGCATTGGCCGCGATCAACTCCATTTCGGCGCTGTAAATATCCGGACGACGGATCAACAAGTCCGAGGGTTGCCCCGCCGCGATAGCGGGCAAGGTTACACCCGACAGATCCTTTGCCTGCACCGCCACTGTTTGCGGTGGCTGTCCCAACAAAACGGCCAGTGCGTTATACGCATTCACGCGCTGTTCGCGGATGCTGGCCAATCCGGCTTCGGTGTTGGCGACGATCGTTTTTTGTTGCGCCACTTCCAACCCGGACACAGACCCGGCATCCTCACGCGCCTGCACGATGCGCAGGACTTCGCGGGAAATTTTCAAATTGCTTTCGGCAATATCAATCCGTTCGTTCAAATTCAGGATGGTGAAATAGGTGGTTGCCACATCCCCCATCACGGTCAGGGCCAGCGCCTGCCGGTCGGCCACAGCCCCCTCGACATTCGCGGTTGCGGCATCGACCGCCGCCTGATTGGCGCCGAACAAATCCACCTCATACGCCACACCAACCCCGGCGCGGCCAGAATTTTCGGACGTGGTTTTCCCGCTGGTCGGGTTGTTGCGGGACCATGACACATTGCCCGATCCATCCATCGACGGGTACATATCCGCCCCGGCGATTTTCAGGCTGGCGCGAGCCTGTTCAATGCGGTGAATGCCCGCACGCAAATCGTTGTTGTTTTCCAGCGCCCGAATAATCAGCGCGTTCAGTTCGGTTGAATTAAAATTTCCCCACCAATCCGCCGTTACATTCACACCGGTTTTGGCATCAATATGCCAGGCCGCGGGCGTGCCCACATCGGGGCGCGTATAATCGGGCGTCAGCGAACAGGACGACAGGGCCAGAGCGGCAACAGAGACCAATAAAAAACGTTTCATCCTCTCACTCCGAACTGAGGGCCACGACAGGGTCCAGCCATGCGGCCTTGCGCGCCGGAAGATAGCCGAACAACACACCCGTCACAAACGCACAGGTAAACGCCAGCGCCGCCGGGGCCACCGTGAAAATCACCGTGACCTGAAACAGGGACGCAATCCACCCGGCCAGAAACCCACCCAGCAATCCCAACACACCACCCACGCCGCACACCACGGCGGCTTCGGTGTTGAATTGCAACATGATATCGCGGCGGCGCGCCCCCGTGGCCATGCGGATGCCGATTTCACGGGTGCGTTCGGTCACGCTGACCAGCATGATGTTCATGACACCGATACCACCGACCAGCAACGAAATCGCCGCCACAGTGCCCAGCAGCACGGTCAGCGTATTTTGCGTTTCCGTCGCCGCCGCCAAAATCGAGGCCGTATTGCGAATGCGGTAATCTTCGGTGCCATGCCGTTGCATCAGAACTTGCCCGATGGCGGCCTCGGTCTGTTCCATCAAACCAATATCACCAACACGAATCGTGATGCTGTTGAGGAAATTTTGTCCGAACAGGCGGATCATGCCGGTCGTATAGGGCACGAACACCGCATCATCCTGATCCCCGCCCCACGGGGCCGCGCCCTTGGCCCCCATGACGCCAATCACCTGGAACGGGATATTGCCGACCAGCACATAACGCCCGACCGGGTCATCACCACCGGGAAACAAAATATCGGCCACGGTTTTCCCCAGCACGATAACAGGCGCATAGGTGGACACATCACGATCCATAAAAAACGCGCCATTCGCCACCGGCCAATCCCGCGCCAGCGGGAACCCGTCCCCCACACCCTGTACCGTCGTGGAATAATCAATATTGCCGAAACGCAACGTCGCCCGACCGGATCGTTCCGGCACGACCACATCAATATTGGGTAACCCCACCAACGCCATGGCATCATCCACGGTCAAAGATGCATTATCACCACTGCTGCGCACGCCCGGCGCGCCGGGGCGGATGTTCAGCAGATTGGTGCCCATCGCCCCGATCTGGTCCAGCACCTTTTGCTTGCTGCCCTGCCCCACGGCCAGCATGGTAACAACCGCCGCCACACCGATGATAATGCCCAGCAGGGTCAACGCCGTCCGGAACAGATTGACGCGCAAAGAGCGCAAGGCGGTCTTAGTCGATTCCATGATGTCGGCCATCACACTGGCATGCGCGTTGCGATCCACATGCGGCGCAATCGCGGCGGCGCCGTCTTTGCCATCACCGCTGTCATCTGTGATTTTTCCATCACTGATGCGAATAATGCGCTTGGCATGGGCCGCCACTTTTTCATCGTGGGTAATTAAAATCACCGTGCGCCCTTCGGCATGCAGGGATTTGAGGAGGTCCATCACCTCGGCCCCACTTTTGGAATCCAGCGCTCCCGTGGGTTCGTCGGCCAGAATAACGGGGGGATTGTTCATCAAGGCGCGAGCAATCGCCACACGCTGTTGCTGTCCGCCGGAGAGTTGCGACGGACGGTGATCCGCCCGGTCCCCCAGCCCCAGCCGCGTCAGCAAGTCCTGCGCCCGCGTGCGGCGATCCGCCACACTCAACCCCGCATAAATGGCAGGAATTTCGACATTTTCCGCCGCGCTGGCCGTGGCGAGGAGATTATAGCGCTGGAACACAAACCCGAACGTATCGCGGCGCAACGCCGCCAGTTCATCCGCATCCAGAACCGACGCATCACGCCCCAGCACATGGTATGTGCCACCCGTCGGACGGTCGAGGCAGCCAAGAATATTCATCAGGGTGGATTTGCCGGAGCCCGATTGCCCCATAATGGCAACGAATTCCCCGGCATGAATGGTCAGGTCGATATGATCCAGCGCCCGGACGATGCTGTCGCCGCTTTCATACACGCGGCTCAGGCCCGAAAGCTGCAACAGTGGCTCGCTCATAGGCGCGGCCCGCCACGGAACCCACCGGACGATGACGATGTGACGGCCAACGGCAACGCCACCTCATCCCCGGCGGACAAGCCTGATTTCACCTCGGCCATCGTACGGTTCATCAATCCGATCTGTACAACGCGGTCTTCAATCTTGCGCCCCTGCACCACGCGCACGGAATAGGCCAGCGTACCATCACCATCCTGATCCTGGACCCGCTTGCCCAAGGCCGATACGGGCAAGGCCAGAACGTTTTCGGCCTTGTTGATTTCGAAGAACATTTGCGTGCTCATCCCCGTCATCAACTGGCGATCCTTGTTATCAACATCGACCAGCACGTTGTACAGAACGACATCATTGATGGTTTCGGGGCTTGGCAAAATCTGGCGCACGGTGCCGGTCCATGTCCGTCCCTGTGACCCCAGCGTGGTAAAAGAAACCGGCATGTCCGCCTTCAGGCGCATAATATCCGCCTCGGCCACCTGTGCCCGCACCGTCATGGTGTCCAGATTGGCCAGTTGCACCAAAGTCGGGGCCTGCTGGCTGGCGTTCAGGGTTTGGCCTTCCTGCACGCTTTGCACGACGACAGTACCATCCATCGGGGCATAAATTTTGGTGTAACCCAGATTGGCCTGGTCCCCCTCCAACGTGGATTGGGCTTCGGCAATTTGTGCATCCAATGCCGCCAATTGCGCCTGTGCGATGGTCAGGGCCGTTTCAGCGTCCTGAAAATTTTCCTGGCTGACAGCTTTGGCCTTCACCAGTTTTTTATTGCGGTCAAATTTTTGTTGCGCCTGTAAAACGCTGGCTTCCTGTTCCAGACGCTGGGCCGCGAGTGTTTTCAGGCGGGCCTGATCCGCCTCGACACGCGTTTCGTACACTTCAGGATCAATTTCGGCCAGCAGATCGCCCGCCTTTACAACATCGCCCAATTCGAAATGGATTTTTTCCAACTGGCCGGACACCTGCGCGCCGACATCAACGTAATCGCGCGGCTCCAATTTGCCTTGCGCGGTGACAACATCATCAACCGTGGTGGTTTGCACCTTCACCGTCATCATGGTGGCGGCGGGATTTTTGCTGGCAGGGGCTTTCCATGCGAACCATGCCCCAGCCCCGACAGCCACCAGAACCAGCAGCGTGATCAGAACAAATTTAAATCGTCGTCTTTTGGGGCCGTTTACGCTCACAAAAACCTTCCATAACGCCGAATCGTTTTTTCAGTCAGAAAAGGATAGCGGAAATATGGGGTGAAATCATGGCAGAATCCGCCGATTTCGTGGCAAAATCCAAGGGAAGAGCGGGCGGATATGTTCAAGCCCTGTGGGTCAGCGTCCCCAGATCATCCATCCAGCGCGCCAGCCCGCCGCCAACCACCCAATCATGCGCGGTGCGGTCCCCTTTTAGATATGCATCCCACCACGCCAGACTGGCCACCTTGATGATGGTTTCATGGGGTTCGCGCAACGGGTTATCACCCAACTGGCCGCGGCTGCCATTATAAACCATGTGGTCGCCGCCGTTGAGCATCAACAAATTCTGATCCGGTCCGCCGGAGAGTTCAAAAACCTCCATACGACGATCATACCCAAATCCCTCGATCGGGCTTTCATCGGCCGTCCCCGTCATCATCAACAGGGGAATGGAGATATCTTTGTAAATCTCCGCCCGATGATCGGTCTGTACCGGGCTGGGGACCGGGCTGTATAAAATGCCGGCGGTAAAGCGTGGTTCGGCCATGCTGTATAAATGATCCGCATCGGGGCCCAATTTTTGCCCCGCCATCATCTGCGTCGTGCTGGCCCCAAACGAATGGCCCGACATACCGATGCGCGAAAAATCCATGCGTGCGCCAATCTCGGGATTATCCTTGGCCCAGAGCACGAGCTGATCCAACACAAACGGAACATCACGAAAACGGTTCAGAACGGTTTCGCGGCTGATGGTCGCGCGGCGAATGGCATCCCATGGGTGGCCGGGTTGCCCCTCCCACAGCGACGAATCCGTTCCCTTGTGCTGGACGTGCACAACGACATACCCATGCGACGATACGAAACGGCTGATAAAACCGGCGCCATCACGGCTGCCCCCCAGACCATGGGACCAGATCACCACGGGCAAAGGTTCGCCCGCATCATCAACGGGATAATAAATTTTCCATGGTACTTTGCGATCTTCGCGCGCCGGGTCGATAAAGTCACCACGCGTAATCAGGATACGGCGCGGCTCAATCGCCGGGTCGATGGAATCGTCCCAGAGCAAGGAGAGGTCAAGAGCCATAGAGATGGAACCTTACGTGTCTTTCTTGCGGAATTTATCCAGCGAGACAACTTCGCCGGTTTTTTCACCGCCATTGCCGCCACGCGTGGACGCGTCATCGTCATCGAAATCTTCACCCGGGTCCATGTCTGGGCCATCATCATCGCCCAGCGGTTGGAATTGCAGGGCAAAGTTCACCGACGGGTCGGCAAAGATGCTGATCGCCGCCAACGGGATTTCCAGACGTTCCGGAACATTGTTGAACGACAGCGTCACAGAAATGCGGCCGCCATTTTTGTCTTCGATAATACCCAGATCATAGAACTGGTATTGCAGAACGATGGTCATTTCACCCGGATAGCGTTCACGCAGATAATCCGGAATCTTCACACCCGGATAATCGGTCATGAAGGTGATATAGAAATGGTGATCACCGGGCAGACGGCCATCTTCGGCCACCTCACCAACAACCTCTTGGATGGCCTGGCGCACGACGCCGCGCAGGGCACCTTCGACCATTCTGTCATATCGCAGGATATCGTCGTCTTTCATACTGAATCTCTAAGCCTGTCGGCGGAAAAATCTGGAACGAACCTTACCCCATAGGGCAAAGCGGGGCGAATCGCCCCTTCTCCCCTTTGTGACATATCAGGATTCGGCTGACCAGCGCCCGCCCCGGAACCCGCATACTATGCTGTGGACAAGTTATTCCGCCGCTTTTCGGGCGGCCTGCCGGGCCTGCGCCTTAAGAATAGCCCGGTTTTGAATAGCCTGGGCCCGCCTTTGCTCTGCCCGGGCACGCTGGATCAGGGGGTCATCTCCGTCCCCGCGCTTGTCGGCCATGGCCAGAACATCATCATAATATTCAATCGCCTCGCCCACCCGGTCCAGATAAACGCGGTCCAACCCCGCCCTCAAAACCGCGTACGCTTCGTCTCCGCGTTTGTTCTGGGCCAGATAGGTGGCCAGACGCTGGCGCGCGGGCAAATAACGCGGGTCAAGGATCAGCGCATGCCGCAACAGACCCTCCGCATCCGGCATCCATGATGGCCAGTATGACCCGGCCATCACGGCCAGCTCCGCCTGTTGCATGTAATAAGCCGGGCGGAGCGGGTTATGGCGTTGTGCCGCGGTCAGCAGATTATCCGCCTGCGCGACCAAGGCCTGTTTTTCCGCATCATTGATACGCGATCCCTTGCCCACAATAATGCCCATCGGAATGCGCGCCGCCATGGCATAGGACCGGTCATTCATCCCCATGCCGATGCTGTGCCCTTCGTTTACCTTGGCGGCAAACCCATTCACATCATCGCGTTGGAACAGGCGCTCCGCCGTGACCAGAGCCCGTTCGCCCAGCATCGTCTGCGCCCACACACCCATCCCGGCGACCAGCGCCACGATCAACGCCAGATCGGCATAGCGATGCCCGCACAAAACGGAACGGCGCGGCGCATCCGGTGATGATGCACACACCAGCCACACCGCCATCATCAGCGGCAACACCAGCATGATTGGCAACGTATAAAACGGAAAGTCGAAAATGGCGTGCGCGACAACCGCACCGATACCACAGAATAAAACCGACGCCACGACACGCTGCGGACCATTGATTTCGGCTTTGCGCGCCCGCACCATCGCCATCACGGCAGCGACCAGAATAACGGCCATGGCAATCACGCCCACCGGCCCCGTTTCGATCAGGATTTGCAGGTAATCATTATGCGCCATAAACCCGCCGGACCATTCATCCACCGGGGTTCGCACATAGGGGTAGTGCAGGAAGAACGTGCCATAACCCGTCCCCAAAATTGGGTAGCGCGCAACAATCCCCACCGCCGCATCCCAGATCGCGGTGCGGCCCAGAATGAAATTATCCGGATGGTCGGCAATATTCCCCATACGGCTGAACAATGTGGCCTGTCCGTTATGCGAAAAGACAAGCGTCGCAATCAAGCCCAGAACACCCGCACCCATACAGGCCAGCAACGGCTTGATGTTGGCCCGCATCATGCGCGGTTCCAGCATGATCAAGACAACCATGCCCCCGACCAGAACGAACAGCCCACCACGGCTGCTGATCGTCGCCTGCGCTATCAGGATCAGCGCGATCAGGACCCAGGCCAGCAAACGCACACGCCCCACCGTAACACACGCCACGGCCAGTGCGGAAAAAATGGCGCAGTTTAAAAAGGACGCATATCCATTCGGATTTGCAAACGGTTCACGCACCTGTCCCGCGACCAGCATGTGCGGCAACGCGTAATATTGAACCAACGCCCACACGCACAGCGCCGCAATCACCGCAAACCCACACACGGCAGACACACGGATAAACCGGATCAAATCATCCCCCCGCAATGCCGCCACAGAAATGGCCAGCACCGGGAAGACCAGAAAGGTTGGAACCATCATAATGGTGATCGCCCGCGCATCGGACCACAGCACGCTGGCCACGACCCAAACCGCACTGAACGCCAGCGCCGGTAAAATCACCCCCGATGGCCACGACACCGGACGCGCCGCATACAAGACCAGACCCGCCGATAAAACCGCCGCGGTTACAGCCCCCATGCGCATCAAAATATCGTCACCGCCCAGTGCCAGTGACGCCACCAGCGCAATCCCCCATAAACAGGCCGCGATTGAGATGAGAAAAGACGGAGAACATGTTTTTTTGGATATCTGTGTCATGGGCTTATTTATAACCCATTGGCAGACCTAAAAAAATCCCCCAAATCAACGCCCCGCCTTGAACAAAGCGGGGCGTTAAATCTGGATTGGGCCCTTCATTAGGCGGCACGCCCTGTTTCAAACAGGAACCAGACGCGCCGTTCCGCTTCATCAACCCAGACTTCGATCAGACTGGCCGTGGCCATATCCCCTTTCGCCACAGCCAACTCATGGATCTCGCGCATGGATTTGATGAAGGCCAGATTGTCATCACGCAATTCGGCCAGCATGTCAGTGGGATCAACGAAGTCAGCTTCGTTTTCAAGCAAGCGTTGCTGCTGGATCAGCTGGCTGAGGGATTTTAAGGTTCCGGCCCCCAGCTTGCGCACGCGTTCCGCGACAATATCCGCCATATCCAGAAGCTCGGTCGCCTGCTCATCCAGAAGCAGGTGATATTCCCGGAAATGCGGCCCACTGATATGCCAGTGGAAATTTTTCGTTTTGAAATAGAGCGTGTAAACATCCGCCAACAGCCCGTTCATCGCCCCCGCAATTTCGGCAACCGCTTCGGGCTTCAGGACCGTCGGTGTCCGCAGTGGCGCACGCCGGCGCGCGCGCAAATCGTTAATCTTGGTGCCGGATAATTTTCGTGCTGTCATCATAGCCTCCTTTTACAAAAGACCGTCGCGCGCCATGTATGGCCAATAGACACATGGCCACGGCGCATAGATATTGCCCGCCCATACAGACGAACGTTGTTTGACCGATCCCGAAAAGAAGAAGAAGAAATGGGCCGATTCTGTTGCGAGGCTCGGCCCAGGCCCCACCTGCCGTTGTCTAGACGACAGGGATTGATTTGCAGCTACTAACTACAACTGCCTAATAAATTAGGCAGCGATAGCGACAGCAGCCTCGCGGCTGTTGTCATTCGCTACGACGAAGTTGTCGTTTGCAAATATAAAATAGCCCGATAACGGCGGTACAATGCCGAAGACAAACCATCCCTTTACCACGCGTGTCGATCCTGTTTCAGCCCCGCCAGAATTCGCTTGTGAGCGAAGCGAGCTTGAGAATTCTGAGCGCCACCCGAAGCCTTGGCGAAGGGTGGCTGTATCTTTTTGCTCAGTTCCGCCCCCCTTCGCCAAGGCTTCGGGGGACAGAATTCTCGTAACACTCGCTCCGCTCGTTAACTACGAATTCTGGTGGAGCTGCCGGGCACTGCCCCCGGGTCCACGTCGCTTATTTCGAACGGCGTTTAGCCTCATAGCCGGGCGAACCCGGCACTTATAAGTATAAGGCAAATCAGCGATTTTTCAATCATTTCCCAGAAACATCCAAAATCGATTAAATAAGAATGATTTGCATTTGCATTATAGGCCGCTTATAACCCGGCCACACCCTATTCAAACGGAGCCGCTCCATGATTATCGCCCAAACCGTAGCCCCCCACCCAACCAAAACCGGCCTGCTGCGGGTTCAGTTTAACTGTGTTGCCAACGAATCCGCGCCGCATTTTATGGATATTGATACAGTCTATATTTATATGAAAGCAGGCGAGACCGTTCAGCTGGACCTGCCCGCCAACATGGATATTCAGCAAGGCCAGCGCGTCTTGCTGTCCAAAATCGCCGAGCCCTATACGCAGCAGAACAAAGACTGGAATCTGGCCTGGACCATTGATGAACTGCCGGAACCATCGAATCTGCATATGAACATGATGCCCCCGGCCATCCTGAAGTATTAGGCGCGGGACCGTCCCCAACTTTCATGGCCGAAAACGGGGCAAAACCTTGCCGTTTTGCCCCCCATCCCCCATGTTGAAGGGACGAGGATTTAATCATGCAGCAATATCACGATCTGATGACCCGCGTTTTGGAAACAGGCGCGAAAAAGGAAGACCGCACCGGAACCGGAACGCTCAGCGTATTCGGCCATCAAATGCGGTTCGATCTGGCAGAGGGATTCCCGGTGGTCACGACGAAAAAACTGCATTTGAAATCGATCATCCATGAACTGCTCTGGTTCCTGCAGGGGGACACCAATATCAAGTACCTGAAGGATAATGGCGTTTCCATCTGGGACGAATGGGCCGATGAAAACGGTGAACTGGGCCCCGTCTATGGCCACCAGTGGCGCAGCTGGCCCACACCGGACGGCCACCATATCGACCAGATTTCAAACCTGATCCACCAGATCAAAACCAACCCGGATTCCCGCCGCCTGATCGTGTCCGCATGGAACGTGGCGGAAATTGGCAAGATGGCGTTGCCGCCGTGCCATTGCCTGTTCCAGTTTTATGTCGCGGATGGAAAACTGTCCTGCCAACTGTATCAGCGCAGCGCGGATATCTTCCTGGGCGTGCCGTTTAACATTGCATCCTATGCCCTGTTGACCATGATGATCGCGCAAGTGTGCGGATTGAAACCGGGTGAATTTATTCATACGCTGGGCGATGCGCATTTGTATTCGAACCATATTGAACAGGCGAAATTGCAATTGTCGCGCGACGCGTTCCCGTTGCCGGAAATGCACATGAACCCGCACGTCACGAACATCTTCGATTTCAAATTCGAAGATTTCGAACTGGTCGGGTATCAAGCCCACCCATCCATCAAAGCCCCCATTGCGGTTTAAAATTATATGAGCAACGAACCCGTTATCTGCGCCATCGCGGCCATGGCCAAAAACCGCGTGATCGGGCGCGACAATGCGTTGCCGTGGCATATTCCCGGCGACATGCACCATTTTAAATCCGTCACCTCGGGCAAGCCCGTTGTGATGGGGCGCATGACGTATGAAAGTCTGGGCCGCCCGTTGCCGGGCCGCACCAATATCGTCATCACATCCAACCGCGATTACCGTTTTCCCGCCGCGCACCGCGATGGCAAGAACCCACCGATGATGGCCTTTACCATTGATGCCGCGATTAACGATGCCATCAATGACGCGTACCGCCGCAATGTGGATGAAGTGTTCGTGATTGGCGGCGGCCAGATATACGAAGCCGCCATGCCGCGGATTCAACGCCTGTATCTGACGATTGTTGATCTGGAGCCCGAGGGCGATGCGTTTTTCCCCGCCATCAACATGGATGAATGGACGGAAACGGCGCGCACGGAATTACCCGGCAACCCGTCTTGCGTCATCCTGACGCTGGAGCGCAACTGACCCCATAACGGCGCGCGCCAGCGCACGGTAACTTTGCGCCTCGGCCATATCTGGGCGGGCGGACACAACCGGCGTTCCCGCATCCGACAGCATACGAATTTCGGCCTGCAACGGAATTTCCGCCAGCAACGGCACGTTCATTTTTTCCGCTTCATCCCGCGCACCACCATGCCCGAAAATATCGGTGCGGGTGTTACAGGACGGGCAGCAGAAATAGGACATGTTTTCGACCAGCCCTAGAACCTTCACGCCGACCTTCTCAAACATTGCAATGCCTTTGCGCGCGTCGATCAGGGCGATATCCTGTGGCGTTGAAACAATCACGGCGCCGGAGAGTGGCACTTTCTGCGCCAGTGTTAATTGCGCATCCCCCGTGCCCGGCGGCATATCGACGACCAGAACATCCAGTTCGCCATCATTGCCCGCCCAATCGACATCTTCCAAAAACTGACGGATGGCGGATTGGATCATGGGGCCGCGCCAGATCATCGGCGATGACGCGTCGACCAACATCCCCATCGACATGGCCTTCACACCATGCGCGACATGCGGGATCAATTTTTTCGTATCCTGGTCAACCACCGGGCGCGGCGCGTTTTGCAGGCCCAGCATCATCGGCACGCTGGGGCCGTAAATATCGGCATCCATCAACCCGACCTTCAATCCATCCATCGCCAATGCAACGGCCAGATTGACGGCCACGGTGGATTTTCCCACGCCGCCTTTGCCCGACGCCACGGCAACAATGTGCTTGATCGGCAATTTTTCACGCAACGGGGCCGGGCCTTTTTTCATCGACGGCGCAGGGCCATCGCGTTCAGCGGTCAACACCGCCGTAACCTTCTTCACCCCGGCAATCGCGGCGACGGCTTTTTCCGCCTGCATCCGCACCGCTTCCATCGCACCCGCCTGCGCCGGGTCGATCAGGATCAGGAACAGCACATCGCCGCCGCGCACCTGTAACCCGGAAATGCGATTGGCCCCGACCAGATCCAGACCCTTCGCCGGGTCGATCACGGTGCGCAGTGCGTTCAAGATTTCGTTTTCCGGAATATTCTTCTGAATCATGGCAAACCCGTATTCAGTACCTGTTGCGGTTGCTTTCCCGCGGAAAAAAGCTATTGTTAGAGGGCTTTTTAAAGCGCATCAAGATTTTTCAGAAAAAAGGACCAGCCCATGCCCGGCCCGAACGATCCGAACAACAATAATCCCAATAAAAATCCGTGGGGTAACCGCGGCGGCGGATCCGGTGGTGGCAACGGCGGCGGACCACGCAACCCTTGGGGTGGCGGTTCTGGCGGTGGCTCAGGACGCGGTCCCGGTGGCGGCGGTGGCGAAATCCCGCCCGACCTGGAAGAACTGCTGAAAAAAGCGCAGGCCAATCTGCGCCAGGCCTTGCCCGGCGGCTTTGGCCCGACAAAATTCATCGTTCTGGGCCTGCTGGCCGGTGCCGCCTTGTGGCTGAGCAGCGGCTTCTATTACGTCACCCCCGGTGAAAACGCGGTGATTACCCGCTTTGGCGCATGGAACCGCACGCAAACGGAACCGGGCCTGGGTTATCGCCTGCCCTATCCGATTGAAGAGGGCACGGTTTTGAACGTGACCGTTGATCGCCGCGTGCAAATCGGTTTCGTCGATGCGATGGGCCGCGAAGGCACAGGCAAACGCGATATTCCGGAGGAAAGCCTGATGCTGACCGCCGATGCGAATATTGTCGATCTGGATCTGGTTGTTCTGTGGAACATTGAAAACGCCGAGAACTACCTGTTCAAGATCAAGGACCCGGACGCGACGTTGAAGAAAGTTGCCGAAAGCGCGATGCGCGAAGTGGTTGGCCAAACCAACCTGCAACCGATCATCACCGGCAACCGTAACGAGGTCGCCACCCGCGCCCAGAAAATCATGCAGGATACGCTGAACACCTATCAATCCGGCATTTCCATCAAACAGGTCGTTATTCAGGAAGCCACGGTTCACCCGGACGTCCTGGACGCGTTTGAAGACGTTGTCGCCGCCATTCAGGACGCCGAGCGCTTCCAGAACGAGGCCAACATCTATCGCAACGACATCATTCCAAAGGCCCGCGGTGAAGCGCAACGCATGTTGCAGGAAGCGGAAGGTTACCGCCAATCCACCATCGCCCGCGCCGAGGGTGACGCCGAACGGTTTAATTCCGTTTATCGCGCCTATCTGGAGGGCAAGGATGTCACGCGTGAACGCATGTATATCGAGGCGATGGAATCCGTTTTGAAGAACGCGCAAAAAATCATCATGGACAAGGATGGATCGGACGGCGTTGTGCCGTATCTGCCCCTGAACCGGATTGCGCCCGCCGCTGGCAACGCCACGCCGGACGCCGCGCCCGCAAAAACGACCGTCACACCGTAATCACAGGATAAAATGACCATGAAACCCTCACACGCCGGTGTTTTGATTGCTTTGGCTGTCGTCGTTATGGGCGCGGCCCTGTCCGTGTTCACGGTGCGCGAAACCGAACACGCCATCGTTCTGCAGTTTGGTGAACCCAAACGCGTCATTTCCGAAGCGGGTCTGCATTTCAAACTGCCGATGATCCAGAACGTGCGATATTTCGACAACCGTATCCTGAGCGTTGATCCGCAAACCCAGCGCATGAACTTGTCATCCGACAAATCCAGCCCGCTGCGCGTGAAGGATGAAGATCTGGAGATTTCGGAAGAGCAGAAAGAAGCGTTGGAAAAACTGACCACGGAAGTCAGCGGTGAACCGATCAATGTTGAATCCTTCGCCCGCTACCGCATCGTTGACCCACTGCTGTTCCTGCAGCGTATGGTGACCGAAGATGTTGCCGAACAGCGCATTCGTGCCGTGATGGAGGGTGCAACCCGTGACGTTTTGGGCCAAACCACACTGCGTACCCTGTTGTCCCCGCGCCGTGCGGCCGTCATGAATGAAATTCGCGACCGTGTGAACACCGCCATGGCCGATCGCGGCGTTGAAATCGTCGATTTCCGCATCGCCAAGGCCGATCTGACCGACACGCTGCGCACATCGACCGTCAGCCGTATGATCACCGAACGGAAAGAAAAGGCCACCGAAACCCGCGCCACGGGTCAGGAACTGGCCCTGCAAATCCGGTCCAAGGCGGATAAAGAACGCGCCATCATTCTGGCCGAAGCGGAAAAAGACGCGCAGATCGTTCGTGGTCAAGGTGATGAAACCGCCATCAAGACCTATGCCTCCGCGTTTAACAAGGACAAGGATTTCTACGCGTTCACCCGTTCGCTGGAAGCGTACCGCAATACGCTGGGCGATCCGGCAACGCAATTGATCCTGTCCCCGGATGGTGCGTTCTTCCGTTATTTTAATAACGCCCCGTAAATGGCTTTTGCGGCCTATATCCTGACCGCCTTTTGCCTGATCTTTGTGATCGAGGGGCTGATGTACGCCCTGTTCCCCGATATGGTCCGGCGCATGATGGCCATGGCCATCATGTTGCCCGTCCAGCGTCTGCGCGTCTTCGGGGCCGTGATGGCCGCCAGCGGATTATGCCTGATATGGATAATCCAGGCGCTCATGGGGTAACAATCCCTGCCCCTCACCTGCACCCTTGCCATTGACCTGCCGGGCCGCAAAGCCTAATTTTAGTGCAGGATTTTTGACACCCCTTCCATGAGGATGACCATGCGTACAACGCTTCGTCTTGCCGTTCTTTCAACCGTTTTGGGCACCGCCCTGGCCTTGTCCGCCCCCGCTTTCGCGGCTGGCCCCGGCGGCGCGATCACCCCCGACGTTAAGACCCCGGCCTTCAGCGGCCCGGCCAGTCTGGCCGATGAGGTTGAGGTCCTGTTGCCTGCGGTCGTCAATATTTCATCGACCCAGCGCGTGCAGGTGATTGAAGATATGCCCGACATGCCGCATTTCCCGCCCGGGTCCCCGTTCGAAGATTTCTTCGAAGAATTTATGGGCCAGCAACAGGGGGAAAATGGTGCTCCGATGGCCCCGCCCGCATCGCTGGGCTCCGGCTTTATCGTTGATGCGGAAAAGGGATACGTCGTGACCAACGCCCACGTCATTCAGGACGCGGACGAAGTGCGCGTAACCCTGCATGACGACACCACCATGCCCGCCGAAGTTTTGGGCAAGGATGAAAAAACCGATCTGGCCTTGTTGAAAGTCACCACGACCAAGAAACTGACCGCCGTGAAATTCGGCGACAGCGGGCAAATGCGCGTCGGTGATTGGATCATCGCCATCGGCAACCCGTTTGGTTTGGGTGGCACGGTCACGACCGGGATTATTTCCGCCCGCGCCCGCGACATTCAATCGGGTCCGTATGATGACTATATCCAGACCGATGCCTCGATTAACCGCGGCAATTCCGGCGGCCCGATGTTTAATTTAAACGGCGAAGTGATCGGCATTAACACCGCCATCTATTCCCCGACGGGTGGCTCCATCGGGATTGGCTTTGCCATTCCGTCCAATCTGGCCCGCCCGGTGATTGACCAGCTGGCCAAATACGGCAAGACCCGCCGCGGCTGGATGGGTGTCCGTATTCAGGAAGTGACCGAAGACATTGCCGAAAGCCTTGGCCTGGAAAAAACCGGCGGCGCATTGGTGGCCAGCCTGACCCCGACGGGTCCGGCGGAAAAGGCCGGATTGAAGCAGGGTGATATTATCCTGAAATTCGACGGCAAGGATGTCACCGCCATGCGTGGCCTGCCCCGCATTGTGGCTGAAACCGACATCGGCAAGGATGTCGAGGTTGAATTCTGGCGCGATGGCAAAATGAACAAAACCAATGTCATGGTCGGCGAACTGGAAAAAGCCGAGGAAACAGGCCTGCTGTCTGACGAGCCGGGCATTGAAACGCCCGAGAAAAAAGGATCGGGCGTGGCCGTTGAATCCGTCGGCCTCACCTTCTCCGCTATCACCAGCGAAAATCGCACGGAGTTCAATATTCCAACCGATGTCACCGGCGTGATCATCAGCGCCGTCAAACGCGGATCGGAAGCGGCGGAAAAAGGGTTCATGGTGGGTGACGTTGTCATCGAAATCAACCAGCAACCAGTCAGCGACGCCCGCGACGCCGCCGCATTGATCCAGGCGGCGATTGACAGCAAGCGGAAGAAAATCCTGCTGCTGATCAGCCGCGAGGGCAATACACGCTTTGAGGCTCTGGATCTGGACCGCAAGCCGACGCCGTCCGAGAAAAAGAAAGATCGCGTCGAGAAGGCCCCGAAACAGGACGCCCCGATTGAGGAAACAACCGACGCAGAGAAGGACGATACGACCGTTGAATAAACAACGCATCGTCATTATCGGCGGACCCACGGCCAGCGGTAAATCAGCGCTGGCCGTTGCGCTTGCGCAAAAATTGAATGGTGTTGTTATCAACGCCGATTCCATGCAAGTCTATGACGCCCTGCCCCGCCTGAGCGCACAGCCCGATGCCGATGATCAGGCGGGCATTCCCCACCACCTCTATGCCGCCATGGCCCCATCGGACATTTGCAGCGCGCAGATCTGGCGCAAAATGGCATTGGAGGAAATCGCCAAAGCCGCATCGGACGGCAAAACCCCCGTCATCGTCGGCGGCACAGGATTTTATATGAAGGCCCTGACCGACGGCATGTCCCCCATGCCCGATGTTCCCGTCGCCGTGCGCAACCGCGCCATCATGATTATTCGCAGCGAAGGGTTGGCCGCGTTACAGGCCGATCTGGCCCGGCGCGACCCCGTCATGGCCGCGCGCCTGCACATGAACGACACGCAACGCATCACCCGCGCATGGGAAGTGATCGAAGCCACGGGCAAAAGCCTGGCCGAATGGCAATCCGCCCCGGCGGAACCGCCGCCCGCACATTTGACATTTGATTTTATCGCCCTGACCCCGCCGCGCGATTGGCTGCGTGAACGGTGCGCCTTGCGCTTCCACCACATGATGGATCGCGGCGTCATGGATGAAGTGGCGCAATTACAGGACCAGATTGATGCGGGCACCGTGGCCGAAACAGCGCCCATTACCAATGCACTGGGATTCCGTCCCTTGCGCGCCCTGATGCGCGGGCGGTTGCCGCGCGATATTGCCATTGAACGATCGATCAACGAAACCCGCCAATATGCGAAGCGGCAAGACACATGGTTCCGCCACCAGATCGCCGCCACCGGCGCGGTGCGCGCCCTGCATCGGCTCGACATGCCCGATGCCAACCATCTGCCCGCATCGTTCTGGGACGCGCCTTAAACAAAACAGCCACAGCAGCTTCGTGTTTTCACACACTCCCGTCCGCGCTAAACTTAACGCAGACCGATTCGTTTTCTCATTTCAAAACATCAGGATAAAATTATGAAAACAGCCATTCGCTTTATGCTTTTGACCGCCTGCGCCCTGACCCTCGCGGGTTGTGTGAACCGGGACCAGGCCGATGCGACATTGGCCAAGGGGTGCGCGGCAGGTGTGGCGGCGCTGTTGCCGGAGGGCACAACGCTGGGCGACGTCCGCAAATCTGAATTCTCCGCCTCACCGGAAGGGCCGAACACGCGTCACGTGGCCATCACCGCCGTGACCATGGCCGGATATCTGGAACAGGAAGCGACCTATGAATGCATCTTCGAAGAGAGCTTTGGGTTCATGAATGCGAGCCACACCGCATCGATCTATCAGGTGCGCGTCAATGATCAAATCTACGGCAAGTCCGGCAACCAGATTCAGGGATCGTTCGACGATTTCGTGAAACTGACCGACGCCATCCGCAAGGCGATGTACTAACACCATGAGCACACGCCCCGTTACCGTCCATTCCACCGGCGAAGGCCGTTACGTTCAAGCCATTGAATGCGGCCCACACCGCTTGGTCGCCGACGAAGATCGGAACGCGGGCGGGAATGATCGCGGCCCTGATCCGTACGGATTTTTGATGGCGGGGCTGGGCGCATGCACGTCGATGACCTTGCGTATGTATGCGGATATGAAGGGCCTGCCCCTCACCGGCGTTGATGTTGAATTGACGCATGAAAAAATTGAGGTGGATGGTGAGAAGCGGGACCGCTTCACCCGTGAAATCGTTCTGCACGGCCCGGCATTGACCCGTGGCGACCGCGAAAAGCTGATCGAGATTGCGAATAAATGCCCCGTGCATCGCACGCTCAGTTCACAGGTCATCATTGAAACGACCGATGTGACCCAATAAAAAACGCCGGATTTGATCCGGCGTTTTTTATTCGTCAAAATCCATTACTGAATTTGCAATCCGTGCGCGGTGTAAATGCCCACCGCTTTCTTCGTGCGCCAATCATACAGCATAAACATGCCGTCGGGTTTCGACGATGTAATCTGGTACACCTCATCCACCGTGCGGGCGACGCGGCGTTTATCGAAGCCGGAGAGGTGATAGAAATTCGGGCCGACCTCCAGCACCGGAACATCATCATCCACATACTGGTCGCTCAGAATATCGGCGGAATAAAATCCCTTCAGCAAATCCTGCGTTGATCCCTTTTGCGCGACCCAGTCGGCCGGTTTCCAGATCTTGTGGTCCCACTGGGTGTTGTGCGGGTCTTTGCCGTTTTCCAGATAGGGTTCAAAATCCATGTTCTGCCAATGGGATGGCCACCAGCCCCAGATGGTCGGCTTGGGCTCGGCCTGCGCCGGCAGGGCCATCATCAGGCCCACGGCAAACGCGGCGGAAAACAGAATTTTATTCATATATTTCATGGTGTTAATAACCCCAAAAGGATCATAAGGATGGATCAGGCGGACACGGCCCAAACGTGAAAATTCAGGCCTTTGTTAATGTAATTATGGTACAGTGAAAATATGATTAAGGCCATACAGATCGCGTTATCCGGATTAAATGCCGCATCCACACGGGTGAACATGGCCGCGAGCAATATTGCCAATATGACCAGCGGCGGCGCGGTGAAGGGCGGAAACGGCCCCGCCCCCTACACCGCCCAGACGGTTCAGCAGGAAGCGAATGCGGATGGCGGCACATCCGCCACGGCCATTCCGAAAAACCCGCCTTTCGTTCCGTCCTACGCCCCGGATTCCCCGTTCGCGAACAGCGAAGGTGTCATCGGCGCCCCGAATGTCGATCTGGCCGAAGAGGCCGTGAATCTGAGCCTG
The DNA here is from genome assembly GCF_000348745.1 of Micavibrio aeruginosavorus EPB. Taxonomy (NCBI): domain Bacteria; kingdom Pseudomonadati; phylum Bdellovibrionota; class Bdellovibrionia; order Bdellovibrionales; family Pseudobdellovibrionaceae; genus Micavibrio; species Micavibrio aeruginosavorus. The sequence continues at coordinate 405,879 of NC_020812.1, read as the reverse complement.
GCCGAAACCACCTACAAGGCCAACATCAAAACCATCCAGACCGCATCCGACATGATGGATGAATTGCTGGATGCGTTTGACAAGCGTGTTTGAACCACGCCTTCCGCACCGCAACACCACAATTCACGGTTTACGCCCCCGCATCCCTGCGCTAGTCTTCCCTGCATAATTTAAAAAAGATAACAGGGATACGCCTTCATAATGACCCTTCCGACCGATTTCGAATCTGGCCGCCGTGACGCGCTATTACAAATTCGCGTTCTGTTTGACATTGATATTGGCGAAATCGCCTCGACCGCCGTTGTGGATTTCACCGGCCCCGGCGCGAAACAGGATGTTTTAAGCCCGCTGATTCAAATCTGCCGTCGCCTGACCAAAATGCACATGCGCGCGGTGAATGATGCGCTGACCGCACTGGAATCCGGTCATTCCGTTTATGCCATCACCGGCCAGACATCCATTCCGACCTACCGCGCGATTGTGGGTGGTGATTACAACGCAGGAATTTTGTCGGCGGCGGAGGATATGGTCGTCCTGCTGGCCACCATCGACACCACGAAAGTGTTTACCCCGCCGACCCTGGCCCCAAATGCAACCGATGGCGTGAACCCATTGATGGATGTCGATTTCAGCAAAATCTGCGCCTATAACCACGCGCTGTTGACCGACAGCCTTTTCATGCGCATTCACGAACGCATCATCGCCAAAACAAAAAAACCGATTGATATTGCCTATGACGATGGGTACGGCGAAGACGCCGCGCGCAAACGCTCGCTCAGCGACATATTCATGACGATATTGCGCAACCAGCGCCATTATCTGGATCGTTTCGGCATGCGCCGTGATAAAATGACCCCGTGCTGGCCGCCATTGCACGTGGCCCCGGTTGCGCCTGATCATCATAAAACGCAGGCCCCGGCACCCACGGCAAAACCCGCCGCAACAACCACCATCACCCGCATGGATGATGCAACACTGGACCAGCCCAATGACGCGATGGCCTATGCCACGGGGTTCAGCTTTGGCTTGAAACTGCTCTACAACGCCTTGCAAACCACGCATTTCAACGCTCTGGCATCATCGCGCGGCTATGCCGATAATGTGGGCCGTGACAGCGTGTGGGGCGGCATCATCGCCGATGTTGCGACCCAAGAATTTTCCATCCTGCGCGACACGATCCGCGAACGGATGAACGACACAACCGCCCAAGGCCCCGGAACATCCAACACAGATGGATTGATGGGGGCCCTGCACTGGGGCTTGCGCGAAATCGATCGCATTAAAACGGATGCGACCCGCGCCCGCCACAGCGACCTGACCGACGATGCATGGACCTATATCATCGAAACCATCCATCCATTCTGGACCAGGACGGCGCAGGATATTGTGTTGAAGATGGCGCAGGATAAGAAACCGGGAATGGAACCACGGCCTTAAAACCCTAGGTCAGAAGATATTCAATATCTAAAATCTCAATCACTTCAGCCCCGACGTCCGTGCGCACAGTGACTTCGTCGCCCACTTGGCCCTTCATCAACGCGCGGCCCACGGGGCTTTGCCAGTTGATTTTGCCGTGGGTCAGGTCCGCTTCATCCACGCCGACCAGCTTGACGGTCAATTCCGTGCCGTCTTCGCGGGCATAGGTGACTGTGGCGCCGAAGAAGACGCGATCAAGCCCCTGTTGTTTTTTCGGGTCGACCACTTCGGCATCTTCGGTGCGTTTGGTCAGATAGCGAATGCGACGGTCAATTTCGCGCAGGCGTTTTTTGTTATACAGGTAATCGCCATTTTCCGACCGGTCGCCATTGCCCGCAGCCCATGACACGATTTCGGTGATGCGCGGCCGCTCTTCGCGCAACAGAAAGCGCAATTCGCTGGCCAATGTTTCATAGCCTTCGGGCGTCATGTAATTTTTGACACCGGCGGGCAGCGCGTCAATTTCATCGCGGTCTTCGTCGTCCGCACCGTCGGTTTCTTTGGTGAAGGCCTTGCTCATACCCGTTACCCTTGATCAATAATGCGGCGGGATATCCAACGCGGCCTGTTCAATCGAACTGAGGCCCTCGCGCTCACCATCCGGTGTGGCGGATTCCAACGCTTTCACGCGCCCCAGCGCCATATTCAAATCGCGGCGCAATCGGTCGATTTCACCCCATTGGCGCGTAATCATATCGTTCAGGTCGGCAATCTGCCGATCCTGATGCGCCATGGCGATTTGCAATTCTTCGATTTTGGAATCCATTGGCCCGCATTATCCTTTATGTGCTTACCCTTGTATTATAGCAGAAAAGCACACCAAACAACCGGGCAAAACCCTTTTCAGACCCCTGCTCAACCCCCTATAATCACGGCACAATTTTCAAAAGGCGTTTGCACTATGACCGATCTATCTCCCACCGACCTTTATATCGGGTCCCGCTCCGACGACACCGCACGTACCGGAGGTTCTGCGCCTGAAATACGCCAACCGCCACGGGCTGATTGCCGGGGCCACGGGCACGGGCAAAACCGTCACGTTGCAGGGCATGGCGGAAAGCTTTTCCCGCGCCGGTGTGGCCGTGTTTTTGTCGGATGTGAAGGGCGATTTATCCGGCCTGGCGCAACCCTCCGACATGCCGGATTTTGTGACAGAGCGCGCCGCGAAAATCGGCTTCACCGATCAATTCCGGGCGGAGGCCTTTCCCGTCGCATTCTGGGATATTTTCGGGGACAAGGGCCTGCCCCTGCGCACCACGATCTCGGAAATGGGGCCGGTGTTGTTGGCCCGCATCCTGGAATTAAACGACACACAGGAAGGCGTTTTGAACATCGCCTTCCGTCTGGCGGATGAAGAAGGATTGTTGCTGCTCGATCTGGACGACCTGCAAAGCCTGCTGGTGTTTGTGGGGGAGAAGGCGAGCGAACTGTCCCTGCAATACGGCAATGTCAGCAAGGCGAGCATTGGGGCCATTCAACGCAAATTACTGCAATTGGAGGATCAGGACGGCGCGAAATTTTTCGGCGAACCCGCGCTCGACCTGCATGATTTCATGGCCATTGCGCCCGATGGCCGCGGCATGATCAACATCCTGAACGCCGAAAGATTGATGCAGACACCGCGCCTGTACGCGACATTCTTGCTCTGGCTGCTGTCCGAATTGTTCGAGGATTTACCCGAAATTGGCGACACCGACAAACCGAAACTGGTATTCTTCTTTGACGAAGCACATTTGTTGTTCGATGGCGCACCCAAATCCTTGTTGGATAAAATCGAACAGGTGGTCAAATTGATCCGGTCCAAAGGGGTCGGCATTTATTTCGTCACCCAAAACCCCGCCGATATTCCCGAGGCGGTGTTGAGCCAGTTGGGCAACCGCGTGCAACACGCTTTGCGCGCCTTTACCCCGCAACAGCAAAAGGACATTAAACTGGCCGCGCAGACCTATCGCGAAAACCCCGACTTCAATGTGGCCGACGCCATCACGGATCTGGGCGTGGGTGAAGCTTTGGTGTCCACATTGGAAAAAAGCGGCCAGCCCTCCATCGTGCAAAAGACCCTGATCCGCCCGCCCTTCTCCCGCGTCGGCGTGGCCGATGAAACCGTGCGCACCCAGCGCATTGCAAACAGCCCCCTGCACAGCAAATACGCCACCACCATCAACCGCGAATCCGCCGCCGAGTTGTTGCAAAAACGCGCGAGTCAAAAAATTGAACAGGCGGAAAAGAAAACCACCACCCCCAAACAAACCCCACGCAAATCCACCCGCCAAACCCCGACGGAAGCCTTCATCAAATCCGTCGTCCGCACCATCGGCAATCAAGTGGGGCGCGAAATCATGCGCGGGATTATGGGGTCGATACGGCGGTGAAAATCACGCATTTAAAAAACCCCTCCGCATCGGAGGGGTTTTTTAAATGGTGCCGGTGGAGAGGATTGAACTCCTAGCTTTTGGTCTAAAAATCATAAGCAATAATAATGAAATCAGCGTTTATGTACATTTAACCTAAGATTCTTCTTTTTCCAGTTACTACCGATTGCGCCTGTTTCTTTACAGCCTATTGCTCCTGCTGCGCTCCTGAAAAATCGGCATTTACAGGCTCCTGTGTACACTTTGCATTCTCATGACAGTACAAAGAGGTCTCAAAGAAACTAATCTGGGTCAATGGCCATGCAAAACCAAAAATAAAAGCCGCCGCCGATACAGAAAGGCTTATCACCCATGCGCCTTTATACCACCGACTAAATTTCCATGCCCTCTCTGCTTGATTGTGTTCCTTTTGCGATTTTTCGATCATTATGTTGCGCTCTTGATTTGCGTCATCTGCCAATCGTTGCGGCGAAGAAATCACTACAGGTATAACCTTAACCGCTGTGTTCAGCTGATCTCGATTATGAGCAGCGGCATAATGTTCCCCAAGCGCATCTGCCCGCAATGAAAGAAAAAGCAAGCTGGCTCCAGCACCCACCACACCCACAAGAAAGGACCACAGAGATAGTTGAAGAAAAACAAGCGTAGAAGATGGGTCCGGCAAGCTTGTAGCCAAAGACACCATAGAAATCGCTCCGCCTGCGGAACCAACCCCCAACCAAATATGTAACTGTTTCTTGTAGGCTTCACTCTCCACGCTTTTGTTCTGAACAACGCGCTGCATATCGCTGATATCTGTATTCATCAAGGGTGTTCTTCTTCAGCTTCTTTTGCCGCCTTCATTTGCTCGGCTTTTTTCTCCAAATCTGCAATTACTTGTTTCGCATGATCTGATTGCAGCATATGGGGCGCGATACTCACGGCATCAGATAATCCAAAAACTATTATTAGTTCATCACGCACATCACGACCCGGCATCAGATAATGGCTTTGCGTTAAGCCACTCGACATTCTTCCATCGCGTGTAACCCATACACTCCTGACCTCATTTGTCTGCGAATGTATTCCATAATAGACATTCGTGCATTCATCTTGCTTTTTTTTAACCATTGGCCAGCCCCGATAAATTTGAAGTCCGTTTAGACTAGAAAAATATTAAGTTTTTGCGAACCAGAATCCTAAAATTCCGTACAGTCTCTATTGATCATCATGCAGTGGAAATTGTCCCCTGAAAGGGAAAATGGTGCCGGCGGAGAGGATTGAACTCCCGACCTTCGGTTTACAAAACCGCTGCACTACCGCTGTGCTACGCCGGCGCGCCGTGAAGGGCGAACCCGGCCTTTATACCGGGGGGGGATGCGGTTTTCAATTGGGAAAATGACGCAATCCCCGGGCAAAATCCGGATTTTTTGCCCTTATGTGGCGTAATTGCGCCCGTGCCGGGTTTCCAGGGCGGTGATCAGGGCCGCGGCCTTGGTGTTGTCCAGGTCTTCGTTCCCGATATACAGGCCATAGACCCGGGCCCCGTTTTTCAACGCAAACCCGGCGTCGGTTTCGGCATAGGCCGCCATCAACGGCATGGCCGAAGTGTTCGTGCTGAAATTATGCGTCACCGAAACGGCGGTGGTTGAATTGATCCAGAACCGCGTGCGGTTGTTGGCGTGGCTGTGCGATATTAAAATCAGATAGTCGGTGTTGGTGGACAGGACCACGCCGGATGAGACCGAGGCCGCGCTGGTTCCGCGTTGCGCCAGATATACGATACCGCCATTCACATAGGCGCTGCACCATCCGGCGGGTGCCGAATCCGCACCGCCATTAAACAAGCGTTGCACGCCGGACCAGTCCGCGCCGCGCACAGCAAAGCCCAACCAGAAATCAGCCCCGCCCGTTGTTTTGGTCAGGTTTTGTAAAAAAGCCGTGTTGGTCCCGCTGGCCAGACGGAAATAATCACCACCGTCCAGCGCAAAATACGCCGCCGCATCCCCCGCCGTGCCCGTAAAAGTGGGATAGGTTGTGCCCGTCGTGCCATCACCACGTGAAAAATCATACGCGGTTTGCGCCGCCCCATCCGCCGGGCTTGCGACCAGATTGGCCCATGTCGTGCCGGTTCCGGCGTAACTGCCCACCATCGTGGCGTCGAGATCGGCGACAGTGGAGGGCAAAACCGCCTTTAACGACAGGTCGGTGGGGCCGGCATCGGCCCCCATCCCAAAAAATTCACCCCGCACACCATATCCAACCCTGCACAACATCACTTCGTGCCCCCTGCTTTATTCCCGTTCGTGAACCAAAAGACGAAAGGAAGGGTATCAGGAATTAAATCCTATATCAAGAAAAAATTCCTATTGTATTGGCATGGGTCAACCCAGCCCGGACTAACGCGCCAGCGAAAACTCACTAAATAGCTGAAAAACCACGAATAAAGACGGGAACGACCAGATCGACCACCGCGTCACGCTCGGCCTGGGTCAGCGGACCGCGCACGCCCAGCATGCAGCGCATGTGCTGGTCCCCCTCCAGCATGCTGAAGAACAGGGCCGCCGCATCGACGGGCGATGGCACATGCATCCGTTTACGCTCGTGCTGATGCTGCAGATAGGCGGCCAGCATGTTGTGCGCCTTGCACGGGCCGCAATCGTAAAACCCTTGGCCCAGCTCCGGGAACTGCCGCCATTCGAAAATCACGGTGCGATAGAGGGCCAGCGCCTCCTCGTCATGGATCATTTCGATGAATTTTGTCGCCAGCGGGCGCAGCGCCAGATCCGGCTCCAGCGCGTGATCCAAAAGCCCTTCCATATTGGCCAGAAACGCTTCGCAGCGTTGCATCACAACGGCGGCAAACAGGTCGTTTTTATCGCGGAAATGGGTGTACAGCGTCGGTTTCGACACCGGGGCGGCCTCGGCAATGGCTTCCATACTGGTCCCGGAATAACCACGCTCCAGAAACAGGCGCGTGGCCGCGACCATGATGGCGTCACGTTTCGGGTTAAATTCGGTCGCAGTGGCGCAGGCAGTTTCAGCCATGGGAATGCCGGGCTCCATCGATTTAAAGGGAATGGCGACTGTACCCATCACGGCCAACAATCACAAGAAAACTCTGTGTTTTACACCCAAGGGATATGTTTTCATAAACTGCACCCCGCCACAGGTTTTTTTATGTCTTTTCAGGGTCGTGGGACTTGGTAAAAATCGGGTTTTTCTGCTATCCTATGAAGGGTTTGGGGTCCGTTCATCATCCGTGCCGAAGGGCGCGGTCCGTGGGCTCTGGCTCCCCCGAGTTTACATACCAATTCACCATGTTTGCGCCCGCCCCAAACGGCGCACCTGACGGAGAGTGCTTTGTCCGATAAGGCTTCCAATACGACCAGCGAAAACGCCGTCGGTTATTCCATTCTGGCGGTGGTGTTCTTCTGCCTGTTTATCCTGTTCTGGTATTTCAACGAATACACGGTGAAGGACGCATTCCGATGGATCCGCTGGGCGGAGATGTCGGTTGTGTCGTTGGTTGTGCCGGATGATTACTCGGTCAATTTTCAAGGGCAGGATTTTAATTTCAAGGAAGCCAAAGACGCCATTGCCACAATCCCGAAACGGGAATTGAACGCGCTGAACGTCAGCTATATCGGCACGATGTCGATGGCCCCGTTCAAATATATCTTCATCGCTATTCTGGCCGCGATTGCATTGTGGTGCCAGATGTATGGCCCCGGCACCAACAACCGCCGCAAGCTGGATTTGAACGGGCTGATCCGCGCGCAGGCGAAAAACTTCCCCGCTGTTGCCCCGTTCGTGAATTTCAACCCGTCCACACAACCACCGCGCCCGCCGGGATCGCCGGTGCCATCCGAATTGCCCGCCTTTGCCGAAGCGTTGGGGCCGGAAGAATGGTTGGCCTATAACAACGTCCCGATGCCGGATGGAAAAATTGACGAAGGTGCCGCGTACATGGCGTTCGCCCGTCAACTGGGCCCGCGGTGGCAGGGATGGATGAAACTGCCCGATTACAAACAGGTTTTGCTGGCTGCGTTCTGCCTGAAGGCGTCACGTAAACGGAGCGATGGCGATGCCATGATGGGTCGGATTGCAGCATGCTGGTCGTTTGAAAAAGGATTGCAGTTGTCGAAGGACCGCAAGCTGGTCAGCGATGCCCGCAAGGTTTTGAAGAACAAAGATCTGGCCGGTCTGGTCCTCAGCCGCGCCAACCAGCACGCGTTCCATACCACCGCAATGCTGCGCGCCATGGCCACCGCCCGCGAAGAGGGTGGCGTTCTGGCCCCGGCGCAATTCGTCTGGCTGCGCGCGCATGACCGCACGCTGTGGTATCCGCTGAACAATCTGGGGCGGCAGGCCTTCCACATGGAAGGTCTGGGGGCGATGGCCCATTACAAGGCCGAAAAAATGACCCAACGCCCAATCCCGCGCCCGAAGGTCGAGGGCGCCGTGCAGGTGATCCGCGATTACATGGCATCCGACCGTGCGCGTCCGGTGCCGCAACTGGATTACAAGGGCGGCAAGCGCGGCCTGAAAAAGCCCAAAGGCAGCGGCAAGAAATAACCACGTGAAAAGATTCAAGACACAAAGGACGATGACACCATGAAATCGCTGTTCACCAATTTGACGGGTAATTATTCATCAACGGCCAGTGTTGTTGATGGCACGCTGATCCTGTCTTTGCTGGATGCTGTCACGCCAACCGTGTGGCAGATGGAATTGGGCCATGCGCGCGCGTCCGCGCTGGAACTGCGCAAGCAGGATGACAATAATTTCCTTCTGGTTTTGAAAACACCGCGCGGGGATGTGCATGACATCGCCCCGTTCGACAATCGTGGCCGGGCCGTTGCCGCCCTGCAAGCCGCCAGCCGCGCAATGGAACAGGCCCGCGGCCAATTGCGCCCCGTCAGCAACGGCGAATATCGCAGCAACACCCTGCCCGCCCTGTACCAGACAAAACACGCCGACAACGGCAAGGCCGGAAAAATTTTCGCTGGCATCATTGTCGCCGCAGTCATTGTGATTGCATTGAACATCGCCTTAACATCGGGCCGCCCGGTCCCGCCGCAATCGGCAACCAGCATGGCCACGGCCAGCGCCACCACAAACACCCCCGCCACAGCACGCCCGGAAGCCGGCGCACCGATTTCGGCGGATGATTACTTACGATCCGTTGGACAGTAAAAAAACCAACACGCGTATAACGACACGAACAAAGTAAACGGCGCATGACGCGCCACACTGAAGAAAGCCCGGACCGAAAATGGCCCTCGATACACGAAAGTACGGCAAGAAACATACCGACCTCCTGCGCGACACCCGCCCCTGGCTGGTGCGCGTTGCGGAATGGATGCGCAAGCCATCCAACTCGACCGCCATTTTCACCATGGCGGCGGGCGGCATTTATTTCTCACCGGGCTTTGCCGCGGCGGGCGACCTGGTTATGGTTGCGGCGCTGCTGTATTTCTGGTGGCTGAAAAAATCGGACCGTGCCATCGCGTTCAAATTGCCGATGGGTTCGAAATATCCGGATGCGAATAACAAGGGCCCGGGCCGCAGCGGCAAGGGCGAAGGCATTCTGTATCTGGGCAACATGGAAAAAACCAACGAAGAAGTCTGGTTTACCAACAGCGACGCCCGGACCCACGTTCTGTATCTGGGCACCACCGGTTCCGGTAAAACCGAAGGCCTGAAATCCATGGTGACGAACGCGTTGTCATGGGGATCGGGTTTCGTTTACGTCGACGGTAAGGCCGATACGGATTTGTGGTCGTCCCTCTCCTCGCTCGTGCGCCGTTTTGGCCGTGACGACGATTTGCTGGTCCTGAACTACATGACCGGGAACTCGGACAGCCGCGCGCCGTCCAACACGATGAACCCGTTCAGCTCCGGCTCCGCATCGTACCTGACCAACATGCTGGTCAGCCTGATGCCGGAAGCCGAAGGCGATAACGCCATGTGGAAAGAACGTGCGGTATCGTTGGTCGGCTCGCTCATGCCGGCGCTGACATGGAAACGCGCGCACCAGGAAATGCCGCTGTCGGTCAGCACCATTCGTGAATATCTGAACCTGAACAACGTTATCCGTTTGTCGCGCGACCAGGCTTTGCCGGAAAAACTGCGCTCTTCCATTCGCGGTTATCTGGACACGCTGCCGGGTTATGTGGATGCGGCATTTGATGATACGGGCCGCGAAAAACCCGCTGGCCCGGATCAGCCGATGATCGACACCACAACCGCACGCCAGCAGCACGGTTATCTGGCGATGCAGTTTACGCGTTCCCTTCAATCGTTGGGCGATGATTACGGTTACATCTTCGACTCCCAAGCCGCCGACGTTGAAATGGTCGACGTGGTTTTGAACCGTCGTATTCTGGTCGTTCTGATTCCGGCGTTGGAAAAATCATCGGACGAAACCGCCAACCTCGGTAAAATCGTTGCCGCGACATTGAAGGGCATGATGGGCTCGACGCTGGGCTCCACCGTTGAAGGGGAATCCGCAACCGTCATTGAAAACAAACCCACGCACTCATCCACCCCGTTCATGGTGGTGTTTGACGAAGTTGGTTACTATACCGCGCAAGGTATGGCCGTTATGGCGGCGCAGGCCCGTTCGCTGGGCTTCTGCCTGATTTATTCGGCACAGGATTTGCCCGCGCTAGAAAAACGCGTGAAGGAAGAAGCGCGTTCCATCACTGCGAACTGTAACATTAAAATTTTCGGCAAACTGGAAGACCCGACACAGACCAAAGAATTTTTTGAAAAGACCGTTGGTTCCGAACTGGTCATGGAAGCATCCGGCTTCCAGCTGTCCGGCGATCGCAGCGTGGGGTCTTACTACGACAACAAACAAGCTGGTCTGCAAATCCGATCCAAAGCCAGCTATGACGGGTTGAAAGCCTTCAAAGAAGGCCAGGCCGTTATTTCGTTTGGTACAGGCGTGATTGACACCGCCATTTTCTACTCCAACCCCGGCCACGCCAAGGCGATGCGCGTTACGCGCTTCATGGCTTTGCCGCCGACCGATGAAACATTGCTGACCAACGCGCCGTCGATTACTAAACTGCGCGACCTGATGGTTCACAAGACATGGACCGCGTTGAAAGCCGACGTACAGACCAAAACGCCGAAAGAAATCACGGCGATGGATACGACATATCAGGCCGCTCTGCCCGTTCTTGGCGCGGGCGTCACCGCCGGTATGGCCGCCGTGGCCTCGATCGCCGTGATGAACGGTGATGCCAGCGTCAGCGGATCCACCAGCGCGGGACCGGCCGAACGTATTCAGGCCGAAGCCGCCGCACAGACAAACAATCAAATCACCAACCAGCCCGCCGCAACCATGCCGCCATTGACCGCGACACGCCCGGCCGAACCGGTGGTGCAGCAACCGGGCTTTAACCCGATGCAACAGATCCTGAGCAAGTCGAAGGGTGAGGCCACTGCCAGCACCCCAGCCACCGACACACCGGCCACACCGGCACAACAAGCCCCATCAGCACCGGATCAACCCGCACCGCAAACCAGCGCGCAAACAGGCGCAAACCCGATGGGCTTCTTTACAAAGGCTCCCGGAAGCTCATCAGGCGAAACGCAGGCGGCGACACCGCCCCAGCAACAACAAACGCAAGCCCCTGCCCAACCCCCTGTCGAGCGTCCGCTCAGCTGGGACGAACTGGTCGATGCGGCGGGCGATGGCACGGCCCTCCCCGGCGCACAACCGACGCAAGAGCAACAAGCCGCACCGAACCAAAGCGGATTGGATGCAGAAACGCAGGACATCCTGAAAAAAGCGGGCGAAGCCGCGCGTAAGAACCTGATTAAAGGTACGGATGATGGTGAAGCGGCTGAATAACGCACGCCCCAACCAGCCCCCCCGCCCGACCGAGGCGGGCAATGCCTTTTTTATCGTTCTGATTGGCGTGGTGCTGTTCACCGCCCTGATGTTCACGTTCAGCCGTGGCGCACAACAAGGCGGCGGCAACATCGCCAACCGCCGGGCCGATTTATCGGCAACCGAAATCCTGGATTACGCATCCAAACATGACCGCGCCATCAATCGTCTGTTGTCGCGCAATTGTTCCGAAAGCGAATTGAATTTCGAAAACGCATCCATCACAAATTCCGACAATGCGGCCGCCCCCACAGACGGGCATTGTGACGTGTTTGCACCGAACGGCGGCGGCATATCGTTTACATCCATCCCAGCGCAATGGCTGGATGACGAACATGACGACAAGGATGGGTATGGACTGCCCGTCTTTGGTGGCGACGCCCGCATGCTGGATATCGGCGGCAACGATGCCACGGATCAGGATCTGATTTTATGGATCGGTTTTATCAGCGCCGATGTTTGCGCGGCCATCAACAAGAAGCTGGGCATCGACCCGATGCCCACATTCGTCGACGGGCCCTATGCCGGGCTGTATTACACCGGAACATTTAACAATACGTGGCAGGCCGAACTGAGCGAACCGGGATTAAAAGCCGCCTGCGCTCGCGAAGCCAACAGCGATAACGCCTTTGCCGACACCGCCAACGCCCCGTCGGCGAACCAGTCCATTGCCGGTTCGTACCATTTCTATCACGTGCTGATTGCGCGCTAAGGCCTACATCCGCTCCGGAATGTCGATCCCCAGCATATTCAAGGCCAGTTCAATATGTTTGAACGTCAGCGCACTGAGCGCCAGACGGCTGGAGCGCAGCCCTTCATCACCTTCCGACAAAATGTGGTAATTGCCGTAGAAGCTGGAATACGCATTCGCCATGCGGTAAACGAAATCGCACAGCACATGCGGCGTGTAATTGCGCAGGGCCATCTCGACCGTCTCTGGCCATTCCGCCATCAACAGGATCAACGCACGCCCCTCATCATTCACCGTGATGGCATCCGCCGGCTTGAATCCTTGATCCGCCGCTTTTTTCAGCAGGGATTTGATCCGTACCGCCTGGTACTGTAAATACGGCCCGGTTTTCCCTTCAAAGCTGGTGAAGCGATTGAGGTCGAAAATATAATCCGATTGCCGTTGGTTTTGCAGGTCGGCAAATTTAATCGCGGCCACCGCCACTTGCAACGCCACCTTGTCCTTGGCCGCGTCATCCATATCCTGCGCGACATTGGCGGATTTCATTTGCTCGACCACGGCGTCACGCGCCATGCCGATCATGTCCTCCAACCGCATCACGCCACCGGCGCGGGTTTTGAACGGTTTGCCATCGGCCCCGTTCATCGTGCCAAATCCGGCGTGGGTCAGTTCCACATCATCACGCACGATCGCCCCGATGCGCGCGGCACGGAACACCTGTTCAAAATGCAGGGATTGGCGTTGATCAACGACATACACGATTTTATCGGGGTTAAAATCGTTCACCCGCTCCACAATCGTGGCCAGATCGGTGGTGCCGTACATCACCGCGCCATCGCGTTTGTACAGGATCAGCGGCGGAATTTCCTTCTGGTCATCATCCGTTTTCACCGGAACGATGACGGCGCCGTTATCTTCAATCGCGATGCCGCGTTGACGCAGATCATCAACCATGGGCGCGATATAGGGGTGGGAATCCGCCTCACCCTTCCACAAATCGAAATGCACGCCGAGCAGATCATAATTGCGCTTCACACCCGCAATCGACACATCGACGAAATGTTTCCACAATGCGCGGTATCCCGGGCGGCCATCCTGTAATTCCACGGTCGCCTGACGCGCGGCATCCATCCGGGCCGGATCATCCTTGCACGCGTTTGCCGCGCGCGGATAAATCACCTCCAGATCGGCCATGGTCACCGGCGGTTCCGCCGGGTACGGGCCGGTAAAATTCGCATCAAAATACGGCCATTCCGGATGATTGATTTCCAGTTCAGACAGGATCATTCCCATCGGCGTGCCCCAATCGCCCAGATGCACGTCGCCAATCGCCCTGTACCCGGCGAAAATCGCCATGCGGCGCAGGCAATCACCGATAATGCAGGGACGCAAATGGCCAATATGCATGGCCTTGGCCACGTTTGGTCCACCGTAATCCAGCACCATGGTTTTTCCGGCGGCAATGGGGGCCGCGCCGAAACGATCATCGCCCTTCAAACCATTGGCGAAACCGGACAGATATTCATCGGTCAGCACCAAGTTGATAAAACCCGGCCCGGCGATTTCGATTTTGGCGAACATCGGATTGGCGGACAGGCGCGCGGAAATGGCATCGGCCACAGCGCGCGGGTTTTTCTTCGCCGCCTTGGCCGCCATCATCGCGCCGTTGCATTGGAATTGCGCCAGATCCGGGCGGTCGGATACACGCACAGCCCCCATCGCCGCATCCAGCCCTTCGGCCACGAACGCATCACCAACGATTTGAGAGAGTGTTTGGATAAGAGAAGTCATGATTTTAACCACGAATAAACACGAATGAACACAAATACGACAACCATTCGTGTCTATTCGTGTTCATTCGTGGTTTTGTTTTTAAACGTCCAGATTGGAAACTTTCAACGCGTTGTTCTGAATGAACTCGCGGCGCGGTTCGACCACGTCGCCCATCAGGGTCGAGAACAATTCATCGGCCTTCTGCGCGTCTTTAATCGTCACCTGCAACAGGGTGCGCACCTCCGGGTCCAACGTGGTTTCCCACAATTGTTCCGGGTTCATTTCACCAAGACCTTTATAGCGCTGGATCTGCAGACCCTTGCGGCCATATTCCTGCACGGCTGTATGCAGGCTCATCGGGCCATTGATGGTGCAGATGACTTTGCCATCCTTCGTCACGAAATCGGCCGATTCCGAGAAGTTTTCGCGCAAGAAATCAATCACACCGGCCAGGCGATAGCCCTCGGCCCCGCGGACCTGTTCCGCCGGAATGCGAACACGGTCGGTGACGCCGCGCAATGTGCGTGTGGCCATATAACCGCCCACCGGGGTAAATTCGACTTTCCAGCCTTTTTCTCTCGGCCCGGCGATCGCGTTCAGGCGATCCGCCATGGCGGCGCAGATTTTTCCAGCCAGTTCCGCATTGGCAAACACGTTTTCATCGAACGCACCGGCGATTGCGGCCTGTTCAACCACATCATCATTGCCGATTCGTTGCGCCAGCGTGTTGATCGCGTTGCGGACCGTGCGGGACCGCACCATCAGATCACGCAGATCGTTACCACCGCGCGCCGACGGGCCAGCGCCCAGAACGACATCATCAATCGCCGCATCGATCAGATAGTTTTCCAGCGCGGCTTCATCTTTCAAATACACTTCGCTGGAATTCCCGCGCTTCACTTTAAACAGTGGCGGTTGCGCGATGTACATATACCCACGCTGGATCACTTCCGGCATGTGGCGATAGAAGAACGTCAGCAACAGCGTCCGAATGTGCGCACCGTCAACGTCCGCGTCAGTCATGATAACGATTTTGTGATAACGGATTTTGTCAATGTTAAATTCATCTTTAATCCCGGTGCCCAGGGCGGTAATCAACGTCCCCAATTCCTGGCTGCCGATCACACGGTCAAAACGCGCGCGTTCAACGTTCAGGATCTTACCGCGCAGCGGCATAATCGCCTGGTTCCGGCGGGACCGGGCCTGTTTCGCGGAACCACCAGCCGAGTCACCCTCGACGATGAAGATTTCGGATTTCGACGGGTCGCGCTCCTGACAGTCGGCCAATTTGCCCGGCAGAGTGGAAATATCCATCACACCTTTGCGGCGGGTCAAATCACGGGCTTTACGCGCCGCTTCACGGGCCGTGGCGGCCTCGATCATTTTACCGACAACCTTCTTGGCCTCGGTCGGGTTTTCACCCAGCCAGATATTCAGATATTCGCCCACAACCGATTCAACAACCGGGCGCACTTCGGACGAAACCAGTTTGTCTTTCGTCTGGGACGAGAATTTCGGGTCCGGCACCTTCACCGACAAAACGCAGGTCAAACCTTCGCGCATGTCATCACCGGTGATTTTCAGATCTTTTGCTTTTTTCAGCAGACCTTCTTCTTCCGCATATTTCGACAACACGCGGGTGAGCGCGTTACGGAAGCCCTGCAGGTGCGTCCCGCCATCCCGTTGCGGAATGTTGTTGGTGAAGCATTGCATGGTTTCATGGTACGCATCGGTCCATTCCATCGACACTTCAACGGTGATGTTGTTTTCTTCGGCGCGCATATACACCGGCTTTTTCGCGATCGGTGTTTTGTTGCGGTTCAGATAGTGAACAAAGCTTTCGATCCCGCCTTCGAAGAAGAATTCGGTTTCGCGCGGTTCATTCGTGCGATTATCGCGCAGCGTAATGCGCACGCCCGAGTTCAGGAACGCCAGTTCGCGCAAGCGATCTTCCAGCGTTGTGAAATCAAATTCCGTCATGGTGAACGTCGCCGGTGACGGCAGGAAGGTGACTTCCGTACCATTGCGCTGGCCCGGTTTCATGTCGCCCACTTCTTTCAGCGGGGCCTCGGCCTCACCGTGGCGGAAACGCATGAACCATTCTTTGCCTTCGCGCCAGATACGCAATTCCAGCCATTCGGACAAGGCGTTCACAACGGACACACCAACACCGTGCAGACCGCCGGACACTTTGTACGAATTCTGGTCGAACTTACCGCCCGCGTGCAATTGCGTCATGATCACTTCGGCGGCGGACACGCCTTCTTCGGCGTGAATACCAACCGGAATACCGCGGCCGTTATCGCGAATGGTGGCGGACCCATCGGCATTCAATGTCACGACCAGCAAATCAGAATGGCCGGCCAAGGCCTCGTCGATGCCGTTATCGACAACTTCGTACACCATATGGTGCAAACCCGATCCGTCATCGGTATCACCGATATACATGCCCGGGCGTTTGCGCACGGCATCCAGACCCCGCAAAACCTTGATCGAATCTGCGGAATAATTTTGGGCGGCGTCTTCGTTGCTCATGATGTTCTTTTGGGCCGGTTCGCTCATGGGTCGCGGGTCCATTGGCTCTTTTTAAAGGTTATGACAATAGCGCCTTTTCACCCCCGCAAGCGCCTGAAAAAGCGCAGAAATTCGGGGTTTTTGACGTGGTCTGGTTATAGCACACCCCATCCCCAAATACACCCGGAATCAACGTGATTCCCACCCTTTTCCGGGGGTTTCTCAGGGTGAAATTTTGCATTTTATTTCAGATAATTAAGGTGGGTTTGACCGGGTCAAAAACAACCCCGCAAAAGGTCAGGGCGCATCACGCCACAGCGCGGGCCAAAACAGGACTTAAACGGCCATGATCCACGCCAATAAAGGTCGCCGTATCGCCCACCGAATCGAACAGGGCCAAATCCGTCCCCGTCATCCAGACCTGCGCCCGCAGATCCAGCAATTGGCGATACAGGGCCGCCCGGCGGTTTTCATCCAGATGGGCGGCGATTTCATCCATCAACAACACGGGCGGTGCCCCGCGTTCGGCCGCCACCATGCGCGCATGGGCCAAAACGATCCCGATCAACAGAGCCTTTTGCTCCCCCGTCGAACATTGATCGGCTGGCATCGCCTTGGCGATATAGGTCACATTCAAATCCGATTTATGCGGCCCCGTCGCCGCCCCGCCCGTTTGCGCATCACGCATCCGGCTTTGGCGCAGTTGGTATCGCACCATTTCCTCGACCTCGAGCGCAGGCACGCGACGGACCAATTCTTCCATCGTGCCGGAGAGGCCCAGCTGCGCCCGCGGAAACAACGTCGCCAGATCGGCGGGCACACGGTTGATCGCCTGTTGCAAGCGCTGGACGAAATCCTGTCGCGCGGCGGCAATGGATACACCGGTTTCCGCCATGGTGATTTCCAACGCATCCAACCATGCCGGATCGGGGACACGGCCCAAAGCCCCGTCCTGCAACAACTTCGAGCGTTGCCGCATCGCGTTTTCATACCGTGTCATACGCCCGGAATGGCCGGGATCAAACGCAAACACCATGCGATCCAGAAACTTGCGACGCCCCGATGCGGCATCGGTAAACAACCGATCCATCTGCGGCGTCAGCCACAGGATGGACAGATATTCCGCCAAGGCCGATTGTCCGCCCTTGGCATTTTCGCCATTGATGCGCACGATGCGTTTATCATCCGCGCCATCGCGTCCCGTGCCGATGCGCACCGGGCCATAGGCGCTTTCAACCCGCGCGGAAATCGCCCAGGGTTTCTCGGTGCAATCGTTTTTTTGCAATTCGGAAATTTTGGCCGTGCGCAAACCGCGGCCAGGGGCCAGAAAGGAGACAGCCTCCAGCACGTTGGTCTTGCCCGCACCATTCGGCCCGCACAAAATCACCGGCCCGGGTTTCAAACCGTCCAGCGCGCCGTCATCGTAACAACGGAAATGATTAAGATGCAGGGTTTCGATAAAACTCATACCCTGACCATAGACCATATCACTGCGCTCACGCACGCATCGTGAACAAAAAAGGCACAGGAAAATGTTCCCTGTGCCTTTTTCAATTCATTGTATTCGACGTTTAGACGCGCAACGGCATCAGAACGTACAGAGCGGACGGATCGCTTGTATCCTGAATAATCGTCGGGGATGCGGCGTCGGCCAGCATCATGCGGCACCCATCACCGGAAATTTGGCTGGTAATGTCCATCAGGTAACGGGCGTTGAAGCCGATTTCCATGTTGTCGTTACCGTTGACTTCCAAATCCTCGGTCGCACTGCCCGAATCCGGGGAGTTGGCGGACAGGGTCATGGTTTTGCCGTTCAGGGCAATTTTCACCGCGCGGGATTTCCCATCGGAAATGGTCGACACACGGTCAATCGCGCCAGAGAACAGTTTCGGGTTCACTTCGACCACTTTGGTGTTGCCGGTCGGAATCACCTGTTCATAGTTCGGGAAGGTGCCATCAACCAGTTTCGAGGTCATCACGATGTGATCGAATGCGAAACGCACTTTGCTTTGGGACAGGCCGATTTCAATGGTGTCGGCGGCTTCGTCCAGCAATTTGCGCAGTTCACCAACGGCTTTACGCGGGATAATCACGCCCGGCATTGCATCGGCGCCATCCGGCAACGGCATTTCAAAACGGGCCAGACGGTGACCATCGGTGGCCACAGCGCGCAGAACCTTCAGGTTTCCGTTCGCCCCGGCATGGATGTAAATACCGTTCAGGTAATAGCGGGTTTCTTCCGTGCTCATCGCGAATTTGGTGCGATCAATCAAGGCACGCAGCTCAGCCGCCGGCATTGCGAAATTGACCGGCATATCGTGGCCGCCCAATTCCGGGAAGTCACCAACCGGCAGGCAGGACAGTTTGAATGTGGAACGACCCGCCTTCACCGTCATGGTGTTGCCAGATCCATCAACCGCCAGTTCAATCGCGGAGCCATCGGGCATTTTGCGGATAATGTCGTGCAGCGTGTGGGCCGGAGCGGTCGTCGCACCCGGAGCCTGCACCGTGGCGGCAACCGATTCGTTGATTTCCAAATCCATGTCCGTGGTGGTCATGGCCAGGGCACCGTCTTCCGCGCGCAGCAGAACGTTGGCCAGAATTGGAATAGTGTTCCGGCGCTCTACAGCGCTTTGCACGTGGCTCAAGGAACGCAACAGCGCGGCACGATCAATCGTCAGCTTCATGGTCACCCATCCGTCGTAATAATTTAAAACCTGAAAGATTGCATGGACTATAGCAGATGGCCCCGCCCCGCCAAGGGGGGTAAAGGGCAAAAACCCCCGGAAATCCACCGCTTTTCGCGGGATTCTGGATAAAAAACGGCCCTGCCCCAAAGAAAAAAACGGTCCCGCCGAAGCAGGACCGCTCAAGGATCGGGTCCAAGGGCCGCCGGGGGGCGGGCCCATGAACCAGAACAGCAAATCTTAGCCCGCCAATCAGCCCGTGAGCGAGCGGCGAATCACGTCCACATCCTGTGCAATCTGGGCGTCTTCGACCATCAGCTCTTCGATCTTACGCACGGCGTGCATCACGGTCGTGTGGTCGCGGCCACCGAATTTCCGGCCGATTTCCGGCAGGGAACGGGACGTCAATTGCTTGGCCAGATACATCGCCACCTGACGCGGACGGGCCACGTTACGGGCACGGCGGGCGGAATGCATATCCGGCAGGCGGATGTTGTAGTGTTCCGCCACTTTGCGCTGGATTTCATCAATCGTGATGCGGCGGTCATGGGCGCGCAGCAAATCCTGCAGAACGTCCTGCGTGGATTCCAGCGTCACCGGCTGTTTCGTCACATCGGCATGGGCCACGATGCGATTCAACGCGCCTTCCAGTTCACGAATGTTCGAGGTTACTTTCAGCGCCAGGAATTCCAGGACAGCGTCCGGAATCTCCGCGCCCAATTGCTCACGCTTGGACTGCAAAATGCCCAGGCGCAGGTCATAGGTGCTGGGATGAATATCAGCCACCAGACCCCAGGCCAGACGGGAACGCAGACGCTCCTCCAGGCCGGTCAGATCGCTCGGTGCCTTGTCGGCGGAGATCACGATCTGTTTGTTCTGGTCAACCAGCGCGTTGAACGTGTGGAAGAATTCTTCCTGGGTCGATTCTTTGCCGCTGATGAATTGAATGTCATCAATCATCAAAACGTCAACGGAGCGGAAGGCCTCTTTAAACGCCATCGTATCCTTCGCGCGCAAAGCCCGCACGAATTGATACATGAATTTTTCAGCCGACAGATAGACAACGCGACGGTTCGGCCATTTGTCTTTCATCGCTTGACCGATGGCATGCATCAGGTGGGTTTTACCCAGACCAACGCCGCCATACAGGAACAGCGGGTTGAACGGTACGTTCGGGCTTTCGACAATGCGGCGCGCAGCGGCATGGGCCAGCGCATTCGGCTTGCCGACAACGAACGTGTCAAAGGTGAAACGCGGATCGAACGGTGCGCTCAGACCAAACGGATCTTCTTCTTCGTTCTGGTTGGATTTTACCGGGGCAACCGGGGCCGCAGCGGCCACAGGCTGCTCATCCTCGGACGGGCGGGCACCGGATTGAACCACAACGATTTCCAAGCGGCGAACATCGGCATTAATGCCTGCGCACATCTCCAGAATACGTGCGGAATAGTGGGATTGAATCCAGTCACGCATAAAACGGGTGGGAACCGATACTTCCAGCGTGCCGTGGTAATAGGCCTGCAGTGTCAGGGGCTTCAGCCAGCTGCGGAAAACGGCTTCGCCGAATTCACCGCGCAGGGCGTTGTGGATATTGTTCCACAGATCAAGAATTTCAGGTGTTGGCTTAAAAGAATCATTCTTAAAAGAAAGGACTTCGTTGCTCTTCATTGTTCCCCCGGCTTCAGTCGTCATGGATTACTTCTCCCACAAATTTAATAGTCCATAAAAAGGATCCTGGAACGGACCCCAAACCAAAAAACAAACCCGGCCAAACGGCGTTTATTTTTTGTTTACTCTTTTCGTGCACTCTTCAAAAAAATGTCCGCTTTCATATCTGGCGACGCGATAAAACAATCCCATTGCGATTGCACCGCGGCACAAGGCCGGGACCATCACATCCGGGGCAGTATCGTAGACGCCCAACACAGATCAGCGAAAATTTTAGGGACTTTCTGAAACAAGCGATCCCGTCATGGACAGATCGTTTGCATTCAACACATCCTCTGTTCTTCAATCGTGGTGAAGACCACGGGTGGGGAACTGGCTGTTCCCGAAACGGACCGAACGGCCGCTTCCGATTTTTGAAGAGTGACATCGTTTGATGGTGGCGATCATTTTGTGATCATCGGTCCGTCATTCGATGGGGTGACGTTATCCAGATTTTTTTATCAATGCAACTGGATCAAAATGTGAACAACTAAAAAGCAAGAATCGTTCAGTGCTTATGTCACTTAGCTTTTTCGCACTTCGTGCATTTTTTATTCACTAAAAAAATAAAAAATTTTTTCCTTGCATCGATACGCTGAAACCACTTTCTGACTCCGCGCGATGAATCAGAATCGCTGATGCGAATCGACGCGCACCGCAGAAAGAAAAAGCGCCGCAGTGTTTGCGGCGCTTTTAAAAACTCAATTCGAAATCGCGTTTATATTACGCGGCTTTCATTGCCTTGATGCGCGCGGTCAGGCGGGACATCTTGCGGGCAACGGCGTTTTTGTTCATCACGCCCTTGGCAACGCCACGATCCAGTTCCGGCTGTGCCATTTTCAAAGCGGCTTCAGCGGCAGATGCATCGTTCGCGGACAGAGCCAGCTCAACCTTTTTCACAAAGGTACGAATGCGGCCAACGCGGCTGCCGTTGATGGCGGCTGCGCGTGCGTTACGACGGATACGTGTTTTTGCCGATTTATGGTTGGCCATTGTTTGCTCGCTTTATCCTTACAATTGTTTCAATTCACTGGGCGTTTCAATTCATTCGTCTTGTCCGCCCTCCCACCGTGCTGCGTCACAATCGCGCACCAATACCCTCAAAGGGGCCCGGTCGGGAACGGTGTGTTTTACGCTCCGGGCCCCACCCTTGTCAAGAGATTCATACACAGGTGAAAGCCGCAGGTTTCTTTGGTTTTTTAGAGGTTTTGACGCCCCCGCGCCATCTTTTCACGCACACGGCCCGCTTTTTCAGCCCTAGCGGGTCAGCGGAGTCAGCGACACCTGGAGAATAACCACCCCATCCCCTTGATTTCCTTCAGGTCTGGCCGTCAGGCTGAGCATTTCGCCGTTGCGCCGATACAGCCCAGCCCCAACCGCCGGAGCCGAAGAGACAACAGCCCACCCCAATTGCGGCAAAGTTTTTGTATAAAAATCAATAACTTGCGTATGATGCACACCCTCGCCCGCGGCGGCGCTTTCGACAATCCGCCCCTCTTCCTTGTCAAAGACAACGGCCGCATCCGGCAGCTCATACAGGCCGGGCATAAGTGGCAAATCACTGATATTGCTAAAAAAACGCTGTTCCGCCGCCTGCGCGCCCGCGCCCAGCATCATCATTGCAACCACTATAATCGTCAAAAACCGGATCATCTGTTCTCTCATTTCTGGCAACCGGGGCAATAAAAGGTCGACCGCCCGCCCTGCACCAACCGTTGAATGGGTTTACCGCACCGGGCACAGGCATCGCCTTCGCGATCATAAACGGCAAATTCAAATTGAAAATAGCCCATTTCGCCATTCGTCTGGCGATGATCCCGCAGGGATGACCCACCCGATTCAATGGCCTTGGTCAAAATCTGCCGGATGGCCGCGACCAGGGCCTCCGCCTCATCCCCGCGAATCGTCCCCGCCGCACGGGTCGGTTTGATCCCGGCGATATAGAGCGCTTCGCTGGCATAGATATTCCCGATCCCGGCCACAACGCGTTGATCCAGCAACGCGACCTTGATCGCGGTTTTTTTACCCGCAAGCGCCGCCAGTAATGTCGGCCCGCTGAATGCGTTCGACAAGGGTTCTGGACCCAATGTGGCAAAGGACGCATCCTGCATCATCGCATCATCGGATTTGAACCACATCACCTGACCAAAACGGCGCGCATCGTTCAGCACCATCATGTGTCCGCGCACCGATGTGAATAAAAAATGATCGTGTGTTTCGGGTTTATAATCACGCGCCTGCGCCGGGGGCAGAATTTTCACACGCCCCGACATGCCCAGATGCAGAACAAGAATGGATCCATCATCCATGTGCAACAACGCGTATTTGGCCCGCCGCGTCACCGATGCAATCTTGCGCCCTGTAATTTTCTTGACCAGGCCACGTGGAAACGGACGCCGCAAATCCGGGCGGCGCACTTGCGCGGATGCAATGACCTGCCCCGTAAAGGGCTTGGCCAGACCGCGGCAAACCGTTTCAACTTCGGGTAATTCGGGCATGGTTATGGCGCTGCTGGCGCAACAGGAGCGGCAGGAGCCGCAGCATCGCGATCAAAGACCAGAAATTCCTGACTGCTATACTGAATCAACGGGTGCGTGGCGTTGCGATTTGGGTAATTGGGGTCCGGTTTGCCGGGACGCCAGACCATCATATCCTTGTCCAGCATCATGATCACATCAAACGCGCGACCAGCCAGCGGAAGATATTGCGTTTGCGTATTCGCCTCGGGTGCCCCCAACGACGCGTTCGGCACCAATGTCATCGTCGCCTTGTTCAGCGTATAGGTGCCGCGTGAATAATAAACGGGTGCGGCGGGGTCATCGCGGCTGACCAGAATTTGGAATGCACCGTTACGCACCTGAAACAACGCGGTGTAGTCCAAGAATTTGGCGATCCAATTGCCCTGCACATCTTTCTCGGCAATGTCACGTTCGGGCAAGTTCGGCATTTCGGGCTTTTTCGGTGCCACAACTTCCAACGGCCCGACGGGGGCTGTGGTTTGCGTCGCTTGCTGGGCCGCCGGATCGGACGCGGGCACGGTGATAAACCGTTGCGCGACCAGGACCGCCACACCAATAAACACCGCCACACCAAAGACCAGCACCAGATACGCCGCGGGCGGCGTTGATTTTGCGACTTTTGTTTTTTTCGATTTCGGCGATGTCTGTGTCATGCCTACTAATATGCGTCAAATATCCGCATAAGAAAAGGGCCGGAAGACCCGGCCCTTTTCGATAAATAATGCACAGCGCAGGGGCGATTAGAAGCCCATGCCACCCATGCCGCCCATACCGCCCATATCGGCGCCATGGTCGTGGGCTTTTTTGTCTTCCGGCGCGTCGGTGACCATCGCTTCGGTGGTGATCAGCAGGCCAGCAACCGAGGCTGCATCCTGCAGAGCCGCACGAACGACTTTCGCCGGGTCGATAATGCCAGCCGAAATCAGGTCGACATATTCGTTGGTCTGGGCGTTGTAACCCCAGTTGGCATCGCCTTTTTCCAGCATATGACCAACAACGACGGAGCCTTCAACACCAGCGTTTTCAACGATCTGACGAACCGGGGACTGGATCGCGCGGCGCACGATGTCGATACCGACATCCTGGTCACGGTTGTCGCCCTTCAGGCTGGCCAACGCCTTGGTTGCGTACAGCAACGCTGCACCGCCACCGGCGATGATACCTTCTTCCACTGCGGCGCGGGTGGCGTGCATGGCGTCATCAACGCGATCCTTACGCTCCTTCACCTCAACTTCGGATGCACCGCCAACGCGGATCACGGCAATACCGCCAGCCAGTTTGGCCAGACGTTCTTGCAGTTTTTCACGGTCGTAATCGGACGTGGTTTCGCCGATTTGGGCGCGCAATTGGGCGCAACGGGCGTCGATGTCGGCTTTTTCGCCTGCACCGTCGATGATCGTCGTATCGTCTTTCGTGATACGGACTTTCTTCGCTTGACCCAGCATCGGCAGGGTTACGGTTTCCAGCTTGATGCCCAGATCTTCGGAGATCACTTCGCCCTTGGTCAGGACAGCCATGTCTTCCAGCATCGCCTTGCGACGATCACCAAAGCCCGGAGCCTTCACAGCAGCGATTTTCAGACCACCGCGCAGTTTGTTGACAACCAGCGTCGCCAAAGCTTCGCCTTCAACATCTTCTGCAACGATCAGCAACGGACGGCCCGACTGCACCACAGCTTCCAGGATCGGCAGCATGGATTGCAGGTTGGACAGTTTTTTCTCGTGCAACAGGATGTACGGGTTTTCCAGCTCGCACACCATCTTGTCAGCGTTGGTGATGAAGTACGGGGACAGGTAACCACGGTCGAATTGCATGCCTTCGACGATGTCCAGTTCGGTTTCCAGCGATTTGGCTTCTTCAACCGTAATCACGCCTTCGTTACCGACTTTGTCCATGGCCTTGGCAATGTATTCGGCGATTTCTTTATCACCGTTGGAGGAGATCAGGCCGACCTTTTCAATGTCGCTGTTATCCTTCACCGGCTTCGCACGGGATTTCAGGTCTTCAACAACGGCCAGAACAGCCTTGTCGATACCGCGTTTCAGGTCCATCGGGTTCATACCGGCCGCAACGGCTTTTACGCCTTCGCGGATGATGGATTGGGCCAGAACGGTTGCGGTGGTGGTACCATCACCAGCAACATCGTTTTGTTTGCTGGCCACTTCACGAACCAGTTGCGCGCCAATGTTTTCGTGGCGGTCTTTCAGTTCGATGCTTTTGGCAACGGTTACGCCGTCCTTGGTCACCTGCGGTGCGCCAAAGGATTTTTCCAGCACGACCAGGCGACCTTTCGGGCCCAGCGTAACTTTCACAGCGTCAGCGAGAATGTTCACGCCGCGCAGCATCTTATCGCGGGCTTCGCCGCGGAATTTTACATCTTTTGCAGCCATAGCTGTCTTCTCCTTAAAAATTGCGTTGTTAAATGGTGGTACGGGACCGCATTACGCAGCCAGAACACCCATGATGTCGGCTTCCTTCATCACCAGAAGGTCTTCGCCATCAATCGTCACTTCCGTTCCGGACCATTTGGAAAACAGGACACGGTCGCCAGCCTTCACATCCAGCGGCACAACCTTGCCGGTTTCATCACGCAGGCCGGAGCCCACAGCGACAATTTCACCTTCCATCGGTTTTTCTTTCGCGGTATCCGGGATGATAATACCACCCTTGGTTTTCTCATCCTGTTCAACGCGACGCAGAAGAACACGATCATGCAAAGGACGAAACTTCATTCGACTCCTCCAATTTTAAGTTTCTGATTTACAACGACATTCCCCGTCCGAGCCCATTTGGCACTCTGGTCCGGGGAGTGCTAGGCCTTGATTTAAGACAATCGTCCCCGGATTTCAAGTCTCTCGACGCCATCCACACACAGGTGAAACCCGCACAAAACCGGGAAGAATTAAGAATTTTGAAAGGGCCCGCATGGCATTCTGGTAAAACGGGAAGAAATCCCGGCAACCAACCCCCGATTCAGAATGGAACATCAGGAGGTTAGACCATGGCCGATCTGCGGACCCAATTCATGAAAGACTACCGCCTGACCACGGCGGAGATTTTGTACCATTTGCCGGATTATCCGGATTTGCTCCAATCCTATATCTGGCAGGAATACGACCTGGCCCCGAAATATCCGGTGCTGAACAAATTCCTGGATTTTTGGAGCCACAATCTGGACGGCAAACTGCATTCCGTCTACGTCGCCAGCCACAAGCTGATCACGCCCGGCGAATCCCGGTTTATCCGCGCGGAATTCCAGTTGCATTAAAATCAGACGGTCACAGATTACAGATTAAAGCGCGGATCGCGGTTGCGATTGCGCAACACGGCCAATGCGTGCGGCCCATCCAGATCAGGACGTGGACCCACAGTTTTCAGCGGATGCCCCATCGTCACATCGCCAAATAATTTTGTATTGTCATCATACAAATCACGCAGCGGATTGATGACACGACCATCCGCATCCCAATCGCGGAAATTCGATTGCGCCAACGTCGTAAAAGAATCCAGATCCGGCACCAACAACACCGGCGCATGCGCGCCATGGCCATCCAGCACATAAACCGCATCGGAATTATAGGGCGGTGGAATCAAGGTGCGCACATCATGGCGCACGGCCTTGATCTTCTCGATATTTTCCAACACCTGTTTGTCTTTCGCCAAGACGCCCGTGCGCATCTGCGCGCCGAACCATGCTGTTACCTGCCAGGCGCGGTGATAGCGGGATAAATCGGGGTCAATGTCAACCAAATCCACGCGCGCCACATATTCGGCCAACCCTTGCGCCGCGGTCCAGCAATTATACCGGGCGCGCAAAACACCATCGGATGTTGATGATGTATCCGCCCGCGTACGAAACGGCGCACTGGCCCGCGCCCACATATTCTTGATATTGGCACGCACGCCCGTCATACGATCCGCATGATCCCCGATGGCGGAAATGGCATGTTGAAAATATCGCGTCTCCGGCCCGCCGAACAACCGCGCCAGCCCCTTGGCGTCGCGATCTTTTTCAAACGGCTCCAGCGGCGCCATATCCTGTGTAAAATAATACGGGATCTCACGCTTTGTACCGATGATATCCGGGGACGTTTCTCCTGTCCCAAGATAGGGTTCAATCGAAAACGCCATATCGCAAAAATCGCGCAACCGCCCCGCCGCCGCCGCCGATACCGGAATGACGATAGCTAATTTCAGACGGCGTTTGTAATTTGAAAAGGAATCGACGGGCCCGGTCCGTACATTCACGTATTTCGTCACCATCCCGATATCCATGCGCGACCACACGGCCCCGGCATCACCATGGTCATGCCGACTATACAGGTCGATATCGCAATCCGACCCGGCGGACAGGACAATAAAATGATCCGGTCTTGGCATCGCGATCACCCAGCCCATCGTATCGATGGCCCAAAACGAACAAACACCCCCATCCCGCGACGGGAGAACCCGGGAGAAATCTAGCCCAAAGGATGCATTATGTAAAGAAATTAAACCCCATTCGGCGCAATGGTCAGGCTCAGCCCGTCCAGCTCCGGGGTCATAATGATCTGGCAGGACAGGCGGGAATTGGCCTTGGGTGACAAGGCACTATCCAGCATGCACTCTTCCTCATCCCCGACCGGGGGCAGCTTGTCCAGCCAGTCGGCATCGACATACACGTGACAGGTGGCGCAGCAGCACGCCCCCCCGCATTCCGCCTTCACCGGCAAACCGTAATCGCGCAGGATTTCCATGACCTGCCACCCCTCCAGCGCGTCGAGGCTGGTGCGGGTGCCGTCCGGGTTCGTGACATGAATTTTGTATGTGTTCATGCCCATCTATCTATACCGGCCATCCCGCGATTTCAACTTTTCTTGACGGATTGTCCGCGCCTGCTGTATGGATGGGGCATGATGTCGATGAACGCAACAATGCCGATGAATTGGTGGTGGCCCCTGTCATAGCGGGCCCCGGCGCATTTCTTTTGGTATAAATCGAAACATGGAAATGGTCTGGAGCCCGGAAAGGGTCCGGGCTTTTTTTATGCGTTTTGCAGATCTTGTCCCGGTCCCCTGGTTTCCTGAACCACACGGACACACCACACATAAAGGACAAGACAATGACACAAATATCCACCCTGCAAACAACCTTGCGCGACCAGTTCCACGATACCATCCTGCCGCGCACGCCGGATCAAACCCTGCACCCCGTACAGGCCCAAATGGCCAAGGCGATTCTGGGCAGCCTGATCACGCGCGCCGGAATCGTCGCGGCTACGGATGACATCACCGCGACCTGCGCCGTGCTGGGAACGACACCCGCCATTCTGAATGATCTCAAGGATTATTTTAACCAGCATGGAAAAAACCGTGCGCTGGCCGAACGCATTATCACGGCACAGACCGCGCACAACCGCACGGCTGGAATCACCGCAACCGCGTCGGTGCGCGCTCTTGGCTTCGGCGGCTGGTCATGCTGATGGGTTTTTGCGCAGATAAATATCAACCAGCTTGCCAAAGCCCTGGGCGATGGCGGCTGTGTTGATCAACGTGATGGCCGCGCCACCACACACTTGCAGGGTGATGACGATAAATTTCGTCACAAACGGTACGGGCACATTCTGCTGGTGATAACCGGACACCAGCCCCATGGTGATAAACAGCAACACGACAAAGAACGGGAAGAAGCACAGCAGTGAAACGCCCAGCATCTGCACCGACACGCCCAAGCCGTTCACCGCGCGCAGATAGGTGCGAATGCGATATCCCGCCGCCACACCGATATGCACCCACAGAAAGCGGAACGCCCATACACCAACGACGACAATCACAACCTGCATGATCAGCAGGGCCGCGGGCGGGTTGCCGCCGGACTGCACCAATGTTTCCATTTCATCCGACATCTGGAACATCGACGAAAACGCCAACAAGGCCGACGCGATCATTTTGATCAAAACGTAAACCAGCGTCCCGGCAAAAATACCATAGGCCCGATCATCCAGCGCCGTTTCATCGCGCACCGGGTCGCCGCTGGGCATAAAGGGCCAACGCTGGCCCAGAAAGACCAGCCGCACCATATGGCACACCATCCACCCTTCGGCGAAATAGGCCGGCAACATCACCATCGCTTGGCGCAGGTAATTGGATTCCCACCCCAGCATCGTGACGATCAATTGACAAACAATGCTGACCAGAACCGGAACGGTGGCCAAGCGGATCAGATAGTGACGCTCCGCCCACGCCAGCTGGTATCCAAAGCTGGCGGCATCAACGATATCGAATGTCGGCAGAGCCGGAGCCGTCTGTGTCATGGTCCCCACTCTACACCAGCGCAACCGGGGTTAAAAGGTGGCTTTATGCCGCATCCTTGGACTCGCGCACGCCCAGCTTGCCCTGCAGGGCCGAGGACGATGTGGTGTACTGGAATCGCAATTTCTTGTCCGGGAAGACATAACGGAACGCGGCCTGCGCCATCAGCGCCCCTTCATGGAAACCAGACAGGATCAGCTTCAGCTTGCCGGGGTAATAATTGATATCGCCAATGGCAAAAATGCCCGGGGTCGATGTTTCAAATTTTTCCGTATCCACCGGCACCAGATTTTCATGCAGGTGCAACCCGAAATCCGCAATCGGCCCCAATTTCATGGTCAGACCGTAGAAAGCGAGCAGCGTATCCGCCTCAACCACATAATCGCCCCGTTCCGCCGAATTCATGTGAACAGCGCGCAGGATTCCGTTTTCACCCTCCAACCCGGTGATGGCGGCAATATCCAGCGCCATTTTATTATCGGCCACCAGTGCGCGCATTTTATTGACGCTGTCGGGGGCCGCGCGGAAATCATCGCGGCGGTGGACAAGGTGCATGGATTTGGCCAGCGGTTGCAGATTGATCGTCCAATCCAGTGCGGAATCACCACCACCGGCAATGACAATTTTCTTGTCACGGAATTTTTCCATTTCACGCACGGCATAGAACACCGACGTGCCTTCAAACGCCTCCAACCCCGGAATGGCCGGCTTCTTCGGCACGAACGATCCGCCACCGGCGGCGATCACCACCACCTTGGCTTCGATCACCGTGCCGATATCGGTGGTCAGACGCCAGAACCCGTCCTCCAAACGCTCCAGCGATTCCGCCATCTGACCCAGATGGAAGGTCGGCTTGAACGGCGCAATCTGTTCCATCAGACGGTCGGTCAGGTCCTGGCCCGTAATGACCGGCCAGGCGGGAATGTCGTAAATCGGCTTTTCGGGGTACAGCTCGGCACACTGGCCGCCCGGCTTGTCCAGAATATCGACCAGATGGACCTTCATATCCAGCAAGCCCAGCTCAAACACGGCAAACAAGCCCACCGGGCCCGCGCCAATGATCACCACATCCGTTCTAACCGATTGATTTTCCATGTTTTCACCATTCTGGACCGCTGGATCAACCCCGTTTATTTACCATAATTTTCTTGGCCTGTGGGGGCGGTCATGCTATAACCATCTTGCGGTAGCACAGGCCCCGCCGAATTTAAAGTTTTTTGACCCAAAGATGCCAACCGGATCAAGCGCGTAAGGATGAATGCCATGACGACCATCGACACCCCGAAAGCCTCCACCGCCTTTAACGGGCCGGCCCAGACCCACGGGTTCGAATTTCGCATTAACGGCGCGCACACCCCGTATCTGGAATTGCACATGCAACCGGGGCAGGCCTTCGTTGGCGAAGCGGGCACATTGATGGGACAATCCGACAGCGTGAAAATGAAATCCACGCTGGGCGACGGATCCAATTCCGGTTTCTTAAGCAGCCTGTTCCGGTCCGTCATGCGCAAGATCGGGGGCGAAAATTTCTTCATCAACCAATACGTCAACATGTCATCCGACAAGGTTGGCAAGCTGAGCCTGGCCGCCGCGTTGCCGGGTGAAATTGTTGCGATTGATATTGCCGAACACGGCAACCGCATCGTCGCCCAGCGCGGCAGCTTCCTGGCCGCGGAGCAAGGCGCGCAGCTGGGATCAAAAATGAAACTCTCGCTGTTCGGTATGCTGAGCAACAGCGTCGTGATGCAGGAAATCAAAGGCGAGGCGTGGACCTTCCTGAACGCGCCGGGCAACGTCCAATGCATTCAACTGGACGCTGGCGAAGTTTACAAAACCGATGCGCGCTGTCTGGTCGCGGCCAGCGACTCCGTCAAACTGGGCATGGCTTTTGCGGGCGGATTGCTGACCATGGTCACAGGCGGCGAAGGCGCGTTCGTGGCCAAGGCCGAGGGCCCGGGCACCATCTGGGTCGGCTCCAAACCGTTTGAAACCAAACAGGCTTTGGGCCCGAAACGGTAAGTTTTCCATCAAACTGGACATTCCGCACCCACAGGGCTAAACCCGGTGGGTGAAGGAGTATTCCCATGTCCACCAACCAACACACATCATCATTCGCCCCCCACCGCAAAATTGCCGTGTGGTTGTTCATTTGCTGCTTCATGGTGTTGAGCATGGCGATGATTGGCGCGGTCACACGATTGACCGAATCCGGGCTGTCCATCACCGAATGGAAACCGATTGCGGGCGCGTTGCCGCCGCTGAACGAAGAGGCCTGGCAGGCGGAATTTGATTTATACAAACAAACGCCGGAATACGACGCCAAGCATTTCTGGATGCAATTATCCGATTTCAAAAAAATCTATTTTTGGGAATGGCTGCACCGTTTGTGGGGGCGTGCGATTGGCATTGTCTTTGCCGTACCACTGGTGTGGTTCGCCATCCGCAAACAAATCCCGCCGGGATATGGGTTGAAATTTATCGGCCTGCTCGCCCTTGGCGGTGCGCAGGGATTCATCGGTTGGTTTATGGTGCAAAGCGGTTTGGTTGACCGCCCATCCGTATCGCATTTCCGATTGTCCTTGCACCTGTTTATGGCGGCCCTGGTGTTTGCATTGATGCTGTGGCTGGCGATTGGGCTATGGCGCGGAACAACCCACAAAAACATTACGGCCAAACACACCGTTATCACCGGATGGGCCACGTTGGCGATGATTGCGATCACCATTGTGTGGGGCGCCTTTGTCGCCGGGTTGGACGCCGGGATGATTTATAACCAGTTCCCGCACATGGGTGCCGGATTGGTCCCGCCGGATTTCCGCACCCACCCGACGATGATCGGCGACATCATGCAAAACCCGGCGGCGGTCCAATTCACCCACCGCTGGCTGGCCATCGCGACATTATGCGTCACCGCGCTTTATATCTGGATGCGCACCAAAGGCGGCACGATCACCGGCGATGTCGCCGCATTGGGCGTTATGATTTTGGTGCAGGTCGGATTGGGCATCGCCACATTACTGACCCAGGTTGATATCCACCTGGCTACCGCGCACCAGGCCGGAGCCTTTATCCTGCTGGGTCTTTTGCTGAACGCCCAGCACCGCCTCATGCGTGGATAGCGGCGCATAACCATTAAAAAATCCCCGCTTCGGCGGGGATTTTTTTCATTCTTCAATGACGGATCACAGATTAACCCGGCGTCTGCTGTTGCGCTTTGATCGCTTCGTGCAGACGGGCCGCGGCTTCCATAGCCTGTAGCGCTTCGCTCTTGTGCGAACGGACACTGCCCGCTTTTTGCATGACGATGTTGAAATTGATCCCCGCGCCACGCGACACCATGTTGATGATGTTTGCGGCTTCCGGGTTTACGGTGCGGCCATTGCCGCGATAGACGTACAATTTCGTCCAGCCCTTTTCACAGGACAGCTCGGCCACTTTCGCGGCCTGCGCCTGCGACAATTTGCCTTCGCGCGTGCGCAGTTCGTGACCATAATCATAAACATAACGGCCATCGGCACAGCGGATCTTGCGCGGATAACCTTCCGCCGTCGCAGCGGCCGCAGCATCGGCTTTCGGCCCCGGCAAAGCCAGGGGCTGGTCCGGGCCCTGCATCAACGGATTTTTCGGCGAAAACACGGTGTCGGAATTTTTCGGTTCCGTTTCGCCCGCTTTCTTGTGCGCGGCGCGCAGCAGACCCGCACGTTCATGGCGCAACAGGCGCTGTTCATCCTCGGCCAATTCTTCTTCAATCGTGGGGCCGTTTAATTTCGGGCGGGCATCGGCGCCAATGCGGCGGAATTCACCCTCGATGGTGTGGCCCGGTTTTTCGTCCGGCTCGTCCTGAACCGCGACGGCGCGGTTGAACGCCACCAAGGCCGTTGATGGTTTTTTGTCGTCATCTGGAACAATCGGAAACTGGTCGCTCATCGTTCAAAATCCCGCATTCTGGAAACGCCTTATCCTATCACATGCCCATGCCTGGCGCAAAAGACATTTGGAAATTTTGCTCTGGTTCCGGCGGTCGCAGGGCCGGGCCTTCGTAAACCGGGATCTCCACGGTTTGCGCCGGAGCCGTGGCGGAATGGGCGGTTTCGGTAAATTCCACCCGTTTTTCATCCCACATCGACACGCGCCAGCCGGCGGACGGGTCATTGGCCGGGTTTGCCCCCAACTGGTTGTACAGATATCCCATCGTCTGGTCGAACAGGGTACCGCCGCCTGCCCCGTCCCATGTCAGCGCATCCCCGCCCGATGCCCCCTGCACCATCTCATCCGCGATATCCTGACTCTGTTTCTGGGTCAGGGCGGATGTGGCGGTCAGGTCGCGCAGACGACGCACGGTGACATCATCAACATTCTGGCGGTACAGCCCGTCGCGCGACAATTTTGTTTCATTTTGACGGGCATCGGCCTGCATTTTTGCGTCATTGGCACTTTTTTGCGCGGCCAAAACCGATGTTTCGGATCGTTGCGGATCGTTTTGTTTTGGGCCTGAATTTTGTGTGTTTTGCGCATCCGTGGCGCGATTTTGCGGCCCGGCGGACGCCGGGTTCGCCCCAACGGCCAACGCAATACCCGCCACGGCGGCCCCCGCAACAACGGTTGCCGCGCCGATGCGTGCCCCGCTGATGACCTGCCCAGTTTGGGCGGCGTCAACAGCCTCTAAATTCCGGTTATAACCGTACAAACTCATGCGTTCGAGGAAGGACAGGCTTTCATTTTCCCACGGACGTTCACCCCCACCGATCAGGAGCATCAAAGGGTCAATGCCATCCGCGGTCGGGTCGGTGATTTCATCGCGATCGAAGGCGGAGAGCTCGACCTCCTCCTCCGGCCCCTGATCCTCGGCGGTTTCAAGGCCGAAGGCCTCATCGCTCAGGGTCACATTCAGGACAGACCCCTTCGTCGCGGCATCAGCCAGCGCCGCGGCATCCATCCGCTCCGCCGCATCATCCAGCGCGGCTTTCCAGCTTTCGTCCGTCGGCGTGGACGCATTTTTCGGTGCAAGCTTCATCGCCAGCGGGTCAAGCGCCGCCGGGTCCGCCACAATGGCTGGGTCATCTGCACCGCCCTGATCCGGCGTTTCGGGGGTCTCTTGCGCGGGGGATTCATCATCTGCGCCGGGGCCGGCGGCCTGGGCGGCACGGGCCGGTTCAGGGACATCCAGGGCTAAAACGGGCGCGCCGTCGCGGGCGGACTCTTCATCCGCCGGGTTTTTCAGCCCATTTTTGACGTCAATCGTGTCTGCCACAGCCCTCAGCCCCTCTTCCCATCGCGGAAAAAGAGATGAAATTCAATACGTTAACGGGGTACCGCACCCCGCCCGCATCTCTCTTGGACCCATTTTGACACAAGCTGGCCCGCGAAAGCAAATTTCACAACGGCGTGATTACCCTTTGTTTCCCGCGCCTTACGCCCTTTGGAGAGGGGGCAGGCACCCCGGCTTTATTCAGCTTTTTTATAAGCCTCGGGCACGCCCTCAAATTTATCGTCTTTCGGGTCATAGGCCGGGATTTTCAGATCGGCCAGCAATTCCGTCACCACCTCCTGCGTGCGGTCCATGGATTTCAGCAGGGACTCGCAATCCTCCTTGGCGGTGGCGTAATTTTTCTCGATGCTCTTATCGGCAAATTCCGCCGTTTGCTGGATCAGCTTCAGATAATCGCGGATCTCCTTCGGCTTCATATAGGTTTGGGCGGTAATCGCTTTGTCCATCATGGCTTCGCGATCTTTGACCACCGGGCCGACGGAATCGGACCATTCCTTGAACCGGGCATCCATCGTGTCTTTCATATCGGGATTGGCTTTGCCACAGCTTTTGACCGCCGCGCCCACATCACGCTGCACCACGGTTACAGCACGCACCGTGCCAAAGGTTTCACGGATATAGAACAGGTTCTTTAACTCCGCTTCGCCCAGCGTCTTGGTCAACTCATCGGTGCGGGCATTGAGTTTTTTCAAATGCGGGTTTTCCGCTTCCATAAACTTTTTCGCGGCTTCCGGCTTGTTCAATTCCTGCGCTGAGACCACAGAGGGAACGGCCAGAACGCCAGACAACACAACAGCGGAAAGCAGAAGAGCGGAAACGATGCGCATGATAGGGCCTTTTCTCAAATGAAAAACTGCGCCGATCATAGCATAAGTCGGCAATAAAAAAACCGCCGACCCAACACTGCCGATCCCCATGCGGATGCAAAAAAACCGCCGGCCCGATCTGCGCAGCAGATCCAAACAAAGGCTCATCCCGGCGGCCCTTGCCCCGGCCAAACCCTTAGCGAAGAACGACAACCCCCATAAAAAAACCGCCGGGATGAACCCGGCGGCCTAGAGGGGGGACTTTGTTTCTCCGGTCAACACCAGAGGAGAAACGGCATGCCGCTGACTGCGGGGCTGCGACAACCGTTGGCTCGCGGACAAACAAACTTGTACAGGTGCCCGGAGGCACCAGAAACTCAGAATAAAACAGGCGAACCAGCCTGACCGGGACGATCCCTCCGCTCCCCCATGACCAAGGGCGGAGACCCTTTCCGGCACGCGCTGCACGCCATATTCTTACTTTAGCGTATTATGGTAAAGTGGCCGTGAATTTTGCCTAAAATGCTATCTATTTTTTTCCGCCCCAATTTCATGAAAAAGCCCGCCAATGTGGCGGGCTTTTTCATTACCTTGGCGATCATCGATGGATTATTCCATCAGGCGATTCCACCAGCCTTTTTTCTTTTCCGACGGCTCCTCGTTCACGCGCTCATATTCACGCGCCACCGGCGGCGTTGATTCTTGCGCGCGCTCTTGAACCGGGGCTTGAACCGGGGCTTGCGCCACTTCAAAAGACGGTGCGCGTTCACGCACAGGAGCCGCAGATGCCGGAACGTCACCAATGTTCACGGCATAACCATGATCGACATTGTCGTTACGTTCCTGGCCCTGTTGGTTCATGGGCTGGTCTTCGCGCGGGCCGCGATTGTCACGGCCACCGCGGTTGCGGCCCCCGCGATTACGGTTGCGACCCCGTCCACCTTCACGGGCACCTTCACGATTGCCTTCACGGGGCGCATGCTCACGCGCAGTATTTTCACGGGGCTGGGCATCGTCATCGCTGGCGAAGTCGGCCTCGGCACGGTTGCCGTCAATATCGCCATCTTCATCGGTCGGACGATCCTCGCCACCGTTCTGATCACGGTCACGACGGTTGCGGTTACGACCACCACGGCGACCACGGCGGCGGCGGTTACGGCGTTGGCCGTCTTCACCATCCTCACGCGGCGCGCCGGCATCGGCTTCACCGGTTTCGCCATCGGATTCCGCATCGGTTTCCGACGTTTCATCGTCGTCTTCACCGCTCTCGTCCTGATCGTCCTCAACAACGTTCCGCGCAATCGGCGCACGTTGTTCCGGACGGCGGCGCGGAGCCGGTGCCTCGTCATCATCATCACGCGGCTGGGCCTTGATCGATTCAATCTTGAAATCGGACGCGGTCAGCGATTCATCCACGCGGATCAGGATGGTGAAGCCGTAGCGGCGTTCAATATCTTCCATCATCGCGCGTTTGTGGTTCAGGATGTACAGCGCAACGCGCGGCGGAACGGTCAGGTGAACCGTCGCGGCACGGCCACGAATGCCCTCTTCCTCCAACGCACGCAGGGCCAGGATGGATGCGGAATCTTCGGTGCGGACATGTCCGGCACCACCGCATTCATGGCATTTTTCAAACTGCGCTTCGGTCAGGCTGGGGTTCAAACGCTGGCGCGACATTTCCAACAAACCAAAGCTGGAAATACGGCCCATCTGAATCCGGGCGCGGTCGGTGGACAGCGCCTCTTTCAAACGGCGTTCAACCTTGGCGTTGTTGCGGCGGTCTTCCATGTCGATAAAGTCGATGACAACCAGACCACCCAAATCGCGCAAGCGCAATTGGCGGGCCACTTCGTCGGCGGCCTCAAGGTTGGTTTTCAGTGCGGTTTCTTCGATATGGCGTTCCTTGGTCGCACGACCGGAGTTGACGTCAACAGACACCAGCGCTTCGGTCGGGTTGATGACCAGGTAACCACCGGATTTCAATTGCGCAGTCGAGCTGCCCATATCGCGGATCTGGCTTTCAACCTGATAGCGATGGAACAGCGGGATTTGTTCATCCTGATAATGCACCACACGCTTGGCGTGGGACGGCATCATGACTTTCATGAAATCGCGGGCAATTTTGTAACCATCTTCACCGGCAACATGGATTTCTTCGATGTCGCGGCTGTACAGGTCACGCACGGCGCGACGAACCAGATTACCCTCTTCGTGGATCTGGGCCGGGGCCGATGATTGCAGGGTCAGGTCACGAATATCGTTCCACAGACGCAGCAGGTAATCGAGGTCGCGTTTGATTTCCTGTTTCGTGCGGGACATACCGGCGGTCCGCATAATCACGGACATGCCTTCCGGTACGTTCAGCTCGGCCAGGATTTCTTTCATCCGGCGGCGTTCTTCGAAGTTTGCAATCTTGCGGCTGACGCCACCACCACGCGGGCTGTTCGGCATCAGAACACAGTAACGACCCGGCAGGGACAGATAGGTCGTCACGGCGGCACCCTTGTTGCCGCGTTCTTCCTTGCTGACCTGAATCAACATGATCTGGCCGCGTTTGATCACTTCCTGGATTTTGTAGTTTTTGCGCAGGGACGGGCGCAACGGACGGTCACCGTCCACGCCATCACCGCCCAGCATTTCCACGCGACGGCTGCTGGCCGCCATATGGCGACCCCCGCGGCCACGACCGCGATCACGGCCACCACGACCGCGGCCACGGCCACGATCATTGCCACGACCCCGACGGCGGTCATTGTTGCCTTCTCCCCCGGCGCTCTCTTCAGCGGCCCCTTCGGCGGTTGCTTCACCTTCGGCCTGACCTTCGGCATCGGCCGCGGTCATGTCACCGTTATCACCCCCCTCGTCCGCGTCATCGGCGGCAGAGAAATCGGTCTCAGCGTCCTGATCCTGATCATCAGCAAAGACGCCATCAACCGGAATGGCCAACGGGATAAGCTGAACCGGCGCGGGCGCGGTTTCTTCTTCATCGGATTCGTCTTCGTCAGAATCCTCGTCAATCATATCAACCGCGCGATTTTCACCACCCAGCTCTTCAACGATCTCGTCTTCGTCTTCGTCCTCGTCGTCCTCGTCGTCCTCGCCATCCTCATCGTCTTCTTCGTCTTCTTCGTCTTCATCCTCTTCATCGGATTCAGACTGATCCTGCTCGGCATCATCGCTGGTTTCGGCCGCGGGCTGGCCTTCGGCCTGCGCCTGTTGTGCGGCGGCACGGGCCAAGGCTTCGGCTTCCTCGGCCTCTTCCTCGGCGGCCAGTGCGTCCAGCTCGGCCTGTTGTTCAGCCAACAGAGCTTCACGGTCAGCGATAGGGATGCGGTAATAATCAGGGTGAATTTCCGTGAAGGGCAGGAAGCCGTGGCGGTTGCCACCGAAATTCACGAAGGCGGCCTGCAGTGAGGGTTCAACCCGTGTCACCTTGGCCAGAAAGATAGAGCCTTTGAGCTGTTTGCGGACTTTGCTTTCATAGTCGAATTCAACCAGACGGTTTCCATCGACCACCGCAACCCGGGTTTCTTCCGCGTGGGTTGCGTCAATTAACATACGTTTAGCCATGTTTATCTCCTCATGGATCAAGCGCACGCGCCCGCCATGACCACCATGCAACAAATGCAGTCATGCGGCGCGAAATGCGCCTTAAAAAATTCGTCAGGTCTTGATCGGGCTGGTTTTTTCGCGGTCGGATGGCGTTTATAGACTCGCCATTCGGGAGGGGTGGGATCCATACTCAAACGGGGATCGGTCCCTCGGTTACACGCAGATCTTCGCGTTATCCAGCGCCGGTAGAAAGGCAAGTTCAAGACCTTCCTTCACCGTTGCAGCTAGCGAAACCTGTTTCATCTCACATGCACATGCTAAAGCCGCAACGTGTCGCACAAGTCCACAATACGCCAGGAGGGGGGGCCTGCACAACAACAAAGTACAGCCCCTATCCCTTTATAAAAACACCCGGTTTTTTGTGCCCCTGACGGCCGGGGGCCGGGGGCAAAATACCCGCACAAACTCTCATTATAATCCCCGGCCCATCGGGTGCACAGACTGGTTTCCCGGCGTGGCGTGTGCCATAATATGAACATGGATCGCTTATAATATATCTATCCATCTGATCCAAAGACGCTTATTCAATTTGGTCCACCCCACGACGCGTATGAAACCCACAATGACCGCAGCCGCATCCATGCTTATGAAAACTATCGTTCGCATTGCCCTGATGCTCACCCTGTGGGCAGGGGTGATGATGTGCGCCATTGCCCCCCAAAGCGCCCACGCCCAGAACACCGTCCCTTCTCTGAGCGTCACAGGCATTCGGTTTGGGGCCCACGAAGACAAGACCCGTCTGGTCATTGATTTGAACGCCCCGGCCCAATACCGCGCCTTCACCCTGCAGGGACCGGACCGGCTGGTGATCGACCTGCCGCATTTCGGATGGAGCGTCGGCGCAATCACGCGGCCGACATCCGCCCATGTGACAGACATTCGCCAGGGCCCGACCCAACCGGGCATCTCCCGCATCGTCATTGATATGAACCAGACCGTGGCCATTCGCGGCACGATGATGCTGCCCCGTTCAGGGCAGAGCGGTGACCGTCTGGTGATTGATTACAGCCCCGCCGCCAAGGGCGCGGCCGGACAAAACCAGATCTTCGGCACATTGCAAATCAATGATGCGATCGCCGGGAACAACGATTTACAAACACCCGTACAAACGGTCAGCGCATCCGCCGCGCAGACGGTGCACGCCATCACCCCGACGCACAAACCATCGGCACCACACAATCAGAACAATGCCCCGCTTCCTAAAGGCGAACGCCCGCTGATCGTTCTGGATGCCGGGCATGGTGGCAATGATCCCGGCGCCTTGGGCCCGAATGGATTGAAGGAAAAAAACATCACGCTGGCGATGGCGCGTGATTTGAAAAAAGCATTGGAAGACACGGGCCGTTACCGCGTTTTGATGACGCGGGATAAGGATGTCTATCTGCGGCTGGGCCAGCGCGTTCAAATCGCACGGCACCATAATGCGGATTTATTTATCTCCCTGCACGCCGATTCACTGGACCGTAAACATGTCAGTGGCGCGTCCATCTATACCTTGTCGGAAAAGGCATCCGATTCTGAATCCGCACGATTGGCCGAACGCGAAAACCAATCCGATTTGATTGCCGGATTGGATTTGAGCGTTGAGGATGAGGAAGTCGCCAGCATTCTGGTTAACCTGGCCATGCGCGATACGATGAACCAGTCAAAATTTTTCGCCAACACGATTGTGGACGTCATGCAAAATCACAGCCTGAGCCTGCTGGACAATCCGCACCGTTATGCCGGGTTTGCAGTGTTGAAGGCCCCGGACGTTCCGTCTGTCCTGATTGAAGCGGGCTTTATGTCGAATAACCAGGAAGCCAACAAACTGAATACACCCGCCCACCGCGCCCGAATCGCCGCCGCCATCGTCCGTGGCATCGATGCCTATTTCGAACAGGTTCGCAGAAATGGCGGGAACTAAGGGCGAATTGACCACCGCCCCACTCGCCCACCCTCACGACATTTTCTATAAAACACCACATGCCACGAAAATGCCGCAAACGTTTTGAAAAAAAAGCAAAAATTCGCAAAAACCATATTCAAGTTCCTGTGAGTCGTGTATAAAGATACGGACTTCTGCTCTGGTCAGAGGGCACAAACACGTAGTAATTCTTTACGTGACTACCTAACCATCTTTGGAAAATAATGAGGAACAAAATGAAAAAATTCGTCCTGCTCACGATGGCTGTTGCCGCCGTTGGTCTGTCCGCTTGCTCCAGCACGAACAGTGCACAAGTTGACCAAGCTCCGTACGCTCACGAGCGTACCGTTGGTTCCACTGGCGAGCCGGTATTCCACCACAAGCAAGGCAAATAATTTGCCTGCCTCGACCCTTTGGGGTTGAATGGATACAAAAGACTGTCTGGTTATTCGCCAGACAGTCTTTTTCTTTTGGGCGTTTGATTTATGATGACCCGATGGGGATGGGGATACACACCATGATAAAAAAACTGACCCTCTGGGTCGTTATGGTCGCACTGGGTTCGGCGTGTGGCGCGTTTGTGTTGATGCTGGGGTTACAGCTGGGGCTATACGACGCATTACCGGCGGATGCGCAACTGGATCAATTCAAAACATTATATATGGGCGGCACCATGTGGGCCTGGCTGGCGGGCACGGTGATTGGCGCATTTTCATTGCTGAGCGGCCCGCGTTTTTATGCCGCGTTGGCCAGCCTGCCGCTCACACTGCCCCTGCTGTACAGTATCGTGACATTGATGCGTTTGGTATAAGGCCCAACACCTCCAGCATTCCCGCCTTCGCAGGCATAACGCCTTGAAAAGATGCGACCTTAATCGTTGCCGCTCGCGTCGTCCGCGTCGGCCACTTTCGTCACATCATCTTGCGGTTGATCCGTTGCAGCCTGATCACCGTCGGATTTTTTCTCGTCCTTTTTCGGCGCATCGTCCTTCGGTACATCTTTGTCCACGGGCATCGCGTCCGCTTCGGCGGCGACCTGCTTCACCGGGCCTGGTTTGCGGAACACTTCGATTGGATAACCGCGACGTTCGCGCACGGCGCGACGCACCACCGACCAATCCAGATCATCGGCATATTCACCTGCGACCTTCATAATGACGGCCATGTCGTCATTGCTGAACACATAGCCCGGCAAGCCGCCATCAATTTCCATGCGGTCAACCTGTGCGGTTGTGGGGGATGCCTCGACGAAGAATTTATCGCCAACCCATCCGGCCTTCACCGATTGATCCACCACGTTGACGCTCATGCCCACGGGAACCATGCCAAAGGCCTTGGTGATGTCTTCCGGATACATGCGAATACACCCGCTGCTGAGGCGGCGGCCAATACTGTAGGGCTTATCGGTACCGTGTATCAGATATTCCGGCCACCCCAGATACATCGCATGCGTCCCCAACGGGTTATCCGGTCCCGGTTCGACCACGGCCGGCAGAGCCGGGTTTTCTTCACGCATGCGCGCGGTGGGGCGCCATTGCGGACCATCTTTCTTCCGCACGATCGTGGTTTGACCAACGGGTGTTTGCAATCCTTCACGACCGATCCCGATGGGGTAGGTCAACGGGGCTTTGCCCGGCGTCTTGAAAATATACATCCGCATTTCGGCCAGATTGATCACCACATCGCGGCGTTCCGCCTGAGGTAATAAATGCATGGTCGGGATCACAACCTTTTTTCCCTCACCCGGAATCCACGGGTCCAGATGCTGGTTCGCGGCGCGCAATTCGACGTAGCCGACGTTATATTTCCGCGCCAGCTCGACGAACATGTCGTCATAGGTGGCGACGTGCGTTTTCATCGTGCCGACCCAGTCTTTGTCATACGGCGTAAACGGTGCGGGCTTGGCCGGCTTTTTATCCGGCTCCGGCATGCTGGCCGTTTTTTTGGCGTCTTCTTTCTTGGCCTCGGCCTTTTTATTTTCGGCCTTGCTGCCTTTTTCGTCTTTTTTAGCGTCAGCGGGAGGAGAATCTTTTTTCTCCTCCTCCTGCTTTTCGGCCCCGAACGGGAATTTCAGGAAGGCCAGCTTCATCTCCTCTGCCTGCGCCGGGACAGGCGATGTCCCGAGCATAAGGCCCAGCACCAAGGCGGCTGACAAATGAAGGCGAGAGAAGATCATGATACGCACAGCTTTCCTGTTAAAACCCGTTACAGATATTTACGCGGCCTTCCGCATAGCGGAATCCAGATTGGCGACCACGGCATCCATAAACTGGGTGGTGGTCAGATATTTTTGGTCCGGGCCCACCAGGATCGCCAGATCCTTGGTCATCGCGCCCGCCTCAACCGTGGCAACGCACACGCGTTCCAACGTTTCGGCAAAATCGACCAGCGCATTATTGCCATCGAACTGGCCACGATATTTCAGACCTTGTGTCCAGGCAAAGATCGACGCGATCGGGTTGGTCGATGTTTCCTTGCCCTTCTGGTGTTCGCGGTAATGGCGGGTCACGGTGCCGTGGGCGGCTTCGGCCTCGACACATTTCCCATCCGGGGTCAGCAGCACGGAGGTCATCAGACCCAGTGAGCCAAAGCCCTGTGCCACAACGTCGGACTGCACATCACCGTCATAGTTTTTGCAGGCCCAGACGAATTTGCCGTTCGATTTCACGGCAAAGGCCACCATGTCGTCGATCAGGCGGTGTTCGTACCAGATTTTTTTGGATTCGAACGTCGATTTGAATTCCTGTTCGTACACGCGTTGGAAGATCTCGATGAACTTGCCATCATAGGCCTTCAGGATCGTGTTCTTGGTCGACATATACAGCGGCCATTCACGCGCCAGCGCATAGTTGAAGCAGGAGCGCGCGAACCCTTCGATCGATTCATCCAGGTTATACATGCCCATGGCCACACCAGCCGCCGGGAAGTCGAACACTTCGAATTCCTGGGCCGGGCCACCATTGGCCGGTTCAAACCGCATGGTCAGTTTGCCGGGGCCGGACACTTTGAAATCGGTGGCTTTGTATTGATCGCCAAAGGCGTGACGGCCAATCACGATCGGGCTGGTCCATCCTGGAACGTAACGCGGTACGTTTTTGCAAATGATCGGTTCACGGAACACGGTGCCGTTCAGGATGTTGCGGATGGTGCCGTTCGGCGACTTCCACATTTTCTTCAGGGAAAATTCCTG
Source organism: Micavibrio aeruginosavorus EPB (assembly GCF_000348745.1). Classification (NCBI taxonomy): domain Bacteria; kingdom Pseudomonadati; phylum Bdellovibrionota; class Bdellovibrionia; order Bdellovibrionales; family Pseudobdellovibrionaceae; genus Micavibrio; species Micavibrio aeruginosavorus. The sequence goes on along the minus strand of NC_020812.1, from coordinate 361,180 downwards.
CACGCGGGCTTCGTCCGGCGTGATGGTGGCGCATTTGACGCCAACGCCGTATTTCTTGATCGCTTCGGCGGCATCGACCGTGACTTTGTCATCGGTGGCATCGCGGTTCTGGATCGACAGGTCGTAATATTTCAGGTCGATATCAAGGTACGGCAAAATCAGCTTTTCGCGGATCATCTGCCAGATGATGCGTGTCATTTCGTCGCCGTCGATTTCAACAACCGGATTATCAACCTTGATCTTGGCCATGGATTTTTGCCTTCCCTCGAAGTTTTGAAAAAATGTCCCGTTAATGTATAGCCCCTTCCCCCCAAAAAACCAGAGGAGAGGCGCAAAAATCCGCGATTTTTTGGGAGTTTTCAGGCTGCGTTTACAGGGGCGGCGGCAAGATGGCGTCGATGGCCAATTCCAGCTTTTCATACACCCGGTCGAACAGGCCGCTTTTGAACGGGCGGCCCTTGCCCTCCTGATGCAGTTCATACATCACCTGCCGCGGGCCGACCTGACGGATCACGAAAGTGAACATCGGGGCATGCGCATTTGTTTTTGCATAAGAAAAGGTCATGACCCCCTCCTCGAAATCACAATCAACAAACCGAGCGTTCAGCACCTTGGTTTGCGCCGCGCGCAGGAACAGGGCGTCCAGACGCTGGAACTGGAACCGGGTGAACCCGGCTTTTTCGAGGGTTTCAAAGCCCGGATTATTGATCAAAGTCAGTGTCATAGGGTCATTATAGCACCCCAACCCCGGGCCGGGGGCGGATTTTTTGCGGGATAAAAGCACCCCGCCACCCCGAATTATGTCATTAAGCACTGGAAACAGAAGGAAAAATGGCTAATATAGCCCCCGATATTGAACCCCGGACCCAATCTAGAGTGGACCACGCATTATGAGCGATATTCTCAACGACATCGACGAAGCCCTGAAACGCGACAAGGCCGAAAAATTCTGGAAAGAAAATGGCCCGACATTGATCGCCGGTGCCGTCATGCTGGTTGTGTTCACGGGGATCTTCTCGGGCTGGAACGCATGGAAGGCGCACACCGCCCGCCAGCAAACCGCCGTCCTGATGGAGGCCATGTCCGGCACCAACCAACCGCAAGATCTGATCACCGCGGCCGACCTGTTGAAGGGTGGGCCGAAAGCCATGGCGCTGTTGAACGCGGCGGGCGATCATATTCGCAATGACAAACAGGCCGAAGCCTTGGCCCTGTACAACACATTGGCCGATGACGGATCCGTTCCGTCCGATTACCGCGACCTGGCCCGTGTCATGGGTGCGCGCATCGCATTTGATACACGCACCGACGCGACGGATTTGAAAGCGCTGTATGCGCCGATTGCAAAAATTGCCAATGACGCAAAAAACCCATGGGCCCTGCACGCCGCCATTCAGGCCGCGATTATCGCGGGCGAAGGACTTAGCGATTATAAAAGCGCACTGGGTCACCTGAACATCGTCCTGCAATCGGAAGCGGCCCCGGCCAGCATGAAGGAACGGGCCCGCGCGCTGGATCACATTTACGCACTGCGCCTGTCGGAACAGAAATAAATTATAAACGGATAACAACCATGAAACGTTTTTCACTGCATCTTCTGTTGCTGGGTACGGCCCTGACGCTGGCCGCTTGCGGATCATCCGATGACAAGGCCCCGTTGCCCGGCACGCGGATTTCCGTTTTGGAAATGCAGCGCGCGTTGGAACCCGACGACATTGCACTGGATGCCCAGGGCTTCATCGCCCCACAGCCGTGGAAAAACGAATTCTGGCCACAAACCGGCGGGTACCCGAACCACGCCATGCAACATTTGTCGCTGAGCGAAGGGTCGCTGAACCGGGTGTGGAAGGCCAATATCGGCGATGGCGGCAATGATCGCCTGCCGCTGGTGTCACAACCGGTTGTGATTGACGGCCGCATCTACACGATTGATACGCGCGCGGAGATGTCCGCCTTTGACGTGACCAGTGGCAAGCGCCTGTGGTCCGTTGATATCGCCCCCGAAGCCGAAGAAGGCGAACCGGTCATTGCCGGTGGCATCGCCTATTCCCAGGGGCAGTTGTTCGTCACCAACGGGTACGCCGAAATTCTGGTCATGAACCCGAAGGATGGCACGATTGCATGGCGCAAGCCCCTGCCCGCGCCGTCCCGCGCCGCGCCGACCGTGATGGATGGCCGCGTGTTCGTCATGACGCTGGATAACAAATTGCTGGCCCTGAACACCGCCGATGGCGCGTTGCTGTGGGAATTTTCCGGTCTGGCCGAAACAACCGGCCTGCTGGGCGCGGCCAGCCCGGCAGCCAGCCGTGAAATGGTTGTGCCCGCATTCTCGTCCGGTGAAATCTTCGCCCTGCGCGTTGAAAACGGCTCCGTCGCGTGGACAGATAACCTGACCTCCTTCCGCCGCACCGGCGGCCTGTCCGGCATGGCGGCCATTCGTGGCCTGCCCGTTCTGGACAAGGGGATGGTGATTGCCGTGTCTTATGGGGGGCGTATTGCCGCGATTGATGAACGCACCGGCGCGCGCGTCTGGCAACGTGATATTCCGGGGTCGGAAACGCCATGGGTGGCGGGCAACCATGTATTTATGATCACCGCCAACAACGAGCTGATCGGCATGAGCCGCGATTCCGGCGCCATTGCATGGGTTAAACCCCTACCAAAGTATGAGGACCCGGACGATCGCAAAGGCGCGATCACCTGGACCGGACCGGTTTTGGCCGGTGGGCGTTTGTTTGTGGCATCCAGCCACGGTTACGTGCTAGAGGTCAGCCCGGCCACCGGCGAAGGCACCAGCGAATGGCGCACCGAAGGCCCCGTGCATATCGCCCCGATTGTGGCGGGCGATACACTTTACATCCTGTCTGATAACGGGACATTGGCGGCGTATAAGTAATGTTTACCCTCGTAATTATTGGCCGGCCCAATGTCGGCAAATCGACCCTGTTCAACCGTCTGGCGCGCAAGCAGATGGCGATTATCGACGACACCCCCGGCGTGACGCGCGATTGGCGCGAGACGGAGGGCTGGCTGCTCGACAAGAAAATCCGCCTGATCGACACCGCCGGTTTGGAAGAAGCGTTTGACGACTCCATGCGCGGCAAAATGCGCCGCCAGACGGAACTCGCCCTGCAGGAAGCCGACGCCGTCTTGTTCATGGTCGATGGCCGCAGCGGCATCACGCCGATGGACAAGCATTTCGCCAACTGGCTGCGCCGTCAGGACATCCCGACCGTTCTGGCCGTCAATAAATGCGAACATGAAAACGCCGCCGCCGCCGGATTGGCTGAGGCCTATGCCCTCGGGCTGGGTGAACCGCTGCCCATGTCGGCCGCGCACGGATACGGGCTGGACGATTTGTACCACATGCTGTCCCCGTATTTTGAGGAAGAAGAAGAGATCGAGGATGCCGCCGCATCATTCGGCCCGTCTTTGACCGAAGAGGAAATCGACGCGCTGGAAGGCAACGAAGATTTTGACCTGAGCGCGATTGAGCCGCAGGTCGATACCGACACCATTCCGCTGCGCGTCGCCTTCGTGGGCCGCCCGAACGTGGGTAAATCCACCCTGCTGAACGCGCTGCTGCAGGAAGAACGCGTGATGACCAGCCCGGAAGCGGGCACAACGCGCGATGCCATCGCCGTGAAATGGACGTACAAGGATCGCCTGTTCCGTCTGGTCGACACCGCCGGTATGCGCCGCAAGGCCCGCATTGACGACCGCCTGGAAAAAATGGCCGTGCAGGATTCCTTGCGCGCCATTCGTCTGGCCGAGGTTTGCGTGCTGGTTCTGGACGGCAACAACCCGATGGAAAAACAGGATCTGGGCATCGCCGAACATATTATCGACGAAGGCCGCGCCCTTGTTCTGGCCATCAATAAATGGGACGCGGTTGAGGATAAAGCCGCCGCGATGAAACGGATCGAAGACCGCATCGAGGCCTCATTGGGCCAGTTGCGTGAAATTCCCGTCATCACGATTTCGGCGTTGAAGGGCAAAAATCTTGGCCCGATGCTGGATTTGATTTTACAGACGCATGCCGTGTGGAACCGCCGCGTTCCGACATCACGCATGAACCGCTGGCTGCGCGGGATGGAAGAACAAAACCCGGCGCCGATGGCCAATGGCCGTCCGAACCGCTTGCGTTACATCACGCAGATCAAGGCCCGCCCGCCGACATTCGCATTGTGGGTGTCACGCCCCGGCGATTTCCCGGATACGTATAAACGGTATCTGATCAACGGCCTGCGCCGCGATTTCGACATTCCGGGCGTTCCGGTGCGCGTGATGATCCGCACCAGTAAAAACCCGTATGTCGACTAAGAACAGGGATTAGCGCGGCGTTACACCCAAGGGGGGCCGTGATGGTCGCTTTGGTGGCGTCCTATCCTGCCCGTCAATTTGCGGTGACAATTTCTTATTCAGAACATCGATGGATGTTTTGTACAAATCCTCAAACGACGCCACGCGATCTTCGAACGTCTTCGGGAAATCACGCACGGTTTCGGTGCACAGCATCGAGCTTTCGGCGTCGGCGATCATGGCTTCGTCATACCCCATCCCGCGCATCAACCCCTTGGCCTTATCGATCAGGACCTGCACCTCACCCCGGACCTTATTGTCCATATATTGGGCCCCAACGCGCATCATGGACCGCACGCGGCGCGTCATCTGGAACACCTGTAAGTCTGTGACCAGACGCTGGGCCTCCTTGCAGATTTCTTCCGGCAGGGTTGACCCATCTTTCTTCATAAAATCAACCGCACGGCCCAAAACATTTTCACTTAAAGGGGTTGATGATTTTACCGCATCCTGCACATAGCTTTCCGAGAAAGCAGAATTTTGGAATTTCGTCGCATCAATAAACTGATCGGCCTTCCACACCCCTTCGTTCCCGCCATTCTTTACCACATGCCGTTCGGCAATCATGGCCGCGCGGATCAGGAAAACCGCCTTGTGCAAGACATCTGTATCTTTCAACCGATCGCTGAAATCACTCCAGCGCAGGGGTTCGGCCCGATCATTGAACAGATCATGGATAAAATTATTCACCCACACATCGCGCAGGAACAATTGGCCAGACCGCACGCGATTGACCAAATCGTCCATCTGCGCCGTAATTTTCCCATCAAAACACCCTTCGGTGACAATCTCGCCATTGTCGGTTTCATGCAGGCGTCCTGATTTATCCGGCACAAATCCTTCGCGCAGGCAGAATTGAACGACATGTTCGAACCCCAAAGATTCCGGCCCGTCGCCAAGGGGCAATAACCCCATTTCTTCCGCCGCGGTTTCGTATGCGACCAGCTTCTGCGCCGCCATGACAAAGGGGACGGATTCATCCATCACCAATGTTTGAACATCACCGGATTTTTTGGTGTATTTAATCACGCGCCAATCATTGGCCCCCTTGGCAATCGCTTTGTAATACTCCTCATCCCCCTCCGGCATACGCGGATTGGTATAAACAAGCGTTTGAAACCGCCGCCCATAATGCGCACCGGATTCTTTGTCTGACACCTCCGGCGCAGGCAAAGTCAGATTTTTCTTTTTATCACGACCAAATGACCACATGTTCATGCCCCAATTCCATTCCCGCGCGCCACCAATCGGCCCCCGTATTATCGGCTATCGTTTGCCGCCGCCCCAGGAGCGCCAATAGGATGCCAGACTGCGCGTCATGCACCAGTCCGCACAATTGCCATAACAGTAATGAGGGACAATGCATTGTTTTCCGTAATTATGCAAGAAATTCAAGCCCATGAAATTTCACATATAAAACAATGCGTTAAAATGAAAAAAGCCGGGCAAAAACCCGGCTTTTCATCCAAATCCGTCGCTATCGGTTTATTGCGGGCCAGCGTTCAGGCCCCGGCGAATGTCGCGCCCTTGCGCCGCCAGCCACAGCACCGCCCGCGCGGCAAAGAAACCGCCAACGGCGGAAAAACCAATCGGCGCAACGGTGAGCCCGGCCACCATGGCAGCCGCCCCCAGCGTGCCCGTCGCGATCATGCCCGGCTTGTATTCATCACAATCCGCATCCGGTGTGGGCAACAGCAGGCCATAGGCCGCATCCTTCGGCGCATTCACAACCGCATCAAACAAACGGAGCAAAGTCCCCTTGGTCAGTTTCGTCATCGGCGTCTTCCCTAATTTTGTTTTTTTGATTGTTCAATACACCTTTGTAGCCCCCACGTCCCGTGGGGGCAAACAATACCGGAAAGATATTGAAAAATAAGGGCTTTACGCCGCCTTCACGCGCTGGCCATGCGTGGTGATGGCCGGGTCGGCCAAGGCCAGAAACGCATCCGCCACATCTTCCGGCGGGATCACGCTTTGCGGATCTTCGCCCGGATAGGCGGCGGCGCGCATTTTCGTGCGCACACGGCCCGGGTCGATGATGTTGACGCGCAGATTGGTTTTTTCATTCTCCGCCGCGTAGGACCGGGCCATCGCCTCCAACCCCGCTTTGGATACGGCATAGGCGCCCCAATAGGCGCGCGGCCCTTCCGCCGCACCGGACGTGACGAAGATCGCACGCCCCGCATCGGATGCGCGCAACAGCGGATCGAGCGTGCGGACCAGGCGGAAATTCGCGGTCAAATTCAAACCAATCACGCGGTCCCATTCCTTGGCATCACCGTGCGGCAGAGGGCCGAGCGTGCCCAACATGCCCGCATTGGCCACCAGAATATCACAGCGGCCAAACCGTTCGGCCAGCGCCGGGCCCAGCGTGTCCACCTTGTCAAAATCCAGCAGGTTGAGCGGGACCAATGTCGCGCGTCCACCCGCATTGCGAATTTCATCATCCAGCGCTTCCAACGCGCCGGTCGTGCGCGCAACCAAAACAACGTGCGCTCCGGCGGCGGCAAAGCGGCGGGCAACGGCCGCGCCGATGCCACGGCTGGCTCCGGTGATAACGGCCACGCGTCCGGTTAAATCAACACTCATCATTCTATTCCTGTTTATTGTTGCGTATCTTCGATCAACTGATCCAGTGTGTCGCGTTGATCGGGTTCATAACCTTCGCTCGCTTCATCCGGCGCAGCAATCGCTTCGGCCCCGTCCTGTACGGCGCTTTCAACATTTTGCATTTGCTCTTTCAATGCATCCAGCGCATCAATGCGTTCGCGTGCGTTTTCAATATCTTCACGCGTGCGTCCTGCGCCCTCGGCCAGTTTTTCGGCGGTATCTTCGGGAATGAAATCCGCCATCCATGCGGCCAGCCCCTCGATATACACGGCGGAGCGGCTGTCTTTAAACCATTCGTCACGATCGCCCTTGTCCACCATCAGATAGACCGGCAGATACAGCAGCGCCAGCAACACCGCCGCGCGCGCAATACCAAAGACCACGCCCAGCGTCCGATCCACGGGACCCAGGCCAATTTTTTTGGCCAGACCGCAGAGCAAATGGCTAACCACCGTCAACGCAATGACAACAACCAGAAAGATGGAGGCATAGGCACAGACCATCGCCACAATATCCATCGGCACGATATCGAACAATTTCGGCATCTCCGCCGCTTCATCCGTCGGTACACCGAGCCAGCCATTGAAGGACGGGCGCACCACCGGGCCCAGCGCCACAGCCGCGACCAGACCACCCACAACCCCGGCAATGGTCAGCACCTCACGGATAAATCCGCGCAGGAAAGCGATAACGGCAGAAATAACGACGATAACGGCGACGACGATGTCGATAAACATGATGGGGCGATTTTCCTTAAAACCCGTGAAATCCTGCCCCGATTGTCGGGGAAAGCGGGGGGAAATTCAAGGTGTTTTGGCGCATAAACAGGGCAAAAACCCCTAGCCTTGCGCATATTTAATGCCGCCGCCCATTTCCCGCTTCATCTCCGAGAACAGGTCAACAATATCCTGCACCTGGGCCAATTCATTCACACGGATGGGCGGGGCCGTTTTGGCCGCCGCGTCGGAGGCCGGGGTTTTCTTCCGCTTCGGGATGCAGGCCTGACCAAACCCCAGCTTGGCGGCTTCCTTCAACCGCACATCGGGCTGTGCCACCTGACGCACCTCGCCGCCCAGACCGATTTCACCGAACAGCACCATGTCCACCGGAACCGGCACGCCGGTCCATGAACTGACCAGCGCCGCCGCCACGGCCAGATCGGCCGCCGGTTCGGTCATGCGAATGCCACCCGCAATGTTCAGATAAATATCCGACGACGATAATTGCACGCCGCAACGCGCTTCCAACACAGCCAGCACCATGGCCAGACGGCTGGTATCCCACCCGATCACCGCGCGTCGCGCCGTGCCCAGCGCCGTCGGCGCGACCAGCGCCTGCACCTCCACCAATACCGGACGCGTCCCTTCCAGCCCGGCCAGCACCGCACTGCCCGCGACATCCTGTTGCCGTTGGGCGAGGAACAGAGCGGAGGGGTTTTCAACCTCAACCAGTCCTTCGTTCGCCATTTCGAACACGCCGATTTCATCGGTGGGACCGAAACGGTTTTTCACCGCGCGCAGAATACGGAACTGATGCGACCGGTCCCCTTCAAAATACAGAACGGCATCGACCATATGTTCCAACACGCGCGGACCCGCGATCTGGCCATCCTTCGTCACGTGACCGACGAACAGGATAATCACGCCGCGACGCTTGGCCACGCGGATCAATTCCTGCGCGGATGTGCGCACCTGTGTCACCGTGCCCGGTGCGCTGTCGATCGTGTCGATATACATGGTTTGAATGGAATCAATGACGATCAGATCAACACCGGAGGCCGATGTATCCTCCATCGTCGCAACAATATCGCGCACGTTGGTGGCGGAGGCGAGTTCAACATTTGCCCCATCCAGTCCCAGACGGCTGGCGCGCAGGCGCACCTGATCCACCGCTTCCTCGCCCGATACATACAGGCATCGCGAACCCCGCGCGCTGAGCGCACACACGGCCTGCAACAACAAGGTCGATTTGCCGATGCCCGGATCACCGCCAATCAGAATGGCCGAGCCCGGCACCATGCCACCGCCCGTCACGCGGTCATATTCGGCAATGCCCGTCACGCGGCGGGGCAATTTATTGGCGTCTTCACCTTTCAAATCGACCAGCGCCAATGTGCGCCCCTTCTTCGACGCGCCCGCCCCGGCCCCTAATCCCTTGGGCGTCGCGGCCTCGGCCACCTCCTCAACAATGCAGTTCCATTCGTTGCAGGATTCACATTTCCCGGCCCAGCGCGTGGTGACCGCGCCGCAGGATTGGCAAACGAAAGAGGATCGGGATTTGGCCATGATGGGTTCCTTATTAATAAGCCCCCTTATCCTGCCCGCAACACGCGAACAAATCAAGAACGATCCGCGCGCCGGATAAACTTGACCCCCGCAAAATGCAACGATAGGCTTCTTGCCATATTCGCTGGGAGGCGTTGATTTGAGTCAGGGGTACGACATTATCGGTGATGTTCACGGGCGCGCCGATCAGCTGGAACGATTGCTGGGCATTCTGGGCTATCGCCGCACATCCACATCCTTCACCCACCCGGATGATCGCAAGGTCATTTTTATCGGCGACATGATCGACCGCGGCCATCAGGAAGCGCAGACCTTGCGCATCATCCGCGACATGGTCGATACGGACAATGCCCACGCCATCATGGGCAATCACGAATTTAATGCCATCTGCTATGCCACACGCAATGCGAACGGCGATTACATCCGCCCGCACAGCAACAAGAACAGGCATCAGCACGAAGCCTTCCTGCACGAATTTCCGTTGGGCAGCGCCCAGCACACGGACACCATTGCATGGATGACCACCCTGCCCGTCTATATGGATCTGGGCCCGTTGCGTGTTGTTCACGCCTGTTGGAATGATGATTACATCACAACATTGACCCCGCATCTGGATCACGGGAACCGCATCAACACAGGCCTTTTGAATGCCTATGACCGCCGCATTGAACCGATTTACACCGCATTGGAAGAAACGCTAAAAGGTCCCGTGGTCAAACTGCCCGATGGCATCACGTTTCAGGACATGATGGGCCATAACCGGGACGAAGCCCGCCTGCAATGGTGGGCCGATGTGAACAGACCGTTGGCCGACATTGTTGACCCGCGCGTGGCCAACATCCCGACCCAGCATCATGGAAAAATTCGTCAGGCGATTGCGCTGAGAAATGTGTTTAACGCAGCCAGCAAACCGACCTTCATCGGCCACTATTCACTGAGCCAGCCTTTGCGCATGCTGTCGGACACGATTGTCGGTGTTGATTACCGCAAGCATTTGACGGCGTATCGGTGGGATGATGGCGAAGCTTTAAGCGCGGCACGGCTGGTGTCGATTCCGGCGTATCGGCCTTAAAGGCTAGAAAGATAAAAACTTAGCGCATTCCTAAAGAGGATGCGCTAGACAAAATTAATAGAATTTTATATACAATACCACCATGGATAGAGCTATTGAAATTTGGGAAAAACTACCCGAATGGGCGCGCTGGATATTATGCTGGCCGCTTATCGTTCTATTCACAGTCCTATCCGGCATTCTAATACAAATCATTTTCTCAAGCAGTGCATGGATGTACGGCCTTGAAGGAATGTCTCCAGACTTTTTCGCCCCACGTTCTTTTTCAGAATTTTGGATGCATGGCGTAATAATAGTTTTCCAGAGCTCTGTGTTTTTCTTTTCGATTTGCTATCTAGTCCCCAGAATACAAGACATCGTCGCAGCCATCTTTGCAATTTTCTCAACATTAATGAACAGCTTGGGAATAATTGGCGTGATCATTACCTTCACAGACGGCGAGACAACAATACTACAGTGCATAAGCGGCACGCTTCTTATGTGCGTAGGCGTAGCGACAGCACTGTACTGGGCCTATAAAATACGAATCAGCATAAAAGACGGCAAAGAACTAGCCGACGTTCTTTAATACTAAGCGCCTTCGCGCTGCAGGGCCCATTTCAGGACTGCGAGATCGGAATTCAGCGTTGTCGTGATGACCAGTTGCTTGGTTTTGCGCGGGCGGCAGCCTTGGCCCATATAGATAGAGTTTTCAAGGCTGAGAATGCCGCCGCTTTGTACAAAGCTCCACCCCGCCCCACCCGGCAGGCGCAACAACGCTTCCGTTCCATCCTTGGTCAACGACACGGTGACGCGCGGGTGCAAATGGAACCGGGCCACGACCCCGATTTCACGGGTCAGATTGGTGGCGCAGGTCAATGTTTCTTCCCCGCGCAAATCATGCCCCTGTTCCGACAGATACAGGCGGCGGCGGTGCGATACACCGTTCAATGGCACATACCCATCATGCACAGCATCGATCAGGCAGGCATCGCCGGTATCCTGACGATTCACGACAACACTGCGCGGGCGACGACCAAAATGACCGTCTTTGCGAATTTCGGCGGCATTGCGCCAATCCAGCGTCACGCTGTTATGCGCGGCAGTTCCGCGCAGCATGTTGCGCCATTCATCATCCACCGGGTTGGACCCGCAGGCGACGAAAATCCGTTCGCGACCATAGCAGAATTCAAACGCCAGCGGTGCGGCATGGGCATCGGCATCGTGCGGATATGGCGGCACGCGACCCGCATCCACCATCAACACGGACCGGCCCACGCTGGCGCGTTCAAATCCAGTGTCAGGCAGTGAACGCAGGATTTTTCCGCGCGCGTTGGACTGCATCAACACGGCATCCACCAGCGCGACATCGCCTTCCTGCGCGCCGTTGAACAGGGCGAAGCCCTTGTCGCTGTAGCGCATGAAGCGCAAAGCCTGGGACGCGCGATCAATGGTGGGTTGAATGTCGTCCGGCACCGGGAACCCGCCCGCGCGCAACGCCCCGCGCAAATCGATCAAGATACGCAAAACATCCAGCAAAACCGCAGGCGAACGGCTGACATGGCCGCCATCGCTCAAAATCTGGCGCGGCAATTCGCGGTCCAGCATGTCCAGCGCCTGTTCCAGCCAGTTTTCGTGCCCTTCGAACCCAAGACCCGCGTAGGCTAGCCCCTTCATCGCATGGAACGCGCCCACGCCCTCAACCCCACGGCCCATCAGCACGCGGGACAAATGGCGCCCCTGGCGCACCAGCGATTCCAGCACCAGCGATTGAAAATCTTCGTCCGCGCTGCCGGCGTAAAAATCATACAGGGCGATCCATTGCGCCATGCGGCGGCCCGTGATGGCGGCATCCCATGCGCTGTCGTGCCAATGGCCGCATTGTTCGATCCAGCTTTCGATCATCATGCGGGCCTGACGCCGCGCGGCATCACCACCCAGCGCGCGCAGATCGCGCAGCCATTCAAATCCATGAATATGCGCGGTCCACACCGCGCTGCATCCGGACGGGGCCCAATCGCCCTGCGCCACCGGAAATTGTTCGCCATGCAATGTGAAAATGCCGTTGCACAGGAAGCGCCCGGCCGCGGCATCACCCGGCCACGGGTCCGCCGGTTTCACGATCAGATGTTCGGGAACGGTACCATTCAGGGTCCAGCGATAGAGCGCGCTGTTATACGTGGCGGAATGCACACGGTGTTTAATTTTATGAATGATATTCAAATTCAACATGAACCTAAGAAAACCCTGAAAACGCCCGAACCTAATCTTCAACCACGTAACGCGGCAATATTCGCCGCGTACGTGTCCGCACCCCCGGAAAACACCGCCGTCCCCGCCACCAGAACATTCGCCCCGGCGGCAATCACTTCGCGTGCCGTTTGGGGATTGATGCCCCCATCCACTTCCAGATCAATGTCGCGACCCGATGTGGCAATTTTTTGACGCACAGAGCGAATTTTATCCGCGAGCGGAATATAAGCCTGCCCGCCGAAGCCCGGATTCACCGTCATCACCAAAACCAGATCGACCAGATCCATCACATGATCCAGCACATCGACCGGCGTCGCCGGATTGAGCGCAAGGCCCGCACGCTTGCCCAGACCACGAATGGTTTGCAGCGAACGATGGAAATGCGGTGATGCTTCCGGATGAATGGTGATGATATCGGCCCCGGCGGCGGCAAAGGATTCCAGATACGGATCCGCGGGCGCGATCATCAGATGCACGTCGAAAATCTTCTGCGAATGCGGGCGCAACGCCTTCACCACATTCGGGCCGATGGTTATATTGGGCACGAAATGGCCATCCATGACATCAACATGGATATAATCCGCCCCGGCGGCATCGATCGCGCGCACGGCATCGCCCAGCGCCGCGAAATCGGCGGACAGGATCGAGGGCGCAATGCGAATCGGGCTGGTGGCGGTCATAATTGCGAAAAAACCGTTTTGAAACCGAGGCTTATGGGGAAATGACGGGGCGCGGAACTGCATACGTCATAATTCAATGTACCAAAGAAATCAGGGGCTTTCACCACTTATCCTCACCCTGTGGGTAAAATTTCTTTGTGATTCCAACAGATTCCCCAAGATTGGGCGTGACATCCCCCCGCAGACCTCTATCGTGGTTGCAGGCCGTTAGAGCCACACGTTTTGCATAAGACAAAGCGTTATAAAAGACAGGGATACCAGACCAATGACTCCACACTTCCGCAAGGTTCGCCCATGGCGAAACCTGATCACCGGATTGAGCACCAGCACGGCTTTGCTTCTGGCCCTCTCCGCACCGGCGAATGATACGCCCCTCCACGCACAGGCCCCCACGCCGCTGTATAATCCGGACGCCCCCGCACAATCATTCCCCACCCATGTTGTGGGCCATGCCCAAAAATTTGACGGGCTGTGCGCCCCCGTGACTGGTCCCGGCCCCAGCCAGTATGCCAACCGCCGGGTGCAGGCGCTCAACAGCCTGATGGAAAAAACACCGCTGGGCCGTCACATCTGGGAACAGGCCGCCACCTATGACAAGGGTCCGGCCTGGATCTGCTTCACCCCGTCATCGGACATGTACGCGTTTTATTACACGGGCACGGGCGTTCTGGTTTTAAACAGTGATTTGCCGGAGGGCGAACATATCGCCGCCATTCCGCATGAATTGCGCCATCTGGAACAGGAACGCCGCGGCTTCATCGCCGATGCGCTGGGCTTCACCGATGAAGATGACCGCCTGAATCTGCAACTGGCGAAGGAAGCCGATGCGGAAACATTCGCCACGCTGACATTGTGGGAATTGAAACAAGCGGGCTACCCCGCCGGATGGGATGCCCACAACAACACATCCGTCTGTCCAGAGACGATGAACAATTGCTACGCCATGATTTCAAAAACATTTGAAGCCGTGGCCGCGGCCGACCCCACCGCGATCACAAACGGCACCGCCGCACGCGCAGCGTTCCGCGAATGGTATGCGGATCTGGAATTGATGGATCGGTATGAACGGCACCATTACGGCTACATGGGCCGTGGCCGCCATTTCCCGCCGCGTGGCAGTATGTCATCCCACACCGTGCCCGCGGATGATTTTGCCAAGGCGGTCACGGGATTGGGTTTCATCGCACCGTACGGGTTTGACTATCTGGGCGGCGATGTGGCCAAAATCCTGAAGCGCCCCGCCTACAGCACAAAAATCTATTACGGGGACGACCCTGCCCCGTAAAAATGGCCAAATCCATGATCGTTCCCAGTTTTTTGTACAAAAAACTTGGCAGAGAAGGGCAAATCATGCTTTTGTTTTCATAACAAAAGCATGGCGATCATAACACGCTTAGAAAACAGGGACAGGGCCAATGCGTTTATCCAGCCTTTATAATCGCGATACCACTGCACACAGCCGCGCCGCCTTCATGGTCAAGGCCCGGTCGGTTTTGCTCGGATCGGCGTTGGCGATTGGGGCCCTAGGCCTTGGCGGATGCTCCAGCGTATCCAAGGCCATTCAACCGATGCTGCCCGATTCCATGAAAAGCGCATCACAGGAAACAGCCGAACAGGACGCCGTCGTGGCCCCGACACGCTACGATCCGTCCGCAACGATGTTGATTCCACCACGCAACCTCAATCGGTTTTTGGCCAAAGCGGACGGTCAATGCGCACCCGTGACCGGACCGGGCCCGAATGGGTACGCGAATGCCAGGGTGCACGACATTTATTCCATGCTCAGCACATCCGCGATTGGCCGCGATCAATGGGCCAACGCCGCCCAATACAAAACAGGCCCGGCATGGATCTGCTTTAACAAAAACATGCGGGGCCATGGCGCGTATTATAATGGCGAGGGCGTGCTGGTCCTGAATGACAAATCCACAATGGCCGCGCAAATCGCCGCCGCATCGCACGAACTGGCGCATTTAACGCAGGAGCTGGAGGGTCTGACCCCGTATGCTTTGCGCAACGTGCTGGATGAAGAAGGTTTGCTGCACCTGTTCTTTGCACAGGAAGCCGCGGCCGAAGCCCTGTCCGTTCAAGCGCTGTGGGAAATGAAGGAAAGTGGTTTTCCCGGACCATGGCAGGGGCACAACACCCTCAAAGGATGCAGCAGCACGCCAGGCATCTGTTACAAATCCGTGTCCGACGCCTTTGCCCGCGTTGCCAATGATGATCCGGACAATGTCACGAATGGTGCCGCGATGCGCGCCGCCGTCTATGCGTGGTATCACCATCCGGTGACCGTTTCCGCCTATCGCTCCATGTTCTTCCGCGATTCCGGATTTGCCCCGTTCAAGGCCAGCAAAATTCCCGGATCCGCCGATAACGAAATTCTGGGGCGGCTGGGTGAAGTGCCCACGTACCAGATCAATTTTATTGAAGATGCGGGTGGTCTGCGCAATATCCTGATGCAGGGATCGCCACGCAAAGCGGCCTTCCCGTCATACAAGCCCTAAGCCAGCGCGCGCCATTTGCCCAGCATCCGGGCCACAGACCCCGGCCCGGTCAGCGCGATGGCGTCATCATAACTGCACCAGCGCATATCGATGGATTCATCGCTGATGGCAAAGTTTTCGTCATCATTTTTCAGACGAAAAATAAAACGCACATCGTAATGTAAATGCGCGGGTTCACCGCGTTTCAAACTGTACGGGATGGGGTGGATATCCAGATCGAAAATACCATCCATCACGGATTCAAACGCGCTGAAGCCGGATTCTTCCACCAGCTCGCGCGCCGCGACATCCAGCAAGTCGGCGTTGCCATCCGCATGCCCGCCAAATTGTAACCAGACATTCAGCGCCCGATGATGGTTGAGCAGCACGCGCGATCCATCGCGGTTGACCAGCAACGCCGACCCGGTGAAATGCCCCGGCAAATGGGTGCGATCAAAACAGGGCGCGCCAGAGGCCAGAAAAGTCAGCATCGCCCCCCGATCAATCGCTTCCTTGTCGTCCATCGGGGTATGGCGGGTCAAAGCGGTCCGCAGATCGAACATGACCTTATGCGGCCTTCCCGGCTTTGATCTGTTCCTCCAGATCACAGCTCCATTGGATCAGCATGGCGTAAAGCGCCCGGACCAGATCGGGGTCCAGCCCCTTTTCCGCCGCGCGGGCGGCATTGCGTTCCCGCACCTGATCCACCCGGTCCTGCAGGATGGCCGGAATGCCTTCGCGGGCCTTTAAATGGCCAACTTCGGCAATGATTCCAGCCCGTTCGACCAACAGATCAACGATTTTATCATCCAGCGCATCAATCCGGGCGCGATAGGGTTTCAAGATTTCCATGGGCCTATCCTTTGGCTTGAGTGTCCGCGGATCTTAACGATTTTTCCCCCTGGCGGAACCCCGAAGGCCGAAAAACAAACTTTAAACCCCCGAAACACGCGGAAACAGGCTTTTTTTATGGCATTGAAAGCCTATTTCCTGTACACAAACGCCAGTTTTTCGCAATCGCAACAATAGGTTTAGAGTTTATGACGTTCGTCCAGAATCTTCGCAACATCGCCATTATCGCCCACGTTGACCATGGCAAAACCACTTTGGTGGACAATATCCTGAAACAATCCGGCACCTTCCGCGACAACCAACAGGTTGCCGAACGCGCCATGGACTCCAACGATCTGGAGAAAGAACGCGGCATTACCATTCTGGCAAAATGCACCGCGGTGCAGTGGAAAGATGTACGCGTCAACGTCATCGACACACCGGGCCACGCCGATTTCGGTGGCGAGGTTGAGCGCATCATGAACATGGCGGACGGCGTTTTGCTGTTGGTCGACTCCGCTGAATCCGTTTTGCCGCAAACCAAATTCGTTCTGGGCAAGGCCCTGAAAAAAGGTCTGCGTCCGATTGTTGTGATTAACAAGATTGACCGCCCGGATGCGCGCCCGGACGAAGTTCTGGAAGAAGTGTTCGACCTGTTCGTATCTTTGGACGCCGCACCGGAACAATTGGACTTCCCGGTTGTGTACGCATCGGGCCGCGATGGTTGGGCCTCCATGGAACTGGACGGTCCGCGCGAAAACCTGTCGCCGCTGATGGATCTGGTTGTGTCCCACGTTCCGCCTCCGGGCCTGGAAGTGGACGCCCCGTTCACGATGCTGGCCACGTTGCTGGACCGCGACCCGTATCTGGGTCGTGTTCTGACCGGTCGTGTGACATCCGGCCGCGCGAAAGTGAACATGACCGTCAAGGCGCTGAGCCTGGATGGTAAAACCGTTGAAAACTTCCGCCTGACCAAATTGCTGTCCTATCGCGGATTGCAGCGCGTTCCGGTGGAAACAGCGGAAGCGGGCGACATTATCTGCATCGCCGGGATGGTGAATGCATCGGTGTCCGACACGATTTGCGAACCCTCCGTGACCACCCCGGTTCCGTCGACCCCGATCGATCCGCCGACAATGTCCATTACGCTGACCGTCAACGATTCCCCGTATGCGGGCACCGAGGGCAAAAAGCTGACATCGACCATGATCCGTGACCGTTTGATGGCCGAAGCCGAAACCAACGTCGCCATCCGCGTGAACGAAAGCGCGAACAAGGATTCGTTCGAAGTGGCCGGCCGTGGCGAATTGCAATTGGGCGTGTTGATCGAAAACATGCGCCGCGAAGGGTTCGAATTGTCCGTATCCCGCCCGCGCGTGCTGTTCAAGAAAGACGAGAACGGCCAGTTGACCGAGCCGTATGAAGAAGTCTTCATCGACGTGGACGAGGAATATACCGGTGCGGTTGTTGAAAAAATGACCCAGCGTAAAGCGGAAATGACCGACATGCGTCCGTCGGGCGCGGGCAAAACCCGTATTACGTTCCTGGCACCGTCCCGCGGTCTGATCGGATATCAGGGCCAGTTCCTGACCGATACGCGCGGTACGGGCGTGATGAACCGCCTGTTCCACTCCTATGGCCCGTACAAGGGTGATATGGCGGGCCGTCGCAACGGCGCGCTGATCTCCACGGACAAGGGTGATGCGGTTGCATACGCCATCTTCAACCTGCAAGATCGTGGCACGATGTTCATCGGCCATGGCGACAAGGTGTATCAGGGCATGATCGTCGGCGAAAACAGCCGCGACAACGACCTGGACATCAACGTGCTGAAGGGCAAGAAACTGACCAACATGCGCGCCAGCGGTTCGGACGAAGCCGTGACCCTGGTCCCGCCGCGGAAGATGAGCCTGGAAGACATGATCGCGTACATCAATGATGATGAACTGGTCGAAGTCACGCCGCAGTCCCTGCGTCTGCGCAAAAAATTCCTTTCGCCGAATGACCGCGAAATTGCGAAGAAAAAATCCGCGAAGGAATCCCTGAGCGCGTAAGTGCGAACAAACGATAACGCGCGCGTCAGTGCGTGAATGAATAAAAAAGCCCGGCCACCATCATGGTGCCGGGCTTTTTTTCAACCTGCGGATTACTGGTTATACAGATACGATTCCGCGACTTCTGGACGCAGGGCAACTTCGTATCCGCGTTTCCATTCGCTCAGCTCGATCACACGGGATCGATCAGTATCCAGTTGCCAGAACCCCATTTCAATAAAGTCACGGGGGGACAGGCCACGCGGATCTTTGGCAAACCGATCCAGCATGGATTTTTCGATAAAGCTTTGCTGGCTCAGTTTTTCCATGTCGTCGATGATGCCGTCATCGTTATAATCAAAATACAGGATCGTGCCGCGTTCCATCGGGATGTAAGTCAGCACGTTGCGTTGATCAAATTCGACGTTATCAATGACGCCATTGCCATCGTTGTCAAAGCTGATGAACAGGCGTTCACCAACCTCATCACGGGAGAGGATACCGTCCTTGTTGGTATCGAAGGCACCAAAATTCACGACGGTTGTGTTGGGCATATCGATTTGCTTGACGTATGTGTCACGCATCACGGTCTCAGCCCCAGCCGGTATCGCGCCCAGAGCCAGAAACCCAGGGACCAGAACAGAACCGGTCAGCAATATTCTACGCATCAGATTTTTCATGTGGAGCCTCCATTGACTTCATTCATGGTGTTTAAGTTTGCAAACAAAACACCCCACCCAGCGAAAGGAGACAGGCCTGCTGTCGGCCCAATCTTATTCAGGGCACGACAAACAGGCCTTGCCCCCTTGCGTAATAAGGGAGATCACATCCCCCTCATTTCAAGCCCCGATTTAAAAAATTATTATTTTTCAACGCCTTAATTTGGCCACCTTGCCGCCTTGATGCCGCCGGGCTATGGTTTGGCATTCAATTATAAAAACAGGGATATTCATTATGACACGCGATTTGAAACCCGCCTTTGACCTGGCCGACCTGCACCACCGTATGGCCGAATTGAAACGCCAAATGCGCCCCCTGCTGTCCAGCCCGGTTGCCAATGACCGCATCATGCTGAACCACGAAACGGGTGATTTTTACCTGCGCAGTGATGTTGAAAAAAACGGCATGGACAATGCCACCGCTCTGGGCCGCATTGATTTGGCCACCGAGGTGACAATGTTCAAATACGCCACGCGCGAAATGCTGAACCTGAAAATTCAAAACGCCTCAAATAACCCGCGCCCGACCAACGGATAAGGACTTTTTTTGATGGCCGGCCTCCTGACCAAAGCCTTCCGCGCCCTGTTCTTCAAACCGCTGACGAAGCAGGAACAGGAATGGATCGACCTGATCAAAAAGATCAGCCCTGATCCCAAAACCCTGCAAGCCGATGGCACGGTGCGGACCAAGCATGGCCGGAACATCTTCCCCTATACGGTCAGCGTCCGTTGTTCCGACCCCTTGCTGGGCTGGTCCATGTCCGCCGATATGCGGTATTACACCCAACCCCGCATGACCGAACTGGCCCAACAAATCCGCCCCTTACGCACCAGCCCAAAGGATGACCATATCCACATCAACGAAGAAACGGGCGATTTCTACCTGCACAGCGATGTCCTGAAACACGGCATCAAAAACGCCACCATCCTCGGCCAGATCGACGTGGATCTGGAGCGTGACATGCTGAAATGGCAGGAAAGCCGTATTCGTACGCCGAAGATGGTGGGTTTAAAACTGGATTGACCGATCATAAAAAAGCCCCGGACCATCCGGGGCTTTTTTGTTATTCCACAACGACGCCGTATAAATCGTACGCATCGGCATCTTCGACCAGCACGCTGACGTAATCGCCCTGTTTCACATCCGACGGAACGTCGCGCAGGAAGACCTTGCCGTCGATTTCAGGGGCGTCGGCCATGGAACGGGCATCCGCTCCGCCTTCGCCATCAACCTCGTCAACAATACATTGAACGATGGTATCGATTTTGGCTTCGGATTTTGCGGCGCTGATGCCTTGTTGCACCTGCATGAAACGGTCATAGCGTTCCTGCTTCACTTCTTCCGGAATGGCACCGTCGATATCGTTCGCTTTCGCGCCCTGCACCGCTTCGTATTTGAAGCATCCGGCGCGATCGATTTTCGCGTCCTTCATAAAATCCAGCAGCATTTCAAAATCGGATTCTGTTTCGCCGGGGAAACCGACGATGAAGGTGGACCGCAGCGTCAAATCCGGCACCTGTTTGCGCCAGTTGCCGATCCGATCGGCGATTTTGTCGACATTGCCGGGGCGCTTCATCGCCTTCAGCACGTTGGGGCTGGCGTGCTGGAATGGAATATCCAGATAGGGCAGGATTTTCCCATCCGCCATCAGCGGGATCACATCATCCACATGCGGATACGGGTAAACATAGTGCAAACGCACCCACACGCCCATATCCCCCAACGCCGCGCACAGATCATAGAATTTCGCGCGCACGCGACCACCCTTCCACGGGCTGTCGGCGTATTTCAGATCAACGCCATAGGCCGAGGTATCCTGGGAAATAACCAGCAATTCCTTCACGCCGGAATTGACCAGCTTTTCCGCTTCGAACAACACATGGTGGGCCGGGCGGCTGACCAGATCGCCGCGCAAAGACGGGATAATGCAGAAGGTGCAGCGGTTGTTGCACCCTTCGGAAATTTTCAAATAGGCATAGTGACGCGGGGTCAGTTTCAAACCCGCTTCCGGCACCAGATCGACATACGGGTCATGCACCGGGGCGACCACATCATGCACAGCGCCGACAACATCTTCATATTGTTGCGGGCCGGTCACGGCCATCACCTTTGGGTGAATTTTTGTAATCGATTCCGGTTCGGCGCCCATGCACCCGGTCACGATGACCTTGCCGTTTTCTTTCAGCGCATCGCCAATCGCGGCCAGCGATTCTTCCTTGGCCGAGTCCAGAAACCCGCACGTATTGACAATGACCACATCGGCCCCGTCATGCGTGGCGGAGAAATCATACCCCTCGGACCGGAGCTGCGTCATGATACGTTCGGAATCCACCAGCGCCTTGGGGCAACCGAGGGAAACCATACCAACTGTGGGAGCTTTTTTGACCTGTTTCATGGGCGGAGATATACCCGAATCCGGGGGTA
Organism: Micavibrio aeruginosavorus EPB; assembly: GCF_000348745.1. Classification (NCBI taxonomy): domain Bacteria; kingdom Pseudomonadati; phylum Bdellovibrionota; class Bdellovibrionia; order Bdellovibrionales; family Pseudobdellovibrionaceae; genus Micavibrio; species Micavibrio aeruginosavorus. The sequence continues at coordinate 339,445 of NC_020812.1, read as the reverse complement.
AAAAGCGAGATTTTTGTGATTTTCAGCCGTTTTCAGACCGTTTTTGAGCGCATTTAGCCTGGCAATGGGCCCGACGGGCGGCCATATCGGCATTCAGCCGGTCCAGCATCCGGCTGCCCGTATGGGTGAACAGGAAGGGCAACAGCCCATGGATCACCACAACACAGGCAATCACGACCATCGTCGCGCCGACTTTCAACGTGAAAGCCAGATGTTCAAAATACCCTTCGTCCGCATCGCGCAGATGCCGTGTAAAGAATGAATCGCTCATGGCGGGGATTATAACCGCACATACGGCGATGATTGAATCCCTTTTTCATCACAAATTTGTGTTGCGCCGCAAGGTGGACTTGTGTTTCCATGAATGAACAAACTTTGAGGACCATTCCATGAACCGCCTTATGGCACCACTGAACACGAAGGCTATTGCCGCAAATCTGGCCCAGACAGGAATTCTGGCCGGCATTGTGGGCGGCTTCGTTGCATCCGTGTGCGCCATGGATGGGTTGATGGAATAAGGGTTTCCCCTCTGTCAGCCACCCCCGAAAGGCTGACAGATTTATTCCCAAACCATCCGGAATATCATCTGCATCCGCCTTTCGGTTCATAAAAACCGAACAGGAGATATATATGCAGACCACCGACATCCGCCCGATCTTGATCGATATTCCGATGCCGATCATCACGCCCCGCCTCATCCTTCGCCCCGCCATGCCGGGCGATGGCGCGGCCATTCACGCCAACAAAGTTGAAACCTGGGACCAATTAAGCCGTTGGATGCCGTGGGCCAAAACCATGGGCACCGCAGACGATGACGAGGCCACCGTGCGCGAAGCCTACGCCAAATTTATCCGGCGCGATGACATGATGATGGTGGGCGTAAACCGCGAAACCGGCCGCATCGTGATGGGTACGGGTTTGCACCGGTTTTGCTGGACCGTGCGCACCTTTGAAATTGGTTATTGGGTGACCAAAAGCGCGCAAGGCCATGGCTATGCCACCGAAAGCACAAACGCCCTGATCCGCTATGCATTTGGCGCATTGAAAGCACGGCGCGTGGACATTGCCCACGCCACCGGAAACGAGGCCAGCCGGCGCGTGATTGAAAAATTGGGCTTCATTCCGGAAGCCCTTCGGAAAATGAACACCGTCCTGCCCGATGGAACGGTTACGGACCATCACGATTATGTGCGCTTTAACACAGACGGATTGCCCGACCTTGATGTAAGATGGGAAACAGAAACATGACAAAAGACCAATTCACAAACCGCAATATCCTGCTTCTGAACCTGCATAATATCGGGATCAGTGCGATTTTTATCCTGCCCGTCTTCCTGTTGTATTATCAGGATGTGATTGGCATTGGTTTTCGCGAACTGATGATCGCAGAAGCTATTTTCTCCGCCGTTGTCCTGTTGATGGAGGTTCCCAGCGGATGGCTGTCTGATGTGTGGAAACGCAAGCACACATTGATCCTGGGCAGTGCAATCAACATGGTGGGATTTGCCCTGTTGTGGAATGCGGATTCGTTTCTGGATGCGTGTATAGCACAAGGTTTGCTCGGCGTTGGGGTCAGTTTGAATTCCGGCACGGTTCAGGCGTTCTTGTACGACACCTTGCTGGATCAGGGGCGCGAAGATGAATTTTCGAAGCGCGAAGGAAAACGCTTTTCATACGGATTTTATTCGATCGCCGCGGCCAGCGCGGTGGGTGGATTTTTGTATTCCATCGACCCGCATCTGGCCATGGGCCTGACCGGATTTGGCTATGCGTTCGCCATTGTCTGTGCGGCGTTGCTGGTGGAACCCGCACGTCACAAACGCACCGCGGACAAACACCCCATTGCCGACATGATCGAAACCATGCGTTACGCCCTGCACGGCCACCGTGAGGTTGCCATGCTGATCTTCGCCGGGGCCGTCATGTTCTGCGGCACAAAGGTCTTGTTGTGGACGCAGCAGCCTTATTACATCGCCAACGATGTCCCGGCGGCATGGTTCGGTGTATTGGGCGCGTGCGGTTTCCTGATCAGCGCGGTGGCCGGACAATTCAGCCATATCCTGCCCGCGCATTGGCCCAACCGTTATATTCTCGGCGGCCTGCTGGCATTTGAGGTGATGATTTGCGTTGTGGCCGGGGTTTTTATCGGCTGGGTTGGCGTGGTGCTGATCCTGTGCGGATATCTGGTCTATGGCTTTGGCCAGCCCCGGATGCAGGCCGCGCTGAACAAGCGGGTGGACAGCACCCGGCGCGCCACCATCCTGTCCACCGCCAGTTTGATGGTGCATGTGATGGCCATTCCCGCCATGACCGTTTTTGGTATTTTGGAAGGCTCCATGGGGATTGATGGCGCTTTGCTGGCCCTTGGCGGGTTTATCGCACTGCTGGGCGGGCCGTTTATGATTGGCCTGATCCGGGCGGAAAAAGCGCCCGCCCCCTAAATGTCATCCCGACAGAGCGCAGCGACGAGGGATCTCACTGTATCACAAGATGGGATCCCTCACATTCGTTCGGGATGACAACAATGCTCAGGCCAGCTTTTCCTCTCTTGCATTGTCCTGTTGATCGGTCCAAATGGCCTCCACCGCCAGCCAGATCGACAGGGCCATGCAGAGATGCCACGCGAAATGCATGCCGTACGGGAACGACCAGCACAAAGCCCAGTCGAGCGAATAGAAAACCAATCCCACAAACAGCACATAGGCCGACCCCATCAGGAATTTGGCCTCACGCATGCGCCCACGTTGAATTTCAACGAAAGCCAGAATAACCAGAAACACCATGGCGGGCAAAAACGCGCCGCCATTTTGCAACATAAACGGCAACCCCAAATCCCGCCCCAACATCGCACAGAGCAGCATAACCACCCCAACAATGACCGCATTCACGGGATGCCAGCGCAAAATCTGGTGCGCCAAAATCATGGTCAGGATCGTTCCCATGACCAGTTGCGCGCCAATATCAATGGCGGCGGCAAATTGTTGCCCGGTGATGTGCCACACCATCCCCGCAAACCCGACCACCGCCATCAACATGGCCAGCAGCGACAAGGACGTGCCGCGCCCGCGATCCTGCGACCACAGCAAAAACGCCCCGACAATGAAGGCCAGGTTGGAAAGAATATTCAATGGCTGGGAGACCCCGAAGAACGAGGCCGATTCACAATAAACGTGATAAGGCAGATTCAAATCGAAATTCATGATCCATCATGTCGCGTCATAAAACAGCGCAGGATGCGCATAAATAAATGATCGCCCGGATGGCACAAAAAAGTCAAATAAATCAAATTAAATCAAATTGATTGCAGAATTAACGGACGCATTATCCAGGACGGTTTCCGTGCGTAAAATGCGCGTTTCAGGCGGCCTTGAGATCAAGGTCGATCATCACCGGCACGTGGTCGCTGGGCTTTTCCCAGTCGCGTGCAGCGGCCAGAATACCATGCCCGGTCAAATGCGGCACCAACGGCTTGGTCACCCAGATGTGATCCAGACGACGGCCACGGTTTGATTTTTTCCAATCACGGTTGCGGTATGACCACCATGTGTAACATTTCTGGTCATCCGGCACGAAATGGCGAATGGCATCATGCCACTGCAACGAATCCTGCATCGCGGTCAGTTTTTCGACCTCAATCGGCGTGTGCGACACGACATCCAGCAATTGTTTATGCGACCACACATCGTGTTCCAATGGCGCGATATTGAAATCACCCAGCGCAATCATCGGGTCGCTCGACTTGCCTTCTTGCGCAAACCATCCGGCCATTTCATCGACGAAATCCAGCTTGTGGCCGAATTTATCGTTCACAGTGCGGTCGGGCACATCGCCACCGGCGGGAATGTACAGGCAATGAATCTGCAACGGTTTTTTGAATTCGGCCACCTGCACATGCGCGGCGATATGGCGGCAATCTTCACGCCCGACGCGGTGGTGAATTTCGGTCGTGGTGAACGGCACCTTGGATAAAATCGCAACGCCGTTATAGGATTTCATGCCATGGATGTGGGTGTGGGCGTATCCGGCTTTCTCGACATCGCGCAAGGGGAACAGATCGTCCGGCGTTTTTGTTTCCTGCAGGCAGATCATATCGGGCGCACATTCGCGAACCAGCTTTTTCAAAAGCGGCATCCGCAGGCGAACCGAATTGATATTCCATGTCAGGATGCGCATAGAGGTAGAACCAAAGCCCGTTCGATTAGAACGGCAGCTTTGCCCCGCCCGGAATACCAAACTGGCCCATCAATTTCTGGGTTTCTTCGGTCATTGTGTTGTCGGCCACAGCGCGAGCGGCATTGATCGCCGCCATTACCAGATCTTCCAGCGTTTCACGGTCGTCCGGGTTGATGACTTCCGGGTTGATGGTCAGCTTGCGCACTTCGCCCTTGCAGGTCATCACAACCTGCACCATGCCGCCACCGGACATGCCCTGCACTTCCATTTCACCCAGACGTTCCTGCAATTCCTGCATTTTCGTCTGCATGGCCTGGGCCTGTTGCATCATTTTCTGAATGTTCATGGAAATCTCCGTTTAATTGTCTTTAATTTTGATGGCGATGTCGGAACCGGGGAAGCGTACTAAAACTTCCGATACAACTGGATGGGCACGCGCGGCCTCAATTTTCGCACCCATTTCCGCACGTTCCGCGCTGGCCAATGTGCCCGCACCCGGCGCGGATGAGAGAGAGACCAACCACCGTGTTCCCATCGCACGGGTCAGGATGGCACCCACCTCCTGCGCTGTTTTCGGATGGGCTTCCGGGTCCATGCGAACCTCCAGCACACCGGGGCGAATGGCGACAAAATGGGCGTAGTTATACAGCTCTGTGGCCCAGCGAATTTCGCGATTGGCCTGCAACACGGCCACAACATCGTTCAGACTGTTCAGCGCCACAGCCTGCATCGGGGCCGCAACGGGGGCGGCTTCAACCACAGGCATCGGTGCTGCCATGGCAACAGATGACCCGCCCGAGACCGCGCGCAAACCAACAGGCTCCGGGCTACGACCTGCATCTACATTCATGCCCGGCGCGCCCACGGCCCCCGTGTCTTTCATATCCTTGATCTTTTTCAACAGATCGGACGGGTCCGGCAAATCGGCGGCATAGATCAACCGAATTATCACCATTTCCGCCGCGGCCACCGGATTCGGCGCGGCCGTAACCTCGCCCAGGCCTTTCAACAAAATCTGCCACGCACGCCCCAAAGACGGCATGGACAATTTCGCGGCCAGATCAATCGCACGTTCCAACGCCTCGGGCGACAGACCCACGGGCATGTCCTTGGTTTTCGGCGCAACGCGCAGACGTGTCATCAAATGGGTCAGGTCGAGCATATCCTGCACGATCACCGCCGGGTCCGCGCCCAGACGATGCAGGTCGCCCATAATCTCCAGCGCCTCTGGTGCTTCGCCCTTCAACGCGTGTTCCAACAAATCCAGAACGCGGCCACGGTCGGCCAGGCCCAGCATCGCCTGCACCTGCGCGGCGGTAATATCAACACCACCGCCCAGTGCAATCGCCTGATCCAGCAAGCTCAACCCATCGCGCACCGATCCATCGGCGGCGCGGGCGATCATGGAAATGGCCGCATCTTCCGCGCCAACCTTTTCCCAGCCACAGATATTCTTGAAATGACTTTCCAGCACCGGAATTTCAACGCGGCGCAAATCAAAACGCTGGCACCGCGACAGAACGGTCACGGGCACTTTGCGAATTTCGGTTGTCGCGAAAATGAATTTCACATGCGGCGGCGGCTCTTCCAGCGTTTTCAGCAACGCGTTAAACGCCTGCTTCGACAACATGTGCACTTCGTCGATGATGTAGACTTTGTAACGGGCGGATACAGGCGCGTAACGCACACCGTCCAAAATTTCGCGAATGTCATCAACACCAGTGCGGGACGCGGCGTCCATTTCGATGACATCGGGGTGACGGTCTTCGGAAATCGCCTGGCACACGGCGCAATCATCCGTCGGTCCGGTGGTCGGCCCCGCCGTGCCATCGGCCCCGGTATAGTTCAGCGCCTTTGCGATAATACGCGCCGTGGTGGTTTTTCCCACCCCGCGCACACCGGTTAACATAAAGGCATGGGCAATCCGCCCGGAATTGATGGCGTTGGTCAGCGTACGGACCAGCGCATCCTGACCAATCAACTGGTCAAAATTCTGCGGCCGGTATTTCCGGGCCAAAACGCGGTACGGGACGGTGCTTTGCGATTCTGTTGCCATGGGTTCCGTTTTAATGGGTTTAACCCGCCCCGGCAACCGGACAAAGGTTAAAAACGGCGATTATCCGGGGGTTTTGGCCGAAATCTGACGCTCAATAAAGGCCCCGGTCCGCTGCGCCAAAACAGGCCAGCGATAATCCCTCTGAACCAGATCCAGTCCCCTGCGCCCCATGGACGCCGCATGATCCGGGTTATGCGCCAGATCGGCCACGGCACGCGCCAAAGCCTCCGAATCCTCCGCCGGGATCACGATCCCGCACCCGTGTTCCCGGACCACATCCGCCTGCCCCGGAAAATCTGTCACAATCACGGGCACGGCACAGGCCAATGTTTCAAACATTTTCAACGGAAATAATCCCGTTTCGGACCGCTGCCCCGGATTACTGATGGGAACCAATCCCGCAATCGCATGGGCGATGTACCCCGCCAACCGATGGTGTGGAACGTGACCCAATGCGTGAATATGCACATGAGCCCGCGCCGCGTCCTGAACCGTAGCGCTTTCCTGTCCTGCCCCAATCACGACCAGATCAACGCCAGCAGGCCAATGGGCAGAACTGGCCGCCGCGATCATCGCCGTCACACCATGCCAGCGAGCCAATGAACCGAAGAACAGAACATAGCGATCCGGTAATCCATCAGGCCGCTGAGCATCAGGATGAAACAGATCCGTATTAGCACCGTTAGGCACCCATTCAACTGGACGCCCGCCCGACTGCACACGGGCCCACTCCGCCAGTTGCGGCGAAACCGCGCACAAGCCCGTGGCCCAGCGAAATTGCTGTTTCTGCATCCAGATTAGAACGGATTGAAACGGACGAAGGATCGCATGCGTAATAAACACGTCATCATATGGACCATTAATTTCATGAAAAATGGGTACGCCAAAGACACGCGCAATCAGTCCCGTCGGAAAAGCCAGATTATGGTTGCGCACATACAACACGGAACCGCGACATTGAAACGGCCAACACAGCCACATTTTTACCTGCAACGCCATCAACCACAGCAACCGCACAGGCAATGGCGGTGACCTTTTAAAGCGCGCATAGGCTGGTTGCACCAACGTGACATCCCAGCCCCGCGCACGCAGGCCGTTTGCAATTTCATTGACATGGACGAAGCTGGCCGAACCCTCGCGCGTAGCCTCTAGCGCGAGGTAGACCAGTTTTTTATCCGGCGACAGCATCACGGACAACGCCGATGATGTAATCCTGTGTCTCCGCATCCAGATACGGATGCATTGGCAGACTGAATACCGCTTGCGCTAGGCGTTCCGATACCGGCACACCGCCCGGAACGGACGGGTAATGCTTATACCCTTGCTGTTGCGACAGCGGGATCGGGTAATAAACCATGGTCGGGACGCCTGCGGCCTTGCACGCATCCATCACGGCGGCACGATTCTGACCCGACTTAAGGGTCAGTGTATACTGCGCCCAAGCGCTGGTCGCACCCTTGTCCAGCTCCGGCACCTTGATCACATCACGCAAGCCATCATTGTAACGATCGGCCACCTTCTGACGGGCAACCAACTCATCACCAAAAATTTTCAGTTTTTCCAATAGGACGGCAGCCTGCATCGTATCCAGACGACCATTCATGCCAATGCGGACGTTGTCGTATTTATCCGAACCCTGGCCATGCACGCGCAGGGATTTCAGCAGAGCAATCATTTCATCGCTATCGGTAAACACCGCACCGCCATCGCCATAGCAGCCCAGCGGTTTCGCTGGGAAGAAACTGGTCGCCGTGGCCAGCCCCATGGATCCGACTTTTTTGCCATTTAACGATGCGCCAAAGCTTTGCGCGGAATCAGCCATGACCCACATGCCGCTTTCGGCGGCGATCTCATTGATGACCGGATAATTTGCCGGTTGACCGAACAGATCCACCGGGATCACCGCCGCCGGGTTCAAACCATCCGCCTTCGCCGCCGCAATCGCCTTTTTCAGGCTTTCCGGGTCCATGTTGAAGCTGTCTTCCAGCACATCGACGAAATACGCCGTCGCCCCAACCCAGGCCACAACTTCCGCCGTCGCCACAAAGGTAAAGGCCGGAACAAAAACCGCATCACCCGCGCCCACGCCCTTGGCCATCAGGACCAGACCCAAAGCATCCGTGCCATTGGCGCAGGACAGCACATGCTTGCAGCCCGCCCATTTGGCCAGTTCGGATTCCAGCTGCGTAACTTCCGGACCCATGATGTACTTGCCGTGGTGAATCACACGCACAACAGCCTCATCCACCGCCGGGGTGATGCGCAAACGTTGGGCGTTCAGGTCAATAAATTGAATGTCCGCCTCAGGTTTTACCAGCTTCAGATTTGCATTAGCCATGGGTCGCATCCTTCTTTCCCTGTTCAACCAGCACCAACGTGCCGTTTTCTTCACGATATTTGTCACCCGACAGCGGGCAGATCAGGTCAGCACCCAGCTTCGCGCCCGCATGGCTCATCCAGCCAATCCGCTTGGCCGGAACGCCAGCCATCAAGGCAAACGCCGGAACATCGCTGGCCACCACCGCACCGGCCGCAATAAAGCAATATTCACCCAACGTATGGCCGCATACGATGGTCGCATTCGCGCCGATCGTCGCTCCACGTTTTACCAACGTCTGGCGATACTCACTTTTGCGCTCAATTTCCGCCCGCGGATTGTTCACGTTGGTGAACACGCAGGACGGACCACAGAACACGCCATCCTCCAGCACGACCCCTTTATACAGGCTGACGTTATTCTGGATTTTGCAGGTATTGCCAACGCTGACATCAGGGCCAAGCACGCAGTTCTGGCCAATCACGCAATTTTTTCCAATGACCGTGTTCGGCAAAACGTGGGAGAAGTGCCATATCTTTGTGCCCGCGCCAATCGTGCTTGGCTGATCGACATAGGCGCTTTCATGCACCATCACGCCGGGATGGGTGTTTTCAACGGCCTTGACCACCGGGCGTTCGGATTTCAGCGCTTTGGACGCGCGATCCAGGACCTTCAGGACGCGCAAGCCTTCGCGGCCATCCGTACGGGCCGGCTTACGGCTGTCGATGCAATCAGCAAAATGCTGGCACTCGCCACGCAACGGTTCGGATACAGTCAGTTCAACGGCTTCGCCATCGGCCTTTTCCGGCACCGGTACATCACCGTTCCATTGAATGGCGTGGCGGTACAAAGTCAGCTTGTTCGGCCAAGCCTGACCATCATCAAACACGGCCATGCCCTTTTCACCGACCACGACCAGCTTCTGCTCCTTGAACGGATGCAGCCAGGACACGAACACATGCGCGTTCAGTCCGCTGGCAAATTCCAGATGTGTGATCGTCGCGTCTGCAATGGAATTATGCAGGGTATAGGTGCCGTGGGCATGAACCTGTTCCGGCTCCTGCCCGGCCAGCGCCAGAATCATGGACAGATCATGCGGCGCAAAGGACCAGAGAATGTCCTCCTCCCGGCGGATTTTGCCGAGGTTCAGGCGGTTAGAGTAGATGTAGTTCAAACGGCCCAGCTCACCGGCCGCGACCATGTCCTTCAACTTCAGGAAGGCAGCATGGTATTGCAGCAAATGCCCAACCATCAGAATGCGGCCATTCTTCTCGGCCAGTTGGCACAATTCCTGCGCCTCATTCACGTCCAGCGACAACGGCTTTTCAACGAACACATCCTTGCCCGCCAGCATCGCCTGCTTCGCCAGCGTGTAGTGCAAAGCGGCCGGCGCAGCGATGGCAACACCCGCAATCGCCGGGTCCGCCAGAACCGCATCCCATGTCAGGACCGGAACATTATGCTGGATCGACATGGCATTGGCCAAATCGGGGTTATTGTCACACACAGCGGCCAATGCACCGATTTCGGCAAAGTTACGAACCAGATTTTTGCCCCAGTACCCGCAACCCGCTACCGCGATATTCTTCTTCACACTGGCCATGCTCAATCTCCCGATTACGACTTAACGATATTGCCGCCGGTCAAACCAGCGCGTTCGCACGCATTGCGCGTATCAACAACCAGCTTGGCATTATCGACGATCATTTTGTAATCGACATCATCGTGATCAGTCGCGATCAATACTGCATCATATTGCGCCAGTGTAGCAGCATTCAGCTCAACGCCCTTGCGGCCAGCCAAAGCCATATGCTCACGCGTTTTCGGCACAACCGGGATATACGAATCGTGGAAATCGACGGTCGCGCCGCGCTCTTCCATGATTTCCCACAGACGCAAAGACGGGCTTTCACGCATATCATCGACGTTCTTTTTGTACGCAATGCCCAGCAGCAGGATTTTCGCCCCGTTCAGGCTTTTCTTCGCACGAACGCTCAACGCTTCAGCCAGATTGGTTACAACATAACGCGGCATATTCACGTTCACCTCGCCCGCCAGTTCAATAAAGCGGGTGGAAATTTCGTATTCGCGGGCTTTCCATGTCAGATAGAACGGATCGATTGGAATGCAGTGACCGCCCAAGCCCGGCCCCGGATAGAACGGCATAAAGCCGAACGGCTTGGTTTTCGCCGCATTGATCACTTCCCACACATCAATGCCCATGGCGGAGTAGATGACCTTCAGCTCGTTCACCAGCGCGATATTCACCGCACGGAAAATGTTTTCAGTCAGCTTCACCGCTTCCGCCGTTTCGGTGGACGATACCGGCACAACCTGCGGCACAATTTTGCCGTACAGGGTGGTCGCCATGGCAATCGCCGCCGCGCCATCACCACCAACAACTTTCGGGATCGAAGCAGCAGAGAATTTTTCATTGCCCGGATCTTCACGCTCCGGCGAATAAGCCATGAAGAAATCTTCACCGCACTTCAACCCGGTTTCTTCCAAAATCGGACGCATGACTTCGGTCGTGGTGCCCGGATATGTGGTGGATTCCAGAACGATCAATTGGCCTTTGCGGAGATATTTCGCAATCACCTTCGTCGTATCGACAACGAAGCTCAAATCCGGCTCGCGTTGCTTCGTCAGCGGCGTTGGGACGCAAATCAGGATCGCATCGGCGTTGGCCAGTTTGGTAAAATCGGATGTGACATCAAACTTGCCAGTATCGAGAATCTTTTGAATGTCAGATGACGGGATGTGCTTGATCGGGGATTTGCCGTTTTTCAGCCCCTCGACGCGGGCATCATCAACATCGAAGCCGATCACTTCAAAACCGTTCGCGCTCAATGTCGACACCAGCGGGATACCAACATAACCCAAACCAACAACCCCGACCGTCGCCTTGGCGGTCGCATAGGAGTGGACAATATCCTGAATGTGGGGCGGCAGATCCGAGGCCGGTTCAATGGTCGTGAATTGCGGAAGCGCAGAACTTTTCATGATGAAATCACCCGTAGGCTGCCGCCGGGGTCGAACAATACGGCCCCACCGCAACCATCAATGTTTATGTAAAACCAAGCGAGCCCAAGGCTCGCCCGGTTTGTACAAGATTTGGATGATCAGGAAAAGCTTTATAAGCGAGAAAAACACCGGGTTTTGCCCGGCCCACCCCTATTCCGCGGTGTCGGCCAGGCCAGTTTTGTGCGGTGCGGTGGTTTCGTCTTCTGAATCAATGGCATCCATATCGACTTCGGTCGGGATGGTGTAGCCCAGACCGCGCACCGTGCGGATAACCCCGTGGCCCAGTTTGCGACGCAGGGATGACACATGCACCTCAATCGCGTTGCTTTGCGCCTGGTCCGACCCGGCGCGGCCATAGACGAAATCTTCGATCTGGGTCTTGCTGATGATCCGGCCGATATTGCCCATCAGAATATCCAGCACCGCTGCCTCACGCGCGGACAGCGACACGGGCACGCCCGCTTTTTCGACACTGCAAAACGCCGTGTCATAGCGCAAGTCACCGTGGTTGATAATATGTTGGGTGCTGCCGCCGACACGACGCAGAAGGGTGGCAACGCGCACCAGCAATTCATCGGGATTATAAGGTTTGCAAACATAATCATCCGCGCCGGCATTCAGCCCTTCGACGCGGTTATCGACCGAATTGTGAACGGTCAGCATCAGGACGGGATAGTCCTGTCCGCCTTCGCGCATTTGGCGTAGAAAATCAAAACCGGACATACCCGGCAAATTCACATCCAGGATCAACAAATCATAATGCGTCCCGCTTTGCAGTTTTTGCGCAGCAGCTTCGGCCGATTGAACCCACTCAACTGTGTAAGCGGATTTCAGAACCGTTTCCGTCATGGACCCGATGATCGGATTATCTTCGATGAGTAAGAGACTTTGCATTCGATTTTTATCCTGCACTGTAAAACCCCTATCTTAGGGTTACTGTGCCATTCTATTATGACGTGAAGCTTACCGACTTTCGCCAGCGCCCCATATCTTATTGATTCACGTAGATAATAATGTACACGCAGATGATGTGCGTGAACACCCCCCATGGGTGGGGGGTGGCGTTAACACATACTTAAGGTTGGAATATTTCTTGCCCGGTTTATTTCATCGTCGGCATGACGAATTGCGCACCTTCGCGCACGCCAGCAGGCCAACGCGACGTCACCGTTTTCAGGCGCGTGTAGAAATGAATGCCTTCTGGCCCGTGCATACCATGCGCACCGAACACAGAATCTTTCCACCCGCCAAAGCTGTGGAACGCTACGGGCACAGGGATTGGCACGTTCACACCAACCATCCCGACCTGAATTTTATTCACGAAGGTCCGCGCGCAATCACCATCGCGCGTGAATACAGCCGTACCGTTACCAAACTGATGCGCGTTGATCAGATCAACGGCGGAATCGAAATTTTCCGACCGCACCACGCACAAAACGGGGCCAAAAATTTCTTCGCGGTAAATCGTCATCTCCGGCTTCACGTGATCAAACAGGCATCCGCCCATATAAAACCCGTTTTCGTAGCCCTGGCGGTTCAGTTTGAAATTGCGCCCGTCAACGACCAACTGCGCGCCCTCTTTCAAGCCCGCATCGACGTAGGACAGCACCTTGTTCAAATGATCCCGCGTGACCAGCGGCCCCATTTCGGATTCATGGTCCGTGCCCGGGCCAATTTTTAACGCCTCGACCCGCGGTTTTAATTTCTGCATCAATTTTTCACCGGCATCACCGACGGCCACCGCCACCGAAATCGCCATGCAGCGTTCACCAGCAGAGCCATAGGCCGCACCCATCAGCGCATCCACCGCCTGATCCATGTCGGCATCGGGCATCACCACCATGTGGTTTTTCGCTCCGCCCAACGCTTGCACACGCTTGCCATTGCGGGCCGCGGTTTCATAAATATAATGCGCAATCGGCGTCGATCCGACGAAGCTGATCGCGCCCACACGTTTGTCGGTCAACAATGCATCCACCGCGCCCTTGTCGCCATGGACAACGTTCAATACGCCGTCGGGCAATCCCGCCTGCTTGAACAAATCGGCAATGAACAGCGCCGCGGACGGATCGCGCTCCGACGGCTTCCACACGAATGTATTGCCGCACGCAATCGCCACCGGGAACATCCACATGCCCACCATGGCCGGGAAGTTAAACGGCGTAATACCCGCACAGACCCCAACCGGCTGACGGATTGAATAGGTATCAATATTGGTGCCGACATTTTCGGAATATTCGCCCTTCAGCAAATGTGGAATGCCACAGGCAAATTCGACCACCTCGATCCCGCGCGTGACTTCGCCGGCGGCATCGGACAAAACCTTGCCATGCTCCGCCGTGATAATCGCGGCCAGCTTGTCCGCATTTTGATCCAGCAGATCCTTGAACTTGAACAGCACGCGCGCCCGGCGCAGCGGTGGGGTCGCGACCCAGCCGGGCAACGCGGCTTCAGCCGCGGCAATCGCCCGTTCCACCGTAGCTGGCGCAGCCAAAGGCACAGATCCCGCAATTTCACCCGTGGCCGGGTTATAAACCGCGCTGGTGCGCCCATCCGGATCGACATAGGTCCGACCATTGATGAAATGCTGGATTTGTTGCGCTGCGGTCATGTTTCATCCCCGTATGGTTCGATTTTTCAGGCCTCAATATCTATCATCCTTTGCCCCCGCCGTCACCCTGCGCTATAGTTCCCGTCCATTTATTGATGGGCCATTTCTTGATGGGCCATATATTCAACAGGGCATAAGGCCGGGAGGCCATAATGAAAAAGAACCGATCCAATCCATCGCATATTGTTCTGACATCCCATCCACCGAAGGATGGCAAGATTCCGAAAATCACATGGGGCGCAAAAACGCTGGCCGAGCGCGGTCCGCTGATCGCCAGCATGGCCGACCACGCGGCATCGAACGTGATTGGTGCGTATGCCGGGGCTTATTCCGTTTACCGTGCCGTGGCCGTGGCCACCGGGGAACTGGACCCGTTGCACGTTCCGGATTTGCACAACACCGCGCCGCCGGTCAAAATCGGCCCGCATGAACAATGGTTTGAACCGGGCCGGATTGTTTCGCTCGACCCGTGGGGTCACATGGTGGGCGAGGCGTTTGAAGAATACCGCCAAAAGGGTCTGGATGTCCGCCCAACCATCGCCGTCACCCGCGCCCATATTAACGTGCCGGAAATTCACGACGCCATGCGCGCCGGTCGGTTAAAGCCGGATGGAAAAATTCTGAAAGAAAACGGCGATGTCCGCGTAACCAAGGCCGCGATTGACCCGGTCTGGCATTTGCCGGGCATGGCCGAACGGCTGGGCGTGGATGAACATGATCTGCGCCGCAGCCTGTTCGAAAATTCCGGTGGCATGTTCCCGGAATTGGTCACACGCCCCGATTTGAAAGTGTTCCTGCCCCCGATCGGCGGGCATACGCTGTATTTCATGGGTGATGTTGAAACCATCCATGATCCGAATGTGCCGTTGGCGTGCCGCGTGCATGATGAATGCAACGGGTCCGACGTGTTCGGGTCCGACATCTGCACCTGCCGCCCGTATCTGTGCCATGGCATTGAACTGTGCATTGAAACGGCGCAACAAGGCGGATGTGGACTGGTCGTCTATAACCGGAAAGAGGGCCGCGCCCTGGGCGAAGTCACGAAATTCCTGGTCTATAACGCCCGCAAACGTCAGGAAGGCGGAGACAGCGCCGCAAAATATTTCGAACGCACAGAATGCGTCGCCGGGGTTCAGGATATGCGCTTCCAGGCGTTGATGCCGGACATCTTCCACTGGCTGGGCATTAAGAAGATCGACCGTTTCGCCAGCATGAGCAACATGAAGCATGATGCGCTGGCCAATCACGGTATTGAAATTGTTCACCGCATCCCGATCCCGGCGGAATTGATCCCGCCAGATGCCGCCGTTGAAATGGAAGCGAAGAAAGCCGCTGGCTATTTCGTACCGGACCCGGATCAGGTGATGGATGAAAAAGAATTGCAAGGCGTGAAAGGACGCGGTCTCGATGAATAAGACAATGGACGAACGAGGAGTATCCGCCATGAGCGAAAACAACGTGCATGTTATCAATCACCCGCTGGTTCAGCACAAGCTGACCATCATGCGGAAAACAACCACATCAACGAAAGAATTCCGCGATCTGTTGCGCGAAATTTCCATGTTGATGGGCTATGAATTGATGCGCGACCTGCCGACCGAAGGCGTGAAAATCGAAACCCCGCTGGAAACGATGGAGGGCCAGCAACTGGCCGGCAAAAAACTCTGCCTGATCTCCATCCTGCGTGCGGGCAATGGTTTTGTTGACGGCTTGTTGGATCTGGTGCCATCCGCCCGCGTGGGCCACGTTGGCCTGTACCGTGATCCGGATACATTGATCCCGGTGGAATATTACATGAAGGTGCCCGAGGATCTGGCCAACCGTCAGGTGGTCGTCGTCGACCCGATGCTGGCCACCGGTAATTCCGCGATTGCCGCCGTGGACCGGATCAAGGACCATGACGCCGTGGACATTAAGTTCCTGTGCCTGATCGCATGCCCGGAAGGGATCAAGGCCTTCCAGGAAGCGCACCCGGATGTGCCGATTTACACCGCCGCCATTGACCGTCAATTGAACGAGCATGGCTATATCCTGCCAGGGATCGGCGATGCCGGGGACCGGATTTTCGGAACGAAATAAGGCCGGATTGGCCTCCTCATTTTTAAAAAGCCCCGGTTTTAAAACCGGGGCTTTTTTAATAACCACCCCCAAAACCGCCCAATTCCAGTAAACCAACCATTTGAAATAAATAAGAAATAAATTTTTTTATCATCCGGTACAAATTTCTGTTGCGCCCACCCAAAATCCAGCTTAATATGTACTTATCAGTACAGATTGAGACCGCACAACAGACCACGAAAGAGAGACCGACCATGAATATCCTTCAAAAAGCAAAAGACTTGTCCCTGAACGTCATTCACGGCACCCCGAAGGGCCCGTATCTCGACCAACCGACCAAGGCCTTTATGGACGCCGTGATCGCCGCCGGGGGCGCACCGCTTTACACCCTGACCCCCGCCGAAGCCCGCAAGGTTCTTGAAACCGTGCAACAGGTGCCCACCCGCCTGCGCGATGCGGATGTTAAGGACATGACCCTGAATATCGGCCCGACCGGCAGTGTGAAGGTGCGCCTGTATCGCCCCGCCGGGTCCACCGGCGCCTTGCCCGTGATCTTGTACACCCATGGCGGTGGCTGGATGCTGGGCGATGCCAACACGCATGATCGTTTGAGCCGCGATCTGGTTCACGCCACCGGGGCCGCGTTGATGTTCGTTGATTACGACCGCACACCGGAAGTCAAATTCCCGGTTCCGCATGAACAGGCCTATGCCGTTTTGGAATATATGGCCGCGAATGCCGGGTCCCTGAACATTGATGCCAACCGCATCATCGTGGCGGGTGACAGCGCCGGTGGTAACATGGCCGCCGTTCTGGCGATCATGGCCAAGGAACGCAAAGGCCCGAAAATCGCTATGCAGGTGTTGTTCTATCCGGTCACGGATAATGTTTCGGACAACAGTTCCTACACCGCGTTTGCGGATGGCCCGTGGCTGACCCTGCCGGCGATGAAGTGGTTTGGCGAAGCGCTGCTGGATAAAGATCCGGGCAATGACCCGCACATCTTCCCGCTGCGCGCGTCGATCGACACGCTGATCGGCTTGCCGGAAGCGTTGATCATCACCGTTCAGAACGACGTTCTGCGCGATGAGGGCGAGGCTTATGGCGAGAAGCTGAACGAAGCGGGCGTCCGCACCACGGTCACGCGTTATAACGGCACGATCCATGACTTCCTGTTGCTGAACGCGCTGGCCGAAACACCGGCGACCGAAGGGGCGATTGCCCAGGCCGCCAGCGCCATCAAACGCGCTTTCGGCACGACCTAAACCCAAAACATCCCCAAGCCCACCGCTAAGGGCGGTCGTTATCTCCCGTAACGACCGCCCGCCGGGGGGAGCGTACCCAGAAACAAAAGATTAACGGAGACCAGTACAATGAAAATCCTGCATATCGATTCCAGCATCATGGGCGACAATTCTGTTTCGCGCCAATTGTCCAAGACAATTGTTGAACGGATCGAAGCCGACCATGATGAATTTGAAACCACGTATCTTGATCTGGCCCGTGACCCGGTCCAGCATTTGAGCGGCGAATTATTCGCGGCCCAAGCATCCGCCCCCGAACATCGCACCGCCGATCAACAACGCGACATCGACCATGGCGCAAAAATCATGAATGATTTCCTGGCCGCGGACATCATCGTCATTGGCGCGCCGATGTATAATTTTTCTGTGCCCAGCCAGTTGAAAGCCTGGATCGACCGCGTCGCCGTGGCTGGAAAAACATTCCGTTACACTGAAAAAGGCCCAGAAGGACTTGCCGGCGGCAAGAAAGTGGTGATCGTATCCAGCCGCGGCGGGTTTTACGGCCCCGATACACCAGCCGCCCCGATGGATCATCAGGAACCGTATTTGCGGGCCGTCTTCGGCTTCCTGGGCATTACGGATATTGAATATGTCCGCGCCGAAGGCATCGCCATGGGCCCGGACCACCGTCAATCCGCACTGGACAACGCGATGAGCACCATCGCTAGCCAATGCGACAAAGCAAAAGCGAACAGACAGGCCGTCGCGTCATAAGGAGAACGCCCCCAACCCTTCTCCTGCGCACCCTGTTTGAACCGGGCGTCCTTGTGGTCGGGACGCCCGGTTTCTTTTTTGTATGCATTGGCCATTTGCATGACAACAACACTCCCCCCACCCAACCCTCCCCCCTCGGGGAGTGGGGAGGGCTTTCATTATCCCCTCCTATCTCCTCCCCCCTGTGAAGGGGGGAGGGTCAGGGTGGGGGGAGGAGCCATACGCACAAGCCTTCCCATTCATCGCATCACTCTCTACAATTCCCCCATATTTGATCTTCTTACCCAAGGCCCGCCCCATGTCCCTGATCGAACTGACCATCCCGCCGCGTGAAGCGGATATTGGCGACCTGCTCGTCCGCCGCCTGTTGCCGTATATGAAGCGCCGCACGCTCGGCCCGTTTATCTTCCTCGACCACATGGGCCCCGCGCATTACGACGAAGGGCATGGTCTGGATGTGCGCCCGCACCCGCATATCGGTTTGGCCACACTCACCTATCTGTTCGATGGCGAAATTCTTCACCGCGACACGCTGGGTTCGCATCAGGCGATTACACCCGGGGCCGTCAATTGGATGATCGCTGGTTCAGGCATCGCGCATTCCGAACGCACCGATCACGCCGAACGTGTCCATGCCAACGATGTGCATGGATTGCAATTCTGGATCGCTTTGCCCAAAGAGTTTGAAGAAAAAGGCGCGGAGTTTGCCCATTACGAAGCCAGCACGATTCCCACCATCGAATCCCCCGGCGTGCGCATGAAGGTGATTGCGGGTTCTGCCTTTGGCGAAGAGTCCCCCGTGAAAATTCACAGCCCCCTGTTTTATGTCGAGGTGCATATGAATGCGGGGCGTCATTTCGACCTGCCACCACAATACCGCGAACGGGGCCTGTATCTGATTGATGGCGCCATTCGTGTGGGTGGGGAAGATGTCACACCGCATACATTGCCCGTTTTCCTGCCCGATGGCACGGTGCGGATCGAAGCCGTCAGCGACGCCCATTTCGTTTTACTGGGGGGTGAGCCCTTGCCCGAAAAACGTTTCATCTGGTGGAACTTTGTTTCCAGCTCTCAGGAGCGGATTGAGCAGGCCAAAGAAGACTGGGCCAACGGGCGGTTTGGCGACATTCCCGGCGATAAAAATGATGCCCTGCCCCTGCCGCCCGACCGGGTTAAATCCGGCAAATAACTGAAAAATAAAGATAATATATTTTATACTGGTTGATAAATAATTGTTGACCGATCGGTCAAATCCGGGTTATTCTATACTTATAAGTACAGAATTAAACAACAAGGATGACCGCCATGAAACGCAACAGCTTTAAACACACACAACGCACGAAGAAGAAAACCCCGGTCCTGGATCTGGAATTTGAAACAGGTGACGTCTATCTGGCCGAACTGACCAAACGCGCGAACATGTTCCGCGGTGATGTTCACGGGGCTTATGCCGTATCCGACTGGATCAACGGATAATCAAAAAATGAAACCACCAAAAACAGGGAGTTTAAAAATGCAAAACCGCGATGAATTTATCAGTGACCTGATCACGTATCTGAAGACCTCAACTCTGACCCTCAACAGCATGAAATAAACGGAGATGAAAATGCACACACAATCATTCCAAGACCAATTCTTTGCCCAGCCGATGTACCAACAATTCAACCGCATCGTGACGCACTTTGAATCTGATGAAAACGAACCGGCCGTTGTGAAATATCTGCGCGCCCACAGCCAAATGTAAGGAGAATGACCATGCGAAATCTGCAATGGGATATTGACGAACTGATGGCTTTTAACCGCCATATCGCGGAACAGGATGCCCGCATCCGTGAACTGCGCGATCGCGCCCGTTACACCGGAATCGTTGCCCGCCCACGCTGATAAAACCCTATAACAAAAGGATCCACCATGGATTGCTCTTGTATTTAAGGCCCTCCGTTACCGGGGGGCCTTAATCATTTCCGCATAAGAACGTTTTTATCAATTCACCGTTGGCAACGCATCCAGCGCATGTTTTGCAATCGCGCGCATCTCGTCG
Organism: Micavibrio aeruginosavorus EPB; assembly: GCF_000348745.1. Classification (NCBI taxonomy): domain Bacteria; kingdom Pseudomonadati; phylum Bdellovibrionota; class Bdellovibrionia; order Bdellovibrionales; family Pseudobdellovibrionaceae; genus Micavibrio; species Micavibrio aeruginosavorus. The sequence continues at coordinate 319,147 of NC_020812.1, read as the reverse complement.
CACGGTACGCCATTGGTGCTTTGGATCGACATGCCGTTTAAAACAGTCGTGTAGAAGCGTGCCAGATACGCCGTATTCGTTCCGGCAGGCAAATCGCCCTCATCCAGCGCGCGGTCACAGCGTTCTTTCAACAAGCGCGTAATTTCATCGCGTGATTCTTTGGCCGCTTGCTGGGCCTCACTGCATTCATCACCGCCGACCAGTGCCCCGTGTACGGCCAGGCATCCGCTCGGGCGTTCCTTGCAGGTAAAGGATTCCGCAGAGCCCAGCAGGAACCGTTCCAACGATTCACGCAAGGTTGGCGCATCCAGCAGGGTTTTGAACATACTCGCCGCATCGGCCTGGTATTTTTGCAGGGCCTTGCGGAACAATTCTTCCTTGTTGCCAAAGGCGGCATACATGCTGGGGCGGTTAATGCCCATCGCTTCGGTCAAATCAGGGAGGGACGCGCCCTCATACCCTTTTTCCCAAAAGACGTGCATGGCCTTGTCCAAAGCCTGATCGTAATCAAACTGACGGGGACGTCCGGCTGCCATTTCATGCTCCTTTGTCACAGTTACATTTATACTTATAGGTAAAATATACAGAATCTATTGGAAAAAGTCCATGATTATTTTTTACCGATTGGTAAAATATCCCTTGACCAAACACCCCGCCCGTTATAATATTTACTGAATGGTACAGATTTTAACCTTTAGCATTACAGAACGGATAAAGACATGACCCGCCCACTGGAAAACAAAGTCGCCCTCGTCACCGGAGCTTCCCGCGGTATTGGGGCAGCCATTGCCAAGAAACTGGCCGAAGACGGTGCCACCGTTGCCATCACCTACGGCGCATCAAAAGACAAAGCCGACGCCGTCGCAAAAGATATCGAGGCCGCAGGCGGTCAAGCCATCGTCATCCATGGGGACGCCAACAAACCGGAAACAATGCAAGCCGTTGCCGATGAAGTGGTCAAAAAATTCGGGCGTATTGATATTCTTGTCAACAATGCCGGAATTATGGAGGGTGCCGCCAGCATTGGTGATGTTCCGATGGATGCGCTGGACCGCACGATCAACATCAATGTGAAATCGCTTTTCATACTGACGCAGGCCGTCGTCAAAGTGATGCCGGATAAGGGGCGCATTATCAACCTGTCCAGCGTTCTCGGTGAACGGGCCGTTATACCAGGCATCAGCATCTACAACACGAGCAAATTTGCCGTCAATGGCATGACACGTTCATGGGCATTGGACCTTGGCCCACGTAGCATCACCGTTAATTCGATATTGCCCGGCCCGATTGACACCGATATGGGCAACCCGGACGCCGCAGCCTTCACAGCCATGAAACGTTTGGGCAAACCCGAAGAAGTCGCCGCTCTGGCCGCGTTCCTAGCCTCGCCAGCGGCCAGCTATATCTCCGGTGCTGAAATCACTGTCGATGGTGGATTGAATGCATAAGCATGTTTCTTCCGCACCGACGCCATCTATAGAAAGGAGACCACAATCATGAACATTGCACTGATTGGCGCGACCGGAAACATTGGATCAAAAATCCTGGCCGAAGCGTTAAGCCGCGGCCATAGCGTCACGGCCATCGTCCGCAACACGGACGCATTGCCAACCCACGAACGGTTGAGCGCGCGCAAAGGCGATGTCGGCGATGAGGCCGCCTTGTCCACGACGCTATCCGGGCATGAGGCGGTGATCAGCAGTCTGCCCTTCTCCGCCTTTGATCCAGATCGATTACTGAGCGCGATCAAATCATCCGGTGTGAAACGCTATATCGCCGTTGGCGGTGCGGGCAGTCTGGATCTCAAACCCGGCCTGCGCCTGGTGGACAGCGATGAATTTCCTGCCGAATGGAAAAACGAGGCCCGCAAGGGCGCGGACTACCTGACCCGCCTGCGCCGGGAACGGGACCTGGATTGGACCTTTATCTCCCCATCTATCATGATCGAGCCGGGGAAACGCACGGGCACATTCCGCCTGGGTGGGGACTCTGTTCTGTTTGCGGCAGATGGGTCCAGCCGCATATCACAGGAAGATTACGCCATCGCGTTGATCGACGAGTTGGAGCATCCCGCCCACATCCGCCAGCGCTTTACCGTTGGATATTAAAAAAGCCCCCGGAAAACGGGGGCTTTTTTTACATCTTAATCGTAATGCAAATCCCTGCTTTTCCCGTGGAAGATTTTATACGCCAGGAAGGTATAGCCGATCAGCACGGGCAGAACGATCAACGCCCCGACCAGAATGATCATCAGCGATTCCGGCGCACTGGCCGCATCCACGATCGTCAATTTGTCCGGCACGATGTACGGATAGAAGCTGTACGCCAACCCATGGAAGCACAGCACGAACAGGCAAATGGTCGCCACAAACGGCAACCAACACCAATGATCATCCGGGCGCGGCAGGCGACGCAACGCCGTTTCCAGCCCAATCACCAACAACCCGGTCATGACCGGAATCGGGGCCAGCAACAACACGTTCGGGAACGTAAACCACTTATCAAAGATGCGTTCGCTGACCAACGGTGTGGCAATGGACACCAGCGTGATGCCCGCAAACGTTCCCCACAAGGCGATGCGCGCCCAGCGGGATGCTTTTTTCTGCAAATCACCCTCGGTTTTCATCAGCAGCCATGACGCGCCGATCAGGCAATAACCAAACGCCACACATACGCCAGTCAACAAGGCAAAGGCCACCGGGCCCCACCCCGTGTCAAAGCCGAGGATATAAGAGCCGAGCATATACCCTTGTGATACTGCCGTCAGCAGCGAGCCACCAAAGAACAAATTGTTCCAGATGCCCTTATGTGCGGCACTGACCTTGGCCCGGAAATCAAACGCCACCCCGCGCAGGATCAGACCAATCAGCATCAAGGCCACGGGCAGATACAGGCTGGACAGAATAATCCCGTGTGCCATCGGAAACGCCACCAACAGCAACCCCACGCCCAGAACCAGCCACGTTTCATTGGCATCCCAGAACGGGCCGATGGACGCGATCATGCGGTCTTTCTCCGCCTCATCCGCCGCCTGCATCAAAATGCCGACCCCCAGATCATAACCATCCAGAACGGCGTAGATCAGCATCGACAAGCCCATCAGCCCCGCGAAGGCCAGAGGCAACCAATGTCCGTTTGCAAAAATTTCCATGGTGTCTCTCCCTTATTCCGCGATGGCTTCAACAATCGCCTGACCAGAGGCCGGCGGTGTTTGTACCGTTTGTGTTTGCGTCCCCGCCTTACGCGCGATGTACAGCAGCGTGCCAATAAAGGCGACCAACAACGCGGCATACACCGCCAGATACATGGACAGGCTGATCCCGATGATCGGCGCGGGAACGGCGGAGATAGCATCCTCGGTCCGCAACACGCCGGTGACCAGCCACGGTTGACGCCCGATTTCGGTGACATACCATCCGGCCACCGTGGCCACCCACCCCGAAAACGCCATCGGGATCATGGCAAAGGTCAGCAGTTTCGGCATATCGCCCTTGCGCCACAGGTAAAAGGCCGCCGCCCATGACAGGACCAGCATCAAAATGCCCGTCCCCACCATGATGCGGAACGCCCAAAAGACCGGGGCCACAGGCGGATGATTGCCAACAAATTCATTCAACCCCTTCAATTCCCCATCCATATGATGGGTCAGGATCAGGCTGGCCAGATTGGGGATTTCAATGGCGAAATCGTTTGTCCGCGTTTCTTCATTCGGCATGGCGAACAGGACCAAGGGTGCCCCTTCGCGGGTTTCCCACAGCCCTTCCATCGCCGCCACTTTTTGCGGCTGGTGCTCCAGCGTGTTCAAACCATGCAGATCGCCCGCATAAATCTGAATCGGGATCAGGATGGCGGCAATCGTCACGCCCGTGCGCAACGCGGCCAGCACAGCCGGAGCCCGGTCATTGCGGAACCAGCGATAGGCGGAAATGCCCGCCACCAGAAACGATGCCGTCAAGCCGGAGGCCAGCAACATGTGCACCATGCGATAGGGGAATGACGGATTAAAAATAATCTGCATCCAATCCGTTGCATGCGCCTGCATATGACCCGCGTCATTCGGGATCATTTCAAACCCGACGGGGGTTTGCATCCAGCTGTTCAACGCCAAAATCCAGAAGGCCGAAAATGTCGTGCCCGCCGCGACCAGAACCGTCGCCGTGGTATGCAACCACCCCGGAACACGCCGGAAGCCGAACAGCATGATGCCCAGGAACGTGGCTTCGAGGAAAAACGCCGTCAGCACTTCGTATGCCAGCAATGGTCCGGCGATATTGCCCACCGTCTCCATAAAGCCCGGCCAGTTGGTGCCGAACTGGAACGACATGGTGATGCCGCTGACCACGCCCATAGCGAAACAGAGGGCGAAAATTTTCGTCCAGACGAAATACGCATCCATCCATTTCTGGTCCTTCGTCGCGTTAAACCGCGTTTTGAAGAACAGCAGGATCCATCCAAGCGCGATGGTGATGCTGGGGAATAAAATATGGAACGTAATATTGGCAGCGAATTGAACGCGGGCCAGAAGGGCGGGATCGAGGTCCATGGGTCAGACACTTTCCGGGGCGAGATGGCCGCCCCTTTTGTAAAAGGAACATCCTCTGCAACGCACAATACAAAATATGGACGCCAAAGACCAGAGCCCGCAATCAGGATTCGATTTTATTTTTTAGATTTATTTATTACAGCCGCACCATGCTCCAGCGCCCATTTCTCCATCGCCCTGAGAATGGGTTTCAATGTCATCCCGCGCGGCGACAAGGCGTAATCCACACGCGGTGGTATTTCGCCGTAATCGGTACGGATGACCAGACCATCCTCCTCCATCTCGCGCAATTGCTGGCTCAGCGTGCGGTGGGTAATCGCCCCCAACTCGCGCTGGAGCTGATTAAACCGCTTCGGCCCGTCCACCAGCTGATGGATAATCAGGATTTTCCATCGCCCCGCCATCACCGCCAACGTCACTTCCACCGGGCACGATACGGATTTTTCCTTGGTTTTGGCCATTTTCACTCTCTTTGACGGTATCATTTATGATCGTACTTACAAAATGATCGTACCCCACTAACTTATCCTCCAGATCAAAAATTTAAAGGAGGACCTGCGATGAAAGCGCAAAAAATGACCCCGGCCACACCCAAAGCGATAAAGCGTATCATTCGCAACACCCAAGCCCACTGGGTTGGCGATGGCTTCCCCGTCACGACAATGTTTTCGTACAACACCCATGGCGCGGATGTCAGCCCGTTCCTGATGCTGGATTATGCCGGCCCGGCGATGTTTGAACCATCCGACCGTCCGCGCGGGGTTGAACAACACCCGCACCGCGGCTTTGAAACAGTCACCATCGTGTATGAAGGCGAGGTGGAGCACAGCGATAACGCCGGAAACAGCGGCAAAATCGGCCCCGGCGATGTGCAGTGGATGACCGCCGGGCGCGGTATCCTGCACGAAGAAATGCACGGACGCGATTTCACCGCGCGCGGTGGCGTGTTGGAGATGATCCAGCTCTGGGTCAATTTGCCCGCGAAGGATAAAATGACCGCGCCCGCCTATCAGGAACTGGCGAAGGCGCAGATCCCGGTGATCTCCCTGCCCGGCGAAGCGGGAACGTTGCGTGTGATTGCCGGTGATTATAACGGCACGCGCGGAGCCGCCCGCACCTTCACGCCGATCAATGTCTTTGACATGCGACTGCAGGCGGGCGGCACAACGTCCTTGTCCCTGCCCGATGATTTCACCACCATGGCGCTGGTTTTACGCGGCGAAGTGCGGGTTAACGGCCTGAAAACATTGCAACCCCGCGACCTGGCCCTGTTTGAACTGGCTGGCGAGGATATATTATTGGAAGCAACGAAAGACACAGCAATCCTGTTGTTGAACGGCGCACCGATTGATGAACCCATCGCCGGATACGGCCCGTTCGTCATGAACACCCAAGACGAAATCCGGCAGGCCTTTGACGATTACCGCGCCGGGCGCTTTTAACGGCCGCCGATGAAATCAAACCAAGTTGTTTCAACCCACCATCCCTTAAAGGACAGACACCATGAATCCGACATATAAAAAACTTGATAAAAACAACGCCGCCGTCCTGCTGGTCGATCACCAGACCGGATTGATCAATCTGGTTCAGGATTACACGCCGAATGAATTCAAGAACAATGTTCTGGCGATTGCAAACATCGCCAAATATTTCAAATTACCAACCATCCTGACCACCAGCTTTGAAAACGGCCCCAACGGCCCGCTGGTTCCGGAATTGAAAGACATGTTCCCGAACACGCCCTATGTCGCCCGCCCGGGTCAGATTAACGCATGGGACAATGACGATTTCGTGAAAGCCGTCAAAGCCACCGGTAAAAAACAATTGATCATCGCCGGTGTGGTGACCGAAGTGTGCGTGGCCTTCCCCGCCCTTTCCGCGATTGAAGAAGGGTTTGACGTGTTCATCGTCACCGATGCATCGGGCACGTTCAACAAGGACACGCGCGATGCCGCCCTGATGCGCATGGTGCAGGCCGGGGCCCAGCCGTTGAACTGGTTTGCGGTGGCGTGCGAACTGCATCGCGACTGGCGCAATGATGTCGAGGGGCTGGGAACGTTGTTTTCCAACCACATTCCGAACTACCGCAACCTGATGAACAGCTATGCAAGCCGCGGTAAACAGGCCGCCTAAGCCCGTCGCTCCTTCAAAAACCCCGCAGAAATGCGGGGTTTTTTCTTACCCTCGGCAAAAGGCAATAAAAATACCTAAAAAGCCGGGCTTTTTTAATCAGACCCTCATCCTTTAGGCGTAGATTGAGGGCACGGTCGCGAAAAACCGAAAAAAGATCAGAGCAGAGGGGACAAAACCATGGCCAAAGATCTGGCGGAGATGAGTGCAGAAGAACTGGTAAACCACTTGAATGACATTGCACCACCCGGATCCGAAATGAACGAGGCCGGGGAACAAACGATTGAAGCGCTGGAACAGCATGGCGATGATTTCGACCCAACGGTCGATTTGCCCGCGCCCGGCACCGAAATTACCCCCGAAGGCGAAAAGGCCATTCAGGATTTTCAAAACCAGTCGAACGAACAGGATTTGATCAACATGATCGAAAGCCTGCCCGCCGCTGGCACCGCATGGACCCAGGAGGCCGACGATGTGGCCGCAAAAATGGAAGCCTGGAAAAATCAGGATCAACTGGGCCCCAGCGAACGCGGCGTGATTGGTAACCATTTCAACCAAAGCGCCACCGGCGCCTATCAAAACCCGGGCAGCGCCGCGCCAGACATGGCCCCGGACAACAGGCCAGCCCCAACGGCACCGAGCATGAATACGCCGGCCATGTAGAACCAGCAAGATTACAGAAAACCCCACCATCATACGGTGGGGTTTTCATTTGCGAATTGCCCTGATAACCAGCATAATTTTGCGCAATCGCCCAGACGCCCCACCCCATCGGTACCCATCATGAAAAAAACACTTCTCTGCCTCGCTTTGTGCGCCCTGGTCACACCACTGACCGGGTGCAGTTCGATTGCCAAGGGCGTGACCGAGGCCATTATGGAGAAAAAGGACAACGCCGAAGACACGCGCCTGTGCGAAATTGCCGGCCCGGCCTTTGATGGCATTGAAGACAGCGTGGCGCACAAGGCCGTCACCGGAACCCCCGGCACGACAAAAGTTCTTATGGTGCATGGGATCAGCAAACACCTGCCCGGATATTCCGCCCGTTTGCGTGAAAAGCTGGCCGCGTCGCTGGGCCTGGACAGTATGGACCCGACCATCAAGGACATCACCCTGACCAACGCCCCCGATGGTGGGGAAGATGCCGGCACATTGCGCGTATCGCGCCATTTTTCCAGCACCAGCGACCGCGAATTTCTGTTTTACGAACTGACCTGGTCGGGGATCGGTGAAATGGACAAGGAGGTCATCGCCTTTGACGATTCCGAAGCCTATAATTACCGCCGCGCCGGATTGAACAAATCATTAAAGAGATTCATGAACGCCACGGTGCCGGACCTGCTGGTTTACGAAGGCCTCAAAAAAGGGCTGATTGACAAATCGGTCGGGCAGTCTGTTTGCTGGGCCTTCCGTGGGTCGTGGGATAGCATGCCGGACAAAGGGCGTCATTACTGCAACGCCTATGACAACAGCATCGCCACCAACATCAAACAGGATGATTTTTACATCATCACGCACAGCCTGGGCAGCCGCATCACCATCGACACACTCAACCGCTTTGCCGCCGATCGCGAAAATTGCGACGAATGCAAAAAACTGGACGGGCTGAACGCCACATTGCAGAACGAAACGATCACCGTGTTTATGATGGCGAACCAATTGCCGCTTTTACAGGTGGGGCAGGAAAAATCCGGAACCACGGGCGTTACAGACCAATATTGCCAGCCAAACGGCACGCATTACAATGAACGTCTGGTCGGCAAAGTCCGTATCGTCGCCTTCAGCGACCCGAATGACATCCTCAGCTACCCCATCCCGCCGGATTACGCCGATTCTTATATTGATAGCCGCTATTGCCCGGAAATCATCAATATCGATATGAACATCGCCCACCCGAAAGATTTGCTGGGCGTCACCGAATTTGCCAACCCGCTGGAGGCCCATGTCGGGTATCAGGATGATGATCGCGTCATCGCCCTCATGACCAACGGCCTAAACCGTGACCGCATGAATCCGCTGATCGCAGAGAAATGCAACTGGACCGAATATGCCGTCAAACAGAAGAAATAAAATCCTCGCCACTCTCCGCTCAGCTGGCCTGACCCTTACAATCTTGATCCCATCCATTTTGGTGGGAATGGCATTGTGGTACCGCGCACCGTTTCAGGGACTGTTCGGCCTGGGCGATGGCAGCTGGCTTGCCGCCAGCCTTTGGGTCAGTTATGTCGCGGCTACGCTTTATTACGCGTTGTTCACATGGCGCCGACCGTTGGCAACGGGCGTATTTATGGTCGCCATGGCGCTGGCACTCATGTGGTGGACGTCGATCAAACCACAAAATTATCGTTACTGGATGCCCGAGGTTGCAAACATCGTCTCCGCCGACATCGATGGGCCGATGGTAACGATCAAGGATGTCCGCACTTTCACATGGCGCAGCATTGATGATTACGATGCAAAATGGGAAAAACGCACCTACGACACCGACACCATCACATCGGTTGATCTGTTTTTATCCTATTGGGGAATGCCCGCAATCGCCCACACGCTGGTCAGCTTTGGTTTCGAAAACGGCGATCATGTGGTCTTTTCCGTCGAAATCCGCAAGGAAGACGGCGAAGTCTATTCAAACCTCGCCGGATTTTTTAAGGAATATGAGCTCGCCCTGATTGCCGCGGATGAAAGCGATATCATCTATCTGCGCACCAACATCCGTGGCGAAGACGTATACCGCTATTCCATCAAAGCCAAACCCGAAGCCATGAAAGCCTTGTTTCTTTCTTACGTGAACACGGGCAATACATTGCGAAAAACACCGCAATTCTACAACACGCTGACCGCGAACTGCACAACCATCGTTTTCAGCATGGCCCAGGCGATTGTACCCGGCCTGCACATGGACCCGCGCATCATCCTATCCGGACACCTGCCCGCATACATCCACGAACGCGGCGGCCTCAACGCCCCCGAGGGCGCGTCACTCGCAGACATCACGGCGGCGGCGGCGATTACGGAGAAGGCCCGCGCAATCGCGGGCCCCACCAACTATTCGCACCGTATCCGGTCAGAATAAATTCGCTTAATTTGTCGCGGGCGACATATCAAAAACCTGACGCGGCAAGCGCTCGCGCAGGATCATGCAATATGTCGTGATCATGATATTGAACGTCGACTGGATCAGCGTTTCGACATCTTCGTTCCCGCAATTGCGGGCTTCTTCTTTCAGATACTGCAAGGAATCGACAATCCCTTTGATTTTCTCGTAATCGTAATGTTTGACACCATCCCCGGAATCATTCGCGCCATCGATTTTTTTCATCGTATCCATCCCCGTTAAAAAATTGAAACCTTCCTTATTCTAAAAAAAGGAAGACCACGGTGGTATTACGAAGGTTCGTGATGACCTAAAGCGTTAAATATGGACCAGCCCCAGCGTAATGGCCTTGACGGCGGCCAAAACACGGTTGTTGGCTTCCAGCTTTTTAAAGATCTTACGCATATGGGCGTCAATCGTATTTCGACTTAAATTCAATATGATAGCAATCTCCGCGTCCGTTTTTCCGGCCGCCACCCATTTCAGAACTTCGCGTTCCTTGTCCGTGAAGATGATGTTTTTTGCCGGATCGTTGCGCTGCAAAAGGCGCCTGTACGCAACATAGAAATGGTTGCAATAGGCCGTCACCATATCAATATTGCCATCAAAGGCATCATGTCTTTGCGACGTCGCAAAGCCGAACCCGGCAATCTGACTTCCCGATCCACGCAGCGGAACGGCAACCCCGTTATGCAGGCCCGCCTCATCCGCCATCGCCATCGTCGTGCGCTGTGATTTGCTGAGGGACATATATTGTTCCAAATCGACCCAGGCGAATGACTCCTCCTGCGTCGAGGCACAAATGGCCACCGGATCCGTATGGTTTAATCCGCGCTCAAAATAATATTCAACCCAGTCCGGTGAATAATTCGACGCGATCCCAAAACTCGCCTTCTGGCCAATATCGGCATGATCCGTCATCAACGCAAACACGGCGCGATCAAGGCCATGCTTGCCAACGGCTTTCATAAGGACCGCAAACAAATCGTCAACGCTTTCGGCCCGATTGGCCTCGGTCATATAATCTTCGAACAAATAGTTGACAATTTTATTCGACATCACGCGCACTCAAAAAAGAACAAGACAAAGCCCGACAATCATAGCCGGGCTTTGCCTGAAAGAGAATTCACCTTATGGCAAAAAGCAAATCTTATCCATACAAGGGTATGTCATGCACGTGCACATCCCGCGCGGCATGCTTTTTCATGATGCTTGTGGCCGTATTTTCCTGTTCCGGTGCGCGCAGATTGACCCACAGTGGTAAACCGCCTTTATGGATCTTTTCGCGCAAATCACGGTCACGTTGCTCGGCAAATCCACGCGCCATCATGACACCAATCGTCGCTCCCATGGCTCCCGCCACAATCGCGGCGATCACTGCATGGGCCAGCGTTCCGCCTTCGGCCACCACGATCCATGTTGACGCAATGACGGCCAGATACATTGGAATGGCGATAAAGGCGCCTTCAATTTCACCCACCGTTTCATTGGGCAAAAACGATGCACGGGGCGCGGACGGGTCATCTTCCAGTTCGCGTACATCGCGGTATTTCCGCCCGAGTTTGGATTTTATTTTCTCCTGATCCGCCAGAACACTTAATTCATGACGCATAAAACCATGGGATTGCAGGTCATCCATGGCCGCTTGGAGGTCATCAGCATTATTGAAGACGCCCACCGCTTCATGCACCATGACAGGATCATCATTCCCTGCCTTTTGAACACGTATCATCACGGCACCTCATCTCTGTAGAGTGAAGACATCCCCCTCTCACTAAGGTTTTCCGCAGATCGCAAATGTCAAGGAAGGCCGACATCTGTCCTGTATGGAACAAATCCATATCAATTTTTAATCAAGCTCAATCGATGGGCCCTGCGCCCCACAATCGCCTTTTGCAACACCCCCTCGCGCATTAAAAAACCCTCCTGAAACAGGAGGGTTTTTTAATAATGGTGCCGCTGAAGGGAATTGAACCCCCGACCTTGTCATTACGAATGACCTGCTCTACCCCTGAGCTACAGCGGCACACCGGAAAATGTGGCAACCTTATTATAGCCTTATTAGGGCTGGGGCAAGATTGCTAACCCCCTCTATACACGCTGTTTTCAGGCACAGAGCATTTAATTACGAATGACCTGCTCTACCCCTGAGCTACAGCGGCGTGCTGTTTGTAAGGAAACAGACCGCATGCCTATAGCGCATTCCAGCCATGGAGCGCAAGGGCGCAAAGGGAAAATTCTGAGGTCCGGGGCTGGAACAGGGCAATAATCTGGAAAATTTATAGCCGAAACAGGTGTCGTGTGTTGCAATTATGGGCGCAAGCGCCTATATCAACCCCCGGAAGGTCGGCGCGGGCGGACAGTTCGCCAATCCGGTCAGGGCCGAGAGGCAGCAGCCGTAACGAAATTTGCCGGGTCGCGTTCGGCCTTCCACTCGATCTTTTTCGTAATCACCATCCCCACACGATCAGGCCCCGCCCATGCGGCACGGGCCCGCTTTCATGCGCCTGCAACCCATACGATTCCCTTGCGAGGGTTGCGTTTTAACGGTATTGTACGGCCCGGGTTCGAAACATTCAAAACCCCGGAATCATTCCGCCGGCCGCGGGATGGGTCCGTTTATACTCACGTGCTTTTAGTTGAATGAAGGAGACGAACATGGCCACCGGGACCGTTAAATGGTTCAACACCACAAAAGGATATGGGTTTATTCAACCCGATGACGGCGGAAGCGACGTGTTCATTCACATCACCGCTCTGGAACAAGCCGGCATTCGCGGCCTGAAAGAAGGTCAGAAGCTGAGCTATGAACTGGTCACCAGCCGCGGCAAAACCGCAGCCGGGAACATCCAGCTGGCGGACTAAGTCTCCATTTAAAAATTTAGGAAAGCGGCCCGCTGATTATCAGCGGGTCGTTTTTTATTGCGCCAAAAGGGCCGTGGCGATCGCCGCCGCCTGTTGCCGGATGTCCGGCATGGCTGTGGTTTCGATAAACGCCGCGCCCAAAACAGGCCCCAACCCATAAAGCGGCGCCCCCGCATGCAGGCGCAAGGTGGCGTCATCATAAATCCGCATGGCCGGGCCATCCACATGCAGAACCCCCTCTTCGATCAATGTCGCGCTCAAACTGCCCGGCGCGAAGGGATCAGAACGGTACCCGAGCGCGGAAATCACCGCATCGCACGCATGATCCACCCCATCGACCGCAACGATGACCCCGTTGTTGCCATCGCCCCGCACCGAATCGGCGCGCCCATGGTGGATGGACAAGCGCCCGGAACCGATCAAATCCTGCAATCGCAGGGCCACGTGCGGGGCCATGCGGTGGCGGTGCACCGCCCAGTACGGCAAAACCCGGCGCAACCGCGCCCGTTCAGACAGTGAAAGCCCGCGCCAGATTGCGTTGCTGAACGGCCGCAGGGAATCCACCGCCGTGCGCCATTCCCCATCCCGCGCCGCCCGGCGCAAGGCCCGCATAATCCCCCGCGCCGTCGATGGCAAAGCATCGGCCTGCACAAAGGGCGGACGAGGCGTCAGCATTTCCGGCGCATGCGGCTGGGGAACCAGTCCATGGCGCGACACCGCCACGATTTGCCCGTCATACCCGATACGGTCGAGGGTCAGCACGGCATCCACCATGCTCAACCCCGTGCCCAAAATCATGACGTTATCGCCGGTCAAATCCGGGGGAATATCATTGGGGCGCAAGCCATAGAGTGACAAAGCCCCCCCCGGCTGGCCGGACGTAATCGCCGCATCCATGCCGGGAACCCGCACCGGGGCCACGTTGCCACAGGCCAGCACGACCGCATCAAAAACGTGGGTTTCACCAGCCCCCGACACGGCGACCCCCGCATCCAGCGGGGTGACCCCCGTGACCATGACCCGCCGATGCGTCACATTGACCCGGGCCAAACGGTCCCGCAGATACGCGCCATAGACCATACGAGGCATAAAGCTGTATGGCGTGACCGCCATATCCTCGAACGACGGATCCAGCACACGCCAGCCAGAATTGGCATCATTCAGCCAATCGAGAAAATCATGCGGGCGGTCTGGCCACAGGCTCATCCCCGCGGCCGGAACGTTCAAAACATGCGCCGGATCACGGGTGGCATAGGCCACCCCAAGCCCGACCACATCCGCCGGATCAAAAATGGTAATGGCCGGGGCACGCACGCCCGTCGCATCGGCCTGACGCGCCAGATGGGCCGCCAGCGCCACCGCCGCCGCACCGCCGCCAATAATGCCGATATGGGATTGTTTTTGCATGATCCGATGCCCGCCCTTCGCCGGGGATGATAGCGCCTGGCTATTGACGAAGACAAGCCCGCGCCCGTACTCTTATAAACAAGGCCGAATCACTGGCCTCCCTTCCGCGTTTTTCATTCTGTTCCCTCTGTTCGGATTTCAATGTCCATGTCGCTTTTCCGGGCCACCCGCCCCACGCTGAACCGCTTTTTCTGCAGCACCGCTCTGGTGGTGTGCGCGCTGACGTTGTCGGCCTGTGGCGGATCAGACGCGGATGAGTTGGGCACGGTGCAAACCAGCAGCCAAATCTGCCCGATCACTCAGCCAATGACGATGGCCGATGCGAATCTGGATATGCAGGCCGGCATGCAACCGGCACGGGGGATGAATGTCAGCCCCGACGCCCTGTTCGCCGAAGACATCCAGGACCCGATGGCCCGCATCAAACGCGCCGAGGCCGCGATTGTAGATTTACGCCGCGATATGAACGCCTTGCAGGCCCCCATCGCGCAGACAACGGCCGCCCCGCTGACCCCACAGGATCAGGTCCCGCCGCCCGCGCCGGTCATGGAAGCCGGCACCGCGGCCCCGCAGAGCCTGTCCCCGATTGTGAACCAGCCGACGGCCCCCACCCCGAACACACATCCGAACACACATCCGAGCACACCTGCGATCACCACCACCGCCGCGCCCATGCCGCCCACAAAGGCCCCAGTGATGGCACCGGTGATGGCGCCTGTGATGGATGAACCCGTGGTGAAGGCCACGGCCCCCGTGCAAAGCAAAATTGCCGCCCCATCCGGCCCGGTCATCAGCGCCATGCGTATTGGTGAGCATGCGCGCATGACCCGCCTGGTCCTGGATGCCGGATCAGCGGTGAAATTCACCACCGATCTGGACAACAGCGAAGATTTATTGCTGGTCGAATTGCCGGGCATGAAATGGACCGCAGCAAAAAGCGGCACATCATCATCCCCCGCGGTCAAATCATGGTCGACGCAAAGCATGGATAACGGCACCGATGGCACCCGTCTGGTCATCGTCCTGCGCCAGGATGTCAGCATCGCGGACAAAAGCTTGATCGCGCCGGACGCCAACGCCGCCCATTACCGCGCCGTGATTGATTTGAAACATCTGGGCACCATCAAACGCCCGGCCCCGGCACCAAAAGCCGCGCCGGAGCCCGCCGCCGAGCCCGTGAAGACCGAAGAGCCGAAAGCCGAAGCCCCCAAAGCCGAGGAACCGAAAGCCGAGACACCGGCCAAAACGGAAACCGTGACACCCGCCGCCACCGTCGACACACAGGCCGCAACAACGGCCCCAGCGACAACAGCGACAGCGGAGCCCGCACACGCCGAACCGTCCGCCCACGTTCCGCCCCCATCCACCATCGCATCGCCCAAAACGACCGCGACCACACCGGATGGGCATGGTCACGATACAGTTCAGGATGGCGAATTGCTGTCCGGCGGGCAGTAACCCCAGATTTTTACCCATGCGCCTGCGCCTTGCGCTTCGCGGCTTCGGCGGCATAGACGCCCGTGCCCCGTTGCAGGATCACATCATCCGGCAGCAGATCGCCCGGCGCATATTTCATTGGGTTGGCTTTCAGGTCGGCATAGATCGGGCCAAAATCCTGATAGGTTTGTTTGAACAGATCATCAAATGAATCAATGACGAAATAGCTGGTCTGGAAATCGTCGATTTTGTATTTCGTCTGCATCACGCGTTTCAGGTTAAAGCCGATTTTGTTCGGTGAATCGCTGTCCGCCGCAAATACGGTTTCGCCGGGGGAGGACAGGATACCCGCGCCATAGATACGCAGCCCTTCATCCGTTTTCATCAATCCAAATTCAACCGTGTACCAATACAGGCGCGTCAGGTTGGTAATCACCCCGTCATTCATCGCGCGCAGGCCGCCCTGGCCATAGGCCTGGATATAATCGGCAAACACCGGATGGGCCAGCATTGGCGCATGGCCGAACACATCATGGAACACGTCGGGCTCTTCCAGATAATCCATCTGGTCGCGGCGGCGGATAAATGATCCCGCCGGGAATTTACGATCCGCCAGAAGCTGGAAAAACGGCGCATCGGGGATCAACCCCTCAACCGCGACAATTTCCCATCCGGTCAGCGCCTTCAGCTTTTTATTCAGCTCCGTAAAACGCGGGATCTGTTGGTCGCCAATGCCCAGCGCGTCCATGTTCTGCAAAAACTCCTTGCAGGCACGCCCCGGCATCAATGTGCGCTGGCGCTCATACAACAGGCGCCATGTTTCATGTTCTTCGTCCGTGTAATTGTCCCATCCCTGGTCAATCACGTATTTCATGGCGTCGGCGGCCACGCCAGCCCCCAGCGGGTTTCCTGAATCAGATTCGGTCATATCAAACCTCCTTTAAAATGCGGGCCGTGAATAATTTCAAGATCATCCGGCGCATCGGGTTGCATTTCCGGTGCCGCCGTTTGGAATGCGGTCAACGCCATGCAGTTTTCCTCGATATGGCGGCAAATCGGGAATTCATCGAGCGACAGGTTATATCGGCGCATATTGTACATTTGCGGCACGATGCACAGATCGGCGACACTGACCGCGTCACCATTGGCAAATTTTCCCGTGCGCCCACAATCCAGCAACATCGCTTCGACCGCGCGCATGCCGTCCAGCGCCCAATGGGCGTACCATTCGTTTTTCTGGTCTTCCGACGCGTCAAACATCGTGCCCAGTTTTTTCAAAACCTTCAGGTTGGTCAGCGGGTGAATATCCGTGGCAATGGCCAGCGCCACTTGCCGCACATAGGCCTGCCCCTGAACATCATCCACCGGGGACAGTGGCGGGTTGGGCGCGATATTGTCGATATAATTCAAAATCGCCAATGATTGCGACACGCGGAACCCGTCATGGTCCAGCACCGGCACCGCCGCCATCGGGTTGATCAGGCGGTACATGTCCGCAAACTGCTCCCCCTTGGCCAGATGCACGGGCACGGTTTCATATTCCACCCCCTTCAAATTCAGGGCAATACGCACCCGGTACGCAGTGGAGGAACGGAAATAACTGTAAAGCGTAATCATGCTTGCTTGACGACCTTCTGTTCAATTGCGCCAAAGACGGACGCGCCTTTTTCATTGATCATTTCAATGCGGATCACATCGCCAAAGGCCATGAATGGCGTGGTCATGGTGCCGGTTTCGATTTTTTCGATCATGCGCGTTTCGGCCAGACACGCCACACCGGCGGCACGGTCGCGGTTGGAAATGGTCCCCGACCCGATAATCGCCCCGGCGCGCAATGGCCGTGTTTTCGCGGCATGGGCCACCAGCTGGCCAAAATCAAACTGCATATCCACGCCCGCATTGGGCTTGCCCACCACGCGGCCATTCAGGGTACAGATCAGGGGCAAATGCACCTTGCCCCCGCGCCAGGCCGCACCCAATTCATCGGGCGTCACCGCAACGGGGGAAAAGGCGGATGGCGGCTTGCTTTGGAAAAAGCCAAACCCCTTCGCCAGTTCGGCGGGAATCAGATTACGCAACGACACATCGTTCATCAGCATGATCAGGCGGATGCACGCGGCGGCCTCCTCCGGCGTTGCACTCATCGGGACGTCCCCGGTAATGACGGCAACTTCACCTTCAAAATCGATTCCGTATTCCTCACTGGTCACCACGATATCATCGTTGGGGGCCAGAATGGGGTCGGACACGGCCTGATACATCAGCGGATCGTGCAGGAATTCCGGCGGCATTTCCGCCCCGCGGGCCTTGCGCACCAATTCGACATGGTTCAGATACGCGCTGCCATCCGCGATTTGATAGGCGCGGGGCAGCGGCGCGGAACAATTCGCCGTGTCGAATTTTTCGACATCCTTGACCCGGCCGGAATTCAACGCATCAGAGAGAATCCGCAGATCTTCCTCAACATCCGCCCAGTGATCGAGCGCGTATTGCAGGGTCGGGGCGACATCAGTGGCCGGGGCCCAGACGGAGAGGTCGTTGGCCACAACCATCAACCACCCGTCATGCCCGCCTTTATAGGACGCTAGTTTCATGGTTACGCGTTCGCTGCCTTTTCATCCTTCAACACACCGCGGCGGATCTGGTCCAGTTCGATGGATTCGAACAGGGCCTTGAAATTGCCTTCGCCAAACCCTTCATTGCCCTTGCGCTGGATGATTTCGAAGAAGATCGGGCCAATGGCATCACGGGTAAAGATTTGCAACAGCAAGCCTTGCCCTTCCGTCGGCGCGCCATCCAGCAGGATGTTCAGGCTTTTCAGTCGCGTGACATCTTCGCCATGACCCGGCACGCGCTTGTCCAGCAATTCGTAATAGGTGGCTGGCGTGGATTGGAACGGCACGTTCTGCGCGCGCATCATTTCCACGGTTTTGTAAATGTCGTTGGTGCCCAGCGCGATATGCTGGATGCCTTCGCCGTTATAGCGTTTCAGGAATTCCGCGATCTGGGATTTGTCATCCGATGATTCATTCAGCGGAATGCGGATCTTGCCGCACGGGCTGGTCATCGCCTTGGATTTCAGGCCGGTCAGCTTGCCTTCGATATCGAAGTAGCGGATTTCGCGGAAGTTGAAGATGTCTTCGTAAAACTTCGCCCACACCGCCATATTGCCGCGATGCACGTTGTGCGTCAGGTGATCGATATAGGTGAAACCAACGCCGGCCGGATGTTTGTCCACGCCCGGATAAAATTCAAAATCGCGATCATACATGCCATCGTCATCAATGAAATAAATCAGGCATCCACCAATCCCCTTGATCGCCGGGATATCATCGCCCATCGACCCGCCGTGATTTTCAACGCGTTCCGCACCGCGCTTCACCGCATCGGCGATCGCCTGTTTCGCGTCCTTGACACGGAAGCCCATGGCGCTGGCACCCGATGTGTGGATGTCCTGGAACGCACCCGGCTGGCCGGTGGTGTCATGGTTGATCAGGAAGTTCACGCCACCCTGACGATAGAGAACAACATTGCGGGCTTTGTGTTTGGCGACCGCCGTAAAACCGAAATCGGCAAACAGCTTCTCCAGAATTTTCGGCTCGCCCGTATATTCCACGAACGCAAAACCATCGGTGTGAAGCGGATTTTCAAAAAGATCGGCCATGATTGTTCTCCCCTGTTATGAATTGTGGGGAGAAGGGTAGGCGATCCACGACCCGCAATCAATGCCGGGGTGGATGGCGGCGCAATATGCCATAAGATTGAATTGCGTTTTACAGAAACGCCAGACAGACAACCCGCTCTTTCGGGTCACCCTGACGCGCGCGGATGGGCGAGGCGTGCAATGTCGGCAAATGCGTTTCCGGCCAGTCGCCACCACGCATCAGGCAGACATCCCCCGCCTTGGCCTGCCAGCCAAGATGTTTCGGAATGGCGGCACCGCCAACACCCATATCATCATCGTCGTGCATGCCCGCGGTTTGACGCCAGACCATCTGGCCATTGGACCCCAGAGCCCGCGTCAATTCATCCCGTGACACTTCACGCACAATCGTGCCGCCACCGCGCAGGGCCATGGTCAACGTCACGCCACCGGGCAACGGTGCGTCCTTGACCAGAGCGGCATTCATAAATTCATACCCGCTGTCCAAATGGGCATTGGCGTTATCACCGTCGGCCGCGCGCACATACATCGCGGGATCGGTATGGAACAGACCATTCATGGCGTTCAGCAAATCCGTCACATCATGGCCCGCCACACGATTGAAATCATCGCGAGCGTAAACATCCTGTGTGCCCTCTCTGGCCCGCAACACGGCAAAACGCCCGTCGGGCAAGCGGCCCAGCTCATCCCGGTTGGGGGATATGGTTTTTAAAAGCGTTGCCGCCCGGTCGGCGGATTGATCCGCCGTTTCGCTCTCCCGCACGATGACCACGGCCTGATAGGCCGGATCGAGCAAGGCATCGCGGGCCGCCTTCATCGCGGCGGCCAGATCGGTGCGCCCGTCAAAAACGGCAATAAAATCAGGATGTTGATCCAAAGAAATCTGTTTCATAGCGCCCAATTTACCCGAGAATTTGCGTTATGTCAAATAATGGGAGCAGCAGACCGCACTGGTCCCCTTGCCCGCAACCCGCCGCCGTTTTACCCTTCACTCCATCGTTTTCGCAACCGCACCAAAGGATACGCCCCATGACCCAGCTCACCGGAAAAACCGCCCTGATCACCGGATCCACCAGCGGCATCGGATTGGGGATTGCGACCGCCATGGCCGCCGCCGGGGCCAACGTGGTGTTGAACGGGCTGGGCGATGCGGCCGAGATTGAAAAAATCCGCCTTGGTTTAGAAAAGGATCATGGCATTCGTGCCCTGTATCACGGGGCCGACATGACCAAGCCGGACCAAATTCGCGATATGTGCGAAAAGGCGATTGGCGTATTTGGGGCCATCGACATTCTGGTGAACAATGCGGGCATCCAGCATGTCAGCCCGATTGATGAATTCCCCGAAGACAAATGGAACGCCATCATCGCCATCAATCTGAACAGCGCGTTCCACACGACCAAAGCCTGCCTGCCGGGGATGAAGACAAAGGGCTGGGGCCGGATCATCAACATTGCCTCCGCCCACGGTCTGGTCGCATCCCCGTTTAAAAGCGCATATATCGCCGCGAAACACGGCCTTGTCGGCATGACGAAAACCATTGCGCTGGAAACGGCGACGGACAACGTCACCTGCAACGCCATTTGCCCGGGCTATGTCCTGACCCCGCTGGTGCAAAACCAGATCAAGGATCAGGCGAAGGTGCATAACCTGCCCGAAAGCGAAGTGGTCGAGAAAATCATGCTGACGCCGCAGCCGACGAAGAAATTTGTTGAGGTGGAACAACTGGGCGCGCTGTCCGTGTTCCTGTGTTCCGATGCCGCATCCAACATCACCGGCACATCATTACCCGTCGATGGCGGATGGACGGCACGATAACATCTCGCCTTTCGTCACAGTTGAAACAAGCGCTGGACTATTTAATTTTTGGAAAGAAAAAATGGAAAGACCCGCGTATCAACAGCTCTCCTATAAAACCAATACAATATTGCTGATTGCTCTAACCTTGCTTCTTCCGTTTGCGATCTTGGCCTTCAATGTCTTTATTTATGATTTATCCGCGGCCCTTTTACCGATCCACAGAAAATTCAAGGATTTTTTCGGCGCCATTGGGGTTGTATCATCTTTTATTCTATACCTACTGCCCAGCACGTGCTTGATATGGGTCATCGCGCGCTCTTGGCTAATGAGGATCGCACTCATTGCCATTTTCTTGCTTATTTATACTCCATTGATTCTCGTATGCGCCATCCTAGCCGGCTGCATGTTTGGTCCAGTCTGCTTTTAATAAAAAAAGCCCCCAACCGGGGGCTTTTTTAAATTCATAAAATTAATTCAAACCATACGGCTCAAACGACTCATGGCCCTGACGTTTGGGCTGGAGCGGATATTGGCATTCGCGCGTCGTGGCAGCCTGTGCGGCGCTTGCGACGCGGTCCGGGCCGACAGCCGCCGCGCGGGAGAAATCCATTCCTGTGGTCTCGGTCTTCTTGGCTTTCGTGTCCATGATTGTGTCCTTCGCTCTGTTCAACGGGCTTTTTATTACGGTGTTTAACCTACGCCTTTTCCCATAAGCCGTCAATTTTCACGCCTTGTGCGGCGCACACCAAACAAACCCATGTCAAGACCTTGAAAAATAAAAGAAATAATCCATCATGATCCCCTGACGGGATGCATGCCGCCTGTGCGTGCGCAACATGGGTGCAGGCTTGCCGCATTCAGCATTTCGGCCTAGTTTGCCGCCAGAATAGACTGCGTAATTTAGAGTACCCCCCTCACCAGCATCATGGATGTATGTGACACTATGGCCAAAGCCCCTGCCCCAACGAAACTCCATCCCCTTATCACCAAAGCTGTCAATGCGTTGCCGCCAAAGGCGCCGCAGGCGTTGAAGGACTTCACCGAAGTTCTGTTCCAGCGCACGTCGAAAGACGATCTGGAGATGATGGACCCGAAAAACATGATCTTGGCCGCGCAATTGCATTTCGACATGATGAATGCGCGCAAACCCGGCAAGCCGGATATCCGCATCACCAACCCGACGATGAAGAAAGACGGCTGGGCCCCCGGTTGCACCGTGATCGACATCGTCAACGACGACATGGCGTTTCTGGTTGATTCCGTCACCGCGGAAATCACGCACCAGGCGCAGATTATCACCCTGCTGGTTCACCCGGTGATTCAGGTGCGCCGCAACGCCAGTGGCAAGGTTACATCCGTATCCGCCACGCCGGACGATACGACACAGGGCCAATCCCACATCCATATTCACCTGAATCGCACGTTAAGCGATGCGCAGATCAAGGCACTGCACGAGCGTTTGGAGCAAATTCTGGTCGATACGCGCTTTGCCACGGGTGATTGGCAAAAGATGCGCAGCAAGCTGCGCGATTGCGAAAATGCATTGAGCCACGCCCCGGCCCATTTCGCCGATGACGCGGTCGAGGATTATCAGGGCTTTCTGGAATATCTGTACAAGGATAATTTCACCCTGCTCGGTTATCGCGAATATGCGTATGCCAAAGATAAAAACGGCAAGATGACCGCCAAGGCCGTGCCGGGTTCGCATCTGGGCCTGTTGCGCACCGAAGTGAAAACCAACATTTTCCCGGAAGGGCGCGAAACACTGCCCCAGCATTTGGCCGAACTGCATAAGAATGACGAGCCGTTGCTGGTTTTCAAAATCCACCGCAAATCCACCGTTCACCGCCGTGTGAACATGGATGCCATTATGGTCCGCCTGTATGACAAGGGCGGCAAGATCAAGGGTGAGGCGCTGTTCGTCGGATTGTTCACATCCGTGACCTATTCCCGGTCCATCCGTGACATTCCGTATTTGAGCCGCAAGACCCACATGGTCACCGACCGGTCCCATTTCGCCAGCGGTAGCCACAACCACAAGGCTCTGGCCCATATTCTGGAGAAATATCCGCGCGACGAATTGTTCCAGATCGATGTGGACACGCTGTATGATTACGCCCTGTCCATGCTGCGTTTGCAGAAACGCCAGCGTATCGCCCTGTACACCCGTCTGGATACGTTCAGCCGTTATGTATCGTGCCTGGTTTATGTGCCGCGTGAATTGTATGACACGACGTTGCGTATGCGTATGCAGTCGATTCTGGAAGATCGCCTGAACGGGACATGCGACGATTATTACGCCAGCCTGGACGATTCCCCGTTGGCCCGCGTGATGTATGTCATCACCATTGACCCGAAGAAAAAACCCAATTTCGATCGCCTGGCGATTGAACATGAATTGCAGGAAGCCGGCCGGTCCTGGGCTGAACGCCTGAACGTGGCCTTTGCCGAAAAACTGCATGAAGATACGGAAGTCGCGCATTTGACCGAGAAATATGGTCGCGCTTTCCCCAGTGCATACCGCGAAACCTACACACCGAAAAGCTGCGTCCACGATGTTTTCAAGATTGAGGAAGCGTTGTCGACCGGTATTTTGGCCCGCGACCTGTACCGGTCACACGGCTTGCCCGATAACGAACTGCGTTTGAAGCTTTATCGCGCGGACAAGCCGGTGATCCTGTCGGACATTTTGCCGATGCTGGAAAACATGGGTTTGCGCGTCATCGCGGAATTGCCGTTCGAAGTGCGCCCGCACGGGACCGACACCGCCATCTGGATTCACGATTTCCAGATGGAAGCCACCGGAACAGCCATGGCGATTGATAAAATCAACACGCCTTTTGAAGAAGCGCTGATCCGCATCTGGAACCGCGAAACGGAAGATGACAGTTTGAACCGTCTGGTTCTCTCCGCCGCCATGAACTGGCGCGAAGTGACCATCCTGCGCACCTATGTCCGTTATATGCGGCAGGCGGGCGTGACATATTCCAACCGCTTTATTGAACGGGCTCTGACCGATTATCCGGTGATTGCCCGCGCGTTGGTGGATTTGTTCATGGCGCGCCTGAACCCGGCCCAAAACAAAACCGGGCAGAAGGAAGGCGATGCCGCGTTGGACAAAATCAACAAGGCGATTGAAAAAGAACTGAACGCCGTGAAGTCGCTGGATCAGGATAAAATCCTGCGGTCCTTCACCGCGATGATCAACGCGACCCTGCGCACCAACTTCTTCCAGAAGGGTGCCGATGGCCAGCCGAAGCCGTATCTGTCCATCAAACTGGACAGTGGCAAGATTGCCGACCTGCCGGACCCGAAACCGTTCCGCGAAATTTTCGTTTATTCCGTGCGGATGGAGGGAATTCACCTGCGCGGTGATCGCATTGCCCGCGGTGGCATTCGCTGGTCCGACCGACCGGAAGATTTCCGCACCGAGGTCCTGGGCCTGATGAAAGCCCAGCAGGTGAAAAACGCGATTATCGTGCCAATGGGTGCGAAGGGCGGCTTCGTCGTGAAGAACCCGCCGACCACCGGCGGACGCGAGGCGTTTATGGCCGAGGGGATCGAATGCTACAAAATGCTGATCCGCGGCATGCTGGATATCACCGATAATTTGAAGGGACACAAGGTCGTTCCGCCCAAGGATGTCGTGCGCCGTGATGGGGATGACCCGTATATCGTCGCCGCCGCCGACAAGGGCACGGCCACATTCTCCGACCTGGCCAACAGCCTGTCCGCCGAATACGGATTCTGGTTGGGCGATGCGTTCGCATCGGGCGGGTCCGCCGGTTACGACCACAAGAAAATGGGCATCACCGCCCGTGGCGCATGGGAATCGGTGAAACGCCATTTCCGCGAACTGGGCCAGAATATTCAGGAAACCCCGTTTGACGTGATCGGCGTCGGCGATATGGGCGGCGACGTGTTCGGCAACGGCATGCTGCTGTCCCCGCATATTCGCCTGATCGGCGCGTTCAACCATGTTCACATTTTCTGCGACCCGAACCCGGATATCGCGAAAAGTTTTGCCGAACGCAAACGCCTGTTCGACGCCGTCAAGGGATGGGATGGATATGATGAGAAGCTGTTGTCCAAAGGTGGTCGTATTTACAGCCGAGCGGACAAGAGCCTGAAGCTGACACCGGAAATCATGGCCCAGTACGGGATTGAGAAAAGCGAAATCTCACCCCCGGACCTGATCCGCGCCATGCTGAAGAAACAGGTCGATCTGCTCTGGTTCGGCGGGATTGGCACGTATGTAAAGGCCCCGCACGAAACCCACGCCGATGTGGGCGACAAGGCCAACGATTCCTTGCGCGTCAACACATCCGACATTCGCGCCCGTGTGATTGGCGAAGGGGCCAATTTGGGCGTCACGCAAGCCGCCCGGAACGATCTGGCCCGCCGTGGCGTGCGCCTGAACGCGGATTTCATCGACAATTCCGGCGGCGTCAATTCGTCGGACGTTGAGGTGAACATCAAGATTTTGATGACCGCCGTGATGCACGACGAATCCAACAAGATGACCCTGGCCAAGCGGAATACATTGCTGGCCAGCATGACGGATGATGTGGCCAATCTGGTCCTGCGCAATAATTACCAGCAAACGCAGGGCATCAGCCTGATGGTCCATCGCGCATCCGATACGTTTACGACGGATGTGCAATTTATCCGCGATCTGGAACGCGACCATGGGCTGAACCGCGCGCTGGAACATCTGCCGGATGAGGAGGAAATCGAACGCCGTCGCTCCACCGGCATGGGCCTGTTGCGCCCGGAACTCTGCACCCTGCAATCCTACGCAAAAATTATGTTTACGCGGGAATTGCTGGATTCGGATGTCCCGGATGAAAAAGCCACGCATATCTGGCTGTCGGATTACTTCCCGCCCGCTTTGCGGAAAAAATTTGACGCCGAGATCAGCAAGCATCGCCTGAAACGCGAAATTGTCGCGACGGCGATTGCCAATGGTGTGGTCAACCGATTGGGGGCGACGTTTGTCAAATCCAAAACGGATTCGACCAGCGCATCCGCCGCCGATGTGGCGCGGTCGTACATTATCGTGCGGGAGATTTTTGGCCTGCGCGACATGTGGGATGCGATTGAAGCGCTGGACAACAAGGTTCCAGCCGATATCCAGACCAGCATGCTGGCCGATCTGGCGTACATGGCCGATCACTCCGTGACATGGATGCTGACCCGTCTGGGTCGTCGCCCGAATATCGACGCGGACATCGCCAGCTTTACCCCGCGGATTAAAGCCCTGCGTGATGCGGTGGAAAATGTCGCCACCCCCACCATGCTGGACACTATGAAGGCGCGGATGGAAACCCTGAAGGCCTCCGGCGTTCCGGCATCATTGGCCCGCAACATTGCCATGATCCCGGTTCTGGATTCGGCATGTGACATCATCCGCATCACGCTGGATGGTAAAACCGATCCGATCCAGACCGCGAAAGCCTATTTCGAGGCTGGCGAGCATTTCCACATCGACTGGCTGCGCCAACGCGCGGATGAAATCGAAGTGCGTGACCGCTGGACCCACGAAGCCCGTGGCGGATTGATCGAACGACTGTTCAGTGTGCAGGCCGCGATCACGTTACGCATCCTGAAAGACTCGGTGAAATCCGCCGCGAAGAAGGGGGCAAAGGATTCGTTGCTGCAACAATGGCTGGCGCACCACGCGGACAAGGCCGAGCAAATCACGCCGCTGCTGGCCATGCTGCAACAAGGCGGCGCAGTGGACATCCCCCGCCTGATGATCGCGGAACAACGCCTCAGCCATCTGGCCAGCGCCGTGGATTAAAACAGAAACAGAGAAAGAAAACCCCGCTAAAGAGCGGGGTTTTCTTTTTTCAACTTCCAGCCTCTGACTGCTTTATAAAACGCATAGAAGCATATAAAAATCGTTGGATTGAGCATTAATATCAAAATTCCAAAACTGGTTATCTCTCCACCATCATACAAAACAAAACCTCCTCGCCGCGAGGTTAGATTTATGCTCTCCGCACGAGACATCGATAAATAAAAATCTGCGCAAAAAATCGCAAAAAGTACCGCAACCCATATAGTAGGCACACGAATGAATCTCACACAGACAGTGTAACTAAGAACAACCGGCGTAGCCTTAATTATCGCGCTCAAAAATGACAGGTACAAAAGCAAGAAGAGCGGATTATAAACGGGATGATGCGCATAAGAGCTCCAAAAGAAAAAAGCCTCTTTCAATATCCAAAGAAAATACCAGAAAAGAAAAATATAAATCTCCCCTGGAAAAAATCTCTCTCTATTGATTTTTAGCCCCAAAGCACCAGCGTCCTTCGTATAATTTTATACCTTCGGCGTCATCAACCCAACCCGGTTGCTTTCACCACGCATGGTGGCGACGATGGCGCGGGCCTCCATCAATTCGTCGCGCGATGTGACCGCACGGCTGGAAATGCGGATGGAGTGGACGGGGCCCATATCCTGTTCACGGACGGTTCCATCCTGTCCCAGCAGAGCGGCCTTGAGCGGGTTTAAAACCCAGTCACGCACGCGATCCTTCAAACAGGCATAGTGCCGCAGGGCCGGGGCCCGGTCGATCATGGCGGCCCGCCCCGCGATATCGCGGGACATGAACCCACCGACAACAGCCGATTTCGGCAATGTTTTCATCATCGTCGCGCAATCATCCAGCGCCCGGTCGGTATCGGCGATCAGATCATCAATTTCATCCCGGCCCGGCACAGGGGCCAGGCTGGCCATGTCGAACAATTCACGCACGCGCAGAGCCACAGGCGGCAATTCAAACGGATCGGAAAAATACGGCATCAACACCGGGGCCAGCGGCGGATGTTCCAAAATAGCCCGGGCCAGCATAATGTCCTCGACCCCCAGATCGAGGCGATCAAACCCCTGCCACGACAGCGTCTGCATGACGTTGCCGTCTTGGGCATTCTGGCGGATGACGTCGACGTTCAACACACGGTGGGCCTGCATCGACACCGCCTCGACCCGGGCGCGAAACGCATCGGACAGGCGGTAAATATCGGATGATGGGGCGTAAATCTGGCTGGTCACGTTTGTTCTCCCTGTATTTTTTACAAGGATCGCACACGCCGAACAGTTTGTGAAGAGTTAGAGGAGCGTCGCCAACCCCACCGCGGCCAGAACCAGCAACCCGAAATCGCGGTTGGAGCGGAAGAATTTCAAACTGCTGGCCGGGTCATTCATATCCCATGCCTTCACCTGCCATGCCAGGTGCATCGCAGCAGGAATAAGCGTCA
This sequence comes from Micavibrio aeruginosavorus EPB, assembly GCF_000348745.1. Classification (NCBI taxonomy): domain Bacteria; kingdom Pseudomonadati; phylum Bdellovibrionota; class Bdellovibrionia; order Bdellovibrionales; family Pseudobdellovibrionaceae; genus Micavibrio; species Micavibrio aeruginosavorus. Next base: position 290,942 of record NC_020812.1, on the reverse strand, counting down.
CAATCCCCCACACCGATCCAATGGCCAGCGCCAGCAGGATCAGGGTCAGCGTATAAAACCCGGCAATCCAGATGCGGCTTTTTTCACCCAGAAACAACGCGGTGGATTTGATCCCGATGCGGGCATCGTCTTCTTTGTCCTGATGGGCGTAAATCGTATCGTACCCCAACGTCCAGAAAAACCCGGCGGCGTAGAGATACAGCGCCGCCATATCCACCGCCCCCGTCACGGCGGCCCAGCCCATCAGCGCACCGAAATTAAAGGTCAGGCCCAAAAAAGCCTGCGGCCACCATGTAATCCGCTTCATCGCCGGGTAAACAACAATAAACGCCACGGACAACACCCCCAGCAAAATGGCCGTGATGTTCAGTTCCAGCAGGATCATCAATCCGATGCCGAGCAACGCCCCCAGCAACACACACGCCGCCGGAACCGACACCGCACCGGACGCCAGCGGGCGCACCGCCGTGCGCTCCACCTGTGCATCCAGCTTTCGATCCCACAGATCATTGATCACACACCCCGCCCCGCGCATCACAATCGCGCCGATAGCGAACAACGCGATCAATTTCCAGTCATAGGGATTCATGGCGGGCACGCCACCCGCCGCCAGCACAATCGCCCACCAGCCGGGCAGCAGCAGCAGCCACGTCCCGATCGGCCGGTCCAGACGCATCAACAAGGCATAGGGGCGCACAAATCCCGGAAGATATGCGATCCAGCCTTGGTGACGAATATCGGTGTGGGTCATAGGTGTCTCAGGATGGGTGATGGTGGGTTGGGCAAATGGTTTCCAGTTTTACGCGCTGCGCCTTTTCAACGCAATCGGCATAGGTTTTTTCGAAATGCGCCCGCGATTCAAACCCGGTGTCCTTATAAAGTTGTTCATTGGCCGGATCCAAGCCAGCGCACTGCATACATTTATCCAGAACACCAACAAAATCCCACGGTCCAAATCTGGTCGCCATCTGCGCGCCGCGCGATTCAACCCATGTCAACGCCATCATCACAACATCATAGCCGTAATTTTCAAATGCCTGTTTCTTCACCTTCAACGGCGCAAACCCGGCATCGGATTGCATGTCACCGCCGAAACGGGCCAGCACCTCGTGCACGTTCCCCATATTGGTTACCAACGCGGCAATCAAAAACGGATCATGGCTTTTGTCCATAACGGCCAGATCATCCACAACCCGGTCCCATGTCGCCGCGGCGGCGGCCAACGCACATTTGTTAAATTCGCGTTTCGTGATGCCCAACAGGCGCGGGGCCTTGTCATACGGCACCCCCTCCGCATCCAGATGCCCCAGCACGGTGATAAAGGCGGTCCGGTATTCACGCATGGCTTGGATGGATCGTTTGGTCATGGTTTGCCCCAAATTTTTTAACGAATGCGGATTAGAAACCAATTCCCGAGAAATATGTCAACCACCGATAGACAACCACCCGATTTTCATGGTGATATCCCATTCATGACAACCGATTTCAAAAAATGGCCGCGTTTATTTCTGGATGCCGCGCTGACCGCTGGGGCGGAGGCGCCGCTGTCGCCGGATCAAACGCATTATTTTAAAACCGTGATGCGCCGCAAGGATGGTGATTGCGTCCGCGTGTTCAATGGCCGCGATGGCGAATGGGCATCAACATTTCATTCCATCGGCAAACGCGATGGCGCGTTGCATATTGCGGACCTTCTGATCCCGCAAACGCCTGCCCCGGCCCCGGCCCATCTGTTCTTCGCCCCGATCAAGAAGGCGCGCATGGATATGCTGATTGAAAAGGCGGTCGAGCTGGGCGTCACCGACCTGCACCCCGTCCTGACCCGCAACACCGAAGTGCGCGATGTGAATGATGAACGGCTGCGCGCGCAGATGATCGAAGCCAGCGAGCAATGCGAACGGATGGATATACCCACCCTGCACCCGCTGATCGCGCTGGACCGCGTGCCGGGGATCTGGTCCGATGACACCCCGATTTTCGCCGCGCTGGAACGGCAGGGCGATACGCCGGACCTGCAAACCCTTCTGAGCAACCGCAGCAGCTTCGCCATCCTGATCGGGCCAGAGGGCGGGTTCACGGCAGAGGAAGCAACAATCTTGCGCAAAACCGCACCCTTTACCCCCGTATCGCTGGGCTCCAGCATTTTGCGCAGCGAAACAGCCGCGCTTTATGGCTTATCCCTATGGCGCGGGCGATAATTTTGCCCTGAAGGCTTGCCTTCCCCCGCCCCTTTGCCCTAACGTCCCCTGCGTCCGGGTCCGGCTTATAAAGAGACCCGGGTCAAACAGGGACTGGTTTAGTGAAAAAACTTTCATCCATCTTTGCCGCCGTGGCGGCGGTGACAGCATGGCCCGCAATGGCCCCCGCAATGGTCACAGACATGACCGTGCCATCCGCCCATATCGAGGCGATGACGCGGCTGGTGCGCGATTATCGGTTTTTCCACCATCATGGCCAATCGGCCCGCGACATCGTGGCATGGCGCATCCGGCTGAATGGGTTTTCCGACGCGGCTATTCCGCCGATGATTGATGACGAATCCTATCACGGCATTGAAAAAAGCCCGTACATCCAGACCTTCAAAATTCTATCGACCAGCGCCATTCCCGACCCCGATTTGCGCACGCCGGATGCGGCGACACTGGCCCCGATCTGGTCCGCCAGCGATACATTGACCATCGCGGCCACCGGCAACATGGGCAATTATGTTTGCACCGGCAAAAAACAGACGGTCGATGAATGGCGTTTGTTATTCTGGCAACGGATTACGCCCTACACCTTCGCCGACAGTTTTATGAAGGTTGGCGCGGTCGAGCTGGATGGCACCATTTCCTGCTATTCATCGGAAAACGCGCCGGATCTTTTGTATCCGCAGGGCTATGCTCAGGGGTTCTGTAATGATTATTACATGAACCAGGACGAAATCGACGCCATGCGCAAAACCGTGCGATACAGCACCATGACACCGCGTGAACGGATGATGGGCGACCGATTGTTCCGGGCCCACCCCGATGCCGGGAAACAGGTTTGCAACATCGAAGGCACGTCGTTTTCCGCACCGAATGTCAACGGCCACCTGACCACCCTGCGCACCAAATTCCCACAGGCCACGGATACGGATACTTACGTCACCGCCCTTCTTTCATCATCACAGGACACAATCCGCATCGGCACGGATCAGGATGCGCATTATTTCCGCGCCCAATCGGCCACCAACGCCATCGGCCTGCATTACAATATGGTCAGCGGCTTTGGCGTGTATGATCCGGAAAAACACGAACAATTGCTCGAACGCCTCACCCGCGAAAACAAACATTTACCGTCACGTTTCATACACGCCACCAAGGGCGCGGTGAACGAACCGGACAATGCGGATCGCACCATCACATTCCATGTTGATGATGCGGCGGCCGCCGTTCGCACAATTGTCGAATTTCGATTAACACCCCATTCCACGTCCAAAGACGATATTCTGGAACAGGGATTACCCACCCATGCCACGTTGGTCTCCCCTGCGGGGACGGCCATCCGCCTGCCGGTGGCGACGGAACCGCTGTCGTTAAGCGATGTCGACGGATACCGTATGGCCATCGCCGCCCCCGCTTTTCTGGGGGAGGGTACCAAAGGCACATGGACGCTACGCTTGCCGCGCGGCGAATTTCTGACGCCGAAAATTGGCGATGCCGCCCTTTATATCTGGGGTACGGATCGTGCGACGTTAAACACTTTCCTGCCAAAGGGGCCGTAAACCATGGCCCGTCCGTCCGCCCTTCTGCGCGCCATTGGCTGTGCGACACTGGGAACAACACTGACCGCTTGTTTCAATCATGTGGTTCAGCCGGATTATTCATCCATTCCGATTGTTCCCGTCGCCCATATTGAACCCGCCACGCGGTTTCTGACGAAAGACCGGATGTTCACCCATCACGCCGCATCGGCGCGGGGCATTTTTAAATGGCGGATTGAAAAAAACGGGCACCACGCCTCCGTTATTCCGCTGATCGACGAAGATGCCTATGACGGGATTGAGGGCAAGGATCACCTGTTGCGTTACAAGGTCGTATCCATCTCCAGCACCCCATCCCCATTCGACAAAACACCGCGCCCGGAGGCCGAGCAGTTTTTATCCTTATGGATGAAAGCCGACATCAACCCGGTTATCGCCGCCGGGAATGCCGGCAACAAACTCTGTCCGGAAGAACGCAATTACGATGCCCTGCGCCGCCAGATGGTCAGCGCCTATTCCTACGCGGACAGCGCGTTATTCACCGGGGCCGTAACGCCGGATAACGCCGTCACCTGCTATACATCCGAAAACGCGCCGGACATTGTGTATCCCACCGGGTACAAACAGGGTTTTTGCAATGCCTATTACATGACCCAGCGCGAGATTGATGATTTCCGCGCCACCATGACCACGGGCGAGAAGGAGGGGACCAAGCTTCAATGGGCCCTGATCCACGAAGTTTTTACCGCCCACCCGGATGCCGGAAAATTAAATTGCGACATTCGCGGCACATCGTTCGTATCCCCAAACGTCGCGGCCCATATCGCCACATTGCGCAGCCGGTTCCCCATGGCAACGGATCAGGATATACGCGCAACCGCTTTGCTGTCCGCATCGCAGGATGATTTGATCACCGATCCGGGGCAGGATGGTGCATATCTGAAACAATCCATGGTCCGCAACGCGCGTGGATTACGTCACAGCACGTTGACCGGGTTCGGCATATACGACCCGGACAGGCACGAGAACCTTCTGCGCCATCTGCGCAACAATGGCCAGCACATTACACCGACACTGGTCCGCCATAGCGGTGATAAAAATATTCGTTTTGATTTTCAACGCAACGCCCGCCGCGTCAGCATGCATGTGCCGGACAGTGCCGCCACCTTGCAAACCATCTTTGAATTTCGTGTGACGCCGCAAACCACTTCGCCGTATGAAATTTATCAAAACGGCCTGCCCGAAGACGTTTCGCTGATTTCCCCGTCGGGGACGGAAGTGAAATTGCTGGCTGCTTGGGACCGGCCCAGCCTGGCCGACCCGCGTGGCATGCGCCTGGTCGTATCGACATCCGCCTTTCTGGGGGAGGAGACGAAGGGCACATGGACCCTGATCCTGCCGCAAATGTATTTCGGCACGCCGGAAGTTACCGACGCCAAACTTTATATATGGGGCACGACCGGCCCGGCCTTGAACAGCCTGATCGAATTAAAACCATAACACCACCCTTTCTATCCCAAACTTCCGGTGCACAACTTCGCCATGCCCCGTTGCCGGGGGCGGGGCGAATCGGGTATCCATTTGGCCCCTGAACCGCCCATCAAGAAGGCGCAGACAAAACCGAACCGATGGGTGTGATCATGTCCGTAGAAGCGCGTGCGTTTGCCGCTGTAAAGTCTGAACCGACTTTGTCTGTGTACAATCCGTTGGATTCCCTGACCCATCTTGGCAACGCCGTCCGCACATTGGACAGCGTTCTGGACAGCCGCGGGCAAAAGGACATCGTCGACCCGGTCCGCCGCGATCTGGTGTTCGTGCGCAACACGCTGGCCGTTTGTTTTGACATATGGCAGGACGACGTGATGCGCCGCCTGACCCGCTCACGCGACAATATTTATGTCTATTCCCTAACCCTGGACCAGGCCGAAGACATGATCCGCCGTCTGATCCCCGGATTTGGCAAGGCCGCAGCGGATTTGCGCCGGATGGATATTCCATCCCTGCTCCACATCCCGTCGGTGATCGACAATGTTGCGGATGAAGCCCGGGCTTATGCCACCAACAGCCGGGCCGGGTTGAAACGCGCCCTGGCCCGCCCAGTGCAGCTTGACACCTACAATGTTATGGAATTTAAAGCACGCGCCCTGCCGTCCTTGGTCACCGCTGTGGCTGCGGCTGTCTTTCAACCGGCCCGCCACGGTTAATTCCGCGCTGCCCCGCCAGCCCTTTATCCAGCCCCTTATATTACCATAACGCAACAGGTTTTTGCGCTTCCCCCTTGCGCTGACCACCCCTTTCCGTGTATCAGAAAGGCGTGATTAAGGCGCTGTTTGTGCTGAAAAATATCACACTCCCGATCCTGTAACATGAAGCTCTTATCCATGCGCATTACAACTCTCTTATCCCTTTTCCTGTCCGCTCTGGTTTTGATTCTGCCGTCTGTTGCGATGGCGGCTGACAATCTGGCTCATCCGACGCAACTTGGTATGCTGCCCGCGGTTACGCCGTCGGCAACGGAAATTCATAATTTCCACCACCTGCTGATGATCGTCATCACCGGGATCGTGTTGTTCGTGACGGCCCTGCTGGTGTTCGTCATGGTTCGCTTCAATGCGAAGGCCAACCCGACGCCGTCCACCACGACGCATAACGTGATGCTGGAAATTATCTGGACGTTGGTGCCGGTGATCATCCTGATCATCATCGCCGTACCGTCATTCAAACTGCTCTACTACGTTGATCGCGCGAAAGAGCCGGAAATGACGCTGAAAGTCACGGGTTACCAGTGGTATTGGGGCTATGAATACCCGGATCAGGGTGGCGTGGCGCTGACCGCGAACATGCTGAAGGATGACGAGATTGACCCGGCCAAGGGCCAGGTTCGCCTGCTGTCCACCGACAACCCGGTCGTGGTTCCGGTTGACACCACCATTCAGGTTCTGGTCACCGCACAGGACGTGATCCACAGCTTCGCCATGCCGAACTTCGGTATCAAGATCGACGCCGTTCCGGGCCGTATCAACGAAACCTGGATGCGCATTGAAAAGCCGGGCGTTTACTACGGTCAGTGCTCGGAACTGTGTGGCATCAACCACGCGTTCATGCCGATTGAAATCCATGCTGTCAGCAAGGAAGATTTCGCCGCATGGATTGCCCGTCAACAGGCTGACCAAGGCATTGAAGCCCCCGCAAAAGACGCGGGCGCAGACGCCGAATCCGCTGAATAACAACCGTTTTTCTTAAAAAGACCAAAAGGAACGCGTAACCATGAACGCTCATACAACACACCATGATGATCATGCTCATGATCATAAACCTGGTTTCTTTACCCGGTGGTTCTGTTCAACGAACCACAAGGATATCGGAACGCTGTACATCATCTTCTCGATCGTGGCTGGCCTGATCGGCGGCTTCTTCTCGATGATGATGCGGGCCGAATTGCAAGATCCGGGCCTGCAGCTGGCGGCTGATGGCCAGATGTGGAACGTCTGGATCACGGCACACGGCCTGATCATGGTGTTCTTCGTTGTTATGCCTGGCTTGATTGGCGGGTTCGGCAACTGGTTCGTTCCGTTGTTGATCGGCGCGCCGGATATGGCGTTCCCCCGGTTGAACAACATTTCGTTCTGGCTGATGGTTCCGGCTTTCCTGCTGCTGGCCTGCTCCACCCTGATCGGTGTTGGTGCGGGAACGGGCTGGACGGTGTATCCGCCGCTGTCATCCACGCTGGGGCACCCGGATATGTCGGTGGATATGGCGATTTTCGCCCTTCACCTGGCCGGTGCGTCATCCATTCTGGGGGCGGCCAACTTCATCACCACGATCTTCAACATGCGTGCGCCGGGCATGACCCTGCACAAAATGCCGTTGTTTGTCTGGGCGATGCTGGTCACGGCCTTCCTGCTGGTCCTGTCCCTGCCGGTTCTGGGTGGCGCCATCACCATGCTGCTGACCGACCGTAACTTCGGTACCTCCTTCTTCAAACCGGAAGGCGGCGGCGACCCGATCCTGTTCCAGCACTTGTTCTGGTTCTTCGGTCACCCGGAAGTGTACATCATGATTTTGCCGGCCTTCGGTATCATCTCCCACATCATCTCGACCTTCTCCAAGAAACCGGTGTTCGGTTATCTGGGCATGGCGTACGCGATGGTGGCGATTGGTGCCGTTGGTTTCATCGTCTGGGCGCACCACATGTTCGCGGTGGGTATGGATGTTGACACCCGTGCATACTTCACGGCCGCAACGCTGATCATCGCCGTTCCGACGGGGATCAAAATCTTCTCCTGGATCGCCACCATGTGGGGCGGGTCGATTGAATTCAAAACCCCGATGCTGTGGGCGATTGGCTTCATCTTCCTGTTCACCGTTGGCGGTGTGACGGGCGTGGTTCTGGCCAACGGCGGTATGGATCTGGCGTTGCACGACACGTACTACGTCGTGGCCCACTTCCACTACGTGCTGTCGCTGGGTGCTGTGTTCGCGCTGTTCGCCGGCTTCTACTACTGGATCGGCAAAATGTCTGGCCGTCAGTATCCGGAGTTCCTGGGCAAGCTGCACTTCTTCATGACCTTTATCGGCGTGAACCTGGTGTTCTTCCCGCAGCACTTCCTGGGTCTGGCCGGTATGCCGCGCCGTTACGTGGACTACCAGGCTCCGCTGCCGCCGGAACACCTGCAAGGCTTCTTCGTCAACCCGATTGAGAAGATCCAGTGGATCATGACACAGGATTACGGGTTCCATTTGTGGAACTATGTGTCATCGCTGGGTGCCTATCTGGCCGGGGCGTCGACGATCCTGTTCGTGTTCATCGTGTTCTACACCCTGTTCTTTGGCCGCCGCGTTGGCGACAACTACTGGAACAACGGTCCGCAGAGCATGACCTTCGAATGGACCCTGTCCTCCCCGCCGCCGTTCCACCAGTTCGAGGTTCAGCCGACGGTGAAATAAGCGGTCAACCGATTGAAATTAAAGAAAAACACCCCCGTTTCGGGGGTGTTTTTTTATGCCCCGAATCAGGGGGACAAATGATTTGACAGAAGCGCCACACGAGTCCTAGGATCAGGCCCTTCAAACAAAAAAAGAATAACTTTAAACAGGGATACATATTATGCGCCTGCCATCCAAGAACCTGTCCGCCCTTTTTCTGACCACGGCCATCGGCCTGGGTTTAAGCGGCTGCGCCACGACCAACGACACCGTAGCCGACGCACCGAAGGCCTCTGACCCGGTGACCACGGACGTCAAACCGCGCGCCCTCTCTCCTTATACGATCGACATGGGCAGCCGCGAAGAATATGAGCGCATCATGGTGTACGGGATTGCCCGCCGCCTGGCCGAAGACAATTCCGTTATGCCGCAAGCCCGCGACCGCGACAAAATGTTGCAGGGCGCGGTTGACGGCATGCTGAAAACGCTGACCCCGCATGACGCCTATATCACCGCAGAAGACATGAAGGGATATATGAGCGGCAAACCCGAAACCCTGAAGGGGATCGGCGCCGGGCTGGAAAAAGAAAAAGATAAGGGCCGGATCGTCGTTCAAAGCCTGGTCGAAGGTGGCCCGGCGGAAAAAACAGGCCTGCAAATTGGTGATGCGATTACCCACATCAACGGCCAATCCATCCTGGACATGGATATCACCAAAGCCATCGACCTGATCCGTGGGGAAAAAGGCACGCCCGTCACGCTGGATTTTGAACGCGACGGCAAACCGCAAAGCTTGACCATCATCCGTGACGAAGTGGTTTTGAAACCTGTGGACGCCAAATTGATCGGTGACATCGCCTATGTCCGCCTGGCCAGCTTTATGGAAGGGGATGTCGATACACAGGTCGCCGATGCCTTCAAAAAGCTGGAAGCCAAAGCCGGGGCCAAGCCCGTCAACGGTTACATTCTCGACCTGCGCTATAATGGCGGTGGCCGATTGGACATGGCCGCGGAAATCACCGATCTGTTCGTGGACCCGCAAGACATGCCGATCGTCGATATCCGCGGCGCAAACGGCGTGGTCAAACATGCCTGGACCGCCGAACAGGGCGACATGCTGAACGGCAAAAACATGGTCGTTCTGATCAATGGCGGGTCGGCATCGGCATCCGAAATCGTCGCCGGCGCGTTGCAGGATTTCAACCGCGCCACATTGATCGGCACCCCATCCTTCGGCAAGGGCTCCGCCCAGGCCATCATGCCATTCGGTCGGTTTATTCCGGGCCGCGAAGACGGTATCAAAATCACGAACGCGCTGTACCATTTGCCCACGGGCCGGTCGATACAAAATATCGGCATCACCCCGGACATTCTGGTCGAGGGCATTGATGAATCGAACATCAAACACGAACGCGATTTGGCCAACAACGTCGACAACCCGAACGGCGATACCGAACAAAAACGCACCCAAACCCACACCTGCACCATCAAGGACGGTGTGACGTGGAAAACACTGGGCCGCGATTATCGCTGGGGTCGCGACGATGTCGACAAAGCCTTGCTGTGTGCCATCAAGCACCTGAACAGCACAACGGGCACGGCATCGAAAAACGCAACGATTACGCCGGTTCAACAACCGAAGCCGTAACTGAACCGAACAGGACCAGACCAATGACATTGAATTCGAAAATTTTGCGCTCCGCATTTCTGGCGGTGGCACTGGGTGCTGGCGTTTTTGGCTGCGCCACGGTTAAGGACGCCAACGCCGAGCGCCCGACCATGGACACAGACACGGCCACACCCGCGGCAACTGCGACAGAAACTCCGGTAGCCCCTGCCCCCATCGCCGCGCCGCCCCCGGAAGAGGCCGAAACCGCCCCGAAAATCATCGCCGAATCCCCGGATATCGGCCCGCAATCCGAGCCCGTCTTCATGATCCCCATGACCATGAGCGAGATGACGATCATTGACCTCTACATGACGATCCGGGGGGTTCTTCAAGCCCAATCCGTGCATGACGTGGACCCGGACCAATTAAGCAAGGGCGCCATCGACGGCATGCTGAAAACGCTCAGCCCGCACGATTCCTACCTGACACCCGAGCAACTGGATGTTCTCAAAGGGAATGAAAAACCCAAAACCGGGGTCGGTGTGATTGTCAGCGTGGAAAAGGATATTGGCAGTATCCGCATCATCGAGGCCATCAAGGGTGGCGGCGCACACAAAGCCGGATTACAGGCAGACGACCAGATCATCGCCATCAACGGCGAAACACTGACCAAAAATAATTTTAAAACTCTATATGAATCAATCGGCGGTCCCGCCGATACGACAGTGTCCATCCGCGTCCGCCGCGATGATCAGGATCTGGATTTCACCATTACGCGCGCCCCGTTCACGATTCCATCTGTATCCAGCAAGATGATCGGGGATGTGTCCTACGTCGCGCTGCGTGATTTCCTGCACGATGACAGCCCGAAGAAAATCCAGACCGCCCTGACACAGGCCGCGAAGCATAATCCTGCGGGCTATATCATCGACCTGCGCTCCAACACCGGGGGTCTGCTGGAACAGGCCGCCACGCTGGTCGATATGTTCGTCGATTCCACGGATCCCATCCTGACCGTTCGTAAACGCGGCGGTCATATTGCCGAGACGTTTAACGCCACACCGGGCGATATGCTGAATGGTAAGAAACTGGTCGTGTTGATCAATGACGGCTCGGCCTCGGCATCGGAAATTCTGGCCGGGGCATTGAAAGATTTTGGTCGCGCCACCATCATCGGCACGCAAAGCTTTGGCAAGGGGTCGGTCCAAATCGTCCTGCCGTTGAGCGTGAAATTCCCCGACCGCAAAGACGCCATCAAATTTACCAATGCCCTGTACCACCTGCCGTCCGGGACGTCCATTCAAGGCGTTGGCATCATGCCGGACATCTTGGTCGAGGGCGTTGAAGACGTTTTCCCCGAACATGAACGGGATTTGGAAAACACACTGGACAACCCCGAAGGCACAACGCCTGCGGTCCAACCCCAATCCACTTGCGCTATCAACGACAATGTCACACCCGCCACCGTCATTGCCGATGCCCGCATCTCCACCAAGACCGTGGACAAGGCCCTGCTCTGCGCACTGGACCATATCCGGGGAACACCCAAACAGACGACAACCACACCGGTTCCGCCAGCCCCCCAGCCCGGCGTATAACCGGCAATACACTGATATAGCAACAGAAGACCGCTGGCCCTCATATTGAGGGCCAGCATTTCTTGACAGTTTTTGCCGAAGCGTCCTAGGGTCGGAGAAACAAAAATTTAAAAACGACCAACAGGGATTACTGACATGCGCATCCGGGCCAAAACCCTTTCGCTGGATTTCTTTGCCGCAACGCTGGGCCTGTCCGCCGCCGGATGCAGCACCCAGCCCAACGCCCCCGCGGAACAAGCCCCGCAAAATATCAGCGCCGAAGCGCCCCCCTTTGCATACGAGCCCTTCAATGAATTGTTGAAAACCACCGCATATTATTCCGTTGTCGGGCGGGATCAGGCCAGCATGGCCGCTGGTGTTGTTGATGGCGTGCGCGCCGCGCTTGGCGATGCGTATCAAACACAGACCGACCAGCAAATCCGCACCTTGATTAACGCCACGCACACAGACGCCGCAACGCGCGAAAAAATCATTGTGGGCGGCGTCAAGGGCCTGGCCAAAATTCTCAGCCCGCATGATGCCTATATGACCGCAGAGGAGGTCGAGCAACTCTGGCGCGGCAGCCCCAAGGTCACAGGCATCGGCATTTCATTCGAAATGGATGACAAGGCGGGCGGATTGGTGATTTTTGATATGGTTGATCACGGCCCGGCCTTTAAATCCGGCCTGCATATCGGTGACATCGTCACCGCGGTTGATGGAAAACCCGTCGCCGGATTAAAAACAAAGGAGGCCCGCGCCCTGATTGTCGGGGACAAGGGCACGCCCGTCACCATGACCATTCGCCGTATGGGTGAAGACACCCCGCAGAACATCACAATTACGCGCGATACATACCGATACACCCCCACAGCGGCCAAAGCGATTGGCGATATCGGCTATGTCCGTTTGCGCGATTTTTCATCGCGCGGATCGGCCGGGGCGGTGGTCAACGCCATGGCCGCCTTGGAGCAATCAATCGGCGCGGACCGTGTGAAGGGTTATATCCTGGACCTGCGCGGTAATCCCGGCGGGTTGGTGCAGGAAGCCCGTATGCTGGTCGATGCCTTCGTCGACAAAGCGGGCGCCCCCAGCGTCGAAGTGCGCGCCCGCAATTACACCTACAGCGAAAAAACGCACCCCGGCGATATGCTTGACGGCAAACCGCTGAGCGTCCTGATTGATGATGGGTCGGCCTCCGCCGCCGAAATCGTATCCGGATCGTTGCAGGACCATCAACGCGCCACGGTCTTTGGCATTCAATCCTATGGCAAGGGATCGGTACAAACGCGCATTTCACTGGGGCGCATCTGGCCGGATCGGCATGACGCGATGAAGGTGACATCCGCCATGTATTACCTGCCCTCTGGGGCGTCGATCCAGAATATTGGCATCACGCCCGACATTCTGGTCGAAGATGTCACACCGTTATTACAGGACCATGAACGCGATCTGGACAATGTGCTGGCCAATCCGAACGGCACGGGACAACCGCTGCGACGATCCGGCGCGCATTGCCTACTGAAAAACACGGTGACCGCGCCCAGCCTGAAACCCGACTTCCGCGATTATCGTGGCCAGCCGGACCGCATTCTGCTCTGTGCGCTGGACCATCTGCGCCGCACGGAAACCCATACACGCACGATCCCGCTGCCCTCGGCCCAACCGGGACCCTATCCGGCCCCCACACCCTGACGCCCCTCTTCGTGGCTTGGGGGATGACTGAAACAGCGAAGCAAATCCCTGGCTTTGGCCGGGGATTTGCTTTTTTGAGGATCGTTTTCTTGACAGGGTTCGCCCCCCTGCCCTACCGTCATGCCTAACAAAACAAAAAACGAGAATAAAAACAGGGATATCGCATAGAATGACTTCCACAGCGAAAAAGCTTTGCGCTCTTTTTTTGGCGTCCTCCTGTGTCCTGGGCACGGGGTGCGTTTCCGTTGAAACGACAGAACCCGTTTCAAACGCGCAAAATACCGCGCCCGCCGAACCTGTGCCGACGCGCTATTTCAAATATGATTTGATGAACAGATTGCTGGATGACGTGGCAAGAGAATCTTTCGCCAATCCACAAATTGACGACATGATCCGCGGCGCGATCGACCACGTGCGCGAAATGCGCGGCCCCGACTTTGCAAACAGCAGTGACGCACAGATCAAAGCCATGATTGATGGCGAAGGCATTTTCAAGGATGAACACGAAAAAATCATTGTCGACGCCATTACTGGCGCCCTGTCCCGCGTCAGCCCGCATGATTATTACGTCACACCCGAAGAAGTGCGCGAATCCATTATCGGCAAAAGCACATTGAAGGGTATCGGCATAATTTATCAAAACGATAACCGCATTGGTGGCTTGGTGATCGAAGACACGGCCGATGACGGGCCAGCCAAAGCCGCTGGCATAAAGCGCGGCGACATTATCACCAAAGTTGAGAACACAAGCGTTGCCGGAAAATTCTACGAAGCCGCAGAAATGATCCTGGGCGAAGTAGGAACCCCCGTGACGCTGAGCATCATACCGAGGGGCGAAACGGAAGAAAAAACAATGACCCTGAAACGCAGTGTCGTGACATTCTCCTCCGTCCGTTACAACGTGATTGATAACGATATTGGATATATCCGCCTGCGCAATTTCAGCGACCTGTCATCATTCAACACCATCAACGATGCCATTCGTGAAATGAAACAGGCGCATAACGGCACCCCGTTGCGTGGATTTGTTCTGGATTTACGCAACAACCCCGGTGGACGGGTTACACTGGCCGCACGCCTGGCCAATAATTTTATCGACTCTGAAACTGGCGTTTCAGTCACCGTTGAAAATAAAAAATTCAGCTATGATGAGAAAATTACGCGCGGTGATATCCTGAATGGGGCACCGCTGGCCGTTCTGGTCAACGATGCGACCGCATCTGCCGCCGAAATTCTGTCCGGTGCCTTGCAGGATCATAAACGCGCCACCATTGTCGGCACGCAATCCTATGGCAAGGGATCGGTGCAAAGCCCGATTTATCTCAGCCGTTTTGACAAGAACCGCGATGATGCAATCCGCATCACAACGGCGTTGTATCGCCTGCCCTCTGGTGCATTTTTGCAAGGGTACGGTATCATGCCCGACATTTTGGTCGACGGGGTCGAAGCCAGACTGAAAGAACATGAACGCGACAAAGACCGCATGATCAAAAACCCCGATGCCGACAAAATCGCCTCTCGTAAGGCCAGCCAGACATGCCGCGTCCGCGATGATTTTAACACCCAGGTCGCCAATGACGATTTGCGCCTGTTCACCGGCGAGCCGGATAAAACATTGCTTTGCGCCATCGACCATTTGCGCCGCAACAGCCAATATACAATCACCCGGCCCAACACCCCGGCCCCAGACAAACTCCGCGCCCCGAATCCTTAACGCGTTGTTTTTAAATATAATTTCATCGTGCATAACCGCCCCCTAAATTTTGACATAAGGGGGCGGGCGTGCTACGCCTAAACCATCAAAAAACACGAAAAACAATGATGCCGCGCGGGTCCATGAACCGCGCCAGACGAACAACTGGGAGCCCAGAATGAAAACCACCAAACAAATGACCGAGATGACCGATACGCTGGCGCGTATTCTGGACAAGATCAAAAAGATCGACGGCGTGGATCATGCCGAAGCCAGCTATGGCGTATCCGAGGCCCGCGAAGTGGGCGTGCGCATGGGTCAGATCGAAAAGATGGAAACATCGGAATCCATGGGCGTATCCATGCAAGCCTGGATTGGCGATCAGACCGCCACAACCAGCCTGGCCAGCCTGAACCCGGACGACATTGACACCGCGATTGAATCCATGCACGCCGCGATCAAGCTGGCCCAGAAAGATCCGGAACGCCGGCCGCTGGACCCGGACATGATGGCCAAAATCCGCCACAATGACCGTTTGGACCTGTATGATCCGCGTATTCCTTCCGCTGGCGACATGCTGGACCGTGCCCGGAATGCCGAAAGCGCCGCAATGGGCGTTGCAAAAATCACCAACTCCGAGGGCGGCACCGCGTCGTGGCACAAAAGCACATTCGTATCGCTGGATACCGATGGCGTGATTTTCACAAACCGCGGCACCGTGCATTCGATGAGCGCCGTCGTGATTGCCGAGGAAAACGGCGCGATGGAACGTGATTATGATTACGGCGTCGCCATTCACGGCAGCGACCTGCCCGATGCCGCCATGATTGGCCGCAACGCCGGCGAAAAGGCCGCCGCGGCACTGAACCCGCAGAAAGGCCTGTCAGGCCGTTACCCGGTTTTATTCGCACCCGACATGGCCGCCGGGCTGCTGGGCCATTTTGCATCCGCGGTTCAGGGGAACGTCTTGCGTTACAAGCGCACCTTCATGAATCTGGACGAAGTTGGCACGCAATTATTTGCACCCGGCATTACCATCATCGACAACCCGCATCTTAAACGCGGGCTGGGGTCGAAAATGTATAACAGCCTGAGCATGGCGACCCAGCACCGCACGCTGGTTGAAAATGGCGTTCTGCGCGGCGTGTTCATGGGCCTGAAAGATTCCCGCCATTTCGGCGTGACCCCGACGGGCGGCGCATCCAATCTGACCATCGAGCCGGGCATGACACTGGCCGACATGTTTGCCGATATTAAAGACGGGCTGTATGTCACGGGACTGATGGGTCAGGGCATCAACCTGATCAACGGCGATTACAGCCGTGCGGCCCAGGGCTTCTGGATCCGTGATGGCAAAATCGCCTTCGCCGTATCCAACGTGCCCATCGCCGGAAATTTGCGCGAGATGTTCAAGCACATGGTCGCCGCCGACGATCTGGACCGATTCAAACGCAAAGTGTCCGCCCCGACACTGCGCGTGGACGGCATGACGATCGCGTAAAGCCGATCACACAAACGAAATAAAAACCCCGCCAGATGATGGCGGGGTTTTTTATTGTTCATATCCATTCAGGCTTATGACGGCTCGGTCCCACCGACGCGGATGCCGCGCAGCTTCACCGAAGGCTGGCCGATACCGACCGGAACCGACTGGCCGTCTTTACCGCATGACCCGCTCTGGGCGATTTCCATGTCGTTGCCGACCATTTCCACCAGTCCCATGGATTTCGGGCCGTTGCCCTCCAGAATGACGCCCTTGACCGGGGCAACGATTTTGCCGTTTTCGATCAGATAGGCTTCGGTGGAGGCGAAAACGTAGCTGCCGCTAACCGTATCGACCTGACCGCCGGAGAAATCGACGGCGTAGATACCGCGATCCACCGATTCAATCATTTCATCCAGCGTGTATTGCCCACCTTCCATATAGGTGGTGGTCATGCGCGGGATCGGCGCGTGTTCATAGCTTTCGCGACGACCATTCCCGGTCGGGGCCACGCCCATCAGGCGGGCATTGATTGTATCCTGCATATAGCCGCGCAGGATGCCGTTTTCGATCAGCACGTTGCGTTGCGTCGGCACACCCTCATCATCGAACGACAATGATCCGCGCGCTTCGGCGAAATCGCCCTGATCCACGATGGTCACGCAATCGGCGGCGACCTTCTGACCGATCATGCTGGTTTTGAACACGGTCGAGCCCTTGCGTGCGGCATCGCCTTCCAAACCATGCCCGACGGCTTCGTGCAGCAACACGCCGCCCCAGCCATTGGCCACAATCACCGGCATATCGCCCGACGGCGCGGCAATGGCGCGCAGGTTGGTTTGCGCCTGTTTGATCGCCTTGTCGGCCACATCGTGCCAGGATTTCGTATTGAACATACGGGTCAGGATCGTCCGGCTGGACAGGCTGCCCCGGCCGGTTTCGCGACGGCCATTTTCCTCGGCCACAACCGAGATGTTCAGGCTGCTCATCGGGCGCAAATCGTCCAGACGGGTGCCGTCCTGACGAATAATGGTGACAATATCCCAGCTGGTGGAAATGGCCGCCGACACATCGACGATGCGGGAATCCGACGCGCGTACATAGGCATCAATTTCACCCAGCAATTGGATCTGCGCCGCCTCTTCCATATCGGCCAGCGGGCTTTCACCGGTGTAAATGCGATTGGCACCATGGCCGGGCAGGGCAATTTTGCCCATCATATCCGCATGGTTGCGAATATCGCGCGTGGTGCGCGCGGCATTGGCGATGCTTTTTTCGCTCAGATTGTTCGAATGGGCATAGGCCACCGCATCACCGGCGATATACCGGAACCCGAATCCCTGATCCATAGAGGAGCTGTTGGATTGCAGTTTTCCGTCAGACCATGAAATCGACTTGCCCTGCGTCCGTTGCAAATACAATTCCCCGCCATCGGCCTTGGCCAGACCGTTGCGCACGATCTTGGTCACAGCCTCCGGGTCCATGCCCGTGGCGGCGAAGAAGAAACGGTTATTCACGGATGTGTCGAATGGGTAATCGGCCATTGGCTGTGGGCTCCCTTGCCTGCTCTTTTATTCTTATGATTATGGTTACCCCTTGGTTGTAGGGAGGTTTTCCCGGGCTGTCAAAATCTTTGGCACAATCTTTGGCCCCCTTATCCCCCGCCCCCTCAACCCCGCCAAAATCCCGGGATTTTTCGCGCCGCACCACAGATTTTTTAATGCGCATGCCCCCCGGCCATGCTAAGCAAATAGACATAATCATAAAAAGCGTAAAAAACAGGGATCTGACCATGACCAAAATCACCCGCCTGCCCAACGGCATCACCTGCGTCTGCGATTCCCGTCCCGGGACCGGCACGGTCAGCATGGCCATCGGCTTTGCACAGGGCCGCATCCATGATGCCAAGGACCAGATGGGTATGAGCGTCCTGATGCAGGAAATGCTCTGGGCCGGAACGGATGAATGGGATTACAGCGAAATTATCGGCACGCTGGAATCATGGGGGTGCCAGTTTGACGGCCATGTCGGCCGCGACAACACGGCCATCACCCTGAACGCCCTGACGCGCTATGCACCGGACGCGTTCCGGGTCATCAGCCACATGATCCGCGAGCCCCGCTTTGACACCGAAGATCTGGAAGAGGTCAAAGCGGAGATGATGGAGGACGCCACCATCAAAGTGAAAGATCCCGCCGCCACCGCCTATAACGAATATATCAAAGCCGCCTTTATCCAGCCCGGCGTGACAACCCCGAGCGATGATGAAATCAACGCCCGCGCCGCGACATACACGGTGGACCAGGTCCGCGCGCGCCATGATGCCATGCTGTCCCGTCCGGATAAAATGGTCGTATCATTTTCCGGCGATATCACGCCCGCAAAGGCCCAGCGCCTGGTTCAATCCTGCTTTGGCGATTTGAAAACAGCCGACACGCCGGAGGTGCAGGAAACACCGGACGGCCTGTTGCCCTTTATCGGCGGCGACACGCGACAGGACAACAAGGGCAAGCAATTGTTCCTGACCTTTGGGTTCCCCGCCCCCCACGCCAATGACCCGGCCCGGTTCAGTTTCTTCATGCTGGAATCGCTGTTTTCCGGCGGCATGGCCGCGCCCTTGTCGCTGGAAATTCGTGAAAAACGCGGCCTGGTTTACACGATTGATGCGGCCATGACGCCCGTGGGCAACAATTTCGCCTTCACCGTACAGACCAGCACGTCACCCAAAAAAGCCAAAGACGTTATCACCTGCACCATCGACCTTCTGGGCGATGTCGTCCGCAACGGATTTTCACAAGACGCCATGAATGCCGCCCGGTCCCGCATGGTGCGTTCGGTTCAGGCATCAACGGAAAGCGCCGCATCCGCCTGTGCCCAGAATTTGTACATGATGATGGATATGGGCCGCATCCTGACCCCGGAGGAGCTGGATATAAAACTGGCCGCCGTCACACAGGACGATGTGCGCGCCGCAGCGGCGGCGTTATTACGCGATGGCAAATACGCCCTGGCCGCCGTCGGCCCGCACAGCGCGATACCATCACCGGATGATATTCGCGCCGTCATGGCCAAACAATTGCAGGGTGTCGACATTCCCGTTCAGAACATCCACCCTGAACACAACCTTGTCACCGCCTTCGCCGCCGCGCAGAAGCGCCGCGCGACGGTGGCCACTGATGCACAAATGACCATCCTGCCCAACGGGCTGAAAGTGGTCACGGCCACACGCAGCGGCACGCTGTGCGTATCCGGCTGGGTCGGTGTCGGGTCCGATAATGAAACAGCGGACATTAACGGCATCACCCATATGATCGAACATATGATGTTCCGCGGCACGCCCACCTATGGCCCCGGAATCATCGACCAAATTGTCGAAGATAAAATGTGCGGGTCCAGCAACGCCATGACCGGGACCGACAGCACCAACTATGATTTTTCCGACCTGCTGCCCGAGCATCTGGACCAAACCGTTGATATTTGCGGTGAAATGATTTTCAAGGCGTCACTGGACGATCGCGCCTTTAACGGCGGGATTGTCGTGGATGAAACCGGACACAAAATTCGCGTGGCCGGGGAACGCGACGTCGTCCTTGAAGAAATCGGCGAATATGCCGAGGATGCCGGTTCGATCCTGCGCGATCTGACCATGACCCAGCTTTATCAAAATCAATGCTATGGCCGCCCGGTCGCCGGCACGGTTGACAGCGTCAGCGCCCTGACCACCGCACAGCTGGTGGCGTATCGTGATCAATATTATGTGCCGAACAATGTGGCCTTTGTCGCCGCCGGTCCGGTGAAACACGCGGATTTTGTGGCGCTGATTGATCGCAAATTCGGATCGATGCCCGCCGCCCCGGTTCCGGCCCTGCCCACCCCTGTCGCACACAGCGGGATCGATTGTGTCAGCATCGACGGGCTGGATCGCAGCCATTTCCAGCTTGCCTTTAATGCGGCGGCGTACAACCACCCGGATGAACTCGCTTATCAAGCGCTCAGCGTCCTGCTGGCCGGTGGTCCAAACGCACGCGTGAACGTCGCGCTGGACAAACACACCGATATCGACCCGGGTTCCGTCCTGTGCCATTTTGACAGCCTGAAAAATCTGGGCGTTCTTGGCATTGGCGGCATGGGCAAGGCCGAAGATATTTCGACCATCGTCAAAATCGCCTACAAGGAACTGCACGGTCTGAGCAAGCGTGTCACGGCGCTGGAACTGGACAGCGTCAAGGCGATGATGGAAATGGCCACCCTGTCCCAGCTGTCCACCAGCCTGGACACCTGCGGCATCTATGGGGAACAAGCCCTGCATCTGGGGGAAATCCTGAACGTGGACACGCTGGCCGGGCGGATTCAGGGCCTGACATCGGCGGATATTCGCCGCGTGGCCAAGAATCTGCTGGATGCGGCCCCGTCTGTGGTCATCATGGTGCCGCCGGAAACGGAGCCCGCCATCTTGCCCAGCTATGACGACATCCTAGCTTTCCGCGATCAAGCCTCTGTAAAACCAGAGAAAAAAGGCAAAAACGCCGGCCCGGCGGCCCCCGCCCCGGCCCCGTAAGCCCTGACCCAGCGCGCATTTGCATCCGGGTCACGTTTCGGGCTAAAAGAACGGCCATGAGTGACGTACACACTGACGCAGATCCGCAAATTTCTGATTCCACCCCCGCGAAGGACCAATCGCGGGTGCGGGATTTTTGGGCGTTGTTAAAACCCCGCGTCATGTCGCTGGTCGTCTTCTCCGGCTTTGCCGGGATGTGGGTGGCCCCCGGTTTTTCCGATATGCATCCGTTTATGATTGCCGTGGCCGTTGCGTGCCTGGCCATTGGCGCGGGCGCGGCCGGGGCCGTGAATATGTGGTACGAACGCGACATTGATACGGTGATGAAACGCACCGCGGGCCGCCCCCTGCCACGCGGCCGCATGAACCCGGATGAAGCGGTCAGCTTCGCCCTCGTCCTGTCCGCTCTGTCCGTGATGACGATGGGCGTGGCCGTGAACTGGACCGCCGCGGGCCTGCTGGCCTTTGCCAACCTGTTCTACAGCATCATTTACACCATGTGGCTGAAACGCCGCACGCCGCAGAACATTGTGATTGGCGGTGCCGCCGGGGCGTTCCCGCCGATGATTGGCTGGGCCGCCGTGACGGGGACGATTACCATTGAATCCATTGTCCTGTTCGCGCTGATCTTCTTCTGGACGCCGCCGCATTTCTGGGCCCTGTCCCTGTTCGCGAACGAGGATTACAAGCGCGCCAACATCCCGATGATGACCGTTGTCGCGGGTGAACGCAAAACCAAGATCCAGATGCTGGTTTACACGCTGATCCTGTTACCATTGTCGTTGTTGCCGACATTGATGGGATTTGCCGGATATGGCTATGGCATTGCCGCGCTGATCCTGTCGGGCTTCTTTGTCTTCACATCGATCCGCGTTTTGATGGACGATAGCCTGAAAAGCGCACGGCTGATGTTTGGGTATTCCGTCTTCTATCTGTTCGCGCTGTTCCTGGCACTGATGATTGACGCCGTTTAATCGCACGTAAAACTGGAGATCCATATGCCCCTGTCCGACATGCACAAAAAGAAAATGACCAAAAACCTGACCATTCTGGCCGCGATCATGGGTTGGGTTGCCGTGATCTGGATTATCACCATGATCAAAATCAAAGCCGGGATGCAGTAACAGCCCGCCATTCCAATCCCATGGCCCTGTGCATGGAGTACCCTTATGCCCGCATCCGATTTGCAAACCAAAAACCGCCGTATCCTGATCAGCGTTCTGGTCGTTGTGGGCGTCATGATCGGTGCGTCCTTCGCCGCGGTTCCGCTGTATAATCTGTTCTGCCGCGTCACCGGGTTTGGCGGCACCACGCAAATGTCGGCCGAGGCCCCGGACCCGTCGGAAATCGTCGACCGCACGGTCACCATTCACTTTAATACCGACACGGGCCGTAATCTGCTCTGGACCTTCAAACCGGACCAGCGTGAAGTGAAAGTCAAAATCGGCCAGCCCGCCTTGGCCAGCTTCCGACTGGAGAACAAGGACCGCGTTCCGGTCACGGGCACGGCGCTTTATAATGTCACCCCGGCCAAGGCTGGAAAATATTTTCATAAGACACAATGTTTCTGCTTTGCCGAGCAGACCATGCAACCGGGGCAGGAAACCACCCTGCCCGTCGTCTTTTTCCTGTCGCCCGAGATGGCCAAGGACCCCAATCTGGACGATGTGAAGGTCATCACCCTGTCCTACACCTATTTCAAGGCCGACACGCCCGAGCTGGACGCCGCGTGGGAGGCCTTTAATCAGGCCGATAACGGGGTTGTCGTAAAAACAGGCCCGGCGGCGGATGATTCACTGGTTGGCACCGTTGCCTTGGAACCAGAAAAGCAGTAAAAACAGAGCCGTATATCGCCCCCGGCCCAGCCGGGGTTCACGTTGACCGATTCGCTACGATTTTTCAGTAAGGACTGTTACTCATGGCCCACGACCATCACGCAACCGGAACCCATTTCGGCACCACCGGCAAACCGCACCCGTACCACATGGTTCGCCCCAGCATCTGGCCGATGGCCGGGTCTTTCGCGGCGGGCCTGCTCGCCGCCATGGTGGTGCTGTTCATGCACGAAACCAAAATCTTCGGCATTTCTCCGGGTCTGGTCGGCGTTGGTTTGGGCCTGCTGTCCGTTGTCGCCGTTATGTTCTTCTGGTGGAAAGATATTATTTTCGAATCCGTGAAGGAAAAGGCCCACACCCCGATTGCTGAAATCGGTTTGCGCTATGGCATGTCTTTGTTCATCGCATCCGAAGTCATGTTCTTCGTTGCGTTTTTCTGGGCCTTCTTCGCCGCCGCTTTGTTCCCGACCGAGGCGATTGGTTTCGTCTGGCCGCCGGCCACGATCGAAGTGATCATGCCGTTCGGCCTGCCGTTGCTGATGACCATGATCCTGCTGCTGTCGGGCTGCACGGTGACATGGGCGCACCATGCCATTCTGGAAGGCCACAACGATCAAGCGGTTAAGGCTCTGGGCCTGACGGTTCTGCTGGGTGTGATCTTCTTGTGCTTCCAGGTTTACGAATATCACCACGCCGCCTTCGGCTTCAAAGACACCGTTTACGCTTCGGCTTTCTACATGGCGACAGGCTTCCACGGGTTCCACGTTTTCGTTGGTACCGTGTTCCTGTTCGTGTGCTGGCTGCGCGCGAAAAAAGGTCACTTTGACCAGAAACACCATTTCGGTTTCGAAGCCGCCGCCTGGTACTGGCACTTCGTTGACGTGGTCTGGCTGTTCCTGTTCGTCGCCATTTACTGGTGGGGCAACACCGTCGGCGTCAACGCCGTACCGGCCCCGTAAAGAATTGAAAGAATCAAAACCCTCCCTACCACAGGGAGGGTTTTTTCCTTGAAGGAGTACACACAATGGACATGAACCCCGATACAGAATTGATGAAGCTGGCCCTGCGTCAGAAATGCCCGAAATGCGGCATTGGCAATCTGTACAAACCGGGCCTGACGCTGAATCTGGCCGATACATGCGACCATTGTGGTTTCGATCTGGCGAAAAATGACAGCGCCGACGGTCCCGCCGTTTTCCTGATTTTTATTCTCAGCTTCCTGCTCGTCCCGCTGGCCTTGCTGGTCGAGGTCTGGTTCGCTCCGCCATTGTGGCTGCATGTGATTGTATGGACCATCGTGGCACTGGCCATCACCGTGGGCCTGCTGCGCCCGATCAAGGCCTATGTCATCGCCCTGCAATACAAACACCGATCCAGCGACTGGGAAGAATAATCACGCTATGTCCTCGCTACGCCCTGCCCCATTTCGCCTTCCCTTCTGGGCCACGATCCTGACCCTTGCGGGCGTGATCGTGCTGTGTGGCCTGGGGTCGTGGCAGTTACAACGTCTGCAATGGAAAAACGACCTGCTGGCCCGCATTGAAACGGCGCGCACGGCCCAACCGCTGGCGTTGGACGCGGGTACCATTGCGCCCTTGGTCGACGAAGAGGGTCTGCTGATCCGTGGCACATTGACCGGGCGATATTTGCATGATCATGAAATCTTCCTGAAACCCCGACCGATGGGGCAAAAAACGGGTGCGCATCTGGTGACGCCGTTCCTGTTATCCGATGGCCAGACCATCGTTCCGGTTTTGCGCGGTTGGGTCAGTGATGATCCCGACACGTTTATCCAGCGCCCGGACCCGACGGTGACAATCATCGGTACGCTGCGCCACCCGACGCAGACAAATTCGTTCACACCCCAAAACCTGCCGGACCAGAATATGTGGTTCACGTTGGACCCCGCCGCGCTGGCCGCCTCCCACAATCTGGAGAATGTTGTTCCGCTGGCGTTTTATGAAGAAACCAAACGCGACGATGTGGGTTGGCCCCTTCCGGTTGAGGCGTGGCAAACACCCAACAACAATCACCTGTCCTACGCCATCTTCTGGTTCACGATGGCGGGCATTCTGATCATTATGTATGGATTGCGGTTTATCGTTTACGGACGCAAGCCGAAGGATGAAACAGCCCCAGATGAAACAGGCGGCGCCGGCAGCGGTTCAACCTGATAGCCAACGACGCCACTGGTCACGACATCTCCGGCGGCCGGGGCATAATTGTTATAGCAGGGATAGGACATCGCCATCACCTGCGCCACCATCACCCCGGCGGGCAGACGGGTCAGGGATGGATCGGCGTCCACTTCGATCTTCACCGTATCAACCAATTGTTGCGGCTTGACCATGGCATGGTCACAGGCGCTTTGGGCGTACGCCGGCTGAACCAGCATGGCTTCCGCCACGGCGGCGATATAGCCACTGCAAAAACCGGCATCAACATCATGCTTGCTGGCACAGAAGCCCATCAATGTTTGGCCCGACATGGCCGTGCGCGGCAGGTTGTTCGGCACGCCCTGCGCCCCGGAATGGGATACATGGCCGGGCAGGATCAAAGCCAACCCCAGCAAAAAGGTCAGACGGATGGATTTACGGGCAATATTCATGGTTTGTGTTCGATCCGGATGGGCATAAAGTATTTAAAGAATCACTTTGCGCATCATTCACCATCAAAAAGGAAATGACGAGATGCCGATTCTCTTTCGCCCTGTTTATTCTGTTGATAACCCGCATTGGGTTCCCGCATTGCGCGCCGGCCTGGCCGATCTGGATATGCGCATCTGGCCGGATGTTGGCGATCCATCCGACATCACGCACATGGTGGCGTGGAAAATGTTCCCGGGTGACCGCACCGCCTATCCAAATCTGCGTGCGGTTTTATCGTTATCGGCGGGTGTGAACCAATATATCGGCCACCCCGAATTCCCCCACCCCGCCAAGCTGATCCGTATGATCGAACCGGGCCTGTCATCCGGCATGGTTGATTATGTGACCAGCTACGTCCTGCGTTTTCACCGCGACCATGATCTGGTGCAGGCGGGCGGCAGCACGATCCCATGGGGCGGGATCATGCCGACATTGGCCAAGGACCGGGTGGTCGGCATTATGGGGCTGGGTGAAATGGGCGGGGCGTGCGCCCGCGCGCTGGCCGCACTGGGTTTCCGCGTTCGCGGCTGGGCCCGGACACACCACACGATTGAAGGGGTGGGCGTTTATGCCGGGCACGACCAATTGCCCCATTTCCTGAATGGATGCGACATTCTGGTCTGCCTGCTGCCACTGACGCCCGACACGGAAAACATCCTGAGCCGTGATCTGTTCGCGCAATTGCCGCGGGGGGCCAGCCTGATCAACGTCGCACGCGGCAAACATCTGGTCGAGGATGATTTGATCCCGGCGCTGGACAGCGGGCAACTGCGCATGGCGGCACTGGATGTGTTCCGCACCGAACCCCTGCCCCCCGACCATCCCTTCTGGTCCCACAAACAGATTCTGGTCACCCCGCACATCGCCGCCATCACCATTCCCGAGACAGGCGTGGCCGCCATCCGCCAGGCCATCATGATGCTGGACCGTGGCGAAGATCCGCCGGGATTGGTGGATTTTGAGCGCGGGTATTAAGAAAGATACACTAAAAGTGGGCATAGTCTAAGTTTAGGAGATTCGGATTGATTAAAATAAGAAAAAAAAAGAACTCGTTATTATTAGAATATAGCGGCGATGAAAGCTCTTGGGTTTATGAAAAAATAACCAATGAGAGCAAAGTTACGATCAGAAAGATTTTTACCTTTAAGAATCAGGATCTTCTTGCAGAAAATAAACCCAGCGATGGTAGCGAGCACGAAAATTATAACAATATATCTTTCGCTTTAGGAAAGATGGAAGGTGACTACTACAAGATCGAGGCGCGAATTTTAGGCCTGAAACACGACTTGTTTTTGGCAACAGATATGCGAATAGATCACAAGATCTTTATCGCGCATCGCGATATATCCATCTTCTCAAGAATTGATGAGCTTATCTCTGAACCAATTGTTATTGGCGGAAATAGACAGGGTGCTATTCCAATAGAAGCATTTGAAACCCTCTTGTTGAAGTTTCCAAACTCAACAGAGGTTACACATTATGCCAGATCTAGGATTTCAATGATTCTAGAAGATTATTTCGAAACAATGACCGATGCCCAAGAGAAGTTGAAAAAACACCTCCAGAAGAAGCCGCTGTCATATTCGTTAGAAAGGTCCCTTATCAGTAATATTTATGAATATGAAATTCAAAAATACGAATACATCAGAGATAGAATAGAAGAAGAGTTAGGTAGGAAAAGCACCTACTCTGAAGATAATTGGCGTGACTTAATGCTTCACTTTATTCTGCTGATATTTCCTAAATATGTTGCAGTTCTGCGAAATTTACATCTAAAAGATTTTTATTCAAAAAAAGACAAAACAACAAATCGCTATGCGGATATTGCACTGGTAGATGTCAATGGCAACATAGACATTATAGAAATCAAGCAGCCATTTGATAACTGCCTAATATCTAACAAAGCGTATCGAGATAATTTCCTTCCTAAAAAGGAATTAGCCGGCGCAATCATGCAAGCCGAAAAATACATTTTTCATTTGAACAAATGGGGAATTGATGGGGAACGAGAGATAACAAAAAAGCACGCAAACATTCTTCCTCACGGCATAGAATTAAAAATCACCAATCCCAAAGCGTTAATAATTTTAGGGCGCACCAAAGGTTTGACCGCAAAGCAAACGTTTGATCTGGAATTAATTCGAAGAAAATACTCTAATATAATGGATATCATTACCTACGACGATCTTTTGTGTCGTTTAAACAATATTATTGAAAAACTAAAAAACTCCCCATGAAAAAGATTTACCCTCGAAAATGGACCGCTTTTACCACTAAAGAAAACAAAAAAGCCCCGGGATTCACCCGGGGCTTTTTTAAAATTCATATCCACTTACTGCGCCGTTGAGGCCGTGTTGCGGGCGTAGCGCAGGGCGCGGCCGTTGGAGATATCGCGATCCATCTGCTTCACGTGGGCTTTGAACAGGCGCATTTCTTCGCCGTCCAGCGTTTCCCCCGTGGGCAGATCCAGACTGCGCGGGTTTTTCTGCACGCCATTGACCAGGACTTCATAGTGCAAGTGCGGGCCTGTGGAGCGACCGGTGGTCCCAACATAGCCAATCACCTGCCCCTGACGGACGCGGGTGCCCGGGGTGATGCCCTTGCCAAAACGGCTCATGTGGGCATAGGCGGTTTTCAGCTGGGCATTGTGGCGAATGCGGACATAGTTCCCGAAGCTGGAGAATTTTCCAGCCTTTTCAATTACACCGTCGCCAGCGGCATAGATCGGCGTGCCGGTCGGCGCGGCGAAATCCATGCCCTTGTGCATTTTGGTGTATCCCAGAACCGGGTGGCGACGCACGCCGAAGCCGGAGGAAATACGCGCCCCGTCAATCGGGGTCTTCATCAGCGTCTTACGGATGGACCGGCCATTCGGCTGGAAGTAATCCACGCGCCCTTCCGTCGTTTCATAACGATAGAGCGGAATGTCGATGCCGCTGACGGACAATTGGGTGTACAGGACATCGCCCGTTTTCACGCGCTGGCCGTCTTCGGTTTCGTATGCTTCGTAGGTGATTTCGATTTTGTCGCCCTGACGAATGTCACGCTGGAAGTCGACGTCCCAGGAATAAATCCGGATCGCTTCGTTCACAACCGCCGACGGGATGCCCGCCTTGGCCGCCGCACCAACAACAGACACGGAAATATCCGCCGCCTGGGTGTAAAGCTTTTTGACGACTTTCTTCTCGCTGACATCAACCTTGAACCCGGCCTCTTCGGTCGGTGCGCGGGCGACGGTGATGGTTTTCAGCGCATCCATCGCCATGCTGACCTGCGCCAGCGGTTTCACATCGCCTTCGCCCTGATCAAAGCGAACCTGCAACACCTGACCCGGACGGATCGAGCGCGGGTTCACATGCTGCTTCATGGCCTGCACCACGCCATAGGCGTCTTTATCGGACAAACCAGCCTGCAACAACGCCCCCGTCAGGGTGTCGCCGGGGGCGATTTTAACTTGTTTTTCTTTCGGCGCGAGAGTCGCGGCACGGTTGATGGCAACGGTCTGGCCCGGGTCCATCGTATAGGACGCGGCGGTGTAGCGTTGCAGACGTTTCTGCGTCGCGGCCAATTGGGTCACCAGACCTTCTTCACCGTCCTGACGATCCCCGCCGGCGGCCGGTTCGAGGGTGGCATAGGCCTGGGCCGCCAGTTCAGAGGACACACCGCGCGCCGGATTGCCCACGGCCGTGAAAACCAGCCCCATCACCACCACGGCACAGACCGGAGCCGCGACATAGCGCAGGCGCACCGTATTATGGCGGGTCAACACATGGCGGTGACGCAACGGCAAATAACGGTTCAAACGGTGCAAGACATCTTGCACCGCAACGGGCGGGATGATGGACAGGATTTTATTCGAGCGTTTTTTAAGCTGTGGCATTGGGTCAAGATCCGATCCCCTTTGTGTCACGCGCCGTCACCGACGCAAAATCCGACACAGCGGGAACGCGTTCTATCCTCCTGGTTGGTTGGGATCGGTCGCCAGATCAGGAGCCAAATGCCCCAAAACGCGACGGATACGTATGACCCCAAATCGTTAACACTTCATTAATTTCGCCCCTCAGAGTTAGCATAGCGCCGGGGGGCGAACAACCGCTTTATAATGACGTTAACCCTTTTATCCAAAGGGCTTTTCCGTGTCAGGCCGCCCCAAAACGGCCCCAAAATTGCCTTATTTTCCTATCTTATCCACAACGCGTTAACAAAATGATGGGATTGGATAAAATGCTGTCTAATTTCAATGGCTTGCACCGCAACAGGCCATAAAAAAGCGCGGAAAACCGCGCCTTTTTAGCCAATTTTATTTCAAGAGGATTCTTATTTCGCACAGGCCTCATTGATCGCATCATGCGCCGCGCCCGATCCCTTCAGGATGAACGTATCGGTGGTGGAAAAAAAAGCTGGACCGCCCCTTGACCACCATTTTGGATCCCTTGCGGATGGCCGTGGCAATCTTCTCATCCGTCGCGGCATCCGGGGCCCAGGCCGTGTCATCCTGCGAGAACAGGGTGAAAGACTGGCCATCAATCGTCACGGTCACATCACTGCCCGGCTTGTATTCATAGCCAGCGATATAGCTGAAAACGTTACGGCTGCCCTCGGCCGGGCGGTGCGTGATCAGGGCGAAGATTTCGCCACGGCGGTTATACTTGCCCTCGGCCTTGTCCGGCTGGGCCGCCATATAGCAAACCTTGCCCCCGGTTTCGTCAATGCGATAGGCCGTCCAGTTTCCGTGGACACCCAGCTCGACCGGGTTTTGCGCCTGCGCCGCCGGAGCGGCAAACAGGATGACCGCAACCGCGGCCAGCGAAAGGAAAAACGAAGAAGATCGGAGCATCGGCATGATTGAAAGCACCCTTTGCCTGCATTGGGCATTCATTGGAAGATCAGGACATCCAGTTTAGAGAATCAGACGGCCTTGGCAACCGTAAAAAACACCCTGGCATGTCAGACGTTTATTCCGTGACTTTCCGCCCCTTCAGCGGATGGCGAACAACCCGGCGCGGTTGCCAGACGGGGGTCGGCATATTGTCCAAACGGGCATCAATCGGCCCACCCGCCGCCACGGGACGATCCGCAAACCGGCCCATCGACACCAGACGGTCATACATGACGATGGCCCCGGCCACACCGACATTGACGCAGAATTTCATGGGAATGCGGATCACATGATCGCATTTGGCCAACAGGTCGGGCGACAGGCTGCCCATCTCCGGCCCCAGCACATAGGCCGCCCGCGTCGGATGGCGAAAGGACGGCAGGGGGACAGATTCATCCGTCAGCTCAACCCCCACCAATTGGCACCCGGTGGGCAGGCGCAAAGCATCGACCGTATCAAAATTATACAGCGGCAGATGATCGAACGCATCGGACGTATCCGACACACGCACCAGATCCAGGTCGATATCCGGCTTGATGGTGAAGAAAAACGATCCGCCGAAAGCATGTGTGGTCCGGACCAGATTGCCAAGATTTTGCTCTTTGCTGATGCTTTGCACACCAACACCAAAGAAGCCGCGCATCATACGGGGGGAACCTTTGTCGTCTAAGGGTGATCCTTAGCGCTTTATGGCCGTTGCAAACCGGTCCAGCGCCAAACGCAGGCGCGGTTCAGAAACAGCAAAGCACATCCGCATGAAACCTTTCACATTTTCACCGAAGGCGCAACCCGGCACCAGGACCAGCCCGGCCTGATCGACCAGATTGCGGGCCAGCGCCATGCAATCATCGTGGCCATCCACCTTGAAAAAGCTGTAAAAACCCATGCGCGTGCGCGGGGCGATGATGCCACCAATATCGTCGAAACAATTTTGCACGATCTGCATATTGTGTTCGTAACGGATTTTTTGCTCTGCAATGAAATCCTCGCCCTGCTCCAATGCAGCAATCGCGCCGAATTGCGTAAACGTGTTCGGGCACAGGGAATCGTACAGGACCAGATCGTAAATCTTCTGCTCGGCCTCTTTCGGCCCGATCAACCACCCCAATCGCCAGCCCGTCATGGCCCAGTTTTTGGAGAAGCTGTTGATCACCAGCAGACGGTCATCAGGATGCGCGACATCCAGAAAACTCGGCGCGCGCGATACGCCGTAGACCATGCGGCTATAGACCTCATCCGAAATCACCCAGATGCCGCGGGCGCGTGCAAAATCCATCACGGCGCGCATCTGATCGATGGTCATGATCCACCCGGTCGGATTGTTCGGGGAATTGATGACGATGGCGCGCGTGTTCGGTGTCACGGTGGCAAAGATGCGGTCCACATCCAGAACCCAGTCCTGGCCATCCGCCGATAAATCCAGATAAACCGGTTTAATATTCGCCTGTTGTAGGCGCATTGCGCCGAGCAGGTTTTTCCACATCGGCACGACCGCGATGACTTCGTCATCTTTTTCCAGCACGGCGGACAGGGCTAGGTGCACCGCCGACGTGCCCGACGGCGTCACGAAAAAACGCTCCATCGGAATGTCGTGGCCATAATGGCGCAGATAGTAGGATGACAAAGCCTGCCGCAATTCCGGGCGGCCCAGCGGTGGGGAATAAAATGTTTCACCACGACCCAACGCATCCTGCAGGCTGCGGATAATAAAATCCGGCGTCGGTGCATCGCCCTCGCCCATGCTGAGCGCGATCATGTTGTCGCGACCGCGCGCATAGCGGACGATTTCGGCACCGGGATTGTGATGAATGTCATTCAGGATCGGGCGCATAAACGGCACAGCGTGCGATGCTTCACCGTTCGTCAGACCGGAAAGCAATTGTCCATTACCGTCGCGCGGAGGCAGAGCCACCATAGCGCCTTACACCCTTCGTTTTTCTTTTTCACACCAACTCTAAACCGGCATTTGCCCGGTTCATCGTTATCGGCCCGGCTGATCTTTGAAACGTCCGCCGTGGCCTGATATTTGTTTTATAGGGAAAACCCTAAGAATGAGTCAAAGGGATTCTTTTGATTTTATAAAGTGGAACGTTTGATTTTTATAAGTAAAAAGCCATGGCATTGAAAAAATTGGATAATTTCTGCCGCAATGTCGCAAATGCAAACCAGCCCCCATGTGGGGGATGATCAAGCTGGCGATCCAATAGCCCTTTTTTCTACGCCTGTAATTCCGGCAGATCCTTGTACAGATCCAGCGCGTCCGGATTGGCCAGCGCCTCGACATTCTTCACCTTGCGGCCATGGATGATGTCGCGTACGGCCAGCTCGGTGATTTTGCCGGATTTGGTGCGGGGGATGTCGGTCACCGCGATGATGCGCGCGGGGACGTGGCGGGGGGATGCCCCGGCGCGGATTTGCGCTTTGATCCGGTCGACCAATTCGCCATTCAATGTCACACCATCACGCAGGCGCACGAACAGGACGACGCGCACGTCATTGTCCCAATCCTGGCCCACGGCGATGGATTCGATCACTTCGGGGATTTGTTCCACCTGACGATAAATTTCGGCGGTGCCGATGCGCACGCCGCCGGGGTTCAGTGTCGCATCCGACCGGCCATGAATGATAAAGCCGTTATGATTGGTGCGTTCAATCCAATCGCCATGGCACCAGACATTGTCAAACCGTTCAAAATACGCGGCGCGGTATTTCGCCCCGTCCGCATCGTTCCAGAACATCACCGGCATCGACGGGAAGGGTTTGGTGCAGACCAGTTCGCCGGAACCCGCGCCCGCCGGGATGGGTTTACCATCTTCGTCAAACGCATCCACGGCCATGCCCAGACCCGGCCCCTGAATTTCGCCGCGCCAGACGGCGGAAAGCGGGTTGCCCAGCACGAAACAGGATACAATATCCGTCCCGCCGGAGATGGAGGCCAGATGCACATCCGATTTGATCGCGTCATAAATATAATCAAACGATTCATGCACCAGCGGTGATCCCGTCGAGGTAATGACGCGCAGGGCGGAGAGATCGTGATCATCGCCGGGGCGCAGGCCCGCAGCCTTCAGCGCATCGATATATTTCGCCGCCGTGCCGAACAATGTACAGGAATGTTGTTCAGCGAAATTCCACAGCGTTTTGCCATTCGGATAAAACGGCGACCCGTCAAACAGCATCAGCGTGCAACCCGACGCCAGCGCCGACACCAGCCAGTTCCACATCATCCACCCACAGGTGGTGAAGTAGAACACGCGGTCCCCTTCGCCAATATCGCATTGCAGTTGATGTTCCTTCACATGCTGGATCAGCGTGCCGCCATGGCCATGGACGATGCATTTGGGAATGCCCGTCGTGCCGGATGAAAACATGATGAACAGCGGATGGTTAAACGCGACACGGTTGAAATACATATCCCGCGGCACGAACGGCGCGACCAGATCACCCAGCGTCACCGCATGGTGCAGCCCCGACAAATCCGGGTTCGCATTCACAAACGGAACAATGACGGTCAATTGCAGACCCGGCAGGCGCGGCTGCACCTCGACCACACGGGCCAGGCAATCCACCGTTTTACCGTTGTAATAATAGGCATCGACGGCGAATAGAACCTTTGGCTCGATCTGGCCAAAACGGTCGACCAATCCCTGCACCCCGAAATCGGGCGAGGCCGAGGACCAGATGGCCCCCAGCGACGTGGCGGCCAGCATGGCGATGATGGTTTCCGGCGTGTTGGGCATAAAGGCCGCAACGCGGTCCCCTTCACCCACACCCGCATGGTGCAAGGCCTGCGCAATCTGGGAGGACAGATCGTACACATCGTTGAACGACAGCTGGCGTTCCTCGCCCTTTTCATTGCGGAAGATCATGGCCACCGCATCGTCCCGGCGGCGCAGCAGGTTTTCAGCATAATTTACGCGCGCATCGGGGAAAAATTCCGCGTCCGTAATGGATTGCGCGTCCCGCAAAATGGTGGTGCCCTTGTCCCCGATTACACCGCACGCATCCCAGACCAGATCCCAGAAGGATTCGGTGTTTTCAACGCTCCAGCGCCAGATGCTGTCATAATCGATGAAATCGCGGCCCGCGCGCACTTCGGCGCGTTCCATGAAATGGTGCAGGCGGGACCGGTCACGGCGCACGCGATCCGGGCTCCAGAGCGGGCCCGTCCCGTTTTTGGTGATAACGGCGTCCCGGTCGGTTTTGGTCATTTTGGCCTGCCCCATTGCTGATCCCCCATAAAGGTCCGCGCGTATTGTCTACACCCCATCATAAGAGTCAAGCACACCCGCGCTCTTGCCCCCGGCGAGGAATAGGCTACATTATTGAAGCCGTTTGTTTTTTACCGGAAAAATCAGGATCTTAACCATGCGCTTCCGCCCCCTGCTGACCCTTGCATCCCTGCTGGCCCTTGTATCGATGCTGGCGGTCTCAACGGGTCCGGTGCAAGCACAGCCCGTAAGCGCAGAGCCCAACGTCACCATTCGCCTGATTCCGGAACAGAACCCGATCGAGGCCGGAACGACGTTTCAAGTCGCCGTGGACCAAACCATCAATGATGGGTGGCACACTTATTGGCTGAACCCCGGCGATTCCGGCATGGCCCCGAACATCACATGGACCCTGCCCGATGGATTTACCGCGGGCGCCCTGCATTGGCCCACGCCGCACGCGGTGCCCTATGCCGGGCTGATGAATTACGGGTATGAAAACGCCGCGACCCTGTTGCAGGATATCACCGTCCCCGCCACCCTGCCCGCCGGGCCAATCACGATTAAAGCCGACGTCGAAATTCTGGTGTGCAAAGACATCTGTATTCCGGAATTTTCCAGCCACGAGATCACACTGAACGCAGGGGATGGCACGGACACGCCGGCGGACAGCACCATGATCACGGCCGCGCGTGCCGCCCAGCCCACCACACTGGATGCCACAGCCACATACAGCACGGATGCAACGGATTTCATCATCACCATCACGCCGAACAACCCCGCCGCACTGGCAGACTTGAATGATCCGGCGCTGCGCGTATTTCCGCATGAATGGGGCGCCATCATCAATAACGCCAGCCCCGCCATCACCACTACGGGTGAAACCATCACCATCCGCCAAACCCGCGACACCACCCGCGCGGTTGAAGAGTTAGGATCATTTGATATCGTCCTGGCGGCGAATGGCCGCGCCCATCGCGTCACGATTGAGCCCGGCGCAATCGATGGCGCAGCACCATCCGCACCGTCACCCACACAGGACCCATCACCCGCCCCCGCCGCACCAACAACAACATTGATGCAGGCCCTGCTGTTTGCCCTGCTGGGCGGTATGGTTTTGAATTTGATGCCGTGCGTGTTTCCGGTTTTATCGCTGAAGGCGCTCAAACTGGTGCAGATGCAGGGGAAAGATAAAGACCACGCCCGCGCACACGGGCTGGCCTATACCGCGGGCATCTTGGTGTGCTTT
This sequence comes from Micavibrio aeruginosavorus EPB, assembly GCF_000348745.1. Taxonomy (NCBI): domain Bacteria; kingdom Pseudomonadati; phylum Bdellovibrionota; class Bdellovibrionia; order Bdellovibrionales; family Pseudobdellovibrionaceae; genus Micavibrio; species Micavibrio aeruginosavorus. Next base: position 254,852 of record NC_020812.1, on the reverse strand, counting down.
GGCATTGTGGCCGGCGCGTTGATCGCCCTGAAATCCGGGGGCGCACAAATCGGCTGGGGGTTCCAGTTACAAAATCCGCAGGTCATTCTGGCACTGGCATATCTGCTGTTTGTCATCGGCTTGTCCTTGTCCGGCGTGTTTGAATTTGGCGGGCAATTGGCGGGCGTCGGGCAAAAACTGGCCGGGCAATCGGGCTTGCGCGGATCGTTCTTTACCGGGATGCTGGCCACCATTGTCGCCACGCCGTGCACTGCACCGTTTATGGCGGCGGCGTTGGGGTATGCGCTGGTGCAACCGCCCGTGACCGCCCTGTCCGTCTTTATGGCGTTGGGCTTTGGCCTGGCCTTGCCGTATCTGGCCCTGTGTTTTATTCCGGCACTGGCGCGCGCCTTGCCGAAACCGGGCGCGTGGATGCTGCGCTTCCGTGAATTCCTCGCCTTCCCGATGTATGGCTCCGCCGTCTGGCTGGTGTGGGTTTTGAGCCTGCAAAGCGGGCCGCACGGCGTTCTGGCCGCGCTGGTCGGTATGGTGCTGATCGCGTTTGCCTTGTGGATGCTGTCCCACCGTCCCGATGCGGGGATGGGCCGGATGATCATCACCCTTCTGGGGCTGATTGCGCTGGCGCTGGCCCTGCTGCCCTTCGCCCCGATGTCCAAGCCGATGATGGACACGGCCCCGGTGGGCATGGTGCAAACGGCCAACGGCGACGCTGAACCCTTCACCACCGCGCGGTTGAATGAATTGCTGGCCACGGATCAGGCAGTTTTTATCAATATGACCGCCGCCTGGTGCATCACATGCAAGGTGAATGAACGCGTCGCCATCGCCACCATGGATACGATGAATTTGTTCAAGGACAAAAACATCGCCTACCTGAAAGGCGATTGGACCAACCAGAATCCGGACATCACAAAATTTCTTGAATCCTATGGACGTAATGGCGTTCCGCTCTATGTGTACTATCCGCCTGCCGTGAATGGCACACGCCCGGATGCAGTGGTCTTGCCACAGCTTCTGACACCCGGCATCGTGGCGGATGTCATCAATCCGGAATAACACTTCATTCTGCGTACCTTGTTCAAACCTGATGGAGAGAGATCGACCATGAAAATCCTGCTTGCCGCGGCCGTTGCCGCTTTGATGTTTGCCCCGACGCTGTCCGCACACGCCGCCGCAACGGTGGGCGAGGCCGCGCCGGCCTTTACCCTGACCGATTCCAAGGGCACGTCCCACAACCTGTCCGACTTCAAGGGCAAGACCGTCGTTCTGGAATGGACCAACGCCGAATGCCCGTTCGTGCGCAAACATTACGACAGCAAGAACATGCAAACCCTGCAGGAAGAAGCCACAGGCCAGGGTGTGGTCTGGCTGGTGATTAACTCGGGCGCCGAGGGCAAGCAGGGCCATGTGACCGGCGCGCAAGCCGAAGAGGTCATTACCCGCGAAGGCATGAAGGCCACCGCCTATCTGCTGGATGGCGATGGAACCGTCGGCCACGCCTATGGTGCCAGCACGACCCCGCACATGTTCGTGATCAACGGCGAAGGCACGCTGGTCTATGCCGGTGCGATTGACGATAACAAAAGCGCAGACCCCGCCACCATTGCCGGGGCGAAAAACTATGTCCGCGCCGCACTGGCCGACCTGGCCGCCGGGAAACCGGTGGAAACGGCCAGCAGCCAGCCTTATATGGCTGTGGCGTGAAATATTAAACATTAAGCGGTTTGGAAAACGCCCTCTCCGGCATGGTCGGGGAGGGCGTTTTCGTATGCACCCTCACCCTAACCCTCTCCCGGGGGGAGAGGGCCGGGGTGAGGGCCTTCTACCTTCCCAACAAACTTGACGCACCGCACCATTCTGGGCTACATTTTCCCATAATTATAAAAACAAAATTTTGGGTGTGTACCAATCATGGATTTGCCGGATCATTTGACGCCGTTGCGCGACGTCCTCAACACGCTGACCCGCCTGCCCCCGGATGAGGGTGGGGCGCGTTTTTCCATCGACACCAATACACACGAATGCGCTTTGCACCATGGCACTGATACACCGGCCTTGCCGCTGGCCCCGGCCCGTCCGATCTCGACACTGTGTGCCATCATGAACTATGTGAACCAACATGCGCCGGATCACGCCGATCATGTGGCCACCGTGGTGGAGCAGGCGATCCAGCGCGTGCAAACGCTCCCCAAACCAAATCCATAACGTCAAGCGATCTTTTTCAATAATCGCGCAAATTTCCAAAATCTTTTGGTTGAAAAGGCCCCACTCCGCCTGTCATCATGACAGGCGTTAAATGTGATTCGAAACCGTTCGAATCGGTGAGTTGTACAGGGATAACGAGGCCAAACGGCCCGTAAGTTGGTAAATCTCAATGGCCCCAAAGGACACCCAAACCCCGACAGGCACAGCGACCGCACAGGTCGCCAATCGTGTTGCGCCGGGCGCGTTGGATGATCTGAACGATGGTGTGCCGCGCCTGATCGCCGATCAGGATGGAAAAATCCTTTTTGCCACGACCGATTTTGCCGCCTTGTGCGGCGTGGAGCCCGCCGACCTGATTGGTCGCGCGCTGACCAGCGTATTCACCTTTGCCGAACCTGATGATGCGTTTCATGCCACATCCATGTTCGGCGCACGCCGCGATGACGCGAACGCCATTCTCTCCAGCCTGCGCGAAGGGTTGCATCTGGTCGATATCCAGACCGGCCATGCGTTGCCCCCCGTGCGCGGCCCGTACCAGTTTGACCGCCTGAAAATGGCCGATGGCCGCGGCCTGATCATTGCCTCGGGCACGGACGGCGAAACCGCACGCAATGCGGGTCTGGATACCGACATGGCCGCGCGCCTGTTGGACCGGATCGCCGGGAATGAATGGAAAACCCGCGCCGATGACGCCGCCGCAAAACAGGGCGCCGCCACCGCTGCCAATACCGAAACCGCGCATTTCATGGCGATGTCATCCGACTTGATGGCCGTATCCGATACGCGCGCGCGCTTCACCCGGATCAATCCGGTGATGGCCGACACGCTGGGCTATACCGAAAGCCAGATGCAGCGGATGAGCTTTCTGGACGCCATCCACCCGGAAGATAAAGCCATGGTGCGCAACGCCATCGGCGCATTGATGACCGATGACGCGGTGCATGACCATGTCATTGATTTCGAATGCCGCATGCTGACCCGCGATGGCGCATCATTATGGATGGAATGGCGCAACAAACGGTCCGGCGATGCGATTTACAGCGTGGGCCGCAACGTCACCGCCATTAAAAAACAGGAAGACGCCCTGTTCCGCCAACAGCAAATGTTGCGCGAGGCCCAAGCCATCGGCCATATGGGCCACTGGCGTTGGATCGTGGGCGCAACCGACATCATTTTCTCCGAGGAAATTTACTGCATCTTCGGCGTCGACCCGGAACAGTTCCACCCGACACTGGACAGTGTGAATGCCCTGCTCCACCGCCGCGATGTGGGCCGCCTGTTACAGGCGTTCCAGCGCGCGATTATCGAACAAAAACCGTATGAAATGGAATTCCGCGTCCTGCGCCCCAGTGGCGAGGTGCGTTACATCCGATGCGAAGGCCGTTGCGAAAACGATGCCGATGGCGAAGTCATTTCCCTGTTCGGGATTATGCAGGACGTAACCGACCGCACTTTGTACGAACGCGATCTGCACGAAGCAAAAGAAGCCGCCGAACGCGCCTATGCCGCGAAATCCCAATTCCTGGCGAATATGAGCCACGAACTGCGTACACCATTGAACGCCATTATCGGTTTTTCCGAGATGATGCAGCGCCAGTTGCTGGGCCCCATCGGGTCCGACCGTTATCTGGATTATATCGGCGGCATCCGCGAAAGCGGTGAACATCTGCTCGATTTGATCGCCGATATTCTGGACATGTCCAAGATCGAAGCCGGGAAGTATGAGCTGGATCTGGAAGAACTGAATGTCTCCAAGGTCATCCGCCTGGCCGTCCACATGATGGAAGGCCGCGCGACCGAGGCCAAAATCCGCGTCAGCATCGACATGGCGAACGAAGATTTACAAATCATCGCCGACCGCCGCGCCGTGATGCAGGTGTTGTTGAACCTGCTCTCCAACGCGGTGAAATTCACCGACGCGGGCGGATCGGTACGGATTGATTGCATGGAACGTGATGATTACGTGCTGATCAAAGTCACCGACACGGGCATTGGCATTCCGGCGAACAAGCTGAAAAACGTCACCCGTCCGTTCGAACAGGCCGCATCCCACTACACGCGCAAGCATGAGGGCACGGGACTGGGGCTGGCCATCACCAAGGAGTTGATCGAACTGCACGGCGGCACGTTGCACATCGAATCCACCGTCGGCATCGGCACCGCGGTCAGCGTCCGCCTGCCGTACAACGCCTATGATGCAATGAAGGCGCAAGGATCTCTCCCTGCGCCCATCGATGATCTGATTTAATCAAACAGTCTTAGATTTTCGGCTTGGTCAACCAGCGCTTCCAGAAGGGTTGGTTCTGCCACTCTTCAATTGCATTCACTTTGACGATGATATCGTTTGCGGCCACATCCACTTCGTACGGCAATTTTTCTACACCGCCGCACGCATTTTCAAAATCGCACGACAAATCATAAACACGGCTGATATTGAGAACGCCGTGCTTCGTATAAACGCCCAGCAAGTCGCGGCGCATCGTGTCCTTGGTCACAGCCACGCAGGATTCGTGAAGATCAATCATCGGGCAAAAGCCCCATGGCATGCCTTCTTCGCCGTAAGTGTATGTGATCAGAAAATCTTGTTTGTCGGCCTGCGCGCGCTCAAACGCACCGCGCAGATAATCTTCACTCAATGAATATGTTTCGCCCACTCCGGCCATGACCCAATCCCGTTTCGTTTTTTGCAGAAATATGGTCGTACCACAAACCACAAAGGCCGCACAAACTTTCGCGTGCGAACCGCATCAACACACTGAAAATAAACATAAAAATAGAGGCCCAAAGCCCCTCAATCCGTCTTGAAAATCTACCCCTCGCGGGACCCGCCTATGGCGGCGGCGGCAAAGGCACCCATACGGGAACGGTGCGCCTGTTCCTTGGCCAGACAATCCTGCAGCCCTTCCATAAAGGTCGGATGTTTCAGGACGACGCCCAGTTCGTTTTTAATGCGGTCGTTTTTAATGCGCTTGTTGTCGGAATAAAAACTGCGGGCAATTGGGGCCATGTCGGCGTCGTCATATTTAATCAGCGGCGGCGGGGTCAGGCCCAGCATGTCACAGGCCTCGGCAATCACCGCGTGGCTGGGGGCGGCCAGATCATCGGCCAGATTATAAACCGCACCCGGATTGGGTTTTGCCATCGACGCCATCAACACTTGAACGATATCATCGATATGAATGCGGCTGAACGCGTGGCCGGGTTTATCAATACGGCGGGCAATACCGGCGCGCACGGAATCCAATGCGGATCGTCCGGGGCCGTAAATGCCCGCCAGACGGAACACATGCACCGGCACACCCTGGCCCGCCAGCGACAGCCATTGCGCTTCGGCCCGGGCGCGACGTGAACCGCGTTTGGTGGATGGACGCACTTCGGAATTTTCGTCGACCCATTCGCCGCTGCGATCACCATACACCGACGTCGATGACAGATACCCAACCCATTCCAGCGTCGGGATGGATAAAATATCGTCTTCATGCATCAGGAACGTGGGATCACCATTATCCGCCGGCGGGGTGGAGATCAGAAGGTGGGTGGTTCCCTTCAGGAACAATTGCGGGTCTTCGAGCGGCTGGGTGTAGTCGAACATATAACCGCGCACACCCAGATTTTTCAGGAAGCGGCGTTTTTCGGGGTCACGCGTCGTGCCCGCAATGGCCCACCCGCCGGCTTTTTTCAAAGCCTGGCCCAGATAGTCACCGGTGTACCCGTATCCAAAACAAAAAAGTTTTTTGTCCGTCATTACCTTACTGCATTCTTCTTTTTCTCTCGCGCTTTGAAGCGCAGTCACCGATGCGGGGGAGACTTCGCTCTCCCCGACAAAAACGGATCGATACTGTATCTTAGAAATCTACGTTTTCGTAGTGGCCAACAGGCGTAAATCCGGGGATCCGATCCTCCAGCAGAGGCTGGAAGCTGGGCCGGGATTTCACGCGTGCATACCATTCCCGGGCGGCCTGATGCTCATCCCATGGAACGTCGCCGATATAATCGATGGCTGATAAATGCGACGCCGCCGCAATATCCGCCAGCGAAAAATTCTCACCGGCCAACCAACGGCGTTTTTCCGTCAGAAAACCGATATAATCCAGATGGTAGTGAATGTTGGCATGACCGGCGCGAATAGACGGGCCATGCGGTTCACCCAATTTTAAAAACCGCTTCATCAATTTTTCGCCGACCAGATTGTCGGTGACTTCGCGGTTGAATTTCACATCGAACCAGCTGACCAGGCGGCGCGTTTCCGCGCGCTGTGCCGGATCAAAGCCCAGCAGATTAATCTCTGGGTAGACTTCTTCGAGATATTCGCAAATGACCTGAGAGTTGGCCAAGGTCGTGCCATCGGCTTCGACCAGAACCGGGACATCGCCCGCGGGGTTCAGGGCCAGAAACTCGGTCCGGCGTTCCCACACTTTTTCAATACGCTGCTCGAAATCGAGCTTCTTCTCGGCCAGTGCGATGCGCACCTTCCGTGAAAAGGGGTGAAGCCAAAGATGATACAGAGTTCTCATGTTACACAGACTATCCCAGACGTCCCTTGAAGGACATGTTTTAATTGACTGACATCATAGACTTTTCCCGGCCGATTCCCCAGCCGCAAATTCACATTTCCCCGAAAAAAAATTTTATCGGCCTGATTTTAAAGAACAAAAATGAAACGTTGGCACGATTGTTTTCATAACAAACGCCCCATGCAACCCAGCCATTCCAAAATCCGGTTTTACCTTTTGCATTCCCCGGCAATCCGCCCTAGTGTTTTCGATTACAAAAATAAAAAAGTAAAAACAGGGATTATTTAAAATGGCTACCGTTCAAAAACGGGCGCGGCTTCTGGCCGCCGCTGGGCTGGGATTCGCAACATTACTGGGCGCTTTTAACGCCGCCGCCATCTCGCCCATCAACGATAATCTGGACCGTCCGCAAACGCCGGACCCGGCTTCCCTGCCCGTTTCGCCCCCGCCGCTGAGCGTTGTGATTGATCCGCTGTACCATTTGAATAACGACCTTGTCGCCGAAATGCGCGCCCTGGGCCGCTTGATCGAGGAACGGTCGGGCAGCATCACCAATTACAACCCCGCCACGGACGATTACATCCGCATCAATATCGACACGATCAAATCCCTGTTGGATCGCGGCGCCAACCCGAATTTTCGCATTGAAAAAGGCATGCGCGTGGGCAAGACCAGCGTATCCAGCCCTTTGTTCGCAGCGATCCAGCTCTCCGCGATGATGATGACCACGGAGATTCTGGACCATGTGCTGAGCAAAAATCCGGATCTGCAGGCGATTGATGCCGATGGGTGGAGCGTGATGGATTACGCCGTCAGCAATTTGCAGGACGCCCAGCTTGTGTCCCGCGAAAAAGTCGAAGCCGCCTTGCGAATCGTCCAAACATTGGAAGCCCGCGGCCTGACCCTGAACGACACACGCGAGCGGCTCAAAGGCGTCGCGCAGCGCGATTACGCAGCGACCGCCAAAAACCTGTTCGGGTTGAGCGTGCTGCGCGATCACGGGCTGGTGCCTGATGATGTCTATAGAAAAATTATAACCGGGTCCGATGCGGCTCGCGATGCCCTGTTAAACGCGGACACCATCACCCCCGCTTTGTTACAGGAATATGGGGCCCAGACGCCGGATTTCACGGATTCACGCCCCGGCGGGCCCTTCCGCGTTACGATCACGGCGGATGACACGCTGGACACGATCGTGACACGCTTCGCCTCGGTCATGGGGGCGATTGATCTGGATCATGCCCGCACCTTGATTACACAGGCCAATGACACCCCGCTGTCCGCCGGGCATACGGTCAATATTCCCCTGCCCCCCGGTCGCGAAATCGGCACCATCAGCGTTTACAGCACAGGGGCCACCTTTAAGTTACTGGCCGAGGGCAATGCCACGCATTATTACCGCCCCGGCGCATCCATCAAGACCATTGCGGCGGAGCTGGCCGCGATGAACAACCTGCCCATCGACACCAAGCTGGAATCCGGGCAAAAGATTCTGTTCCCATATACGAACGACAGCCACACGCACGTCAAACTGATCCAGCCGGACCCAAGCGCCGCGCGCAATCCGGTCGATTTATTCGTGATTGAGGGCAACCCCCTACCCATCAAGGTCGAAGACGCGCACCACCGCGATACCTACAGAATCGCTGCGGGCACGACCTATGGCCTGAATCCGGCAGCGGACATGAATCGCATTCACACGATTGAAACCCTGCCCATCGATTACCCAAGCGCACAAATTCCGGATGCCTTGCGCGCGTTGTTCAGCGCCAATACGCGCAACGATGCCGCCGATTCACCCAACAACCGCATGGTTTTCACCCATTCCATGGGCACCGCAATCAAGGAAAACGCAGCCAATGACGCGCGACAGGCCCGCACCGCGAATGACCGCAATGTCGAATCCATTGCCATGATGCTGGACCCGCTGAACCAGTCAAAACCCATTATTTTCAACGCCGCGGGCAATTACTGGTACAGCTATGGGGCTGGGCGGTATATGCAGGGATATACCCTGACCCATTCACCGCGTGCCGTATTGATCGGGGCCAGCGCGATCGCAAAAACAAAAAACACGGCCCCCGGCGTTAAAATGCACGTCATGACCCATTACAGTTCGTACGGGGCCGATGTATGCGCGCGCGTACCGAATTTCCGTGGGGAAATTATGACGGGCACGTCGTTTTCCACCCCGTCCACCGCCGCCCAATATCGCCAGTTCGCCGAATGGTATGGCGACCGCTTAAGCTTTGAAGAAATCATGGCCGCCGGATTGATGAGCGCGGACCGTGATGTTCTGGATGTTGAAAATATCGGAAAATACACAGCGTCATTGCCGCCGACCCTGGCCACATTGAACAGCGTACCCGCACTTTATACCACCAATGGCGGCGGATTGCCGCGCCATGAACGCTGCGGCGCGGGTGTGCTGGAGCCGCAATCATGGCACCAAGCCCTGCAAAAAACATTGTCGTTAAAGGCACAATTTAACCTGACCGCCAACATGGTATCGCACCAGCGTGTCACGATCAAAAATGCGTTCACCACATCCGATGCAAACGGCGTGTCTGAATACATATACCGCATCCCGGTCCCGACGGATATGACACTGGGCAAGCTGACATTCCTGTTACCGCAGTTCCAGAACGCGCACAGCGACGTGGTCGTGCGCACCCCGGCCGGGTTTGAAATGCTGTTGCCCCGGACATACACGGATGTTTTATCCACCTTCGCCTTTGCCTATGAAGATGTGAAGGTCGGGGATGTGTTTGAACTGCGCACTACGCAACCGCTGGCCCCGCAGGCGGGAATCGTCTTTAACGGCCACGCCCCGGGCAATTCCATCGCCGCATTGCGTGATTATCTGCGTGGAAACGGGACCCTGCCGGCGCCGTTAAAAACCATGCAGATGAACACCGTCACGGGCGACGCCCAACCTGTCAATATTCACAAGGCCCTGCCCGAAACGCCGGGTGCCAAACCAGCCTTTCCAGGTGGATTTTAAAAATGAACCGTAGCCATATTCGCAAAATCGTTGCCTCCGCCAGCCTGAGCGCGCTGGCCCTCACCCTGTCTTTCAACAGCGTCGCCCATCCGGCGATAGAAGAAGCCGATGCGACAGCCAAAACGCAAAGCTTGGCCACACAATCGGACGCCGCCCAGAAACAGTTCAAATTAAATTACGACCTGGCCCGCGAAGTTGGGATTTTGGGGCAGTTTTTGCTGACGCAGAAAAATGCCAACCCATCATACAACCCCAAAAACGATCTGCATGTCCGGGGCAATATCGCCCTGATCAAAAAACTGATGAACGATGGCGGCGACATCAATCACAACAGCTACGGCTCCCTGATGATCGGCGAAGAGGCCTACTCCACCGCATTCAGCGCCATGTTTCAGGTGTCGCGCCTGTTGGAATCAACGGAGTTGTTTGATTTCATGATGGAGCGCGGAGCTGACATCAAATCACAGGATGTCGGCGGACGCAGCCCGATGGACCATGCCGTCAAAGCCGTGATTGACGCGCAGGATCAATCACGATCCGACCTGCGCCTGAGCTTGAAAATGATGAAACGGTTGCTGGATCGCGGGCTGAGCCTGAGCGATGCGGAAGAGACCATAAAAATTCAGGCCGGCACCCGCATGACCGACATCATTCACAATCTGGCCAGTGCCGAGGAGTTCTGGCGCGCCGGGCTGATTGACTACGCCACATATTATCGCCTGCATTACAGCACCCCGTCCGCGACCCATGCCGCGCGCACCGCCACCACCATCACGATGGATTTGCTGCATGATAACGGGGCCAAGGTGCTGGATTTTTCTGTCGTCCTGCCACTCAAACCGTTTGCATATACGGTTCAGCCCGGCGACACGCTGGACACACTGGCCGAACGTTTTGCCCCCATCATGGGCGCACGCGATACGGCGGACAGCCGCACCGCCATCATCGCGCAGAATACGGGTAAACTGCCCGTATTCACGGGCCAAACCCTGCACATTCCCGTGGCGGTTGGACAGGAAATCCATACAAAACCTGCACAGGATTTTGTGTTCATCAGCGACAAGGACACCACGACCAGTTTTGAAAAAATCGCCAAGAGTGTGGGCCGCGAATATGTCCGCCCGGATGCCGAGACGGCCATCATTGCGGCCGATCTGGCCCGCATCAACGGCATGGATGTCAACGCCGCCATACCCCGCGACCGGCCGATTATCGTGCCCTATCTGTATGACAGCCACACCCATCTGGCCCCGGTCGTCCCCGGCCCCACGGCGGGGAATAAGCCGGTTGACCTGATCGTCGTTGAACGCCCTGCCGGTGATACAGGGGACCACCATACCGATACGTTCCGCACCGCCACGGGCACGGCCTTTGCCATCAATCCAGAGGTGGATTTCACACGGTTTCACGCCGTCGAAGAATCCATCATGTTTTATCCGGGCGGGGAAACATCCAACATCCTGCGCGCATTGTTTAACAACGCCGCCGCTCCGTTGATGGATAGTGTCGTGTTCACCCACTCCATGGGCATGACCCGATCGGAAAAATTGGGCGACCAGAAACGTGTCCACCACACGACGGACACGCTGCTCTACCGCACGACAGATACGGTGATCAAACGCCTCGACGCGTCAAAACCCATCGTGTTTCAAGCCGCGGGCAATGATTGGTATAGCGGCGGCGGGCGGTATATGCAGGGCTATTCCACCACCCATTCCCCGCGGGCGGTGATTGTCGGATCCAGCGGCATGTACAAAACCAAGGAGTCCAAAGATCAACCCGTCCACGTGATCAGCACGTACAGCAGCTTTGGCGGCGACATTTGCGCGAAGCAGCCCAACCGCCGGGGCGAACAGCTTAGCGGTACATCGTTTTCAACACCGGAAACCGCCGCATTGTATCGGCAAATGGCGTCCTGGTACGGTGACCAGTTGAATTTCGAAGAAATCATGGCCGCCGCCATGATGACGGCCAGCCGCGACGTGCGCGATTTCGAAAATGTCGGATCGTTCCAAAGCCTGTTTGGATCGCCAGCGGAGGTCACATTGCAGTCCGCCCCGGCCGAATTCGTCACCAATGGCGGGGGTTTGCCCCACCATGAACGATGCGGCCCCGGCATTCTGGACGTTCCGGCGTGGCACGACGCCATTCAAAAGATGCTGGCGTTAAAGGCTGAAAAAGGCCTGAGCGCGGCGCCTATCACCCATACCGCGATGGCGGAACCCGCCCGCATCACGGTCGGCCATGCCAAAAAACCAGAATATGTGTATCAGGTCCGCGTGCCTGAAGACATGACACTGGGCAAGCTGACATTCAAATTCCCGCACCCTCTGGGCACGCATGGCGATATCGCCGTACGCACCCCGGCGGGCTTTGATCTGTGGATGCCAAAATCATTCAGCGAAATCGTATCCACTTTCGCCTTTGCGTATGAAGATGTGAAAGCCGGGGATGTGTTCACCATCCGCACCACGCAACCTTTGGCCCCGGGGGCTGGCATCATCCTGCGCGGACAAGCGACAGGAAACAGCATCGCCGCCCTGCGCGACGCGTTACAGGCGGCGGGCACGTTACCTAAACCACTGAAAACAATCGCCGGCGGCAAAGAATCCGATTTCATGTACCCCGTCGACCTGCAACGGCCCCAGCCCATCGCCCCGACACCGATTTACCCGTCACGGTTCGAACGATAATAAAAAGCCCGGCCATCCGGGCTTTTTATTATCCTAACAATTTGAAAATAAACGATTTATAATTTTTGCATTTTCCAGAAGATTTGCGATAAAGTGCGCCCCCATAACAACACGCTTTATAGTCGCAATTCTGGAGTTTACTGATGGCGTCTGCTCAAAAACTGCGTTCCGCGCTGGCCGCTGCCGGCCTGACCCTGCTGGGTTTCAGCACCCACTTCAATGACGTTGCCGCACAGACGACAGCCGAACCGACGGCGAAGATTGCGAAAAACAACAAAAACGCCATCCGTACCCCACAGGATAAGACCCTGCACGATTCTCTTCTGGCCGCCTATGATGCAGTCATAAGAGAAACGTCTTACTATGCGCGAGACAAAGAAGGCCCAGATTCAAAAACCCTGATCGCGACGGCGCACACCGCGCTGGATCAAGGGGCAAACCCGAATATCGTCATTCAGGAAGACGACACATCTTATGGCACGCTGGAAATCACCCTGCTGATGATTGAAAGGGGCCTTGAAAAAGAAACCGGTTTCGCACTGATGAGAAAACTGGCCGCGAAAGGTGCGGATAAACAATATCAGGATGAATACGGCATCACGGTCATGGACCGTGCCTTTGCGACATTTGCGAAACAATCACATTTAAGCGTCAGCGAGACCAAAGAAGCATTAAAGGTGATCCGCTTCCTCTACGATATCGGCATGAGCGAAGAGGATGCGATCGGTCACAGGGAGAAAGTCGTCCCATTCCCGGGCCCGTCCCACTATGCATACAACAAGGACATGCTTAATCTTTTGAAAGAGTATGGCCTTATTGATGATCGACATTACGAAAGAATCACAACGGGAAGCCCGCAAGCGCGTCAAATCGTGCAGGACAATAATCATTTGACGCATGAAATGTTAAAAAATAACGGGGCCACCTTGCGCACCATGCCCACGGTCAAGGCCGCAAAGAAATCCGACCTCCCCCGTCTGGCAACACCCCAAAATCATGCGAACCGTGAAATTGATTTGGTGGCCATCGAAAGCCAGAACAACAATGACAAAGGTGCGCATTTCAACATCGTTTTCAAAACGGCCCTGCAAACGGCAATGGCGATCAACCCTGATGTCGATACAAAAAATTTCCACGGCGTAAACGAAACGATCATTCGACAGATTAACGCGAACAACAGCGACATCATCACGGCATTGCTCAACAATAATGGCGCGCGTATTGCCGACAACGTCGTCTTCAGCTCATCCGAAGGACCCGCATCAACGAACGTCGAGGACGCGCAAGATTTGATCGTGAATCGGGACGAAAACCACCCTGACTTTACAACAGTAAAAAACACGCTGAACGATTTACAAAAAAACAACGTCATCATTTTTAAAGCCAGCGGAAATGACTGGTTTAACGGGGGCGGGCGCCTTGCCGAAGGCTCGTATTACAACCACAGCCCGCGCGCCGTTGTGGTTGGGGCCAGCGCGGATTTTCCCAGCAAAAACAATAAAAAACCGCACCCCGCTATGGCGCATTACAGCAACCCCGCCGCTGATATCTGTAGCCGGGTACCAACTTTTGACGGCGCCATAACACACGGCACATCGACAGCCACCCCGGCCCTGGCCGCAACATACCGCCAAATGGCCGAATGGTATGGCGACGCATTGTCTTTCGAAGAAATCATGGCCGCCGGATTGATGAGCGCCGACCGCGACATTATGGACTTTAAAAGCCCCGGCGTATTCAAAGATGATGAAAACCATGCGTTCGCCCAAAATCCGGCAAATTTTGAAACCGAATCCGCCCGCTACACCAGCAATGGCGGCGGCTTACCCTGGCACGAACGCTGTGGCGCGGGTGTTATCAATCCAGCCAAATGGAACAACGCCCTTCAGAAAATGATTGAATTGAAACACCGCGACGGACTGGAAACCGAAAACACCATCGCCAAATTCGTAACGCCCAGCGGTCATGAAGAGATTTTGGATAATAAAAAAACCATCAAGGTTTATAAATTTGTCGTTCCCGAGGACATGACGCTGGGGCGCATGACGCTCGTCGTCCCCGGGGGGTCGTTCTTCAACCGCACGCCCATCGTTCATACACCGGCGGGCTTTCAATTTCGTATGCCGATGAGCGTGTCTGAAATCTTTTCGACATACGCCCTGGCTTATGAAGATGTGAAACGTGGCGATATCATCACAATTCATACCGCCGAAGAACTGTATGAGGGCGCTGGCATTTACGTCCGGGGCCAAAAACCTGGAAACAGCATCGCCGCCCTGCGCGATCATTTACGCGCTGCGGGTGCGTTGCCCGAACCCGCCCGGGCCATGGTCGGCGATGCCGTAACAGGCGCGGCCGAACCCATCAGCGCAAGATCCTATCCCACGGCCCCACCCGAACCACAATTGCGCAGAGAATAAGCCACAAAAAACCCGGCCAATCGCCGGGTTTTTATTATCTCACTTTGTCGCAACGATATGGATTGTAACCTTTACATCCGTGCCGACATCCTTGGGGTTGGACCATTGTCCGGCCCCGACGCCGTAATCAATGCGGTTGATGGTAACCGACCCATTCGCCGTGGCCGTTCCGTTTTCGTCAATCACCAATGTAAACGGCAATTGCACCGGTACGGTTTTATCGCGAATGGTCAACGTGCCATGGGCGATAAAGCTGTTCGGATCGGTCCCGGCTTCGAATTTATCCGTGACAAATTTGGCTTGCGGGTAGGTTTTGGAATCAAACCATTCCGCCCCCTGCACCGACCCGTCACGATCCTTGCTGGCGCTGTCGAAACTGGCGATATCAATCGTAATATCAGCCTTGGACGCCGCCAGATGATCGGCATCGAAATGAATCACGCCATCGAAGCTTTTAAACCCACCTTTAAACGGTGCACCCATTTGCGTGCCTTCGATCGCGATCGTGCTTTGATCCTTTTGAAGGGTCCAAGCCGTTGCATCAGAAGCGGCGGCAGGCGCGATCATCAGGGCCAGCACCACAGCCACCATCATCGTCACTTGGGGCAACATCCGGCGCAGGGTTGAATCCTTGTCAATGACATGATGCTTGATCGCTCCGGCAAAATGCAGACCAATCAAAACGATCAGCGTATATCCGGCATAGCCGTGAACGGCCCGCGCGATGGACGCGATCTGGTCACTTTCCCCCACCAGGTCAGGCAGGGTGAACCATCCGAAGACATTGACCGAAAACCCCTTGGCCGAGGACATGATCCATCCGGACAACGGCATGGCAAACAACGCCAGATACAAAAGGCCATGGGTCACTTTCGCCAGCACCTTTTCCCACCCCGCATGGGTCGGCAGGCTGTGCGGATGGGTGTTGGTGACACGCCACAAAACGCGCAAAACCACCAGCGCCAGCACCGCAATCCCAAAGGATTTATGCCAGAAGGACAATTTAAACATCAGCGGGCTGGGGTCCAGCGATTCCATGTACAGCCCAACGCCGAGAAGACCGATCACCAGCAGGGCGATAACCCAGTGAAAGCTTTTGGCAACAACGCCGTAATTTTCAGATGTGTTACGCCACTGCATAATGCGCGGTCCTCTCGATTTGGATCAGGAATTATTCGTTGGTCGCCGGTTTGGCCTGCAGGATCGATTCAACTTCGATCCGCACCTCGACATCATCACCCACGGCGGGGATGCCGTAATTGATGCCAAAGTCCGAGCGTTTAAAGCTGGTCGTGGCCGAGAAGCCTGCGCGGCTTTCCGCCGGGTTCATCGGGTGCGGGCCCGCATTGTTAAAGGTGGTTTTCAATACAACCGGCTTGGTCACGCCCTTGATGGTCAAATCGCCCGTAATATCGGCGGTTTTTTCACCCGTCACGGCAATACCCGTGCTTTTGAACGTAATTTCCGGGAATTTTTCGACATCCAGGAAGTCGGCATTCTTCAAATGCTTGTTCCAGGCATCATCGTTGATTTCCAGCGAATCCGATTTGATCACAACATCGACGTTTGATTTGGCCGGGTCGGTGCGATCGAAATGGATCGTCCCGCTATAACCCAGAAATTTCCCGATGGAATTGGAAAAGCCCAAATGGTTCACCGCAAAAACGATTTGCGTGTGCGGCGTTTCCAACGTGTAGGTTTCAACATTATCCGCCGCACGCGCCGCGACAGGAGCAATGAGTAAAGCGGCAGCAGCCAGAATGGATAAAAAACGGGACATAGTGGAACGGTTCCTTCTGTTTGTCAGTGTTTGT
Organism: Micavibrio aeruginosavorus EPB; assembly: GCF_000348745.1. NCBI lineage: Bacteria > Pseudomonadati > Bdellovibrionota > Bdellovibrionia > Bdellovibrionales > Pseudobdellovibrionaceae > Micavibrio > Micavibrio aeruginosavorus. The sequence continues at coordinate 238,202 of NC_020812.1, read as the reverse complement.
TGGTGTGTTTGGCTTCAAAAACAATCATCACGCGAAAGATCAGGGTGTTCAGGTAACACGAAAAGTCTGAATGAAGGATGAACAAATCCTCAACATATCGTCACCACGGCACCACGCTTTTGCGCGCACTTTCAGTCAGTTAGGCGAGGACATGGTGCGGTCAAGGGCGGACGCACAGAATTTTATACCAATCGGTATTTTCATATTGAAAATCAAAGCCCCCATGGGAGAGGGGACAAGTAGAAAGCAGGAACCTTACCCCACAAAATGCGTATAGCACGCCATCGCCACGGCCCCGCCCAGCGCGGCCAGCAGCCAGGTGATGGCCCCGTACAGGCGCAGGGATTTATCCTGCAGCAAATCGTCTTTGCTGCGGTCCTTCAGAATGTAGCGCAGGGCGATCAGACCCAGCACAAAACCGCCAATAAATCCCGCCACACCGATGCCATAGACCATGGGTAAAAATCCATTTATTGTTTTGAATCACAAACCTGACCGCATCACGGAAGGCCGCGCGTTATCATGCCCCTCTACCATATTATCATCCTGGCCATCGTCCAAGGGATCAGCGAATTTTTGCCGATTTCATCATCCGGACATCTGATTTTGACGCATGCGTTATTGCATGAGGGGCCGGGCCAGCCGGATTACTGGGGTGAAACGCTGACGCTGGATATTGCGGTCCATGTCGGCAGTCTGCTGGCCATTCTGCTCTATTTCCGCAAGGATATCTGGCAGGTGGTGCTGGGCGGGTTCGACCTGCTCTCCGCCCATAAAAACGGCCTGAGCCAGCGGGCGAAGCTGTGTTTGTTTTTGATCGCCGGAACCATCCCGGTCGTGATCATCGGGCTGATCCTGCATATCTATGAGCCGGCCTGGGCGCGGTCGCTGCAACTGGCGGCGTGGGGGCTGGTGATTTTCGGTATTTTGCTGGGCGTGGCCGACCTGAAATGTCCGACCACCCGCACGGGGGCCGACCTGACACTGAAGGACGTGATGATCATTGGATTGGCCCAGTGTCTGGCCCTGTTGCCCGGGACCAGCCGGTCGGGCATCACCATGACCGCCGGGCGGTTTCTGGGGCTGAGCCGGGTCGAGGCCGCACGCTTTTCCTTCCTGTTGGGCAGTATCGCCATTGCCGGGGCCGGATTTCTGGCCGCGTTGGGCCTGATCGAAAACCCGCCCAGCAACGGGTTGTGGCTGGATATTGCGGTGGGGGTTGTTGTGTCCTGTCTGGCCGCGTTGGGGGCCATGCATATTCTGATGAAGTGGCTAACCCGTTCCAGCTTCATGGTTTTTGTCTGGTACCGCGTCGGGCTGGGCCTGTTCCTGCTGGTTTTGCTTTACACTGGCATGCTGGGCTGATACATATATCCCTGTCGAGTTATTATAGAAAATAACAGCAGGGTTTATGCTCTATGTCGAAACCGCGTAACGCAAAAGCCAGCCGCCCGGAAAAACATCTGGTCGTCTGGGATCTGGACAACACGCTGACCGATACGATCAAGACGTGGGCCCAATCCACCAGCCGGGCCATGGCCCGCACCGCCGCCCTGTACGGGTTGGACCACACCCATGTCCAGCATGCGTTCCGCAAGACCCCAAGCCAGTTCCGTTTTTACGATTACACCGGCGCCCTGCAATGGATGGGGGCGCAAAACATGCTGCCCAAGGCCACCAATCCGGTCGAGGAAACGCAGCTGAAAGCGACCCAATGGGCCATTCGCGACCATTGGATGAAAGAACAAAAGGACCTGACCGTTTTCTACCCCGAAGCGGTGCAAACCCTGCGCGGTGTCCGCGATAGCGGCGCGCAACAGGTGATTTATTCCGACACCGAAGCCACGTCTTTGATCCTGCGCCTGTGGTTTTTGGCCCAAAACGCCCAAAAAAGCGGCCAAATTGCCGATTTCATGGAAATTCCGGCGCTGTTTGACCATTTTTACTGCCAACCGAGCATCGAATCCGACACGCGCCTGCTCAGCCAAATCGATCCGGGCTTTGTTCAGGCCATTAAGCGCAATATGACGCTGTGGGGCCCGCATCCGGTGACGGGCAAACGTCTGGCGAAACCCAGCCCGAAACATTTACAGCAAATTCTGAAAGATTTTTCGTGCCCGACGAACCGGGCCGTGATGGTCGGCGATTCCGACAAGGATGGGGCCACCGCCCGTCCGCTCAAGGTGGCCTTTGCCTGGCACAAACGCGGGTGCATTGTGGATCGCTACACCGCCGAATCCGCCAGCAAAATGTCAGATCCGGGGTATGTGTACGGAACGCGTGCGATTGAAAAGGCCATGAAGCGGCAGGATGTCCGCCCCAGCATTACGCTCGCCCGTTCGCTGACCACGCTGTTCAGCGCGTTCAACTTCAAGGCCGGCCATGGGTTCAGCCACAATATTGAACAAAGCGAAACAGGGTCAGACCATACGCCCGCTCATCCAAAATACGTACACCTGACAGCGATTGCACCAGTTCATCGGCTGGCACCGTATTTTCAGTCTCAAGGACTGCGATCGCCCCTGGGGCCATCCACCCACCCGCAGCCAGCGAGCCCAGCGCCCTAGGCACCAGACCCTGTCGATACGGCGGGTCGAGGAAGACCAGAGTCGCCGGCGGGACATCCGCCGGACGCGTGCCCGGCTTGGTCGAATCCCGGACATACAGCGACGTACGATCCGTAATTTTCAATGATTCCAGATTGTTACGGCACAGCCCCGCGACAGCGCGATCCTTCTCAAAAAACACGGCGTACGCCGCGCCGCGGGACAGGGCCTCAACCCCCAGTGCCCCGGTTCCGGCAAAACCATCCAGCACGACGGCCCCATCCAGATCAAAATCCGTCCCGGGCATCAGATCATCCAGCCAGCGCGGGGCGTTCAACATATTGAAAATCGCCTGCCGGTTCCGGTCCCCCGTTGGGCGTACATGCGTACCTGTTGGCGCCTGCAGTACACGCCCGCGAAATTCACCGCCGGTGATACGAACGCTCATCGACGGGCAACGGGCGCCAAGCCCATCCCCCGCGTAAGGTGAGCAGAACCGGTGTCATTTTTTTTCATGAAACGAACGTTTAAGTTGGACATCGCTCTCTTTTTTTCATAACGTTTTTCTTTATTCATAAGACGAGGCTCGTTATGTCAGGCACGTTATATCAAAACAAAGCCAATCGCCTATTAAATTCGGCGGCGCGGGACATTGATGATTTTACACAAAAAATCGTCGCCGACATGAGCGAAAACGCCCGGACAGGCGAACTGGTTGACCGGAGCGCCGCCGCCAACACAATCCGCGCCATCCTGCAACAATGGGAAAGCCAGACAATCCCCCAATCGCACCAATCCACAGATGGCAGCGCACTGTTGATCCTGCCCTATAGCGAACTGAAACTCTCCAGACAGAACGGCAACAAGAAAAAAGCCGCCTTGTTTAAAACATCGAGGGTTCGCCTGTTTCTAACAGGCCCGCATGGGGGCTTGTCCGTCTTCAAATTCGGCCTGGACAAAAACAACGGTAAAAAAAGTTACGACGAGGCCATCCATTATTTTTTAAAAATGATGCGTGGTGAGATTTCCCTGCAGGGAACACCACGCTATGGTAAAGAAATCCATGATTATGACCGAACAGAATTTGCCAAAATTTTTACCCTGCCCGACAGTCGGTATCATGGGCAAATCAGCCCCGCATCCTATCTACACAAGGCGTTGCGTGATCTGGCACACAGTTATGGCACATCTATAACGATCCGCCAGAACGAACTGGACGACGTCATCCAGATGGTTGAGCATAAATGGCTCCAATCCGCGCGCTATACCTTACTTTCCATGCTCAATCGCACAGCCCTGCGGGCCGTCCTCCTCAACCGGGAATCCGGCTTGCGGGATTATCAATGGTTAACCAAACAGAACGACCCCGTCATTCAGGATAAACGGATCGGGGCCTATGCCAGCTATCCCGGTCTTATGCGGCTGTTTACAGAGGCGCAGGGCTGGGACGAAACGTTCAATCGGGCCCAACGCCGCAACAGCCAAAACCACGCGACGATCAAGCACCAGATCGAAAACCAAAAAACCCTCACCCGGTCGATTGATAACGGAGCCTCTGCCCCGACGGCCTTGAAAGAGGTTTTTGCAAGCGGGGCCACCGCCCCCGTCCCACCCCGTTACCTGGCCCCGTACCATGGTGCGAACGACCAGGTTTTTGACCGCTATTCTTTGAAAGTTTTAACAGAACGGCTGGCATTTCTTCCGCAGTTCAGCCGCGAACATTATCCCAAAAACGCCCCTGAATGGAGGCGTTTTGACGAACTGTGCGGCAATATTGCGCGCGCCGAGGGTTATACACACATGCCACGGCAGGCTCTGGTGAATTACAGTTTGAAAAACCCGCAGAAAAAAACAGACTGGCAAAATATCAGCGACTTCGTCACCAAGATCCAGAAAGTCATTTTGCTGCCTCTGATCGTCTCCAGAATACAGCAGAGCGGGAATGAAACGGCCACGCGCGAGGCCCAGAGTATTTTTCAGGACAACCAGGTCCGCAGCGCCTTCATGGGCATGTTTACCGTCGCCGATCTGGTCAGCGGATCACGGACCTGGCACGACCGCCTGGACACCGTGAACGCACGATTGCGTTCAATTGCCGTGGCCGACGACCTGGCCTGGCCCGCCTTAATCCCCGCCATGACGGCCCCAAACGGGGTTCAGTGCACGCCCCTGACCACAAAACAGGATTTGGAAACCGAGGGCAGCCGTATGCACCATTGCGTTGGTGGATATGCCCATAACTGTATTGAAAATGGAGCCCATATCCTGCATCTGTCCTTCACCGAACCGAACGGAACACAGCATCATTCCACACTGGATCTGCGTGAAAAGAAGGCGCGCGATGGGGCGATCTCATTGTCCCAGAACCAAAACAAAAAAGAATGGAACAAAGCACCGCATTCCGCCCTGCAAAAAGCCGCAGACTGGCTGATAGACGCCATTAACACAGGAAAAATCAGGGTTCACTGGCAGGATATTGACAAAAAGCGCGCCATTGTTGCGGAAAGCTACAATAAAAACCGCCTGATCAACGAGATCGGGTTTGATCCTACCGATCTGGCGCATTGTGAAGAGGCGTACACCATCATGTCCGCCTTCCTGCCGCAAAAAATGCGGACTTTGCCCTATCAGGATTTCATCAAGCAATGCAAAGCCATGGGCGTCATTCAGCAGAAAGTCCGGCTTTTAGCCACGGCCAGACAGGGAGCGCCAGCCCCCCAATTCCGCCGGTAACCCGCAGCTTCGTACGCATACGGCACACATACATCGCATGATCGGAATTACGGCCGCTTACCTGATCGACCACCGGTGGGTTTTCCGCCGGGACCACCAGCTTTCCCGGCAGGTTTTCGGGTTTTTCGCGGCTTGACCTTGGTGTCTGGCTTGGCCTTGGCCCAGCCTTTGCGGCTGGCGGCGTTCTTGGCCGGGGCCGCGCCCGTATGCGTGCGGGCTGTACGCGGGGCGGCATCAACACCGTCAATGTCCGTATCCGTCTGCGCGGCCCCCGGGTTAAAGTATGTCGGGATCAGCTCGCGCAGGGCGGCCAAGGGAACTTCCTCCACCGCGCCTTCGTTCAGCTTGCCCAGACGGAACGGGCCATACGACACCCGGATCAGGCGCGTCACCTGCAAATCGAGCGCTTCCATCACGCGCCGAATTTCGCGGTTTTTGCCTTCAGTCAGGGTGACGGACAACCAACTATTGGCCTTGGTCTGTGCCTCTTCCAGCGTGGCCTCGATCGCGCCATACCGCACACCATCGACCGTAATGCCGTCCTTTAACCCGATCAGTTTCTTTTCATTCACGGTCCCGTACACACGTACACGATACCGGCGTTTCCATCCGGTGGCCGGTAATTCCAGATGGCGGGACAAGCCCCCATCATTGGTCAGCAACAACAGACCTTCGGTCGTCAAATCCAGCCGCCCGACACTGACCACCCGGGGCATGGCCGGGGGCAGCATATCGAACACCGTGGGGCGGCCCAATTCGTCCCGGGCCGAGGTCACCAGACCGGCAGGTTTATGGTACAGGAACAGGCGGGTGGCCTGCGCCGTGGGCAGGGGTTTGTTATCGACCACCACCTGATCATCCGGCCCGACCAGGCAGGCGGGGGAATCCAGCGTTTTGCCATTCACCCGGACACGGCCCGCGGTGATCCAGCTTTCCGCCTCGCGCCGGGAACACAGGCCCGCCCGCGCCATGACCTTGGCAATCCGTTCGCCGTCTTTTGGGGTGTCGTTCATTATGGTGTTCTCTTTGGCCGATGGGCGTTTTGGTTGTTCGTGGAATTATGTAGCACAAAGGGACCACGCCACAAAGGAACACGAAGCATTCCGTGTCCGTCTTTGTCCCCGCACAGCTTTGTGGTAGAACCCCAGCCATGACCATGAAACCCGACGACCATTATATGCAGGCCGCGCTGGACGAAGCGCGGAAAGCCGCCGCCCGGAACGAAGTCCCGATTGGGGCGGTGCTGGTCGACGTGGAAACCGGCGAGATTGTCGCCCGGGGCGGCAATGCCACCATCGAACGAGCCGACCCCACGGCCCACGCCGAAATCATGGTGATCCGGGACGGGTGTAAAACCGCCGGAGCCCAGCGCATTCCCGCCTGTGATTTGTATGTGACGCTGGAACCCTGCGCCATGTGCGCGGCGGCGATCAGCTTTGCCCGCATCCGCCGCGTGGTTTATGGCGCGCCAGACCCCAAAGGGGGCGGCATCGACCATGGCGGCCAGTTCTTTACCCAACCCACCTGCCACCACCGCCCGGACGTGACCGGCGGGGTTCTGGCCGAACCATGCGGTCAGATTCTCAAGGATTTCTTTGCAGCAAAACGGAAAAAATAAGCCGGCGGTCACGCCCGCTTATTTACAATACAGCTTATCCACCACCGTGGCCGGGGTATAGGGCTTGCAGATCCCGGCGGATTTATACAGGGCGTCCAGCAATTCATCCGGGTTGTTCGACCGGTAATAGGCCCCGCCCGTTTCCTGGGAAATTTTTTGCAGGCTGGGGTTGCCCACCACATCGATCACATCGACCTGAATATTCGGGTGCTTGGCCTTCAACGTGGCCAGCAGGGACATCGGGTCTTCGCCGCCGTTATTTTCCCCGTCGGAAATGATGGTGATTTTATCCGGAAAATCCGGGTTATCGACATAACCATCCGGCTTGTGCGCCTTGATCTGATCCGCCAGGCCCATCATGTGCGACCCCAGCGGCGTACCACCCGATGGGCACATTTTGGACAAATCCCCCTCCAGATCGGCCATCATTTCATCGTCCTTGGGCGGGACATAGACGGACCCGTCGGTCGGGGCCTTGTCGAAAATCCGGTCTTTCCATGTTGAGCTCAAAACCGGATTCACGTCCTTGAGCCATTGTTTATTGGTAAACCCGGTCATAATCGTATCACCGGGGCTTTTGTTCAGCGTGTTGGAATAAAGCCGCGCCGGCATCACGCGGCGCATGGCCCAGTGGGCCACATCCATCCGGGTACAATTCTTCCCAACCTCGGCCGGGCAACCATTGGCCTTGCTGGCCATACTGCCGCTGGTGTCGATCAAAAACGCGGTATCTTTGGGGATTTTCAGGCCCTTATCTTCGCACGCCACAACGGTCTTGCTGGGGCGATAGGCCACACGCGACACAAACGGGTCGGACGGGTTGGATGATTTTTCCATGGTGTTCATAAACACCGCATTGTCGGCAATGTCGCAGTTAATGCCGGATTTCTTGCCCGCATCACAGGCCGCGACGATGGCGCCGTTATCGGTATAGGCCCCGTTATCGTCCCAGCCCATGCTGTAGACCACCTGCACGATATTGTTGGGTTTGGATGTGGCGCTGTTACCCGCCGCATCTTCGATGCGGATTGCGCCTCTGTCCTCGGCCAAGGGCGCGCCGTCTTCGGTGTAAACTTCGGTCACGGCATAGACCAGACGGCGGTTATAGCCGTCCGCCACATATTCATCGGGAATATTCAGCGTGCGCACCGGCACCGCACCAATGCGGATAAAGCCTTTGGTCGCATCTTCGCTGGCCACACGGGTCGTGCCCGCCGGAGCGGTCAGGTCAGTGGCGCAATTATCGGAAATTTCCACGCCAAAATTGGCGGTATCAAACGGGTCGGTCAGACGGGCCGGGCACGGATACCGTCCATGATGGGCCGCAAAACTGGCTAGCGCATCCTGGATATATTCCATCCGCGCCTGAGTGGTTGACGACCCTTTCTGTTCGGACCAGACCTGGTACAAGGACCCGCCGACCGCGACGACACCGCCCAGAATAATCATCAAAAAGGCCATCGCCAGCAGGGAGAACCCCGCCTGCGATTTCCAATGGGCACGATTATCAGATTTGCACGCAGACCGGTTTTCATGACCCTGCATGACCGTATCCCCCATTAACGCCCTCTCAACCAACAATCATATATACTTTTGATTAAACTTGCGTAAAAATTGATCTAAATGCGTAACTTCTGGTTTTTATTCATCAATTTGGTCTTGAGAAGACCGGGGAGATTACGATGGCGCACCACCCGAACATCCGCGAACGCGGTTTTACACTGGTGGAAGTGGCGATTGTCATGCTGATCGGCGGCCTTTTGCTGGCCACGGCATCGACCATGTTGCTCAGCTATCTGAAAAAAACCGAGATCAATACGACGCAGGAACGGCTGGACCAGATTGATGAGGCCCTGCAATTGTTCCTCAGCCTGAATGGCCGCTATCCCTGCCCCGCGCGCCTGAACGACGCGCCGGACACCGCCAATTTCGGCGTGGAAATTTCTGAAAACGGATGCAACACGGTGGCCCCGGCCGCCAATGAAACCATCGCCGCCGGGGGCGGGCGCGGCGGACGGCTGGTCCGCATCGGGGCCGTGCCGGTGCGCACGCTCAATCTGCCGGACGATTTCATCCGCGATGCGTGGGGCGGGCGGTTTACCTATGCCGTGACGGAATCGTTGGCCCACCCCACCACGTATAACCGCGATGAAGGGGCCATTTTCGTCAATGATGCGGCTGGCAACCCGGTTGTCACCTTCCCCGCGGCGGGCACCGCCCATTACGTCATCAACAGCCACGGTGAAAACAATGCCGGGGCCTATAGCGCATCGGGCACGGGGCGCTTTGCCTGCACCGCCGGGGCGCGGGAAACCGAAAACTGCGATGATGATGCAACATTCGTCAGCACCACAATCCGCAGCACGGGCAGCAACGCCAACCTGTACGATGATTTTATCCGCATCCGCGCCACAACGGCGTTGGGCATCGGCATCCCCGACGGGGCCGTGATGGCCTTTGACCTGAGCGCATGTCCGGATGGATGGGTGCCCTTTGCCAATGCCAATGGCCGCATGATTGTCGGGGCCGACGGGGCAACCTATAACCGCGGGAATACCGGCGGAGCGGAAACCGTCACGCTGAGCCTCAGCACCGTCGGGGCCGTGGCCCGCACAACCGATTTATCGACCCTGGGCACCAGTGGCACCACGCTGATGGAAAGCACGGGCGCGGCAACGGCGCACAATAACATGCCGCCTTATCTGGCTTTGCTTTACTGCAAGAAGTCGTAAAACCCTTACGAACTGCCGATCAAAATACCGGTCAGCAGGACCAGCGCCCCGCCCAGCACCACCTGGACGGAGGCCGAATGGAACGGCGTGTCCATGTATTTCCAGCGAATCCACGAAATCGCCCATAATTCGATCACAACCACGACCGCGGCGATAAAGGTCGCCGTCCAGAAATCATGGATCAGGTAAGGCAGCGTGTGGCCCAGGCCGCCCACCGCCGTCATCAATCCGCATACGCCACCGCGCAGCCACGGACTGCCCCGGCCGGTGATTTCACCGTCATCGGACATGGCTTCGGTGATGCCCATACTGATCCCCGCGCCCAGTGACGCGGCCAGACCGACAACGAAAGCACTGTGCGAATCATGCGTGGCAAAGGCCGCCGCGAAAATTGGTGCCAGCGTTGAAATCGAGCCGTCGATCAACCCCGCCAGACCGGGCTGGACCACTTGCAACACAAACATACGATGCGCGGTTTGCGCTTCCTCGTGCTTGATGTCTTCGGGCAGGTTTTTTTCTTCCAGATCGGCGGCGCGGGCTTCGTGGCCCTTTTCGATCAGGGCCAGATCGCCCAGCAATTTGCGGACCTCGACATCCTTCGCCTGTTCCGCCGCCTTGGCGTAGAAGTTGGAGGCCTCGATCTCCATAATTTCGGCCTGACGGCGCATGGTGTCGACGGGCAGGTTTTCCATCAACCAGACCGGGCGGCGTTTCAAAAACCCGCGCACGTCCTGCCGTGTGATGTAGGGAAGCTGGTCGCCGAAACGCTTTTTAAACAGCGTCAGCAGCATGTTTTTATGATCCTGCTCCTCCGCCGCCATTTCATCGAACATCTGCGCGGTCGATGGGAATTCAGTCCGCAGGCGGTTGGCCACGTGCTTGTAGATTTGTGAATCTTCCTCCTCGCTGGAAATGGCCAGCGCAAGGACTTCGTCTTCTTTCAAATCGGCAAGGCGTTTCAACGGATCATCTCCTGATTGGTATTTTAATCAGATAGCATGATAACAACGGATCGCCACAGATCAAGAACACATTGATTAAACTGAATAATTGAGAATTGTTCGCAAAGCGGATCAGATCGGCTTGCGCACCGCGAACCCTTGGGCAAATTCACGGGCCTGGGCGGGCATGAGGGGTTTGGCGAAGAAATAGCCTTGCGCCATTTCACAGCCCAGCGCGTTGATCATCTGGACATCCTGTTCCGTTTCCAACCCTTCGGCCACCACATCCATTTTGAAGTTGTGGGCCAGGCCGACGATGGCGCGGATGATATCAATGCTGCGCGGGGCATCGTGCATCTGGCTGACGAAGGAGCGGTCCACCTTGATCGAATCAATCGGGAAGCGGTGCAGATAGCCCAGCGAAGAATAGCCCGTGCCGAAATCATCCAGCGCGATGGTCACGCCCAACGCGCGCAAGCCCCGCAAAACCTGTTCCGTTTTTTCCGGATCGTCGATCAGCGCACTTTCCGTGATTTCCAATTTGATCCGATGCGGATCAACACCGCTATGGATCAGGGTTTCACGGACCGACTGGATAATATCCAGATTTTCAAAATTGATCCCGGACAAATTGACACTGATAAACAACGGCACATCATCGCCGCCCATGTCGGACAGCAAGTCCGGCATCAATTCACAGGCCTTTTGCAGCATCATATGGTCGATAAACTGCACCAGATTGGTGCGTTCCGCCGCCGGGATAAATTCATCGGGGAACACGAGGCCGCGATCCGGGTGGTTCCACCGCACCAGCGTTTCAAACCCCACCAGACGGCGGCCGGGCAACGACACGATGGGTTGCAGGGCCGGAATAAATTCCCCCTTTTCAATCCCGCGGCGCAATTCCTGTTCCAGCTTTAATTCCTTGATCGCGTTATCGCGCTGGCCCCAAAGTTCGGACAGGCGGGCCGCATCTTCGGGCATTTCGTAATGCGTGGCCCGGTCCAGGGCCTGGGCCACCGCGGACATTTGATCCTGGCGGATGGATTCGGGCAAATTGACCCGTACCGTGCGATACCGTTCAACCAGCAGCGCCACCATCAGCGATAAAATCGGGTCCATTTCACGGACACGATCCCCAAGCGCGCCGCGCGGAATGACAAACAATTCGGCATCCGTCGCCACCACGGCGGCGGCACTGCGCAGGCCGCCATCAATCAGCGCCATTTCGCCAAAGACGTCCCCCGGACCCAGCCGCGCCAGAACGCTTTGCGGCCCCTCTGGGCCCGGGCCCAGAATATCGACCGTGCCCTTTTCAATCAGATAGGCGTTGTCGCGCGGTTCACCCGCGCTGAACAGCAGGCTGCCCGATTTGAAGGATTGCAGCCGCACACCCCGGTTTGCCCGTTTGGCCCTGGGTGTGATTTTGGTCAAGGACTGCAATGTTGGATGCGGTTTGTTCATATCCCTATTGTAAATCAGGATTGGGGTTGAAGAGGTTAATCATCCAGACTGACCAAGCTGGCGTTGCCGCCGCTGGCCGTTGTGTTGACCGAAATGACCTTTTCCGTTGCAAAACGCGGCAGATAATACGGCCCGCCCGCCTTGGGCCCCGTACCGGAAAGTCCATGTCCGCCAAAGGGTTGCACCCCAACCACGGCCCCGATCATGGTGCGGTTGACGTACACGTTGCCCGCATGGGCCCCCGCGGCCAGATTCTCGATCGTGGATTGAATACGGCTGTGTATTCCGAATGTCAGGCCATAGCCCGTATCGTTGACCGCCTTCAACATCGCATCCCGCTCACCCGCCTTGTACCGGATGATGTGCAGGACCGGGCCGAACACTTCGCGTTTCAGGTCAGAGATGGATTTGATTTCGCACGCCACAGGCGCAAAGAACGTGCCCTGTTTTTCCGCCCCTATCGGCAACGGGGCCGCGGCGACAATTTTGCCGAAGCCTTCAATCGACGCGCGATGCTTCACCAGAATCTGGCGTGCTTCGTCATCAATCACCGGGCCAATATCGGTGCGAATATCCATCGGATCACCAATGCGGATTTGTTCCATCGCACCACGCAGCATCGTGATGATCTTATCCGCCACATCATCCTGCAAACACAGGACGCGCAGGGCGGAACAGCGTTGCCCGGCGGAGCCAAAGGCGCTGATCATCGCATCATCCACCACCTGTTCCGGCAGGGCCGATGAATCAACAATCATCGCATTTTGACCGCCGGTTTCGGCGATCAACGGCACAATCGGACCGTCTTTCGCCGCCAAGGCGCGGTTGATCAGGCGGGCCACTTCGGTCGACCCAGTAAAGGCCACACCGGCCACATCCGGGTGCGCAACCAACGCCGCGCCGACATGCCCATCACCGGGCAACAGGGTAAACGCATCATGCGGCACCCCGGCCATATGGATCAGCTTCGCCGCCAGCGACGCGATCAACGGCGTTTGTTCGGCAGGTTTCGCAATCACGGCATTGCCCGCCATCAAAGCGGCCGACACCTGTCCCATGAAAATGGCCAGCGGGAAATTCCACGGGGAAATGCACACAAAAGTGCCCCGCCCATGCAGGGTCAGCACGTTGCTTTCCCCGGTCGGCCCCGGCATGACATGGCCATGATCAACAAAATCAATGCGGCCGCGCATGGCGTAATAGCGACAGAAATCAATCGCTTCGCGCAATTCGGCCACGGCGTCATCCATGGTTTTGCCCGCTTCACGCACGCACAACCCCATCAGAGGGATCGCATAATCCTGCATCAGGTCGGCCAGACGATCGAGGCACGCCGCGCGGTCGCGGGTCGGGGTTGCGGACCAGACCGCAAAGCCATGGCGCGCCGTTTCAAAGGCCCGTTTGACATGGTCGGCACCGGCATACACCGCATGCCCCACTACATGGTCGCGGTGCGCCGGGTTGGTCACCGGAATCATCGCGCCATCACGGTGCAGTTTGCCGCCGATCAACGGGGCCGCCACCCATTCCACATCATCCACCGCCGCCTTCATCGCGGGGATCAACGGCCCCACACAATCCGGGTCGGTTAAATCCATTCCGGCAGAGTTTTTTCGCCCCATGCCGTACAGATCAACGGGCAAGGGAATGCGCGGGTGACGACGGGTTTCATTGCTTTTGACATCGGCAATCGGGTCTTCCACCGCCTCTGCCACCGGGACTTTCGGGTCCAGCAGCTTGTTGACGAACGAGCTGTTCGCCCCGTTTTCCAGCAAACGCCGCACCAGATAGGGCAGCAAATCTTCATGCGTGCCCACCGGGGCATACATGCTGACGCGGACATTTTCGCTCTGCTTCGCATCATCCAGCACGATGTCATAGAGGGCTTCGCCCATGCCGTGCAGGCGTTGGAATTCGAACGGCCCCGTCGCCGCACCACCATTTTCACGCACCATATCCAGCACCGCCGCCACCGTATGCGCATTGTGTGTCGCCAGCATGGGGTAAAACACATCGCGGTTCTGGATCAATTTTTGTGCGCACGCCAGATAGGACAAATCCGTATTGCATTTGCGCGTAAAGACCGGGTAATCGCGCAGGCCCATCACCTGCGCCCGTTTAATTTCGGTGTCCCAATACGCCCCTTTGACCAGACGCACGGATAAACGGCGTTTTTCCGCCCGCGCCATGGTGGCCAGACGGTCGATCAGCGGATAGGTGCGTTTGGAATAGGCCTGCACCGCCAACCCCAGCCCGTCCCAGTGTTTCAACGACGGATCGGCGGCCACGGCCCCGATAATATCCAGCGAGATTTCCAGACGTTCAACTTCCTCGGCATCCACGGTCAGGGCGACATCCTTCGCCGCCGCCACACGCGCCAGATCCATCAATTTATCGGTCAGGGCCGGAATGCATTGATCCGCCTGGGAATAGCGATAGCGCGGATGCAGGGCGGAGAGCTTCACCGAAATGCCCGGCATGACGCCATTGACCGTTTTGCCATTGGCGGCAATGACGTTGAGGGCGGAGACATACGCATTGAAATACCGTTCGGCGTCTACACTCGTGCGCGCGCCTTCGCCCAGCATGTCATAGGACATGCGATAGCCCTTGGCTTCATAGGCCTGCGCGTTTTTCATGCCTTCATCAATCGTGCGGCCCAGAACGAATTGGTGGCCCATAATGCGAATGGCCTGTCCCATCGCGGTGCGGATGACCGGCTCGCCCAGCTTGGCCACAACGCTTTCCAGCGTCGCCTTGGTGACGCTCAGGCCCAGCCCCGTGGCCTTGACCATCCAGTCATTGACGGCCCCTTCAGGGGCCCAGTCGGCGGCGGTGATTTTATCGCGGATCAACGCGTCCGCCGTTTTTGCATCCGGCACGCGCAGCAAAGCCTCGGCCAGGCCCATCAACGCCAGCCCCTCATCCGTGGTCAGGCGATATTCCTGCATAAAGGCTTCCAGCTCGCCCGCCTTGCGTTTCGCCGCACGCACGCGTGTGACCAGATCGGCCGCCGCCTGGCCCACACGATCCGCCCGTTCCGCCTTCCACGCCAGATCGACCAGCAGCGTATTCACGCGCACGGTTTCATCGGCGTACAGATACGGGGCCAGATCATGGTCGGTCACATTCGGGGGGGTCATTGCGCGCAGGGCTGTCATCATCGAATCTCCATTCAAGACTTCGACGACGAGTCTATAGGATTGAAAAAAAGCGGCAATGGGGGCCGCAGATTCCCATAATGATGGACACCCCTATCTCCCGGAGGGAGAGGGAACAGGAGCGGGCACCTTGACCCGTTTGAAATCCTTCACGCCCGCCGCCAACCGCCGGGCCGTCTCCACAATATCCTGGTGCGGCATGGCGCAGGTGACGCGGACAATCATGGAATGGGTCGGCAACCCGGCCCAGCTGCCATAGGCGAATTGCAGGTTTTGCCCGCCCCCCAGAACATGGTCGATGGCTTCTTCCGTCTGGGCCGTGGCCACCCCCATAAAGGCGCGATAGGGGACAAATTCATTGGAATATTCGCGGTCGCGCAGGCCCGCGCAATCCAACAGGTGGAAGAACCCCGCCTGAGGCGTTGTGATAATCCGTACACCCTTGATCCCGCGGGTCAGCAGGGCGCGTGATGCGGCCCGGTCCAACCCGGTTTCCTTCATCACGATGCGCAGCATTTTGGCACGATCCGCATCATCGGCTTCGGGCATTGTATCCATGCCGTTCACCAGCGCCTTCATCAGCAGAAGATTTATGCGATGTTGCGCATTCAGGCGCAGCAAATGCTTATCCCGCACCACCGCAAATTTTGCATCATCATTGAAATACGCGGCCAGCGCGTGCAGCACCGGCGTGGGCGGGAAATACCCGGCATGGCGCGCAATCCCCATCATGGCGCGGATTTTTTCACGCGGGCCGATGGCCACCCCGGCCCGCAGACCCACCAGCCCCGCCTTGGACGGGCCAAACAATGTGATGGTATCGCGATACATTTCGGGCAATTGCGCGAAACCAAAGGGTTTTTCACCCCCCATTTCCAGCCCGTCATAAACCATATCGTCGATAATGGTCACACGCGTCCCCGCATGATCCCACAGGCGGGAGCGGGTGTTGATCGACAGAGCGTCCAAATCCTGCTGCGCGTAATGGGCGTTGATGGCTTCGAATATCTCCGCCAGATGTTCCGTTTCCGCTTTGCCCCGGATCAACCCCGTCGGGTTGTGCGGGTTGCAATCGTAATAGGCGATGATGCGGTATCCGGCCTTGTGCGCGTCATTGGTGGCGGCAATCACCGCATCACGGTGCAGCACCCCACCCGCGGCCAGATCGCGGCCCACCTTCACCACATGGAACCCCGCCGCCTTGGCCGCATCCATAAACATGCCATAGGTGGGCACCGGCATCAGGATGGCGGGTTTGATCACCGCGCCCTGGCGATTCCGTTCCACCACATCCGCGGTCAACATCCGCAGGGCCAGATCGAACCCTTCCGTCGTGCCGCCCCCCGTGGGCAGGATTTCTTCGGTGGTCAGGCCGGACCAGCCCCGGTCATGAAACCCCCGCGCGCTGAAATAATCGCGCACCGGGTGTAGCACATCCCGCACCGATCCCGGCCCGCTATAGCTGGGGATCATGTTGTAATAATTGTTCAAATCCCGCGAAGCCATGCGAAACGCATAGGCCGCCACCCCGCGCAGCGGCAGCAGCGGGTCCCCCAAGGACAGATCGAGGCGTTTTTGACGGTTCATGGCCGTTGTCATAGCGCAAAATCCGGCCGTCACGCCAGAATTTTCATATTCTCAGGCAACCAGCATCCCCGCAAAGGGCAAAAACGTATGGATTCCCGCTTTCGCGGGAATGACAAGCAGGGATGAAGACCCTAAGATGCCCGCCATGACCAATCGTACGCTGTTCGATCCACCACCCAATCCGGCCCCCGTTGGGGACCCCATTCCCGCCGCAAAAAAGGCGGATGTGGGACCTGATACATCACGATTGGGTAACACGCCTGAAATGACCGTGGCCGATCTGGCCAATGCGTTGCGCCGAACGTTGGAAGAAACATTTGGCCGCGTGCGGGTGCGTGGGGAATTGTCCGGTTTGAAACTCGCCTCCTCCGGCCATTTATACGGCACGATCAAGGATGCGGATGCGGTCATTGATATCGTCTGCTGGAAGGGCAATCTTTCGAAACTGTCTATCCGGCCCGAAGACGGGCTGGATGTGGTGTGCGTCGGCAAGGTTTCCAGCTATCCGAAATCATCGCGCTATCAGATTATTGTCGATTCCATTGAGCTGGCGGGCGAAGGCGCGCTGCTGAAAATGCTGGAAGACCGCCGCAAGAAACTGGCGGCGGAGGGGCTGTTCGACGCCGCCCGCAAAAAACCGATTCCATTTTTGCCGACCGTGATCGGCGTGGTGACCTCGCCCACGGGGGCGGTGATCCGCGATATTATGCACCGCCTGAACGACCGGTTCCCGCGCCATGTTTTATTGTGGCCCGTCGCGGTGCAGGGCGATAATGCCGCCGCGCAAATTGCGGCGGCGATTGCCGGGTTTGATGCGCTTCCGCACGATGGGTCCGTGCCGCGCCCGGATGTGGTGATCGTTGCCCGTGGGGGCGGATCACTGGAAGATTTGATGGCGTTTAACGAGGAAATCGTCGTGCGCGCCGCCGCCGCCTGTTCCATCCCGCTGATTTCCGCGGTGGGGCATGAAACGGATACGACATTGATTGATTATGCCGCTGATATGCGCGCCCCCACACCCACCGGGGCCGCCGAGATGGCCGTGCCCGTGCGGGCCGAATTGATGGCCCAGATCATGGATGATGCCCGCCGCTTGATGGGCGGCATGAACCGCATCACCGACCGGCATCATGAACGTGTGACATCGCTGGCCGCGCGGCTGGGCGATCCGCAAAAATTGCTGCAGATCAAAACCCAATCCGCCGACCATGCCATTCACCGTCTGGACGCCGCATTTGACAAGGCGGTGCAGGCCCGCAAAGCCAAGCTGGACCGTTTGGCCGCCGGTCTTCGCCACCCGCGCCAGATTGTCGAGGATGCGGGACGCCGCTTGAGCGAACGGGCCGAGCGCCTGATCCGCGCGGCCCAGACCATCACCCCGGACAAGGCCCGCACATTGACCGCCACGGCGCGCGTTCTGGATTCGCTGTCCTTCGAACGGGTGCTGGATCGCGGGTTTGTCGTGGTGCGCGATGCAAGCGGGCTGCCCGTATCGCATGCCGACGCCCTGAAGACAGGATCGGACATCACACTGGAATTCCGCGACAAGAAACACCGCACCGCGACGGTAAAGGATTAAACCCGGTAAAACACCGCCTTCCCCCTATGATTCCGGCGGTTTTCAGGGTATTTTGACCGGATCGGGAGTATAATCACAATTATGCGCGAAACATTCCGCAACATGATGGACCGTCTGGGCGTTGGCTATGAGCTGTCGCCTTACGAGACCTATCCGCTGACCGTGTATGACCCGGCCACGGGGGCGACGTGCAGCGCGGAAATCCGCATGGGCATGGACCCGAACGAATGCGAAGCCGAAATCCAGTTGATGTATGACACCCCGGCCGAAGGCCAGCCACCGATGCAGCAGGTGATCTGGTTCCAATGCAAGCCCGTTGTCGGAGCCGATTGGGATGTCGTAAACGCCCGGCTGAAGGGTGACCCGATTGATCGCGAAATTTACAACTGGGAAGAAAAATGCTGCAACTTTTTCGGTGCCGTGGCCCGCTTTATGAAGCTGGACCAGATGCCGGATATTGACGCATTGATCGAGGAAGAGTTTCACAGCCGCGAACGGTTCCACGACCAGTATGGCGGCGGCGGCGGCAAATCCCCGAAAATCCGTCCGGGCCAGTTGCTGGACATGAAAAAAGGCCGCGGGTTTTAATCCTGACGGCCTTCTTCTTTTGCCTTTAAAAACGCGGTTTACGCCCCTGCGCCGACGATAATACCGTACTGGGTCGCAATCGCACCCAGGCCGCCCTTAACCGGGTTTTCCAGCACTTCCAGATACCATTTCGGCCCTTCACGCACCAGGCACGCCACCTGCATCCCGGCCACATTGTTCAGCATGGATTCATCCATCTGCAGACGGACGATTTCATTGCCGTCTTCTTCGTTGACGATGCGCAGGTAAATATTGCGCACCATGCCCAGATGTTGTTCAGCCTCGGCCGCGTTATAAATCGACAATGTGATCATCACACGCAACACATCGAACGGCAGACCGTTCAGGTCAATGAACAATGTTTCATCATCACCATCGCCCGCGCCGGTGCGGCTGTCACCGCTGTGGCGCACGGCACCTTCGCATCCGCTTTCATTGTTGTAGAAAACGAAATCCTCGTCCACGCGGGTCTGATTCTGTTTATCCAGCAGGAAACAGCTTAAATCCACGTCGATCTTGGTGTTTTCGAGCATTTTATGATCCCAGCCCGCGCCCACCATAATCCGGCGCAGGGACGGCACTTTTTTCACCAGGTCGAAATAATCACCCTTTTCCACCAGATGGAAATCGGACGGAGAAGGCGCCGGGGCCGGTGCGGACGCAGCCAGATCGCCGATCATATCGACATCACTATCCGGCAAATTCGTGTTTTTCACTCCACCATTGCCGTTGCCCATATCGCCCATCATATCAATCGGGCGTTCAAAATCATTGTCACCGGTTGTATCGCTCCAGAACGGATCATCACCCATACCGCCACTCATTTACTGCCCCCTTCCCATTCCAGACCAAAACCAAACGCCCGGTCCATTTCGGCATGACCCGGGAAATATTCCGTGTGGTTGGTAATACGAATGCCGTTTTCGCGGTTTTCAAACATCGCCACGGCACACACCGACAAATCATTCCGATCCACGCGCGGCGTGACGATCATCGGGGTTTCACCGGGGATCAGCAATTGCACCTGCGGGCGGATCGCATCCCAATCGGGCGCGCCGTGATAAATGTAAACATAGGCCAGCACGCGTTTGATGTCGCCCCAGCGCGCGCCGTTAATCTCAATAATTTCATCCAAGCCGTCTTTATCGCCGGTGCGTTCATCCCCGGTGTGATGCACAAACGGCGCATCGTTATACGCCCCATAAAGGTCACCAAAGGATTGAATGGCCCCGCGCCGTCCGTCATGCAGTTCATACAAACAGCCCAGATCAACATCGACACCCTGCTTCGACACTTTTTTCAGCAGGCGGCTGAAGAACCCGGCCTGTTGCACCTGAATATTGTCCCAGGCCGCACCAATACGAATTTTCGGGAACCCCCCTTCGCGCGGATTGATCACGCTCATCTGCCCCGCCTGAGACAGGAATTCACAATCCGGATCCGTCGACGGCGCACGATACCCCGCCGCCCCCTTGGCATTGCCATGGCCGGAAAACGACGCCCGGCTGCGCGTGGCTTCAGACAGGGAATCCTGCGACAATTGTTCACGGGACATGGATGATTCCTTTTGAATCGGTGGGCGAGAAAACAGAACGTAAAGAATAGTCTATCGTAGAAAAGATGAACAGGGTGCGAAAACCGGGAAAATAAATGTCGCACATTCGCCACGCCATCAACCCCACACCCACAAATTTTCATAAGATTCAGCGCGGGCGCGGTACCACTCGAAAGCAAACCCATTCCAAAAGAACACCCCGCCCCTTCCCTTCCCGCCACCCTCTGTTATAGTGCCCACCGGTTTTATGGCTGATTTCAGCCCTTTTTTGAGAGAAGCGGAGCGCACAATGGCGTCGTATCAATATGTTTACGTAATGAATGGTTTGTCCAAGACCTGGCCGAATGGCAAAAAGGTGTTGGAAAACATTACGTTATCGTTTTTCCCCGGCGCAAAAATTGGGGTTCTGGGCCCGAACGGTGCGGGTAAATCGACCCTGTTGAAACTGATGGCCGGGGTGGACAAGGATTTCACGGGTGAGGCCTGGGCCGCCGAGGGCGCGCGGGTTGGGTATCTGGCGCAGGAACCGCACCTGGACCCGTCCAAAAACGTGGTCGAAAACATCACCGAAGCGTTGAAAGACGTGAAGGACATGGTGGACCGTTTCAACGCCATCGGCGTAGAGATGGCGGAACCGGATGCCGATTACGATTCCCTGATGGCCGAGATGGGCGAATTGCAGGAAAAGATTGACGCCGTTGATGGCTGGGAACTGGACCGCACGATTGAAATCGCCATGGATGCGTTGCGTTGCCCGCCCGCCGATGCGGATGTCACCACATTATCCGGGGGTGAGCGCCGCCGCGTGGCGCTGTGCCGCCTGTTGCTGGAAAAGCCGGATCTGCTGTTGCTGGACGAACCGACCAACCACTTGGACGCCGAATCTGTCGCGTGGTTGCAGCGCTTCCTGACCGATTACAAGGGCACGGTTGTAATGGTCACCCACGATCGTTACTTCCTGGACAATGTTACCGGATGGATTTTGGAAGTCGACCGTGGCCGTGGCATCCCGTATGAGGGCAATTATTCCGCGTACCTGAACGCCAAGCGCAAACGGATGGAACAGGAAGCGAAACAAGAAGACGACCGCCAGAAAACATTGTCGCGCGAATTGGAATGGATTCAACAATCCCCCGAAGGCCGCCGCAAAAAATCCAAGGCCCGTGTGGCCGCGTATGAAGATTTGTTGGCCCAATCGCAAAAGGCCGACCAACGCAACGCCCAGATCGTTATCCCGACGCCGCCGCGTCTGGGCAACGTGGTTATTGAGGCCGAAAATTTACGCAAAGGGTTTGGCGACCGCCTGTTGATTGAAAACCTGTCCTTCAAACTGCCACCGGGCGGTATTGTCGGCGTGATCGGCCCGAACGGTGCCGGTAAATCGACCTTGTTCCGCATGATCACCGGACAGGAAAAACCGGATGGGGGATCATTCCGCGTCGGTGAAACGGTCAAATTGGGCTATGTCGACCAAAGCCGCGATGCGCTGGACGGCGATAAAAACGTCTGGGAAGAAATTTCCGACGGCATGGACATTCTGAAACTGGGCAAAATCGAAATGCCCAGCCGCGCGTACGTGTCCGCCTTTAACTTCCGCGGACCCGACCAACAGAAAAAAGTCGGATCGCTTTCGGGCGGTGAACGCAACCGCGTCCATCTGGCCAAGATGCTGAAATCCGGCGCGAACGTCTTACTGCTGGACGAACCGACCAACGATTTGGATACGGAAACGCTGGCCGCTTTGGAAGAAGCGCTGGAACAATTCGCGGGATGCGCCGTGGTCATTTCCCACGATCGCGCCTTCCTCGACCGTCTGGCCACGCACATTCTGGCCTTTGAAGGCGACTCGCAAGTCACGTGGTTCGAAGGCAACTACGAGGATTACGAGAAAGACCACAAACGCCGCCTGGGCAAGGACGCAGACCAACCGCACCGGATTAAATACAAGCCCCTGCGTCGTGCGGGGTAAGACCTGACAACCATGCTCGCCGTCGACAGCCAGATTATTTTTACGCTTCTGTTCCTGCTGTCGCTGGGTGTGGTGTTTTTGGCGCATGAGGCCGGGCATTTGTTGATGGCGCGCCTGTTGGGCGTTCACGTTGCGCGCGTATCATTGGGCTTTGGCCGCGAAGTGTGGGGCCGCACCGATAAATACGGCACGCGGTGGAGCATCAAGATTTTTCCGTTCAGCGGCATGGTCCAACTGACCGACCCCGACCGCGAAACACCCGATGATTTTGCCCGCAGGCCAGCGTGGTTCCGGTTCTTTATGGTGCTGGCGGGACCGGCGGCCAGTTTCTTTTTCGCCTATGTTTTGTTTGTCGGGTTTTATGCCTTGATCGGGCAACCATCGACGCGCCCCATCGTCACCGCCGTACAAGTGGGCAGTCCGGCAGACCGCGCCGGCATCCTGCCCGGCGATCAGATCATATTGTTTCAGGGACATAGCGTTGAGCGGTACGAAGAGATCGTCCACGCCCTGCGCACACCGATGGATGAAGCGGTTTCACTGCGGCTGATGCGCGGCGACAGCGTCATGGACATGGCGGTTACACCCGGCTGGGATGAATATACGGATTTACGCGGTTTCGACCGCGCCCATGGACGGCTGGGCACCATTGCCCAGCACAATCCGATGGATTTGAGCGCCGTGCGCGCCGTTGATGGCGTTCCCACACCCACGCGCCAGGCCGCGTTCGCCGCGTTAAAGCCCCATGTCGGCAAAATTGTGGTGCTGGATTTATTTTCAACAAACGGCCGGGCCGTTCCGTACCGCGTTTATATTGACCCCGAAACCAACGCGGATCTGGCCCTGGCCACCATGCCCGATCCGGCGGTGCTCTACATGGGGCGTCTGCGCGGGGACATGTACCGCCCGCAAACATTTGAACAGGCCGTGATCACCGGATGGCGTGATTTTACCCGGTTGGCGCGGGGCGCCTTTGGCACGTTCCGCGATGTGTGGCCGCTGGATCGCACCACCATCACACCCGAGACACAAGTGATTGGCGATGGGCTGCGGCTGGTCGCCGGGGTGCATGGGGTTTTGTTTATGATGGCGCTGTTGTCGATCATGATTGGCTTGCTGAACCTGATCCCCCTGCCTGGGCTGGATGGGTACTGGATTCTGCGTTACGCGATGGAGGCCATAACCGGCCCCGACACCACCCGGGCCTTTTACCCCTATATCTGGCGGATTATGATTTTTGTGATGGTGCTGGCCTGGCTGATGGCAAATCTGGACGGGTTGCACCATATCCTGCCCGCGCCCGCCTCATTGACATAATACAAATCCCTGTTTCTGTTTACATTTTCCTGTTCACCCGGCCGGGTCGCGGGCCAACGGGCCCCGCCCCCCCACCGCACGGCTGAATCCTTTGGCCGAACGCCCTGATTTTGTGGTAGGATGTGGATAAATAAGGCGAATTAAAAATTTAATAAAATTTTATCTATCCCGGCTTAAAATCAAACCGGGTGCGGTAAAGCCGGGTGTGGTGGATATAGTGCAGGAAATACGCGGAAAACAGGTCTTAGCCTATGCTTTTATGCCGGGGATTGTGCCCCGGATCCGGGCCTTTGCCGAAAGCGGTTTTGGCTGGCTCGCCTTCCTGATGGCCGCGATTTATAACGCGGTCCGCCTGTTGCCCAACGGCCACCCTTATCTCGATCCCGCCAATCGCGGGAAATATGGCATTCGCCATGTCATTGCCCAGGCCGCCAACAATCTGAAAATGACCCGGTCGAATATCGACCAGATCGTGATTTTCTTCGCGTTGCTGGTCGGATTTGTCATTCTGGTTTTGCAATTTGTCCTGTTGGCCATGGGGCTGGTGCTGCAGACGGCGCACGCGGCGGGGCCGACTTTTGGTGGCGGCATGTTCTCGACCCCGGCACCGGATAACGATATTGCGTTCATCCTGTTGCACACGGTTTTGGGTGTGCCGGGCATGTTCGGGTCCTACGCATCGACGCCATTCCACATCGCCATGCACGGCCTGTTCCAGTTTTACAGCCTGGCCATGCTGATCGTCGCGGTCATTGTGGTTTTGTATTACGTTCTGGTCATCGTTGGGGAAACTGCGCAAACGGGAACACCGTTTGGCAAGCGGTTCAACCATATCTGGGCCCCGATCCGTCTGGTTGTGGCGCTTGGGTTGCTGGTCCCGATCGCGAATGGTTTGAACTCGGGTCAATATATCACGCTGTATGCGGCAAAGCTGGGGTCCGGACTGGCCACCAATGGCTGGCTGCTGTTCAACGAAAGCCTGACCAACGGGCTGGGCACATCGGATGAAAGCCTGGTCGCGCGCCCATCCATCCCCGACACCGCCGCCATTGTGAAATTCATGGCGCTGGCGCGGACCTGTAAAGAATCCTATGAACGCGTGCTGAACAACCAGGGCAACACCGGGAATGTCGTCTTCACCATCGAACCCTATCTGGTGAAAAACCCGCTGATCAACCAGCAGATTCCGACCAACAGCGCCGGGTTCTACCAAACCGCCCTGCAGTTTTATAAAAACAACGACATCATCATTTCATTCGGTGCCGCCGACCCCACGGGTGGGCGCATGAATTTCAACCAGAACACCGGCGGGATCAAACCTTATTGCGGTGAGGTTGTCATCCGCACCAACGCCGTGACCCAGGTCGGCGCGCTGGAGGTTCAGGAAGGTTATTTCAACATGATCATGTTCCTGTGGCAGAACCCGCGCATCGCGGATTTCGCCGAGGTCATGGCCTATAAAAAACTGCCCAACAGCCAGGGCGGCTGTACACTCAACACATCCAACGCCGATATCAACTGTACCGACGGGGTTCGCGCCCCCTTCATCGACCAGTTGATCCGCGATATGCACGACCAATTTGATGCGACCGTCACCGATGCGCGCAACAATATGGTTGCGGCTGGCGGATTCAGCGTTCCGCCCGAAGTTCTGGTCAAGGGCTGGGGCGGGGCCGGTATCTGGTACAACAGCATTGCGCAAATGAACGGCGCGTTGTTCAGCGCCGCATTTAACCTGCCGTCACCGAACCGCCTGCCCGTTCCGATGCAGACCATTTCGGAATCGCGCCGTATGCACGATGAAAATTTGGGCGGGGCCGAATATTTTGCCCCCCACCAATCCGACGGGAATGCCATCGAATTCGAAGATCCGAACGACTATCTGGTCGCGGAAGTGCTGTATTACGCCTTCAAAGTCTGGGGTGAAGATGGCATCTACATGGATTCCGACGTCACACCGAAAAACAACATCATTCTGGATACGCTGAACTTCCTGTTCGGCACGGACGGCCTGTTCAGCATGCGGGAAAACAAGGACATTCACCCGCTGGCGCAATTGGTTGGTATCGGCAAGGGTATTGTGGACAGCACGGTGCGCAACCTGTTTGCCGCAACGATCTTTTCGGTCGGCGGCGGATTGTTTGAAAAAATTCCGCAATTCGCCGGTATGGGTGCGTTCCTGAACGTCGCCAGTGGCATGCTGGTTTCATTGGCAACAGTGGGCTTAACCGTCGGATTTATCCTGTACTATGTTTTACCGTTCCTGCCGTTCATCTATTTCTTCTTCGCCGTGGGCACATGGCTGAAGAGCGTGTTTGAAGCCATGGTCGGCGTGCCACTCTGGGCGCTGGCCCACCTGAAGATTGACGGGCATGGTTTGCCCGGCGATATGGCGATGAGCGGATATTTCATGATTTTTGAAATCTTCATCCGCCCGATTTTGACCGTGTTCGGGTTGCTGGCCAGTATTGTGATTTTCTCGGCCATGGTGCGGGTGTTGAACGAAATTTTCCCGCTGGTCACCGACAACCTGACCGGATTTGATGGCACGGACGCGGGCGCAACCCTGTTCGGTGGCACACCATTGGAATTCAAACGCAGTGTGATCGACGAATTCTTCTTCACCGTCGTTTACACGATCGTGGTCTACATGATCGGAACGTCCTGCTTCAAAATGATCGATCTGGTGCCGAAGAGCATCCTGCGCTGGATGGGATCGGGCGTTCAGGGCTTCGCCGATGCGCAGGGCGACGCGAAGGAAGGCCTGGTTCAATATGCGGCTATGGGCGGTATGACCATGTCCGGTCAGCTGGCAGGCACGCTAACCCAAAGCGGACGTTTGGCCGGCAGTGCCGTGGGAACGGTTGTTGGCAATATCGGCCCCGGTGGCGGCGCCGGATCACGCATCACCGGCGGTGGCGGAACGCCGTAATGGCCCCGAACGTAACGGTGACGCAAGTTTAAAAATTGACACAGACCGCGTCACATCAGGATGCGGTCTGCGGTTTGATAACGTGGGCAACCACAAAGTGGAATGAGCATGAACCTGACCCCGAAAGGGTTTTTCAAATTTACCTTGCTTCCCGGAATCGCACCGCGATTGCGGGACTTGATGGCGGGCGGGTTCCGGTACATTGCCATGTTCACGGCGCTGATTTACCGCAGCGTCGGCTTGTTGCCCGCCGGGCACCCGTATCTGAACCCGGAAAATTTTGGACGCTTCGGTTTACACAACGTCGTGTTCCAGGCGGCATCCAACCTGAAATTCGACCGCAAGCATGTGGACCAGATCGCGATTTTTGCTCTGCTGCTGATCGGCTTTGTCCTGCTGGTGTTGCAATTCGGGCTGTTGGCGGGGGCGATTTTTATTGGGTCGGCTAAGGCCGCCGGGGCCATGCCCACGGATTTCGTTGGCTGGTTCACACCGGCGGACCCGACCAATGATCTGGCCTATGTTCTGCTGGACCGCGTGTTCGGGGTTCCGGGCCTGTTCGGGTCATGCGTCGAACAAAACGTCGCCTGCTTCGGCAGTTCGGTCAGTGACGGGCCGTGGCCCTTTCCCTATCACGGCGCGATGCAGAACATGTTCGCCCTGTACAGCGAAGCCCTGTTGATCGTTGCCACGATCATTGTGCTGTACTTGATCGTCAACATTGTCGTGGAAACCGCGGAAACCGGCACGCCCTTTGGCCGCCGCTTTAACCGCGTCTGGGCCCCGTTGCGGATTGTTGCGGGTTTGGGCCTGCTGATCCCGGTCTCTTATGGCTTGAACTCGGCGCAATATATCACGCTTCACGCCGCAAAATGGGGATCGGGGTTTGCCACGAACGGGTGGAATCGTTTCGTGGATAATATCACCGCCCCCACCTTGCTGGGTGAACCCAATTCGTTGACATCGATTCCGGAATTCCCGTCGATGCCACAGGATATTTTCCAATTTTTTACCGTCGTGTCCACCTGCGTCGACGCCTATCGTGCCATGTACAACATGGACATTCAGGCCTATGTCGTGCGCGGCACGAACAATCCCGCCCCTGTCTATATGTTGCTGGACGACATGAACATGACCGTGCAGGAGATCGCCGCGTGGACAGGCGGCGACATGATCGTGCGCTTTGGCGAACATAATCCGACAGAATACAAAAATGAAAAGGGTTACGTTTTCCCCTATTGCGGCGAAATGACCTATAAAATCATGTCACAGGGCGCCCCCAGCATGACCACGGGCACCACATTGGCGACAGAATCGCCCGTCGACATGATTACCAAAAACTACATCGTCAACATCCTGCAATTCGGATGGTACGACATGAAAACACAAAGCCCGGGCACCGGTACGGGCAGTGATTTCGTGTATATCGGCGATTGGGCCAAGAACATTAACCGCCGCTATCTGCCGCAAACCCGCGACCCGACCGCCCCGCTGCCGACCGAGGAAGAGAAACAATTCATCCTGACCGATTACCGGTACTGGATTGAGGATGCGCTCCGCGACGCCTATGCCCAGATGGGGAATTACCCATGGGCAGAGGACGCCAAAATCTATGGCTGGGGCGGGGCCGCCATCTGGTACAACAAGATTGCACAGGTCAACGGCGATTTGACCGCGGCGGAAACTTCCCTGCCGCAACCGACGAAATACCCGCATATCCTGGAACTGATTCAAGCCGCCCACCGCAAGGAAGACAGTTCCTTTACCGGGAACAAGCGTTTTGAACCGCACCATTCCGACAACCGCCAGGTTGAATTGCCCGACCCGGCCTATGTCCCGATGGCGCAGGCCATGCACCAAGCCTTCGTCTCGTGGAACGACACCACATATGGATGCGGTGATTCATCGTACGGCGCCATTTCCAGTGACATTGGATGCGGACGCCGCCCCGCCACCGGGAACCAGATCATGGACTTTATCTATGTCCTGTTCGGGATGGAGGGGTTGTGGGACATGCGCCGCAACGAACACGTCTATCCGCTGGCCCAATTGGCATCATTGGGCCGGGCGTTGGTGGAACATGGCGTCACTGTTCTGGGTTATTCCGCCGGGTCCGGCATTCTGGGTCTGGTCACCAGCGGCACCATGGTTGGCGCCATGGGCAAGGCGGTCTCCGGCTTCCTGCTGGGGATCGGCATGATCGGCCTGAGCATCGGGCTGGTCTTGTTCTACGTCATTCCCTTTATGCCCTTCCTGTATTTCTTCTTCGCCGTCGGGGGAT
Organism: Micavibrio aeruginosavorus EPB; assembly: GCF_000348745.1. NCBI lineage: Bacteria > Pseudomonadati > Bdellovibrionota > Bdellovibrionia > Bdellovibrionales > Pseudobdellovibrionaceae > Micavibrio > Micavibrio aeruginosavorus. The sequence continues at coordinate 209,199 of NC_020812.1, read as the reverse complement.
GGGTCAAGGGCGTGTTCGAAGCGATGGTCGGTGTGCCCCTCTGGGCGCTGGCGCATTTGAAAATCGATGGCGAAGGCCTGCCCGGCCGCGCCGCAATGAACGGATATTACCTGTTGCTGGAGGTCTTTATCCGCCCGATCCTGATCGTGTTTGGCCTGATCGCATCGATTGTTATCTTTTATGCGCTGGTGCGGACGCTGAACAACATGTTTGACCTGGTCATTTCCAACCTGGCCGGGTTTAACCACACCAATGCCCAGGCCGTTGCCGCCGACAGCACCGGCAGCGTCGCTTATTACCGCGGCATCATCGACCAGTTTTTCTATACAATCCTGTATGCGCTGGTCGTGTACATGATCGCACAATCCACGTTCAAGCTGATCGACCTGATCCCGAAGAGCATCCTGCGCTGGATGCATGGCGCGGTCGAATCCTTCGGCGACCAGTTGCAGCCGCCAGCCGAGAATTTGACCCGGAACGCATTCCTGGGCACCAACTCTATCTTCAGCTCGGGCGGCAGCATTATTGGTCAGATGACGGGCCGTGGCGCAGGCTGGGGCGAAAACATGACCAGCAGATTTTAAGTGAGGACAGGGTCACGCGGGCCGCATGCGCGCGATTGTGGAGAAAGAGCAAGAGGTTGTGGTACAATCGGGGGAACCGGAGAAACCATAATTTTAATAAAATTTTAATATTCCGGCGCTGGAAATCAGCAGCGGTGTGATGAGAAGAAGGCGGGGCAGACGAACGAATGCCAAATGAATCAAAAACGCTTACAACACGGCAGGTGTTGAAATTTGCGCTTCTGCCCGGGGTCGTCCCGTTGGCCCGGGATCTGGTCGGTTCGGGATTCAGCCATGTGTCCTTCTTTATGGCGCAGGTGTTTCGCGCCGCGCGCCTGTTGCCGGCCGGGCACCCGTATCTGAGCCCGCAAAATATCCGCAAATTCGGCATCAGCAACGTGCTGAGCGAAGCCTATCGGAATTTGCAATTTAACAAATCCCACGTCGACCAGGTCGTGATTTTCGCGATCGTCTGTCTGGGCTTCCTGTTGCTGTTGTTACAGATCGGGATTTTACTGTTCAGCCTGATGGTGCAGACAGCCAAGGCCGCCATGCCGGCGGGATATGGCGATTTTTTCAAAATTCAAAACGCCCAGAACGATATCGCCTTTATCCTTCTCGACCGCGTTTTTGGCGTGCCCGGCATGTTTACCGACGCCAATGGCGGCGGCACATGCGTGGCCAGCAATACACCCTGCCTGCAATCCACCGTTCCAGATGGGCCGTGGCCCTTTGCCTATCACGGCGCCCTGCATGACATGCTGCAATTTTACAGCATCGGGCTGATGGTCATTGCCGTCATTATTTTCCTGTATTTTGCCGTGGCCATTGTGGTGGAAACGGCCCAAAGCGGCACGCCGTTTGGCCGCCGTTTTAACCATGTCTGGGCCCCGATCCGGATGGTGGTGGCGTTGGGCTTGCTGGTCCCGCTCAGCTACGGCCTGAACGGCGCGCAATATGTCACGCTGTATGCCGCAAAATGGGGATCAAACATGGCCAGCAATGGCTGGAACCTGTTTAACCAGCGGCTGGCCGGGACAACCTTGCTGGGCAATCCGAACTATCTGATCGCCGAACCGCAGCAGCCCAAACCGAACGATTTGCTGCAGTTCTATACGGTTCTGGCCGCGTGTACCAAATCATACGAATTGCTGGCCGAAGGCAAAGTCAGCATCAACGCCTATCTGGTGCGCAGCGTCACCCGCGCGCCGGAATTCATGTTGTTGTCCGACGCGGATTGGGCGCAAGCCGTAGAGTTTTACGATAACGGCGACATTATCGTGGTGTTTGGCGAACGCGACCCCATCCGGCACAAAAACAAGCCGGGTTACGTCATGCCCTATTGCGGGCAATTGGTCATGACAACGACCGATGTGCAGGAGCCGGGATCGCGGTCGATCCAGCAATCCTATTATGAGGGGCTGATCCGCGCGCCGTGGAACCAGATCAACACCGAAGATAACGGCAGCTATTTCATCAATGCCGGGTATGCCGCAGTGAAGGAGGCCCTGCCCAACAGCACGGCCAGCAGCATCACCAACACCATGCCGACACCACAGAATCGCGATGACCTGGTCCGGTCGTGGAGCGAAAACATTGATATGTGGATTTATTACGGCACGGTTGAACAAATCGGTGGGGCGGAATGGCTGTTCACCCAGCAGGAACTTGGCTGGGGCGGCGGCGGCATCTGGTACAACAAGATCGCGCAGATGAACGGCGCGATGATTGCCGCGGCCTATAACATCCCGTTCCCGACCAAATATCCGGCCATCATGGAATATGTGCTGGAAGAAAAGCGGAAGAAGGACAACGAAATCATCAGCCAATTGCGGTACCAGCCAACCATGGCCGATGGTGTTGCGGTGGAATTCACGGAATATGGTGCAGCCCTGTCCGCCGCGCTGAACCGTGCCTATGATATCTGGAACGTCGAGGCCGCAGGCCAGCCGAGCGGGGCCGAAAACATCCCCATTCCGACATCGCAGAACATCATGATTGACGTCATCAACGCCATGTTCGGGACGGAAGGTCTGTTCAACATGCGGGCGAACGCCAACGTCCACCCGCTGGCCCAGTTGGTGGCCTTGGGTAAATCCATGGTGGATTCGGCCATCACCAATCTGGGGATTGCCGCCGGGTCCGGGGCCGTGGCGACGCTCTCCAACCTGCTCAACGGGTTGTTCGGGATCGGGCCGCTGGCCGGGGCGTTTTCCAGCATTGCCAGTGGTGTCGCCTTTATGACGCTCAGCATGGGCTTTGTGCTGTATTACGTTCTGCCGTTCTTGCCCTTCATCTATTTCTTCTTTGCCGTCGGCAACTGGGTCAAGGGCGTGTTTGAGGCGATGGTGGGCGTGCCGCTGTGGGCGCTGGCCCACATCCGGATCGACGGGGACGGATTGATGGGGGATGCGGCCAAGGACGGCTATTTCCTGATCTTTGAAATCTTTATGCGGCCGCTGTTTATTGTCTTTGGCCTGATCGCCGCCGTATCCATCTTCGCGGCCCAGGTCCAGGTGCTGAACAGTATCTTTGATCTGGTCGTATCCAACCTGACCGGCTTTAACAACGAAGATGCGCAAAACGCGTTGGATGGCCAATTGGGCGCATGGGAATTCATGCGATCAACCATCGATTACTTCTTCCACACGGTCATTTACGCGATCATCGTGTACATGATGGGCATGGCGTCGTTCAAGCTGATCACGCTGATCCCGAACCACGTCATGTACTGGCTGGGCACGAACGTCAACGGTTTCGGCGACTTCTCCGGCGATCCGGCGGAACACCTTGTCCGCAACGTGTCCATGGGTGCCAACTCTGTCGGCGGATCGCTCAAAGGGGCGGCAGGCAGTTTGCAGGGCATGTTTGCGAAGCAATAGCGCCTCCCGATACAACACAACAAAAAAACACCCGCCGAGCCGATTGGCGGGTGTTTTTTTATGCGTGCGATAAACGGTGCTTATCCGTTCTTCTGCTTCAAATGGTTCAGCAGGACTTGGACGTCGCCGCCGCCCGCCTGAATGACCGATGAAAAGTCGGAACGTTGGGTCAGGGACATGCTGACCCCTTCGACCAAAACGTCAACGATCTTGTAACGGCCATCCTTATTCCGGACGCGCCAGTCAACTTTCACCGGCGGCTTGCCCTCCGGCGATTCGATCAGGGACGATACGATCACATCCTTGTCCCCATCCGGGCGAGAGCCCGTGGTGCGGAATGTCTGGTTCGTGTATTCGCTGAACCGTTCGGAATACACATTCACAACCATGACTTTGAATTGCTTCTGATACTCCGCCCGTTGCGATTCGGATGCGGACCGCCAGTATGTGCCCAGCGCAAAGCGGCCAATGGTCGCCATATCGAACGAATCTTCCAGCAATTTGCGGAAGGACGCGCGCTTTTGCTGCTGTGACATCCCCTCATTACCAAGGAAAGCAATCGCCCGGCCAGCCATGGAGTCGATGAAGTTCTCGGCACCCTTTTGATCCGCAACGCGGACAAAAGCGGAATCCGCGGCCAAAACCGGACGCAGATCCATACCTGTTCCCGCCACCGCGTCTTGCGACATCAGAGGGGACAGCAAGGCCGCCGTCGCCGCGCCCAAAATCAATCCGCGCAATCCTGTTTTCCGATCCAGCATTCAAACAACCTCAACACATTCATGGGGCCCAAAAATGGGCGGTTTCAGGTACGATACGTCTCAATTCAGTCTATTTTCCGGCACACCATATAGCCTGATTATCGCGCACGGCAAACTCTATTGTCAGTTTGCCAGACATCAAAGGCAAAAACAGGGCAAATGGCCTGAATCTCTAAAAAAATTCGGGACCCGCGCGGGGCCCCGAATCAATCGTTTATACAGCGATCCCGACGCCCTTAGTCGTAATCAGGGATGGCCACGCCGCCCATACCCGGGTCCATATCATTGACCAGAGCTTCACGGCGCTGGAGATAGGCGCTGCGTGTTGCGGCATAGTAATCGAAGGAGTTGCGGCGCAGATCGTCCAGCGCATCCAGCAATTCTTCACGCGAATCGATCACGGTCATCCCCATGCGGGCATAGTGCCAGCCTTCGCGTTCCGTGTTGAACAGGTACCAGCGCAACGGATCCATAAACCCGTCAACCAGCATGCCCGTACCATCACGCAGGGACGACGGCCCCATCAGCGGCAAAATCACATAGGCCCCGTGACCCATACCCCAGACGCCCAGCGTCTGGCCGAAATCTTCCTGTTCGTACGGATAGCCTTCCATGCCAGCCACATCAATCAGGCCGCCAACGCCGATCAGCGTGTTGACCGAGGTGCGGACCAGAACATTTTCAACGCCCGCCATGTCACCCTGCAACGCTTCGTTGGCCAGGTTCACAGGGGCACGCAGGTTGCGCAGGAAGTTGCGCACACCGGTCCGGGCCGGTTGCGGCACGGCGAATCGATAGCCCTTGGCCACCGGACGCAGGACCGCCTGATCCACCACATCGTTCACGGCGAACATGACGCGGTTATAGCCTTCCAGCGGGTCATTGGGATCTGTGGCTTGCGTGCTGCTGCATGCAGACAGGGTAAGCGCGGCAAAGCCGGCCAGCATCAGATGAGAGAATTTCAAAAACGCAAAACGCGCCATCATTTTATATCCCGCACAATCGAAGGGGTTTCATGGATCTTGTAAAGCTTTGTAAAACAAGCGCATGGCCAGCACGCGCCACACACACCGAGTTAACCAGATCGCGCTAAACGCATGGTTAACACAGACGCACCGATTTAACTTTTTTTCGCCTTTATATCAAGACGTTCCGGGCAGTGTGGCACAAATAATACACAAGGTGTTGCAAAGTGGCATCAGCCATCCTCAAGCGTCAGCAGCACCGCCCCGCCCAGCAACAACGTCACCAGCGCCGGGGACCAGGCCGCCAGCAGGACCGGAATCTGTTGCGACGCGCCCAGCGCCTGCAGGAAACTGGACAGGAAGAAGACCAAAAACCCCATCAACACCCCGGCCATAACCATGGCCATCGCCCCGCGGAAGCGTGGCGGCCGCAGCGACACTGTCGCCGCCAGCAACACCATGGCCATAAACAGCAAGGGCTGGGCCAGCAAAGACTGGAAATGAATCGACAGGCGGGTCGCATCAAACCCGGTTTGTTTCAGCGTGGCGATAAAGCCCGGCAATTTCCAGAAGGATAAAGTTTCCGGGGAGGAGAAGCTCTCCTCGATCTCATCCGCGGTCAGCCGGGTTGGCAGGGCATAGTCCTGCACCCGCTCGGCTCGGGTCCCCGGTACGCTGATTTGCACGTCCTGCAGGTTCCATTGGCCACGGGTCAGGCGGGCGCGGGCCGCATCCATCCGGCGCAGGAAATTATTGTCGCCATCAAAGAACAGCACCATCACTTCGCGCAATTCCCAGTCCGGCAACTGAATTTTGGCCGCATGAATAATGGCATAGCCCGCATCGCCGTCATCATCCCCGGGGGCCGGGGTGGCCTCTGCCTGCGGGTCATAGGCCTGCCGCAACCAAAGCCCTTCCTTAAACAGGGCAATCTGGTTGCCCTCGGGCAGGAGGTAGCGGTTTTCCAGCACCTGATACCGCCCCAGCATCATCGCCCCCAGCGGGTTGATGACGGTCATTTGCAACACACCGATCAGAACGGCCACACCCATCACCGGGGCCAGGAACTGCCAGACGGAGAACCCCGCCGCCCGCACAACGATCAATTCACTGCGCCGGGTCAGAACCCAGAAAGTGAACATCGCCCCAAACAGGATGGCGAAGGGAAAAATCATCTGTCCCACCTCGGGCAGCTTGTATAGTCCCATTTCCAGCACGCGGGACAGGCCGACATCGCGTTTCGCCGCCCGGCGCAGCAATTCGACCGTATCGAACAGATACACAACGCCCAGCAAAATGGCCGTGATAAACAGGAAATTGACCGCAAAAAGCCGCCCCAGATAGGCGTTGAGCGTGGCGTGACGGTTGATCATGCTGCACCCTCTTTCTTGGTGCTTTTCGCGCCCGCTATAAACAGCGCGGACAGGGTGCGGCACCATGGTTTTTGCCGCATGGCTTCGCTGGCCCCGCTGAGCAGATAGCCGCACAATAAAAGCGGCCCCAAGACCAGCACATCCATCAAAATGATCCCGCCAATATGGTCCTGCGCCATGTTAAAGGCGGCCAGATACAGCCCCTGAATCCCGACCACGGCGGCAATGGCGGCCACGATCCGGCGGCTTTGCCCGCGGCGGTCCACCGGCCCCAGCAACAAAAACGCCAGACCGATGACGCTGTAGGTCAGGGCCAAAAACGGGCTGATAATCCGGCGATGGGCTTCGACCATAAAATCGCGGCGATTGGCGCGGTCATTTTCATTATTCATGTCGGGACGGAACAGTTCGAACAGGGTCCGTTCCTCCGGCTCGCGCCAGCGCTGGCGCACCACGCCCGACCCTTCCGGCAAATCAATTAGATAACGGTCAAAATCCAGCCGGGTCAGGTTGCCGGTGCTGTCATCCATGGCCTGGCGGGAGCCTTCGTAAACGACAACCTGCTGCCCGGAATCGGTGGCCACCATCACGCCGCGCTTGGCAATCACTGTCACCGGGGTCGGGTTTTCGGCCCGGGTATCGTGAATCATCAATCCGCCCAGCTCGCCATTCTCCAACCGTTCCCGCATATAAACGGTCAGGCCGGGGGCCACCGCATTAAAAACCCCTTCGCGGAAGAGCAGGCTGGAATATTGCGCCTTGATCACCTGCCGCAAATGCTGCATCCCCGCCAAGGTCACCGGGGCCAGCCACGCCGTCATCACCAGCAAAACCACCGACACCCCGACCGCCAGCATCAAGGCCGGACGGGCCAGCCGCGCCGGCGAGGCCCCAATGGCCCGCATGACCACCAGTTCGCTGTCCATCGTCATGCGATTATAAATAAAGACAATCGCCGCCAGCAGCGCGATGGGCAGAATGATTTCAAAGAAGCGCGGCAAGGCCAGCAGGGTCAGCAGCCAGAAGGCCGAGCCCGACGCCCCGGCATTGATGACCAGTTCCAAAAAGCGCAGCGATTGCGTCAGAAAAATAATAGCCGCCAGCACCACGGCAATAAACACCGTGGCGATCAGCAGAGTTTTGAACAGATAGCGGTCAAAGACACCCATGGAAAAAGGCACGCGTCTGGGTTAAAGTTTGTCGGCCTTTATCCATACCAAGCCCGTTCCGGGCGGCAAAGCCGTAAATCTCTCAAAAAGCGGAAAAATCATGACCAAAACCGTCAAAATCACCTTTTCCAAAACCCCGAAGCAAAAATCCGACACGCTGGCCGCCTGCGTTGGCGCCGACGGCGCCTTCAGCCCCGAGGCCGAGGCCCTGAATAAACAAAGCGGCGGCACCATCCGCCAATGGATGGACGCCCAGGATCATTTCACCGGCAAGGCCGGACAGGTCGCCGTGATCGCTGCTCCGAAGAACAAGGACGGCGTGGTGCGCTATATGCTGGTCGGGACGGGCGAAGCCGCCGACCTGACCGCCGCCGAAGCCGCCGTGATCGGGGGCAAATTCTACAGCGCCCTGAAATCAACCGGCACGGAACATGCAACCCTTTTTGCTGCAGCAAAAGGTGCAGCAAAATCGGACAAGAAATCCAAAAAATCTGATGAAAAACAACCCCTTGGTGCGGACGCCACCGCCGCCCATATCGCCGAAGGTTTGCGCCTGCGCGCTTATGATTTTGACCTGTATAAATCAGCCGATAAGGGGAACGGCAAAAAGGGCGACAAGAAGGCCCGCGCCCTGCAATCCGTCGATATCGTTCTGGATGACGCCACCAAAGCCGCCGCGATGGAGCGCGATCTGGCCGCCGCCGCCGCCGGGACGCATGTGGCCCGCGACCTGACCAACGAGCCGCCAAACGTGATTTACCCGGACAGCTACGCCAAACGGATTGCCAAAATGCTGCAGCCCCTCGGCGTCCATGTCGAAATTCTGGATGAGAAGAAAATGGCCAAACTGGGCATGGAATCCCATCTGGCCGTGGGTCAGGGCTCGGCCCGCCCGCCGCGCGTGGTGATTATGCGCTATGCCGGGAAATCGGGCGCAAAGGGCGCAAAATCGGCCAAAACCGCCCCGAAAATGACCAAACCGCTGGCCTTCGTCGGCAAGGGCGTGACGTTTGATACGGGCGGCATTTCCATCAAGCCCGCCGCCGGCATGGACGACATGAAAATGGACATGGGCGGATCGGCGGCCGTGGTCGGTTTGATGCACACGCTGGCCAGCCGCAAGGCCAAGGTCGATGTGGTCGGGATTGTCGGTCTGGCCGAAAACATGCCGTCGGACCGCGCCTATCGCCCCGGCGACATTATTAACTCAATGGCCGGGAAAACGATCGAGGTTCTGAACACGGATGCCGAGGGGCGTCTGGTCCTGTGCGATGCGCTGACCTATGTCCAGAAACATGACAAGCCGAAGATGATCATCGACCTGGCCACCCTGACCGGGGCGATCATGGTGGCGCTCGGACCCGAATATGCCGGGGCCTATGCCAACGACGAAACCCTCTGGACCCAGCTGCACGACGCCAGCCAGAAGACGGGCGAGAAATTGTGGCGGATGCCGCTGGATGATTTTTATCGCAAATCGATGGTATCCACCATCGCCGACCTGAAAAACATCAGCGGGTCCCCCCATGGCGGGTCCTGTACCGCCGCCGGGTTCCTGCAACACTTCATCGAGGGCGACACACCGTGGGCCCACCTCGACATCGCCGGAACCGCCTGGGTCAACGCCGACAAGCCGCTCGGCCCGAAAGGTGCCACCGGGTTCGGTGTTCGTGTCCTGAACCAGATGGTGATGGATTATTACGAGTAAGACGTACACCCGATAGACCATCGCGGTCCATTTCAAATCCCCCTTGCGCATAGTTTTATGACAAGTGGGATTTTTCTTGCCTGCGTGCGACCGCCGTATGTTCGGCCCGACACCCCCATAAATTTCCTAGCCGACCGCGTGTAAAACAGCCCCACCACACCACGTACACACGGACGGACAGATCCCATACACACCCCGCAACCAGCCATCCCGTACATCGCGCCCGGCACAGCCGAGGACAAAGTTATGATGTGTCGCGGTCAAACCAAAATTCCCATAACCATCACACGGACACACCCCGTACACCCATCACAGCCACCACCAACACGCACCCATTTATACGCATACCTCACATACGGACAGCCGTACAAAGTACCCATACACACCCGTACGTCATAATAAAAACAATGCGTTAGCAACCATCTCCCGCCCACACCCACGCATCACCCCGCCAGAGGCAAAAACCGGGTGCCGCCCCGATTTTCAGCGGGAAAAGATTGGAGGTCGGGTGGGTGTCCTGCTATACATCCATCCATTCCCAACCCCAACAGGACCCCTTTATGAGCCCGCCCGCGTCCCCATTAACCATCGACCTGTTCTGTCGGGTGATCGACAATTTTGGCGATATCGGGGTGTGCTGGCGGTTTGCGCGGCAACTCGTCCGGGACCAAAAATGTGGGGTCCGGCTGTATGTTGATGACTTCAAAACCTTTGCCCGGATCGAACCCCGGCTGGACCCATCCGCCCCCCGGCAGGTGATCGATGGGGTCACCATCCTGGTCTGGGATGAGGACGCGATCGGGCAATTTTATAACACGCCAGACCTGCCCATGGCCGATGCAGTGATCGAGGCTTTTGCCTGTGACCTGCCCCAGACGGTCATCGCGGCGATGAAGGCCACCACCCCGAATCCGGTCTGGATCGACCTTGAATACTTAAGTGCCGAGGACTGGGTCGATGGGGTCCATGCCATCCCGTCCACCAACCCGATGACCGGAATGAAGAAGACATTGTTCTTCCCCGGCTTCACCCCGCGCACGGGGGGCCTGAGCCGTGAGGCCGGATTGATGGACACGATCAAAACATTCCAAGCGGACATCGAGGGCCAGAACACATGGCGGGCCCGCCACGGCATCCCGGCCATCGACCCGTCGATCATGGATGTCAGCCTGTTTTGTTATGACAACGCCCCCCTCACCGATCTGGTCCGCATGATCGACCAGATGGGGATGAAAATCCGCTTTCTCGCCCCCGCAGGGGTGGCCCCGACACACAGGGCAGCGTTACAAGATTTCCAATCCGGCCACGTCACCCTGCACACCGTGCCGTTTTTGACGCAGGGCGATTACGACAAATTGCTCTGGACATCCCATGTCAATTTCGTCCGGGGCGAAGATTCCTTCGTCCGCGCCATCTGGGCCGGACGGCCCATGGTCTGGCAGATTTATGTGCAGGAGGAGAACGCCCACCTGGTTAAACTGGACGCGTTTTTAAGCCGTTACAGTGCGAATCTGCCCCCGGAAGACGCGGAGAAGCTTGCACAATTCACTATAATGTGGAATGTAGAAGCCCTTGAAGAGGGCAGCACCCCGGTGATGCGCGACTTTTTTGAGGCCCTGCCCCGGCTGGGCCCCCACGCGCGAGACTGGGCCCGCACCCTGGCCGAACAGGCGGATCTGGCCGACCAGCTTGTCTGCTTTATCCGGAACCAAAAAGATCAAAACTGATATAAGGACATTTATACGATGAAAATCGCCCAAGAACTGCGCTCCGGCAACGTTGTCACGATGGACGGCAACCTGATGCTGATCACCAAGGCTGAATTCAGCAAATCCGGCCGTAACGCGTCCGTGATGAAACTGAAGATGAAAAACCTGATCACCGGCAACTCGACCGAAGGCGTATACCGCGCCGATGACAAGTTCGACGATGTCGTTCTGGACCACAAGGAAGTGAAATACTCCTATAACGACGGCGATAACTATGTGTTCATGGATGCCGATTACAACCAGTACGAAATCACCCCGGATTACATGGAAGACGCGCTGAAATATCTGGAAGATGAAATGCCGTGCGAAATCGTCATGTACGAAGGTCGCCCGCTGTCCATCGAAATCCCGACCAAAGTCGTGCGCGAAATCACCTACACCGAGCCGGCCGCCCGCGGCGATACGTCCGGTAAAGTGATGAAGCTGGCCAAGCTGGCCACCGGCCATGAAATTTCGGTTCCGGCCTTCATCGAAATTGGTGAAAAAGTCGAAATCGACACCCGCACGGACGAATACGTCTCCCGCGCGAAATAATATTGAATTTGAATGACTTAAACCCCCTCCTGCGACCCTGCGGAGGGGGTTTTGCTATGCGCCATATTCATTTCTTGACGGTGCGAAGGCAGACGCGCAAAACTACGCGTCCAATCATAAAAAAGCAGGGATTAAGGGAGCGCGCCATGACGCATTTTTCATTCACCACCCAGGCCGGGCAAACCGACCACGCCAGCGATATCGTCATCGTTCCGGTGTATGACAAACGCGCCCCCGGTGTGGCGACGATGATCGCCCCGCAAACCATGGGCGCCGCCATCAAACATGCGTTGACCACGGATACGCAGTTTATGGGGAAGACGGGCCAAATCCTGACCGTCCCCGCACCGGCCGACAGCGCTTTCAAGAAAATGATTCTGGTCGGCATGGGCGCCGCACAGGGCATGGACAGTTTGCGTGCCGAAACGATTGGCGGAAAAATTTATGCGTCCGTGGCCGCTACGGGCATGACGTCCGTCACCATTCTGGCCAATGATTTCAGCGGCAATGATGCCCATCTGGCCGCCGATCTGGCCCATGGGTTTGTGCTGAAATCCTATGCATTCGATAAATACAAATCCAAGGCCCCCAAGACCCCGGATTACACCATCCGCATCGCCCTGCCCAACCCGGACGCGGCCCGCGAAAAATTCGCGCATTTGGCCCCCGTGGCGGCGGGTGCGTTTTTGGCCCGCGATCTGGCCAACGAACCGCCAAACGTTATGACACCGGGCCACATGGCTGCCCGCGTGTCCGCCGCTCTGGCCCCGCTGGGCATCAGTGTTGAAACCATTCTGGAAGACGGAATGAAGGCGTTGGGCATGGGATCGTTCCTGTCCGTTGGTCAGGGCAGCAGCCATCTGGACCAAGACCGCCGCCAGCGCATGCTGGTGATGCGCTATAACGGCACGGGCGACCCGAAATCCAAACCGCTGGCACTGGTGGGCAAGGGGCTGACCTTTGACACGGGTGGGCTGTCGCTGAAATCCAATATGTCGACCATGAAATTCGATATGGGCGGGGCCGCCGCCGTGGCGGGCGCGATGGCCGCGCTGGCCGGACGCAAGGCCCCCGTTGACGTGGTCGCCATTCTGGGCCTGGCCCGCAATGATATCGGACCCGACGCCAATTGCGTTGACGACATTATCACCGCCATGAACGGCAAAACCATCGACGTGCAAAACACCGATGCCGAAGGGCGTTTGGTTTTGGCCGACTGCCTGACCTATGTCCAGCGCCGTTTCAAACCGCATACGGTGATCGATCTGGCCACGTTGACGGGCGCATGCAAGGCCGCGTTGGGCAGCACGATGTGCGGTGTGTTTTCCAACGATGAAACATTGTCCAAACGCATCCGCACCAGCGGGGCCAAGGTGGATGAACGCGGTTGGCCCATGCCGTTGGGTCCGGAATTTTCCGCGGCCATTCGCGGCACGTACAGCGACCTGGTCAATATTGGCAATGGCGGACCGGGGGCCAGCACGGCGGCCGCGTTCCTGCAGGAATTTATCGAAGGCAAAACCAAATGGGCACACCTGGACATCGCCGGCGTGGCCAATGGCGTGTTCGGTCACCCGACCCTGCCCGATAAAATCGGCACCGGGTTTGGCGTGCGGTTATTGAACCAATTGATCATGGATCATTTTGAGAAAAAGCCGAAAGCGCCGAAAACGGACGCTGCACCCGCCCCGAAAGCGTGATAGAAACAGCGGATGAGCGAAATTCGTTTTTACCATCTGCAGACACAGGATCTGGGGCAGGCCCTGCCCCAGGTTTTGACCAAGGCCCTCAGCGGCGGCAAGCGCGTGATTATCCGCCTGCCGAATGACGACATCGCCGAAAAAATGGCCGCGCATTTGTGGACGTATAATCCCGATTCCTTCCTGCCCCATGGCACGAAGAAAGACGGGTTTGCCGAAGATCAGCCCATTTACATCACCGCCGGAAACGACAATCCCAACAAGGCCGATGTGCTGATCACCGGCATGGGCGTCGCCCCGGATGATGTCGACCAATTCGCGCTGGTGTGTGAATTTCTGGATGGCCACGACGATGCCCAAATCGCCGCCGCGCGCGGGCGATGGAAAACGTATAAAGAATCCGGCCATGCCATTACATACTGGCAACAAACGCCGACAGGCGGATGGGAACAGAAGGCGTAAGTGCCCCCCTGCCGTCCATATTGGTCAATCGCCATCCGTGGTTAAAAAAATCCCGCCAGTTCGAACCGAACGGCGGGATTTTTTATTTGATCTGTCGCAGACGCTTAGTGTGCCGGGGCGGCCTCTGCCGCAGGGGCCGCGTCAGCAGCCGGAGCGGGCGGAGCCAATTCAGCTTCTTCTGCTGCGATCTGGGCCGCGGACGGCAGAGCCGCCGGAGAATCAGACAAGGTGCGCAACCATGCAATAACAGCGGCGCGATCTTCTGGTTTTTTCAGGCCAATGAAGTTCATTTTCGTATCGGCAATATAGGCTTTCGGCTTCCACAACATATGGTTCAGGCTGTCGTAATCCCATTTGCCACCTTTGGTCTTCATGCCATCGGAATAGGCGAAGCCAGCCAGGTGTGCCTTGTTCGCGTTCACGATGCCGTACAGGTTCGGACCGATGCCGTTGGCACCGCCTTTGTTAAAGCTGTGACAGGCAGCGCAGGCCTTGGCCGCTTGCTCGCCACGCGCGACATCAGCAGAGGCCAGCATCGCCAAAATCGGTTGCGGGCCCGTCGGAGCGGCAACAGCACCAGCGCCGTCTTCGACCACGCCTTCGATCTTGTATGCATTTTCATGCAGCTTGTGCGGATGAATCACCGTGTGGGAAATGAATCCCGTCAGGCTGGCGACAATACCGGCCACCAACACGGCGGCGAAAATTTTGTTAAATTCCATGTTGTCCATGGTGTGCGGACCCTAATCTCAAAAACGCGTACGGAAAGAAAGGTTTAACATGCGGCGACCCGTTTGGCCCCCACCCCTTGCGGTATACAGATAAACGGACAAAAAGCCAAGGGGTGGATGGGGGTGATTGCGGAACAAATGCAACATTATGACAAAATATTTAACCTAGGCGCACTGGCGTGAAGCTCCTACACTGTTCGCATCGTTTTTCAGGCCCCTTTTTTCGGCGGCCCCCACCCCCAACCCCGAGGACACCCCCATGGCAACCCACGCCGAACTGGCCGCCCGCCTGCTGCGCGACGCCGCTTTCTTCTTCCGCACCGTGGCCGAACAGAACCCGGTCCTGAAAGACCAGATGGAAGAAAACGCCACCGTGTTTGAACAGGTAGCGAATATGGTCGAAGCCGATCCGCTGGGGCATTTACCGGACGGGGAGTGATGGGGTCGCCGGGGCTTACGTGAAGAAATAAAGCCCGGTTGTTTTACTGCGCCACAGAAGCCAACCCGATAGCGCGGCGAAAATACCGTCCATGACGACCATCCCCATCAAGAAGGGGGGTGAGTCCATATTACTTATGGGCGCGTATCCCATAAGTAATATCAAAAGCCACGCTGAAAATATAAAAAGATACCCCCAAATCCAAGAAGGTGTCCGTTTGACCTGCTCGTGCGCAGGGACAATGAAAGGACCAAAAAATCTACCGAATAAAAGCAGACTGCCGCACAGAACACTAAACGACACCCAGAGAAAAAGATGCCCCGCGTAAAATAGTGTATCGAAGCTAACGGCATTGGCTTCGGATAGAGCCGTTAACAAAACAGCCGAGGATAAAAACAAAACCATCGAGGTTCTAATAAAGAGCAAAATCCATCTTTTTTGCTCTTTATTGATATAGAAGGCATCGCCTGGCCCGCACCAAGGGTAAAAAATCTCCAGATCGCCAGAAGTTTTTTCAAAATACAAATTTTCACTGAACAGAATATTGCAGATTTTCTGCCCGATATTCTTTTCCATGCAGCGGCCCCATATATTAAACAGGCTCAACCCGAAACGTCGTTTCGTCTTTTAATCCAATAATTTTCACCGATGTCCCTGCGGGGGCATCCGGCCCGACGACGGCCCATGTTGTGTCGCCGACACGGGCGCGGCCGCGGCCGTTTTCGATGGCTTCTTCCAGAATAACGGTGGTGCCTATATGGCGGGCATGGACGTTGTTGCCGATACCGCCCGGTTCTTCGCGTGTTTTTTGCGGCAGGAAGCGGCGGGACACAAAATAGGCCGCAACACCCAGCACGCCGAATAACGCGATTTGTACCGGCAGGGTCAGCATGGGCGCGACAAAAACAATCACCCCCACAATCGCCGCGGCCAAGCCGATCCATAAGAACGCAAAGCCCGGCAGCACCATTTCCATCACCAGAAACAACGCGGCAAGGGCGAACCAGCCCCAGAATAAATTCAGTGATTCCATGATTATCGTTCCGCCTCTATCCGTTTTATTGATTGCGGCGAAACGCCGCGGGCCAGCCCCAGAATAAATTTAGTGATTCCATCATCACGTTCCTTCTATTTCGTCATACTGGCGGGGTTATTCTTTCCACGGACTTTTTGTTGCGGCGGCGCTGTCGCGCGCCAGGCCCGCATCGCGGATCAGATCGTTGATTCCGCCCAATGCGCCGATCACGCCGGAGGCTTCGAGCGGCATGAAGATCAGTTTCTGGTTCGGGGAAATCGCAAATTGCTTCAGCGTTTCCACATATTGCTGGGCCACGAAATAGTTGATGGCATTGACGTTCCCGTTCGCAATCGAATCCGAAAGCATCTGTGTTGCACGCGCTTCGGCTTCGGCCTCGCGTTCGCGGGCTTCGGCATCGCGGAAGGCAGCTTCCTTGCGACCCTCGGCCTCCAGAATGGCGGCTTGTTTTTCACCTTCGGCGCGCAGGATCTCGCTCTGGCGAATCCCTTCGGCTTCCAGAATGACGGCGCGGCGTTCGCGTTCGGCCTTCATCTGGCGCGCCATGGAATCGACCAGATCGCGCGGCGGAGAAATATCGCGCACCTCAATACGCGTGACTTTGACACCCCATGGGGCCGTGGCTTCGTCCACCACACGCAATAATTGGTGATTGATCTTTTCCCGCTGTGACAGCAATTCATCCAGATCCATCGACCCGATCACGGTCCGCAAATTGGTCATGGTCAGGTTGAGGATGGAAAGATTGAGTTCAGACACCTGATACGCGGCCTTGACCGCGCTCATCACCTGAAAGAACACGACGCCGTCGACCTTCACCATGGCGTTGTCTTTGGTAATGGCTTCTTGCGACGGGACGTCCAGCACCTGTTCCATCATGTTGATGCGGGCACCGATGCCTTCGACAAACGGAATAATCAGGTGCAAGCCGGGGCCCAAGGTGCGGGTGTAACGGCGGAACATTTCCAGCGTGTATTCATAGCCCTGCGGCACTGTGATGACGCCCTTGAACGCCACGAACAGGAACATGATAAACACGATAAAACCGAAGGAAATAAAACCGTCCATGGAGAAAATGTCCTTGTGTTGAGGAGCGCGAAACGCAGGAGGAAAGCAGGGATTCGATTACATTTTTGTGCCGACAATATAGGCGGCAACGAAGGCAATCACACCACACACCACCGCGCCACCCAGCGCCATGACCGTGCCGGAGATGCGGATCCCTTTGCGCTCATATGTTTTCAGCGTCATATCGACGCAGCGGTTGTTTTTCGGGTCGGTGTATTTTTGTTTGATTTCGACACGGCAATATTCGTCCGTGGCGAACAAGGTTTCCGCCTGTTCGACCGCTTTGGTCATGTCGGAAAAGGAGTCGTGTTTTTTCCAGCGATCGCCCGAGGCCCCGCCAGATTTTTGAAAGCTGTAGACGCTGTATTCGATGGCGCCCGGTGGTGCGGATTTCTTGGCAGAATCGCGCATGGCGGCTGAAGGCATTGAAAACCCCTTGCTTCGTCTAAAATATCAATTTCAAAAAACACACACCCCGGCGCTTGGAGAAAGCGCAGGACTCTCCATCCCTGAATTTTGGCTAAAAACTTTAATAAAGCGTTAACGGGCTGTTTTTATCCCCCGCACAAACCCCATTTTCCGTACTGATCCCCGCTTGTATAGGGCGGAGTCTGGGGATAAAATGGTGGACAAGGTGCTTTGCCTTACCCTTTCAAACCGGCCCTCTCGGGTCATTTTTTCATAATCATACCCTCTGGACTGTCTTTCGCCATGGCCCGTTCCCGCCGTTCTTCGCGCTCCCGTTCTTCATCCCGTCAAAAGGGGCCCTCCTTTGTGCCGGAGCGGATTCAGGCCTTTGCCGCCAACCGTCTGGTTGATGGATTTGGCGGCGCGATTGCGCTGGCCGGGCTGGCCATGGTGGCCGCGTTGATCAGCTATCACCCCGCCGATCCGTCGATGAACACGGCCAGCGCCGCCGATGACATGCTGGCGGGTACGCAGAACTGGCTGGGCACGCCGGGGGCGTTTATGTCGGATTTGTTTTTGCAAACGCTGGGCATCGGGTCGTGCGTGTTTGCGCTGGTGCTGATTGCGCTTGGCGCGCGGGTTATTCGCCGCACACCCATTCGCCCGCTGACATTGCGGTTTGTGTTCACCATTCTGGCGGCGTTGTTTACCGCCACCGCGGCGGCCCGCCTGCCCTCTGGCGGATGGATGACGCAGGATTGGTTGGGTGGCAGTGGCGGTGTTGTCCTGCTGAACACGCTGGCCGGATGGTTGCCGGGGTCGTCCACCGGATTGGGCGCACACACGATTGCCGCCATGATTGCAGCGGTCGGGGCGCTGGCCTGCCTGCCGCTGGCCATGGCCGTGACGAAGGATGAGGTCGTTTATGTCTGGGATTCAGTACGGTACATGGCCGCATGGACAGCCGAAAAGATTATGGGGGCCGCCCATGCGTTTTATGATTGGGTCCGTCATTATTCCGATCCGGAATACGTCGCCCCGGCCCGCGAACGCCTGACCCAATTGGAGGCTCCGAAATCCCGGTCCCGCCGCGCCCGCATCACCGCCGATGATGACGACGACGTCATTGACGCGGAGTATGAGGAAGAAGACGAGGATGAGGACGACGAGGAATACGAAGACGATGACGAGGAAGAAGTGGACGAGGAGGATGAAGATTCCGCCCCGCAACTGCGCGCGCCGGTAAAGGCCGCCAAAGTCGTCAAGCCGGAAAAGGCCATGAAAAAAGCCCCGAAAACATCCACCAAGCAACGCCAATTGGCGCTGGCCACCGCCGATGGCGAATGGGAATTCCCGTCCACCGATTTGCTGCGCGAATTGCCGGACAATCTGGGCGATGGGCAGATGGACGAAGCCACGTTGCAGAAAAATGCCGAATTGCTGCAAACCGTGTTGCAGGATTTCAATGTTCAGGGGGAAATTGTATCCATTCACCCCGGCCCGGTTGTGACATTGTACGAACTGGAACCCGCACCGGGCGTGAAATCATCGCGCGTGATTTCACTGTCCGACGATATTGCCCGGTCCATGTCGGCCACGTCGGTGCGGTGCGCCGTTATTCCGGGTCGCAACGTCATTGGTATCGAATTGCCGAACCGCAAACGCCAGACCGTGTTTATGCGCGAAATGCTGGAAACATCGGATGTTCAGGACGCCAAGGGCGCGTTGCCGTTGATCCTGGGCAAGGATATCGGTGGTCAACCAATCATCGCCGATCTGGCCCGCATGCCGCACTTGCTGGTCGCCGGGACCACCGGTTCGGGGAAATCGGTCGCCGTGAACACGATGATCCTGTCGCTGCTGTACCGCCTGCCGCCGGAGAAATGCCGCTTCATCATGATTGACCCGAAGATGCTGGAATTGTCCGTCTATGATGACATTCCGCATTTGCTGTCCCCTGTCGTGACCGAACCCGGCAAGGCCGTTGTCGCCCTGAAATGGACGGTCAAGGAGATGGAAGACCGCTACCGCGCCATGTCGAAACTGGGCGTGCGGAACATCGAGGGGTATAACGAACGCCTGCGCGAAGCCCGCAAGAAGGGCGAGGTTCTGACCCGTCGTGTTCAGACCGGATTTGACGGTGACACCGGCAAGCCCGTGTTCGAAGAACAGCCGATGGATATGAATGAAATCCCGTATATCGTCGTTGTGGTCGATGAATTTGCCGACCTGATGCTGGTGGCGGGCAAGGATGTTGAAAACGCGATCCAGCGTCTGGCCCAGATGGCCCGGGCCGCCGGTATCCATTTGATCATGGCCACCCAACGTCCGTCCGTTGACGTTATTACGGGCGTTATCAAAGCCAACTTCCCCACCCGGATTTCGTTCCAGGTCACATCCAAAATTGACTCCCGCACCATTCTGGGCGAAGGCGGGGCGGAACAATTGCTGGGCATGGGTGACATGTTGTACATGGCATCCGGCGGCCGCATCACGCGCGTCCATGGCCCGTTCGTGGCGGATGATGACGTCGAAAACGTTGTCACCTTCATCAAGAGCCAGGCCGAACCGTCTTATATCGACGATGTCACCGAGGGCGGCGATTTCGGTGATTCCGAAATCATGTCCGCGATGTTCGGCGAAGGCGGCGGCGGCAATGACTGCGATGAGTTCTACGACAAGGCCGTCGCGCTGGTCGCCCGCGAACGCAAGGCATCAACCAGCTTTATCCAACGTCACTTCCAGATCGGCTATAACCGCGCCGCGCGGATTATGGAGGAGATGGAGCGCCAGGGCGTGGTCAGCCGCGCGAGTGCGACAGGCAAACGCGAAGTTCTGGTCGGGGATTATTCGGACGCCTGACCCCTTGCATATATTACCATAACCACGCAACAAGGCCGGTTCGGGATACACCCTGATCCGGCCTTCTTCATGCCTTTCTTTCGCCGGGTTGTTTGGGTACAAATGACCCCATGAAAACACGTATTTTGACAGTTTTGACCGGGGTGGCTCTTTTGGGGGCCGTGGCATTCATTGGCACCGGGGCAGCCGCCCAAACCGCAGCCCCGACAGACATGCCCGCAACCGCCGTCACGGCGCCGCAGGCCGTTCCGGCCCTGGCCCCCGGCGTGATTGCGTATAGCCCGGACCAGGCCGCCGCCGTGACCGCACAGGCCGAGCAATGGTTGCAGGCCCTGAAAACCGCGCGGGCGCGCTTCCTGCTCACCGCCGGGAACGGCACGCAATTGATCGGGACGTTCTACCTGAACCGTCCGGGCCGCTTGCGGTTTGATTATGATGATCCGGTGAAGGATTTCGTCGTGGCCGATGGCGTGTTCATCTATTTCTATGACGCCAATCTGGGCGAACAATCCAACGCGCCGATTGGCCAGACGCTGGCCGACTTCCTGCTGCGCAGTGACATTCGCCTGTCCGGCGATGTGAAGGTCGACAGCGTGGTGGAAAGCGGTGGGTTGATCCAGATTAAACTGAGCCAAAGCGCCGATGCGGGTGCGGGCAGCCTGACCCTGGGCTTCACGCGGGAGCCGTTCCAGTTGAAAAAATGGCGTGTCGTCGACCCACAGGGATCGGTCAGCGAAGTGGAATTGTTCCAGATGCAGACCGGTGTTGCGCTGGAGCGTGATTTATTTGTCTATCGCGACCCGCAAAAAAAGCCTGGTTCGCTGAACCAATAGGGTATAACGAGGCATCTTGAATGGCCAGCAAACGGAGACCGCGATTGAGCGATACGCTGAAAGCCAGCGCTGATCCGGCAGCCGCGCACACATCTGGTTCATGCACCGGAATGTGTGCCGCCCTGCCCCCTGCACCGCCACCCGCGCCCCTTGATGCGGTGGTGGAGGGGATTGATGCGCCCAGCGCCGATATCCGCATTCTGCGCCTGCGCCTCTCCAACAATGCGCGCCTGACCTATCGGGCCGGGCATTATGCCGATCTGGCCGTGGCGGGTTTGCCCGCGCGGTCTTATTCCATTGCCAATGCGCCCGATGCCAATGGCACCGCCGACCGTCTGGAATTTCACATCCGAAATACGGGCGGCGCGGCCAGCCAGCACGTCACCACGCAGTTGAAAATTGGTGACAATGTCACCATCACCGCCCCCATGGGCAATGCCACATTGGCCCCGGGATGCGTGAAACCGATTATCGCGATTGCCGGCGGCATGGGATTGTCACCGATGAAGGCGATCGTTGAATCCGCGTTGAACACCGGACATCCGGGCCCGGTCACATTGTATTGGGGCGTCAACCATGGCGACGACCTGTACCTTGCCAATCATTTCCGGACGCTGCAGGCCACGCACCCAACATTTCGATTCGTCCCCGTTGTACAAGATGACAAAAGCCGCCCGGCCGATGCCAAGGGTGGCATGGTCGGCGACGTTGTGATTCACGATCATGCCGATTTGTCCGGTGCGTCCATCTATGTTGCAGGGCCGCCACCGATGGTGTCCGCCGTCATTCCGCAATTGCTGGCGCACAAGGCCCATCGCGGGGATATTCATACCGATGATTCAGCCGCCCGCGCCGGCGGTTTGGGTCGCCAGCCAACGGGACATCACCCATGAGCCAGAGCAACAATTACGGGCGCGATGACGGACCGATGGATCAATTGATCCGCGCGTTTGCCAATCTGCCCGGTCTGGGGCCACGGTCGGCGCGGCGCATTGCCCTGCATCTTCTGTCACGCAAGGACAGTGCGATGAAACCGCTGGCCCATGCGCTGGACCATGCGGCGGAAACCATTCGCACCTGTTCGGCGTGCGGCAATCTGGACATGGTCGATCCCTGCCGCGTGTGTCAGGACACCAGCCGCAATGCGCGCACATTGTGCGTCGTTTCCGGCGTATCGGATTTATGGGCGATTGAACGCACTGGTGCGTATAAAGGGCGCTATCACATCCTGGGTGGTTTGTTGTCGGCATTGGACGGGATCGGGCCGCAGGATTTACGCATCACATCGTTGTTGGAGCGCGTGAACCGGGACGGATTTGATGAAATTATTCTGGCGCTGGCCGCAACAGTCGACGGACAGGCCACAGCCCATTACATCACCGACCGTCTGAATGGAAATGCCACCGGGACCCAGAGCGTGAAAATCACACGGCTGGCGCACGGCATTCCCGTGGGTGGCGATCTGGATTATCTGGATGATGGCACCATCGCCACGGCGTTGAAATCGCGCGCGTGAATAATATGATCGCGGGTCCAGTTCACGCGCGCGCTGGTTTCCCGTAACAAACACCCATCTTACGGTAATCTCAAAGTTGTGATTAAAATGAATCACATGATTCAGAAACCGTTGGCGAAGCGAATCACACGCTGTACAAAGAACGGCGTAGATTCTTTGCCTTATCGTTCACTTGGTTTTTAAAGGAACGGGAAAAGACAGAATGTCCGACTCGGTATTTCACATCGACGCCGACCTTGTTTTGCCGCTGGCGAAATTGCCCACCCGCCGAAAAATCATTGACCGTCTGGCCGATCTGGCCGCCTCCCCTGCCTCTATGGAACCCGCCGCCATCGCCGCACGTTTGTTGCAGCGTGAGCGTCAGGCCACATCCGGTATTGGCGGTGGTGTTGCCATTCCGCATCTGCGGCTGCGCCTGCTGGACCGTCCAGTTTTCGTGATGATGACCTTGGCCGGCCCCGTTGATTTCGATGCAGTGGATCGCCAGCCCGTGGATATTGTCGCCATGCTGTTGTCACCGGAAGCCGACGGCCCGTTGCATCTGCGCCGTCTGGCGCGCCTGTCCCGCCTGTTGCGGGATGATGCGGTCTGCACCGCGTTGCGCCGCGCCCGCAGTGAAAGCGACATTCGCATGGCCCTGGACGCCCCGATGGTGCGCACGGGCGGAATGTTCGCGGCATAATCCACCGCCCGGTGTTGGAAAACACCACACCTATCCCGAAGAACCCCCGATTCGGTCCGATTCGTCGCAATCCGCGCCCAATTTCCACAATCGCATCACAATAACCCTGTACACTGTATGTATAGTTATGGAAATTATATAGCGTGTGCAATGGCGGGCAAGGCCGGATTTCCTATGGTTTGACACCGGCGCGCCCGTTTTTCACCGCCCTCATCCATCCCGCGATTGCGTGTAAGTATGCTTGTCTCTTGACTTTTTCGCAGGTTCGTGTATGGATATGTAAATACTCCGTAGCATTATTGTGTTGACGGCGCTGGCCTTTCGGGACGAGCCCGATCGTGAAGCAGCGCGCGATAAAAACGCCCATCTGGGCAAAGGGAGCCGATGAACATCATGTTGAATATTCCGTCGATTATCCGCAGCTATAGCCGCGAGCATTTCATTCCGCGCAAGGGTTTCATCCGTGGACTGATCGTCCGCAACAGCGACAAAACCGAAGACCAACGCCACACAACGGCGCGCCAATGGCAAAACCTGCGCATGAATTTGCGCGCGATGGCCAGCAACGACATCAAGCAATAAGCCACCCGCACCATATTGCGCCCATGAAAAAAGCCGGTCCAACGACCGGCTTTTGTTTTTATGATATCGCGGCGCGCCTTATTGGACGCGCACGGGTTCCAGATCATTCTGGCGGGTCAGCACCAGGGCCGCATCGAAATTATCGTGGTACCCCAGTGGCGTCCCATCAGCCGCATGGATGGAAAACACCTTTTGGCCGTTCAGAATGGCCGGGCGCACATAGGCAACATGCTGCACGCCAAAGCCCAGAAAATCCTGCGCAGAAATGTCGCGAAGGGCGGACGCCGATTTGCAGTCCGTGGTTTTGCAGTCCGTCATGGCAATTCCCCTTTCGGTAGAATGTATAGGAAAGATCCTAAGCAACGCTTAAGACAATGCGCGTTGCTTAGGGGTATGCGGGTGGTTTCAGGCCTTATTTGTTGTGCTGGCCTTCAACGTCGATTGCCTTGCGGGACGAATGACCATTCTGGCCAATTACATTTTGGTCCTTGATGGCAATTTTACGGGCCGCGGATTCGGGTTCGACCCGTTTCATGTCGATATGCAGAAGACCGTTATCCAGCGACGCACCATCGACTTCAATACCGTCAGCCAGAATGAACGAGCGTTGGAATTGTCGTGCCGCGATCCCGCGATGCAGGTACAGGCGCGTATCGTCGTCTTCGGCTTGGTGGCCACGGATGGTCAGTTGATTGTTTTCAACTTCAACATCCAGATCATTCATGGTGAACCCGGCAACCGCGAGCGTAATGCGCAGCCCCGTTTCCCCGATCTGTTCAATGTTATAAGGCGGATAACCGTCGGATGTTTTTTTGATCCGGTCCAGTGTGCGTTCAAATTGTTCGAAGCCCAGAAACAGGGGTGAATCGAACACGGTCAGGCGTGATGTCATAATAATCCTCCTTCAACGATAAGCGAGGTTTGGTGTTGTTCAGACCGCCCACCCCCGAAAAAGCCCGGATACCCGGCACCGCTGGTGGTGTGCAATCGATGGCCCGGCCATCCGGCACCATCCATTTAAATATATAGAAAACCCCCCGCCTTCATCAAGGCCGGGGGTTCAAAATTAGAGGGCGATGAATTGGCGGATTTTCGCAGTTTATGCGGATTTCTGCTCAAACTGGCGGTCGCAATACATGCATTCCACGGTTTTCCGGCCATCAAACGTGTACCAGACCATCGGGTGGCCCAGAGCCCCGCCCCCGCCATCGCAGCAGACTTCGTCGCAATCCGCATCAACAACAATGATTTCAGGGGGTTGGGTGGAGGCGTTTTGCATTGTCATAATCATAAAACCTTTAACGCGATCGAATGCGCGTTTACCAATTTGTTACCGGCACACTTTATAAAAAAGGGGTAAGCCCGTCCAGAGGGGATCGGGGCCCGATTGTGAAACAGCGCATGGCCACAAAAGACGCGATTAAAATTCCGGACTTCATCGCCAACCCCGTGACCGCGGGGCGGGAAGATCGTTATGAAACGGTCATGATCGACGTGCCCAAAGTTTTGAAAAGCTGGCAGATGTCGCTCTTCTCCTATGAATGGATGTTGCCCGATGGGCGCATCAAGGATGTGGGGGAATTGCCGGAAAAGGAGCAACCCAAACGGGCCGAGATCGAAGATAAAATTTCATCCGGGACCACATTGGAAATGCCCATTCTGGGGATTGGGTTGATGGATAATATTGAAATCGGTTCGGGCCGCGCCACATTTCTGACGCTGGCGGCGCATGGCGTGCACACCATGCCCGTGCACATCCCCAAATCCAACCAGTCTGAATTCAAAGCCTTTATCGTGAAGACCTAGCCAACAGACCCCGCATCGGGCATCATTATCCTATGACGCATATTGATCACCGCCGCAATGAACGCGGCAACGTTTTCTTTTATATCTTTGTCGGCGTGGCCTTGTTCGGCGCGTTGTCCTTTGCGATTTCGCAGGGCAATCGCGGGTCGGTGCAAACGCTGGAACGCGACCGCGACAAATTATTGGCATCCGACATCATCGAATATGGTGAAACCGTGGCCCGGGCCGTGGCGCAAATTCGCCTGCGCGGTGCGACGGCGGCGCAGGTCAGTTTCGCGCATGATGATTTATCCGCGACGTACGGCACCCCCGGAACCAACCCCGATTTCGAAGTCTTCGACCCCACCGGCGGCGGTGTGGTTTTAAAAACCATCGACGCCGCATCCGGCGTTGGTGTTCCATCCATGGTCTTTACCGGGAGCAACGAATTTATCGGGGCCGGAACAACGGCGGGCACGGCGGCATCGGCAGACCTGATCATGATGGTGCGGGATTTGCGCGCCGATGTGTGTAAATGGATCAATGTGCTGGTGGATATTCAGAGCGACAGCGCCGCCATCCCCGTCGACGCCCAAGCCGATTTCACATTGTTTGATGGCACCTATGCCGGGACACAAACATTGGGCGATGACGACACCGAAGACCGCCTGCGCAATCACAGTTCCGGGTGCTTCCGTGATACGAACGCGAACCAGTATATTTTCTATCGCGTTTTGATCGCGCGTTAAGGCGTAACCGTTTCATCCGCCGGGGCGGGAATGACCGTGATGATCGGTTTTAAATCGGTTTGTTCCGGTTTTGATTCAGCCTTGGGCTGAACCGGCTGCACGGGCGTGTCATTCGTTTTATCATCCGGGTAGAACACGCCACGGACGCGGCCGTCACTGCCCTTTTGCACGGTATTTCCGGTCAGGGTGCTGACATTCGTGGTCAGGTTTACGGTGGCCTTTTCCCCTTCCAGAATATTTTGCCCCCGGGTGATTTTTACATTCCCGGTCACGGTCGCAACATTGGTGGCCGCGTCATAATCACCGCGATCACCCGTCAAGATTTCCGTCGGGGTGGTGATTTTGATACCGCCCGTGGCCTCCATCCGCTCCAGCTTGCGGGATTTTTGTTCATCCGCACTTTGCGCGGCGAAAAACGCGGACATGACGGGGGCTTCCAAAACATCTTCACCACGCACCAGCTTGGCATTGCCCATCGCCGACAGGCGTCCGCCATTCACGTCATATTCGAACTTGTCCGTGGCGGTGACCGTTTGTTCGGGCGAGGTCATGCGCAAATCGCCACCGGTCAGCGTGGCCATACCGCTGTCCACATCATAGACCGCATGATTGCCATAGGCGGTGTTGATGCCCGATGTAATCGTAACATTCTGTTCCGCGGTCAGGCGGTAAATATCCATATCTTTGCCGTTTGCTTCGCGGTAATCGGCGGTCAGCGTTTCCGCGGTAATGGTTGTATCACCTTGCTGCGCCACGGCCTTGCCCTTGGCGATATAACGTTTGTCGTTGCGGTGCCATTCCAGCGTTTTATCCGCGCTGATTTCCAGCGGTTCGGATGAATTGCCGCCTTGCGCAAAGGCCGCCGGCGTATAAAGCGCGCAAACAAGAAACAGAGCGAGAAGTTTTTTCATTGTGACAAGCCCTTCACAGAGCGGTTGAGAACCAATGTTGCGGGTCCGGTGAACACCAGAACGCCGCTGACGCCATCACCTTGCATGCCGGTGGCCTGTAATGTGCCCGCCGGGCCGCTGCCGCGCACGGCGTCGGTCGTGCTGACCTTGCGCGTGTTCATATCGACGAACAGGGATGCGGTTTCCATCATATACCCTTCATCCTGGGTCAGGCGGACATTCCCGGTCAGCGTCAGGTTCTTTTGTTCCTGACGATATTCGCCCTGGTCCGCTTCGCCCGCGATCCAGTGCCCGGAATTCAGCTTGATATCCGCCTTCGGCTTGTTCAACAGGATCAGGGTTTGATCGTTGCTGTCCTGGGTCGCGGATATGGCGGTGACGGTGAAGGGTTGGGCGTCGCTGTCTTCGCTTTCAAAGCGCGGATTGATCAGTTCGTTTCGGCCAACCGTCTGGGGCAGGATTTCTTCCTTGCGGACCGGGGCCATGTTGTCTTCCATCTTCGGCCACGCAATGACGACCGCAACAATGGCCAGCGCCGCCATCGGCAACAACAGGCGTATCCACCGCATGACAAAGGTCCGGCGTTGCCCTGTCAGCCTGAGCCGCGCCCGTTCCCGTGTATCGGGGCGCAACAATTGGGACAAACGGTCCCGATCCAGGTCATGGTCGTCGCCGCCGGGAATCATGCTTTATCGTTCTCGGGTGCAACGGCTTTGCGCGCGCGCATTTCTTTCCAGATATGGAACACCGATGGCAAAACGGAGATCAGGATAATCAGCAAGATGATCGGCAGGATATACATGTCGATCTTGTCCTGGGGGATCAGATCACCGAGGAAGAAGCCGAGCATGGTCAAACCAATCGCCCAGAAAACCGCGCCCACAATGGTGTAAATGAAAAACACCCGATACGACATACCGACCATGCCCGCCAGAAACGGCGTAAAGGTGCGAATGATCGGCATAAACCGGGCCAGAACCACGGCCATTTTACCGTGTTTTTCAAAGAAATCGGAGGTCATTTGCAGATATTCCGGCTTCAGGAATTTTTCCGTGCGCGGATTGATGATCTTCATACCCACGCGCTTGCCGATCTCATAGCCCAGCAAATTTCCTGTCACCGCGGCGATAAAACACCCGCCCGCCAGCAAAGCGATCGGCATCAAATCCTGTCCCGCCAGAACGCCGGCGGCAAACAGCAACGAATCCCCCGGCATAAAGAAGCAGAACAAAATGCCGGATTCGGCAAACACCACGGCCCAGACGCCCCACATGCCCAGTGTTTCGATCAGGTGCAGAATATCAAAATGCATAATGGTACGCCTTTTATCAGAATGTGGGGTTAAACGATTCCAGCCTGCAGGCAATCCTGCAAACGGATCAGTCCGGTCAGATTGTTTTCATCATCAACAACGATCAGGCTGGTCAGATATTGGCCCGGCGTTTTGGTCATGACGTCCACGGCCTCCACCGCCAGCGCGTCATGCGCGATGGTGCGCGGGTTCTTGCTCATAATCTCACTGACTTTACGGGAGAGCAGGTCCGGGCCCATGTGGCGCTTCAAATCGCCATCCGTGATAATCCCGGCCAGTTTTTTCGATGAATCCAGAACCAGCACAACGCCCAGATTTTTCGCGCTCAGCATCAAAATCGCCTGATCCATCGTGGCGGATTGATCGATCAGAGGCAAAGCGTCATAGGCGTGCATCAACGCCGCAACCTTTTGCAAACGCTGGCCCAATTTGCCGCCCGGGTGCCAGACTTTGAAATCGTCCTTGCTCAATCCCATGCGTTCCAGCAGCGCCACGGCAATCGCATCGCCCAGCGCCAGTGTCATGGTGGTGGATGTCGTCGGGGCCATGCCGATGGGGCAGGCTTCCGGCATTTTCGGCAGCAACAAAACCTGATCCGCGTGTTTGGCCAGCGCGCTGTCAGCGTTGCTGGTCATGGCGATCAAGGTAATGCCGAAACGGCGCGTATAATGGATCAGGTCGGAGAGTTCCGCACTGCCCCCCGAATTGGACAGCAGCAGGACGATATCGTCTTCCGTCACCATGCCCAAATCGCCGTGGCTGGCTTCACCCGGATGGACGAAGAAGGACGGCGTACCGGTGGAGGCAAAGGTCGCGGCCAGTTTTTTGGCGATATGGCCGCTTTTGCCAATACCCGCCACAATCAAACGGCCCCGGCCCGTATCCTTCATCGCCTGAATGGTGGCGACGGCGCGGGCGAAATTATCGTCCATCGACGCGGCCAGCGCGTTCAGACCGGCCACTTCCGTTTCAATGGTGCGGCGGCCCGATGCGATATCGCGCGCGGCCTTGTCGGTGTCCATCGGCGTGGTGTCGGCGTCAAAGCGCGGTGCGGTCATCATGGCGATCTTTCTTGTTTTAGTTATGGGCGAAAATATCAGTTTCCGGCCAGCCCATTAAATCCAGTTGCGCCCGGGTCGGCACGAAATCGAACAATTTCTGGGCCAGCTCCAGACGGTTTTCGCGTTTCAACATCATTTCCAGACGCTCCTTCAACGCATGCAGATGCAGCACGTCGTTGGCGGCGTAATTCATCTGTTCCGGGCTGAGCGTGTCATAGCCCCAGTCGGAGGATTGTTGTTGTTTGTTCAGATCAATGCCCAGCAATTCGCGGCACAATTCGCGCAGGCCGTGTTTGTCGGTGTAGGTCCGGCACAGCATGGACGCCAGGCGCGTGCACCACAGCGGGTTACAATCCACACCCAGATAATGTTTGATAATCGCCACATCGAACCGGGCGAAATGGAACAGTTTCAAAACGTTCGGATCACCCAGCAATTTTTTCAAATTCGGCGCGTCATACTGGCCCCGTTCAAACTGCACCAGATGGGCGGTGCCATCCCCGGCAGAGAGTTGCACCAGGCACAAACGGTCGCGGTGATTGTTCAAACCCATGGCTTCGGTATCAACGGCAATCACGGTGCCGAAATTCAATCCCGCGGGCAGATCGCCCTTATGCAGTGTGATGGTCATGGGTATCCCTTATGGTTAAAAAACAAAAACCCGCCACATTATCGCGGGCGGGTGATCGTCATTCAAGGCGAAAGCCTCTCATACTCTAAATAAATGGTGCCCAGAAGAAGACTCGAACTTCCACGACCTTTCGGCCACACGGACCTGAACCGTGCGCGTCTACCAATTCCGCCACCTGGGCACGGCATTTGGATTTTCCTCCGCCTCGCGGCGAAGGCCCTTTAATTAGCGAAGCCTCATGCCCTTGTAAAGCACTATTTTGGGGCGGAATTGCCGGTTTTGGGGGATTTTGTGTCCTCTTACCCATTTTTTAAGACCAGCCTTGGCACAATGGGAAAATAGGATAGAATAATCAGGCCTTTATTTAAGACATATCCCCCCGGAAATCCGGGGGTTTCAAGGGATCCGCCCAGCATGAAAATCCTCGTAATCGACCGCGACAGCCTGACGACCCAGCTCGTCTCCTCCCGCCTGCAATCCGCCGGCCATACGGTGGTGGAGGAAGCGGTGAAAAACAACGCGATTGAACGGCTGGGGGTGGAACCCTTTGACGCGGTCTTTATCGACCCCGCGCCATTAAACAACGCCCGCCCGATCATTCTGGGCATCCGCCGTTCGGTGCGGAATTATCCCTATATCGTGCTGATGTCCGGGTCCATGGACCGGGTCGAGGCCCTGAAATCCGGGGCCAATGACGTCATGCTGAAACCCATCGACGGGGCGGGGCTGGAAAAAATGGCCCAAAACGCCGAACGGCTGACCAGCCTGATCACCCGGATTGGCGATGATACCGAGGATTTCCCGTCCGCCGGGGGCGTGATTGCCAAATCCGCCTTTAACCAATTGTTCCTGTCCTGTCTGGACCGGGCCGACCGGTATGGCGAACGCTCCTACCTCGTCTTTATCGGCATCAAAAACCACAAGGACGTGCTGGAGGTTGATGGCTCCTACGCCGCCGCCGCCTTGTCCGCACGCCTGTCGCAAAGCCTGGTCCGCCTGCGCCGTCAAAGCGACATCATCGCGCAGACGGGCAAAAACGAATATTGCCTGATGCTGCAACGGCCCCAATACGAAACCGAACCGCTGGAAGCCGCCACCCGCTTTGCCGAGGCTTTGTCGAAAAACGCCGACCTGTCCTCCAGCGGCCAGATGGGCGTCCAACTCTACGTCACCCTCGTCGACCTCCCCGTCGGCGCCTTGCACGCGGATCACACGGTTCAACCGGGTCATGCGACGGAATTTGCGATCGGGTCGATGGCGTAGGAATAATTTCCTTGACAATCCACTAACCCGCGGCGATACTGCCCCTGTCGCCGGGATCACTGTATCCATTTTTTACCCGGCTTTTTTGCGCGCTGACCCCACGGTTCGGCGCGTTTTTTATTGTGATTGGAAGGAGAGAGAGAATGGCAACTTTACTGCCCCGTGACAGTGATAATACCCCCATCCCCGCCGTGCGGCTGAAATCTGGGGGGGCGCATGCGTTGACCGCCGGGGCCACGTCCAGCCGGAATGCTACCGCGTTTGATGATGACACGCGGATCGTCAGCGTCTGTGCCACCGCGCCGGTTTACATTGCGTTTGGGGATGCCACCGTGGTGGCGACCACGGCGGATCATTATTTCCCGGCCAATTTGTATTACGATTTTTGCATCGGCGGCGACCGCGTGGCGCATTACACCCATATGGCGGTGTTGCGCGTCGGGGCGGAGGATTGCGCCGTTTATGTGTCGGAAAAAGAGTAAGGCGTGGGCGAACCCCGCATACGCATGAAAAAACAAGGCGGCCACCGGGGCCGCCTTGTTCATACGTTTCAAGAGAAATTGGATGATTATTCCGCCGCTTCCTTGTGCGCGGACAGGCCGTTGCCGACCGGGTCGACCCAGCCCACATGCCCGTCCGGGCGGCGATAGACCATGTTCAGGCCACCGTGGCTTTCGTTGCGGAACAGCAGCGCATTCTGGTGCATCAGATCCATGTGCATCACGGCCGTGGACACGCTGAGCGTCAGGATGTCGGTGGTCATTTCCGCGACGATGATCGGGGCCTGTTCACCGGATGATTCCTTTGTATCTTCATCATCCTGTTCCGGGGCGATGGTATAGCTGCGGGCTTGCAGGATTGTATCGTCCGGCATGTCTTCGGCACGGCGATGATGATCGCGCAGACGGTTTTTGTAACGGCGCAATTGCTTGGCCAGCTTCACCGCAGCCTGGTCAAAGGCGGCATAGATGTCGGTGTCTTCGGCTTCGGCGACGACGTTGATGTTTTTACCGATGCGAATGGATACATGCGCATTGAAAAACGCATGGCCCTCGCGCGAGAAGATGACCGTTGCATCAATCGCGCGATTAAAGAATTTGGCGTTCAGATCCTCCAGCTTTTCCTGGACATGGGCGCGCAGTGCGTCGCCGACATTGATCTGTTTGCCTTGAACGGATAGTTCCATGGTTTTCGTCCTTACATTTGGTTTAGAAAAATCTTGCGATTTAGGCGGGATGATTGTGACGTGCTTATTTAGCGAAATCCTCCACGGTTCAGGGACCATCAAAAGCGCGTCGCGCGCCTTCGTACCCCCGTATTATTGAGTCTAGTCCGCAAATCATTGACATCAACTTAACTTACCCCCCGTATCGAAAGGCAAGAAATCAATATAAATCAATGAATTGGTCATTATGACAAGAATAAAATTTCTTAACTCTCGCCACCCCGTGTTGTCATTCCCGCGAAAGCGGGAATCCAGACAGCCCATCCGCCCTCTTCTCCGCATTCCGGCTGTCGCGGGAATGACCCAAAAGAGGGCTGAAACCCTCAGGCGTTTTTCTTCTGCTTCCGGCGCTGGACCGAGGATGGGATGTTCATGCCTTCGCGGTATTTGGCCACGGTGCGGCGGGCCAGATCAATGCCCTCGGCCTTCAGCGCATCGACGATGGCATCGTCGGACAGCACGGCATCGGATTTTTCCGCATCGATCATGGATTTGATTTTCGCTTTCACCGCCTCCGCCGAATGGCTGGTGCCATCCGCCGCGACCAAGGCGGTGGAGAAGAAATATTTCATTTCGAAAATGCCGCGCGGCGTGGCGATATATTTATTCGTCGTCACACGGCTGACCGTGCTTTCGTGCATTTCGATTTTTTCCGCGATGTCTTTCAACGTCAGCGGTTGCAAAAATTCAATCCCGAACAGGAAGAAGGCGTTTTGCTGTTCCACGATTTCGGCGGCGACCTTTAAAATCGTTTTCGCGCGCTGGTCCAACGCCTTGACCAGCCAGCTGGCCGCGTTCATCTGCGCATTCAGGTAATCCTTGTCCTGACGGCTTTTGGCCTGTCCGGCCACGGTCGTGTAATAGGATTGGTTGACGAGAACGCGTGGCAAGGCATCGTTGTTCAATTCAACGCGCCAGCCGCCGCCTTCGGATTTTGGGATCGGGCGCATCGCCACATCGGGAATGACCGTCTGCACCACAAAATGGTCAAAGGATGACGCAGGCCGCGGATTAAGCGCACGAATATCATCAATCATATCGCGCAGATAGGTTTCATTCACGCCGCACGCCCGCGCCAGCGCGTCGTAATCATGGCTGGCCAGCTTATCAAGATTTTGCAGCAGAATGCGCATCGGTTGATCCAACTGCCCCTGGTCATCCAGTTGCAGGGCCAGACATTCGGACAGGTCGCGGGCAAAGATTCCCGGCGGATCGAATTTTTTCAGGCGCGCCAGCAAAGCCTGCATCCGGTCGAGCGGGCAGCCCAGCCGTTCGGCCAATGTTTCCGCACCTTCGCGCAAATATCCTGTTTCATCGAGCTGGTCGATCAACAGCGCGGCCAGCATGCGATCACGCGCGTCGGACGTATCCACCGCCACCTGTTCCAGCAAATGTTCGCGCAGTGTCTTATCGCGCGTCAGCGTATTTTCGAGAGAGTTTTCATCATTTTCAAAATTGCTGCGTCCGCCCGCGCCCGTGCCGCTATACGCATCGGCCCCGGTGTAATCGCCCGCATTGGCCGCCGTTGAGGATGGCGTGTCGGCTTCATTCCCGGTCCAGTTTTCGTCAAACCCGCTTTCCAGCGCATCGCGTTCCGGGGCGGGCGATTCGGCGGCGGTTGTGTCCGCCTCGCCTTCAACGCTGGCCTGCGCGTCGGGTTCACCTTTTTCCAGCAGCGGGTTTTTTTCCAGCTCTTCCTCAATATATTCCGCCAGTTCGATATTATTCATCTGCAACAGCTTGATGGCCTGTTGCAGTTGCGGGGTCATGACGAGGTTTTGAGACTGGCGAAGATCCAGCCGTTGGGACACATTGGACATGCAATAACTATACCACAAAATTGGCGGAAATCATGGGGCTTTCAGAGGGTTATATGGGTATGCCCCTGGAATGTTTGACATAATTTAAACGGCGCTTTAGGGTCCCCCGATCCGCGCATCAACCGAAAGACATGGCCCGTGAGTTTTCTGGCGCAGCTTTTCCAAACCCATGCCGCACCACGCCCGTTGGTGAATGTGGATACACGCCTGCCGCTGCGCGATGATTTTCCCGACGTCGTGCATGTGAAGGGGTACACACAGCCGATCGACCTGTCCGTTTTTAAAGATGTAATTTTAGCGCAGTTGGATAAAATCCGTGGCACAGATGCACCGGATAATATTGTGACCATTGCCTATCCGCACAAAAGCCCATCACGCATTTTTCCAGAACCGCAAAATTTAACCTTGATGGCCAGGCGGTTTCAAACCGAATTGCGACGCCATATTCCGCGCGTGGATTGGCGACTGGCCACAGGATTGTGCGAATTGCGACATTTGAATCGGTCCAGTTCCAAGGCACAGGGTTTGGTGCAAACATTGCGCGCCAAACATCATTTCGGATTTGTCGCCGCGCATCAGATCGACCCCCTGCCCTTTATGGATCGTAACAACAACGCGCCATCATATTTCGTTGTGTTTGATGATGCATACGAGCAAGGAACAACGGCGGCGAATATGATCAGTTTCCTGCATCATAATGGCGGGCATGTATTGGCAGCGGCATCCGCATATCCGCCGCAAAGACAGAAATCGTTCCAATTGCACGCAGATAAAAACGCCATACCCGCCATCGCCAAGGCCTTGGCCGGATTTGCATGGGTGGGCGCACCGGAAGGAACGCGCCAGCAATACATCAACGATCATATTGACGATTATATGCAGGAATTAGAACAGGCGTTACAGCATGTGGGCCTCAGCCTGCACACCCTGACCGCGGCGGAGTGTGCGCACATGGTGCAATATTTCACACCCCACCCGTATATGAACAAGATGAATTACAACGCCTTTATCGCGGCATTGTATAAAAAAACACCGCGCCAAAAACTGGCGCAGTGTTCACAAAGTTTGAAAAAAATCCTGGGCTAAATCACATCGCGAATGTTTCACCGAGATAGACACGGCGCACATCATCGTGCGCGATGATTTCGGCTGGAGACCCTTCCATCAATACGTGACCATCATGCAGGATATACGCGCGATCGACCAGATCGAGCGTATCGCGCACGTTGTGATCGGTGATCAGGACGCCGATGCCTTTATCCTTCAGATGTGAAATCAGGGTGCGGATTTCGCCAATCGCAATCGGATCAATCCCGGCGAGGGGTTCATCGAGCAGGATGAAAGACGGGCGGCTGGCCAGCGCGCGGGCAATTTCAACACGACGGCGTTCACCACCCGACAGGGCAATGGCCGGGGCGCGGCGCAAATGGTCGACGGAAAATTCCGCCAGCAATTCATCCAGCAGGGCTTCCTGATCCTCACGGTTCAAATTCTGGGCCTGCAACACGGCGCGAATATTGTCCTCGACCGACAGGCCGCGGAAGATCGACGATTCCTGGGGCAGATAGCCAATACCCAGACGGGCGCGGCGATACATGGGCAGGTTGGTGATATCCTGCCCATCCAGCATGATCATGCCGGAATCGGCCCCGATCAGGCCGGTGATGATGTAAAAGCTGGTCGTTTTACCGGCACCGTTGGGACCGAGCAAGGCCACGGCTTCACCCCGTTGCACATGCACACTGACATCGCGCAGAACGGGACGTTTTTTGTAGGTCTTGGATAAATGGTGCGCGACCAGACCGCGCGCCGGCATATTGGAAACTGGGGTCATCATAAAATCCGTTTTAGCCCAAACACCACCCGATTGCCAGCCCGCTTTACTTCACCGCCCGGCGCCATTTCGGCCCGGTCGGGGTGTCTTCGATTTCGATCCCCTTGGCGGCGAACAGGTCGCGGATTTCATCGGCGCGCTTGAAATCCTTGTTCTTGCGGGCCTCGGTCCGTTCCTTCAGCAGGGCATCAATTTCGGCATCGTCATCATTGGCCGCGCCACCTTGAAACCATGTTTTCGGGTCTTGCTGTAACAGGCCCAGCAAAGCCCCGGTGCCCTTCAGCGACGCCTTGATTGCGATCTTTTCCGATTCGCTCAGATCGGCACGGTTGGCGTCCTTCGCCAAGGCCAGCAAAGCGGCGAGCGCAAGGGGCATGTTCAAATCATCACACAATGCCGCCATGACGCCATGATGCACAACGGCATCGCCATCCGGCACATCGGACAGAACATCCAGTGCGCGGTACAACGTATCCAGATTTTTGCGCGCCTGATGCAGGCCGTTTTCGGTCCAATCGAGCGGTTGACGATAATGGGCGGCCAGCAGGGCCAGGCGCAAAACCTCCCCCGGGTGATCTTTCAGCAAATCGTGCGCCAGTAGGAAATTGCCCAATGATTTGGACATTTTTTCACCCGCCACGGTGACGAACCCGTTATGCACCCACATGCGGGCAAAGGCGCGCGGGTCGGTTTCATGCCCGTGGGCGCAGCAGCTTTGCGCGATTTCGTTTTCATGGTGCGGGAATTTCAAATCGGCCCCGCCGCCATGAATATCAAACGGCAGCCCCAGATGTTTTTCCGCCATGGCCGAGCATTCAATGTGCCAGCCCGGACGGCCACGGCCCCATGGGGAATCCCAACCCGGCTGGTCCGGTGTCGATGGTTTCCACAGAACAAAATCCGCGGAATTTTTTTTATATAAACCGACATCAACTCTAGAGCCCGCAATCTGATCTTCTTGCAAACGCTTGGATAAAACCCCGTAACCAGGATACGAATTGACATCAAAGAGAACATGCCCATCTTGTTCATAGGCATGCTTTTTAGCTATTAGCATTGATATAATGGCGATCATTTCTAATATGTGTTCAGTCGCCCTCGGCTGAACATCTGGCTTCCTAACACCCAGCTTCTTCATATCGCTATTATAAATTTTTTCGTAACGTCGGGTAATCACATCAATCGCTTCACCCGTATCCTTCGACGCCGCCATGATTTTGTCGTCCACATCCGTGATGTTGGACACATAGGTCACGCGCGGGTAGAGATGGCGCAGAACACGGTTCAACAGATCAAACGAGACCGCCATACGGGCATTGCCAATATGGGCAAAACTGTACACCGTCGGGCCACAGGCGTACATTGTGACACGCTTAGGGTTAATTGGACGAAACTCCTCCTTTTCACCAGAGAGAGAATTATGCAGGCGTAAAACAGGCATATCGGCCATGATCATGATCCGTCAAAAACGTATGAAATCCGTCAAAAATCTATAGCAGGATGATTTAGTTAAAGAAAGGCACCTTTCCCCCTTTGATAAAGGGGGATTTTTGGACGATGGCCAGCATCCGGTCCTTGGAGAAGGGTTTTTTCAGGAACCCCGACGCCCCGCCCTTGGATGCGTTGACGATATTTTCCTTCACCGTATCGACCGAGAGCATGATGATATAGGCCGCCGGATCCACCTTGCGGATGGCGTCCAGCGTTTCATGCCCGTTCAGGCCCGGCAAATGGATATCCAGAAACACCACATCGGGGGCGTGTTCGATATAGGCCAGAATGGCATCCTCGCCCACTTTGGAATGAACCAGATCGTAATCCTTCTGCAAAATCCCGGTGGTGTAGGACGCGGTGAAACGATCATCTTCGACCAATAAAATCAGAGCCGAATCGCGGCGATCGCGGCGCACGGCGATGGAGGAGACACGGTTTTGATCCGCCATGGCCAGATAGGCCTTGCTGCGCTGCTGCGTCAGCATTTTGCGGTCGGCCAGTTTTTGCGCGACCATCATTTCACGTCCGAAATTCAAAACATCGCAGGATGAAATTTTATGCTGGTCCGTGATTTCGCGGTGCATGTCGAACAGGCGATCCTGTTGCTGTTCCGTCAGGATCCGCGTGACCAGCAAAACATCGCCATCGGCAAAACGATAGAGTGTCGGCTTGTCCAGAATGCCGGTTTTTTCGGAAAAATAATCGACCCATTGATCGCCCTCTGCGGCCAATGCGGCCTGCTTCGCCGGGATGGTCATCAAGTCGCTGATCATGGCGTCATGGTTATATTTGCGCGACAGGCCCAGAATCATTCCCACCCACCCCTTCGGGTCGGTGCGCATCACCTCGACGAAGGTGAGAAAATGATGTTCGGCGCTTTCGCGAATAATTTCCATGAAAGGTGCTTTTCCTTTGAACCCCTGCCGCCTATTATCCCCTGACGGACCTT
Organism: Micavibrio aeruginosavorus EPB; assembly: GCF_000348745.1. NCBI lineage: Bacteria > Pseudomonadati > Bdellovibrionota > Bdellovibrionia > Bdellovibrionales > Pseudobdellovibrionaceae > Micavibrio > Micavibrio aeruginosavorus. The sequence goes on along the minus strand of NC_020812.1, from coordinate 170,122 downwards.
AAATTTCCGTGTAAAAACCTGACCTTAATCATATCACAGGCCCCCATCATGACCCAAGCCCCCGCCTTTGAAACACCTGGTTTTGACCTGATTCTGGCCGGTGGCACGGTGATGACGCCCGGCGGGCGGGCCGTGACGGATGTGGGGGTACGGGATGGGCAGATTGTCGCTCTGGGCGACCTGCGCACCACCAGTGCGGCGAATCGGGTTGATTGTGCGGGGCTGCATATCCTGCCCGGCGTGATTGATACGCAGGTGCATTTCCGCGAACCCGGACTGACCCACAAGGAAGATATTGAACACGGCACCATGGCCGCGGCCGCCGGGGGCGTCACCGCCATTTTCGACATGCCCAATGTCAAACCCCTGACCACCACGCCCGAAACACTAGCCGACAAAATGCACCTGGCCGCGCGTGCACCATGGGTTGATTACGCGTTTTATTTTGGTGGCACGGCGACCAACGCCACACAACTGGCCGCGTGGGAAAATTTGCCCGGCGTATGCGGCATCAAAATTTTCATGGGATCCTCCACGGGTGATTTATTGTGTGCGGAGGACGACCATATCGAAAACATCCTGCGCCACGGCAAGCGCGTTGTTGCCGCCCACGCCGAAGACGAGGCGATGATGAACGCCAACAAGGGCACATTATTGGGTGACAGCCATGACGTGCGGTTACACCCGGTCTGGCGATCCGTCGAATCATGTGTATCGGCGACAACACGACTGATCAGGCTGGCGCGCAAAACCGGGCGACGGGTGCATATTCTGCACATCAGCACGGCGGAAGAGCTGGAAATTATCAAGGATCACAAAGATATTGTCAGTTGCGAGGTCTTGCCCAACCATCTGAGCATGGCGGCACCGGACTGTTATGAACGATTGGGGACGCGGGCCCAGCAAAATCCCCCCATTCGCGAACAACGGCATCAGGATGCATTGTGGGCCGCCGTCAATAACGGGCTGATCGACATTCTGGGGTCCGACCACGCGGCGCACACGATCGAAGAGAAAAACCAGACCTATCCCGCCAGCCCCAGCGGCACGCCCGGCGTACAAACACTGGTCCCCATTATGCTGAACCATATCCATCACGGACGGTTGAGCCTGGAGCGTTTTGTCGAATTGGTCAGTTATGGCCCACAGCGCATCCATCAAATTGCAAACAAGGGCCGCATCGCCCTTGGTTACGATGCCGATTTCACCATTGTCGATTTGAACGCCGAACGCACCATCACCAACGCCCAGCAAAAATCCAAATGCGGCTGGACCCCATATGACGGTATGCGCGTGACCGGATGGCCGATCATGACCGTGGTGCGCGGCCATATCGTCATGCGGGAGGATGAGCTGATCGGCGGCCCCGCCGGCACCCCGGTGCGGTTTCGTGAAAGCCTGTAGACCGGGGCAATGCCCCCGGATTGCAGAGATGGATGCAAATTGCGAAAAATTTTAATCAAAAACGTAAAATTTTTTAGCGAACCCTGATAAATATTGAAAATCAGGGCGTTACAAGGCGTCTTTTTACCTTTTTTCCGCGGTTTTTAAAGTTGTTTTTAACACTTCCCGGCCATAATCGGAGTCGTGTGTGGGACGTCAATACCCGCCTGTTCTAGGCGGATGGGGGTAATCTGCGCACATTATCAACGGCGATGTAACGATAGTTTTATGTGTGGGATTACGGTCTAAAATGCATCTTCAATCCCGGATTCATTCGAGCGGGTTTTCAACGGTGGCCAAGGCGAAGCGAAACAGAACACAGGTTAAAAAGCGCAGCCTGACCGACCAACTCCTCTATTCCCCGGCGCAGATCTGGCGCAGCCGGCTGAGCTGGCGCGTCGCCATGGTTGTGTTTTTGACCATCCTGATCGTGCAGGTCTTTACGCTGTGGATCACGGTCAACACCTATGCCAATGACCGCCTGGCGGAATTGTCGGACACGGCGCGCACCGCCATCGTCCCGTTGATGATCGAAGATGTGCCGGATTATTACACTTCGCCACTGAACGACACTGGCATTCGCCGCCTGCTCTCCACGACAAAAGTACGCGGGCTGGCAATTTACGCAGCCGATTTGAACTTTTTGCGCAGTTATGGCGAACCGACAACCATTACATTGAGCGACCCCAACAGCGTGACACGGACATTGCGCACCAATAACGGGGATATTTATGAAACGGTGTTCCGCCCATCTTCACTGGGACGCCCGTACAACATCGTCGTGCGCATTGATGCCTCTGCGGTTCAGCCACAGGTGATTGCGTATGTGAAACAAACATTGACCGTCATGATGCTGATGTCTGCATTCGTGACGACCGTATTGATGGTGGCGTTGGGCCGCTGGCTTCTGGAGCCGGTGATGTTTATGCGCAACAATCTGCGCATGGCCGCCGAACATCCGGAAAACCCGCAATTGCCCGATTCCCCCTATGATCCGGCCGACGAAATTGGCGGGGCCATTGCGCTGTCGCATAATTTGATTGAACAAAACGCCGACAATATCCGCCGCATTCGCGCCGCGGCCGAGGACCAGATTCACAAACTGGCCTATTACGACACACTAACCGGGCTGCCCAATCGGACGCAGTTCGTGATGAATTTGAACGAACACGCCCGCAGCCGGGATGCCGCCGACAATATGACGCGATTTGCCGTCGTCGCGCTGGATCTGGACCATTTCAAGGACGTCAACGACACGATGGGTCACAATATTGGTGACGCCATTTTGCGCGCCGTTGGTAAACGTTTGCGCAGTTCCCTGCCCGAATCCGCCACCGTGGCCAGGTCGGGCGAGGATGAATTTGCCATTACCGTCGCCCTGTCGGGTGGATTGGTCGCGCGCGATATCGCCGACCGCGTCATGGGCGTGATCCGGTCCGAACCGTTCCGCGTCTTCAACGAACAATTCCAGATCCGCGCCTCCATCGGCGTGGCCACATTCCCGGATGATGGCATCGACCCGGATCAGGTGTTGAAAAACGCCGATATCGCCCTGAACCGCGCAAAAGAAGAGGGGCGCGATCAGGTCAAGGAATATTCCGAAGATTTCGACCGTGCCGTTCAGCAACGATTCCAGATGTTGCGCGATTTGCGCGAAGCTTTGGATAAAAACCAACTGGATCTGCATTACCAGCCGCAGCTGGATTTGAAAACCGGCAAGGTTATCGGTGCCGAAGCGTTGTTGCGTTGGTTCAAACCCGACAACAGCAAAGAAGGCGGCGCGTACATATCCCCGGCCGATTTTATTCCGGTCGCGGAACAATCCGGCCTGATCGTGCCGATTGGCGAATGGGTCTTGGCCCAGGCGTGCGAGGCCGCAGCGGAATGGAACCGCAATGGCCACGATATCCGGATCGCCATCAACGTATCCGGGGCACAATTTTATCAAAGCGATATCGTGTCCTATGTCCGCGGCATCTTGAACAAGACCGGGTTGAACCCCAAACTGCTGGAACTGGAAGTCACGGAAAGCGTGTTTATGGACGATATCCAGCACACCATCCACACGTTGCAGGAATTGCACGGATTGGGCGTTGAACTGGCGATTGACGATTTTGGCACGGGCTACTCATCCCTGTCCTACCTGCGTCAATTCCCGATTGACCGTCTGAAAATTGACCAGTCCTTCATCCGGAATGCGTTGAACAACCCGGATGATGCGGCGATCGCCAGAACGATTGTAGGCCTGGGTCACTCGCTGAACCTGAAAGTTATTGCCGAGGGCGTGGAAACGCGCGAACACGAAGCCTTCCTGATCGCCGAGGGTTGCGACGAGGTTCAGGGCTTCCGCTATTCCCGCCCGATCCCGCTGGTGAAATTCAAGAGCTTTATCACCAGCTATGACGGGAATTTGTCCCAGTTTGACGGATGAACCCATCTTGGCTTTAAGGCATAGAAGGATTACAAAAGAGGGAGCCATTCAGCTCCCTTTTTTCATGATGGATTTTAAACATTTATGCGCCCTTCCATGCACCGACCAATGACATCCCGCCAATGCCCCGCCCTGATGGGCCGGGTGAAGATTCCGGGCGACAAATCCATTTCACACCGCGCCTTGATGCTTGGGGCGCTGGCGCATGGCGAAACGATCATTTCCGGATTGTTGGAAGGCGGCGACGTTCTGGCGACAGCCGCGGCCCTGTCCGCGATGGGGGCGCGCATATCATCGGGTGATGATGGGCTATGGCGTGTACACGGCGTCGGCACCAAGGGCCTGCACAGCCCGGACCATGTTCTGGACATGGGCAATTCCGGCACATCGACACGCCTGCTGGCCGGGATTATGGCCGGGCACGCCATCACCGCGACATTGACGGGCGACGCCTCGCTCATCAAACGTCCGATGGGCCGCGTCATCACGCCGTTGGAACAAATGGGCGCGGTGTTTTTGGCCCGCGACGGCGGCAAATTGCCCATGACGATGCGTGGCAGTGATTCATTAAAGCCCATCAAATACACCCTGCCCGTAGCGTCGGCCCAGGTAAAATCGGCCGTCTTGCTGGCTGGCCTGCGCGCCAATGGCACCACCACGGTGATCGAGGAACACCCCACCCGTGACCACACCGAAAACATGTTGCGCCATTTCGGCATTCCGGTTCGCATTGAAAAAATTTCCGGCCTGACCGATGCCATCCACATTGATGGCGGCCATGTCTTGCAGGGATGTGCGATTGACGTCCCCGGCGATCCGTCATCCGCCGCCTTCCTGACCGTGGCCGCATTGATCGTGCCAGGGTCCGACATCACCCTGCCCCGCATCGGCATCAACCCCCGCCGTATCGGATTATATGACACGTTGAAAGAGATGGGCGCGGACATTGAATTTAAAAACATCCGCACCGAAGCCGGCGAACGCATCGCCGATATAACGGTGCGTTATACCGGGGCGCTACAGGGCATCACGGTCCCACCCGAGCGCATCCCCAGCATGATCGACGAAGTCCCCATCCTGTGCATTGCCGCCGCCTTTGCGCAAGGCACAACCACCATGACCAACCTGGCCGAATTGCGCGTGAAGGAAAGCGACCGCCTGGCCATGATGGCCACAGGATTGGATGCGTGTGGCGTGCGCGTTGAGGCAGGCGAAGACAGTTTGATCATCCACGGCACCGGCCACACCCCCGAGGGCGGCGGCGCAATCGAAACCGCGCTGGATCACCGCATCGCGATGAGTTTCCTGATCATGGGCCTGGCCAGCCAGAATCCCATCAGCGTGGACGACACGTCCCCGATTGCAACCAGCTTCCCGGATTTCATCAAACTGCTACAGGATATGTACGCGGATCTTTAAACAAATTTTTTAATACCCGATCCCGATCCAATTATCCCCCTCACAATACTGGAGATAATTATGCGTAGAGTTGTACATGAGATCACCCTCGATTCCGGCCGGGCCCGCGCAACCGCCGCCACCATCCCCAATCGGCCCCGCACCAATCCAGTCCCCGCCCGCGCAATACTGCAAAAGATGGTGCGTGGTGTTGTAGGTAATATCACCAACAACACCATCAGGATTTGTACAGGACGGTGAAAACAGATACACCGTTCCCGCCCCCGCAACCCCACCAACACCGTGTCCCAGAGCGCCAATCAGAACGGAGCCCCCGTCGGCGGAAATGCCGCGACCAAAGGAATCGCCGGTCTCCGGGGCAGGGTTATCAATCGTATCCAGCAACGCGCCCGTCATCGCATCAAACACATAGACGATCCCCGCATCGATGATGCCGCCAACATCCCTGGCATGCGCCGCCACAAAAACCAGATGCCCCTCGATCGACAGGCGCGCACCGAAATGGTCGCTGGCCAACGGATCGGGATTTGAGAGCGTTGCAACCAACGCCCCCGTCGTGGCATTAAACACATACACCGTTCCCGCATCACTGACCCCGTCGGGATCGTCATGCCACGCCCCAACGGCCACCAGATCTCCATCTACGCGCACTTCATACCCAAATTCATCGCCACTGGCCGGAGCCGGATTGTTCAGCGTGGACACCAACGCCCCCGTCGTGGCATTAAACACATAGGCGGTTCCCGCATCCGCAACACCGCCCGGATCATCCCAATACGCCCCCACCGCCACAAGGTTGCCCGATATATCGAGCCCCCCACCAAACCGATCCGTCGCCGCGGGGGCAGGATTGGGAATGGTGGAAACCAAAGCGCCAGTTGATGCGTTGAAAACATAGACGCTGCCCGCATCATTCACACCGCCCGGATTGTCCAGCGTGGCCGCAACGGCGACATAATTCCCGTCAATGCGCACATTGATACCAAAGACATCCGTCGTTTGCGGCGCAGGATTGTCCAGCGTGAATAAAAGAGCGCCAGCGGTGGCGTTGAAAATATAGGCCTGGCCGGTATCCACAACACCGCCAACATCTTTCTGGTTTGAGCCCACAACGGCAATATTACCGTCTAGCGCGACCTCCCACCCAAAAATATCGCTGGCCGCTGGCGTCGGGTTATTCAAGACAGCAACAGGTTGCCCCGAACGCACATTGTAAACATGCGCCGACCCGGCATTATCAAACCCGCCCACATTGTCCTGATATGAACCAACCACAGCCAGAGCACCCGACATGCCCACACTGACCCCGAAACGGTCATTGGCCTCGGGCAGGGGGTTGTCGATTTTGGTTCGATCCGTCGCGCTCTGAAATTTTGGGCGCTTTTTATTATAAACGTAAACAGCCCCCGCATTTTCAACACCGCCGGAAAGATCGCCACGGGCGGACACAAAAATTACTCCGTCCGAAACCTGAACCTGTGACCCGAACGTATCCGAAGCCGCTGGCGCAGGGTTATATATAGTATCCAGTAAGTCACCTGTTGTCGCATTGAACACATACGCTATCCCGGCATTGTCCAACCCATTGATATTGGCCCACCGCGCCCCAACAACGGCAATATTCCCATTGATCGCAACCGCCATGCCAAAATTATCTGAATCTTCCGGATCAGGATTTTCGAGTGTTGAGATCAGAGCCCCCGTTTGCGCATTGAACACATAGGCCGCTCCAGCATTGGTCACACCGCCGGATGTATCACCATAGGCCCCGACCACGGCCACTGTGCCGTGAATCGCAACCGCCCGACCAAAATTGTCATTGGCCCCCGGATTAGGGTTGTTCAGCGTGGCCACCAATGACCCATCCACCGCATTGAACACATAGGACGCCCCGGCATTGCTAATTCCTCCAGGATCTTTGAGATGTGCGCCCGCAATCACCAAATCGCCATCAATATCCACCGCCGCTCCGAACCAGTCACCATTGGCCGCGCCCGGCGCATTGACACCCCACAACAACGCCCCCGTGTTGGCATTAAAGGCATGAATAGACCCATTGTCAGTAAAGCCGGAATCGTTTTGCGGTGCGCCGGTCACAACAACCGCGCCGGATATGGCCGCATCATATCCAACCCAGTCCATGTTTCCGGGTGAGGGATTATTGATCGTTGAAACCAGCGCCCCCGTCGTCGCGTTGTAAACATAGGCCGACCCCGCCTGAGCAATGCCGCCCACCGTGTTTACGGGCGTACCAACCACAGCCAGATTGCCATCAATGTCCACACCGTGCCCAAACTGGTCCCCTGCGGTATTATCAGGGTTAACCAGCGTCACAAGACGCTGTCCAGTTTCAGCATCATAAATATGGGCCTGCCCGGAATTGGCCACACCGGACACATCGCGCATACGCACACCGACAATGATTTTTCCATCGGACACACCCAGCGATGATCCGAAATCATCATCAGCCACAACCCCTGGATTGGGAAGCAACAGCGTTGCCGTGTAATCATCTCCAGCCATGCCCGCAGGAAAATGCACCCAGCGCGCATCGTTACAGTAGGCCGGTGTATTGGCGGTATTATCCCAGATTAAATCGCCCGCAACACCGGATGGCCCGGAGCAGGCGGCCCACGCCGGAGCCACAGGACACAGAAAAACGCAGAAAATAAAAACACAGCGTAACACCCATACGCCGCAAACCCGAAAACCCATAGACAGAAACACCAAATACGAAATACACCCCGCCAAAACGCCGCGGGGCTTCACATATGGTACTAAAATAGGATTATCTGAGGCTTAAACCAGCGATCTACCCTTAGGGATATATCGCCTATTTGCGCGCGCAGCGCACGTGATAGTTATTGGCCTTGTCGCCGGCATAATAGTTGCCGTTGACAAAGGCCACGCCCCAGCCATTGGTCGCGCTTTCTTCGGATGACGAGTAATAATATGAATCAGGCGTGGACGTGAAACCATAATTTGGCACCGGGCCCAGGTTGTCAAAAATCTCTCTGAGCTCATTACGGGCCGGCAAATACCAATCGTCGCGACCGTGGGCAACCAAATTGTAGCAATAGGCCGCTGCATCGTGCGACTGAACCCCGGGCGTTACACTGTCCGAATCATCCACAACCAGGATGGCGGTGTTCGCCTCACCCTGAATACAGCCCGCATTGGTAAAGGGGGTTACGCAATTGATCATCGATGTGTCTGTCCGCGATGCACCCACATTCCCCGCGTTGAACGGTTCACGCGTTGGCCCGTTGGCCGCCGTTATATACATACGCACATTGCCATCCGGCGTCAGACCCGCATAAATCGTTCCATCGGTACACGTATCCCCAATGACAGAACAGCCCTTAGGCGACAATGTTGCCTCATTATAACGGCCAATACCCACCCACGCGTCACCTTCGCAATATTGCAGGTAATGATGGGTGGAATTATACACGACATCGCCGGCATCACCGGATGGATTGACGCACCCGGCACCACCATTGCCCGGTGTACCGGCCGCGATCCATGCTCCACCATCACAATATTGCAGAACGTGGGCAACGTTATTGTATACGATGTCCCCCAAAACACCCGCCGGGGTCAAACAGCCCGTGCCACCAGTCCCCGGTAGAAACACATACGCCGCACCCTCGGATGAAAACGCCCCCGGCGTTTTGCCAAAAGCTCCGACAACAGCCCGCCCCCCGGACAGACCGACCCCAGATCCAAAATAATCATTGGCAGCCGGCGCGGGGTTGGACAACGTGCGCAACACATCACCCGTGGTCGCATCAAATACATAAGCCGCACCAGCATTTCCATTGCCACCAACATCAGCCTGGCGCGACCCTACCACCACAAGCCCATCCGATACAGATACGGACACTCCAAAAAAGTCGCTGGCCAGCGGATCCGGTTTGACCAACGTGGCCAGCAAAGCCCCCGTGGTCGCATTAAACGTATAGGCCGACCCCACATCACTGGTGCCGCCAACATCGTCCGTATGCGCGCCCACGGCGACAATATTTCCATTGATCGCAATGTTGCTGCCAAAGGAATCGCCATCCGTGGGGTCCGGATTAGCCAGAGTCGCGACCAAAGCCCCTGTGGTGGCATTAAACACATACGCCGCACCCGCATTGTTGACACCACCGGGGTCTTCGCCATTCGCACTGACCGCGGCCAGATTGCCGCTGATCGATACGCTGTTCCCAAAAAAACCGGATCCTTGCACATTCGGACTGACCAACGTCGAGATCAATGCCCCTGTGGTGGCATTAAACACATACGCCGCACCGGCAAAGGACACCGCCCCCGGGTCATCATGATACGCCCCAACAATCGCCAGATTGCCATCAATCCCAACACCAATGCCGAACAAATCATATGCCACCGGCACCGGTTTATTTAATGTGGCCACCAACGCCCCCGTGGTGGCGTTAAACACATACGCCGTTCCCGCACTGGTGGTTCCGCCGGGATCATCCTGATACGCGCCGACAACAGCCATATTGCCGGAAATGGCAACACTGATTCCAAAATAATCCTGCACCGTTGGGTCCGGGTTATTCAGTGTACTCACCAGCGCCCCCGTGGACGCATTAAAGACATACGCCGCCCCAGAATCAGAAAAACCGCCAAAATCTTCTAGATGGGCACCAACAACAATCAGATCGCCCGAAATGGCCACCTTGTTCCCGAAAAAATCAGACACCGACGCCACCGGGTTGTTCAGCGTGAACCCCAGCTGGGTCGGCACAGCGGATCCGGTGCCCGCAGGAAACGCCACCCAGTCCGTGTCATTACAATAAGCCGGAACATTCCCCGCCGAGGACCAGATCAAATCCCCCGCATCCCCCGCCGGAGACCCACAGGCCGCATACGCCGGGCCCGTTCCACCGCACAGCAGCAGAAACAGGCCCAAAACGGGCAAAAACCCTGACAAAAAGCGTGAAGCCCCCATGGCGATGACCCCCATCATCACCCGAAAGTATAGCAGAAAATGTTGATAAATCTATAAAAACGCCCTGTTTTAAGGGGGCGCTTTTAAGGAGACAGAGCCACCCAGCGGTCGCCCTCGCAATATTGCAGCACATTATGGGTCGAATTATAGACCAGATGCCCGGCCGTACCCGCAGGCGCAGAACACCCCGCCCCGCCATTGCCCACAGGCCCCGCCGCGCGCCAGGCCGCACCGTCACAATATTGCAGAACATGATCCGTATTGTTGTACACAATGTCCCCGATGCCGCCCGCCGGGTTGGCGCATTGGGCGGTGAAGACGTACAACTGTCCGGCTTCGTTCACACCACCAGCCGCGCCGTAATGCGCACCCAACACAACATAGCGTGACGAGACGAAAGGCTGTGCGCCAAACAAGTCACCCGTTGTTGGCGTAGGAGAATACATTGTTCCCAGCAGCGCCCCGGTATCAACACGAAAAACATACGCCGCACCAGAATCGGTCACACCGCTAGAATCATCGCCCCGCGATCCAACGGCGACAACATTTCCCAGCAATTTAAGGCCATTGCCAAACTGGTCATCGGCGGCGGGATTGGGGCTGGTCAACGCATGCAGGAACGCCCCTGAATTGACATCAAAAACATGGGCTGAGCCCGCATCGATCATCCCGCCATAATCGTTGAACATGGACCCGACAACGGCATAATCCCCATCAATCGTGACCCCCAAACCGAATTGATCATTGGTCCCGGGGCTGGGGTTGGACAGGGTATGCAGCAAAGCGCCCGTTGTGGCATTGAACAAATAGGCCGTACCCGAATCGGTCACGCCGCCCGGATTATCCAGATACGCCCCGACAATCACGACATTGCCACTGATATCCGTTCGCACACCAAAACGGTCACTGGTGGCAGGAGCCGGATTCAACAGGGTCGCCACCAGCGCCCCCGTCTCAACATTGTACACATAGGCCGCCCCGGAATCCGTCACCGCCCCCGAAGCATCATAATGCATCTCCCCTACCACCATCAGATTGCCGGAAATGGCGACATCTTCACCGAAATAGGCACCAGCCGTCGGGGTTGGGCTTTGGAAAGATCGTAGCAGGCGACCCTGCTGCATGTCGTACAGATACGCACGGCCCGCGCCGTTTAGCGCACCCACAGCCTCCAGCGGGGCCCCCACGACCAGATAGCGTTCCTCAGAATCCAAAGCAAAACCAAACGCCCCGCCCGTTGCGGGATTCGGGCTGGTGATGTGATGGAGCTGGGTGCTGTCCTTTAGATTATAAACATAAATGGACCCGGAATCCGCAACACCACCGGGGTTATCATAGCGCGCGCCAATCGTGATGATATCGCCGGACACGGCCGTGACGTGCCCGAAACGATCCTGGGCCTCGGGCTCAGGATTTTCGAAACTGGCCGCCACAACCGGGGTCCGCCAACTGGAATCATCCGGGCCATAAATATAAAGCTGACCCGTATCGACATACCCGCCAATATCGCGCCAGCGCGCCCCCAACGCAGCATATTTTCCTGAGAACGCCGGACGCGCACCAAATTCATCATCCGCCATCGGATTGGGGGGATAATATTCCGCCAGAACAGATCCAGTCAGCGCATCAAACATGTACGCAGCCCCCGCCTTGGACACACCATAGACCGTTTCAAATCGAGATCCCGCCAAAACACGCGTACCACGCAACTGAATACCGTTGCCAAAATTATTCCCCGCCGCCGCATTGGGGGATTGTAATGTCGAAACCAACGCCCCCGTTGTGGCATTAAAAACAAAAGCCGTGCCCGCATCGGTCATGCCGCTATAATCATCAAAATACGCCGCCACTGCGACCAAATCGCCGTCCAAGGACACCCCCAAGCCAAACTGATCATTGGCCACCGGGGACGGATGATTAAGGGTTGTAACCAGGGCGCCGGAATTGATGTTGTATACATACAGCGTCCCCGCATCGGCGACACCCCCGGGGTCATCCAAATATGCGGCGATCGCGACCTTATCGCCCGACAAACTCACACGCACACCAAAACGGTCGCTGGTGGCAGGCGCCGGATTATTGATGGTTCGAATCAATGCGCCCGTGCTGACGCGAAAGATGTGGGCGCGACCTGCTTGTGCAAAACCACCAACCGTAGCCCCATCTTCACCCACGGCGATCAGATCGCCATCGATCGAAACACCATAGCCAAAGCGGGCGCTGTCCTGCGGCGCCGGGGATTGCAGCGTGCGCACAACCGCGCCCGTTGTCGCATTAAACACAAAAACCTGCCCCGGATCGGAATAGGTTGAAAAGTCGTCATAGGGTGCATTGACCGCCACCAGATCGCCGGAGAAAGACACCTCGAAGCCAAACTGATCCGAGGCTGTGGGGCTCGGGTTATTCAGCGTTGTCAGGAGCGCACCGGTTTTGACATCAAACACCCAGGCCGACCCCGCATTCACGATTCCGCCGGGATCATCAATAAATGCGCCAACCGCGACACGGTCACCCGAAATGGACATAACCTGACCAAAGCGGTCATCATCACCCGGCTCAGGATTATTGATCGTTCGCAGATGCGCTGTGGGCAGGGTATCCGCCCCCAGCCCCTTGCGAAACGGCACCCAATTGGCGCCATTGCAATAAGCGGGGCGATAGGCATAGACATCCCACACCACATGCCCGGCATCGCCCGCCGGGTTGGCGCAGGCGGCCAGAGCCGGTGCGGAAGATAAAAAAGAGATTGCACACAAGACCATTCCGGCGAAAAACCCACCGCATCGCCTGTGCCAGCGATTTACACATAAACCCATACGCAAAACTCAAAAAAATCCGATTTTACTGCGCCGGAATGACCGCGCGCAGTTTTCCCGTATATTTTGAGGAAGATAGGCCGAAAAAAGGGGAGGGCCAGCACCCCTACCCCTAAGGTCATACCGTCAGTTGTTACAAGCACACGCCCGCAAGGACGCCGCCAACGCGCCGCCGCACGTGTTGCTGGTGTCCCGCACACGGCCATTGCCTGTCGCGTAACTGCACCCGATATTCAAGGCCCCGTAGCCCTGGAAATAATACGCCCCGCCCGGTGCGCCAATGGCATCCAGAACCGCCGTACAGTTTGCCGTCGACCCCGCCGCGTAAGAAATGCCCGCCGCGTTACACCCGCCGCGTGAGGCACAGACCGTGTTGCAGCTTTGGTTATCGCCACCATAATACCAGCAATACGTCCCCACAACGACGCCACCACATGTCGGCGGAACAAAATCACCCACCGCCATCCAGACATCACCTTCGCAGTACTGCAAGATATTGTGCGTGGTGTTATAAGTCACAGCCCCCTCGGCACCGGTGGGGCTTGTGCAGCCCGCACCGCCATTACCGGGCGATCCCGCCGCATACCATGCGTGCCCATCGCAATATTGCAAAACGTGGCTGGTTGTATTGTACGACATATCACCAACATTACCGGCCGGGTTTGCGCACGCCGTCGTGCCCGAACTCACACTGAAGGCATAGATACGCCCGGCATCCGCCGTTCCGTTCGTCCCGTTGGATTCATCCAGAGGGGCCGCAACACCCAACCGTTGTCCGCTCACAGAAACCGCATTCCCAAACCAATCCGTATTGTTTGGCGTCGGGTTGCTGATGGCCGTGATCAGGGTGCCAGTATCCGCATTAAACAAATAAACGCGCCCGGCATCCGCCGTCCCTGTCGTGCCGTTTGATTCATCATACGGCGCCCCGACCGCGACAATGTTGTCAGAAATCGAAACCGAAACGCCAAAATAATCATTGGCGTGCGGCGTCGGGTTATTGATGGTGGAAATCAAAGCCCCGGTCGTGGCATTGAAAACATAAACGCGCCCGGCAGAGCTGGTTCCTGTTGTTCCATCCGATTCATCCCACGGCGCCCCAACAGCAACACGGTTGCCTGATATCGCGATTGCATTTGAAAAATAATCCGTCGCATTTGGATGCGGGTTATTCAGCGACGACACCAAGGCCCCGGTTGTCGCATTGAACACATAGGCCCGCCCCGACAACACGCCACTGGTCCCGTCCGCCGCGTCATTCGGCGTGCCAACGGCCACCAAATTTCCATCAATCGCAATCGAGTATCCGAACTGGTCGTCGGTATGTGGGGTCGGGTTGTTCAATGTCGACACCACGGCCCCCGTTGTCGCGTTGAACACATAAGCACGCCCCGCGTTGGCAACACCGGCCCCGCCATCCGATTCATCATTCGGCGCCCCCAGGGCCGCCAGATTCCCCGACAACCCAGCCGTCCAACCCATATTGTCGCCGGAGTTCGCACTGGGGTTATTCAGGGTCGACACCAGCGCCCCGGTCAGCGCATTGAACACATACGCGCGGCCCGCATTTGACGTCCCGGTGGTGCCGTTGGCCTCATCATTTTCGGCCCCCACAAGCGCCAGCGTGCCCGACAGCCCCACAAAACCACCGAAATAATCATTGGCATTCGGGGTGGGGTTATTCAGTGTCGAGACCAGCGCGCCCGTGTCGATATCATAAACATAGGCCCGCCCTGCATCCGCCGTTCCATTCGTCCCGTTGGATTCATCCAGAACAGCACCAACCAAAATCAAATTACCCGATACGGACACCGAACTGCCGAACTGGTCATTGGTGGTGGGGCTGGGGTTGTTCATGATCGCGCCAGTAATGGGCGACGTCCACGCATACCCGCCCTTGGGAAACCCATGCCAGGTCGTGCCATCGCAATAGGCGGGCACGCGCCCCGCACTGCTCCAGATCAAATCACCGGCGGCCCCCGTCGGGCTCGTACACGCCGCGTACGCAGGCGCGGGCAACGCACCCGTGACAAGCAAGATCATTGCGCATGGAAGAATAAGACCGCGCGCCAGCACCCGCTGGCGCAGCCGCGCAATTCGTCCGTTTGAAATATGACGCAAAAAACCCATGAAAGGACGCCCCCGCTTCCCTGACCGCACCCCACCACTGTAGCAGAATAGATTGATAAATCTATAAAACCTGCCGTTTTTAGGCTTTACAAAACACGCCAAATCGCCCAATTCTGCCCACTATGACAACACCGACACCCATCATTGCAATTGACGGCACCGCAGCCAGCGGCAAGGGCACATTGGCCCGGCGACTGGCCGATGCGCTTGGCTTTGCCTATCTGGATACGGGGACGCTGTACCGCAAGGTGGCCGTGGATGTGCTGGCCGCGGGGGGCGATCCGGCGGATGAAGCCACCGCCATTCAAGCCGCGCAGAATTTACAAAAAAACCTTGATCTTCAATCCCTTAAAGACCCAGCTATCCGCACGGCCCAGGCCGGGAAATACGCGTCCGTCGTGGCGGCCATAACCGGTGTGCGCACCGCGCTGATCGATCTGCAACGCGGATTTGCCGCCCATCCGCCCGCTTTGGCGGACGGCTCCCCGGCCAAAGGGGCCATTTTGGATGGACGGGACATTACGACCTTTATCTGCCCTGACGCTCCGGTGAAATTCTATGTCGACGCCGCCGTGGACACCCGCGCCGCCCGCCGCCACAAAGAACTCCGTGGAAACGGCGAAGCCATTGAATTTGAACAGGTTTTAGACGATATGAAAATCCGTGACGCCCGCGATATGGGCCGCAAGGACGCCCCGATGATGATCGCCCCGGACGCCATCGTCATCGACACCACCACCATGGGGGTGGAGGCCGTGGTCGCCCTGGCCATGGAGCATGTCCGCAAGGCCCTGCCGGACCGCTGATCCGCCACCGTCAACCCCTTGAAAAAGAATCACAAAATTCCATGAAAATGGTTGATTTCCGCGGCTTTGCCCGATACAACCAGCGCGTCTGATGTGGATTTATCCACATGAGGCACGACGCAATGAATCTCTGGCAGCGACAAGCGTCCGTCACTCCCCGCCTTCTTCACTGAAACGGGGTCAGCCGGACGGGGGAATCCTCTTGCGATCATGACTACCGAAAAGGAAACTAAACCATGGCAAAACCAGCCGCAAATCTGAAAGACCTGAGCACAAACTCAGACTTCTCGAAACTTCTGAACGAAGTTTTGGGACCACAAAAATCCTTTGATGGGTCCGTTGTTAAGGGCCGCGTCATTGGTGTCGACAGCGAATTCGTAATGATCGATGTCGGCCTGAAGTCCGAAGGCCGTGTGGCCTTGCGCGAATTCTCACGCCCGGGTGAAGATCCGGAAGTGAAAGCCGGCGATATCGTTGAAGTGTTCGTCGAGCGCATGGAAAATCGTGATGGGGAAACCGCCCTGTCGCGTGAAAAAGCCCGTCGCGAAGAAGTCTGGGCCGAACTGGAAAAATCAACCGAGAAAAACGAACGTGTTACGGGCGTTATTTTCGGTCGCGTCAAAGGCGGCTTCACGGTCGACCTGGGCGGCGCCGTTGCATTCTTGCCGGGGTCCCAAGTGGACATCCGTCCGGTCCGCGACGTTGGTCCGCTGATGGGTACACCGCAGCCGTTCCACATCCTGAAAATGGATCGTCAGCGTGGCAACATCGTTGTGTCCCGCCGTGCCGTTCTGGAAGAGTCCCGCGAATCCGCTCGTTCGGATCTGTTGGGCAACCTGCGCGAAGGCCAGGTTCTGACCGGTATCGTCAAGAACATCACCGATTACGGTGCGTTCGTTGATCTGGGCGGTGTCGACGGCTTGCTGCACGTCACCGACATTTCGTGGAAACGCGTCAACCACCCGTCCGAGATGCTGACCATCGGTCAGAACATCCAGGTTCAGGTGATCCGTTACAACGAAGAAAACCAGCGCATCAGCCTGGGTATGAAACAGCTGGAAAGCGATCCGTGGGATGGCATTGCAGCGAAATACCCGGTTGGCCAGAAAGTCACGGGCCGCGTCAACAACATCACCGATTACGGTGCATTTGTTGAACTGGAATCCGGGATCGAAGGTCTGGTTCACGTATCTGAAATGTCCTGGACGAAGAAAAACGTTCATCCGGGCAAGATCGTGTCCACGTCCCAAGAAGTCGAAGTTATGGTTCTGGATGTTGATCAGGAAAAACGCCGGATCAGCCTGGGCCTGAAACAAACCACGGAAAACCCGTGGAAAGACTTCGCAGCGAAAAACAAGGCTGGCGATGTTCTGGACGGCGAAGTCCGCAACATCACCGAGTTCGGCCTGTTTGTCGGTCTGCCGGGCGACATCGACGGCATGGTTCACATGTCCGATATCGCTTGGGATGTAACGGGCGAAGACGCGCTGAAGCAGTACAACAAGGGCGACACCGTGAAGGTCAAGATCCTCGAAGTCGAGGCTGACAAAGAACGCGTTGCTCTGGGCATCAAGCAACTGTCGGGTGAAGATCCGAACGCTGGTGCATTGGACGGCTTCAACAAGGGCGCGGTTGTCACCTGCACGATTACCGAAGTGACCGCAAACGGTCTGGAAGTAAACGTCAGCGACAACGTGACCGGCTTCATCAAGAAGGCCGATCTGTCCCGCGAACGTTCTGAACAACGCCCCGACCGTTTCGCTGTTGGCGAAAAAGTCGATGCGAAAGTTCTGAGCGCCGACAAGAAGTCCCGCAAGCTGAGCCTGTCGATCAAGCAACGCGAAATCGACGAAGACAAAGAAGCCATGGCTGCCTTTGGTTCGTCCGATTCGGGCGCGTCCTTGGGCGACATTCTGGGCGCAGCCCTGAAATCGAAAAAAGACGAAGCGTAATCGCCTCGCCTGAACACAGGAAAAACCCCGTTGGTGAAAACCAGCGGGGTTTTTTCATATCCGCGTTAACACATTGATTCATCTGAATCCCGCACAAAACCACGGATTCAGGGGCCTGCTGGCCCGAAAAACGCCCCCAATTCCTTAAAAAATCCTTTTCAATCAATGGGTTTCACTTGACGGGCGCAGGGGAAATGGGGCATCCTTAAGAAATACCCCAGACAAAGATCGCAGCGCCCAAGGCGCGCAAAAACACAAGGGATTTGAAGGCGATGACCAAATCGGAACTGATCCAGAAGCTCGCAGAACGCAACCCGCACCTTTATATGCGGGACGTTGAGAAAATCGTCGATACCATCTTCGAAGAAATCACCAAGGCTCTGGTCGTTGGCGACCGCGTGGAATTGCGTGGTTTTGGTGCCTTTTCCGTGAAGGAACGCGAAGCCCGCACGGGCCGCAACCCCCGCACCGGCGAAAGCGTCGAAGTGGACGCCAAGCGTCTGCCGTTCTTTAAGACCGGCAAGGCTCTGCGCGAACGTCTGAACGGCGGCGTGTCCGACGGGGACGACAGCGAGTTTTAATTCGCACACATAGAATTTAAAAAGGGCGCATCACCAGCGCCCTTTTTCATGAGCGCAAAACACAAGACCGGACCACCCACCATGACCCAGCCCATCATCTTCTGCGCCATCGACACCCCCGATCTGGATCATGCCAAAACGCTGGCCGCCGCCATTGGCCCGGTGACGGGCGGGATCAAATTGGGGTTGGAGTTTTTCTGCACCCATGGGCCCGACGGCATACGCCGCGTGATGGATGAAGCGCCGGATGCGGCCCTGTTTCTGGATTTGAAATTCCACGACATTCCCAACACGGTGGCGGCCGCCTTGCGCACCGTCACACGCATCAGGCCCGCCTTCGTCAATGTGCACGCCGCCGGCGGGGCCGCCATGATGCGCGCAGGGTACGACGCGCTGCGGGACGAAGCCGCCAAACGCAACATCACGCCGCCACGTCTGCTGGCCGTCACCATCCTGACCAGCTTTGACGCCGCCGGGTTGGCCGCCGTTGGGCAAGGGGACGATGTGACCGCCCAAGTCATACGGCTGGCCACATTGACCCGCGATTGCGGATTGGGCGGTGTGGTGTGTTCGGCCCATGAAATTGCACCGTTGCGCCGCCACCTTGGCCCCGATTTCACCTTGATGGTGCCGGGCATTCGCCCCGCCGGGGCCGCGACCGGCGATCAAAAGCGGATTATGACCCCGGACGAAGCCGTCGCCGCCGGGGCCAGCCACCTGGTGATTGGCCGCCCGATCACAGAGGCCGCCGATCCGACCCAGGCCGCACGGTCGATCATGACCACAGTAAAAACGGCGGCCTAAGGGCCTTTTTTCTGGACATCCCCTGCGCCCTCGCCTAATCACCATGGCATGGATCGTAACGCATCGCCCGATTTTCCGCCGTCTTGCCCCGCCACCCGCGGGGCGTTGCGGCATGCGTTTTACCGGGCCGTTCACGCCTATCTTCTGATTGAAGAAACGGAGCTAGCCCGCGCCGATCTGGCCGTACTCTGCGGCAGTGTAAAGACCACACCCGCCATCGCCCAGCGCGGCGCGCAATTGTTCCAGGACGGTTACGTGGACCGTTTCATCGTATCGGGCCGCGTCAAAGCGACGCCGCAGGAAACCGAAGCCGAGATGATGCGCCGGATATTGATTGAAAACGGCGTGCCGGATCAATCCATCCTGTTGGAAAACCGCGCGACAAACACACAGGAAAACATCGTCTACGCCCGCCGCATGATGATGCAACGGGGTGAGCTGGACCAGATCCGCACCATTATCACCATTGGCAATGTCACCGCCGGACGCCGCACCATGATGACCACGGCGCGACGCTGGCCGGAGGTGTTTGCCATGCACGCCACCGGAAACAAATTTCCGGTGCCCGCGCATGAATTTCATACCCATGCCGAATTCCGCCGCACCGTGTTGCGTGAATGGGCCAAAATCGCGCCGTATCAGGCCAATGGGTGGTTGAAAGAGGTGGATATCGACGCCATCAACACCATCGCACGCACATTGCCCCAACCAGGATAAATCACGGGAACCCGTTGATTTTCTAGTACAAATCATTCTGAAAGCTTCCTGTAAGCCCCGCCCGTTAGGATACTCTTCAGGGTTAAAAAACGGGGACTGCGTACCATGTTGAATGTATCGGCCGCCATGCGGCGTTTCCTTGACGTGCTTTTCACGAACAATCACAACCATGACAGCGACACCATTCCGGTCACTCAGAAGGATTTGATCGCCGTTCTGGTCCGTCGATCATTGTTACGGGCGGACACACACCAAGGGCTCGCACCGGCCGCAAATACCAATGGCACGGCGGCCTATGCCGCACGCCTGCGCAATTTGCTGAGTGAATTGCGCGCCGACACGTTACACATGCTGGTCGAACGCGACATCACGCCGTGCCTGGATCAACGCTTGTGTTACAAAAATGATGGCACCATCGGGCCGCTGGTCTTTGCCATTTACTATCACGATCACCGCGTTCTGGCGCTGCATGACAATGGCAAGATGCCGTCCCAACGTGGCTTTCTGGATTTCAATATCGGCCATGATTTGAATTTATATGATGCGTTCGAACATTTATTCGATGCGCTGAAATACGGGGCGCCCACGCACCCCATGCTGATCGGTACCGCAGAGAACCAGCGGTCTTGTGCGCAGGTGTTCCGGTGGATGACATCGGACCAGATGCAACGCACCCTGCGGAAGAATCCGCAGCTGCATTCTCCGCCATTGCGTGGGCTGGCCCCGATGGCGGCCACACCATAACCTTTTGTTTTAAAACGTAAGAAAACCGTCCTTTTGGGCGGTTTTCTCATTGTCATAACCTTGCTTTCCTTGACAATCCCCCCCGGCTTGGGGGATAAAGACGCCCCGGCTGGTGCCGTTTAAAACCAGCGGGAGCGTAATGATCGAACACGATCATCTGGCCCACTTTAAAGAAGGCAGTGTTGCAGGCATGAACTGGCTGAGCAATTTCATTCGTCCGAAAATCCGGTCCTTTGTTTCCCAACAAAAGGACGTGCCCGACAATCTGTGGCAGAAATGCCCGGCGTGCGATGGCATGTTGTTCCACCGCGATCTGGATGAAAACATGAATGTCTGCACCCATTGCGGACATCATTTGAAGATCGACGTGGACCAGCGCCTGAACATCCTGTTCGATGATGGCGAGTGGAGCGAAATCCGCGCCCCGCATGTTCCGGTTGATCCGCTGAAATTCAAGGACCGCAAGGCCTATGCCGCGCGGTTGAAGGAAGCCCAGGGCAAATCCAAACGCGAAGACGCGATTGTGATTGCCACCGGCACCATCGGCGGTCAGCCGGTCGTGTGCGCCGCGTTCGATTTCTCCTTTATGGGTGGATCGATGGGCGCAGGCGTTGGCGAAGGCATTGTGCGCGCCGCCGAAGAAGCCGTGCGCACCCATTCCGCCTTCATGGTTATTCCGTCATCCGGCGGTGCCCGTATGCAGGAAGGCGCGTTGTCGCTGATGCAGATGCCGCGCACGATTATCGCCGTGGAAATGGTGAAGGATGCGAAGCTGCCCTATATCGTTTTGCTGGCCGACCCGACGACGGGCGGGGTCAGCGCGTCATTCGCCATGGTTGGCGACATTCAAATCGCCGAACCGGGTTGCATGATCGGCTTTGCCGGGAAACGTGTGATTCAGGAAACCATCCGCGAAGAATTGCCGCCGGGATTCCAGACCGCAGAATATTTGCTGGACCACGGTATGATCGACATGGTGGTGGCGCGCAAGGATCTGCATTCCACATTGTCGCGCGTTCTGAACCTGCTGATGAACCGCACGGGCCGCGAAGAAGCCCGTGGCGGCAGCCGCGGCAAGGGCAGCAAATCCGTCAACGGATCGGGCAAGGGCGGCAAGGCCGACATTTCCAGCGCCGCGAAAGCCGCGCGCAATGTTGCCAAACTGCCATCCGTGAAAAAGAAAGTGGCCGCGAAGATGACCAAAAAACGCGCAGCCATGACCACCAAAACCATCCGCAAAACTGCGGTTTAACGGCGCAAGCAGGTTGGTTTGCAGGACACGCTGAACCATATTTTCAGCCTTCGAAAAAATGGCCGGGTGGATCATTCCATCCGGCCTGAATTTTATGCGTTGTTGGACCGGCTGGGCAATCCGCACCAAAACCTGCCACCCGTGATTCATGTTGCGGGCACGAATGGCAAAGGATCGGCCATCGCCTTTATGCGCGCGATGCTGGAGGCCGCGGGCTACAGCGTTCATGCCTACACATCCCCGCATTTGATCCGCTTCAATGAACGCATCGTCCTGAACGGCCAGCCGATTGATGATGACCGGTTGCACCCTTTGTTGGATGAAGTTCTGGCCGCGGCGCAGGACGACCCGGAGAAAAGTTTTTTTGAGATTACCACAGCCGCCGCGCTGGCCGCCTTTGCCCGCACCCCGGCGGATATCGTCTTGCTAGAAACCGGTGTTGGCGGGCGATTGGATGCCACGAATGTGGTGGATCACCCGATTGTTACAGCCATTACCACATTGTCCTATGACCACACGGCGTGGCTGGGCGATACACTGGACGACATCGCGGCAGAAAAAGCGGGCATTATCAAATCCGGCGTGCCCTGCATTGTTGGCGCGCAGATTATGGACGACGCCCCGGCCGCCCTGCGCGTGATTGACGCACGGGCCGCCGCGCTGCACGCCCCCATCGCCATGATGGGGCGGGATTGGCATGTGCATGACATCACCGATTCATCATGGTCCATGACGGTGAAGGGGGAAACGCTCCGCCACCTGCCGCACCCGACCATGGCAGGCGCGCACCAGATGGATAATGCCGCGTTGGCGATTGCGACATTGCGGGCACAAACCGCATGCCCCGTCCCCATCGACGCCATTCATCATGGCCTGCGCACGGCCCATTGGCCGGGGCGATTACAACGCATTACGCACGCCTGCGCGCCAACATCATGGGATATATGGGTGGATGGGGCCCATAATGACAGCGGCGCGATTGTACTGGCCCGGCATATCGCCGCCCTGCACGCGCAGGATCACCGCCCCGCACACCTGATCATCGGCATGATGGGGCACAAGGACGCGGAACGGTTTATCGCCCCGCTGGCCACCAGTGCGGCCAGCATCACGCTGATCCCCGTGCCGGGTAGCGAAGGCGGCAAAAGCCACGACCCCGCAACACTGGTCCCGCTGTGGCAGGCGCATGGTGCGCACAATGTGTCATGCGCCCCGGACCTGGACCACGCCATCACAACACTGGCCGCCACACACGCACCAGGCCGCATCATCGTGGCCGGATCGCTTTATCTGGCGGGTCACACACTGGCGCAGGCCGCATTTTCGTAAAAAAGGCAAAAGATCACGATTTTTTCACAAACGCGCCCTTTTCAATCCCCATTTGTGTGGCAAATCATTATAATCATTTCGATATTTTTGCTGATTCTCAAAGGACTGCCACACCCATGACCCAGACCGCCACCCAAACCATCGCCCTGGTTGACGACGATCGCAACATCCTGACATCGGTTTCGATGGCGCTGGAGGCTGAAGGTTATACGGTCAAGACCTACACCGATGGTGAGGAAGGCTTGG
Source organism: Micavibrio aeruginosavorus EPB (assembly GCF_000348745.1). Lineage (NCBI taxonomy): Bacteria > Pseudomonadati > Bdellovibrionota > Bdellovibrionia > Bdellovibrionales > Pseudobdellovibrionaceae > Micavibrio > Micavibrio aeruginosavorus. The sequence goes on along the minus strand of NC_020812.1, from coordinate 146,489 downwards.
CCGGGATCACCGCCAATCTACCTGATCTGGTCGTACTGGATATCAAAATGCCGCGTATGGACGGCATGGAAGTGTTGAGCAAGTTGCGCGAACAATCGGCCATTCCCGTCATCTTCCTGACATCCAAGGATGATGAGATTGACGAGGTTCTGGGCCTGCGCATGGGGGCGGATGATTATATCACCAAGCCGTTTTCACAACGCCTGTTGATCGAACGCATCCGGTCCATCCTGCGCCGCAATGATGTGCGCAAGCAACCCGCCCCGTCGCAGGACGAAGCGGCAAAGAACATGATTGAACGCGGCAATCTGGTTTTGGATGACGCCCGTCATTTGTGCATGTGGAAGGGCGGCGCGGTGGATTTGACCGTCACGGAATATTTGTTGGTCAAGGCATTGGCGCAACGTCCGGGGCATGTGAAAAACCGTGACCAGTTGATCGACATGGCCTATGGCGAAAATATCTATGTCGATGACCGCACCATTGATTCGCACATTAAACGCATCCGGAAAAAATTCCGTGTCGTTGACCCCGAATTCTCACAGATTGAAACACTCTATGGCGTTGGGTACCGTTATAAAGAAGATTAAGGACCGGCGGAATAAAGCCAGTTCCGATGTCGGTTATGATGTATGGGCCATTTTGCCGCCCATGCCGCGCCCCCGTATTCTGGGTGGATTGACGGTCCGCATTCTGGCGGTGAACGTGATTGCGCCGCTGGTTCTGGTCGTTGGGCTGCTGTATCTGGGCCAATATCGCGACAGTTTGATCCGCGCCGAATTGGAAACCATGCAAATTCAATCGCAATTGTTCGCCGGCGCGATTGCCGAGGCCGCCGTGCGCCCGGTGGAAAAGGGCAAGCCGTTCTTTTTTGCCAAGCCCGAAGAAATCGAAATATTGGTCCCCGAACTCTCCCGCCGGATGGTGCGGCGTTTGGGCCAGACCACCGAGAACCGCACCCGGCTGTTTAGCGGCGATGGCACATTGATTGGTGATTCACTGGAATTGGGCGGGGAACGGTCAGGCGAAGCCATGGTGGCCGCCGCACGCAGTGCCGTTGCCGCCGAAAGCGAAGCCGTGCAGCCCAGCCTGTCGGAACAGATGAATCGCTGGGGTCAGGCCATCATTGAATGGATTCCGATGCAAAGCGACCTGCCCGATTATCCGGATACCGGCGCGCAGAGCATTACCGCGTACCCCGATGCCGCTGTCGCCCTGACCGGGCGGATCAGCGCCACCGCGTGGGAAGACCGTCAGGGTAAAATTCGCCTGACCGCCGCCGCCCCGATCCGCAAGGTTGAAAACGTGATTGGCGTTGTCATGCTGTCGCGCGACGGGCGCGAAATCGAATCCGCGATCACCCAGATGCGGTATGATGTGTTGACCGTTTTCCTCGGCGCGCTGTCCATCACCATTTTCCTGTCGATGTATCTGGCCGGGTCGATTGGCCGCCCGCTGAAAAAACTGGCCCGCGCCGCCGAAGCCGTGCGCATGGGCAAGGGCCGCCAGATCGACATTCCCGATTTGACCCACCGCAAGGATGAGATTGGCGAACTGTCCGCCGCATTGAACGCCATGACCACGGCGCTGCGCGACCGTATGGATACGATTGAACGGTTCGCCGCCGACGTATCGCATGAAATTAAAAACCCGCTGACATCCCTGCGCAGTGCGGTGGAAACCGCCCCGATTGTGAAGAGCAAAGCCGATCTGGACCGCCTGTTCGGCATTATGCAGCATGACGTCAACCGCCTGAACCGTTTGATCAGCGACATTTCCAACGCCTCGCGTCTGGACGCCGAATTGTCGCGCGAGGAGATGGGGAATGTGAATATGGGCCGTATGTTGACCCAGATTATTGACGGACGCCGCGTCGCGCTGGCCCAGCAAAACCGCCGTCACGCCGAAAGCGGCGTTGAAACATTGCCACCAGAACAACGGTTGCGCATCAATATCGACAGCGCCGAAGCCGTGATCGTCCGCGGATCGGAAGGGCGGCTGGCGCAGGTGTTTGAAAACCTGCTCTCCAACGCCTTGTCCTTCACGCCCGTGAATAAATCCGTGACGATCAACCTGTCCCAGAACCGTGAACAGGTTTTGATTCAGGTGGAGGATGAAGGTCCGGGTATCCCGGAAAACAAGCTGGATACCATCTTTGAACGGTTTTACAGCGAACGCCCGGCGCACGAAGATTACGGCAGCCATTCTGGATTGGGATTATCGATTGCACGCCAGATCGTAAAGGCACATGGCGGCGTTATCTTCGCGGAAAACATTCGCGACCGCGACAATCAAATCCGCGGCGCACGATTCACGGTCGTGTTTAACCGCGCATAAAAACCATTACTTACATTCAGCGACGAAAATTTTGCCGCCCGGATATTTTATATCCGGCACATGCACGCGCACAATGTCACCCGCGGCGCGACCCGCACAATAATACGCACCGTTCGTCAGCGGGATGATATTTTGCGCCGGCGCATTAAACCGCACGGCCAGAACAGATGATTCCGGTGCAGGAACAACGGGCCGGGTCGGCACCATTGGGAATGGGGGGTGCGGTAACATCACCATGCCCGTTTCAACGGGCTGTTCCGGTTTTTGCCGATCAAACAGGCTGCCCATTTGCAGGTTCAGCATGGCACCGGTAATGAAACCGATTAACACAGCCGGGATAACATTCTCAATCGCGCGGGCGTACCCCATCGCCGCCTTTGGAATCGACACGGATAAATCTTCGCCCTTGTCCCGCATGGCCAGCGCGAGCGGAACACACACCGCCGACAACGCCACCGCCACACCAACACCGACCAGCAGGCCGAAGGGGAACAGGCCACCAGCGGCGACACCGGCGCTATACCCCGCCAGCCCGGCCCCCGGACCCACAGGAATGGCGGCCACATAACTGCCCCATGTCAAAATACCTTTTTTGATGTTGTCCTGCACAATGAACCCCTGTCTTTATTGTCAATCAGGGCATAGCCCAGAAGGCAATCGAACGTCAAATTTGACAGGACCAGACACCCGCCCTAAAGTTCCGGACCATTATAAAAAGAAATAAAAAACAGGGCATTTCATGGGACTTTTATCGCATTTGTGGGCGCGGACCACAGGATCAAAACCACCACAGGGCCCCTTGCGCCTGCACCCCGGGCGCCGCGCCTATTTTCAGGTGACCGATCCCGATCTGGCCGATTTTCTGGGTGAATGGATCACACAGCGCAATGACGCCGCCCACATCATCAGCGCCTATTTACGCAAGGCCACGCCACTTTTGGGCGCGGAAACGCCGCATTACAAAGTGGATGAGGATGGCCGTGTAGAGAGCATCAGCTTTCGCTATGGCATCGGCCTGACGCACGAGGGCTGGATCGGCATTCCGGACACCAACTGGCTGGTTCCGGAAACGGACGAGGTGAAACGTGATCTTGATGCGTTGCCCCGCCTGCCGGGATTTGGCCCGGTACACGAGGCCTTGAATTGGCCGACCGCCGATTTATCCGCCGTCGCACAGGCCCGGCACTTGCCCGGTTATGTCGATTTTGCCAAACGTGCCAATTCGCAAATTCGCGTCTGTACGCGCAAAGATGCCGTGTATGTCAGCGTCCCCTTCCCCGACACGTTCAGAGAGTACCCGCCATTGCGTGATGCGGTTCAGGCCTGGCGGCCGGATGCGCGATTAACCCGCATTGACGACCGGATCGGGCGCGCGGCGGAAAGCCAGAACGACCTGTCACAAAGCCCGCTGGGACAGGCTTTGATCAAAATAATGAAACTTGTCCCGTGACGTTTGACGCGCGCGGGGGTATTTTAATGGGATGAATGATTCATCCGCGCCCACGACGCCATCGTCCCATCGCCCCACACTGATCCTGACCGGATTGTCCGGTGCGGGCATGACCTCCGCCCTCAAGGCGCTGGAGGATCTGGGCTATGAGGTTTTTGACAACTTCCCCCTGTCGCTCATCGATTCCCTGATCCAGGAAACTGCACACGACGCAGCGCCCGTCGCCATTGGCATTGACGCGCGGTCGCGCGGGTTTGACCCGGACGCCATTCTGGCCGCCGCCAAGCGCCACAATGCGGAACTGGTGTTTTTGTGGTCGGATGAATCGACCTTGCAAAAACGCTTCACCGAAACACGCCGCCGCCACCCGATGGCCAAGGACCGCCCCGTCAGCGCCGGGATCAAGCGGGAGCAGGAATGGCTGCACCCCCTGCGCGCCACCGCCACCCATGTGATTGATACATCGGATATGTCGGCGCAGGATTTGCGCCGTCAACTGACATCCCTGTTCGGGTTGGCGCGCGGCGAACGCATGACGGTGACCATCATGTCATTCGGGTTCAAATACGGTGTGCCGCGTGAGGCGGATATCGTCATGGATATCCGCTTTCTGGCCAATCCGCATTGGGTCAAAGAATTGCGCCCGCAAACGGGACTGGATAAAGATGTCGGCGATTACGTGCGCAACGACCCGGCCTGGGCCCCGTTTATGCAGAATTTTCAAACCCTCATCGCCCCGCTGTTGCCCCGGTATCAGCAGGAGGGGAAAAGCTATCTGACCATTGCGATTGGATGCACGGGCGGACGGCATCGGTCGGTGTTCACCACCGAACAAATGCACGATTGGCTGGAACAACAGGGTTATTCCAGCACAACATTGCACCGTGATATTGGCCGGTAAATCTAAAGATACGTTTTAGGGCGTCGGTTTGGGCGCGCGACCAGACGGACCGCCCGCGGACACACGATGATCCATCGTTGCGCATAACGATTGCATAAAATCCGGCGTCATCCGCGCCAGCAATTTTTCACCCACATCACCGGCAGCGTGATTGACGATCATGGTCAGCCCTTCACGGCTAACCCCGCCCGATGCCGGGTCGCGGTGACGCAGGACGATGCCCGCCGGAATACGATGATAATGAATGTCGGCCTGCGCCGTCGCCAGCGCATGCGGGGCCGGATTGCCGTTGAGCAGCGAGGCCATATTATCGGCCAGTTTCCGCGCATCGACCGGAAACCCGTTCCAGCCCGCGGAGAAACTGATGGCCGGGATGGTCTGGCCCCCATCGAGCGCCTCAATCACGGGCGCTTGGGATTTCAAAGGATTGGCCGCTGGCACACGATAGACCGTCATAATCACACCCCTATTTTAACCTAACCGATTGATATTGTTATATTTAAAGCCATCTTTTTGTGACTTTTGGCCTTGCTTTTGGTGGGCCGACCCCTTATCAATACACGCAAAGATATAACATTTTCCTAAATTCCGCCCGCTTTTTAAGGAGCCCGAGAAATGAGCGCAGTTGCCGCAAAAGCCATGACCAACGATTACGCCGTGAAAGACATCACGCTGGCCGACTGGGGCCGCAAGGAAATTGCCATTGCCGAAACGGAAATGCCGGGCCTGATGGCTTTGCGCGCCGAATATGGCCCGAAGCAAATCCTGAAAGGCGCCCGCATCGTTGGCTGCCTGCACATGACGATTCAGACCGCCGTTTTGATTGAAACGCTGGTGGCGTTGGGTGCGGAAGTGCGCTGGTCATCCTGCAACATCTTCTCCACGCAAGACCAAGCCGCCGCCGCGATTGCCGCCGCCGGCATTCCGGTGTTCGCATGGAAAGGGTTGAATGAAGAAGAATTCTGGGACTGCATCGACCGCACCATCACCGGCCCGAACGGCTGGACCCCGAACATGATTCTGGACGATGGCGGTGATCTGACCATCCGCATGCACGAAAAATTCCCGGACATGATGAAGGACATCAAAGGCCTGTCCGAAGAAACCACGACGGGCGTTCATCGCCTGTACGAAATGGCCAAGAAAGGCGCGTTGAAAGTGCCTGCCATTAACGTGAACGATTCCGTGACCAAGTCGAAATTCGACAATCTGTATGGCTGCCGCGAATCACTGGTCGATGGCATCAAACGCGCCACCGACGTGATGCTGGCCGGTAAAATTGCCGTGGTTGCCGGATTTGGCGATGTGGGCAAGGGTTCCGCTGAATCCCTGCGTTCTCAGGGCGCGCGCGTTCTGGTCACCGAAATCGACCCGATCTGTGCCCTGCAGGCTGCGATGGAAGGCTATCAAGTTGTAACGATGGAAGACGCCGCCGCAACCGCCGACATCTTCGTCACCACGACCGGCAACGTCGACATCATCACGCTGGACCATATGCGTATGATGAAAGACCGCGCCATCGTGTGCAACATCGGCCACTTCGATTCCGAAATCCAGATCGAAGCGCTGCGGAATTACAAATGGCACAATGTGAAACCGCAAGTGGACGAAGTCGAATTCCCGGACGGCAAACGCCTGATCGTTCTGGCCGAAGGCCGTCTGGTCAACCTCGGCTGTGCCACCGGCCACCCGAGCTTCGTGATGTCCGCATCCTTCACCAACCAGGTGCTCGCACAGATTGAACTCTGGACCAACACATCCGCTTATGAGGCTGGCAAGGTGTACGTTCTGCCGAAACATCTGGATGAAAAAGTCGCCGCCCTGCATTTGGAAAAGCTGGGCGTGAAGCTGACCAAGCTGACCAAGGCCCAGGCCGATTATATCGGTGTGCCGGAAGCCGGGCCATACAAACCGGACCATTACCGTTACTAATCAAGAAAAAGGCGGGGCCAACACCCCGCCTTTTTAATTCTGGCTTTTTTAATCCCCGATTTTTATCCAGTCGCTGCCTTCGCAATATTGCATGACATTGTGCGTGGTGTTGTACGTCAGCGCACCCGCTACACCGACCGGAGAAGTGCACCCGGCACCGCCATCGCCGAATGGCCCGGCCGCCCACCACACCAGACCATCACAAAACTGCAAAACAGAGTGGGTTGAATTGAAAACAATATCCCCGGAAACACCAACCGGGTTTGTACACGACGTTGCCGACCCCATGGCCAGCGCCGGAACCAGCTGGTTGCCCGTGGTTGTATTCAGACCCGTCCGCGCATTCGCATTCGACCCCCAACTGTACAAGGCCCCACCCCGATAACCTGATGAGCTCGCGCCGCTGGATGTGGCGGTTGATACACTTTGCCAGTTCGTATCTGTGCCCACCTGGGCCGGGGTCAATTGATTGCCTGTTATTGTGTTCAGGCCCGTCCGCGCGTTGCCGTTTGATCCCCAGCAATACAGCGCGCCGGATCGAATACCGCAAGAATGCACGCCCCCCACATCGACAAAACTCCAATCCGTGGCCGCACCCACCTGCGCCGGGACCAGTTGGTTGCCTGTGGTCGTCCCCAAGCCCGTGGCACCATCCCCATTGTACCCCCAACAATAAAGCTGTCCGGACCGTACACCGCATCCGCTGTAGGTTCCACCCGCGACGGACGTCCACCCCGTATCCGTACCCACCTGCGTCGGGGTTGTGGTATAGCCCGCTGTCGTGTTTAAACCGGTTTCCCCATATTGATTCCATCCCCAGCAATACAAAGCCCCATTGCTGCGTCCGCCACAAATGAAATAAGAACCAGTGCCCAGAAACATCCAGTCCGTGGCCACACCCACCTGAGTCGGCGTAGCCGTGTTGCCCGATGTTGTGCCCTGCCCCGTGGCCCCCTGGTTGTTCGCACCCCAGCAGTACAACGCCCCCGGCGACCGTAAACCACAGGAAAAATTATCCCCCACCTGAACCGCGGTCCAATCGGTCGCCGCACCGACCTGCGTTGGCACCATGGTTGACCCCGACGTTGTCCCCTGAGCCGTTTGATAATTACCATTCGAACCCCAGCAATAAAGCCGCCCGGATCGCACGCCACACGCATGATCATACCCGGCGGACACATCGGTCCAGTCCGAATCCGCGCCGACTTGGGTTGGCACCATCGTTGACCCCGTTGTTGTATTTAAACCCGTCCGCGCGTTGGCGTTATTCCCCCAGCAATAAAGCCAGCCACCATAAACAGAACACCCAAATCCAAACCCAGCGGATATATCGGGCGCATCCTCTGGACCCCGTGGAAAACCGATCCAATCAACATCATTACAATATGCCGGGCTGAGCGATGTTTCATTCCAGACAATATCGCCCGCCACACCAGAAGGATTGGCGCAATCGGCCATCGCCGATGATGTTGTCACGGCCAGAAGAAGGAAAATGGACAGAGTAATGCAGCACAAAAAACGGATCATATGGTCAAAATCCCAAAAAATAAAAAAGCCCCGGAGCGCCAATCCCGCCGGGGCAAAACCATATGTATGAATGTGACAGGATGCGCACCCTGCACGAATATAATGCGGGACACATCCATGTTTTGATTCATACGGGCTTTTCGAGACCCGGGGCGACAGATGTCGTCCTAAATATACGCAATCATAAATTCAAAATGCGACAGCAACAATAAACTGAAAATTTTACGGTCGCCCCAACGCAACCCATGTATCGCCCTCGCAATATTGCAGGACATTGTGTGTGGAGTTGTAAACGATATGACCCGCTGAGCCAGATGGGTTGGAACACCCCGCCCCACCATTCCCCGGCGGCCCGGCGGCCAGCCACAGTCCCCCCGCACAATATTGCAGGACATGGTCGGTTGGATTGTAGGTGATATCGCCATTTGTTCCGACAGGTCCGGCACATGCATCACCCACAAGCGTTGGCACCCACGTGCCCTCGACGCCAGTCGTATCACCATCAAGCCCAAGCCCCGTCACACCGCCACCGTTATTGCCCCAGCAATACATCGTGCCGCCATTGCGCAAGGCGCAGCTGGCTCCTTCCTCTGAACTGAGCGCAGCCCAATCGCTGTAGGATCCCACTTGGGCTGGAACCAGCTGGCTTCCGGAATCGGTCCCCAGACCTGTTTTCCCCCTGAAATTCGCCCCCCAGCAATAGAGTTGGCCGCCCGCCCGCAAGCCACAACTGAAACTTTCACCAACAGAAATGTTGGTCCAATCTGTATCGGACCCCACCTGCGCCGGAGTGGTCTGGTTCCCGGCGGTAACCCCGATCCCCGTTCTGCCATCGCCGTTGAAACCCCAGCAATACATCGCCCCGCCGCGAATGCCGCATGTGTGGGACCAGGACGCACTGACATCCGTCCAATCCGTATCCGACCCGATTTGAACCGGGCTGGATGCACTGCCGCTGGTCAAACCGTTACCCAGCTTGCCGTAGAATTGCGAACCCCAGCAATACAACGCACCCGACCGAATGCCGCATGTTGTTGTGTTACCCCCGGCCACCCACGTCCAGTCCGTAAATGCCCCAACCTGTGTTGGCGTGGTTGTCGTTCCCGATGTTGTCCCAAGCCCCGTGCGCCCCGAGCTGTTGGATCCCCAGCAATATAGCAGCCCCGCGCCACGCAGGGCGCAAGAGTGGCTGTATTCCGCATCCACATAGGTCCAATCCGTAAATGCCCCAACCTGCGTTGGTGTCGTGGTATCTCCTGATGTCGTGCCCATGCCAGTGCGGCCGGAAGCGTTCCCGCCCCAGCAATATAACGCCCCGTTATTGATACCGCAGCTGTGGAAAGCCGAGCCCTTGGCCATATCCCACGTCGTATCTGTTCCCACGCGCGCCGGGGTGGTTTGATAGCCCGTGGATGTACCAAGACCTGTCCCGTAATAAGCGTTTTGACCCCAGCAATAAAGCTGGCCATTGCGCGTGCCGCAGCTGGAATAATTGCCCATTCCAACATTCGTCCAGGGTTCCGCGCCAACAGGAAGGCTGGGTTCAAAAACATAAACCGTTCCCGCATTACTCAGGCCACTGACCATTTCTTTTTGATACGGCACCGCCAAAACATTATCGCCAAGCGCAATCCCCTGGCCGAAATAATCGTTCGCCTGTTTATTCGGGCGCGTCACGCGACCCAGCCACGCGCCGCTTTCGGCATTGAACAGATGAACTTTACCCGCAGCACTGATCCCATCCGGATCGGCGCTATAGGCACCGACCGCCACCATGCCGTTATAAATCGCAACGGAATTGGTATAGCCAAAATTATCACTGTCCTCTGGTTCGGGGTTTTCGATGGTCATCACCAGAGCACCGGTATTTAAATTATAAATATATGCCGCCCCAGCAGAGTAAGCTGGCCCGGGACCCACATCGGCATTGTTCATTCCGACGATCAGCCGATCCCCGTCCGCCGCGACAGAGGATCCGAAATCTTTATAAACCGCGGGAACAGGCGCAGTCAGCGTATGCAGCAGCGCCCCGGTATTCGCATTAAAAACATACACCGAGCCAGCATTATCTAGACCACCCGGATCATCATCCGGCGCGGCCACAATGGCCCAGTTCCCGGATACCGCTACATCCACACCAAAATAATCATTCGTCGTCGGACTGGGATTGACCAGCGTCGACACCAGCGCCCCGGTCGTGGCGTTGAACACATAGGCTTGCCCCGCAGCACTGACTCCGCCCGGATCATCGAACCGCGCCCCTACAATCGCCAGATTGCCGGATATATCAACATCGCCGCCAAATGAATCATTCGCGGTCGGATTGGGATTGACCAGCGTTGACACCAACGCCCCGGTCGTGGCGTTAAACACATAAGCCTGCCCCGCGCCACTGCCCCCGGCATCATCGTCAGGCGCACCCACAACAACCAGACTGCCGTCAATTTCGGTATCATAACCGAAATAATCACTGGCCGTCGGATTGGGGTTGACCAGCGTCGACACCAGCGCCCCGGTGTCCAGCGCATAAACATAAACGGACCCCTCAGCCGCAAAAGTGACGGCATTATCCGGCGCACCCACGGCCGCCAGGTTACCGGATATGGACACACCGCCGCGGCCCATATAATCGTTGGTGTTGGGTGATGGATTAACCAAAGACGGCAGGGTTGCCGCGGTGAACCAGCTGATCGCGTTTCCGCCCTTGGCAAGGGACACCCAGTTGGTATCGTCGCAATATGTGGGAGTGTTGGACGTGGTGTTCCAGATCACCTCCCCCGCATTTCCGGCGGGGTTGGAGCAGGCCGCGAGGGCCGGCGTGGGAACACCCAGCACACCCAGGCCAAGCACAATCCCCCCGACCAGCAGAGCGGCATGCACAGCCTTGCGCAAAAGACGATCCCCCATGATGTAGTCCCCCATTATCATTGATTGAAATTGTACCAGAAAATATTGATAAATCTATAAAACCGGGCCGCGCGCCCCGCGCCGCCGCCACCCTTGCTGATACATCCTCGACCGGATAAACTGCACCCATGAGCCAAACCGCAGATTCCAGTAAGAAAAACCCGCAAAAAACCGCCAAAGGACCCCGTTTTATCACGGCCCTGATGGGCGGGGGTGAGCTGCGCACAGAAAAAGCGCGGATGGAGGCGTTTTTATCTGCCGTACCCATGGATTATTGCGGCTGGGGCCCGGATGGGGCGATTGCCTATTCGGAGGGGTTTTGCCGCCTGCTGGCGCTGGATTCGATCCGCAACATTCACGACATTCAAAACCGCCTGTCGGCCAGCGATGCCGCCGCGCTGGAGGGCATGTTCTTTCGGTTGCAGGAACAGGGAGAGCCCTTTTCCATCACCGTCCGCACCGCCGACCGCATCCGGACCATGACCCTGTCCGGGTCCAGAGGGGCGGATAGCGGTGGCGACATGCGCTTCAACATTCTGTGGCTTCAGGACACGACCGTCCAGGCCCAGGAACAGCGCCGGATCACCGAAGCCCAGCAATTTGCCGAATCGGAACAACTGCGCCTGCAGGCCGCGCTGGACCACGCCCCTGTGCCATTATGGATGCGCAACACGCAAACGGATTTGATCTGGTGCAACCGGGCCTATGCCAATGTGTTGGACACATCACCGGCAACCGTGATTGCCGAGCAACGCGAGTTGCCGCAGACCGCGCGGAAAAAAGGCCCACCAACCGCATTGCAACCCGGCCGCCCATTGGCGCAGGCCGCCATAGATTCAGGCCAACCCAAAACCACACAGGCCCATATTATTCATGCCGGAACCCGGCTGTTGTGGGATGTCACGGAAACGCCGTTGCCGGGATTGGGATTAACATTGGGCAGCGCGCATGACCGCAGCCGGGAAGAAGAACTGGAAACACACCAGCGCCGCAACACCGCCGCGAACAAGGAATTGCTGGAACAGCTGGGATCATCCATCGCCATTTTTGCCGCCGACCAGAAGATTGAATTTTTCAATTCCGCCTTTGCGCAATTGTGGCAACTGGATGACAGCTGGTTGAACACGCAACCGAAGCTGGGCGACATCATGGAAAAATTGCGCGAAACGCGCCGCCTGCCGGAACAGGCCGATTTCCGCAAGTTCAAGCAAAGCTGGCTGAACATGTTCACCGGATTGATCGGTGGACACGAAGACATGCTGTATCTGCCCGACGGGCGGGCCTTGCGCCAATTGGTGATTCCGCACCCGATGGGCGGATTGATGATGATTTTCGAAGATGTGACCGGGCGGCTGGAACTGGAATCCAGTTACAACACGCTGGTCGCGGTGCAGAAAGAAACGTTGGACAATTTGTCCGAAGGCGTCGCCGTGTTCGGCGGTGACGGGCGATTGAAATTGTGGAACCCGGCCTGGGCCCGGCTGTGGCACCTGAACCCCGAGGATCTGGACGGCGAACCGCATATCAGCCGGATCGTTGAACGGCTCAAACCGCTGTTCCATGAAACGGTTTGGGCGCAGCAACGCGATGAATTGATCGCACAGGGGCTGGACCGCACGCAGCGCGAAGGACGGCTCCAGCTTCTCAATCAAACATTGGTTGATTTTTCCACTGTGCCCCTGCCCGATGGTGGCGTTCTGGTCGCCCATATCGACGTGACCGACAGCGCCCGCGTCGAAGCCGCCTTGCGCGACCGCAACGAAGCCTTGGAAGCGGCCGAACGATTGAAGCTCGACTTCCTCGCCAACGTGTCATACCAGCTGCGCACACCGTTGAACGCGATTACCGGGTTTGCCGAAATTTTGGGCCATGAATATTTCGGCCCCCTGAATGAACGGCAGAAGGAATACACAACCGGGTTGCAGGACGCGGGCAAACGTCTGGTCAATCTGGTTGATGACATTCTGGATCTGTCGACCATCGAAGCGGGCTATATGCAGCTGCAGACAGCCGCGGTTGATGTCCATCGCATGCTGGCCGGGCTGGTTGATTTAACGACGGAATGGGCGCGGAAAGAAAAAATCAATGTCCGGTTGGATTGCCCGGATGATATTGGCACCATCAACGCCGATGAACAGCGCATGAAACAGGTGTTGCTAAACCTGATCCGCAACGCGATCAATTTCACACCGGAAGGCGGCACCATTACCGTGGGCGCCACACGCACAAACGACGGCCATATTGCCCTGCACGTCACCGACACCGGGCCCGGCATCGCCAGCGAAGACCGCGCCCGCGTGCTGGAACCGTTTGAACGCGGGACTGTGAAGGGGGCGATGGCCGCGCGGCAAGGGGCGGGGTTGGGCCTGACCCTTGTGCGCAACATCGTACAACTGCATGGCGGCACCATCACATTGGACAGCCCGCACGATCACGGCACGATTGTTACGATTTCCTTGCCCGCGTAAGACACGGCCCTAACGGCATTCGATCCATGTTTTGGACCCTGTCCGCTCCATCTTGCCCTGAATTGTGATTTCCCCTGCGGCCACTGTGAAGCAGGAAAAAATGGGCACGATTGTGCGCAAGATAACTTCCAGCCGCCCGCCGCTGTAAAACGGACCATAGGTGCAATATTCTTCGGACGCGCCGGGGGCCATGCGGAAATTTGTTTGCGAACGCGCCTGCGTTCCATCAACAGCTTCAAAAAAATTGGTGCGGAACGACCCCATGATTGTGTACGGGGCGGTATTTTTGATGGTAAAGCATCGCGCCCCATCGGGCCGCGCGGGCGGCGTGACCGGGTCGGCCATCGGCACAATCACCGGCGCATCCTGTGCGCTGGCGGCCGGAGCGATTATCATGCTGCAGAACAGCAAAAAGAGTAATCCGATCAACGTCCTCATGAGTTCAACTATAGCACAAAACACGCCGCGCCCTTGCGCAGATTTATGCGCACCCTATGTCATTTGAGGAAAGCGAGATCGGTGATGGCCTCAGGCGAAACAGAACAAGTCATTGATAACAAAGACAAAGAACGGTTCGAACTGCACATTGACGGACACACCGCCTTTGCCGCGTATCGTATTGAGGGGCCCTTGTTATTCATTGATTACGTCGAAGCCCCGCCACCCTTACGTGGCACCGGCGCCGCCGGACGGTTGATGGAGGGCATCACCACCATGGCCCGCGACCGCGGCCAGAAAATTTATCCCATCTGTTCCTATGCCGTATCATGGATGAACCGCCATCCGGATCAGCATGACGTTCTGGCCTAGGCCATCCCCGGAAGACCTTTCGTCGTGGAATATTCCATGTGCAAATCTTTGCCCGGATTGATCTGGCGATAAATCGCGTGCGCGGCCTGGGCCACTTCGGCAAAACCGGTCAGGATCAGTTTCAGTTTCCGCGGATAGGTCGCAACATCCCCCACCGCATAAATGCCCGGCACCGATGTGGCCGCATTTGATGGGTCCACCGGAATATGGTGGCGATCCACCGCCAGACCCCAATCCGCAATCGGCCCCAACGATGCCGCCAGCCCAAAGAAGGGCAACAGCACATCGGCTTCCAGCACTTTTTCCGCACCATCCATGGTCGCCACGGTGACATGACGCAGATGCGCGCCGACGCCGTCCAGCGCTTTTAACTGATACGGCACGACCAGATCGATTTCACCCGCATCGGCCAGCGCCTGCATCCGCATGACGGATTCGGGCGCGGCGCGGAAAGTGTCGCGGCGATGCACCACCATCACCCGCGCGGCCAGCGGGGCCAGTGACAAGGCCCAGTCCACCGCGCTGTCACCACCACCGGCAATGACGATGCGTTTTCCGGCAAAATCATCCCGGCGACGAACCATGTAGAATACGGACGTCCCTTCGTACGATTCAATGCCCGCAAGCGGCGGGCGGTTCGGCCCGAACGCCCCGGCCCCGGCGGCGATGATAATCGCCTTGGCTTTGATTTTATTGCCTTTTTCTGTTTCCAGATCGAAGCCTGTCTGCACCGTACCGGTCACACGGACCACCTGTTGCCCCAGCAGGTACAACGGCGCGAACGGTGCGGCCTGTTCCTCCAGCGCGGCGATCAGTGATGCCGCCTCCACCCGCGGGAAGCCGGGAATGTCATAGATGGGTTTTTCCGGGTACACCGCCGTGCATTGGCCGCCGATATCCGGCAGCGCATCAATCACCGTACAGGACAGCCCGAGCATCCCGCATTGGAATACGGTAAATAGCCCGACAGGCCCCGCGCCGATCACGGCAACATCGGTTTCAACAACAGGGGCGGGAATGGATGCATTCATGACGGGTGACCTCTTTGCGAACAGGGATGAGCGTGCCCGGAACGGTCATGGAAAACAATCCCTTTTTCACCGCACAGGGCTTGGTTTTTGTGTGATTTCCTGCACAAATAGCAGGCCATGACAGACCATGATTTTCACATCGCAACCACCACCCACGAAGCGCGGGGCGAAGACGCCACCATCGCGCTGGCGCAGGGCATCGCCGCGCGGTTATGCCCGGGGCAGGTGTTGTTGCTGGAAGGTGATCTGGGGGCTGGAAAAACCACCTTTGCCCGCGCGTTGATCCGCGCGCTGGCGGGGGATGAAAAACTGGAAGTGCCCAGCCCGACCTTCACTTTGGTTCAGACATACGACACGCCGCGCGGACCCGTGTGGCATTTTGATTTATACCGCATCAAAACACCGGACGAGGTGTGGGAACTGGGCTGGGAAGAAGCGTTGAGCAGCGCCATCACCATCGTCGAATGGCCCGGCAATCTGGGCCCGATGCTGGAGACCATGGTGCCGCCGCAAGGATGGACATTGCACTTCACTGCCGACCCGCACCGCCCCGATATACGCATTATCACCATCCCCGATATTCCGCTGAACGAAGGAACCGCTTAATCATGAGTACACCACACATCGACCGCGCCTTTATTCTGGCCGCCGGAATGGGAAAACGTCTGCGTCCGCATACGGACACGATGCCCAAACCGATGGTTCCCGTCGCGGGCAAGGCGATGATTGACCATACGCTGGATTGTCTGGTCGCGTATGGCGTTCATGACGTTACCGTCAATCTGCATTACCGCGCCACGCAGTTGGAACAACATCTGGGCCAACGTCATGCGCCGCGTTTGACGTTTTCATTCGAACAAACATTGCTGGACACCGGCGGCGGTATGAAGAAGGCCCTGTACACCATGGGCAACCAACCGTTCTTTGCCTTTTCCGGCGACACGTTGTGGGAAGACGGTGTCAGCGGCGATGCCCTGACCCGCATGGCCAGTGCGTGGGACGATTCCAAAATGGATCTGTTGATGCTGTTGCAACCTGTTTCGGCCATGACGCTGACGGGTGGCGTGGGCGATTATGATTTCCTGCCCAACGGCCAGATTGTGCGCAGCCCCACACAAACCGGAACCCATATGTGGACCAGCGTGCGCATCGTGCATCCGCGTTTATTCGCCAATGCGCCGGACGGGCCGTTTTCCTTCCTGCAATTGATGGATCAGGCGCAGGCCAATGGCCGCCTGTTCGGGTTGGAACATGACGGGGCGTGGCACCACATCAGCACGCCCGCCGATCTGGCCAATGTGGAACAGCATCTGGCGGCAACGGGCGGCATTATTTCCCCGTCCAACCCAACCTATCCGCCCGTAAAACCCACGGCGTAATGCGTATGGGGGCAGCGGATCACAAGAAGCTGACCCTGTTCACCATTCCGGCGGGGGTGGCCTTTGCCGATGCGCTGGCGCATGGGTTGTTGGGTGAAACCAAAGACGATCCGAAAGGATTGTCATCCATTCACCTGTTGCTGCCCACACGCCGCGCAACGCGGACGATGCAGAATGCGTTCCTGCGCCTGTCCAAGGGCGCACCGATTTTGTTGCCGCGCTTAAGTGCATTGGGTGAAGTGGATGAGGATTCGCTGAGCCTTGAATCCATTGCATCATCCAGCAATCACGCCGCCCTGACCCTGCCCCCGGCCATGCCGAAAATCCGCCGCCAGATTTTATTGGCGCGCATGATCATGGAATGGAAGACACGGGTGCACAGCCCAGATCAAGCCTTTGCCCTGGCCGGCACGCTGGGTCGTTTGATCGACCAATGTTATATGGAGGGAGTCACGCTGGACGCCCTGCCCACATTGGTCCCGGATGAATTTGCCGATCATTGGCGTGTGACGCTGGATTTCCTGTCCATCATCATGAAATTGTGGCCCGCGTTATTGGATGCGCACGGCATGATTGATGCGGCGGATCGTAGCGGGCGATTAACCCACGCGTTGGCCAATCATTGGGATGCGACACGCCCCACCCAGCGAATTATCGCCGCCGGATCGACCGGATCCATTCCCGCCACGGCGCGGCTTCTGCGCGTGATTGCCGGGTTGCCGAACGGGTCGGTGATCCTGCCCGCGCTGGACCGCGACATGGATGATGACAGCTGGGCCGCGCTGGATGATTCCCATTCGCAGCAGGCATTGAAAAAATTACTGCACGGGATGGATGACAATCTGCATCGTCATGATGTCACAGTGTGGCCGCATACACCGCCCGCCCAGACCGATACCAACCCCGCAATTGCGCAGAAACAATTAAGCGCGCGCCAATGGCTGGCCCGTGAAATGATGCGCCCGGCCGCCACCGCCGATGCGTGGACGACATTGGACCCGGATGCCGAGACCCGCACCCATGTGCGTGACACGTTGGGCCGCGTACGCCGGATCGACGCGGAAAACCCGCAGGAAGAGGCCGAGGCCATCGCCCTGATCTTGCGCGAAACATTGGAAACACCGGGGCGCACGGCATCGCTGGTTACGCCGGACCGGATGCTGGCGCGGCGGGTCAGTTTGATCATGAATCGCTGGGGCATCGTTATGGATGATTCCGGCGGCCAACCGCTTAGCACCACGCGCGTGGGGATTTTCCTGCGCCTGATTGCGCGCGCGGCGATTGAACAATACGCCCCCGCCGCGTTGCTGGCCGCCGTGAAACATTCGCTGGTGCGGTGGGATGACAATGATACGGCGGACGGGCGCGGCATGGTCCGCGCACTGGACCGTCATTATCTACGCGGCCCCGCCCCGGCGCACGGATGGGATGGATTGACCGCCCACATCACCGCCAAACGCGACGCACAGATCGCACGTGGGCATGAGGCGCCGCCGGATGTTGCCCCCCTGATTGACCATTTACGCACCTGCTTTGCACCACTGGATGATTTATTGCAGGGTGATGCCGCAACACTGCGCCCATTGCCCGACTGGCTGAGCGCCCACATCAAAGTGGCCGAACATTTAAGCCGCGCCGATACGATCTGGACCGGCGAAGATGGTGAAGCGGCAGCAACGGTTCTGGCCGAGCTGCACGGCGAATTGGCGCAGGCCTTTGCCGGCGATACAAACGCCATGCCACCGATGCGTTTGGACGATTATCTGTCGATCATCAGCGGCATGATGGAGGGGGTGAATATCCGCCCCGCCTATGGCACGCACCCGCGTCTGTCCATCCTGGGGCAGATCGAAGCCCGGATGAGCCAGGCCGATTGCGTTATTCTGGCCGGATTGAATGACGGCACATGGCCGCCCGATCCCGGCCATGACCCATGGATGTCGCGCCCGATGCGCAAACAATTCGGCCTGCCCCCCACGGACCAGATGGTCGGGTTTGCCGCGCATGATTTTGCCTGCGGCTTCTGCGCCCCCACGGTGTATTTAAGCCGCAGCAAGCGGGTGGATGGCACGCCAACCGTTCCGTCACGCTGGTTGCAACGGTTGGACACAGTGTTGCAGGCGCTCGACATTCCACCCGAACATTTACACGATCACCCGGCCCTGCACCGCGCGCGGATGTTCAGCGACGATGGTGCGCGCGTTCCCGCCGCCACACGGCCCGCACCGACCCCCGCCGTCGATCGCCGCCCAATGACGTTGCCCGTCACCGATATCGAAACATGGATGCGCGATCCGTATGCGTTGTACGCCAAGCGGATTTTGCGTCTGCGTAAGCTGGACATGCTGGACAAACCCGAAGATGCCGCCAGCCGGGGTACCTTGATCCACGAAGTGTTCGAACATTTCGTATCCGACCACATGCATGAATGGCCGGATGACGCACAAAGCCGATTGATCACGCTGGCCCATGATCAGATGAAGGACCACATGGACGACCCGCGCTTGTGGGGATTCTGGTGGCCGCGCATGGAAGCAGCGATTGACCATTTCGTCACATTGGAAACCGCGCAACGCGCCCATTCCAAACCATGGGCATTGGAAGCCACAGGCACATTACCCATCACGTTGGAGAATGGTCACGTTTTCACCCTGACCGCCAAGGCGGACCGCATTGACCGCAGCGTGATCGATGGCCGCGCCACCGTGATTGATTACAAAACCGGAACATTGCCCAGCAAGAAAGCGATTGAAGCCGGATTGGCCCCGCAATTGCCATTGGAAGGGGCCATGATTTTGCATGGCGGGTTTAATGATAGTGGCCCCAAACCAGCCGTCGACGGCCTGCGCGCCTTCACCGCATGGGATGGATCGGGGCGGAAAAATCCGACCGTTCTGATCGTGGAAGATGGCGATGCCGTGCATCTGGCCACCTATGCCTATAACGGATTGCGCGATCTGGTGACCGCGTTCCAAAATCCGGCCACACCGTATTACAGCCTGCCAAATCCGGCGAACGCACCGAAATATCGTGATTACGATCAACTGGCCCGCGTGCAGGAATGGGTGGTGTTGAGCGACGCCGATGATGAAGCGGAGGATGCGGCATGAACCCAAAATCCTCAGCCATCGAAAAACAGGATCAATCACCCCAGGCCGCCAGCGCCCATGCCGCATCATTGCAGGCGCAGGCATCCGACCCCGCCGCCCATGTATGGGTGGGGGCATCCGCCGGATCGGGCAAAACCAAGGTTCTGACCGATCGCGTGTTACGCATTCTGCTGCCCCGCCCCGGACAGGGAGCGGCCAGCGCGTGCGCCCCGCACCGCATTCTCTGCCTGACCTTCACCAAAGCGGCAGCCAGTGAAATGCGCCTGCGCCTGTCCAAACGGTTGGGCGAATGGGCGGTGATGGATGATGATAAATTACGCGCCACATTGCGCGATCTGATCGGCCAGAACCCGGATACCGACCAGATGATCACCGCCCGGCAATTATTCGCCCGCGTGGTTGATGCGCCCGGTGGATTGAACATCACCACCATTCACGCGTTTTGCAAAAGCATTCTGGGGCGCTTCCCGCTGGAAGCGGGCTTGTCCCCCGATTTCAAAACGCTGGAAGATGATGAAGCCAAACGATTCACCGCATTGGCGCGGGATCAGGTTTTAAAAACCGCACGCGATGACATGCATGGTGATTTGCATCACATCGTTCGCCGTCTGACCCGCATCTTGAATGAAGAACAAATGGATGCGCAGCTCAGCGCCCTGCTGTCCGAACGCGGCGCGCTGGAACAAACAATGCGCGATTATCCGGATGCCACCACATTACACCGGGCCGTGTGTGACATTCTGGACATTGATCCGGCATTGGATGCCGATCAATTGATTGCAAACGCCTGCGCCGATTCATCCTTTGCCAAAAACGATTTATGGGCGGCGTGCCGTGCCCTGAATCAGGGAACAAAAACCGACGTCGATCGTGCAGGCGCGTTACAGGACTGGCTGGAATCCCCGGCGCAATCCCGGGCGGATAAATTTGATGATTACGCCGGCATTTTCCTGACCAAGGCCGGAACCATTCTGGCCCGCATCGCCACCAAGGGCGCGAAGGATGCCGACCCAGCCTGTGAACCGACATTGATTGCCGAGGCCGAGCGGCTGATCGCGTTGCATGAAACATTGCGCGCCATCGCATCCGCCCGCGCGACCAGTGATTTGCTGTCCTTTGGCGGGGCTGTGCTGCGCGATTATGCAGCGATAAAAGCGCGTCATTCCGCACTGGATTTCGATGACCAGATTTTGCGCACGCTGGCTCTGTTACAGGGGCAGACCATGGGCATGGATGCCGACACCATCGCGCCATGGGTGATGTTCAAGCTGGATCAGGGGTTGGACCATATTTTGGTTGACGAGGCGCAGGATACAAACCCCGAACAATGGGCGATTATTCGCGCGTTGAGCGATGATTTCCTGTCGGGTCGCGGGCGCGATGATTCCGAAAATCTGGCCCGCACATTGTTTTTCGTTGGTGATGAAAAACAATCCATTTATGGGTTCCAGCGCGCCGACCGCGACGGGTTCCAAACCATGCGGAAAAATTTCGCCGCGCGTGTGCGCGCCATGAATGCATCATGGTGGCGGGATGTGGGATTGAACGTATCGTTCCGGTCCACGACATCGGTTTTGCGCGCCACCGACGAAACATTTGCCCCGCCCCCCGTGTTACAGGGCGTGGCCGATGATATCATCACCCATACCGCCCACCGGATTGGTCAGGCGGGATCGGTTGAAATTTGGCCCATCCTGAATGAGCCGGAAAAAGATAAAGGCAAAGACGATTGGGTGTTGCCGCTGGAACGTACATCATCGGTTGATGCGCGCACGCAGCTGGCAATCCGCGTGGCGGACCATATTGCATCATCCATCGGCACAACGATGCTGGAATCCAAAGGCCGCGCCATGCGCGCCGGGGATATTCTGGTGCTGGTCCGCAACCGGAATGATTTCGTGCCGAAACTGGTGCGCGAATTGAAAACCCGCAACGTGCCCGTCAGCGGTGTGGACCGCATGGTCCTGAACGACCAGCTGGTGGTACAGGATATGATGGCGGTGGCGCGGTTTGCGTTGTTGCCGGAGGATGATTTATCGCTGGCCTGTATCCTGAAATCCCCGTTTTGTGGATGGGATGATGAACGGCTGGAACATATTGCATGGAACCGCGGGTCCCAGACATTATGGTCCGCCTTGCGCGCCCGCGCAGGCGATGATCCGGTGATCGCATGGCTGAATGATCGTTTGCGCGATGGCAGCTTGCTGCGCCCCTATGAATTTTTCACACGGCTGTTGCAAACATCCTGCCCCGCCGATGCGAAAAGCGGCCACCACGCATTGATTGCGCGGTTGGGGCATGAAGCGCTGGACCCACTGCAAGAATTTATCAACAACACACTGTCATTCGAACGCACACACGTCCCGTCATTGCAGGATTTCGTGCAGGTACAAGACCGCACCACCACACAATTGAAACGTGAAATGGATGAAGCCGGGGATCAGGTGCGCATTATGACCGTACATGCATCCAAGGGATTGCAGGCCCCTGTGGTCATCCTGCCCGATACGATCAAGGGCGGCGGCGGGAAGAAAGATGTGCCCGTATTGTGGCCGCGCAAGACGGGCCTGCCCGCGCCATTATGGACCACGCGCAAGGCGGAAGCACCCCGCCCCTACACCGCCGCGCAAGCCCGGATTGATGCAAGCGACGCCGAGGAAGAACGCCGTTTGCTGTACGTTGCCATGACCCGGGCGGAAGACCAGTTGATTATTGCCGCGGCGAAGAAGAAGCGCGCCCGGCTGGAGGATAGCTGGTACCAGTTGATGGCCGATGCGTTTGACCGCATGGATGATGTTGAAACGATTGAGCGGACCGGGTTCGACGACCCCATCCGGCGCATATCCAACCCGCAAACCCGGCCCGTGGATGAAAAACCCAACACGGGATACACATACACCAATGCAGTCGACCCGGTTGCACCGGATTGGGTTGACCGCGCCGCGCCCGCAGAACCCGGCGCACCAACGACATTGATGCCATCGCGCCCCGATGACGCCGAACCCGCCGCGCGGTCCCCGTTGCAAAGCGATGACCCATACCGGTTCCGCCGCGGCATTGTCACACACCGTTTGTTGCAAATTTTACCCGACATGCCGATAAATGCGCGCATGGACGCCGCGCGCCAACATGTGGCGAAACAGGATTTACCCCAAACGGTGCGCGACGGCATCGTGGCCGAAGTCATGGCGATTTTGGATGACCCGCAATTTGCGCCGTTGTTCGCGCCCGGCACGATGGCCGAGGTGCCCGTGACCGGTTATGTCGATGGACAATTGATCAGCGGGCAGATTGACCGTCTGGCCATCACCGATGATGCCGTATGGATCATCGATTACAAAACCAACCGCCCGCCCCCGCAGGACCAGAAGGACGTTGCGCCACTGTACCGGAAACAGATGCGGGCCTATGCCGCCATTATTCGCAAAATCTACCCGAATCAGGTGATTCGCACGGCCCTGCTGTGGACCGATGGCATGCGGTTAATGGAGATTCTGGAAAATCAATAACCTAAAGAGCGCGACCAATGTGGACGGAACCGCTTTCCGTCGCCGCCCAACCCTTGACCCCGCGCCCCAAGCGACCATATTAAAAGGTACAGAATTCATTCATCCGAAGAGAGGAACCGGGCCATGACCCATAAAGTATCAGACCAGAATTTTGAAAGCGAAGTCCTGAACGCCGACGGTCCCGTCGTTGTCGATTTCTGGGCCGAATGGTGTGGCCCGTGCAAGGCGATGGGTCCGCTGGTTGACGAACTGGCCAATGAAATGGGTGAGAAGGTGAAGGTCGTAAAGATCAACATCGACGAAAGCCCGAACGCCCCGACGAAATACGGCGTGCGCGGCATCCCGACCTTTATGGTGTTCAAGGGCGGCCAAGTTGTTGATACGCGCGTTGGATCCATGTCCAAAACGCAATTGAACGAATGGGTCGCGTCGGTCGTCTAAGATCGCGCCCGCGTTCAAATTTGAAATTTGAAGTCATCCCGGCGAAAGCCGGGATCTTCTTATCGACCAAGACGATACAAGACCGAATAAAGACCCCGGCTTTCGCCGGGATGACGTATGAAAGAATCTTTGGAGTACAGCCATGCAAGACCCCCAATTCATCCTGCCCGACGAACGCGAATTGCCCGCGGAATCGGCGTCGTTCCTGCGCTGGCTGTGGTTTTTCCTGAAACCGTATCGCCGGACATTTTTCATGTTCACCGCGCTGCGGATCGTGCGTTTCGCCACGTTGGCGATGATGCCGTTTTTTATCGGGATCACGATCAAGGGATTTGAAGAAGGCTGGGCCATGACCGATCCCGCCCGCCTGATGTGGATGATTGTGCCGTATATGGTGGCCTATGGGCTGGCGCTGATCTCCATGGGGTTGTTCCTGAACGAAGCGGCGATGGAAGATCGCTTGAATCGCAGTATGGCGCTGTTCTCCGTCCGGCACATGAATCGCCTGTCACTGAACTGGCATGAATCGCAAGGGTCGGGCAGCAAGATGCAGCGCATCACCACTGCACGGTCATCGCTGAAACAGCTTTATAACATCTACAAATGGTCGCTGGTCCCGTTTGTGGGTAGTGTGATTGGTATTTTCGCATCCGTCCTTCTGATTGATGCGCCGTTTTATTTCCTCCTCTTGTACGCCGGGTTTATCGTGACCTTTATGGCGGTGGGCGTTTATACGGCGCGCAATTTGCCGAAAATGCACGACCGTCATAACAAGATGCTGGAAAAACTGACCGCCCGCGTTTACGAATTTGTCGGCGCGGTGCGCACGGTCAAGGCGTTCAACATGGGCGCCTATATCGACGAACAGGCCCAACGCCACGAGGCCGACGCCCATTTCGCCATGCGCGACGTGTTCAAAATCACCTATTTCAAATGGACGGTTTTGAACATGACGGCGTTTTTCTGGATCGTCCTGACGCTCGGCCTGTGCCTGCCCGGGATGTTTGGCGGATGGTTAAGCGCCGGTGCCTTTGCCACCGTGTTCTTCCTGATGTTCAATTTGTGGTCCCGTCTGGAAGAAATGGTCTATATGCAGGACCAGTTCCTGGAATACCGCAACGGGTTCATGCGCATATCCGAAACATTGCGCGAAAAACCGCAGATGATGGATTTTGCGCCCGCGCAATCCCTGCCCGCCGATTGGAACGATATCCGTTTTAACGATGTCAATTTCACCTATGACGGGCAGAAGGGTCATGCCCTGCACAGCATCAACCTGACCATTCCGCGCGGGAAAACCATCGCCCTGACCGGGCGCAGCGGCGCGGGGAAATCCACACTGGTGCGCATGTTGATGAAACAGATGCTGCCCGAAACCGGTGCCATCACGGTTGGTGGGGTCAATCTGAACAATATCCCCGGGCATGAATGGTTGAACCGCATCGCCCTGGTGCCGCAGGATGTGGAATTGTTCAACATCACCATCCGCGACAATATCCTGCTCGACCGCATCGACAATGTGGACGAGGAATTATACCAACGCGCGCTGCGCCACGCCGCGTTGGATGAATTGATTGCCAGCCTGCCCGATGGCGATGCCACGATGATTGGGGAACGCGGGATCAAATTGTCCGGCGGTCAACGCCAACGCCTGGGGATTGCCCGGGCGTTTGTGCGCAATGCCGATCTGATTATTTTTGACGAGGCGACATCGGCGCTGGATTCCCTGTCGGAACAGGTCATTCAAACCGCGATGGAAACGGCTTTCGCCGGCAAAACCATGGTCATCATCGCCCACCGCCTGTCCACCGTGAAACATGCCGACAATCTGATCGTTATGGAGAACGGCGAGATTGTCGAAAATGGCGGGTTCGCCGAATTGCTGGCCCAAAACGGCACGTTCGCCAAATTATGGGCCATGCAGTCGGAACATTTTATTGACGGTGAAGCCGTTGCGGCGCAATAGAGATAGCGGACCGCGCCCGCAATATCCCTCTTGAATGAAGGGAAAAGACGCATATAATCGTACCCACATTGCAAGGTCTCGAAAGCCTTTGGCGTTGGTGCCGGAATCAGAGTGATAGCGCAAAGCCGCAGCGTCCCAAAGCTGCCATTGAAAGCTAGCGCAGATATTTATTTATAATATTGTTATCACTCGCGATGCGCTTTCACGCCCTTTTTCCCATTTTTTTATGGGTCATTTTCTCTATTTTTCCGTCTTACGTTCTGGCCGCCGAAACGCAGCCCGGTGATTCGTGCAGCACGAATGGCGAGGTTCGACAAACCGGCGGACCGGAACAAATCCCAAGCCGCACATTGATATGCAACGGCACGACATGGCAAAACGCGCTGGAGCAAAGCCCGGCGGGAACATCCCTGCTGCAAATTGGGAACGATGCAACATCATGCACAACGGAGAAACTGGGTCGATTGCGCTACAACGGGGCATCGACATGGAGTTTTTGCAACGGAACAGCATGGGTCAGCATGGGCGCGGCCGCAATTTCAAGCCTGACCCCAGCCACAGCATCCAACACAATCAATAACGCCAACTATCCCCAGACATGGACATGGGATGGGATTACATCCAGCCCCGGATTATCCATCACATCATCAACAGCGACGGGAAGATTACTGTCCGTTGCGATTACAACGGCATCATCCAGCGCGGCCGCCATTTACGGAACCAACAGCGGCGGCGGTTACGGGGCAACTGGTGTCTATGGGCGCACATCATCAACGTCCGATGTCAATTATGGCGTCCAAGGACATTCGGACAGTCCCACGGGATATGGCGTTTACGCTTATGCGGCATCTGCCAGCGGTGTCAATTACGGTCTTTATGCCCTCAGCAACAGCAATACGGGATATGCGATTTATTGTTTCGCAGTGAACACCTACGGATGCGGCGGGAACAGAGCCTGGTCCAGCGCATCCGACAGGCGATTGAAAAAGGACATCACACCGTTGGGTGATAAAGACGGGTTGCAGGCTATCATGCAACTGCGCCCCGTGCGGTATCATTGGCGCGACGTTAAATCGTCCGGAAAGGCGGAAATGGGATTTATCGCACAAGAAGTTGAACCGATTCTGCCGGAGTTAGTTGGGTATGGCCCAGATGCTGAAATCACAACAGAAGACGGCACAAAAGAAATTGTTCAGAACGCAAAGTCCATGAGCTATTCCACTGTGGTGGTCCCCCTGGTCAAAGCGGTACAAGAACTGAAAATCGAAAATGATATCTTGCGGACGCAAAACACGGACCTGCGCCACCGGGTTGAAAGGCTGGAATCCGCCGAAGAAAGATAATTCACCGAATACGGCCTGATTTAAAAAAAAGCCCCCGAATTTTCGGGGGCTTTTTAATTCAACAGCGAAGCGCTTAGGCCTTCGGCGTTTCAGATGCGATGACCATCATCATCTGGCGGCCTTCCAAGCGCGGTTCCATTTCAACCTTGCCCAGACCCGACAAATCTTCCTTCACGCGATTGAGAACTTCCATCCCCAATTGCTGGTGCGCCATTTCGCGACCACGGAAGCGCAGGGTGAATTTCACCTTGTCACCATCTTCCAGGAAGCGGCGCGCGGCCTTCATCTTCACTTCGTAATCGTGATCACCGATTGCGGGACGCAATTTCAGTTCTTTGATCTCGATGACTTTTTGTTTCTTGCGGGCTTCGTTCGCCTTCTTCTGCATCTCGTACTTGTATTTACCGAAGTCGAGGATTTTGCAGACCGGCGGTTCCGCACCCGGGGAGATTTCGACCAGATCCAGGCCGGCTTCTTCCGCAGCGGCCAGAGCTTCGCGAATCGACACAACGCCGACCATTTCACCATCGGCACCGATCAGGCGGACCTTGTCCACCCGGATTTGAGCATTCACGCGCGGACCGTCATCACGGGGTGCATCACGGCGCGGGGGTACAGGTGGTCTAGCGATGGGTCGTCTCCATTGTTTCAGTTAAAGTTGCGAAGGGCGGATCATCACGCCCCCGAGTTTCTATAAGGGGTTATTAATACGGCGGTTTCACGCTTTCTGCAAGAGCCTGAATCGCGGATTCCAGCGGGTCAAAGGCCTGTTTGTCATCGCCCAGGCGACGAATGGCGACCTTTTGCTCCTCGGCCTCGCGCTTGCCGACCACGAACATGACCGGGACCTTGGCCAGGGAATGCTCCCGCACCTTGTAATTGATCTTTTCATTGCGCAGGTCGATTTCGGCCCGGATGCCGGCGGCTTTGAGTTTTTCCAGCACGTCACGGGCGTAATCATCCGCATCGGATGTGATGGTGGCCACCACACATTGAACCGGGGCCAGCCAGAGCGGCAATTTCCCGGCATAGTTCTCGATCAAAATACCGATGAAGCGTTCCAACGATCCCAAAATGGCCCGGTGCAACATCAGCGGGCGGTGCTTGGCCCCGTCTTCGCCGATATAGGACGCACCCAGGCGCTCCGGCAGGTTCGGGTCCAGCTGCAACGTGCCACAGGTCCAGGACCGGCCAATCGCATCGCGGATGTGAAATTCCAGTTTCGGACCATAGAACGCCCCGTCACCCGGCGCGATTTCATAGGCCAGACCGGCTTTGTCCAGCGCCTGTTTCAAGGCGTTTTCGGCGTAATCCCAGCTTTCTTCCGTCCCGACGCGTTTTTCCGGGCGGGTGGCCAGCTTGACCACCACATCGGTAAAGCCGAGGTCGGTGTACATGACGCGCAGCAATTCGCAGAACGCCATGGATTCCGCTTCGATCTGGTCTTCGCGGCAGAAGATGTGGGCGTCGTCCTGCGTGAACTGACGCACGCGCATCAGACCGTGCAGGGCGCCGTGCGCTTCGTTGCGGTGACAGCAGCCAAATTCCGCCATGCGGATTGGCAGGTCGCGATAGGATTTGATGCCCTGATTGAAAATCTGGACGTGCGCCGGGCAGTTCATGGGTTTTAACGCCATGAAATGTTTCGGCTCTTCCTTGAAAACCTTACCGCCCTCTTCCGTGTTCGGCACGACATCGGGCACCACGAACATGTTTTCGCGGTATTTGCCCCAGTGGCCGGATTGTTCCCAGAAGCGGGAATCCATCAACTGCGGCGTTTTCACCTCGATATAGCCAGCGGATTTCAAGCGGCGGCGGACATAGCCCTCCAGCGCGAGCCAGATGGTGTAACCCTTGTCATGCCAGAAGACGGACCCTTGGGCTTCTTCCTGCAAATGGAACAGATCCATTTCACGGCCCAGTTTGCGGTGGTCGCGTTTTTCCGCTTCCTCAATCTGGGTCAGGTAGGCTTGCAATTCATCTTCGGTGCGCCAAGCGGTGCCGTAAATCCGGGTCAGCATCGCCTTGGACGAATCCCCACGCCAGTACGCGCCCGCGACCTTGGTCAACTTGAATGCCGTACCAATATGTTTCGTGGTCGGCATATGCGGGCCACGGCACAGATCCAGCCATGTGCCCTGTTTATAAATCGTGATCGTTTCGGTGCCCGGCAGATCGCGGATCAGCTCGGCCTTGTACATCTCCCCCTTGTTGGTGAAGAATTTGATGGCTTCTTCGCGGTCCCAGACTTCGCGTTCGAAGGCGGCACCACGGCCGATGATTTCTTTCATCTTCGCTTCGATCTTCGGCAGATCTTCCAGCGTGAAGGGTTCGTTGCGGGCGAAGTCGTAGTAAAATCCGTTTTCGATGGACGGGCCGATTGTGACCTGCGTGCCCGGGAACAATTCCTGCACCGCTTCGGCCAGGACGTGGGCGCAATCGTGACGGATCATCTCCAGCGCGGCAGCATCCTCGCGTTTGATAATGCTGACCGTTGCACCGTCTTCCAACGGGCGGGACAGGTCACGGATTTCACCATTCACGGAAATGGCAATCGCCGCCTTGGCCAACGATTTCGCAATCGATTCGGCGAATTGCAGGCCGGTGGTCCCCGCCGGAACGGTGCGCGTGGCCCCGTCAGGCAATGTGAGGGTGATTTGATCCAGAGCGGCAGCGGTGTTGGACATGGTGAACCTTGTAATTTGCTAATATACGGCGGCGCGAAACCCGTTGCGCCGCACGATATGTTAAGAAACACAATGTCCGCACAAAAAGCAAGCCGCCACACCCCTTCCGGCGTTATAAATCGTGGCTTTTCAGCATGATCACCGGCTCCACCAACGTCCCCGCCACCACCCCTGCCCGCCCATCGCAGCGCCCCGGTCACACCGGATGCGGGCCGGGCCATCCCCGGGGCCGCTTTCTGCTTATTTATCAGCGTGTTCGAATATATGCTTTATTCACTTTTGCGTGCTATTTGTCTATGGAAAATAAGTTTGGTGTAAGGTAGCACGCCTATACTTTTTACCATGGGAATGGATGCACGCCGGATGACGGATACGACACAATTCAATGAGATCATGCCCGAAACGGATGACCGCGTGATCTGCGTCCGCGTGGACAAACCGATCAGTGGCGAAGGATACAAAACCCAGTTCCTGCCACTGGCGCAGAAAATGGTGACCGATCAGGGAGAAATCCGCTTGGTCATCCTGTTTGAAAAATTTCAGGGGTGGGAGGAAGAAGCGGCGATGGCCGATCTGGCCTCGACCCTGTTTCTGGCCCAGCATTTGAAAAAACTGGCGATTGTCAATCTGCCGGAAAAAATGGTTCAGTATATCGGAATGCGTCAGGCCGCTTTGAAAACCGACCTGCGTATTTTTAACCCGGACCAGTTTCAGGACGCCCTGGCCTGGGTCCGGATATAGCACCATTTTCGCGGGGGATTGCATGACGCAGACCATTACGATCATGCCGCAAAGCAACGCCACAACGCTGTTCGTGCATTTGCGCGACACCGTCAGTCCGGACGATTACATGCAGTTTTTTGATGCGCCCGTGCGCGCGATACAGGAAAAAAACGGGTGGTACAATCTGCTGGTTTATTACGACCGCGATTTTAAGGGATGGTCGGAACAGGCCGCGGCGCTGAGTTTTAAATGCATCACCGACATTGGTGGCACGGCCCGCCGTCTGGCGTATGTCAGCCCACCGGACCAGCGCATCCTGCTGATGAAAATGATGCGCCCGATTATCAAAGCGGAAACGCGGTATTTTAACCTGGAGGATCTGGACGAAGCCATTGCATGGATGCAGGCCTACACGCCGGAAACACAATGACCAATACGAAAGAGAAATGCGTAACCATCCTGCCGCAAACCGAGGGCGATTTATTTTGCGCCCGGTATGACGGCGTTATGAATGTTGCAGAATATACCGATATTTTCATCAAAGAATCCGATGCCGCCATTGCCAAATACGGTTCCATCCGCCTGTTGATCGAATTTGGCCCGAATTTCGCGGGATGGGATGATGATGCCGCCGAATTAAATTTTAAAACGGTACTGCGCCAATGTCCGTTCGTCCGCAAGCTGGTCTATATCAACCCCAGCAAGCGCACACTGGCCAAGGCCCACATGCTGCTGCCGACAG
Source organism: Micavibrio aeruginosavorus EPB (assembly GCF_000348745.1). NCBI lineage: Bacteria > Pseudomonadati > Bdellovibrionota > Bdellovibrionia > Bdellovibrionales > Pseudobdellovibrionaceae > Micavibrio > Micavibrio aeruginosavorus. The sequence continues at coordinate 115,226 of NC_020812.1, read as the reverse complement.
ATTTGAAAAATAATATGCGCATGTTTGAAGCCGGAAAAATCGCCGAAGCCGTGGAATGGTTGAACCGCCCGGAGCGGACCAATCACAAAACCCCCGCCGCATAACACCACCTTAGATATGTAGACAAGGGTGTCTGACCCTTCTTATATAACGTCTATAGATTTCTTTTTTGTTTTTAAATCATAGATGCCAAACGATCAGACAAACCCCACGGTCGGGAAAACCGTTATCAACCTGCCTTATACCGAGCTGGACACATTCTGCGTCCGCTATACCGGGATTATCAACACCCAAGACTATAAAGATGTCTGCGTTGATATCGGCAACGCCATAATCGAAAAACACGGCCAATTGCGCATGTTGATCGAATATGTCGATTTTCTGGGGTGGGAAGATGACGCGGCGGAATTGAACTTGAAAACCATCTTTTACCAGGCTCCGTTCGCAACACGGCTGGCGTACATTAACCCGACCGAACGGGCGATGATGAAATCACGATTGATCCTGCCACCAAAAATACTGGGTGTTATGCGCATCTACCCGGCCGGCGAATTGGAAGAGGCCGTGCGCTGGATCAAAAGCAACGAGCCTGCGTGATGAAGCGGAATCCGGGGAAACGAAGCCCTTTTCTATCTTCCCCGCTGTCACTCCCGCGAAAGCGGGAATCCATACAACCCCCGCCACCATCCCATGGATTCCCGCTTTCGCGGGAATGACATTGTGGGGAGCGTTGAATGCTGGCCCTTAACGCTCGCGCATCGCGCCGTCGACGGTTTTGATCAGCGGTTTCAGGATATATTCCATCACCGTTTTCTTGCCCGTCATAATATCGACCGACGCCACCATGCCGGGAATGATCGGCAAAACCTCACCCTTGCGCTTCAGGCTGTTTTCATTCGTGCGTACTTTCACACGGTAAAAACTTTCGCCCTTTTCATTGGTGATGGAGTCGGCGGAAATATCGACCAGCTCACCCTTCAACCCGCCATAGATGGAAAAATCATAGGCGGTGATTTTTACCACGGCAACCTGCCCTGGATAGAGAAACGCAATATCGGATGGGCGAATCTGAGCCTCGACCAGCAGCTGGTCATCCTTCGGCACGATTTCCAAAATCGGGTCCCCGGGCTTGACCACACCGCCAACCGTATTGATTTTTAAATCCTTTACCGTGCCATTCACAGGCGAGCGGATTTCGGTGCGGGTTTTACGATCTTCCAACGATCCCAATGTCTGGCTGATCGCATTCATTTCGATTTGTTTGGCCGACAATTCCGTTTGCGCCTGTGCCCGTACGGTGTCGGTTACTTCGTCAATTTTCGCCTTGGCTTCGGCCACGGCGGATTGCGCACGCGGCAGGGCCGACAAAGCCGAGTTCAATTCGGATTGTTTTTCCTTCAAACCCCGTTCCAATTGAATCAATTCAATCTTCGGCGCCGAACCACGTTCAACCAGCGGCGCGATCATGTCGCGTTCAGACCGGGACAGGCGGATCACTTCGCGCAAATCGGCGGCACGGGTGTTCAGTTCGCGTACTTCCTGTTCCCGCTGGGCCAATTGTTGTTCATATACGGCCAGTTGCGCGTTCAAGCTTTGCGTATTGGCCCGGAAGGCCTCCAGTTGTTCCGTCACGCTTTGCGGGGCGCCCTTCATGACCGATTCAGGGAATTCCGGCGTGGCTTTACCCTCGGCTTCGGCGCGCAACCGGGCGATCGTGGCCAAAAGGCCCAGATATTTGGCCTGGTTCACACCCAGATCTGATGACGCATCAACATCGCGCAGGCGCATAATCACCTGCCCCGCCGTCACATCATCGCCTTCGCGTACCATAAATTCGTCGACAATGCCGCCGTCCAGACTTTGGACAATCTGCACCTCGCCCGAAGGAATAACCTTGCCCTGCCCGCGCGTCACTTCGTCAATGGGGGCAAAACTGGCCCACAGGACAAAGACCACAAAGAACAAGACCGAAAACACCAGAATCAAATGACGCGACAAAGGGAGTTCTTCGTCCGTCGTAAAATAGCGGTCGGCGTGGGCCTGCATTTTTTCAAAATTCTGCTTGGCCCAATCCTGCTGCGCCTTGGCCCAGCCCGCGCTGGAATTGATGGTGTCTTCAGCAGGTTTTTTTTCGGCGTTCTGTTTTTTTACAGGTGTATTCATGACACTGTGTCCATTTAAACGTCGGTTTGTTCGGCCTGGGTGCCATATTGGCGGGCCTGTAATTTACGGATGACATCATCCTTGGGTCCGAAATCAACCACACGGCCACGATCCAGCAGGATGATTTTATTCACCAGCCCCAGCATTGTCCCTTTGTGCGTGATCAGAATCGTCGTTTTATTTTCACACAGGACATTCAAACGTTTCATTAAACGTTGTTCCGACGCGGGGTCGAGCGACGCGGTCGGTTCGTCCAGAACCAGCACCGGGGGATCGTACAGCAGTGCGCGCGCAATCGCGACGGCCTGACGTTGACCACCGGACAAAGCTTCGCCCCGTTCACCCACTTGTGTATCCAACCCGGCCTGGGTTTCGCGCAAAAATTCCATCACCCCAGCCAGATCGGCGGCGCGCAGGACGGAACGGTCCGGTGCGGTTTCATGCCCCATGGTTATGTTTTCACGCACGGTGCCGTAGAACAGTTGCGGGCTTTGTTGAACCGCACCAACGGAACGGCGCAAATCACCCGGATCAATCTGGCGCACATCGGTGCCGTCAATCTGCACCGACCCGCTGTCGGGTTGGTACAGGTTCAGAAGCAACCGTTCCAATGTCGTCTTGCCCGACCCCACCGCACCAATCACACCAATGCGATCACCCGGGTTGATGGTAAAGCTGACATGGTTCAGGGCCGGAATGGTTTGGCCCGGATATTTGAAAACAACATCACGGAATTCGACATTGCCCTTGATCGCCGGCATGGAGATAAAATGCTTGCCCGCCGGGCGTTCGACCGGGCGTTTCATTAGATCATCAAGCTGAATAAGTGCCTGTCTTGATTGACTCATGCGTGTCAAAAGGCCCGCCACCTGCGCCAACGGTGCCATGGCGCGGCCCGACAGGATCACCGAGGCGATCAGCGCACCCATGGTGATATTGCCCTCAACAATCTGGTACACGCCGACGATGACCACCGCCGCGCTGGCCAGTTGCTGGATATACATGGTGAAGTTCATGGCGAAGGACGATAATTTTCGCGACTTCATTCCGGTGCGCGATGATTTTTCGTTCAGCTCTTCCCACTTGCGTTGGGTGTGGCCTTCCGCCGCCTGGACCTTGACCGTTTCCAGACCGGAAATGGCCTCGAACAGCAGCGCATTTTTCAGCGCGCTTTCCATCATCGATTCTTTCATGATCTTGGCCAACGGACGCTGCATCAGATACCCGAACAGAATCACCAATGGCACACATACGGTTGGCACCAACGCCACCCATGGGCCCGCAATCACAAGGATCAGCAGAATGAACATGACAATGAAAGGCAGATCGATCAGCGCGACCAGCGTGGCCGAGGTGAAGAAATCGCGCAGCCCTTCAAATTCGCGCATGTTACTGGCCAGAACACCGGCGCTGGCTGGACGGGCGGCCATGGTCATGCCGAGAATTTGTTCAAACAGGCTGGCGGAGATTTTGATATCGGCCTTGCGTCCGGCAAAATCCAGAAACTGCGCCCGCAAATTTTTAAGAATAAAATCAAAGGTATAAACCGTCGCTACACCGGCGGCCAGCACCCACAGCGTATCGAACGCCGCATTAGGCACCACGCGGTCATACACATTCATGGTGAACAGCGAACTGACCAACGCGAAAATATTGATCAGGACCGCGGCCACCGCCACTTCCTTGTACAGGCGCTTATGTTCCTTGAGCGCGCCCCAGAACCAATCACGCGCGGTGTTGATTTCTGCCGGACCCGCACGGTCATCCGTACGCGCGACCGGGCGCACAAAGAACGCATACCCTGCATACAGGTCACGCATACGCGCCAGCGGAATGTCTTCGCGCGCATCTGCGGTTTCGGCAAATTGCACAACGAAGGTTGTTTCGGGGTGCAGTTCAACCGCATGGCCCGGTTCTTTTTTCGGCGGGTGCTTGGCCGGATATTTCACATCCCAGAGGATACAGGCCTGCCCCTTTTCCAGCACCAGAATGCACGGCAAATTCGGCGCAATCGCCAGCGCATCAACGCCACGATCGACCAGTTGCGCATTCATGTCGGCGCGTTCGGCGGCGCGCACAAACAAGGCGGGCGTGATGCCCGTGGGCGGAATGGGAAGGCCAGCGGTCAGGCTGGCGGCAGAGGTGCGGCGGCCATAATGCCCGGCCAGCAGACGCAGGCAATCGACCAATGGCGAATGCGATGCCATGCGATCGGCTTGCAACGGCCAGGTATTGTCCTGATCCGGAGCGGATTGTTCAGATTGCGCTTCTGGGGCGGCATCAGATGGCGATAAGGTCACGGCGATAAAATCCCGGATAGAAATAAAAGGAAGGGCACCCCGGCGACACCGGGACGTGCAGGAAGAGGGCTTTATTCTATCAGACCTTGTGCGCGGAGCCTAGTCCGCCCACCCCGAATCCGTCTTAATCCCGGAATGGGCGATAAGCCATGGCTTGGTTCTGCTGAACCAGATTGGACATATCGGAGTACAATTTATAGGCCTTGGCGAAACGCGGGTCCGCGCTGTCATCCATCATATTGAAATAGGCCCCGGAGAGCTTTTCCGCCCGGATCGGGTCCACCTCACCAATTTTACGGACCAGCGGTTCCCAGGTCTGGAACACGGCATAGCCCATCGTGCCACCCTGCATCACATAGGGGGCCAGCAATTGCGCCGCGCGGATGCGCGCACCATGATCGGTCAGATCCAGCACCTTTTTGGCAAACGCCATCACCCCCATGGTGATCAACGGGTCGCGATAGATCCGATATTCCATGTTTTGCAACGCTGTTTCAGCGGCGTCATTAAAGGCTTTTTTGCGTTCTTCAAACGATGTCCCGGTCATAAAAACCCCTGTTATTTTTCGCATTTTTTAAATATGGCCCCAGACTGGCACAGGGTGCGGCGCAATGGCAAGAGGCACAAAAAACAAACCCCCGGCACACAGGCCGGGGGTTTAAATTCAAGATTACGAAGGCGGCGATTACATTTTCGCCGGATCGGCTTCGCGGGAATAGGCTACGCCCAGAACCGGAAGCAATTCGCCCTTCAGGCCCAGCAGGCGGTACACCGCGAACATTTCCAGGAATTCGGAGTTTACCGTGTTGCTTTGGGATACGAACAATTCGTTTTGCGCGTCCAGAACGTCCAGCAACGTACGGCGGGACAGATCGAACTGGTCCTTGTACGCTTTTACGACTTCCTGGTTGGCGGCGGCCTGGGCGGCGAATTCACGGGCGCGTTCACCGGCGGACACCATACGGGCCCAGGTTTGACGCACTTCGTTTTCAACGCCACGGGCGGCCTTGGCGCGTTCTTCTTTCGTCTGGGCTTCGCGGCTCATGAACTCGCGGACGCGGGCGTTATCGGCACCGCCGCGATACAGGTTCCAGTTCAGCACCAGCAAAGCGGATGCGCTGGTATCGCGACCTTCAACACCGTTCAGGTCTTCACCGTTCCGGGCGTTGGCCTGGAAATCAACCTGCGGGTAGAAGGTGGAGTATGCGCCTTGATATTCTTCGTTCGCGACACGCATGTCGGCTTCGAAAATATCCAGCGTCGGGGATTGGTGCAGAGCGGTTTTCACCTCCGCTTCGACATCGGCGGCCAGGCCATCAACCGGAACCAGCGGCATCACCAGATTTTTCGGTGCTTCGCCAACGGCGCGCATGTATGCCGCCTCAGAAATGCGCAGGGATTCACGCACGCTGGATTCGTTCGCACGGGCGGATGCCAGACGCGCACGGGTTTGTTCCAGGTCAGCCGTCGTGGTGCGACCCACGTCGGAGCTGTCTTCGATCTGTTCCAGAATGGTGATGTGATCGGCCACGTTCTGGCGGGCGATGCGCAACAATTCGCGTTGGCGCATCACGTCCAGATAGGCCTCAACAATGGCCAGACCGGTCAGTTCGGATGCTTCGCGTACGCGGTGCGATGCGGATTCAACGCGGGCTTTTTGACGACCGACTTCGTGTTTGGTTTCGAAGCCGTCAAACAGCATCTGCGTCAATGTGATGCCCGCTTCGTAGCGCCACATGTTTTCTTCGTCATCTTCATCCAGACCACCGCGGGTGGACGGGTCATCGCTGTGCTCAAAACCGGTATCAGCAGCAACGTCGATGGACGGCAGATACAAAGCTTTCGCTTGGTTCAATTCTTCGTCCGTTGCGCGGCGGTTGTTGGCCACGATGTTATATTCCGGGTTGGTGCGCACACCGATGGCAACCGCTTCACTCAGCGAGATTTGCATCGGGTCCTTGGCCACCATTTCGCCAGAGGCGGAGGCGGTCATGCCCATATCCTGTGCCAGCGCACCGAACGACAGAGTGGAAGACAGGGCCAGCGCCGAAACACCAACGGTCAAATATTTGAAAAGACGAACAGAGGTCACTGCTTTCCCCATTTAAATCATGACGAACAATATGATCCGGCGCGGTCCAAGAAACGTACAGCCCAAAGTGGATAACCTTTGGAATGACGGGATCGCCCGGCACACCCGTTTTATACCGAAACCCATTGTGTTCCAATATAAATTTGCCCGTCACTTATAGCGCGAAACGGGGCCGGGGTCCAGAGGGCGATTTCCGTAATTCATATAGGGTGTTTTTGTATGCAGATGGACGGCGGCCCCTCCACCCTCACCCCGATCCGTTCATAAAAAAATGGCCCGAGGACACCCCCGGGCCATTTTTATTATTCTGTAAATCCGATCAATTAAACGTCGGTCACAACACCGGCGGTCAACAGTTGATTCAGGGTGGCATTGACGCCGTCCAGAACCACGATGTCTTGGGCACCAGCGGCGTTCCCCATACCCGTCGTATCGATCGACAGGATGGTCTTGCCGCTTTCGGTCCGTGCGAACACGAAGTCGTTGATCGCATCCTGCGCCGGGTTGTAACCCAGACCGGAGAGCAGATCGGACAGGTCAACACGGTCACCTTCGGCCGCATCAAAGTCCTTGATCGTGTCTTTACCATCGGCCATCGACTGATACAGGAAGGTATCGGCACCCGAACCGCCATACAGCGTGTCATCGCCCGCGCCACCATTAATGGTGTCGTTGCCTTCCTGACCGAAGATCAGGTCGTTGCCGGCCCCACCGTTCAGCGTATCGTCGCCGCCGTCACGGGTGTCACCCGTGCTGGTGACCGATTCAGTGGCCAAAGCTTCGGCATGGGTGCGGATGTAATCAATCGTATCCGCACGGGTCCAGCCCGCATTGGTGCCTTGACCCGCTTCCAGCTTCGCGAAGACGTCCCAGCCCGCGCCTTTCAGCGTGGACAAGCCCTGCGCCAAAGCCAGATCGTCGGTGAAGACCGAGTCGCCGAACAGGATGTCATTGCCATTCCCGCCAACCAGAACGTCATCACCCAGATCCGCCAGCTGGTTCAGCGGGCTCGCGCCTTGCAGAGCCGCGGACAGGTCATCGGAGTCGTTCACGTTGATGGCAACACCGTCGGAGTCGATTTCCTTGATATAGCCAAAGTTTGTGCTGGTGGCACCCAGGTTGATACCAACACCGATCACTTCGCTCAGTGCTTGCAGCATTGCGATCTCATTGGTGTTGTCATCGCGGACATTATCACCGTAGCCAACTTGACCATAGTCCGCGCTGCCGCGAATTTGATCCATGGCCTCGTCCGCACCCCACGACGCTTCACGCACGGTACCATTATTATCAACATAATGGTTCGGCGCACCGTCAGAGATGAAGTAGCTGATGCGTTCCGCATCCGGGTTAGCGGCGGCGGCATCTTCCATCCATTCAATCGCGGCCTGCATCGGGGCTTCGTAGTTGGTGAAGCCGTTGCCGTCCAGCGATTCGATGTAAGCGTAAATGCTGCTCAGCGAATCCGTGGCCAGGTTGAAGGTGCGTTCTGTACCAACATTGGTTGCGAACGGAACGAAGTGAATGATCACATCGCCGCCCGTATATTGATCCAGATCACCCACCAGGTTTTTCACCGCCTGGATCAGCTTGTACATCCGGTCGCCCGAACGATCATTGCTGCCCATGGAACCAGAAACGTCCAGCATCATGACGATGTTGTAGTCTTTGTTCACGTTCTGCATGGACGATCCACCGGCATCGCCAATCAGGATATCGCTGGCCGCGCCGCCGGTGATCACACCTTCGTCATTGCCTACAACATAATCCGTTGTCGAACCCGTTTTGTCATCGGCGTTGGTGCCAACCAGCAGGACCGGAGCAACCGGGGCCTGGCTGTTGATCGTCAGAACGGCCGTGTCAGAATCCCCGTCAAAGTCTTTCAGTGTGTACGTGAATTGATCTTGCGTATCACCCGTCGACACATCGGAGTCGCCCACCAGTTTCAGGCTCTGGCTGCCGCCAGACCCGGAGCTGGTCGCACGAATACCAATCTTACCACCATCCACATCCGCCAGTGTCAGACCGGCGATCGTGAATGTTGATTGCGTCACAGCCGGATCGCCGCCGCCGACAGTGCCCAGAACCTGGGCATAGTCGAAACCGGACGTGCCCGACATGTTGTTGCCGGATTCACCGATCGAGAAGATCGGGCCGCCATTGCCATCAACATCCAGGAAGAACCCATTCAGGTCCGCCGTTCCGCTGAGCAATTTCACGGTGAATTCAACACCGCTGGCTGTCTGGCTGGCCAGAACCTGAACCGTGACGCCCGTGGTCGCGTCGGACAACAGAGCCACCTGCGTCGCAGGTGCGCCTACGCCTGGATACGGGGACAGGGTGTAGGTATAGGTTCCGTCAGCCTTGATTTTCAGCGTGCCATGATCACCGTTGATCGTAGCCTCGCCCGTGGCAGGAACAGCAACCGTTGTACCACCAAAGGACACAGCCGTGACTTTGTTCGGGGCATCCTGGCTGAAACTGTCGTTGGTGACGACCGTACCGGTGGTTACACCGGTAGCAATGTCCACCGTCGCCATATCGTCACGCGCGGTCAGGCCGTCATCCAGAACATTGATCTGCACTGTTGCCGTTGCCGTATCACCATCCGCGTCCGTTGCCTTGACACCAAAATTCAGAATCAGGCTGTCATTGTGGTTGGATGTGTTCGGATGATCCAGCGTTCCCGTCAAGTTGAAGGTATAGGACCCGTTCGAACCCACGCTCAGCGTAAAGACCGGCTCCGTACCCGCCATACCCGTGTAGGTATTGCCGGACAGAGTAACAATCACAGGCACGCCACCCGAGGTCAAACCCGTTGGGCCATTAAACGTGCCCGTTGCACCAAAGGCGCCCGGTGCATCCGTGCCAAAGTTTGCGCTCAACGTGCCCGACACGCTGGTCGAACCGGTTGCCGCCATGTTGGTTTCATCAACCGATTTCGCCGGAGCCGAGAAGTTTTGCGGCTCGTCATCCGTCACCGTCACGGTCAAGGTTTTGGTGATCGACGCATTGTTGTCAGTCAAATCCACTTCCACGCCAGCCAGATTGGTTTCGGTCGCGGTGGATTTCACGGTCAGCGTAAAGGTGCCTTCGGACCCACGCGCAGGGGTAATAGCCAGACCCATCAATTGCGCCTTGGTCAAAACCCAATCGCCGTTGGACTGTTTCACACCAGCGGACAATGTCGCATCCGCCGGAACACCGGAGATGACAACACTGGAGATCGTTTCCGAACCGTCCAGATCATTGACCGAGGTCAGGATGTTCAGCGCGATGGCGCCGTTATCAGACCCTGCGGCGTTGCTGACCACCAAATTCGGCGCATCGGCAACCGCATCCGTGACAACGCGGAACGCGTCGGTGTTGGAGGCCGTCAGACCCGTCACCGGTTCCGTTGCGGTTGCGGTTGCAACCAGACCGGACAAATCAACATCGCTATTGGCTTTCGGTTTGAAGGTCAGGCCACCATTGTAATTTTGGCCCGCCGGCAGAGTGATCGTCCAGGTGCCGGTACCAGCATTATAGGTGCCGTTGGCATTGGTGATCGTCCAGTCGGCATTGATGCCCGTGACTTTTACGGTCAGGACCTGACCCGCCGGACCCGCCGGGTCCAGGTTGGCCACGATCGAGACGAAAACGGACCCGTCTTCCTTCACAATCGCATCGTCCACACCGTTATTGACCGTAATGGTCGGCGGCAGAACGTCCGGTGCTTCGCCATTCAGGGTCAGCGTGGCTTTGGACGGATCGCCATCGGCGTCGGTCAGCGTGTATTCGAACACATCCGTGCCCGGTGTCGCGCCGCCAATCGGGCTGGCGTTGGCCAGCGCGGAGCTGAGGTCATCCGGATCTTGAACGTCGATCGCGTTTGCACCCGTATCGATGTAATCCAGATTGTCCAGCGTCGAAGAATTGACGCCGATACCCACGGCAATCACTTCACCCAGACCTTGCAGGGTGGAGATTTCCGGGGAACCATCACCGCCATTCAACTGGCTCAGGATGGTGGACAGGTTACCGGAGGCAACGTTGCCGTTGCTGTCGATATAACGGTTCGGTTCGCCATCAGACACGAAATAGCTGATGTTCGTTGCGCCAGCCGGCTGTGCAGCCAGCCATGCCGCCGCATCCGCCAGCGGGGCTTCGTAGTTGGTGAAGCCGCCCGTGGTATTCAACCCTTCGAGATAGGCCAGAACAGCCGCCAGACCGGACGCATCGGTGACATTGAATGTCTGCCCCGTCAGCGAGTCGGTGCCGAACGGAACAATGTGAACATTGATGTCGCCGTTCGGATAGGCGTTGAAGTCGTTCATCAGGTTTTGAACGGCGTCGATCAGTTTCGCCATTTTCGACGACGGATCATTCGCATCGCCCATGGAACCGGACACGTCCAGCATCATGACAACGTTATAATCCTGATCCGGAGCCGGGCCCGCTTTCACTTCATACGTGTAAGATCCGTCCGCCTTGATTTTCAGGGTGCCGTGATCGCCCTCGATCGTGGCTTCGCCCGTGGCCGGAACGGTCACGGTCGTGCCACCGAAGGACACAGCCGTCACTTTGTTCGGAACGTCTTGTGAACCCAGATCCGCCGCGCCGACATTGTCAGCGTTCAGACCCGTGATCACGTTACCAGTCGTGCCACCATCCAGAATGTCGAAGTTGTTGACATCGTCATGGGCGGTCGGGGCATCGTCCAGAACCGTGATGGTCACGGTGCCGTTGGCCACATCGCCATCGGCGTCGGTGGCCGTTACGCCGAAGTTCAGGTTGATCGGTTCGTTCGGGTTGCCCGCAATCGGGTGATCCAGAACACCGGTCAGGTTGAACGTGTAGGTGCCCGTGGCCGGGTTCAGGCTGAGGGTAAAGATCGGGTCACCACCGGCAGTCGCCGTGTAGGTGTTACCGGACAAGGTCACAACAACCGGAACCCCGTTCGAGGTCAGGCCGCTCGGTGCCGCACCGGCGAAGCCGAAGCTGCCCGGGGCATCGGAACCGAAATTCGCGGTCAGGGTGTTGGTCACCGTGACTGTCGGCGATGTGTGCAGTGTCGTTTCATCGACCGTTTTACCCGGTGCGTTGAAGTTTTGCGGCTCATCATCGGTGACCGTCACATTCAATGTAACCTGTTTGGTTGCATCGTTGTCGCTCAGATCATTTTCCAGGCCGCTCAGGTTTTGTTCCTTGGCAAAGGTTTTAACCGTCAGCGTGTAAGACCCTTCGGTCCCGCGCACCGGGGTCATGGTCAGACCCGCCAATTGCGCCGGGGTCAATGTCCATGTATCGGTTGCGGCATTGTACGTACCCGCCGACAGGGTTGCGCCAGACGGCACGCCCGTGATGGTCAGGTGCGTAATGACTTCGGACCCGTCCGTGTCGCCCACGCTGGTCGCGATGTTCAGCGCGATCGGGGTGTTGTCGGAGCCGGATGCGTTGCTTGCGCTCAAATTCGGAGCATCAATCACCGCGTCTGTGCGGACGTTGAAGCCGTCATTCGCCGGAGCGCTGGTTTGGCCTGAGGACACATCCTTCGACACAGCCGTGGCCACCAGACCCGTCAGGTCGATGTCTTTGTTTGCCGGCGGCGTAAAGGTCATAACCGTCGACAGGTTTTGGCCCGCCGGAACGGTATAGGTCCAGGTGCCCGTTGCGGCATTGTACGTCCCGACCGGAGCGGAGAAGCCCCAGCTGGCGTCGATACCCGTTACGGTCACAACCATGTATTCATCGCTATCGGCATTGGCACCCAGATTGGCGACCAGCGCCACATTCACGGAGCCGTCTTCCTTCACCCATGCATCGTCAACGCCACCATTGACCAGAATGCTCGGCGGGTTGATGCCCGGGGTCCAGGTTACGGTCAGCGGGGCCGAGTCGGAATTGGTGTTGTCACCTGTTGCAAATTCACCATCGGTCGGTGTGTCCACCGTGTGAACGGTCGCGGTCAGGTCCAACGTGCCGTTGAAGTTGGAGTTCGGCGGCGTGATCGTCAGGCCAGCCAGTTGCGCCGGCGTCAATTGCCAGACACCACCACCCAAATTCGTCCCAGCGGACAGGGTGAAGCCCGGATCAACACCGGAAATGGTGTAGTGGCTGATCGATTCGGAACCGTCAAAATTATCCGAGCCCAGCATGCCGTTCAGGGTCAGCGCGATCGGCGTCCCTTCGGCAGCGGTGCCGCCATTGGCGGTGATGTCCGGTTTGTCGGCGACAGCGTCAACAATAATGCCAAAACCGTCATTGACCGGCGCAGTTTGGATACCGGCGGTCGGATCAAACGCCACAACGGATGCGTTCAGGCCCGACAAATCCACATCGGATTCAGCCGGTGGCGTGAAGGTCAGTGTGGTGGTCAGGTTGGAGTTTGCCGGAACCGTGTAAGTCCACGTGCCCGTGGCAGCATTGTATGTGCCAACCGGAGCAGAGAAGCCCCAGCTGGACGGAATGCCCGTGACGGTCACGACCATGTATTCGCCCACAGCCGGGTTTGCACCCAAATTGGCGACCAGATCAACACCAACGGTGCCATCTTCTTTCACTTGTGCGTTATCAACACCACCATTCGCCAAAATGGACGGCGGGTTGATGACCGGAGTCCATGTGACGTTCAGCGGAGCGGAGTCAGAGTTGGTGTTGTCACCCGTGTCGTTTTCAACGTCGTTCGGCGTATCCACCGTGTGTACGGTCGCCGTCAGGCCAAGCGTACCATTAAAATTGGAGCTGGACGGCGTGATCGTCAGGCCAGCCAGCTGCGCCGGGGTCAATTGCCAGACACCACCACCCAAATTCAGACCCGCGGACAGATTGAAGCCCGGCAGAACGCCGGAGATGGTGTAGTGGCTGATGGATTCGGAACCATCCGTATCAACACCCAACATGCCGTTGATGGTAATGGCAATCGGTGTACCCTCAACTTCGGTACCACCATTGGCCGTCACATCCGGTGCATCCGCAACGGCGTCGGTGATGATCTGGAACGCATCATTAGCATTCGCAGACGTACCCGTTGCCGGTTCAAAGGCGGTGGCCGTTGCGTTCAGTCCGGTCAAATCCAGATCGGATTGAGCCGGCGGTGTAAAGGTCAGGGTGCCAGTATAGTTTTGGCCAGCCGGCATTGTGATTTGCCAGACACCACCGCCGAGGTTAACCCATCCATCGGCGTTCTTGTCCGTCACGATCCATGTCGGATCAATGCCAGTCACGGTGACAGTCAGCACTTCGTTGCCGGAACCCAGCGGGTCCAGAGCTGCAACAATATCCACATCTACAGATTTGTCTTCCTTGACGACGACGTCATCGACACCGCCATTGACCTGAATGGTCGGCGGATTGGCTTCCGGCTTCCAGGTCAGGGTCAGTTTATCCGTCGCGGAATTGATGTTGTCGGTTGAATCAAATTCAACGTCAGTCGGCGTATCCACGGTGTGGATCGTCACGTCCAGATCAAACGTACCGAAATAATCGGCATCGTTCGGATTGATGGTCAGGCCCGCCAGATCGGACGGGTCCAGACGCCAGACGCCACCACCTTGGTCAACGCCAGCGGACAGGGTGAAGCCCGTCGGAACACCGGAAATGATGTAGTGGGAAATGGATTCGGATGAGTCGAAATTATCAACGCCCAGCGCGCCGTTGATGGAGACCGGCAGAACAACGCCTTCGTTGCCGGTGGCATCGCTGCCATTCACGGTCGGCGCATCGGCCACGGCATCAACCGTCACGTCAATCGTGCCGTTGCTGCTGGAGCTGAGGCCGGTTGTGGTGCTGATGTTCGTTGCGGTGACTTGCAGGTTCGGCAGGTCAACGTCGGATTGGGCCGGCGGGGACAATGTCGGGGCCTGAGAGGTGGAACCACCGCCCAGCAATGTGAAGGTCCATGTGCCGGTCGTGCTGTCATAGGTACCCAGACCCGGTGTTACGGTCCAGTCCGCCGGAATGCCGGAGACGGTGATGACCAGGTTCACACCCGTTGCCGTGCCCGAATCAGCCAGAATCACCAGTTGAACCGAACCATCTTCCTTCACAACAGAATCGCCAACTTCCAGAGACGGCGGCGGCGGGGCCACCGGGGTCGGGGCCGGGCCTTCTTCGAAGAAAATGTCTTCCTTGAATTCCGGGATATTGTATTGCAACGCTGTCGGGCCAATCGGGCCGATGGCATCCGGGCTGTCCAGCGGGGCGGAATCAACCGCGCTTTGGAAACCAAAACCACCACGGGATCCGCCTGCACCGCCCGCTTCACCAGCCGCCGGTTCAACAGCCGCCAATTGTTCAGCCAGTTGCGCCAGATCAACATTATCGGTTTGACCGGAGGCCGGTTCAACCTGCGCAGCTTTTTCCGCTTCGACGTCTTTGGCCACCATGGTCAGAACGTCCACACCATTGATCACGGTGCCATCCGCCAGAGACAAAGACGGCGGGTTATCACCCTTCACCGCATCGCTGTACCCTTGCAGAACCAGAACGCCGCCATCAGCAAATGTAATGACCAGATCGCCATTGCTTTCAACGCGGGTTGTTTGTGCATCGAGGTCGAAGGAGAGTTCGTAAACCGTGCCGTCTGCCATGGTGATTTCGACGGTCTTGCCAGCGCCCGGTGCAGCAACGATCACAGCCTGGCCGTCGGCGCGATCATTCGCAGGAGCGTTGGTGGCGCCGGACAACGTCGCCAGTAATTTTGCTGTGTCGATGACTTCGCCATCGGCCAGAGCGATCTGCGCACCCTGCGCGCTCAGCTCTTTAAAATTTTCAATCTGGAGAGATGACCCATCCGTCAGCTTGATGACCAGTGCGCCAGTGGGCGACAGGCTCATGCCTTGGATATCCGCAGAACCAAACGGCAAGCCGTTGGATTGATCCGCGGAAAACACCTGTGCGGTGGATGATTTTTGTTCGGCCATTATAACTTCTCCTCTATTGCGCGTTTCACCGCGTTTTTATTGCCCGAAAATTGGGCACACCATAGGCACACCAATCCCTTTTAGGAATGGCAGAGTTCTACCCCTTTTGTGCAGGAGAGTCAAACTTTATTATGTTAATACGGAGTGTTTTTTTCGATCCGGGCTTGTCCCCCTGGAACGGGGTGCGGGCCTGGGTCCACCTGATACCAACATAACATCCAGATCTGAGCGGTTTATTATTGCCCCTCTACCGCTCAAGGTTATGACACGATGCACAAAAAAGGCGGGACGGTACGCAGAAAACGAACGCAGAACATATATGAAAAATGGGTTGCCGGACAGGCCCCCACCCCACCGGACCCACCGTAGCGAAGAATGGTTAACAAAATCTCAGGATGCGGGCTGGCCCTCAGTTCACTCTACCGGGCAGGTCTCGGCCTCAACCTGTGTTTCGTGGGATAGAATCAGGATGAACTGATCCAACACCTCGTCATACCCCCATTCCGGATACCGATCCGGCATGCCGGATCCGCCATAAAGGAGAAGGCTGACCGAATCACCACAGGTCTTCAGATAATATGGTGGGAGCGTCACCATATCCATATTCATTCGTTGATAAGAACTGGTTGGAAGTTTCCGAAAAAAATCTGTACTGCATCCGCGCGTGCCACAACTATAAGGGCTTTGCGCATTACGGATTAAAAATTCACGACCTTGCTGATCAGTAAACTGCACAACTTCGATCTGACCGCCTTGCTCGCTCCCAGCGAACTCAATGCCTTCACCCAAAAGAGGGTCCAGCACAGAAAGCTCCGTGATCGTCAGATTTTTCACCTCTAGTTTACGGATAGGATGAATGTTCCGAAGATCGCTTGCCTCTGCATAATTTGATGTGGCGCATAGAAGCACCACCAGCAGAGCCGAAATCACCCAAACCCGCATCCTACAACCCGCCCACCAACGTATATTTCACCGTCACGAAATCTTCGACGCCGTAATGCGAGCCTTCGCGGCCCATGCCGGATTCCTTGACGCCGCCGAAGGGGGCGACTTCGGTGGAGAGGATGGGTTCGTTGATGGCGACCATGCCGTATTCCAGCGATTCGGCCACGCGGAAGGCTTGGGCCAGATCGTTGGTGTAGAAATAGGATGCCAAGCCAAAGCGCGTATCATTGGCCAGCGCAATCGCGTCGGCTTCGTCCGTGAAGCGGAACAGGCCCGCAACGGGACCGAAGGTTTCTTCGTTGTTCAACAGCATGTCCGGCGTCATGTTGGTCAGCACCGTGGGTTCAAAGAACAACGGCCCCGCATCGTGCGTATTGCCGCCACACACCAGTTTTGCCCCGCGCGCCACGGCATCGGCAACATGGGTTTTGACCTTTTCAATGCCGTCTTCGTTGATCAGCGGGCCGATTTGCACGCCGTCTTTGTCCCCCGACCCCACCGACAGGGCCGCAACCTTGGCCGTCAATTTCTTGGCGAATTCGTCATAGACGCCGTCCTGCACATAAATCCGGTTGGCGCAGACACAGGTTTGCCCGGCGTTGCGAAATTTGCACGCCATCGCCCCATCGACCGCACGGTCGATATTGGCGGAATCAAACACAATGAATGGCGCATTGCCACCCAGTTCCAGCGACAGGCGTTTCACCGTGCTGGCGGATTGGCGCATCAGAATTTTTCCCACCTCGGTCGACCCGGTGAAGGAAATTTTCCGCACATCCGGATGCGTGGTCAGAACCTCACCAATCGCCGGGGCGGAGGCATAGGATCCGGTGACAATATTGATGACGCCGGGCGGGAACCCCGCGGCCTCGGCCAGAACGGCCAGCGCCAACGCAGAGAGCGGCGTATCTTCAGCCGGTTTCAAAACCACCGTGCATCCGGCGGCCAGCGCCGGAGCAATCTTGCGCGTGATCATGGCGCAGGGAAAATTCCACGGCGTGATGGCCCCGACAACGCCGATCGGTTCCTTGGTCACCATGATGCGCGCGTCCACCTTGTGCGAGGGGATGGTGTCGCCGTAAATGCGCTTGCCTTCCTCGGCGAACCATTCGACGAAGGACGCGCCGTAAATAATTTCGCCCCGCGCCTCGGCCAGCGGCTTGCCCTGCTCCGCCGTCAAGAGCGCGGCCAGTGCATCGGCGTGTTCAACGATCAGATTAAACCAGGCGCGCATGATATTCGCGCGATCCTTGGCCGTGCGTTTGCGCCAGGCGGGCATGGCATCCTTTGCCGCCGCAACCGCCGCAACCGTTTCATCCGCACCCATGTCGGGCACGGTGCCAATGACCGCCCCCGTCGCCGGGTTGGTCACGGCAAAAATACGTTCCGAATACGCGGGCGACCACTGGCCATTGATAAAGGCGCGGTCCCTGATAAAATCGGCGTAGGATGCGGACATGGTTTTCGATCTCCCTCTGGTCACATGCGCCAAGGATAGGGGGTGGTTTTACCCCTGTCCACACAAGATCAACCACACACCAACAGGACCACCGTTCATGATCACCCGCCGCGACCTTTTCCTGCTGCCTGCCTGTATTCTGAGCCTGCCGCTTTTGGGGGCGCTGGTTGGGTTTGCCACACGGCCCGGCGTGGATGGGTGGTATCAAACCGCGGTGAAATCCGCCCTGACCCCGCCGGATTATGTGTTCGGGATTGTATGGTCCACATTGTACCTGTTGATGGGATTTTATTTGTGGCGAATCGTGCGCCGCACGCCTGATGATTCGGGTGATGATTCGCGCCGCTTCCTGCTTCGCCTGTTCATCGCACAGTTGATCGCCAACCTGGCGTGGAGTTTTATTTTTTTCCAGATGCAGGCGCTGTGGCTGGCTGTTGCATGGATTGTCGGGCTGATTACGGCCGTAGGCGTGTTGATCAAACAGACATACAAACTGGATCGCTGGGCGGCGCTGGCGTTGGTGCCGCTTTTTGCGTGGATGTGTTTTGCCTTGTATCTCAGCACCTTCGTCGCGTGGCACTTTACTTAAGCGTTTGTTAATACACGGAATTTCATTGCTTTTTGCGACGCAGGGTTGGATTGCGTCTTTTGCCGCATGCCGTAAATGTGTAAACTTGTGCCTATAGTTTTTTGATTCGCCCCCTTTTTATCGGGCATTTTTATCAGGCACCGTTATGGCATTTAGATTTGATAAATTGAGCGTCCTGATTGCCGAAGACACAGTGCCGATGCAGAAATTGATGGCATCGGTTCTGGAATCGCTGGGTGTTGGCTATATCTACACCGCGTCGGACGGCAACCGCGCCTTTGAACAATTTCAACGGTTCAACACCGATATCGTTATTGCCGACTGGCACATGACGCCGGCATCGGGCATCGACCTGACACGCGAAATTCGCACCAATACTTTATCACCCAACCGCATGGCCCCGATCATTCTGGTCACCGGGTACAGCGCGTTGGCCCGTGTGGCCGAAGCGCGCGATGCGGGCGTGACCGAATTTCTGGTCAAACCCTTTTCCGCCAACGATATCGCCAAGCGCATCGCCCACGTGATTAACAAGCCGCGCGACTTTATCGATTGCACCGGGTATTTCGGCCCCGACCGCCGCCGCCGCGTCATGCCGGATTTCAAGGGCCCATATCGCCGTTTTGGCGAAAGCCAGCAAAACGCCAGCAAATCGGCGTAGACCTTCATTCTCCAGCGTTTCTTTACTGCGTATCTGATTTTTTAAACGGGTTGTAAAGAGAACATTATGAGCAGCGAACAATCAAAAGCCCGCGTGATCAAGGCGAACCTGAATTTGCAGGCCAAGGTCGGCACCGGCACGATCAGCGAAGAAAAAGTCCAGACCATGCAAACGGCGCTGGAAAACAATAAAATCGATTTCGCCCCCATGGCCGCACAATTTCTGGCCCAGCTGGAGGCCGCCATATCCGCCGCCCGCATTGGCGAAGGCGATGTGAAGGTCTTGATCAAAAACATGACCGAGCCGGTGATGCAGATCAAAGGCAACGCCGCCATGTTCAATTATAAAATGGTCAGCAATCTGGCGAACGTCGTTTTAAACTTCCTGGAAAACATTGAAAAGATCGACAGTGTTGTTTTGGACATTGTCGACGCCCACCACAAAACGCTCAACATCTTGATCAAAAACAAAATGTCCGGTGACGGTGGGGCCTATGGCACACAACTGGAATCGGAATTGCGTGACGCGTGCAAACGCTATTTCACCAAGAAGGTCGGCGCGATTCCAGCGGCGGATGGGTATTTCGTCGGATAAAAAATCCGCCATTCCGACCGCATGGCCAGAATGGCGGATTGAATAACAGCGATTAAAACCGCAACAATTTCGCCGATTGGATTTGCGGCAGGGCCGACAGGGCCGCGAACAGATCATCCGGCACATCGTTATCAATCGACACCAAAGCCACCGCGCTGTTCCCGCCCGGCACACGGCCCAGACGGAAATCGGCAATATTGACCTTGGCATTGCCCAGCATCGTTCCCACCGCACCGATCAGGCCCGGCGTATCATCATTGCGGATAAACAGGACGCGGCCCGCCAATGCGGCTTCGACCGGGACATTTTCAATGTCCATGATGCGCGGTTCTTTCCCGGCAAACAGCGTGCCCGTAACGGCATGGTCACCCTTTTCCGTTGTGACGGTTAGGCGCAGGGCCGTATGGAAATCCGGGCAATCGGTGCTGTGCGTATCAGACACGGCGATGCCGCGTGATTTTGCCACCTGGGGCGCGTTGACCATGTTCACACCGTCCAGCGTCGCGCGCAGGACAGACGCCAGGATCAAGGCACTGAGCGGCTTGGTGTTCAGCGCCGCCGCATCGCCCATAAATTCAATGGCGATTTTGGTGATGGCCCCATCGGCAATTTGCCCCGCCAGCGCTCCCATCTGTTCGGCCAGTTTCATATAGGGCTTTAGGCGCGGCGCATCCTCCGCACTGATCGACGGCATGTTGACGGCGTTGGATACCGCGCCATTCAACAGGAAGTCAGACATTTGTTCCGCGACCTGAATGGCCACATTCACCTGCGCCTCGGTCGTCGAGGCCCCCAGATGCGGGGTGCAGATCACATTGGCATGACCGAACAACGGGTTGGCCGTAGCGGGTTCTTCCTCGAACACGTCCAGCGCAGCGCCGGCGACATGGCCGGAATCAAGGGCGGCTTTCAAATCCGCCTCAACAATCAATCCGCCGCGGGCGCAGTTGATGATGCGCACGCCTTTCTTGGTTTTCGCCAAAGCGGCCGCATCCAGAATATTGCGCGTCTGATCGGTCAGCGGCGTGTGCAATGTGATGAAATCCGCACGGGCCAGCAGCGTATCCAGATCCACCTTCTCCACCCCCAAATCGCGGGCACGATCATCGGTCAGGAACGGATCAAAGGCGATCACACGCATTTGCAGACCCAGAGCGCGCGACGCGACGATGGACCCGATATTACCGCACCCGATCACACCCAGCGTTTTGCCGTAAAGTTCCACGCCCATAAATTTGGCCTTTTCCCATTTTCCGGCATGGGTGGATTCATTAGCCTGCGGAATTTGGCGGGCCAGTGCAAACATCATGGCGATGGCATGTTCGGCGGTGGTGATGGAATTGCCGAACGGCGTGTTCATCACCACAATCCCGGCATTGGTTGCCGCCGGAACGTCAATGGTATCAACGCCAATCCCGGCACGGCCAATGATTTTCAAACGCGGGCCCGCCACACCAATGGCGTCGGCCTTGACCTTCGTCGCGGACCGGACGGCCAGGCCGTCATACTGGCCAATGATGGCGCTTAATTCCTCGGGGGACAGGCCCGGCTTCACATCCACGTCGATTTTGTTGTCTTTAAAAATCTGCGCGGCAACCGCGTCCATTTTGTCGGCAATTAAAACTTTTGGCATTTTCACAATCCTCAATATCTTAGTTTTTATTTTTTGTTTGCGTATACGCCCAATCCAGCCACGGCAGCAGGGCCGCCACATCGGATTGTTCCACCGTCGCCCCGCACCAGATGCGCAAGCCCGCCGGCGCGTCGCGGTGGCCCGCGGTATCATAGGCAATACCGTCTTTTTCCAGCAGCTTGGTCATGGATTTGACGAAGGCCTGACGCGAATCGTCATCCATCGCGGCAAAATCCGGATCGGTAATGGCCAGGCATACGGATGTTTTGGAACGGTAGGATTCATCCGCCGCCAGAAAATCAACCCAGTCGGTTTTGGCAACCCAATCCTTGATGGTTTGGTAATTGGCCTCCACCCGTTTGATCATCGCGGGCAGGCCACCTATGCCTTCGGCCCATGTCAGGGCATCCAGACAATCTTCCACCGCCAGCATTGACGGGGTGTTGATGGTTTCACCAACGAATACGCCGTCAATCAATTTACCGTTATTCACCAGGCGGAAAATTTTCGGCAACGGACGATCTGGCGTGTAGGTCAACAGCCGTTCCACCGCACGCGGGGACAAAACGATCATGCCGTGTGCGGCTTCACCGCCCAGCACTTTCTGCCACGACCATGTGACGACATCCAGCTTGTCCCACGGCAGATCATAGGCAAACACGGCGGAGGTGGCGTCGCAGATGGTTAACCCTTCGCGGTTCGCCGGGATCCAGTCCCCGTTCGGCACACGCACGCCGCCGGTGGTGCCATTCCATGTAAAGACAATGTCGCGAGCGCCATCGACGGCGGATAAATCCGGCAATGATCCGAACGGTGCCTTCATCACGCGGGTGTCGGCGATTTTCAACTGGGTCGTAATATCCTTGATCCAGTCCAGACCGAACACTTCCCAGCCCAGCACATCCACACCGCGTTGACCCAGCAGGGACCACAACGCCATTTCCACCGCGCCCGTATCGGATGCGGCCACGATCGCCACGCGGTAATCCGCCGGAATGTTCAGAATTTTGCGGTGCTGTTCGATCACCGCGTTCAGGCGGTTTTTCCCCTCGGCCGCGCGGTGGGACCGGCCCAGAAACGCGCCCTTCAGATTGTCCAGCGACCAGCCCGGGCGTTTGGCGCAGGGGCCGGATGAAAAACACGGGTTCACAGGACGGTGAGATGGTTGCGCGGTCATGATAAAGCCCTCCCGGAAACGGTTCAAAAACCGGATAAGTATGAGCCTTCCGCCGTTTTTTGCAACTGCGAAGCACCTGATTCGATGTTTCTTTTCACCCTTTAATATTCGTTAACCAATTTCGCTTAAGGTTAGGGCAAGCAGAGAATTTTTGGGCGGACTTTTAAGAACGAAAGATCATTATCATGGTGAATGTTGAATTTAAAAATGCGCGAACCTTTAAACCGACGCTGGACGGCCTGAAAACCGAAGCCACGCCGCATACGCGCAGCATGAGCCAAGAAGGTCTGACCGCCATGCGCGATATCCTGAGCCAGAGTGGTTTGGATGCCCGCAATTTTGAACACAAGGTCAAACAGGCCACGGCCCACGAAGCCGCCGCCGAAATGACCGCCCAAAACCCGAGCGGACCGGCGGCCACACCGTCGCTGACCCCGTTCAAACCGGGCCGATAAACATAGATAGGAACAAAATTCGAAGAGGCCATCAGGATTTATAGATACCTCCAGTTTCACAAAATCCCGTGATCGTGCATTTTTCGGATACGCGCCCCTTCCCCAAGGAGAGGGGCGCGGTTATTTTATAGGCCATGCGCTTCGTTCTGACCCTCATTGCATCTGACCATCCCTTAACCCCGGCCCATCTGGCGGGGGTGATGCGCTATTGCGACGGGCAAGGGTTGTCCGTGACCGCCGGGCCGCGATGGCTGGACCAGCACAAGGCGGCGGACATCCTGCTGCAACATCGTCCCAACCCGGATCAGATGCGGGATCTGCGCGACGCGCTGATGACGGACCGGATTGATATTCTGGTCGTGAATGCGGGCACGCGACGCAAGAAAATCATGCTGGCCGATATGGATTCGACCATCATCACGGGCGAAACGCTGGATGATCTGGCCGCCCTGGTCGGCAAGCATGACGAAGTCGCCGCCATCACATCCGCCGCCATGAACGGCACCATCGGATTTCGTGAGGCGCTGGAACAGCGCATGAGCCTGCTGGCGGGTGTCAGCGAACTTCAATTGCATCAGACATTAAACGCGATGGAGCTTTCACCCGGGGCGGCTTTGCTGGTCGCGGGCATGCGGCAGATTGGTGCCATTACTGTTCTGGTTTCCAGCGGGTTCACATTCTTTACCGGCGGTATCGCACAGCGGGTCGGCTTTACCCAGCATCATGGAAATGTTCTGGATATGCAGGACGGCGCCCTCACGGGCCGGGTGCTCGACCCTGTTTTGGACAAGACCGCAAAACTGCATTTCCTCAATCACTATGTCGAACAATTGGACATCACGGCCGACGATGTTCTGGCGATTGGGGATGGATCAAATGACATTCCCATGTTGCAGGCCGCGGGGCTGGGCATCGGATATCACCCGAAACCCGCCGTGGCCGCGGCCGTGGACAATCTAATCCTGCATGGCGACCTGACCGCCGCGTTGTACGCGCAAGGGCTGATCCCAAAGACATAATACATTGAATTTACAAAGCTTTAAGCTTTTACAGGCATGGTTTACCATGATGGGGCGCCATCCGCGCACCCCGCCACACCATCCACGATTCGGAACAAATCCATCATGACTACCGAGAAAAAGACGCCCGGAAAAAACAGAGTCGATTACCCGTTGGTGTTTTCCGACGATGAACTGGATGCGTTGATCCATCGTTATTGCCGCGACTTCACGCAATTGGCGCGCGAAGGAAAATTCGACCCGATCACAGGCCGTGATGACGAAATCCAGCAGATGGTTTTGATCCTTCTGCAAAAGGGACGAAAGAACGCCGCGCTGCAAGCCCCCGCCGGTGTGGGTAAAACCGCCTTGGTTGCCGGATTGGCCCAACAGATTGTCGCGGGCACCGTACCTGACTATCTGAAAGACGCGCGCGTTCTGGAACTTGATCTGGCCGCGATGGCGGCGGGCACATCCGGCCCGGCGGAATTTCAGGGCCGCTTTATTCCGATTTGCCGCGGTATTGCCGAACGGTACCGGTTCGAAGAATATCCGAAAACCATTCTGTTTATTGACGAAATGCACACCATCATGCCGACCTGTGACGGATCGGCGTACAAGGGTTTATCGGAAGTTTTGAAACCGTATTTGACCGCGGGTGACCTGCACGTCATTGGCGCGACGACACTGGACGAATTCCGCATTTTCGTCGCCATCGACCCCGCCATGGATCGCCGTTTCCAAAAAATTCCGCTGCGTATTCCGAACGCGGAAGAAACGTTCAATATTTTGATGAATTTGAAATCCGGCTATGAAAAGCATCACCACATCACTGTGGAACCGGAATCACTGCGCCGGATTATCAAACTGACCGACGAACATATGCGCAAACGATACCAGCCGGATAAATCCATTATCGTGATGGATGCCGCCATGGCGCTGCACGTCCTGCATCACGGTCGCGGCGGGGTTTTGGATGATAAATCCATCACCTATATCGTATCGAAGGAATCAGGGCTGCACGCCGGGGCGCTTTAATCCTTTGGAGCCTTTAAAACATTGACCAAAACATCCTGCGCCGTTTGCATGGTGTGATCGACGAAGTCGGGCAGTTCGCCCGGATCACGCCCATGGTGCAGAAAAATCGTGGTCATGCCCATTTCATGCGGGATGCGCAGATTGTCCAGCGTGTCTTCCACCATCACCACCGCTTCCGGATTTTTGTTGATGGATGACAACGCCATTTCAAAGGGCTTGCGGCTTTTGGCCTTGCTTTCAAAATCGTAATTTTCATACGCAAAAACGCGCGGGTCCGGGAACCAGGGTTGCAGTTCCAAATGCTCCAGAACCTTCAACGCCCATACGCGTGATCCATGCGTAATTAATGCATGGTCCGTTTGCACCGACGCAAACAGATCGCGCGTTTCATGGTTTTTCGCAATCACCGTTTCATCAATATATTCATGGAAACGATGGTGCAGATCGAGCCGATTGAGGCCGTAATCCCGTAAAAACCGATACCCACTGAACCCATGATCAACATAGGATTGATGCGCCATCGTCACCGCCTCATCCAGCGGCAACGCCACACCCAATGACAACGCCGCGCGCGCAACCGCATGATTGAATGCATGTTCAATCATCGTATCCAGACGATACAGCGTATTATCCAGATCCCAGAGGACGCCGGAAATATCGCGACCAATGATGGGGGCTTTCGGTTTTATCAGCATGGCTTTACTTTACGCATTGATAGATTTTGAAGACGCCACCTTCATATAATTTATTCACGGCGGAAAAAAGGCGCAATAAGTCTGCTTCGTATCCCAGATGGGCATTGGCGACCATGACCAGTGTACCACCCTTGCGCAACGCTTCATGCGCGCGGGCGATAAAGGCCCGGCCCAGATCGTGGCTTTCCCGCGCGCCCGTATGGAACGGCGGGTTCATGACAATAAAATCCAGCCCCGTCAGACCCGATCCGGATGGAATATCAACATGATGGCCACAAAAACGTGGGCCATCGGATTGCATATTGGCCCCGGCGGCCGCGACCGCGCGTGAATCCGCATCCAGCCCGTGCAGGCATGTCACGTGCGCACAGCGATCCAACACTGTGCGGGATAAAAACCCATACCCACATCCAAAATCCGCACCCACCCCGGACAAATCGGCGGGCAAATGATCGCGTAACAGGGCGGAACCAGCATCGACACGGTCCCAACTGAACAGGCCGGGACAGGTGGTCATGCCCGTATCGGGGTGAACGCGAAAATCACCATGAGCCAACCAATCGGGCGGGACACTCACGTCATCATTTTTGATGACACGCACAACGCGGCATTTGGCCTTGGATGATTCCGATATATTCAACCCGGCATCCCGCAACACCGGACCCAATCGTGCCCCACCCGCATCATTGGCCGCAACGGCGATCAAGTCGCCACCGGGCCTTAACGCACGCCACCCCGCCGCCAGAAGATACTGCATTTCATCCATCTGTTTTGGCGTGTGAATAATCACGCGATCAAACGCGGCGTCGGCCGGAACATCCCCGCGCACGGCATAACCCAGCGCGCGCAACCGCGCCGCCGGACCCGCCCAATATTGCACCATGGTTGTGACCGAAGCCGGGAACAGTGAATCATCGACATCACCATCGAAACCGATCGCCAGCACCGCAGCCCCCGGCCCAGCAGACGGGAACAGGTCAGACTTCAACCCATGCGACAGGGCAACAAGGATGGGATTTTCATTTTTCATACGGGCAATTTAGCGCAAATACCCGCACGGAAGGAGAAAAAAATCTACACATCAGCCACGGCCAGGGACCCGTTGGTGATCAAATCATCAACACTGGCCCCGCCAAATCCGCCGATAATGGTGGCCAGGCGATCAAAATTACCATCGCCGCTGGCGCTGACATACACATCCGTATCCGCACCATTCGCGACCAATTGGATGAAATCGTCGGCATCGTCAACACCGTGATCATATCCGGACAAAACATCGCGAATGTCGATAAAATCCCCTTCGCCACGGTTAAAATCGTGAATGACGTTGTCCGTTGCCCCGAATTGAAAATCAAACCAGTCCGCGCCCGCGCCGCCATAAAGATCGTTTTCATCACCATCGATTGTAATGTGATCGTCGTCCGCGCCCGCATCCAGCGTGTTACGATTACCGGAAATCGTCACATCGTCTTCACCGCCATAGGTGTTCATGACGTTATCGTCACCATAAACGGCGTGCCACCCTTCGACATCATCGGCATTGATGGTGTTGTTATTGCCGGACACACTGACGTAATAACTGCCCGTATTATGGCCCGGATCGCTGCCGCCGGTTTCAATTGTATTGTTATCGCCACGCACAACGATACGGTCGCTGGCTTCGCCGCCATCAATCGTATTATTGTTGCCGGACACGTAATAAAGATCATTGCCATCGCCCGAGGAAACGGTGTTGTTATCACCGTAGATTTCGATGCTGTTATTGCCGTTTCCGGCATCGACCAAGCCGTCACTGCTCAGCGCAATAATGAAATCCGTCCCGTCATCGCCATAAATCGCATAGGTGCCAGCAGGTGGCACAACCGCATACGGATCAAACGTGCTGGCATCAATCGTGCTGGTAAAAACCGCGCCATCCCACGAATATTCCTGCCCCGGCAGGTGATCGAAATAAAACCGCGCCGGGCCAAAGAAGGGGCTGCCCACAGGATTGAGGTTTGTCACCGTACCGATATGCAGGTTTGAAATAAAATCATGCCCCGCCGTGCCGTTGATCGTGAAATCATAGCTGGGCGCAACAGGACCGCCGCCGCCACCGGAATCTGATCCCGCATCGGTCACGGGCCGGAACAAATCCGCCGGACGAAATTCTTGCCCCAAGGCCAGATCGAACAGGGACACCGATATAAACGCGCCCGCATTATCATCGTCATCCGTAATGACCCCCAGCGCGAAAAGATCATCATCATACAACGCGGAAACAGTGGGGGCTGTGCTTTGAAAGCCAAAGCCCTCGTTCGCGGGCACAGGTTTGGGCGAAGGCGCAGGAGCCGCCGCAGCGCTTGATTTCAAAGTATCAACAATAGATGGGGAATCTGTGGGTTGCGTATCATCGGCATCCTGGGCCACCACCACATCGTCGTCCGATGGTTCTACCGCCGGGGCATCCTCTGTGGCGGCATCAATGTCCGCGGCAGCAACCACAATCGGATCAGCGGCCCCATTGTCCTGAGGCACGGCGTTGATTGTCTGGTCAGCAGGAAGAGAGTTTGTGTCTGTACGCATACCCGGAACACTCACGCAGAATATTCGTTACATTAGAACTTAATGATAAATCCAACTTCGTTAAAACTTTATGATAATATGATCTATTCCCACCCACCCTAACCTTTAGAGTGGCCCCTCATAACAATGCGCAAATAAAACCGCGATGGGGCCCCTTACCTCCCCATCGCGGTTCGCTGATTGTCGTTGCACACAATGACCGGGTGCTTCCCCTTTTCGCCCTCCGGATATCTAACCGGTCATCCCACGTTGATTACACTGCCGTCTGGGCGGCCACGATGGCCCCACCATCCAGCAAATCCTGAACGCTGGCGCCGCCAACGCCGCCGACAATGACGGCCACGCGGTCAAACGCGCCACCACTGTCCCCATCGGCATTGACATACAGATCCACGTTGGACCCGTTTTGCACAAACTTCAGGAAATCCGTTATATCGTCGACCCCGCCATCATAACCGGACAGGATGTCGGAAATATCCAGCACATCGCCCTCGCTGGCTTTGAAATCATGCACGGTGTCGACAAACCCATCCATATTGTCGAACACGAATGTGTCTGCGCCCTGGCCGCCATACAGATGGTCCGAACCCGTGCCACCATTCAGCACGTCATTGCCAAACCCGCCATACAGCGTGTCATTCCCGGCATCACCATACAGAATGTCATCATCGGGGCGCAGGATGGTTTCCACCACTTGCGTTTCCACCTGTAAATCAACGATGACATCGTTGAAATCGGCATCACCCAAATGGTCTTGGTCTTCAAACCCTAGGCGCAAGGTGGTGTTATCGCCCGGTGTGGACAGACCGGTGATGACATGAATATTGTCATCCCTGTTCAATGAGCTGGACCCGTCGCTGGCCGAGGAATGATAGATCGTTCCGGCGATCAGCTTGTCCGTCGTGCCATCGCTCCAGATCAGGCTGACATTGTCGCCATCATCGGTCACCTTGGCCAGACGTTGATCCGCCTGCCCAAAATTGTAATAGAAATTCAGCGTGCCCGTATTCATGTCAATGCCGCCGTAGCCGCCATTGGCATTGTATCCGTTGGCAATCATGAACAGGCCGATTTGCACACCGACCGCACCGGAAATTTCAAATTCATGGCTGGTTCCTGACGCCGTCGCGCGGGCATTCATAAACGCGAAATCAGCGTTACGGATGGTGCCATCCGGATCGACGGTATAAACGCCGACGGTGTTTTTATACCCAGCATCGGTGGAGACGAATTTCAGCGTGGCGGTGGTGGTAAACGTGACAACCGTTTCCCCAGCCGGATGACCCAGATATTGTTGCTGGTCCGGTGTGATTTGCACGCCTTCATTCAGGGTTGGGAAGCTGTGCGTAATCGTGAAGAATTTTTCGTATGTCGAAACGGTGTGATAATCAGACTCTGAATCGTTCTTGCTGCCGCCATAAACAATATCATCGCCATTGCCGCCGCGCAGATAATCGCTGCCCCACCCGCCATAAATCTTATCCAGCCCGCCGCCACCATCGACGATATCATTGCCATCCAGCGCAAAGATCGTGTCATTGCCGTTGTTGGACCAGATGATATCACCCGATCCGCCACCATCAATCGCCACGTTGCCGTATTGAATTTCTGCATCCGCCAGAACGATCACGTCGCCGCCATCTCCGGCGATAATCTGTTCGATGTTTTTCAGGGTCTGGTCCCCGTCCGCGTCTTTGATCAGCAGCATGTCGCCATGCTCGCTCATCAACAGCGCATCGGTCCCGCCCAGCCCGTCATAGGCGGCGTTATTGACCTTGTACACATCGTTGATGTTAACGGTTTCACCGGTGTAGGGGTTGGTCAGAGTCATGGTCATATGCTGCAGGTCACCCTGCATCACCATGAAATCCCCACTGGCTGTACCCGTAAAGACTGTATCCGCCATACCCGACGCTTTCGCCCCCGCACACACTGATGTCCGCTTTTTTTGCGGCCGGACGTACGGCCTGACGGATCATACGATACTGATTCCGGGGCACCCTTGTCCCCCGACCGGGCGCACCGATGGTTAAGAATAGCGCAGAATCGGTTAAATTTTTATGTAAAGACTTACTAAACTATCCCTTCGTATTGATCCCATAGGGTTTTCGCCCGCTGGACCCGGCGCAAAAAACTCCCAAAAGCTTGACGCGCCGCGGTAACAGGCAGATATAAGGTCCATCATGCGTTCAGAAACCGACACCACCGACCACGCCGCCCCATCGTCCACTGCGAACCCCCTGCACGGGCGGGGCCGTCATGGCGATCTGACCAGCGGTCCGGTTCAGGGCCATCTGGTGCGGTTATCCGTGCCGATGATCTGGGGCATTCTGGCCATCGTCGCCTCGCAGCTGGTCAACACATTTTACATTTCGATGATCAGCCCGGCCCACCTGGCCGCGATCAGCTTTACCTTCCCCGTCACCATGACGGTCCTGAGCCTGATCATCGGGCTGGGCATTGGCATGTCGTCCGTCGTGTCGCGCGCGATTGGCGAGGGCAATCACGATACGGTTGTTCGGTTGTCCAGCCATGGCTTGATCCTGGCTGTGATAGCCGGTGTGATCATGGCGCTGGCCGGGCACGCCATCATGGACCCGCTGTTCCGCGCCATGGGCGCCACGGACGATATGATGCCGATGGTGTTGGATTATATGGGGCTGTGGTTCACGGGGATTGTATTCATCACCGTGCCCATGGTCGGCAATTCCGCCATTCGCGCCACGGGCGATACATTAACCCCGGCCCTGATCATGATGGGCACCACGGCGTTTCTGGTCGTGCTGGACCCGTTGCTGATTTTCGGCCTGTTCGGCCTACCCCGGATGGAAATGCATGGGGCGGCATTGGCCACCATCATTTCCTATGGCTTATCCATGATCGTGGCATTGTGGATTTTGAAATACAAAAAACGCATTATTTTTCAGGACGGGCTGCATCTCGATCAATTCGGCGACTCGGCGCGCCGCTTGTTGTTCATCGCCCTGCCCGCCGGCATTACCAGCACGATCCAGCCCATGACCAGCGGTGTTTTAACCGCCATTCTGGCGCAAAGCGGCACCCATGCCGTGGCCGCCTTTGGTGTGGCCACACGGGTTGAGGCGTTTGCCTTTATCGTCATCATGGCGCTGGCCACCGGCATGTCGCCCATTCTGGGCCAGAATTGGGGCGCCCGCCGGTTTGACCGTGTGCATGAAACACTGCGTCTGGCCATTCGCTTTTGCGTGCTGTGGTCGGTGGCGGTGGCGGCCATCCTGATGATTGGGGCCTATCCGCTGGCCGGATTGTTTTCCACCGACGCGGAAACCGTGCGCATGACAGCCTTGTACTTCCTGATCGTGCCGTTTAGCTACGCCGCGGGCAATCTGGTGCCCGGCTGGTCCAGCGCGTTTAACGCCATCGGTTTGCCGCAACGATCCGCGGCGATGATTGGGGTGAAAATGATTATCGTGCAAATCCCGCTGGCCTTTATCGGCAATCATTTCTTTGGCGTGATCGGTGTGTTCACCTCCATCGCCATCGCCAATATCGGCACGGGCCTGTATTACCACTGGCGCAATAAACAGCACATGACAACGGCCGAACTGGCGCACAGCCCCGCTTAATCAGACGCTTTCAAAAAACGCTCTATCCCGCGCGCGGCGTGCAACGCCGTGGCGAAGGTTGCCTGCAACAAATACCCACCGGTCGGCGCCTCCCAATCCAGCATTTCACCAGCGACAAACACGCCGGGGAGGGATTGCAGCATGAGATCACCCTTCACCGCCTCGCGCGCAATACCCCCGGCCGATGAAATCGCACGGGCCAGACCAAACGGTGCTGACAACGGCAGCGGCAGAGCCTTTATCAGGGTGGCCAGCATAATTGGCGACAACGTGCTCACCTCCTCGCCACCCAGTTCACGCAGCAACGCCGCCGCCAGCGGGGACAAGCCACCGGCCTTTTTCATGTGTGTGGAAAACGATGCGCGACCGCGCGGCCCGGACAGACGGCGCGCCAGATCCTCCAGCGTAACACCTGGGCGTAAATCAATATGCACGATTGTTTCGCCATCATGCTCCACCGCGGTGCGGATTGACGCGGACAGCGCATAAATCACGCCCCCTTCAACACCCCGTTCATGGCTTTTGGCCGCGATCATCATTTCACCGGGCACACTGCGCCCGCTGTGGGTCAGGGTGATGGATTTCAAGGGCTGGCCCGCAAAACGGTCCGCGAAATGATCCGACCAAGGATGGGTAAAACCGGAATTGGCCGGGCGGAACGGCGCCATCGCAACACCACGCCCGCGCAACAAATCCACCCACCCCGCATCCGACCCCAGTTTCGGCCACGACGCCCCACCCAGTGCCAACAGGGTGGCCTCGGCACGCGCAACAACCGCCATCCCGTTTTTGTCGGTAAACATCAATGCGCCGGCATCATTCCATCCCGCCCAATGATGGTTGAAATGAAACGTCACGCCCAACCCATCCAACCGCGCCTGCCATGCACGCAACAGCGGCGAAGCCTTGAAACTGCGCGGAAATACGCGCCCACTGGACCCGACAAATGTTTCTTCGCCCAGCCCTTTACACCAATCGCGCAGATCCGACGGCGTAAAATCCCGTACCATCGGCCCCACCCAATCGCTGGCCGCGCCATACCGTGCGATGAATGATTCCAGATCTTCGGAATGGGTCAGGTTCAATCCACCGCGCCCGGCCATCAAAAATTTCCGCGCCAGGGTCGGCTTATGCTCATACACATGCACAGCGTGTCCAGCTCCCGCCAGATACTCCGCCGCGAACAACCCCGCCGGGCCGCCGCCGATAATTACGATGTGTTTTTTCGCCTGTGTCATCTGCCTATGAATACAGGAACCCGCACAAAAGACCAACAAAGAAGGCGGGCCATTGCTGACCCGCCTTCTGCCTGTTTCCCCGTTCAAACCCGCTATTTTTTAGCGCAAGGCAAAGGCCCGCTCGCCGTGTTGGGTCATATCCAGGCCGGATTTTTCTTCGCTCTGGCTCACGCGGACCGGGGTGATCAGGCCGACCAGTTTGAAGATGACCGCCGTTACGACACCCGTATAACCGACAACAACCAATGCACCGATCACGTTGGCGCGGAACAAATCCACGCCGCCGAACAACAGGCCATCCGCCCCGGCGGGGTTGATGGCGGTGCTGGCGAACACAGCGGTCAGGATCGTGCCAATCATGCCGCCCACACCGTGGCAGGCGAACACGTCGACCGTATCATCCGTTTTCAACGTATGCTTCACCAGACGGGCGGCGAAATAGCATCCGACAGCCGCCACAACACCAATGATCAAGGCCGCCTGTAAACTGACATAACCCGCCGCCGGTGTAATGGCGACCAGACCCGCCACAGCGCCCACGGCCGCACCGACCGCCGTGGGTTTTCCGCCGATCACCCAGTCGCAAATCATCCAGATGGTCATGGATGTCGCCGCCGCAAAAAATGTTGTGCCCGCCGCATACGCCGCCAGACCGTTGGCCCCCAACGCCGAACCGGCATTAAAACCGAACCAGCCAAACCACAGGAACGTCGCCCCCAGCCAGACCATCAGCACGCTGAACGAATTGTTTTCTTCCGGTTTAAATCCGGCACGATTGCCCAGCATGATCGCCGCGACCAGAGCCGCAAAACCCGATGTCATATGCACAACCAGACCCCCGGCAAAATCCAGACCGCCCATTTTGGCAATCCATCCGCCCGGACCCCAAACCCAATGCGCCACCGGCACATAGACGCACAACGACCACAGCGCCATGATGATCAGCCACGCCTTGAACCGCACGCGTTCGGCAACGGCCCCAGTGATCAAGGCCGGCGTGATAATGGCAAAGGTCGCCTGGAACAGCATGAACAGAACATGCGGAATGGTGGGGCCGTATGATGCATTCGGGTCCACGCCAACATTGCTCAGCATCAGATAATCAAACCCGCCGATAAAAATATTGCCTTCGGAAAAAACCAATGAGTATCCGCACACGGCCCAGATCAGACCGACCACACCCATACAGGCGAAGCTTTGGAACTTTGTTGAAATCACACTGCGGACGGGGACCATGCCGCCGTAGAAAAACGCAACGCCGGGCGTCATCAACAGCACCAACGCCGTCGCCATCAACATCCACGCAATATCGGCCGGGATCATGTTTTGCTCCTTTAAAAAACCAATGAAATGCACCTATGCGCGGAATATGGCTCAGCCATGCGTTTATTGCAATGCAAAAGTTGCATTGCAACATATGTCAATTTTCCCTTTTAAAATCATATTGTTAGGCATAAAGCAAACCGCATACTTGCTGGCCTGCGCCGGGCGTTTTAGACTGCGCCCGCAAGATGAGGAGAAGCACCCATGGACCAGCTGATCGAGGGCTATCGCCGTTTTCGTGAAACCGGATGGCCCGAACGCAAACGTATTTTCCGGCAATTGGCCGAACGTGGCCAGAAGCCACGGGCCTTGATCGTGTCGTGCGTCGACAGCCGCGTGGACCCGACCATGATTTTTGATTGCGGCCCCGGTGAAATTTTAATCGTGCGCAATGTCGCCAACCTGGTTCCACCTTACGCCCCGGACAGCGCCTATCACGGCACCAGCGCCGCATTGGAATTTGGTGTGCGTGTGCTGGAAATTCCGCATTTGATCGTGCTGGGTCACGGCATGTGCGGCGGGGTCAGCGCGTTGCTGAACGGGGCTCCGGCCCACGCGCAGGATTTCGTCGCCCCCTGGATGCAAATCGCCGAATCCGCCCGTGTGAAAACCACGGCCATCCCCGATGCGGTGGAGCGCCAAACCTGTTGCGAACACGAGGTCATCAAAGTGTCCCTGAACAACCTGATGACGTTCCCATGGATTGCGGAGCGCGTGGAGCAAGGCACGCTCAGCCTGCACGGCGCATGGTACGCGATTGAATCCGGCGTGCTGGAAACATTACAGGCCGACGGAACGTTCCAGCCGGTCCCCTGACCCCGGCTGAAGACCGCGAAAAACCAAGAATTTTCGTAAAATTTTAACCATCTGGCCCTAGAGTAAGGGGAGAGTATTCCCTTCTCTTATAGACTTTGGATAAGGTCTTTTCTGGGTTTATGCGTATGGTGAGTATCCGGGTTTCTGATATTTCTGCCGCTGAGGCTGCGCAAAACGATGCGCATGACCCCGCCGCGAACACCGCGGCGGCGGATGACAGCACCATAACAAACGCACCTTCACCTGATCCCACGCCCGACCCATCCGCGGCGGACGCGCGCCCCACGATCATCCCCCAACCAGCAGAGCCGGAGGCACAGGCATCCCCCGCCGCCGCGACACAGGCCCATGCCCCGGCACAACCCGCGCCCAACGCCCCGCAATCATCCGGATTTGGTTTTCAGTCACAGGCCCAGAGCGTGTTCTCGCTCTCCAGCGACGACCCGTCATTGACGCCGCTGGACGAACTGGATCAACCGCTGGGGCCGATTGGCGCGTCGCATCTGGCGCATCAGGCGGCCACCGTGATGGCGTACACGCATGAAACGCTGACCATTGCACATCCGGGACACACATCATCCCATGGCGGAGATACCGAACCGGCCATCGAAACACGCATCATCAACGGAACAGGCAGCAATGAATTCTTTGCCGGGGCGTTGTACGGATTATTTTATGGCGGCGCCAGCATCGAACTGGAACCCGATTTTGACGCCTATTCCATCGGCAATGATGCCACGGGATATTTTTTTGAACCCAATGGCGGCGGTATTAAAACCTATCTGGCGGATCTCGACTGGAGCGTGATTTATCAAATCAATGCGGGCGCGGGCAACGACCTGATTTTTATGTATGGAGATGGATCCACCATTCACGCCGGTGACGGGGATGACATCATCGGCGTTTTTGCAAACACCACCACCATCTCGGCCGGGGATGGAAACGACAACTCCATGATCACAGGCAACAACAACAGCTTTGCAACCGATAACGGCACCGGCGCCGCGGAGTTTAACGGAAACAACAACACCATAACCACCGGGGATGAATATTATTTCCTGGAAATTTCGGGCGACGGCAATGTTGTGAACGGCGGGACCGGTGAGTTGGACATCCAGTTTCATGGCAATTCAAACACCGGTACCCTTTACCGTGCCGCAGGAACAAGCGTGGAGATTTACGGTGACGACAACATCCTGACCATGTCAGATGCGCACAGCAGCGACAGCCTGTCCATCGAGATGAGCGGGAACGGAAACACCATCAATACAGGCGCCACAGGTGACGACGACATCGAAATCTGGGGCAACAACAACACCATCAACACAGGGGCCGGCGATGGCCCCGATGGCGACATCATTACCATTCACAATGACAACAACACACTGACCATCGGAAATGGTTATCATTCCGTCACGCTGGAAGGAAATGGCAACACGGTGCACAGCACCGGTGACGATGTGAACGAATACGACATATCCGGTGCCAACACCACATTGTACGGCAGCGATGATGCGCGCGATATTCTGACGCTGTCGGGCAATGCCATCAATGGCGTCACCACCATTTATAATTTTGAAACCGATCCGGGCAGTGATGTTCTAATCCTGCAAAATGACATCCTGGAAACCGGTGACGATCTGGCGGATATTCTGGCCAACCTTTATTTCCAGGCCAACGGGGCCGACACAGATATTTACGCCAGCCCGAACAGCGACGGCAACTTCGTTCACTTTGCCACCATTATTGGCGGCACCAACGGGCTGAGCCTTGAAGACCTGATCAACCAAGGCAACATCAACGTTCCCATCGCAAGCTGAACACCAGCATCGCAACCCGCTGAAAACCTTAAAAAATACTGGCATTTACACCTTCATTAAGTGCGCATGCGATACTTCTTTCGGAGTTCTCGAGAGAAGGAATCTGTCGATGCGTAGCCGTATTCTGTGTTTCTTTATGGGTCTGTGCCTTGTTGTTTTCTCAAATCCCACCCACGGGCAGGACAGCAAAGACACGTCCCCCACACGGCAATTAGCGGTCAAACTGCAGCCCAGCAAGGGCGATCTGGACACCATGGTTGAACGCACTGTTATTCGCGTTCTGGTCCCCTATAGCCGCACACTGTACACCGTCGACATGGGCAAGGAAGATGGATTTTCCGTGCGCATGGTGCAGGAATTTTCCAAATACGTATCGCAAAAGCTGAATAAAAAGGGCGCACCGCCAGTGACCGTTGCGTTGATTGCCACGCCCCGGGAACGGCTTCTGAGCGATTTGAACGCGGGCAAGGGGGACATTGCCCTGGGCAATATCACCATCACCCCGAAACGGAAAAAGATCGTCAATTTCACCCATCCCGTCGCCAAGCCATTTAACATGGTCATTGTCGCGCACAAGGACGCGCCACCCCTGACCACGCTGGACGATCTGGCAGGAAAGACGGTGTATGCGCATGACGCCACATCTTATCACGCCGCGTTGGAGAATTTGAACAAGCGGTTTCGTAAAAACCACGTCAAGAAAGTCAAGATTGAGAATTTGCCCGACAATCTGGAAGACGAAGATATGTTGGACATGGTCAATGCCGGCATCCTGCCCTATAGCGTGATTGACGGGTGGTTGTTCGACATGTGGCGAAAACAATTGCCCGACGTGATCGCCTATGAGGATCCGGCGATGGTCCTTTCATCCAAGGATGAAATTGGCTGGGCTTACCGCAAGAAAAATCCGCAACTGGGCGCGTTTTTGAATGGTTTTGTCGATGACGTCCTGATCGGTCAGGGCATGACAAACATCATCGCCAAACAGATTGCACACCGCATCGCCACGCTGGACAATCCCAACAAGGCCGAGGCCCGTCAACGTTTTCAGGATACGGTCACGCTGTTCCGCACCTATGGTCACGATTACAATTTTGATTATCTGATGCTGATGGCACAGGGATATCAGGAATCGCGCCTTGACCAGAAAACGGTCAGCCCCGTCGGCGCGATCGGCATTATGCAGGTGATGCCCGCCACGGGAAAACAAATGAATGTCGGCGACATCAAAGTCACAGAGCACAATATTCATGCCGGCACAAAATATCTGGATTACGTTATGGATGTGTATCTGGATGATTCAAATCTGGATGAACAAAATCGCGCGCTGTTCGCCTTCGCCGCTTATAACGCCGGGCCCAATCGCATCCAGAAGCTGCGCGACGAGGCCAAAGAGGCTGGGCTGGACCCGAATAAATGGCTGGGCAATGTCGAACATATCGCCGCGAAACGGGTCGGTATGGAACCGGTGAATTACGTGCGCAACATTTACAAATACTATGTCAGCTACAAACTGATTCAGGCGCAGGAAGAAGACCGCCGCCGCGCGATTCGGTTCCTGAGGGAATGAATCCAATGGCTCCATGGGCCTTGACTAATATACCCCCTGTGGGTATATAATACCCCTAGAGGGTATTATAGAAAGGACCACATCCATCATGATTCGCACCATTCGTCTTGTTGCCGCGCTGGCCTTGCTGGCGGGCGTTTCCACCCCGGCTTTGGCCAGTGTTGAACCCGATTACGACCCGTCCAAACCCCGCGTCACTACGCCGTGGTACGGCATGATGACCGCCGCCAACCAGAAGGCCGACATGACCTTCATCACCGGAATGCGGCCGCACCATGCCGGTGCGCTGACCATGTCGACGGAATATCTGTCCAACCCGGATGCCACCAACGCGACCTTGAAACAATTGGCGCGCGGCATCATTCATAACCAGACGTTTGAAATTTCCATGCTGGATAAAGTCGAAAGCCATATCGACGATTTCAGCTTCACCGGCAACCGCGCCGTCCGTGGCCAGATCGCCACGCGCGGCCTGGCCCAGCAACAGCAATTCAAGCGCGCGCCGATGCCCGGCCCGCTGGATAGGTGGGCGGGCACACGCGCCGTTTCCGCCGAAGATGTCCGCTTTGCCAAGGCCATGATCATTCACCACGAAGGGGCGTTGGACATGGCCAATGCCTATTTGGCCGACCCCGATGCGAATAATGGCTATCTGAAACTGATGTCGCTGGACATCCTGCGCGATCAGAAGATGGAAATTGATTTAATGAAATCCATCATCGGCAAATATGCGGGCAACCC
The DNA here is from genome assembly GCF_000348745.1 of Micavibrio aeruginosavorus EPB. Lineage (NCBI taxonomy): Bacteria > Pseudomonadati > Bdellovibrionota > Bdellovibrionia > Bdellovibrionales > Pseudobdellovibrionaceae > Micavibrio > Micavibrio aeruginosavorus. The sequence goes on along the minus strand of NC_020812.1, from coordinate 75,846 downwards.
GGACGACGTCAAAATCGATCCATCAATGGTGCATGGCATGGACCACATGATGCACGGATCAGATCCGCACGCCGGCCACCACGCGCATTAAACGATAATCCCACAACAAAGAAGGCGGATGAGGCCCAAAAGCCCATCCGCCTTTTTATCATTCAGATTGGAAAAGCGCGGTGCGTGCCCTACATCCTTCTCCAAAGGCCATCATCTCAGGACTATCGGCTTTGAATTTAACCTGTTCACGCAGTTAGAAAATGCAAGGGTCTCTAATCATGAAAAAACTACTCTTAACAACAGTGCTGACACTGATGACAACAACATCAGCGATGGCAACAGAGATATCAACGCATGTATTAGACTTGGCCAGCGGCGCAGGTGGCAGCAATATCCCCGTTGTTCTATCTAAAAAAGAAGGCCAGAACTGGGTCAAAATCGCGGATGCTAAAACTGGTGAGAATGGCCGGATCAAACAATTTATAGACAATGCCGATTTTAAGTCCGGCACATACCAACTCACCTTTGATATGACCGCCTATGATAACGGATCAGCAGAACCATTCTTTCCGGAGATCAATGTCATCTTTAAGGTTGATGAAAACATTGACCATTATCATGTCCCGGTCGTGGTCAGCCCCTATGGATACTCAACATATCGCGGCAATTAAAAAAAAGACCGCCTCTCTGGAAGAGGATCCGCACCAGAAAAAAGCCAGCATCATCAATGATACTGGCTTCTTTCTTTCAATCCATCACGGCCACCCTGCTCAAGGGTGACAGGACGGGTTAGAGCAGACAAACCTCACGTTCATCTCCTCGGAAATTTTTTGGATCGCGGCCTTGCGATCGGCTTCTGTGTTGAAGCGCAGTGACAACGCCAACGGCCTCGTTTCAGCCGTCTGCAGCGTCAAGATTTTTTGCTCTGCATCACCCCCATCGGCACAACACACCCAGGCCGCGCGCGCCTTGGGCAGATATGTGGTGTTCAGGGCATTTGGCACCTGGAATATATGCGGCGTATAGCACGCAATATCCCCCGCCAACACCTCCATGATGGCATGCATTTCGGTTGCGGATTCAGCCTCTACATACGCGCGCAGACTGTTGTTTTCGATCAAATCTTCCTGATACAACGTCTTGGCCACGCGCTGCGCATGGCCATCACAGACAGGCAGATCAACGGCGTCGTTTCCGGCGCCGAATTGAATGTGCAGCGTGTTATCCGCCCTGGCCTGCATATGCGTGACCAGCCATGCGTGAACGTAGGTGGTGTCCTTGCCTGCAATCACAACGGACGGCGCTTCGTAATGACGCATGCTGCCATGATGCATTTGAAGCGCATCATAGAACGGTTTTAATTCCCGCTTGCCAATCGCATGAGAGTGTTCACCCGGCATGCCATCAACACCGATCTGGACGTGTTTATACCCTTTGACCCGCGATTCACCCACGCGCGCAAAGGTAATCGCATGGTGTCGAATATAACTGGTATAAAGATGATTGCGCCCTTCCGGGCCATAGACAGGAAATCGAAATAATTCCGCCCCCGCATCCTGAAAAACGCTCAACGCACGTTCGATGTCAGGCCCGAACACGTTCTTTGAACCACGAAAGATTTCTCCCTTCGTGGTATAGATGGACACGCGGTCTTCATGTTCAAACACGCGAATGCCCGTGATGGATTTTGCGTCGATTTGAATATCTTCGGAAAAATTTGTCTCTGTCGTCATGCGCGTCCCCTGTTGCCTTCCCGGCCCCGAATATTCTTGTTGTTATAGATTTTAAAAATCAGGACGGCATTGATAGCCGATCCTCGCAGCGCAGCACAAGAGGGGGCGAACAAGAACGAAAATAATATATTTTTCAGCGAGTTGATCGTTCAATATACCCGCGCAGGGCGATGTGATGCGCGGCGCTGAAACGATCCAGAAACGATTCAAAATCCGCCGCAGACGAATGCAGCGTGTCACGCAGCAATATATCCATCTGGTCCTGCGTGAAATCGTTTTTGTGTTTTTGCAGACAGGTCGTCAACGCCCAATACAGCGCGTCGGCCCGCGCGGGGTTCGCTTTCAACACCTGCAAATCCGAATCCTGAATGACAAAGTCAAAATCATACGACGCATGTCCGGATTCAACCAGAATGCCATACATCAAAACCCCGTCATGATCACTAACACACGGACCAAAGGGTGATTCACGCCAGATGATTGTTTCGGTCATTTTCACCGTCCAAACGATATATTCATTCCATTACGCTAAAAACTACGTAAAACCTGATCTTATTTATTCTTTTTTGTCGGCTTGCGCACACGATTTTTTTCAGCAATTCGTAATAAACGCAAAAATTTCGGGCACGCAAAATGATTGGGCGCAGGACAGCGCGCTGCATGACGAAGACCATCACGCATAGATTCGAGCTCCTTTATTTTTTTATCTAACTCATCCGCCTTCGCAGACAAAAGAGTCCTATCTATCTCTCGCCGTCCGGAGCAAAACATCGCGCGCATTTCTTCCAACGAAAATCCAGATGTGCGCCCAAGTGAAATCAACGCCAGTTTTTCCAAAACATTATCATCGAAAACCCGTCGCAAACCATGTCTGCCACAGGACTGGATCAGCCCCTTTTCTTCATAAAAACGCAAAGTGGAGGCTGGTAGACCAGAAGCCTTTGAAACAGCATTTATATCCATCGATTCCCCACAAAAATTATACAGCTTGACCTCAAGTTAACTTGAAGTGATATCCTATAATTAATTGCCAATCTCGACAAGACGCCCTGGAAAGAAGGTTCCAATATGTCAGATTTTGAATGGGTCGCTGTTTATACTTTACTTGGAGGATTCGTTGGCTTCATGAGCGGCCTCCTAGGCGTCGGCGGAGGCGGAATATTGGTGCCGCTGCTGACATCGATCTTTCTCTATCAAGGCGCTGATATTGATAACGTCGTCCATCTGGCTCTGGGAACGTCCCTTGCCTGTATGATCATTTCATCAACAGCAAGTATTCGCGCGCACGCGTCAAAACAGAATGTTTCATGGGCTATTTTTGCAAGCATGACGCCCGGGATCATTGTAGGCGCCTTCATCACAACACATATGGCGACACATATTAATTCACTTTATCTTTCTATTTTCTTTGCCTTTTTTATGGCCCTCATTGCCGGGATGATGTTCTTTAATTGGCAACCAAAAACCAGCGCCACACCGACAAAACTTCGCGATTTAATTTTTGTGGGAACAGGGATTGGAACAATCTCAGCCCTTGCGGCCGTCGGTGGTGGGTTTCTGACAATAAGCTATTTAAGCTATAAAAACTTCCCGATGCGGAAGGCTGTGGGGACATCATCCGCCATCGGGTTTCCCATCGCCATCGCAGGCACAATTGGTTATATGGTGAGCGGATGGTCCAAAACCACAGACGACCCACATACTTTCGGGTTTATTTGTGTCCCGGCATTTCTGGCCATCTCGATATCCAGCTTTATTGCGGCCCCTTACGGCGCCGCTTGCGCCCAAAAACTGTCCGACATGCATCTGAAAAAAATATTTGCCGCCGTCTCGTTGGCCCTCAGCCTTAAAATGTTTCTTTCATTCGTTTAGAGGGCTTCAAGGCCCTTCAGCTTTCGCACACCCGATCGCCCATTAAAAAAGCCCCCGAGCGGGGGCTTTTTTAATGGCGGAGGCATGAATGGCGGACAGGGCGGGATTCGAACCCGCGATAGGCTATTAACCTATACACACTTTCCAGGCGTGCGCCTTCAACCACTCGGCCACCTGTCCATTCCATCAAAGGACCCCGCGCAAACGGGGATCGTCGGGGTTGATCCGACAGGGCCGCACCCTACCCCAGCAAACCCGTGCAATGCAAGGGTCTTTTCGCCAAAACCGGGACGCTTTGCGTGGTGTCGGGGGGCGTGGTACAATATCCGAGTCATTCCGACCATCCATTTGATATTCAACGGATTTTTCCCATGCGCGCGTTGCAGATCCTGTGCTTTATTCTGGCGATCCCGTTTTTGGCGGCTTTGGGCCACGATGCCTATATCACCTATCAGGACCAGAACTATGACCAGCCGATGAAGTTCTCGCAGGTGGGATGGTTGTTGCAGACCTATGCCCCGGATTCACTGGGCATCACCAAGGACAGTGTCGAGCCCACGACGTGGGACACTGTGATTACCCCAGTGCTGAAAATGCGCACGGTAATTTTGACCGGTGTTCCCTTTCTGGCCACACTGGCGTTGATCCTGTTGCTGAAGGGGTTGGAAATTGTCGGCGCCAAGGGGTTAATGACGCGCAGCATCCCCGCCAAGACCACCAAACGCCAATTTGTCGGCAAGGCGGGCGAGTCCAAAACAGCCTTTAAATACAAGCGGAAATAGGCGTTACGCGCTGACACGGCGGGCGACAGACGCCGAGAGTTCCCGCACACATCCATCAATCAGATCCAGATCCTGCGGACGGGACAGACGGTGGTCGCCATCGGGCACCAACGTCACGCGCACATCCGCATGCGGCAGGCGGGCGGCGATGTGCTCCGCCGTTTCCCATGGCACGTCGGCATCGCGCTGTCCCTGAATCAAACGGACAGGGATTGAAAGATCATGGCCCTGGTCAAGCAGACACACGCGGTTGCCGGAATCGATCAAAGCTTGCGTAATGCGATAGGGTTCGGGGCTATATTCCGTCGGCACATCGGCAAAGCCCCGTGTTTGCAGGCTTAAACGCATGGCATCATCAAAAGATTCGTCGACCATATTGCGGGTAAAATCCGGGGCCGCGGCCAGACCGATCAAGCCGCATACGCGATCGGGGCGCGCCAGCGCCAGCAACAGGGCAATCCAGCCCCCCATGGACGATCCAACCAGCACCACCGGACCATCGGTCAGACGGTCCAGCACGGCCAGCGCATCGTCGCGCCAGCTTTCGATTGTACCCTCTTCAAACCGGCCGGCAGAGGCACCGTGACCGCTGTAATCAAAGCGTAAAAACCCCTGCCCGCGAATGGAGGACCGCACCTCCAGATCGGTGGCTTTGGTGCCCGTCATATCGGACCGGAACCCACCCAGAAACATCACGGTTGGCAGGGCCGTCCCCGGCCCCTGGGCCGCCGTGCGGACATAGGCCAGGCGGGGGCCTTGGCTGCGGATCAGAAAGTCGGGCATGACACACTCCGGGATAGCCCTCCATGACCTTTATGGGGGCTTGGACGGCAGGAAAAATATAGTTTAAATTGATTCGGCGTTTCTTAAGCGCCCTCCGATAGTGGCGGGGCGCTCATTCACGAGATCATAGTTGAACAATATGACACCAACCGATTCATCGACAAGCCCTGAGCGCAAAGGCACCAGCCTTATGCCCATGTCCAGCATGATGGGTGGCTTCACGGCCCAGAAAACCCCCGTTGTGATGCAGATCATTCCCGTTTTGGGCCCCGGTGGCGCGGAACAGGGATGCATCGACATCGCCGCCGAATTGAACAATGTGGGCGCGAAATCCATCGTTGTATCCCATGGTGGGTCCCGTGTGCCGGAACTGGCACGCGCCGGAACATTGCACATTGATTTGCCGGTGCACAGCAAACACCCGTTGGTGATGTGGAAGAACATCAAGCGCATTCGCCGCCTGATCCGTGATTACGACGTTGATATCGTCCACGTTCGCAGCCGCGCCCCGGCATGGAGCGCGTGGCGCGCCTGTATGGGCACGCAGGCCAAATTCATGACCACCTGTCACGCGCCGTACAAAACGCAAACGGGACTGAAACGTTTTTACAACAGTTCCATCGCGCGCGGTGAACGCGTGATCGCCGTATCACGTTACGTCGCCAATTATTTGAAAGCCACATTCGGGATTGATGACGATGTCATCCGTGTCGTGCATCGCGGTGTCGCGTTGGAAAAATTCCATCCCACCGCGGTCAGCGCCGAACGTATGATCAAGATCAGCCGCGAATGGCGTCTGCCCGATGGGGCCAACGTGGTGATGATGCCGGGGCGCATCACACGCCTGAAGGGGCACCATGTTTTGATTGATGCCATCGCGCAATTAAAACGCACCGATGTTTTCTGCGTCCTGATCGGGTCGGATCAGGGGCGGGTGGAATACCGCAAGGAACTGGAAGACGAAATCCGCGCCCGTAAATTGGAAGGGTATGTTCGCATCGTCGATCATTGCTCCGACATGCCCGCCGCCTACATGCTGACCAATGTTGTGGTCTCCGCATCGACCGAACCGGAGGGGTTTGGCCGCGTACCGGTCGAAGCCCAGGCCATGGGCCGCCCGGTGGTGGCCACCGATCATGGCGGCGTGCGCGAAACCATCCAACGCGGCGAAACCGGATGGCTGATCCCGCCGGGCGATTCCACCGCCCTGGCCCGCGCCATTTCCGAGGCGCTGGCCCTGAACGCGACACAGCGTGCCGTTTTGGCAACACGCGCCATGGCCCACATTGCGGCCAATTTCACCAAGGAACGCATGGCGTTTGATACGCTGAACGTGTATTCCGAATTGCTGGCCGAAAAATTCGCCCCGGCAAAGAAAACAAAATCGGCCCCCATCAACGGCAAGAAAAAACAACCCACGGCCACCAAGACCAAAAAGCAATCCCGCCCCGCCGATAGCGCAGCCCTGCGCCGCGCGGCCGAGTAAACACAAAGGCCCTTACCCGGATGGATGATCCTGAGCGTATCCTTGTCATTAAACTCAGCGCTCTGGGTGATTTTATTATTGCGCTTGGTGCCATGCGTGCCATTCGTACACACCATGCCGCCGCCCACATCACATTGATGACAACACAGCCATTTGAATCACTGGCGATTCAAAGCGGCCTGTTTAACGACATCATCATTGATCAGCGCCCGAAAAAATTCGACCCTGCCGGATGGATGCGCGTGCGTCATGTTTTCAAAACAGGCCGCTTTAACCGCGTGTATGATTTGCAAAATAATCAACGCACGGCGCTGTATTTCCGCCTGTCACAAATGATGAAACCAAAGCCACAATGGGCCGGCACCATGGCCGGGGCCACATGGCGCGATGTGATTTCATCCAAGGATACCGAACCCGCCGCCCTGCGCCATGCGCGCTTGCTGGCCCTGACGGGTATTGAAAATGTTCAGGGGGATGATTTGCACTGGCTGGGTGGCGATCACACCGCGTTGCGGGGCCTGTTTGAAATTCCCGAACCCTATGTCCTGATCGTACCGGGCTGCGCGCCCAGCCGACCGGAAAAACGATGGCCCGCCGATCATTATGGCGATCTGGCCCGCCGCTTGTATGGCTGGGGCCTGACGCCGGTGATCATCGGCACACACGATGAACAACCCTTGGCGAAAATAATTGCCGGTCATTGCGCGCAAGCCATCGACCTGACGGGACAGACCGCGTTGTCGGATTTGCCAACGCTGGGCCGCTTCGCGGCTGGTGTGATTGGCAACGACACTGGACCCGTCCACATGATCGCGCCCACCGGATGCCCGACATGGGTGTTGTTTTCCGCATCCAGCGACCCGAAACGCCACGCGCCGCAATATCCGTGGGTGCGCACGATCCAACGATCCAGTCTGGATGATCTGAGCGTCAATGATGTGATGAATGTTTTACGGGCGCGTGATTTCCGCACCTGAGACAGAAAATCAGGTCACGGACCCGTCGCCCATATGCGGGCTGTAGATATCGTACAGCGTGCCCAGAATGGCCTTCGTCGCCCGATCATTCATGGAATAATAAATGGTTTGCGCATCGCGGCGCGTGTTGACCAGACCGTCGCGGCGCAGGCGCGCCAGATGCTGGGATAAAGCCGATTGCGACAGGCCAACGATTTTTTCCAGCTCGCCAACGCTTTTTTCGCCCTGGTACAAGGCGCAAATAACCATCAAACGCCGTTCATTGGACAACGCCTTCAGGAGGTTTACCGCAACCTCAATATTTCGTTCGACTTCTTTAACGTCCATAATGGCCGCCGGTTTTCTATCCGCCCTGTCACAATCCTGATGGCACGAAATGGTGCAACATCGTACTGCGACGCCCCAGTCTCACTCTACTCACAGACGGTGCAGGCGCACCGTTACGCAGCAAGCGTATGATGGGAAATGCGTCCGTCATGTTTATTATTGTTTTTGCGTATGCGTCGCAGTTTAAGGCTTCACATACGGACAGATGCAGGAAAAACCCACCACCCTTTAAAATTGAACCCCCAGAGTAGTGTTTCTATTATCGCATGAAAAGATGCTAATTGAGTGAAATTTTTTATAAACTGTCTGGTTTAGTGAATATTAATAAACGCTTCAGATTCAACGGGATTGCGGCTTTTCCGGCAGTTTCGCCAACCAGCGCGTGCTCCATTCCGGTGGCAAAAATCCCAAGAATCCAGCGATGACATAGGCGGGCCACGGAAACGCAACACGCACCCGTCCGACCGCCAGCCCCGTGGCAATCCGCGCGGCGGCCCGATCCGCATCCATCAAAAATGGCATCGGATAATCGTTCACTGCCGTCATGTTGCTGCGAACAAAGCCGGGGCAAATCACACTGACCTCAATCCCCTTATTACGCACAGACCCGGCCAGCGCCTCGCCATACAGGCGTACAGCGGCTTTGGTTGCGCCATAGGCTGGTGCACCCGGCCATGGGCCAAAGCTGGCCAGTGAGCTCATAATCGCGATCTGGCCCGCCTTCTGCGCCGCCATGATGGGCAAAGCGGGCTCGACCGTGTTCAGGACACCATCAACATTGGTGGCGAACAGCGCCCGCACCTGATCCGGGTCTTCGCCCGCTGTGGGCGTGCCGCCCGTTCCACCGGAAATCCCAGCATTCGCAATCACCAGATCCAGCACGCCGTGCCGGGCGTGGAACGCCCCGATCCATTCCGCCATACGGGCGCGATCCGTCACGCTGATGACGCGCGCCTCAACGCTGGCCCCCTTGCGCTGGCACGCATTCGCCACCGCTTCCAGCCGGGCCGCATCGCGGCCCGTCAGACCCAGCGCAACGCCAGAGCCCGCATAATACAGCGCCAACGCCGCGCCAATGCCACTGGACGCGCCGGTGATAATAATCGTTTTTGGATTTTGCATGGATTAAAACCCGGTGACGGTCCGGCCCATTTTTGCGCAATAAGCGGCGAAGGTCTTGTCGAACTCGACCGTGATGTCTTCCTTCGCCTTGTGCGATGTGTTGATGACCAGATCGAAATTCCGCTCATCGCCAATATCAACGCCGTACAGGGTTTTATAGCGCAGGATTTCGCTTTTGCGGCGACGATCGACTTCTTCCATCGCGTGGTCGAGGTCGCGGAATGTTTCGCGCAATTCGGCCGTATCCTTGAAAATGCGCTGAACCGCAACATCCAGATCCACGGTCAGGCGCACCTTCAGCGTGTTTTTCACGAAGTGCCAAGCCATGCGGGAATCCAGAACCATGTCACCCGGCTGATCATTCAGGCCGACCAGATAATGGTCCACCAGATGGTCCAATTCCGCCTGTTTTTCAGCCATTTCGTTGAGTTCGGTGACCGATACGCCCTTTTCCGCGGCCAATTGGCGGAAAATATTCCCGGTGGTGATCAGCGGGAAGCCCGTTTTTTCCGACACGGTGCGGGCAAAGGTGGTTTTGCCGCTGCCCGGATCGCCGGTGATGGTGATGCGTAAAAGATGATCTGTGGTCATGCTTTTTCCTAAGGGTCCAAAGCCCGTTGGTCAAGCCCCCAACACGGCTAAACCCCGGTTTGATCCAGATGCGCGGCCATGGCCAGGAAATCGGACACGGGCAATTGTTCCGCCCGTTTCGTCCCGTCAATCCCGCAGGATTCCAGCAAACCCGGGAAGGTTTTTAAGGATTGGCGCAGCATTTTCCGGCGCTGGCCAAAGGCGGCGGCGGTCACCCGCTCCACTGTTTTAAAACTGGGGATTTGTGCCGTCCCTGCCTCGGCCCCGGTTACAGCATGGCGGGTTAAATGCACCACGGTCGATGTCACTTTGGGCGGCGGAACAAAGGCCGAGGGCGGCAGGTCGAACATCATCGTCGCCTTGCACAACCACCCCACCAGCACCGACAGGCGCCCATAATGGTCCGTCCCCGGTGCGGCGGACATGCGTTCGGCCACTTCACGCTGGACCATGATGGTGATGCTGTCATAGGCCTGCGGATCGGCGTGCCATTGTTTCAGCCAGCCGATCAAAAGCGGCGTCGCGATATTGTATGGCAGGTTCGCAATAATCGCCCGGCGTGCGCCCGGTACCAGATCCAGTAAATTCAGCTTCAGCGCATCCGCATGGACCAGATCCAGGCGCGGTCCCGCGGCCTCCTTCAACCCCTGTAACGCGGCGATGGCGCGGGTGTCATATTCAACGGCCAGAACACGATCAGCATCCGATCGCACCAGCGCGCGCGTCAGCCCGCCGGGACCGGGGCCGATTTCAATCGCCACGACGCCGTTCAAATCCCCGGCGGCCCGCGCGATTTTATCGGTGATATTCAAATCGAGAATAAAATTCTGGCCCAGCTTTTTTTCGGCCCGCAATTCATGCGCGGCAATCACATCGCGCAAGGGCGGCAGTGCATCGACCGCCGCCACAATATCGGGTGTTTTTTTATAAGCGGAAATATCAGACACGACGTTCGATAAACGCCTCGGACTTCAGGTCCAACAGATAACGACGCTGCAAACGGTCCAGCGTTTCGGTGCCGATTTTTTGCGCAATGTCATCGCGACTGGGCAAGTTATCGGCGGCCAATGTGCGTTTGGACCGCACCAGCAGGATATGATACCCCGTGAGCGAGCGCAGCGGTTGCGACATATCGCCATCTTTCATCGTGGCCAGAGCCTGGTCCAGCGCCTCGGGCAATTGCCCTTCCTGGACCCAACCAATGTCCCCACCCCGCGCGGCGGAGGGGCCTTGCGAAAATTGCGCCGCGACTTGCGGGAACGGGGCCTTACCCGATGCAATTTCGGCGGTCAGTTTTTGTGCCAATTGGCGCACGCTGCCGTCTTCCGCCGGATTATCAACGGGCAGGAAAATTTCCCCGACCAGATATTGCATTTTCCCGGCGCTGGATTTGATGAAATCCAGTCGTGCATCAATATCGGTTTCGCTGACATTCACTTTCGGGCGCAGTTTTTTCTGGATCACCTTGCCCCACGCCATCTGGGACCGCACCTGATCCGCCATGGTGGACATTTTGATCCCACTGCCCGCCAGCATTTTGCGGAACGTGGCCGGGTCGATCTTGTTGTTCTGGGCCACCATGTCGATACCGGATTCAACTTCCTCCGGCGTGACTTCAATATCCAGACGCTGGGCTTCCTGCAATTGCAGGGCTTCGTCAATCAGCATGTTCAAAATCTGCGGACGGATCTTGGTGCGCACATCGTCATTGTTCGGCAATCCGGACGACGCCATCACCAACCGCATGCGTTCATTGACGTCGGAATGGGTAATCACGCCCTGATTGACCACGGCGGCGATGCCCTCCTGCGCCGCGGCGGCATAGGCCACGGGGGATGCGGCAACAAAACCGCCGCCCAGCAAAGCCAGCACAGCCACAGCGGCCAGAATCTGTGTTTTCATCATTCGTTTTTCCATTGATCAATCAGGCTCTTTTTTTGTCGCCAAAACGCCCACCCGGACGGAACCGTTCCAGATAGACCGGGACAATCAGGCTCATCCCCGTGGCGGTGACGCCCAAATCATCCAGCGTCATCGCATCATCCTGCACCACGTTATCGGTTTTCAGGGATTTCACCTGATCCGGGGTCAGGATGGGTTTGGGCGGAATAAACTGCAACATGCCAGCCTGCAACGACGCCAGACCGAACGGCAAATTCACCATGCCACAGCGTTTGCCGATATAGGAAAACAGGCGGCTGTAAATATCGCGGAAATTCAAAACTTCCGGCCCACCCAATTCAAACACCTGCCCCAGCGCGCCGCTGTGGCCAAAGGCGGAATGGGTGGCGGCGGCGATCACGGCATCGGCGACATCGCGCACATAGACCGGTTGGAACCGCGTCATGCCCCCGCCGATCAACGGCAGCGCCGGCATAAAGCCCGCCATCGTCGCAAACCGATTGAAGAAATCATCTTCCGGCCCAAAGATCACGGACGGGCGCAGAATGGTGGCATTCGGGAACGCGGCCAGCACCGCCTGTTCGCCGGCCAGTTTCGTGCGGCTGTAGCGCGATGGATTGCGATCCGCGCCCAGTGCGGAAATATGAACAAAGCGCGATACGTTTTGCGCCGCGCAAATCTCCGCAATCATTTGCGGCAGATCGGTATGCAGGCGTTTGAAATCACCGCGTTTACGTTCATACAAAATGCCGATGCAATTCACGACCACGGATGACCCGGCGATCGCACGTTCGACACTGGCGCGATCACGCACATTGCAGGTCATCGGAACGATCTGCCCCACCGATCCATAGGGACGGAGGAAATACGCACTTTCCGCCGCGCGGCTGGCGACCTTGACCGTATATCCGGCCCGGGCCAACGCCTGCACCACATACCGTCCGACAAAGCCGGAACCACCGAAAACTGTTGCGATTTTTGGTCCGATCGACATACCCAAAACCTCCCAGGGAGCCCCTGGCTAAACCCATTGAAAAGCGTGAAAAAAACTGTGCCCACTATGGCAATCCCAGCCCGTCCTGTCCAGCCATGCGAAAGGGGACACGACATGGTTTCGCGCGCCTTTATTTTACAGAATGTTTAATCTTCCAGTGGTGCGACGAATGAATCCATCACCCGTTTATGCCCGCCTTTATCAAACGCGATATCCAGCTTGGCCCCATCGACATTCACGACCGTACCCGCCCCAAACACATCGTGCTGGACCCGGTCGCCCCGGACATAGGGGTGATCAGACAAGGCTTGGCGTTCAGCCAGGGTTTGCGTCGCGACGACGGGGGCCTTGGGCGATGTTTGTGCCATCGTGCTGACACGGGATGATCCACCGAAGCCCGATGAATCCCAATGGCTGGACCGCCCCGATCCATAGACACCGGATTGCGCGGCAATTTCGATGTGGTCTTCGGGCAATTCATCAACAAAACGCGATGGCAATGCATTGACCCAGTTGCCATAGGTCAAACGATTGGACACATACGAAATCATCGCGCGTTTGCGGGCGCGGGTAATCCCGACATAGGCCAGACGGCGTTCTTCCTCCAGCCCCTTCAGGCCGTTTTCATCCATGCTGCGTTGGGATGGGAACAATCCATCTTCCCAACCGGGCAGGAAGACGCAATCAAATTCCAACCCCTTGGCCCCGTGCAGGGTCATGATGGTGACTTGGGGTGTGTCGTTGCGGTTTTGGTTTTCCATCACCAGCGAAACATGTTCCAGGAAATCAGGCAGGGATTCAAAATCCGCCATGCCCGTGACCAATTCTTTCAAGTTTTCAATGCGGCCCGGGGCTTCGGGGGACTGGTCGGATTGCCACATCGCCATATAGCCGGATTCATCCAGCATTTGCGCGGTCAATTCGGTATGCGCCATCGTGGCCAGCAACCCACGCCAGCGTTCAAAATCCGCGATCAAACGGCGGAATGTTTCGCGCGGCTTCGGTTTCAATTCATCTGTTTCAACGATATCGGCAATCGCATCATACAGGGATAAATTCCGCGCGCGCGCATGCGTCACCACGGTTTTCATCGCCACATCACCCAACCCGCGTTTCGGCACATTGATGATGCGTTCCAACGCCAGGTCATCACGCGGCTGCGCAATCACACGCAGATAGGCGAGCGCATCGCGAATTTCGGCCCGTTCATAAAAACGTTGCCCACCAACGATTTTATGCGGGATGCCCAGCGCATTAAAACGTTCTTCAAATTCACGAGTTTGGAAACCGGCGCGCACCAAAACGGCGATTTGATCCAGGCTCCAGCCCTTTGTTTGCAGGGCTTCAATCTCCTCCGCCACGAAACGGGCTTCGGCGGGTCCATCCCACAGGCCGCGCACGGATACCTTCTCGCCATCTTCGGCATCAGCCCACAAAGTCTTGCCCAAGCGATCTTCGTTGTGCGCAATCACACCGCTGGCCGCGGCCAGAATATGCCCGGTGGAGCGATAATTCTGTTCCAGGCGGATAATCTTCGCGCCCGGAAAATCCTGTTCAAAACGCAGGATGTTACCCACCTCTGCCCCGCGCCAGCCGTAAATGGATTGATCATCATCCCCGACGCAGCAAATATTCGCCGCCGCACCGTCGCGTTGCGCCAACAGGCGCAGCCACATATATTGCGCGATGTTCGTATCCTGATATTCATCCACCATGATATAGCGGAAACGGCGTTGCCATTCCGCCAGCACATCCGCATGTTTCGGATCGCGCAGGATGCATACCATATGCAACAACAAATCCCCGAAATCACAGGCATTTACCGCGCGCAAGCGCGCTTGATATTGCCCATAAAGCTGGACCAGTTTACCGCCCGCGGCCTCGCCCCCTTCGTGCGGCGGCAGATCGGAGGGCAAACGCGCGCGGTCTTTCCACCGGCTGATCATCCCCATCATGGCGCGCGGCGCCCATTTTTTGGTGTCGATGTTTTCGGCTTCCATCAACTGTTTCAACAGGCGCACCTGATCATCATCATCAATGATGGTGAAGCCGCTGGTCAAGCCGACCAGTTCAGCATGACGGCGTAACATGCGCGCGGCCAACGCGTGAAATGTCCCCAGCCACCAGCCTTCAACCGGCGCACCACCCAGCAGGGCAGACACGCGTTCGCGCATTTCCCCGGCGGCTTTGTTCGTGAATGTCACGGCCAGAATTTGATTGGGATAGGCCCGCCCGGTCGTCAAAATATGCGCCAGCCGCGCGGTCAGCGCCCGCGTCTTGCCCGTACCCGCCCCGGCCAGAACCAGAACCGGACCATCCAACGTTTCAACCGCCTCGCGCTGCGGGGGGTTCAGGCCTTGAAGATAGGGCGGAGACATCATGTTTTCGGGGCTTTGTGCTTGCATGCGCCCACCTTAATGGCGCAATTCCGCAGGGGCAAGAGGCAAGGCGTTTATCGTCCAATACCGACCCAGCTGTCCCCTTCGCAATATTGCAGGACATTGTGCGTGCTGTTGTAAACAATGTCCCCCGCAATGCCGACGGGATCGGAACAACCCGCGCCGCCATCACCATATGGTCCCGCCGCATACCACGCCGTTCCATCGCAATATTGCAAGAGATTGAGGGAGGAGCTGTAAAGCAAATCACCCGCTTGCCCGGCCGGAGAAGCACACGGCCCGACGGGTGCGCCCGATTCAAAGACATACGCGATGCCGGCACCCGTAAGACCACCGGGACTGTCCTGATACGCGCCAATGACGGCCTTTGCATGAATCATGGACACAGAAATACCAAAACCATCCCCATTGGTCGGCGCGGGGTTTTCGAGTGTTGAAAGCAAAGCCCCGGTGTGCGCATCAAAGATGTAAGCGGCCCCCGCCCCCGGCACCCCGCCGGACGTGTCCTGATACGCCCCCACCAGAACTTGGTGCCCATAGACGGATACGGAATAACCAAAATTGTCATTGGCGGACGGGTTTGGATTATTTAACTGCGCCAGCAAGGCGCCCGTTTCTGCGTTAAACACATAGGCAACGCCCGCCGCGCTGACGCCGCCCGGGCTTTTGTACGGCGCCCCAACAGCCAGAATATTTTTATGCAGTGACACCGAAATGCCAAACAGGTCATTCGGGGCCGGATCGGGATTGGAAATGGTCCGGAGCAACGCGCCTGTGCGCGGGTTATAGATATAGACAGACCCGGCATTCGCCACGCCGCCGGGATCGTCCTGGTGCGCACCGATGGCCAACTTGTTCCCGGATCCAGATACAAAAACACCGAAATAATCGGCATTATCCGGTGTCGGATTGCTGATTTTAGTGATCTGAGCACCGCTTTCAACATCGAACACATACACAGTGCCATCAGCAAAATAGGCCCCGGCATGGTCATACGGCGTACCCACAGCCAGCAGGCCGGAAAACATCGACAGGGAATTCCCATACCCGTCATCATCGGCCGGTTCCGGGTTGTTGAATGTGTGCACAAGCGCACCCGTTCGCGCATCATAAACGAAGGCCGAACCCGCACCGGATACGCCGCCCGGGTCAGCCTTGTACGCCGCAACCGCAACCTTCCCGCCAGAGATCGAGACAGAATTCCCGAACCAGTCTTCCGCCGCCGGGGTCGGGCTGTTCAGGGTGGACACAAGCGCTCCAGTGCCCGCATCCAGCACATAGACAGAGCCAGCATTGGCAACACCGCCCGGATCATCCTGGTGCGCGGCCACGGCAATCAATTCATCTGACGCGGCCACAACAACGCCAAAAATATCACCCGCCGCGACGGCAGGATTGTTCAATGTGGTTGAAAGGGATGGATTCCCCCACGAGAGTGGGTTTTCCGTCTTGGGAAAAGCGATCCAGTTCGTCCCATTACAATAGGCCGGAACATTGGCGGGTGATGACCAGATAACATCCCCGGCAACACCAACCGGCCCCGCACAATCGGCATGGGCATGAGACGGCATCGCAACCATCAAAAAGACAGTTAAGGCAGCCCAGCGATAGAACGTCCGATTCTTGACGTGGCCGAATGCCATCACCATTTACTCAACTGAAAGATACGCGCCGGGGCATTAAAAGTTTTCGCGCCCAATTCCCCGTTTTTTTATTCTATAGGACTTTGATTAAAATAACCTATGTCCCGCTGCCGGGAATGTGATCTATCCTTTTGGATATAAAAATCAAGGCCCGGTCTAAGCCGGGCCTATGACTATTGAATTGATGATTGCGAAGCGGTGGTTCAGGCCCCGGTACTGCGCTTGCCCATCGGGGTTGGCGCGGCGGCAACCTGGTTGCGACCATTATGTTTCGCCGTGTATAGCGCGGCATCAGCCCGTTCGATCAGGTCCGTCATATTTTCACCGTTAATATATTCGGCCACGCCGACAGACATGGTGATACGACCCAGTTTTTCACCCGTGGTGCGGTTGATCACGTCTTTGGTCGCAACCGCCTTGCGCAGGTTATTTCCAACGGCCACACCCGCGGTCAAATTCGTATCGGGCAGGATAATCGCAAATTCTTCGCCGCCGTAACGGGCTGCAATGTCCTTGCCCTTCACCCCTTCGATCAGGGTGCGGGCGACAAGGCGCAACACCTGGTCCCCCACCTGGTGACCATAATTGTCGTTGAAAGATTTGAAGTGGTCGATATCGACCATCAACAAGGTGAATGATCCCTGTTCGCTTTGCATGTCGCTGCTGACGCGGTCGAGCGCGGCGTCAAACGCCTTGCGGTTGGCGAGGCCGGTCAGACCGTCGGTCATCGCTTCTTTCCGCACCTGTTCCAGATCGCGTTGCAATTCTTCCATCAAGGTGGAGGATTGTTCCAGTTCATGTTCCAGCTTGTGGTTATGTTCTAGCATTTTTTGCGTGTCGCCCATCACGTTGGTGACCAGTGACCGCATTTCATCGACCGTTTTCGCCGATCCCATTTTTCTGGAGACATCTTCCAACGTGCCGCTATAGGACGTTGTGGCGTTTTTCACATCGCGCACGGCACCGGTCACGTTCTTGATCGTGGCCTTCACCTGATCGCCGGCGCGGCGGATCATTTCCTCGTTCCGCGCATCGCTCAGGAAACGGGTATGCAGATCGCGGCAGCGATCTTCGGTAATTTTCTGACGGTTGGACACCAGAATATCCAGCGCGCGCGTCACCTCCGGGCTAATCCCGGCATAGTAGACGTACCACAGCTCGTAAATATCCGGTGACGGCGCCAATCCTTCGTCGAGGATGCGCGTCATGGCTTTTTCGGCAAATTCCCGGGCCTGATGTGCTTCGTGCGGATAGTTCACGCGGTTCGATCCTGAATTAAAAAGATGAAACGAAGAAGAATATGGTACCAGTCGGGCCCGCCGCATCAAAGGATGCAATCTGCGAAACGGACCTTCCCCATCATGGCAGACAGGGCCTTAACAGGGGCTTAACAACCTGATTCATAACATTTTTCATAAATTCAGAACACCGTGCAAAGGCACAGGATCCCGTATGATTTATCGGACGCTTTCGAGACCCCCGATTGATACTACGCTTTTTTCTTATTTCCCCTCCCAGAGGGAGGGGGCTTTGTAAATGATCTTTTAGATCAAACCCGACTGCGCATCCATCGTTTCCGGCGGGGCGTAGTGCAGGGCGGCCATGACGGCCTCGACCCGGTCCGCGACCATCAGGCCCGCCCGATCGGATTCGCGCGCAAACCCGTTATTGATCATGTGATCAATCAGGGACAAAAGCGGGGTCCAGAAATTATTGACGTTCAACAACACGACGGGTTTGTCATGCAGGCCCAGTTGCCGCCATGTCATGATTTCAAAAAATTCATCCAGCGTGCCCAGACCGCCACTGAGAACCACAAAAGCATCGGCCCGGTCGACCATCATTTGCTTGCGTTCGTGCATGGAATCCACGACGTGCAGTTCGGTCAATTCGGTGTATTTTTCTTCGCGTGTTTCAATGTGATGCGGAATGATGCCCACGGCGGTGCCGCCATGTTCCATCGTCGATTTCGCAACCAGGCCCATCAGGCCAACACGACCACCGCCATACACCAGTTGCATTCCAGCCTCGCCCAACGCACGCCCCAGCGCCCATGCGGTGTCTTTATGCACCTGCGCGACATTCGACGACGCGCCGCAATAGACACAGACATTACGAATGGGGTGGCGCGGTTTTTGGGAGAGGGTTTTCGTTTGAATCGTATCAGTGGTCATCGGTCTTTCAATCAATCTTTCATTGTGTAGGGGGCAACATTACAGGGCGCGCCCGTCATTGTACAGCCAGTGTGATACCTGGCACAAAAGCATGCGCACGGGAAAATGGGTCGGAAATAATGGTTTTCAAGAACCACACGCGCAGAAAGACGGCCTTTGCAGGCCGTTTCACAAAGCGTGTTACATCATCGCGCCAGACATGCGCATAGCCTGCCCACGCATCGCTGGATCTTCGAGGCTCAATGCATTGGCCTTGGCCACGTTATCTGCATCGGCGGCAATGCCATTTTGCTGGCGGGCTTCGTGCAGTTTGGCGACATTCACCCCATCCAGACGCATGCTTTCATACGCCTTCATGGCCGGTGTTTGTTCAATGTTGATGCGGGCAACATCACGCAGGCCCGCACCGGACAGGCCGACACGGCCCTCATCCATATCCATCATCGCTTTCGGATCACCAAAGCCCGGGCCTTTGCTCATCTGATTGAACATGGTTTGCGATTGCGGCTGGGCGGCGTTTTGTTGCGGACCGGCCGGAGATGACGGTGCGGAATCACCGCGACCATAACCAGCATCGACCGCATGGCCCTTGCGGTCCACTTTCGTCGTAATCAAATCGCCCTGGTTCATCATACCGAACGTGCCGCGGCCCATCATGGATACCAGTTGAATGGTGGCCAACGCGGCCCCGGCGGTCGGGCTGACCGTTGATACGGCGGCCACGGCGGCGGCGCCCTTGGCTTCGCCCGCAACAAACGCACCCAGCCCACCCGGTTGGTTCATGCCGCTGGGGCCGTCATTGCCGGCATCCAGCGCGTTCATGCGCTTGGTCAGGTCGGCAGCCTGTTCGCGAATATTGTCCTGCGCCTGTGTCGCGGTGTTGGCTTTGGCGTGACCTTCGGCGCGGTTGGTTTCAACACCCTTCGCCACCTGATCGTTGTTCAGTTTCTGTGTCGGATTCCAGATCGCGCTGGTCGTGGTCAGCGCTGTGAATTGTTGTTTGAGATCGCGCATGTTGTCTTGCGTTTGCGCAGTCTGGGTCTGGCCCGTGCCCATCGCCGCCGGGGCAAACACACTGGCAAAGGACGCCATGGGTGAGGGTGTTACATTCACCTGCGCATCCATCGATGCGTTGACATCATCAAGCCCGTTCAGGTCGGAATGAAGGTCCCCATGCAGATCCGCAGACCGCATGTGAATCACACCAGCCTCCGCGCCGCGCAGACCGTCTATCTGATTGAATTGTCCGGCTAAAACACCCACCACAACACCCTTTTATTTATATTTCATAAGATCATAGGCCTTAAGGCCCTAAAATACTCTTAATATGACAACGATTTTACCCCAACCCCACCCGGGGTCAAGGGCTTAAAATTTAAGCCTTTTCAATTAATTAGGAGAAAAAACAGGGCCGAACGAATCAGGTCAGATAGGTCAGGCCCGGCACCCGTTTGGCCACCACCGTCCGGATCGTATTGGCATTGCGGGCCAGAACATCCGCCACGGGATCGCGCGCATCCCGGATCATCACCACATGCAGACCATGCACCGGATGGTCGGGATTTTTGATCATGGCCAGAAAGTCACTGTCCTGCGTCACGATCGCCGCGAACTGGTCCTGCACCGCGCGGGTGCAGATCAGCGCATCCAGCGCCTTGGCATGGACACGGTTATGCGGCGCCAGATTTTGGCGCGACAACCCTTCGGCCTCGACATGCGAACACACACCAAAATCGCGGATCATTTGCGGCAACAGCGTGTAGGGAATATTTTCATCCAGCAACACGGCTTTTGGTCCTGCGGGCAAATCACGTGGATGCGCCGGGTCATCGCCGAAGCGCGCGTGATAGGCCAGAGCCGTTTTGATTTCTTCGGGTTTGATGCCGGGATGACGGGCAAACAACGCATCCCCATCCACCCCCGCCGCCAGATCGTGCAACACCGGGGCCAGCATGATGCCAGAACGGCTCAACACCACCGCCCCATCCGGCGCGGCCGCCACCAAGCCAAACAGGCGGGTGAGTTTTTGATGTTTATCCGTGCGATGTCCCATATTTTGACGGTAGAGGAAAAACAAGGTCGCCGTCAAATTTCACGCCCCGTTCATATGCCCCATATGCCGATACGACAGCGCCTCGGCCACATGGGCCGTGTCCACGCCGCGATCCCCGGCCCCATCCAGATCGGCAATCGTGCGCGCCACGCGCAATAAACGGTGCCAGCCGCGCGCGGATAATTTCATCGCCTCCGCCGCTTTCAACGCCATGGCACGCGCCGCATCATCCAGGGCCACAATGTCTTCAAGTTTCGCGCCGGATATATGCGCATTTAACCCTGTCGGGCTGATCTCCGCCCGCCCGTCATACCGGGCCGCCTGCACCTGCCGTGCGCGCAGCACCCGCGCCGCGACGGTTTTAGAATCTTCACCACCCGGCTGGTTGCCTTGTAGATCCGCCAGCGCCACGGCGGGCATGTCGATGCGCAGATCAAAACGGTCCAGCAACGGGCCCGACATTTTCGCCTGATAATCCCCGCCACAGCGCGGCGCTTTCGTGCATTCGCGGCTGGGGTCGCCCAGATATCCGCACCGGCATGGGTTCAACGCCGCCACCACCTGCACCCGCGCGGGGTACGTCACATGGTGGTTGGCGCGGGCGACCACGGCCTGCCCGGTTTCCAATGGCTGGCGTAACGATTCCAAAGTCTGGCGTGCAAATTCCGGCAGCTCATCCAGAAACAGAACGCCATTATGCGCCAGTGAAATTTCCCCCGGCTTCGCCTTGGCCCCACCACCGACCAGCGCGGGCAACGACGCCGAATGATGCGGGTCGCGGAACGGGCGCATCTGCACCAGCCCACCATCAGGCAACGTGCCCGCCAATGAATGGATCATGGAAATTTCCAGCGCTTCACGCGGGCTCAGCGGCGGCAAAATGCCCGCCAGACATGCCGCCAGCAATGATTTGCCCGATCCCGGCGGCCCGGACATCAATAAATTATGCCCACCCGCCGCCGTGATCTCGAGCGCACGACGCGCCGTTTCCTGCCCCCGCACCTGCGCCAGATCGGGGCCCATAAACCGTGCGCCATCATTCGCCGCCGCGATGCGCGCGGTCGGACGGGTCAGCACCTGTGTGCCCTTCATATGATTGATCAATTGCAACAGATCGCCGGGGGCCAGAATATCCAGATGTTCCCCCGCCCACGCGGCCTCACCACCACACGACGCCGGGCAGATCAATCGATTGTCATTCGCCCCCGCATGCAACGCCGCGGGCAAGACACCCGCCACGGACCGAATACCACCATCCAGCGACAATTCACCCAGCACCAGCGCATTGGCCAATTCATCGCGCGGCAACACATCCATCGCGGCCAGCACACCCAACGCAATCGGCAAATCGTAATGCGACCCTTCCTTCGCCAGATCGGCGGGAGCCAGATTGACCGTCAATTTTTTCGGCGGCAACGACAACCCCAACGCATGCAACGCCGCCCGCACCCGCTCGCGGCTTTCCCCCACGGCCTTGTCCGGCAAACCAACAATGGTGAAAGACGGCAACCCCGACGATATCTGCACCTGCACATCCACAGGACAGACATCAACGCCATGAAAAGCAACGGTTTGAACGCGGGCTACCATTTGAAACCTTTGGAAGACAATTTATAAAAAACGAAGGATGAAAACGCAGAAGACAATAGAAAAATATAGTGTTCTGGATTTTGTATATCCATCAAAAACCGCTCGAACCAAGCATATTGACTGTAATATTCATTGTGTGGGGAATAGTTCAAAATCGCAACAACTGTCAACCAGACGAAAACAGGCGCGCCACAACACCATAAAAGAAGATGCCGCTGAATGCTTTTTTGGAACAAAACCCCAACGGCACATGCCACACCAACCAGAGGAACAAAAAGCGGCATGATGTAAATTAGAAGAACGGGGGATGTCAGGAAAATCTTGATCAATTCCATGGTATCGGCATTCGCTGCCCGCTCGGGAAGAACCCAAAGCAATGAGAATAAAAAACATCCAAACAAAGCGCCCGCAATAGCTGACAAAGCAACATTACGAAGAATCACGATCCAGAGGGGTGCCGATGATGTGTTAGAAGTTTCACTTACTTCTTTTACTCGCGCCTCAATGCCCGCCACAGTAAAAGAAACAAGCTTGTTAATCGCATGAATTTCTTTTTCCGCTTCATATTTTTTGAGCATTTTGTAGAGTTCGCTGGATAGCATTGCGTCTTCAGGAAATTGCTGGTCACGCATATTTTTTATACGCTCCAAACTTGCCGATAGAACTGGACGAGCTGCGGCGCATAAAACAAAATTCGATATATTCACCCCATCGGTAACGACGGCGGAATATTCTGTTGCTAAATTTATTTTCTGTAGAGATTTGTAGAATTGTTCATTCGCGCTATTCGCCTTCACGCTCACATGAACTTCATCATTCGGAATATGATAGCAGAACGCTTCAACAATAGATTGATCCGAGGGCTTTAACCCCCAAAGCAGACCCATCACAAATGCGATCTCGCGATTCTTTTTTTCCAAAACCGTACCTTTAATTCAATAAAATCGGCGGCAAACAAAGGGGCGCACAAAAAACCAAGAAATCTCCGACAGCCATGGCCCCAAACAACCTAAAATACATCATTATCCTTCCACAAAACCCACCCGACGCAAAGCCAAAACCCCGCAGAAACCCTTGTATTTTTCGCTCCACACCCCCCGTTAACCTCTTTTTCACCCCCGCTGGTCCATGGTGGGGGTGTTCGTCGGGGGACGGGCTTTGAGAGTTCAAGATCAATGGGGTTTTAAAAGTGTCGGTTTTGGGATTGAAAAACGTGAAGGATCATTTGAGCGAACAGGAGATCATTCGGCTGCACCGTGAATTGACGGTGCCGTGTGCCGTGCATGATGTGCTGAAGGGTCTGAGCCCGCTGGATGATACCGCCACATACGCGATGGATGTGATGATTGCGGAAATGCCGGTGGATGCGGCGTTGTTGTGCGTTTCATTATCCGCCGCGCATATCGCGCATGATTTAACCGGGCTGCACCCGATGGCGGGCGCGCTGGCCGTGGAGACACGCCGCATCACGCATGAATATGGCCCGACATGGTTGGCCTATGCCGATGGGCAATTGAATGACGCCGCGGTGAACGCCGCGCAAACCCAGTTCACCGATTCCATGGCGGAAGATTTCGAAGCGTTGGCCGACTTGCTGGATACGTGCGGCGGCGATATGCCGGGCGAGAGTGATCAGGCCCAACTATGCACCCTGCTGGCCGATCATGCGCGGTCCTATGCCGCGTACACCAATGCGATGGTGAATGGCGAGGATTTAGGGATTATTTACGAGGATATGGACGCCCATCCGGCCCAGTTCAGCCCCGGGATTCCCAGCGGCCAGAGCAACGTGATCGTGTTTCCGGGCGCCCCGCGACCAAGCTAACGCGCTGTAAAATATAAATAAATTACGGGTGCTGGTCTCTTTAGGTCAGCACCCTATGTCTATTCTTTGATATAGGTTCCTGCAAGAATCGCGTCAGAATTGAATGGTATGATCCTTGAGTGGTCCCTTTTTATGGGACGCACTCTCTGGCGCGGCGTTTTTTATTTATTGGTTTTTTTGATGCAGCATAGCGGCACGGCCCATTCCAACGATCTGTCTATCCTGATCCCCCGCATCGCCATGCTGGCCGTGTTGTATTTCGTCATGGGGCGGTTGGGTTTGTTCATGGCCGCGCAACCGGGATACGCCACCATTGTCTGGCCCCCATCCGGTATCGCGATGGGTTTTATTTTGGCGTATGGCTTTCGCATGTGGCCGGGGGTTTTTATTGGGTCTTTCTTCGTCAACCTATCACTCCAGGGCGGCCCGTTCGTCACCATCAACCAGGTGGATTGGAGCACGATCCTGCCCGCCGCCGCCGTGGGATTTGGATCAACGTTACAGGCGCTGGTCGGATTTACGCTGGTCCGGCGCGTTTTTGGCGCCACGCCGCCGAAAATCCACACCGCCCGTCAGGGTTTGCTGCTGTTCTTCCTGTGTGGGCCATTGGCGTGCCTGACGGCATCCACCATTGCGGTGGCAACGCTGTACAGTTTTGGCCAGTTGCCGGCCAATCTGGTTTTTGAAAACTGGTACACGTGGTGGCTAGGTGATCTGCTGGGCGTGTTTGTGTTCCTGCCGCTGGTTTTGATTTTCATCAACGAATATCACGAAATCAAAAAATATCGCGAAGGGCTGAAACCCTTATCTGCATTGATCATCATGACGGTGATCGTGCCGTTGATCGTGACGTTTTACGCGTGGAAAACCGCGGGTACGTTTATCTACGAAAACAACAAATGGCAGTTCGTCAATATGACGGCAGAAAGCGAACACGCGCTGCTTCACCGTATCGAATCTTACGCCCATGTTCTGGTCAGCGGGTCTGGATTTTTTGGTGGATCGGACACCGTCTCGCGCGATGAATGGCAAACCTTCGTTGGCACACTGGACATTGAGCACAATTTCCCTGGTATTGGGGGTATTGGCTACATCGAATATGTGCCAGAAGGGGGCATCGTCGAATTTCTAAGCACCGCGCGTGAAAGCAATTCGGAATTTGTTATTCACCCACCCGGCCCCCATGCAGGAAATTTTATCATTACCTACATCGAACCACGCGCAAAAAATGCCGGCGCCTTTGGCCTGAACATCGCGTTTGAAAAAAAGCGGTATGATGCCGCAATCCGTGCACGCGACACCGGAAAACCAACCATGACCCGGGCGATAGAACTGGTTCAGGATCAGGATAAAACACCGGGTTTCTTGTTATTGCAGGCGATTTATAAAAAGGGCGAAGATGTCCACGACACAGTGGAAGAGCGCCGTGCCAATCTGGTCGGGTGGATTTACGCCCCCTTTGTCGGCCGCAATTTCTTTGAAGGCCTGACCTACAGCCAGGCCAGCACCATGAATATTCGCGTGTATGACGGCACCGACACACAGGCCAAAAACCTGATTTACAGCAGTGTGCCACAAAACGGCCCCCATGCGCCGATGTTCACCACCCAGCGCACCATCAGCATCATGCAACAAAACTGGACCATCGCCTGGGAAAGCACGCCCGCCTATGAACGAGCGACCTACAGCCCGACCCCGACCATGATCCTGATTGGCGGGATGATTTTTTCGGGGCTGTACGCCGCGTTTTTGTTCAACATGCTGAACCGCACGAAAATCATTGAATCACTGGTGCGGGAAAAGACACAGGAAGCCGAACGCCAGAAAGAAGAAGCCATCAAAGCCGCATCGGCCAAAGCCGATTTCCTGGCGAAAATGAGCCACGAAATCCGCACCCCGATGAATGGCGTTCTGGGATTCATCGACATCTTACAGGACACGAAGCTTGATACGGAACAACGCGCCTATCTGGAGAAGGCGAAAATCGCGGGCAATACGCTGCTGCGCGTCATCGGCGACATTCTGGACCTGTCCCGTATTGAATCCGGCAAGATTGATATCGACAGCGCCCCCTTTAATATCCGCACCGCCTTAAGCCTGTGCGTCGATCTGGTGCAGGCGCGCGCGCAGGAAAAAAACCTGACGCTGGATTGCGTTTTTTCGGCACGGTGCCCACCCGTTCTGGTCGGGGATAAATACCGCATCAAACAAATCGCCATCAATTTGCTGGCCAACGCCGTGAAATTCACCGAGCAAGGCGGTATTATTCTGCGCGTTGATTACGCCAACGGCAATTTGCTGATGGAATTCGAAGACACCGGGATCGGGATTGCCAAAGACAAGCTGGACGACGTGTTCGAAAATTTCGTGCAGGAAGAAACCGGCATGATGCGACGTTACGGCGGCTCTGGACTGGGGCTGAGCATCACACGCCAATTGGTGATCGTCATGGGCGGAACCATCCGCGTGGAAAGTGAAAAGGGCCGCGGATCGCGTTTCTTTGTCACCATTCCTATGGCCGTCGGTCAGCAGCGTGAAAATAATTTCAGCACCGCGCGCCTGGTGACATCCATCAAACCGAAAAACATTCTGGCGGTTGAGGACACGCCGCTGAACCGCGATTTGATTGATGCCTTGCTGCACCGGGCTGGCCACACCGTAACCCACGCGGAAAATGGGCAAGAAGCCATCGACATACTGAAACATCGGCGCAATTACGACCTGATCCTGATGGATATTCAAATGCCGGTGATGGACGGGATGGAAGCCACCCGCATCATTCGCGAGGAACTGGAACTGGACATTCCCATCATTGCCCTGACCGCGCATGCTTTGCCCAAAATCGCGCAGTCTTTTTACGACGCGGGCATGGATGATTACCTGATCAAACCGTTTGATGCCGACATGCTGTACAAAAAAATCGACACGGTGTGTGGCCTGTCGGAACGGATGGTTGCGCATGCCGGGGTTTTAAAAGACGCCAATGACAATGACGTCCTGTTTGACCCGGCGAAACTGGCCAATCTGCGCGGGTTTTTGGGTGATGAACAAACCGGAAAAATGGTCGAGGCCTTCCGCACGGACGCGGATGAACGGCTGAGCGCCCTGTCCGGGTTGGAGAAAGACCGCAAATCAGCCTATCAAAGCCTGCATGCGCTGGCCGCGACGGCGGGCAGTGTCGGGCTGGACCGCCTGTCCCACATGTCCCGCGATTTGATGGACCGGATCGAAGAAATGCCCACAGAGGACTATACAGAGGCCGTCGAAGGCTTGAACGCCGCCTATCATGACGCGCTGAACCAGTTGAATGACGCGGTCAGCCGCCTGCGCGCCTGACCAATCCACTACCCCTAGACCAGCTTTTTCGACAGCATCGGCCCCAGCGCGCCGCCGCCCAGAATATGGACGTGGAAATGGGGCACTTCCTGCCCGCCATTCAGGCCGGTATTGGCGATGGTGCGAAATCCCGTTTCGTGCAGGCCCAGATCGGTGGCGATTTTTGCCACAGCGCGATACAGGGCCGCAATTTCATCGGCACTGGCGCGTGCACCGAAATCAGCCTGATTGATATAGGCCCCCTTGGGGATCACCAGAACATGCACCGGCGCATGCGGGGCGATGTCGTGGAACGCCAGAACCTGATCATCCTCATACACCTTTTTGCAGGGAATTTCCCCACGCAGGATGCGGGCAAAAATATTGTTGGTGTCATAGGTCATGAATGCGCCCCTTTGCTGGAAACCGAACCGGTCAGGCCAGCATAACGCGCAGGATCAGGAATGAAAAGATGATGGGCCCGTTCAGACCAGATCAATCTCCGGACGGTCTTTCAGGCCGGATGGGTCCAGAACCTTGTAATAATACCGCCCCGGAATGATCTTGCCATCGACCCGGGCGTAAAACGGGTGCGTGCCAAAATGCACATAGCCCATGCTTTCATACAATTTGATGGCGACATCCTGGCTTTCGCGGACGTCGAGGTTGATGGCGCTGTATCCCTCGTCCCGGGCCACCTCTTCCATTTTTTCAACCATCATACGGGCCAAGCCATGGCCGCGGGCCCAGGGGGCAACAAACACGGTGGTCATGGTGACAGAGAAATTTTGCGCTTCGTTATTTTTCTGCGGCGTGATCAGTTGGGCGGTACCGCAAATGACACCGTCCATACGACCGACGAATAAAATGCGTGACGGCATCGTCATGACGCCGCGCCAATAGCGTTCCAGAACTTCACGCGCGGGCAGGCGGACCCAACCAAATCCCCCGCCATCGGAAATGGCGGAATCGGTCGCGTCGATCAAATCATCCAGATCGCCGGGCGCCAGTTCAGTGACCAGCTCCACCGTCGGTACTGGTTCGCTTGCTTTCGGTAGGGGTGTTTCTGTCATAGCCTCATCCACACAAAGATACTCGATTGACAGACCCTGTCTGAGAAGGGGAACCGCTTGGGTGCGGTTTTGTTGCGCCGACCATACGGGGACCGTCCCTATGATTCAAACAGAAATTGTTAAACTTTCCGAAAAAATGAGCCACGCACAATGTTGTGCGTGGCAATAAGGTTTACAGGAGAAACAAAACCGTAAAATGCGACCGTTCGGGGCCTATTCATACACGACCGGCGCACCATTATCGCCTGGCCCAAAGGACACCGTTCCAGAGGCGTAAGACACCGTCGCCGGGGCCTCTTCAGGGGTCATAGCCCGCGCCTGATCCTGCACCCCGTCCCGGGCCTCCAGCATGGGGATCAGGCCGCAGCAGAGATTTTCGCCACTGCACATGGCCCGCGCCAGATCGGGGGTGGAACAATTGACCACCCGCACCGATACCGGCAGCGAGGCGCTGGCCGCCTGGGCGGCGGAAAACCCGCCCACACCGGCCAGAATAAACCCGGAAAAAAGCACAAAAAGCCGCATCGGCACCCGCATGCGGGCCCGTTGGCATCGAACAGATTGTTTCATGAATCGACCGTCTAAAAACTCTCTACCAATTACGCTTTAACGCGGTGGGCGGTCCCCTTCCCGGAACTGCCCGACCAAACCCGGATCACGCTTGGCCCCTCTTGTCCGGGGCCTTTGCGAAGCGTCAGAAGGCCGATTAGACTGCCGCTTCGCCCGCCCGTCCGGATCAACCGGAAACAGGCATCCACCATCATTATAGCACGGTGGTGTTTTCATATTCTCTTCAGAATACCATGAAATATAAGCCAAACCTTAAATATGGAACATTATTTCCATAAATATTTCTTCAGGCATAAATCTCAAGGGGTTAGGGGCAAAAGCACGGGCGAAAAGATGATGCCGGGGTGTGCATTTCACCCCGGCATCGTGTCCTGTGTTAACCATCTCCTCATCCGTCATCCCGGAAAAGCTATCCGCCTTTGTCCGAGGTGACGCATGGTGAATGAACGTGTGGTGGGCTTAAGTATCCTGGGTCACCGGCGGGGTTTTGGGGTCATCGCCCGGCTTTGGGCCGATATGAACGATGCTCTCCCCTTTGAGCGCGGCCTGAACCACGGCTTCCGCCTCTTTCCGGGTTTTGATCATCGAGAAGATGATACCCGAAGCCAGCAACGTCAGCGTAATCCCAAGCGACAGGACCGGCGGCAATTTAAACCCGGCAAATTCCGCGATAAACGCCTTGGTTCCGATGAACATCAGGATGACGGCCAGCGCGTATTTCATGTAATGGAACCGGTGAATGATCGCCGCCACGGCAAAATACATGGCGCGCAAACCAACCACGGCGAAGATGTTGCTGGTGTACACCACGAACGTATTGTTGGTGATGGCCAGCACGGCGGGCACGCTGTCGACCGCGAAGATCAGATCCGCAACCTCAACCGTCACCAGCGCCAGAAACAACGGCGTCGCCACCCATCCGGTCAGGGAATCCATCCCCTTTTCCCGAACGAAGAATTTGTGCCCGTGCAGGAACGGCGTCACACGCAAATGTTTTTGCAGGAATTTCAGGAACGCGCTGTCTTCGATCCGGTCTTCATCATCATCTTTGGCCAACAGCATTTTCAAGCCGGTAAAGATCAGGAACGCCGCAAAGATCAGCAAAACCCATTCAAAACGATGCACAACGGCGCTGCCGACGCCGATCAGGATACCGCGCATGACGATCACACCGATAATGCCCCAGAACAGCACACGGTGCTGATATTGCCGCGGCACGCCGTAATAGGCGAAGATCATCGAAATCACGAACAGATTGTCGATCGACAGGCTGAGTTCGATCAGATAGGCGGTAAAATAATCCAGCCCCGGATCAGCTCCGAGCGCATTCCACACCCACACACCAAACAGCAAGGCGATGGCGACGTAGACGCCGGTCAGACGCAAACTTTCCCGCACGCCAATTTCATGGTCCTTGCGGTTCAACACGCCCAGGTCAAAAACCAGCAGCGTCAGCACGATGCCCAAAAACGCAGCCCACATCCAGACCGGATGGCCGAGCGCGGTTTGTGTAAAGAAATCCAGAAGAGTGTCCATCAACACGAAGCCCCAGCCGCAGAACCGCCATAGCCCCCGGCTTTGTTAAAAATGCTGGTTATTCCACGGCCATAGTGGCGTGGAATGTGGGCCAGTTTATGGCATTCACGACAATCTTGCCAGCCCGCACGCAACGCTGTATTTTTCATAGATCAAACATTTTTGCAGAGTACCCGCATGCCCCCATCCCGTTCTGCCGCCCTGATCACCCTCCGCCGGGCCCGCCGCTCGGACTGCGACGCCCTGTCTGCTCTTGAAAAGCGCAATTTCGCCGGTGATCGGCTGAGCGCCCGGCAAATGGCCAATCACACGACCAACCCGAATGCCGAATTCTGGGTCGCAGTGGATCGGGGCAGCGGGGGCATCTGTGGCTATGTTCTGGTGTTCTTCCACGCTGTGCGCGGGGCGCGGATTTATTCCGTCGTGGCGGACAAGGCCCACCGGGGCAAGGGCGTAGGCCGGGCCTTGATGACCAAGGCCATCGCCGTGACCAAGGCCCGCAAGACCCCCCGCCTGTGGCTGGAGGTGCGCACCCGCAACACAGCCGCCATCACCCTTTACGAAAAACTGGGGTTTGTCCCCTACAGACGCGTGCCCGCTTACTATTCCGATGGTGCGGACGCGCTGAAAATGCTATTGAATCTGTGATAGACACACGGATTTTATAGACCACGTGCTGAAATATATTTTAATCACCGACGAAGCCCGCGAAACGATCCCGGACCACCCGGATCGCGTGATCGTGACGCCGGATGATTTCATCGCCAACCGCCTGCATGGCATCGACTTGCACCATTGCCAGCGCGTCAAGGTTATCAATCTCTGCAGCGACTACGAATATATGAGCAAGGGGTATTACTGCTCCCTGCTGGCGGAGGCGCGCAACATGCGCTGCATCCCGTCCGTGTCGCATATGATCCAGCTGAACTGGAAACGCAATTATCAATCCGCCCTGCCGGAATTGAACGGGGTGCTGGACCGCGTGTTCAAGGAACCGGCGGACGAACCGCTGGAACGCACATATTACGTGTATTTCGGGCGTACATCGCACCCAAAGCTGGACGCCGTTGCGCGCCGCGCCTTTGACCTGTTCCGCTTTCCCTTGCTGGCGATTGAATTGCACTACGGCAAGAAATGGGAAGTGAAAAATATCGAGCCGCTGGCTTTGTCCGACATTCCGGATGAAAAAATGTCGTTCATGGCCGACGCGCTGGAAAAATTCACCGGGTCAGCGTGGAGCAGCACGAACAACGGGAAAAAAGAGAAGTACTGGATCGGTATTTTGCATGATCCCGACGAACAACATCCACCATCGGATAAAAAAGCCCTGCAAAAATTCGTCAAGGCAGGCAAGGAACTGAACCTGTCGGTGGAATTTATCACCAAGCACGATTCCGCATCCATTTTGGAATATGACGCGTTGTTTATCCGCGAAACGACGGCGATCAACCACCACACCTATCGCCTGGCCAACAAGGCCGAAAGCGAAGGCATCCCGGTCATTGACGATCCGCAATCGATTATTCGCTGCTGTAACAAGGTGTTTTTGTTTGAATTGTTGAGCGCGAACAAGGTGCCGACACCGAAAACCACCATTATCGACAAGCGCACGGAACGCAAAATCCGCGATACGCTGGCCTATCCCGCCGTACTGAAAATTCCCGACGGCGCGTTCAGTCAGGGCGTGGTGAAGGCCGAGAATCCCGAAGATTTCGACCGCATGGCGCGTGAGCTTTTGAAAAAATCGGAAATCATTCTGGCGCAGGAATTTATCCAGTCGGATTTCGACTGGCGCATCGGCGTGCTGAATGGTGAGGCGATTTTCGCCTGCAAATATTTCATGGCCAAGGGGCACTGGCAGATTTACCAGCATCTGGACGATCACAACTTCCAGGATGGTGACCACATCACCATTCCGATTGAGGAAGCCCCGAAAAACGTCGTCAAAATCGCCACCAAGGCGGCCAGCCTGATTGGCAAGGGCCTGTATGGCGTCGATTTGAAAGAGACCAAAGACGGCGTGTACGTGATCGAGGTCAACGACAACCCCAGCATCGATTCCGGGGTCGAAGACGGCTATCTGGGCGACGCCCTGTACCGCAAAATCATGCAGCATTTCATTACGCTGATCGAAGCGGAATGATGCGCTGCAAGAACAGGCGTCAAATTTGACAGCCGCCCCCGCACCCCCTACTGTGCCCGGCAATCCTAAACCCTTTGATTGATTGATATTCACGCATGTCCAAAGCGCTGGTCGTGTTTAAGAAATCGGGCCTGCCCGACCATCCGCCGTTGCGCGATGCCTTTATCGCCGCGCACGATGCGGGGGTGGCCTATTACACGCGCAAAGATCCCCACGACCTGATCAAACGGATTGAGCATCTGGAACTGCGGCTGCATGAATGCGCCATGGCGGCGCGGCTATTATTGTCCATCCATGATGGCACGGACCGCACACCCACCGCCACGGCCTTGTTCGCACAGGCCGCCCGGCCCTATACCAGCCCCCTCAGCCCGTCCGGGTTGGCGTGCGCCCTGTACAACGCGCACATGGTGGCATTGCTGGGAAACAGGGCGGCCCCGTTGGTCGCGCGCACCCTGAACCCCCGCACAAAAGAGGCGATGGCCTGTGCCCTGATCGCAAGCTATTACCAGCTTATGAATCCGACCTATCTTTCTGAAGGTCTGGGTCCGGCGCAGGACCGGATCAATACGCGCCGCCCGCAGATTTTGCGTGGCCTTGACGCCCTGAAGGCTGATACCATGCCCGCGCCGCTGGCCCAGCATGTGGCGATTATTCGCAAACTCAGTCTGAATTTAATGGATCATGGCTTTTAACAGGCTTCTTATCGCTGTTTTGACCCTCTCGTGCAGTTTTGGCGCGCCCCTCTGGGCGCAGACATCTCTGCCCGCTGAACAAGAACAGATCCTCGAAGAAAGCATCCCCGAAGAAAAAATTCCGGGCCCCGCACTGGTCCAAACCCCGTCCAAGGCCCAAACACCGGCACCCACGCCCTCTGGCCCGCCGCAATTGATGATGCCGGCGGCGTGCGCGCTGGGCACGGATTGCTGGGTCGTGAATTACATCGACACCGACACCGAAAAGGACAGCGCCCGCGATTACACCTGTGGCCCGCGCACCTATGACGGGCATGATGGAACGGACTTCGCCATTCGCGATCGCGTGGCCATGGATATTGGTGTGGGTGTTGTCGCCGCCGCCAATGGCCGCGTCGTGCGCGTCCGCGACGGACAGGATGATCAACAGCCCACCGGCGAACAAATTCAGACGATGCTGTCCTCCAATCTGGGCTGTGGCAACGGCGTCCTGATTGACCATGGCAATGGCTGGCAGAGCATTTCCTGCCACATGAAAAAAGGCAGCATCACCGTCAAGCCGAACCAGCCGGTGCGCGCCGGGGAACGCATTGGCGAAATCGGCCAATCCGGGGCGGCGGAATTTCCGCATCTGCATTTCAGCCTGTTCAAAGGCGGCACGATTATCGACCCGTTCAGTGGCGAAGCCATTGATGGCGGGTGCGGTGGCACGCCGAAACCGCTGTGGCTGATGGGCCTGACCCTGCCTTATGAACCCGTGGCCCTGTATGCGGGCGGATTTACGCCGGGTGAGCCGGTTCTGGATGGCTTGCGGATTGATGCGACGGGTGCCGCCACCGTTCGCGCCGACGCCCCGGCTTTGTCGTTCTGGGTGGGTATTTACGGGGTGCGTGAGGGGGATGTGATCCACATGACCATCACCGACCCGCTGGGCCGCCCCTTTGCCAGCCGCGCCATCACGCAGGATAAAACCCGGGCCCGGCAGTTTTACTATGTCGGACGTAAAGTACGGGGCACATTGATGCCCGGCCCGTATACGGGCACGCTGACGCTGGAACGCACCGGCGACGGCGTTACCACCGAGACCATTTCACGCGCGTTGGAGCGGATGGTCACCGTCACGTCGGTCGAGCCGTAATCTCAGCCCCGCTCTCGGCGCAAGAGAATATAAAAGGCCCCACTGCCGCCATCGCGCGGGGTGGCCGCGCTCATCTCCAGCACGATCGCGCGCAACGGATCCTGGCGCAGCCACAGCGGCAAATTCTGGCGCAGAACACCCGGCTCATTGCGCATCCAACCCGGCAGCCCATCATCCATGGCGGCGGTCATTTTTGAATTGCCCTTGCCCGTGATCACCAGCACACAACGCTTTCCCGCCGCATGGGCGCTCAGCAAAAACTGCGTCAGCCGTGTCTGGGCTTCGGCCTGGCGCAACCCATGCAAATCCAACCGCCCCTCAATCACCATCTGGCCCTTGCGCAGGCGATTGGCATTGCGCCGATCCAGCCCCGAGCCGGGCGATAAATCCATCCGGGGCGGTGGGGCAGGCGTGGGTGCAGACGCGGGAGCAACCTCGCTCTGGGGGGGCGCGGGGACGGGCGATGCGGCGCGTGCAGGGGTATGATCACCGGCGTCCAAAACGGGTTTGGCCCGTTTTCCGGGCAGGGGCAAAACATCGCGCAGGACATAGGCCCACAGCCCCTGATCCTCATCGCTCAACCCCCTGTTTTCTTTGGGGTTTTTCTTGTGTTTTTCCCCAGTTTGCCGTCCGGTTTCAGACCCGGATGGCGGGGGCGGTTTTTTCGCCATCGCAATACATATCCCAGTTGTATTCAGAGATTATAAAAGAGATTATAGCATCATGGGATAGACGCTGTCCCACCACACCCTGCCCCGGTCCGGTTCTGGATCCGGTTTTGGAAATCCCGTTGATGTTCGTATCTGCCCTGCGCTTTCTTTCTGTTGTTATGGTGTTGTTGGCTGTGGCCACACCCCATCGCACCGCCCATGCGCAGGACGATTTGATGCGGTCTTATACCGAAAGCGAAAAGGCCGCGTTTGCATTTTATCGCCTGACCGACACATTGCCGGATTTTCGCACCTGGATCACACCGACCGAAGCCTATAAAAACGCCAAGCCCAGCCAGCGTAATGAAATCGTGCAGCAGGGCACGTTGCGCCTGCAACAGGGGTTTTTGAATTTCTATGTCGAGCGCACACCGCTCACCATCAAAAGCCCCGCCACATTGCAACTTTTCGAAGCCAGTGACGCCGCGGGCAAAACACCCGCCAAGCCGCGCCGCATGGTTTTAACCCTGCCCGCGATGGCCGATCCGATTTATTTCCCGTTCAATGTCGGTGATTTGTGGCTGGCCGTGATTGTCACGGGGGTCAAGCCCACCATGACCTTTCCGCTGGATGATGCGAAATACGACCGTATTAAAAGCCTGATGCGCATTCGCACCAGCGCGGATAAACGCCTGATCCGCGCCGAAATCGTGGCGTTTGCCAAGGAAGCCGACGGCAAAGCCCCGATGGAAGTGTCCGGTGTTCCGTTGTTTCCAATGGTGGCCAGCCCCGTGGTTCTGGCCCTGTGGAAAGAGGATGAGGAGGATATCCTCCTGTGGGAAGATGTCTCCCCCGGCTATGTCAGCAGCCGTGAACGCGAGCTGATGTTACTGTTCAGCAAGGAATAATGACGCGCGCGGCCAAAACGCGTTATAATAAATCTGTTATAACGATGATTTTTTAAGGCTTTTTGGCGCGATGGATTCAAAACTGGACGGTGTTTTCCGCACCACATTCCGCACGACCGAGCATGCCGATTCATGGCTGGGCATTCGCCATGACGAGGATCGCGGGCACGGCAAAAAGAAAGACGAACACAAGGATGAAAGCGATGAGTTTTCATTTGATGATGATGCACATGTATCGGTTTCGGCGCTGTATGTCTTTCTGCGCGATTTGTTGATTCAGGCGGGTACGGCGGAAAAAAAAAAAAACAGCCACAGGCCACCACCCCTGCGGCCCCGCCGCCCGAAGCACCACCGCCCACGCCTGTGGCGCAACAGGCGTCCATGGCCGCACACGCCTATCAAAACACGGCGCGGCAGGGCAGCCATTCCATTTCCATCAGTGACACGGCCCCCCCACCACCCCCGACGCCCACAGGCCCCAAGGTGGAGTTAAGCCCGGAAGACATCCGGACGATTCAGCGATTGATGAATGATCTGGAAACGCTGGCCAAACATGGCGTTGCCACATTGACCATCAAGAAAGCCGACACGTTTTTGCAAAGCCTGCGCACGGCGGTGGATTTGATTTTGCAGGCGTGATTACCCCGTAATCAACCGGTACCCATCGCCATCCGTGGTCAAAATAACCGGGGCCGTCGGGTCGGTTTCCAATTTTTGCCGCAAGCGGTAAATATGCGTTTCCAGCGTGTGTGTTTCCACGCCCGGCGCAAAGCCCCACACTCGATCCAGCAAGTCATCACGCGCCACCGCCGCCCCACGCGCGGCCAGCAGGACGGAAAGAAGATCGCGCTCTTTCTCCGTCAGGCGGGTGACAATGCCGTCCGCCCCGCGCAACGCCAGATCGGCGGGCAAAAATTCAAACATGCCCAGCACGGCCGGTGCCGCGCCCGCAACGCTGTGCCGCCGGATCATATCCAGCACCAGCCCCAACCGCACACGCCGCGACCCGTCCAGCATATCGCTGAGGTCGATATCGGCAGGCATGGTCGTCACGGTCACATTCATCCCGTACCGGGTTGCCGCCCGCACCAGAACATCGCCCACCCGCCCCGGCAAAGACGGGGGAACGCGCAGAGAGATGGGTAATGTTTGCGAAGGCGGTGTCTGGGTCATGCCTGCATCATGCCAGAAACCGGAGCGGAACAAAACGCCGGGCAAAATTGGACCATCCCCCCCGAACTGCCTCCCTATTCAAAAGATTTTTTGTTTTATAACAATAAGTTACAATATCACCCCCACGGCATGATCCTTGCAAAATCATACGGGTAGTGACTGAACAAACTGGAAAAGTTTCTCCCCATGATGGTGCCTGACACGATTGCCATGCCCTCTGCGTCCGCGGTTTCCTCCCCGCGGGAACAGACGGGCGTGGCCGTTTTTTCAGGCCCACAGGCCGCCGCAAAACCGCGCCCCGTCTTTCGCATGGAACAGGGCGATGACCGCATGGCCGGATCCATTCCGGTCTGGGGCGCACCCAAAACAGCCCAGGAAGAAACGCTGGCCACCCTGACCGGGGCTGGGCCGGTCCAGCCCACCGTAGACGGGGCGCTGGCCTATCAATCCGATCACAGCGTGAACCTCGCCCTGCAGGGTGAGGAGCCATTCGGATTTGGCGACCTGATCGACATGATCAACCCCCTGCACCATATCCCGCTGGTTGGCACGGCGTACCGGGAAATTACGGGCGATACGATCCGCCCATCGGGGCGCGTGTTTGGCGGGGCCTTGTTTGGTGGCGCGGTTGGGGCCGCGGCCGGGCTGGTGAACGTGATTGTGGCCGAAGAAACAGGCGCGACCATTGACGAACACGCCATGGCCGCGCTGAAGGATGAACCCATCACCCCGCCGCCCGCCGCAGCAACATCCGCCGGCCAGATTGCACTGGCGCAGTTGGACCACGCCACCACCGCGCCGCGAACCCCGCCAACACCGGAAACCCTGCTGGCGTTCAATGCAACACAACATTACGAGAGCGCCGCCACCTTAAGCGATATCACACCGGCAGCAGGCCACGCCGCGACGCGGCAGGTGTGGAAATTTAACGAATAACCCCTCACCCCCACCCTCTCCCGTGGGGAGAGGGAGCTCCATTGAGCACATCCACATGCCTCCTCCCTCTGGGTGAGGGCCTACCCCCGCGCCCCGAACAGCGCCGAGCCCACGCGCACATGGGTGGCCCCGTGGGCGATGGCGGTTTCAAAATCCGCCGACATGCCCATGCTAAGGCATGGCAAATCATGACGCTCCGCCAAATCACGCAAAAGCCGAAAATGCGGGGCGGGATCATCCTGAACGGGAGGAATGCACATCAATCCGGTGATATTCAGCCCTAAATCACGGCATAATTGCAACAAACCGGGCAAATCCGCGACGGAACAGCCGGCTTTTTGCGCCTCATCCCCCGTATTCACCTGAATAAAGCAGGGTAAAGCCCGATTTTGCGCCCGCATTTCCGCCGCCAGCGCATGCGCCAGCTTGGGGCGATCCACCGTTTCAATGACATCGAACAACGCCACCGCATCCGCCACCTTGTTGGTTTGCAGTGGACCAATCAGATGCAGGGACAAATCCGGATAATCGGCCCGACGGGCCGTCCAGCGTTTCTGTGCCTCCTGCACCCGGTTTTCACCGAAGACGCACAAGCCCGCGCGCAGGGCCGCGTCAATCTTCTCCTCCGGCTGGGTCTTGCTAACCGCCACCAATTGCACAGACGCCCCATCCCGCCCACAGGCACGGGCAGCGTTTTCAATGCGGGTCTGAATGGTGTGATCGATCATTTTTTCAGCATAGCAAAAAAGAAAAGGGGGCGATATCCGCCCCCTTTTTTAATCGCTTCATCCAATCCGAAGATTAGAAGTTGATTTGCGTACCCAGCAACAGGCTGGTGGCGTCGCGGTCACCGATGGCACCGCCGAATTCGTGTTCAACGTGGTGAACAGACCCGCGGAAGGACATGCCCGGACCGTAGTTATAGGTCAGGCCGACGCTGTAACGCTCTGTATCGCCTTCGTTCGCGGCCAGTTCTTCGTAGGTGCCGTTCAGGTAAGACGCACCCAGAACCCACAGGCCCATGGTGTAATCGGCACCGATGACGAAGCCGTCATGGTTTTCGTTGGCGTCGGTGTCGACGTTTTCTTCATCGAAGTACACTGCACCGATCTGGAAGTTTTTCCAGCCCAGAACCGCCGCCGTGTTCCAGGATTTCAGATCATCACTGGCTGCCGATTTCTGTTCGACATCCACCGCCACATAACCAGCACCCAGCAGGATGTTGAAATCACCGATTTCGCGTTCATAACGCGCACCGATTTCATAGGCCGAACCACGATCATCCAGCTCGTCATCTTCGGCAACGCCGAGGGAACGGGACGAACTGCTGACTTCCGGTGTGTAGGAAACAGCGGCCTGGAAGCCGGAGAATTTCGGTGTGGTATAGGTGATCTTGTCAGATTTACCCGAGGAGTTGGTGGCGTAATCAATCTGGAACCCGGTTCCAAACGCACCGTTGGTCAGCGTGTCATAGTTGATCGGGTTGAGGTATTGGCGAACACCGTCAATGTTGGAATCCGCTGCCGGAGCCGCAACCTGCAGCAAATAGGCACCGCCATCTTCGGCACCAAAATTGACCCGGCCCCAATCACCAGAGAAATAAACGTAGGATTCATCAACCGCAGAACCATCACCCAAATCGTT
Organism: Micavibrio aeruginosavorus EPB; assembly: GCF_000348745.1. Taxonomy (NCBI): domain Bacteria; kingdom Pseudomonadati; phylum Bdellovibrionota; class Bdellovibrionia; order Bdellovibrionales; family Pseudobdellovibrionaceae; genus Micavibrio; species Micavibrio aeruginosavorus. Next base: position 35,821 of record NC_020812.1, on the reverse strand, counting down.
GCGGATTTCCGTGTGGAAACCAACGGTCAGGCCGTTATCCAGCGTGGTTTTGCCTTTAAAATGCACTTCGGTATCGCGCAGGATGTCGAAGGTGCGGGATTCGTTGCCCGGCATATCATCCTGATCATGGACAGCCACATAGCCGCGCATAAAACCGCCGATGCCCAGATCAATGGCATTGTCCTGCGCCATTGCGGACGGCACCGCAGCGAATGTTGAACCCGCAACCAAAGCGGAGAGAAGAATTTTTTTCATGATGTTAAGTGGTCCCCGAAGTAAAGAAAGACTGATTCGTTATGAGGCATAAGGATGCCATTCATAAAGGGGCCTGTCCAGCCCGCGGGCACAGCCTATCCCTTTGATATACGGGTGTGTTTTTCGTATTGGCTGAAGGGTTTATTGACACAATTTCCCCCATTGTCATCCCGACAGAGCCGCGCTGTAGCGAAGCGAAAGCGAGCGACGAGGGATCCCCTCTTCCTCGAAGGTGAGATCCCTCACATGCGTTCGGGATGACAAAAAAAGGGGGCAGACCCTCACCCTAACCCTCTCCCAGAGGGAGAGGGAACATGGACAATATACGTCTCTCTTAAAAGCCCTCTCCCTCCGGGAGAGGGTTGGGTGAGGGTCTTTAGATACAGATCAAAGACAGCCCCGTGACCACAACAAAAAAAGAAGGGAGGCCGTGAGGCCCCCCTTCCCAATTCATCATCCAATCCGAAGATTAGAAGTTGATTTGCGTACCCAGCAGCAGGGACGTACCGTCTACGTCGCCACCAACTTGGTCATATTGTACGTGGTGTACGGAACCACGGAAGGACATGCCCGGGCCGTAGTTGTAGGTTACGCCACCGGAATAACGCTCAGCGTCTACGTTAGCAACACCGTCGATGTCGTCAGCGTTGTAGTAGGAAGCGCCGATAACGAACGGGCCGGTCGTGTAGTCAACACCAACAACGAAACCGTCTGTGTCAGCATCTTTCGTGCCGGCGGTGTTTTCGCCGTCGAAGTATACTGCACCAACGTTAAACGCGCCGAAGCCAACGTTTGCGCCAACGTTCCAGGTTTGAACGTCGTCAGAAGCTGCGGTTTCTTGCTCAACTTCAACTTGAGCATAACCAGCGCCAACGGCCAGACGGAACGCGTCGAAGTTACCTTCGTAACGAACAGCGCCTTCATAGGCTTGGCCCAGAGCGTCAGCAACATCATCCGTGGACACGCCCAGAGAACGTGAACCCAGAGCTGTACCAGCAACATCTTCTACGTCCGGCGTGTAAGACACACCAGCTTGGAAGCCGTTGAAGTTCGGGGAGATGTAGGTGATTTTGTCAGCAGCAGCCGTCGGAGCCATGTCATAGTCCAGAGCGCCGGTTGCACCAGCAGCAACGCCAGCAACGGTCGTGTTGAACGCGCTGATGTACTGACGGATGCCGTCAACGTTGGAGTCAGCGGACGGAGCAGCAACTTGCAGCAAGTAGCCAGCGCCATCTTCAGCACCGAAGTTTACGCGGCCCCAGTTGCCAGCGAAGTAAGCATAGCTTTCTTCCGTAGCAAAGCCATCACCCAGGTCATCTTCCAGTTCCGTGTGGAAACCAACGGTCAGGCCGTTGTCCAGCGTGGTTTCGCCGGTGAAGTGAATTTCGGTTTCGCGCAGGATGTCAACCGAGCGAGCGTCCGGCTGGCCAGCAGCTTCGTCTTGGTCGTTCCAGGTTACGTAACCTTTCATGTGGCCAGCGATGCTCAGATCAACGCCGCCGTCTTGTGCCATTGCAGGAGCAGCAGCGAAAGCCAGTGCACCAACAGCAACGGTCATCATCAGGATATTTTTCATTTGGATAGTTCCTCCAGTTTCACAAAAAATCGCATCCGTTCGGATTCAAGGTTATCAATTTGCACTGATCCCCATGCCGGACGGCACGTATGGGCATAAGGATGTCACCGGAGGGTCAGGTTTTCAACGACAGAAGTGCAAAGAAGCCACATTTCGAGGCCCGGGTGTGATTTTTTTGCCACATTGATAAATTATCATTGTTTTTCAATTAGATAAAAATAAAGCACCCCCCATCGTCATTCCCGCGAAAGCGGGAATCCATGGGATTTTGGGGATGGTCACAATGGATTCCCGCTTTCGCGGGAATGACAGGTAAGGAAAGAGGCGGCAAAAACCCCGCGCTTGAGGCTTGCTGCCCCGCATGCTAAATCATCAGACACGTTCTTATATATAAAGAGGTTTTCCCGCATGACATCGCGTTTTCTGGTTTTAACCCTGTCTTTGATGGCCGTTGCGGCCGTATCCGCCTGCTCTTCCGTGCCGAAGGGTGAGGCCAAATACCCGACAGGGATGGACCGCAACACCAAAGTGGACCAGAACGACATTTACAGCGACACGCAGAGCATCTTCGGCGATGGCGGCATCAGCCTGCTGGGCAAGAAGAAGGCCGACACGACCGGGGCCGATGGCGTCACCGTCAACAGCTATCTGTGGCGTGCGGCGTTGGACACCGTGTCCTTTATGCCGCTGGCCAGCGCCGATCCGTTTGGTGGCGTGATCCTGACCGATTGGTACACACCGCCGGAAACACCGGGCGAGCGCATCAAGCTGAACGTCTTTATCCTGGATCGCCAGCTGCGGTCTGACGGGATTCAGGTCAAAGTCTTCCGCCAGGTGCGTAAAGGCAATGAATGGCGCGATGCCCCGGCCAGCGTTGAAACCGGCCGTCAGGTCGAAGACGCCATCCTGACCCGCGCCCGTCAGATGCGGGTGGAGCAACTGGCGAAGGATTAAGAGGATGAACGGATCATCGGATGACCAGATGATCGGAGAATAAAGAAAAAGCCCTGCCGTTATGGCGGGGCTTTTTGTTGGCCCCCTCAGTCGTCATTCCCGCGAAGGCGGGAATCCATAGTGATTATCCGGCGCACCGTATGGATTCCCGTTTTCACGGGAATGACAAAATAAAAAAAGGGGGAAATTAGCGTCTGGCTGCCGCACTGATCGACAGCAAGGCCTGCGCCGTCACCAGTTCATCCGGCGTGCCGGTTTGTTTGCAATCCGCTTCCAGCCGCATCAAGCGTTGCATGATTGTATCCAGTCGCGTGGCGCTGAACCGCATCAACTGGCCGCGGAAAGAATCTTCCCATTTGAAGAACACTTTGGGATTGAGGCTGTCCATTGCCTCTTTCGCATTGGCACCCTGATCCATCGCCACGCGGGCCAGATGCAGGCGGCGGACATGGTTTTGCAGGGACCGCAGCATGGCAATGATCGCCGTGCCTTCATCCAGCAATTGGCGGAAGGTGCGCAGGGCACTTTCAGTATCCCCGCCCAAGGTCGCAAAAATCAGATCATCCAGCGATTTTGCCCCGCCCTGACCACAACAGGCCATTACATCATCCAGATGCACGGATTTATCGGGGGCGGAGATCATATAGGTGATCAGTTTTTCAATTTCGGCCCGCGCCAACAGGCGGTCACCCGTCAATTGCTGCGCCAGCCAGGCATTGGCATCGTTATCAATGCGCAATCCCGCATCCTGCAGCATTTCGCGGATCAGGCCGGACACATCCCGTGCCTCGGCCACATAGCAGGGCAAGGCCGCAGCATTTTTTGCACTTTCGACCAATTTACGCAGGGATGACCGGGTGGATAGATCACCCCCCTCAATCACCACCAAAGCCGTGGGCGATGGGTCGGCCAGATACTCCTTGATCAACGGGGTCAAGCTGTCCGCCCCGCTTTCGATGCGGATCAGGCGGTTGCCGCCCATCATGGAAATGGCCCGCGCCTCGTCATTCAACCGCGCGGGGTCAGACCCCAGAGAATCCGCGTTCAACACCGCAACATTGAACGGATCGTTCAAATCTGCCACCACCGTTTTACCGATCAGGGCGGCCCGTTCCTTCATCAACCCCTCGTCCGGGCCGAACACCAGCACCACCCGGGCCGCAGGGTCCGGGGCTTTGACGAAGGGTTCAATCTGACGAAAGGTGAGTTTCATACCGGGATCTTAGGGCAGGATTTTATAACGCACACCGTCAACGGCTTGCGCCTCATACGGTGTTTTTTGTTGCGGGGTGCGGTTCATGTACAGGATCACCGCCTGTTCAATCTGGCGGGACAGGTCATTGATGCCGTTATCGCGCGCGTTTTGTTCGGTCACACGGGTTGAAAACTGGCTGCCCAGAACGTTGTAACTGGTGATCGTGGACAAAGCGCGCTCCAGCACCGGTTGCCCACTCACCCCATCGACCAGCACCATCGTCGTGCGCAGGCGCAGCTGGGCCCGGGTTGTATCGGCGCTTTTGGTCATGTCCAATTCGGTTTTTACTTCAGAAATCGGCGCGATATCAAGGCGATAGCGTGCATCAGCCGGGCGGCCTTCGGCATAAAACCGATCCATCAAAGCGTTGCGCAATTGCTGGCCGGAGCGATCAGGAATATTGCTGATGGCCACATCGTTCAGGGCCACGCGCGCGCCGGACGGGATCGCCGCCGTGCCATACATGGGCCGGAACCCGCAGGCGGACACGCTCAGCGCCAGAACAACACAGGTCAGCATCAATCCAAAAAAGCGCACGTCTTATTCCTCTATTCCTGTCATTCCGACCACAAACCCCCTACGGGCATTTCAACGTCAAAACCCCGTCCGTGGTGTGAACCATGACGGTTTGGACATCGTTCGTCCAGCCCTGATCCGCGGCAAAGGCCGCAATGGCCGGGGCCGCCGCCGGGTCCAACCCCGCCACAACCACCTTACCACGCACCTTTTCCGCATCCAGCTTCAGGGTGAAAAGCTGGCCCACGGGCAGGCGATCGCCATCCCCCGGCGGATAAAGCGGGCGTGCATCCTTGGCATTTTTGATGCTGAGTTCATAAATCGGGCCGATTGCATCCCGCAGATCGGCACAGCGTTGCACCCGCGCCCGCGCATCATTCAAAGCGGGGCCAAAAAATTCATCGGCGCTGATCTTACCGGCCGCAAAATCGGCGGTCCGGCTGGTGCGCCCTTCCTTGGCCGCGCGGTCACGCAATTCCATGCGAATGGCATCGCGGGACCGGGTGGTTTCAAACGGGCCCAAGACCAGAATATCGCGCGTGGCAAACGCCCCCATCGCCGCAACCCATTCGGTTTTCGCCCGCTGCGGCAAGGGCAGGAACACCCAGCGCCCATCCGGCGACCACGCCCCGCGATAAGCCAGCGGCGTATCAATAAATTCAGCGCGGAACGATGCCAGCACCGCCCCCGCATCATCACGCACATCAAACCCGATGGTCCCACCGGCCTGTTCCGCCATACCCGGTGGCCACAGGCGCATTTGCTTTTGCGCCTCTTCCTGCAACACAGGCGTCAGGTCCAACGTGCCATAAGGTTGTTCGACCGGGGCGGCTGTACCCGCCCGCAGATCATCCAGCGCCAGAGTGAACGCCGCCCCAAATGGCGGCAGAGGCACCACATCCGCATTAAATAAATCGCGCCCCTGCTCGGTTGTCAGCCATTGGCTTTGCTGCGTATTCAGGCGCAGCAAAAAGGCCATGTGGCGCAAATCTTCGGGCTTGGGTGGGGCGGCTTCGTTCACGTGCCCGGGCAATTCCGCCATATCCAGAATGAACATCTGGTCCGCCACATCGTAATGCGTGCGGTTCAGGGCAAAGGAGGTGCTTTGCCGTGGGGGCACCTGGTACACCTGTACCAAATCACCACCCACGGGCGTGGACCAGCGCCCCTGCTCCAGCCCAGCCAAAGCGGGCGTGGACAACAGGGTCAGAAGCCCGATCAGGGCGGTGTTTTTAGCCCACAACCACATTGACGATCCGGTTCGGCACGATGATGATTTTGCGCACATCCTTGCCCTCCAATGCCTTTTGCACGTTGGCATCGGCCAGGGCGGTTTGTTCGGCATGCGTTTTATCCGCATCCTTGGGCAAGGTGATGGTGGCGCGCATTTTGCCGTTCACCTGCACCGCGATGGTCACGGTATCGGATTGCAGCAAAGCGGGATCGGCCTTCGGCCACGGCGTGTCCACCAGCAGGGTGGCATGCCCCAGCGCGGCCCACAATTCCTCGGCCAAATGCGGCATCATCGGGTTCATGCACTGAACCAGTGTTTCCACCGCTTCGCGCACAGCCCAGTGATCCGCGGCATCATTGGCCTTGAACGATCCAATCGTGTTGGACAGTTCGCGAATACGGGCCACCGCCTTGTTCAAATGGAAGGCTTCGATATCCGTCGCCACCCCGGCCATCACGCCGTGGGATGCCCGGCGCAATGCGGTTGCCGCATCGCCAAAGGCGGACGGCGCGGGTGTTTTTGCGGTTGGCAGCGTCGCCAGCACGTCATCCACCATACGATGCACACGGTTGACGAACCGCCAGGACCCTTCGACCCCGGCATCCGTCCATTCCAGATCGCGTTCCGGCGGGGAATCCGACAGGATGAACAACCGGGCCGCATCGGCGCCATAGGTGCCCAAAATCACTTCCGGATCGACCACGTTTTTCTTGGATTTCGACATTTTTTCAATGCGGCCTTGCGTCACGGGCGCGCCGGTTTTGGCGTGTTTATACCCGCCTTTGCCGTCTTCGACCGCATCATCGGGCAACAGCCATTTGCCATCCGCATCCTTGTACGTGGCGTGGGTGACCATGCCTTGCGTAAACAGGCCGGCGAAGGGTTCGGCCACATCAAGATACCCGCAATCCTTCAACGCACGGGTGAAGAAACGGGAATAGAGAAGGTGCAGCACGGCATGCTCCACCCCGCCGATATATTGATCGACCGGGAGCCAATAGCCCGCTTTTTCCTTTGAAAACGCCTCGTTTTCGTTGCGCGGGTCGCAATAACGCGCGAAATACCAGCTGGATTCAAAGAACGTATCGAACGTGTCGGTTTCGCGTTGCGCCGGCTTGCCGCAGGACGGGCATGCACAATTTTTCCATGTCGGATGGTGCGCCAGCGGGTTGCCCGGTTTATCAAACGTCACATCATCCGGCAGGGTCACAGGCAGTTGATCATCCGGCACCGGAACGATGCCGCACGCATCACAATGCACCATCGGGATCGGGCAACCCCAGTACCGCTGGCGTGAAATGCCCCAATCGCGCAGGCGATATTGCGTGGTGCCAAAGCCGCGTTTATCTGCCTCCATCCGCTTGATCACTTCGGATTTTGCTGCATCCACGGTCATACCGTTCAGGAAGTCGGAATTGACCAGAACGCCATCGCCCGTGTACGGCAAATCGCCCTCTTCCCCATTGGCTGCGCCAATAACGCGGGTGATGGACAGGCCGTATTTTGTTGCGAAATCAAAGTCGCGTTGGTCATGCGCCGGGCAGCCGAAAATCGCGCCCGTGCCGTAATCCATCAGGATGAAGTTGGCCAGATAGACCGGCAATTCCACACCCGGGATCAACGGGTGTTTCACCCGCGCACCAGTGTCCAGACCGAATTTTTCGCCCTGTTCAATCGCCGCTTCGGATGTGCCGCCTTGCTGCACCTTGGCCATAAAGGCTTCAAATTCCGGCAGATGCCCGGCCAGTTGCGCGGCCATCGGATGGTTCGGGGACAAGCCCACGAACGACGCCCCAAACAGCGTGTCCGGACGGGTGGTGTACACCTCGATCTGCTGATCAGAGCCGACCATGTCGAATTTGAATTGCAGGCCCTGGGACTTGCCGATCCAGTTTTCCTGCATGATGCGGACCTTTTCCGGCCAGCGATCCAGCGTCTGGATCCCCTGCAGCAAATCTTCGGCGTAATCGGTGATTTTCAGGAACCATTGCGACAATTTGCGGCGTTCCACCGGGGCCCCGGTGCGCCAGCCCTTGCCGTCCACCACCTGTTCGTTGGCCAGAACGGTGTTATCGACCGGGTCCCAGTTGACCCAGCTTTCTTTGCGATAGGCCAAGCCCTTGCGATAGAACTCCAGGAACATTTTCTGTTCGTGTTTGTAGTACCCGGGGTGGCAGGTGGCGACCTCACGGGACCAATCAATCGACAGGCCCATGGATTTCAGCTGGTCGCGCATGACCGCAATATTCGCGTAGGTCCATGTGCCGGGATGTTCGCCGCGTTCCATCGCCGCGTTTTCCGCCGGCAGGCCGAACGCATCCCACCCCATCGGGTGAATGACGTTAAACCCCTGCGCCTTGCGATAGCGCGCCACAACGTCGCCCAGCGTGTAATTCCGCACGTGCCCCATGTGAATCCGCCCCGACGGATACGGGAACATTTCCAGCACGTAGTATTTTTTCTGGCTCTGATCTTCCGCGCTGGCAAAGGACTGGCGGTCTTCCCAGACTTTGCGCCATTTGGCTTCGGTGTCGCGGATATTGTATTTGCTCATCGCTATCTCGTTGATAATGCAGGATAAATCATAACAGGCGCGCCCCGGCAAAACCGCCACGCCATATGCCGCACCACATTATCCATTTTTTCAATGTTTTCAAAGACAATCAGCCCCATGCGTTCCGCGTATGAAACACCACGGACGATCTTTTTCCTGCGGGCCGTCTGGCGGCGCGTGGCGGAGAATGTTTTGCGCCTGTTCGGGGTGGAACCGGAACGGACGACGCTGGCGCTGACCCGCACACCACCAACGCCGGAGGACGGGCTGGCCGCGTATGACCGGCTGCGCCGTATCTTTGGCGCGTGGCAGAGTGAATCCGACCAGATCGATATTTTGCAGGCCGAAAAATGGCTGGCGTCCAACGAGGCGCTGGATTCCATTGTCGCCGACATCAAGGGCCGCCGGCATAACCAGTTCCGCCTGCTCAACAGTGACCGGTACCATGTCGATACCCTGCTGGATCAGGCCGATAGCATTGCCAACGCCCTGCCCGACTGGGATCAGGCGAATTTACAGGAAATGCGGCGGTTGCATGATTTGTCATCCGGCCTGACCCATCCGGAATTGATTGATGCGCTGGAAGATGCGTTGAAACACTCGGAATCCCAGTGGCTGGAGACGTTTGAACTGTCCGAGCGCGACGGGCCGCGCGCCGCATGGGCCGCGCAGCAACCGATCCTTGAAAACATCTTTTCCTTGCGCCGCCAATTGGCCGCCGAACCCGCCCGACGGTTGGGCGTGGCGGTGTCGGAGGTGTTGCTGGATGAATGGAACCCGCACACGCGCAACAGCGATATTGACCGCGCCATTGAATCCGCAAAAACGCGATACCCCCATAATTTACAGGGGTTGGCGAAAGAATTGCGCGATGCGCCGCCGCCTTTGCCCCTGCCCGATGTTGCGGAAGAGCTGCAGCAAAAATTATTCCGCCATGTGCTGAACGCCTTTCTGGATGCGGGCGGATGGGATCAAGCCCAGCTGGACCATCATGATATCGAGATTGATTTTACCACCCTGCCCAACGGGTTTTGCTGGGGCACGCCCAACCGCATCAAACTGGCCATCGAATGTTACGAAGATGACGTGATCCGGGGCCTGAGCAATGCCATGCATGAATGCGGCCATCTGCTGTATTTACTGGCCCTCAACCGCCTGCCCGATGCGGTGAAGTCCCAGCCCGTGGGCCGCGTGAACGGATACAACACACACGAAGCCGCCGCGATGTTTTTTGAACAGGCGGGGTACAAAAAACGCTTCTTCGCCATTACCGCCCCCCTGATCCGCAGCATATTGCACGTAGACGGGCCGGAATGGGCGCCGGAGAATTTACACGCTCTGGCCACCCGGCCCGACCCGCACGACATGAACTGGGGCACCAGCGAACTGGCCCTGCCGCCCAATATGGCGTGGCGCGTGCTGGCCGAACGCCGCATTCTGGATGAGGAGATGCGCGTCGCCGACCTGCCCCGCTTCTGGGCCGAGACCATGCAGCAATTTACCGGCCAGCCGCATGATCCGGATGATTTCATGGTGGCGGAAAGCCATTGGTTTGACCGACAAATGGGCTATTTCTGGGCGTACCAGACGGGCGCGATTGCGGCCAGCGCCCTGCATGATGCGCTGGCACGGGATACGCCCGGGCTTGATCAAAATGCTGCAACATTGGCCGATTATTTGCGCCCCTACGCCACCTTCATCGAAGACCGTGTGTTTGCACAAGCGGGCCGCTTCCGCCCGCTGATCCTGCTGGAAATGGCGTCCGGCACCCGGCCCAGCATGCGCACCTATCTCGACCGGCTGGGCCGTCTGGCAGAACCGGGTACGGGCCTGCACAAAAACATGCAGCAAAACAACCAAGGCGCGGACGCGAAAGAGCGCATGAATGTGGCCTTTTCACGCGCTCCGTCGGATGGGTCTGCTGTTTAGAAACCGCTGATTTTACGCGGCTTTTTTGATGATTTCGACCTTCGGGAAATCGATCTCGGTTTCCGCCACGCCGTTCACCGCGTTGGTGAAAATGTTCAGCGCGACATTGGCGATGATTTCCAGCAATTCTTCATCGCTGAGGCCCGCAGCACGGGCGGCGGCGACGCCGGACTGCATATTCTCGCCATGGGTGCGGTTGACCTCCAGGGCGAAGTCGATCATCGCCTGGGTTTTCGGGTCCGACACCGTGCCGCTTTGGGCGGAGCGCAAATCATCCGCGCCAATTCCCGCCATGCGACCCAGCGCCGTGTGGGCGCTCAGGCAATAGCCGCAATCATTGCTGCTGGCCAAGGCGATGGCCAATTGTTCGCGGGCTTTGCCGTTCAGCGTGTTGCCAACAACGCCGGAGAAGGCAAAATACCCCTCCAGCACTTTGGGGGCGTTGGCGATGACGCGGAACATGTTCGGCACCATGCCCAGCTTGGCTTTCGCCCCGGACAGCAATTCAGCAACACGGCCCGTGGCGGTATCCGGATTTACAGGTTGAATAGTCATGATCGTCTCCTTGGGTTTGGGTTTTAATGCATAGTCGTCGTTCGATTCTATCTATATAAAGATAGATATTCAGGGAGAGAGAAAAGGCGGGTGGTCGCCACCCTTTCTATCTCCCGGAAATCTTGAAAAATGGGGCAATAGCCTGATCAATCAGGGCCGGATTTTTCTCCAGCCGCGCGATCAGCAACACCCCCTCCAGCGCACCGATAAAGCACAGCGCTTTGGCCTGTGCCTGATCGGATGGGATGGATGGGTCCAGCCGCACAAATTGCCCGGCCAGCCAGCCGCGCACATCATCGAAATACGCCTTCAACGCCGCGCGGGCCGGTTCATTCATGGCCGCAAACTCCGCGGCCAGCATGCCGCACAGGCAGAAATTATCCTGCCGCCCGGTGATGAAGCTTTTGAATAAATCGCCCAAAGCCTGCAATGACGCTTGAGGCGACATTTGGGCCGTATCAATCGCCGCCAATTTTTCGCCGACGATCTTGCGCTGGCGGTCAATCAGGGCGACGGCCAGATCATCCTTCTTTTTGAAATAATAATGGATGCTGGACGTTTTGATCCCAACCGCGTTCGACAAATCGATATAGCTGAACCCGTTGAACCCCCGCGCCTGCGTCAGGTCCCCGGCCACTTGTAAGACTTGTTCGCGCATATCAGACATCATCGTCCTCGTTTCATTCTATCTATATATAGATATACCATTCGGTACAAAAAGAGTCAAGGGTTTTCCGCCAACAAAAAGGGCGCGGTTTGATCCGCGCCCTTCCCTATTCTGTGAACCCTCTGTTTAGACAGAGAAATGCTCGCGCAGATCGTGCATGACGTGTTCGTCCACCAACCCCTTGTCATGCAGGTAATCCAGCGCCCGGCCACCCGAGGCGAACAAGGACCGCTCCGCCAGCTTGTGCAAATAGGGCAGCAATTCATCCCGGTATTCCGCGACCATATTATCCGCCTTTTCGCCGGAGCGTTTTTTGTATTGGCGGTACAGGGCCAGAACCTGGTCATAGGATTCCGGCAGGAAGACCGGGTTGCCGTGTTCGGTCTGCATGCATTCGATGGTCTGAACCGCCTTGCGGGCAATGATCATCTGGGCGCGGTAATATTCCAACCGCTGGGCCGGGGTGATCAGGCCGCGGTTGCGGTCAAACGGCATGTTGACCAACGCCACCAGCTTGTCGAACACGTCCTTGCGGTCGGTGTAGGCGCGCGGGTCGATTTCATCGTGGCGGGCTTGTTCGATTTTTTCCTGTTGCAGGCACAGCTTGCTGTACAGGCGGCGATAGGTTTGCTCGCTCACCTCTTCGTTGATGAACAGGTTTTTCAGGGCCGTTTTTTCAACGTGAACCATCGCCAGATGCAGGGATTGATCGAAAATGATCCGGCCATGGGCCCGCACCAGATCCGCCCGCAAGGCTTCGGCTTCGGCCAGCTTTTGGTCCAGACGCTGCATCATCGCATCGAAATGCTCAGGACGGACGAAGCCCTTTTCATGGTGCTTCACCAGCCGCGCGCGTTCAGTCTGGAGGTAATAGATCCCCAGATCGGCTTCGTGCGCCTTTTTCAGCGGGTTTTCATCCGTGACTTTCAGCTTTTTCATGATCGGCACGATCAGCGGGGCCTTGATAAACAAGGTCGCCAGAATGCACCCGATGGTCAAGGACAGCAGAAATTCCTGCGGCGTGTAGGGCAAATTCCAGCCCGGAACCGTGAAATCGGCCGGGATCAGCGTGACGATAATAATCGACAACGCCCCGCGCAAACTGCCCCAGGCCAGCAATTTTTCCCAGGCGGCGGGGATTGGGGCCTCGACCTTGCTGAGGTTCAGCGGCACGGTCACGGCATACACCGCAATCACGCGCGAGAACGCCACCACCAGCACCGTGACCAAAATCGGCAGCCACAGATGCGCCAGATCAACACCCGCGCTGGCGAACAACAGACCCGCCATCAGGAACACCAGCGAGTTCACAACGAACGCCATGTGTTCGATCAGCTTGCCCAGATAGCCGTCTACTTCGGGGTGCAGCGTGTTGCGGGAATAGTTCCCCATGAACAGCGCCGCAACCGTGGTCGCGATAATGGATGAGACGTGGATCACGCCGGTATGGTTGATCAATTCGCAGGTGATAAACACCAGGTGCGCGGAAATCAGGATCAGCGTCACCGTCACAAATTCGTTCTTTTTGGTGTAGCGCAAAGCCCGGGTAAAGACCGCGGCCATCACCAGACCCAAACCCACACCCAAAACCAACATCATGACGAATTCAAACATGCCGTGCATGATTGTTTCAGCGCCGTGGAAGCCCGTTGTGGCCACACCCAGCAACACCATAAACAACGCCACCGCCGTACCATCATTCAGCAGGCTTTCCCCTTCGAACACCAGTCCCAGACGACGCGGCACGTGGCATTCCTTGAAGATGGCCAGCACAGCCACCGGATCGGTCGGTGAAATCACCGCGCCGAACACCAGCGCCAGCATGAACGGAATTTCAATGCCCACCAGCGGCAGTGCAAAGAACAACAAGGTGGCCACCGTAATCGTGGAAATCACCATCCCGACAACCGCCAGCAACGAAATCGCCCACGCACTGTCCAGCATGCGGCGCATATTCATGTTAAAGGCAGATTCAAAAATCAGGACAGGCAGGAAGATGAAGAAGAGCAGTTCAGGCGTCAGGGCCATATCGCCCAAAAAGCCGAACACGGATTTGAGATAAGGCAGGTTCACAATTGGAACCAGCAACACGCCCACCGCGACCAACAACACCGTATAAGGAACTTTGATCCGCTTGGAGACGAAGAAGATCACGGTCGAAATCGCAATCAGGACAAACAAGGCTAACGCAGATGTAATATTCAGTACCATTTTGAAAGGGATCCTGTTTTTTTCAGAACTGGGCAATCCTCTACTCCCATTCTTGTGCGATGCACAGAAAAAATTACAAGATACTGATTTTGTTATATTTATTTAGAATAATACCTGTGGAAAACAGGATAAAAATCATCTTTTTTCGGTGTTTTTCACACCCAGCCCCACAAACCGCACAACGGAATCCGGGCACAAAAAAGGGTGCAGATTTTATGCTGCACCCTTTTTGCACAAATTTTGGGGTCTAAAAAACGGCGGAATTACAAGCCGCGCGCGCCCATGGCGACCAGTTTTTGCACAATGACATCCAGTTGATCCAGGTCATCAAACTTGATCTTCACCGTGCCCTTGGTCGCGCTTTTCAGATCGATCGACATTTTCATGCCGAGGCGTTCGGTGATGTCCTGCTCCAACGCGCGGGTATCGACATCCTTCACCGGCTTGGCGGTTTTGGCTTTTGCGCTGCCCGCTTTGCCTTCGGCGCTTGCGGCCAGACGTTCGGTTTCACGCACCGACAGACCCTTCTCCACCACCACGCGGGCCAACCCTTCCGGATCGGCGGCGGTGATCAAGGCGCGCGCATGACCGGCGGTCAATGCATCTTTCGCGATCAGCTTGCGCACATTTTCCGGCAAGCCCATCAGACGGATCGTGTTGGCGATGTGGCTGCGGCTTTTGCCAACAACACCGGCCAGCTTTTCCTGCGTGTGACCAAATTCGTTCATCAGGCGGATATAGGCCTCGGCCTCATCCAGCACGCTCAAAGATTCACGCTGGATGTTTTCGATCAGGGCGATTTCCATCGCCTGCGTGTCATCCAGATCGCGGATGATCACCGGCACATCATGCAGGCCCGCCTTTTGCGAGGCGCGCCAGCGGCGTTCACCACAGATGATTTCGTATGATCCGGCCTTCACCTTCGACGGACGCACCAACAGCGGTTGCAACACGCCATGCGCGGAAATGGATTCCGCCAGTTCCTTCAGCGTCGCGTCATCAAAAACATTCCGCGGCTGGGTCGGACCCGGGATCAATTGTGTCACCGACAGGGTCACGCGCCCCGTGGCACCGCAAGCGGGTGCGGCCTGACCCGCAGATGCGGCGGCGGGCGCAGCCGAAGCCGACGCACCAGATGGGCCAACCAATTCTTCATCATCAAACAGAGCGGAGAGACCCCGGCCCAGACCACGACGTGCTGTACTCATCATGCAGCCCCTTTCACTTCGGTGTTTTGTAATTTATTTTCAATAAGTTGTTGCTCATTCGCTGCCGCTTCGCGCATCAATGTACGTTCGCGTTTCAGCACTTCACTGGCCAGATGGATATAGGCGGTCGCACCCGGACTTTTCATATCATAGACAATCGCTGGAAGGCCGAAGGACGGCGCTTCGGACACACGGACGTTGCGCGGGATCACGGTGCGATAGACCTTGTCACCGAAAAATTCACGCACGTCATTTTCAACCATGCTGGACAGGTTGTTGCGGCGGTCATACATGGTCAGCACAACGCCGTGAATATCCAGCGTCGGGTTAAAGGCCTTGCGCACGCGCTCGATGGTTTTGACCAGATGGCTCAACCCCTCCAGCGCATAGAATTCACATTGCAAGGGAACCACAACCGTATCGGTCGCGACCAAAGCATTCAGGGTCAGCAGGCTGAGCGACGGGGCGCAGTCAATAATAATATAGTCGAACGGCAGCGGTTGGCGCAGCGCATCGCGCAGGCAATATTCCCGGCGTTCAACATCCACCAGTTCAATCTCCGCCCCGGACAGGTGAATGGAAGACGGAACGATGGACAGGTTCGGCACCTTGGTCTGCATGATCGCATCTTCGACCGCGACTTCGCCGAACAGGACGTCATAGCTGGAATGGCGGATATCGACGCGCTTGATACCCAGACCCGTGGACGCGTTACCCTGTGAATCCAGATCGACCAGCAAAACCGTCTTGCCCACTGCGCACATCGCCGTGGCCAGATTGACCGCCGTCGTGGTCTTACCCACGCCGCCCTTTTGGTTGGCAACCGCCATGATACGCGGGATTTTAGGGGTTGAGACGGCCTGTTCGGTCATTGAGACACTCCATTCAGCGGGGTTCAATTGATAATCTTTAGCGGGCCGATCATGCACGATGGCGTCGATGATCGTCAAACTTTTTAGGGCACAATATTATTACGATTTTGCGCAGATCGCGGCCAGCACCAGAATGCGCGCCGCCGGGTCGGTGGCGCTTTGGTGTTCAGCCAGGTCAAACGCCCAGGTTTTCCGTGCTTCCGCCACCTCTTCCTCGGCGCGGGCGCCCTTGGGGAAGATCAGGGTGATGGCCGGATTGGCGGCCACCCATGGGGCCACCAGATCCAGCAAAGCGGGCAATGCCGCCAGCGCCCGGGCCGTAATCACGTCCGGGGCTGGGCGATTGGCCGTGGCCATTTCGATTCGCTCATTGGCGATGGTCGCGCCGGCTTTTGTTTCACGTGAAACGGTGGAGAGGAAGGAACATTTCTTTTGGTCCGATTCCACCAGCGTCACAGCCAGATCCGGACGGGCGATGGCCAGAACCAGTCCCGGAAACCCTGCTCCGCTGCCCAGATCATAGAGCGTCTGGGCCGCAACCGGAACCAGCGGCAGAACCTGCAAGGAATCCTTGAAGTGCCGGGTATCCGCCTCGGGCAGGGTGGCCGGGCTGACCAGATTGATCGCCGCCTGCCACTTTTCCAGCAGGGCGCGGTAATGGGAGAGCTTTTCTTCTGTTTCACGTGAAACAGCGGGAATGGTCAGGGGATTAGGCGACATCACGGTCATCCGACGCCTCATCAGGGCGTTTACCGCCGCGCTTGACGAAACGGAGCAAGGCCACGACCGCCGCCGGGGTGACGCCCGGGATACGGGCCGCCGCGCCCAGTGTCACGGGCCGGGCCTGTTGCAGTTTCAGGCGGATTTCGGTCGAGAGCGACCCAATCGCCGTGTAATCCAGATCCACAGGCAGGACCAGCGCCTCATCCTTGCGGAAGGCGGCGATGTCGGTTTCCTGCCGGTCCATGTACCCGGCATAGAGGGCATCAATGCCAATCTGCTCAGCCACCGCCGGGCTGATGGCGGAGAGTTCCGGCCAAACACGGCACAGCGTCGCCCAATCAATATCCGGATAGCGCAGCAGGTCATAGGCCGAGCGCACCTGCCCGTCCATATTCACGCGCAGACCTTTTTCGGCCAGAACATTCGGGGATGCACGGAGTTCCTGTGCCAAAGCACGGCCAGACTCCAACGCCGCCTTCTTCGCCGCCCAATGTGTTTCACGTGAAACAGACACACAGCCAATGTCCAGACCACGGTCGGTCAGGCGCTGGTCCGCGTTGTCGGCGCGCAGGGTCAGGCGGTATTCCGCCCGGCTGGTAAACATGCGGTATGGCTCGGGCGCGCCGCGGCTGATCAGGTCGTCAATCAAAACCCCGATATACGCCTCGGCCCGGTCGAGGATAAAGGTCCGGCCCGCACCCTCCGCCTTCAGCGCGGCATTGACCCCGGCCATCAGGCCTTGCGCCCCGGCTTCTTCATAGCCGGTGGTGCCATTGATCTGCCCCGCGAGGAACAGGCCGCTCAGGCGCTTGGATTCCAGCGTCGGGCCCAGATCGCGCGGGTCGCAATAATCATACTCAATGGCGTAGGCCCATTCCTTGACCACGACATTCTCCAGCCCCGGGATGGTGCGGAGGAGCTGGTCCTGCACCTCAATCGGCAGGGCGTTGGAAATGCCGTTCGGATAGATGGTGTTGTCGTCCAGCCCTTCCGGCTCCAGGAAGATCTGGTGGCGCTCCTTGTCGGCGAAGCGGACGACCTTGTCCTCAATCGACGGGCAATAGCGCGGGCCCGTGCCCTTGATCGCGCCGGAATACATCGGCGCGCGGTGCAGGTTCGCGCGGATGATATCGTGCGTCGCCTGGGTGGTGTGGGTGATATAGCACGGCACCTGCGGCACGCGGATTTCATCCGTCATGAATGAAAACGGCACGGGCGGAGTATCGCCGTGCTGGGGTTCCAGAATGGACCAGTTGATGGTCGATCCATCCAGCCGCGCCGGGGTTCCGGTTTTCAGACGGCCCAGCGGGAAGCCGAGCTTCTCCAATGTCTGCGCCAGCCCCACGGCCGGGGCCTCGCCCACACGGCCCGCCGGGATGCGTTCTTCGCCCCGGTGGATCAACCCGCGCAGGAACGTGCCCGTGGTCAACACCACGGATTTAGCCTTAAGCTCTTGACCGGAAAGGGTTTTTAAACCCGCAACCGCGCCAGATACGGGGTCCAGGATCAAATCATCCGCCCCACCCTCAATAATCGTCAGATTGGGGTAGTCGGCCAGCAACGCCTGCATCGCTTCACGGTACAGTTTGCGGTCGGCCTGCGCCCGGGGGCCACGCACGGCGGGGCCCTTGGATGCGTTCAGAACCCGGAACTGGATGCCCGATTGGTCGATCACGCGACCCATGACACCGTCCAGCGCGTCAATCTCGCGCACCAGATGCCCCTTGCCCAGACCGCCAATGGCCGGGTTGCACGACATTACCCCGATCGTATCGGCGCGGTGCGTGACCAGGGCCGTATCGGCCCCCATACGCGCGGCCGCCGCAGCGGCTTCACAGCCCGCGTGCCCGCCACCCACAACAATGACATCGAATGAGGTTTTCATGATCTTGGTGTCCATCGGGCGCTTATATCCCGCCTGTGGATAAAATTCCAGTTTTTGCTGATGCGAAACCGCTTAAAGCGCCCATGTCCGGGGAAACGGGGTTGTGTCACATTTCAAGACCGAAAAGACACGCTCCGGCCCACTGACCCGAGGGGCGCAGACATGCAACGGGTTCTGCTGCTTGGCCTGCATCATGTCCCATTGTGCCAGAAGGCGCGCCTGTTGCTTGTGCCCTGCGTCCGCCCCTTCGGCCAACGCACTCATCCCCGACGCCATGGCCGCGGCCAGCACAGAGCCAGCCAGAAACTGAACCCCAAAACGACCAGCCCGCACTTTGCCCTGTTCACTGATCAGGGCCGTGCGCCACGCGGTCGCCGCGCCAACCGCCGCCCCCAGATAGGCCGCCGTTTCAAAAGCGGTTTGGGCTGAACCCACATCCCCCTCGCCCAGCGCTTTGATCGCCAGCGTGGTCGCCGCCATGGCGCCAATTGCCACGTCACTGTAATGATGGGCCGCGCTATAGCCTTCGAATCCCTTGCGGGTGAACAGGCGGTGTAAAACAAAAATCATCGAAGACCCCTTTCGGTCGCGTTCCAAGTCCCCCGCTTATACCCTCCGCGCAATCCCAGCGTCAAGAATTATGGGAATATTTTTCTGGACAGGGTCGCACCCTGCGCCTATAACCCCGGCTGTCATTTTTAATTTTTGGACAGGCCCCATGCCCCAGAATATGCCCCAGAAGACACCCCAGAACACTCAGCCCACGACACACGATGGCCAAGCCCTGATCAAAGGGGCCAAGGCCGGTTTACTGATCGCCGCTGGCGTTCCGCTGGTGATCTTTGCCTTTGTCGGCGGCGCAATCGGGATTTGGGCGTCGATTGGTGTGCATCTGGCCACACAATCCTCCCTCGCTTTCTTCGGCACATTTGCCGCCGTGGCCGCCACAACATGCGGGTCGCTCGCGCTGGGGCAATATGCCTGCAAACGCGCCGCCGCCGCATATAACGCCGTACCGGGTTATGGCGTGACCAAGATGGTGGGCGCTGTTCTGGCCCCGACCGCTCTCGCGTTCGGATTAACGCACGCCGCACCCCACATGATCCCGGCACCCATCAAAGCCGCCTTCAACACGGTCGCGCAAAAAAACACCGCCACACAGATTGACGCGCCCCGCAATACGCAACAGGCCGCGCCGCAAGACGATCACACAAACACCGATGAAACCGATGTTTCCGGCCCGTCGGATCATTTGGTCTATGTGCTGGAGTCGAAAGATTGTGACAGCGAAAGCGCGAAAGAGCTTGAGCGTTTTATGGTGGATCAAAAAACCGCTTTCATCTGCCTGCCGAAATTTGTTCCGTAGTTTTTCAAGAGAGAAAAAACCAATGACCCTGATCAAAAAAACCCGCGATTTTTTAAACAGCAACGCACTGGCCTCATTCTCGATGGGCGTGACCAGCGGTGCCCTGATGGTCGTTGGCGTTGCGTCGGCCTTTGCCATTACGCCCATCGTGATCAATGGCGGAGCCCTTTCCCTGATGCTGGGCATGCTGGGTGGTATAACACCCGTGCTGGCCTTCGCCGCCGCCGGCGTAACCGCCAGCCTCGCCGCCACATGTGGTTATGTGACTTATCGCGCGGGCCGCGCCCAGCATGAGTTTCGCGAGAACAACAAACTCTTCGTCAAAAATCACGGTCCGTCCCATATGGCCGGCCATGCCGCCGCCATGGCGCTTTATGCCGCCGTGCTCACAGCCACCCCCAGCCTGGACACCATTTTCAATGCGGTGGTCAGCGGCCCCGATGAATCCACACCGACCGCCACGCTGGATAAAGACACGCTGGTCTATGAAATGACGTCAAAGAATTGTGAGGGCGAGACGGCTCAGGACTTCCTGCGTTTTATGCGGGAACAGAACGTGCCGGCTTATTGCTTTCAGACGGGCGTAAAACCGTAATTATTTCCCGATACAAAAATCGCGGAAAATAACATCGAGCAAATCTTCAACATCAACGCGGCCCGTGATGCGGCCCAGCGCGCGTAAGGCCAGCCGTACATCCTCTGCCATCAATTCCGGCAATGGTGCGGCCAGCGCCCGCGTCAAATGATCGTGGCATTGTTCCAACGCATCGCGGTGACGCGCGCGGGTTAATGACGGGGCCTCACGGCGGCCCACCACCTGCTCCAGCCGTTCAATCATGGCATTGATCAATCCATCCATACCCTGGCCTGTGCGAGCGGATACATCGATCGCCGTGTAGCCCGTGATATCAACGGGGCGTGCACCTTGCGTGTCCGCCTTGTTCGCCACAATGATGCAATTTTCATCCACCAGACCCAGTGTGTGGCGATCCAGCGTGTCGTCCGTGGCATCGAACACCAGCATACGAATATCCGCACTTTCGGCCCGTTGCAGGGCGCGGCGAATGCCCTCGCCCTCAATCGCATCGGCGCCACTTGTGCCGATCTGATCGGGGCGCAGGCCCGCCGTGTCGGCCAGAATGACCGGATAGCCGTTGAGATCCAGATGCACCTCAATCACATCACGGGTGGTGCCCGCCTGATCAGATACAATCGCCACATCGCGCTTGGCCAGCGCATTGACCAGTGATGATTTGCCCGCATTGGGCGCGCCAATGACGGCAATTTGAATACCATCACGCAGCCGTTCGCCGCGGCGGTTGTCGTTCAAATGGTCCTGCACATCTTCGATCAGATCAAGAATGACGGGTGTTACCTGTGCCGCGACACCGTCGGGCAAATCCTCATCCGGGAAATCCAGATCGGCTTCCAAATGCGCCAAGGCCCGTTTGAGTTGATCGCGCCAGCCTTCATACAGACTGGACAGCGCCCCATCCATCTGGCGCAAAGCCTGTTGCGCCTGCAATTGTGTTTCGGCATGGATCAAATCCGCAATGGCTTCGGCGGCGGTTAAATCCATCTTGCCGTTTTCAAAGGCGCGGCGGGTAAATTCCCCCGGCTCGGCCATGCGGTGTCCGGCCTGTGTTTTCAATGCGTCCAGCATGGCCCGCACCACCGCCGGGCCGCCATGCAGATGGTATTCCACCACGTCTTCGCCGGTGAAGCTGGCGGGGCCCTGAAAACCGATCACCATGGCGTGGTCGATCACCGCGCCACTGTTGGGATCCCGCACCATGCGCACCACGGTCATACGCGGGGTCAGCGGTTTGTCGCCTGCAATCACCCGCGCCGATTGATGCGCCAACGGTCCCGACACGCGCACCACCGCCACCCCACCCCGTCCGGGGGGTGTGGCAAGGGCGAAAATCGTATCGGAATGCGATGTCGTCATGGCCGGGTTTTATTTGTCTTTGGATGTCTTTTTGGATTTTTCGTCGCTGGTCGCGGCTGTCCCAAACCCCGGCATACCGGGCATATTCGGCATCGATTGCCCCATCTGCGACCAGAACATTTTCTGCATTTCGTTCCAGTTGTTGATCGTCATGGGCATCCATGTGTTGATCAATGTTTCCGGGTCCAGATTGCGGATATTTTCAAGGATCCGGTCTTCCATTTCCTTCATCATGCGGTCCTGCATAGGCGCAATGTTGGGCAATCCAAAAAACGCACGGGCTTCTTCCGGCGTGCACTCAATCTCCAACTCGACTTTCATGGCCGTATCCTTTCAAAAGCGATCAAAGCGGCCCCGTGGGAGCCGCTTTGACAGGATAGAGATTAAACCGCCAAAGAAAAGGCCGTTTTTATTGCGGGCATGGATGCGGAAGGATTTTCACACGATAAGACGATAGATCGTCGCTGGTCATGGTGACCTTTTCTGCCCCGATTGGCGCATTCACGCGGCGGAGTTTATACCCGTCCGGATACGCTTTCAGATCGTCCTGTTCCTCGGCCACCAGCGCCAGAACCTGCCCCTGCGGCACAGTGACGCGCCCGCTCACCACATCACCCACCAAATCCCGCACGGCCCGCTGCCCATCGCTGAACAGCAAATCATCCACCACCAGAACCTGGCCATAAGATGGGCTGTTAAACCATTGCGCCAAAACCGGATTCAGGCGAGAGCGCAGGTTACGCTCCACCACCCGGATATTGTTTTGCTGCAGGTCATTCACCATCGACAACGTCTGGGCCACGGGCGTTATCTGCCGGTGGGTGTAACCGCCCAGTCCTTCAACGTACCCCGCTGTGTCATGGTAAACATTGTCCAATCCGAACCCCTTGCTCCCCTCCTTTTCACACAGCGCCCACGATGCCTTGGCCATCGCATTGGCCTGTACAACCAATTGCTCGATCTGGCTGGCCTCGGCCTTTTTGTTCAGATCACGATGCAATTGAATGTTTTCCTGCGCCTTCTCAATGGCTTTGGACAAAGCCCCAAGGGCTGTATCGTTGGCTTTGCGCAAATCCTGTTGCAGCTTGCTGTTCGCTTCTTGCGCTTTATCAATTTCATTCTCGTAATAAACGGTGCCGGCAACCCCGGCGACGGCCAGCGCAAAGGCCAGTGCCAGCAAGCGTCCGCACCGCTTTTTGCTCTGTGCGACCGCGTCTTGTAATTGCTCAATCTCTGTTTTTGCGCCTGAATCGGTCATACAAAAGCCCCTGATCTATTGTTTGGATTATGAATGGGGGATGTCATAACATTCACATCCACCCCGCGCAAACTTTTCCCGATTCCCACCTTTTCCCCCAATGGATCTCACTGTATCGTCTTGGGGTGTGTCGTTTTTTAATCAAACAATTTCAATAGAGGTCTTCCCCATGCCCACCATCACAATTCCGACCAAGGACGGTCAGTCCTTCACCGCCTATATCGCCACCCCGGCCGTCACCCCGGCCCCGGTCGTGATCATGATTCAGGAAATTTTTGGCGTGAATGCGGATATGCGCGAACATTGCGACCGCATGGCCGAAATGGGCTATCTGGCCGTCTGCCCGGATTTGTTCTGGCGCATTGAACCGGGTGTCGACATCACCGACAAAACCGAAGCCGAATGGAAAAAGGCCTTTTCCCTGTACAACGCCTTTGATGTCGATCTGGGCGTTGAAGATTTGCGCGCCACGCTGCACACCATGCGCGGGCACGCCCATTCCACAGGCGATGTCGGATGCGTTGGGTATTGCCTCGGTGGCAAGCTGGCCTACCTGATGGCCGCGCGCAGCAAAGTGGATGTGTCCGTATCCTATTACGGCGTTGGTCTGGATGACATGCTGGCCGAAGGCAAGGGCATCAAAACCCCGCTGCTGATGCACATCGCCGAGGAAGACAAGTTTGTCAGCAAGGATGCGCAGGCGAAAATCAAATCCGCTTTGTCCGCCAACCCGGCCATTACCATTCATTCCTATCCGGGTGTGAACCATGCCTTTGCCCGCATCAATGGCGAACATTTCGATGCTCCGTCCGCCGATCTGGCCAATGGCCGCACGCGCGATTTCCTGGAAAAAGCGCTGAAAAAATCGGCGGCGGCGTAACGCGCCCGCATGACCGGATTGCCGCCGAACGAAAACCCCGCCTATACCGGCCCCGTCGATCCACAGACGGACCGTCCGCTCTTTACCGATGCCACGCTGGCCCTGATGATCGGGCCAGAGGGTGAGCCGTTGCAGATTGATCCGGTCGATGCCCATCTTCTGGCACTGGCCACCAAGCGGATGAAGGCGCTGGTCCATGGCAACGGGGCCAAGGCCGAGGATGTCATGCTGGACGGATTCGACGGGGCCATCATCAATTTCGACGCCCGCACCTTGTTCGAAATCCGTCACCAGATCGCGCACAAATCCGTACCCGGAAAACAGGGCAACGCCGAAGTGGTCGGCTCCACCGCCGACCTGCACATGCGCATCCAGACCGAGGTTGAAAAAACCACACGCAACAGCGTCATCGTCAATTACGCGATCGACGTGCTGGAAAAACGCGCGGACAAGGGCTTTGCCGTCAATAATCTGGTCATCAAACTCGACCGTCTGAACAAAAGTTTTGTGCACCATAACAGCTGCAATCCCTGCAGCGGGACGGGCAAGCTGGCGTGCGGGCCGTGCAATGGTGATGGGCGTTTGCCGTGTCATCGCTGCCGCGGGCAACGCACATTGAACTGCCCCGCCTGTCACGGCAACGGCACCATTCGCAATCAAAACACCAACCAGCCCATGCCCTGTAACCGATGCCATGGCAAACGCGTCATTGGGTGCGAAGCCTGCCACCAAACGGGGCAGATGAAATGCCGCCCCTGCACCGGCACGGGCCGCGTCGGGTGCGCACAATGCAATGCCTCGGGCCGCATCAGCGATATCGCCTATGTCAGCTTTGATGCCCTGACACGCTTTGCCTATGATCTTTACGATCTGCCGGTCGCCCTGCCGCCGATGATTGATACATACGGCCCGGCGCTGGTCTCCGACGGGCACGCCGAACTGTTCGTGCTGCAGGGGAACGAACAACAGGCCTGGCAAAAAGAACTGCGCACCGCCGAACATATCCGGGACGAGGTTATCATCCCCTATCACGCCCGCCTGCCGTGGGGCATGATCCAATTCAAGCTGGGGGATCAGGTTTTATCCGGCCAGATGCTGGGGTTTAACGGTGAATTGCTGCACTTCCCGCCGTTTCTGGAACGGCTGATCGCGCCGGGCGTGGAACGCCTACATCAGGCCGCCAACGGGTTCAGCGTCAAAAACAACCTGCACGAATCCGCGCGCACAAAAATCATCGCCACATCCCTGCTGGCCGCCGCCACCCTGCCGCCGAAAAAAGCCTTCGCGATGGTGCGCAAACGCTACACCGCCGGGATTGAAGCTGATGCGATTGAACGGCTGGTGATGTTATCGGCGCAGGGGCTGGCCCGCCTCACCCGCCTGTCCCGCATCATGACGCTGGCCGTCGGAACAATCGCCACGGGCGGATTTTATGCGCTGTGGTTTATGGGTGGCTTGCGTGGAACCTTCTGGGCGGCGATGCCGCCGGTGCCCGCGCCCTTGTTCGTGTCCGCCGTGGTGGATTGCGCATGGGCCGGATTGTTCGGCTACGCCCTGACCCATGCGGCGCGGTTCGTCACCCGCGCCCGCATCCTCGATCTGGTCCGCCCGATGATCCCGCCGGACAAGCGCAAAAAATTCATGCCCCGCGCCGGAAAAACCGGCTGGGCCGCCTGGGGTTGCACCGTTGCCGCCCTGGCCGTGATTTTGGGGGTGACGCTTGTTCTGGGCACCGGAACGCCGGAGTGGATTTCCGGCCTTATGCGCTGATTTTAAAAGATAAATTCTACTTAATATAATATTATGAAAATTTATTGACTCGTCGGACACCAGCACCCTATATTGCCCCAATATTTTCATAAGAATTT
This sequence comes from Micavibrio aeruginosavorus EPB, assembly GCF_000348745.1. NCBI lineage: Bacteria > Pseudomonadati > Bdellovibrionota > Bdellovibrionia > Bdellovibrionales > Pseudobdellovibrionaceae > Micavibrio > Micavibrio aeruginosavorus. The sequence continues at coordinate 10,104 of NC_020812.1, read as the reverse complement.
ATGGGGCAAAAATGAGCTACCCACCCAAACGATCACCGGCCCCACGCGGACGCGCCGATTTTGCGGATCACGCGGCACAGGGTCAAACGGACGAACAAACCATCATTCCAACATGGTCCGAAGGTGATAACATCATTGTCACCACCGCGCCCGAACCCACTGCGGACGCGATGGATGAACAAACACGCAAGATCAATCGCATCCTGTTACAACGCGCCTGGGATGATTACAGCCGTCCAGATCAGATCCAAACGGCCCGCACATTGGCCGCTGGTAACGCGTGTATCGCTGCAGCCGCTGCACTTGGTGGCTTTACATTTTACACCACCATTCCAACGCCAGATGAAATCGCACATAAGGCGGCCTTCCAACAACAAGTGGTGGACAACGAAGCTAAAAAATCTCGCTTGAAAGATGCCTATTACAGCGTGGCCGATTTGAACACCACCCTGCACAACACGGCACAGGTGGTGATTGATGTGCGCGCTACACCCGAAGGTAACGCCTGCTGGAAAAAATACACCAGCGCCCAAACTGATTCCGGCACCATTCAAACCGCAACATTGCACAAATGTCTGGGTGATGAATTTTCCCCCTTTCTGATTGACCCAAACCCCGACTATCACAACGACACCGTTGTTGGTGCCGTCTTCACAGTTATTGCCCTCGTCGGAGCCGTGCTTACAAAATTCGGCACCAAACAGATAAGCGCGGACATCCGTCACCAACGCGATCTCATCGTCAATAACCCGGAATATAACGGCCAGCCCTTGCCCGGTCCGTTCAAAATCAAGCAGCCCGCACTGACATTCGATAAGGATTAAATCGCCATGGTCGCCGATTCACGCACACCGCCGCCGCGCCCGCGCACCGCCTTTGCGGATACGACAGCATCCGTACAGCCGGATGAAAAAACCATTCCAACATGGAACGATGACAATATCATCATCACGCTTCCGCCCGCGGATGAAGAGGATTTGCGCACACTGGAGGCACGGATCGCGAGTGAGAAAAAGGTCATGGTTACCGGGAGTATTGTATCAATCACCCTTCCGACCAGCTTGCTGGGCGCGGCGTTATACAGCGCTTATGAAACGCTGACCACACCCCCCGCGAACGTTCATAAACAGGGCGCAGAACAGGGCCCGCATTACGTGGAATCCGGGCTTTTGTTTGTTGCTGCCGCCCTTGTAACAGCCCTCATCGGAATGATGCGGAAGGACAGCAAAAAAGACCTGGCCGCCCTCATCGCACAACGCGATGCGCAAACACCCAAAGCCCCGCGACTGGACTAAGCTACACCATGGCTAAAAAAGCTTATCACCACTATGCCAAACTGCGTGCGGAACAACCGCTGCGCAATCCGTCGTTCGAGACCGCCGACATCATTGTCCGGGTCGAACCTTCGGCACCCAGAAATGCAGAATGGGCCCGCAGCAAGCTGGCCCTCGATATTAGCCTCGCATGGGATATGGAGCGCAGAAACTCCATCCGATCCGCCTACGCTAAAACCGGGCTGTGTGCTGCGGCCGTTATCGGCTTTCAAACCGCGGCCTATAAAGTCAAATATAAAACACCCGAAGAAATCCGCATCGCAGAGCATAAGGCCGACATCGTCAGTCTGGCCGCCGCCTTCAAGGGCGCAGACGCTCCGCTGCCCAACACATCACAAGCGGTGATGGATTTACGCGCCCTGCCCGAAGGTCTGGCTTGCTGGACGCGCTATACAAACGACCCCGCCGACGTCGGGAGCGTCCATGGCACACTGGTGCAAAAATGTCTGGCCGATGAAATCGCCGCGCTGAACACGCCAGACGACAAGGATCTGAGCACCGCCTGGCTGCTGTGCATCGTCGGGTCGAGCCTGGCCCTCTACAAGGGTGCTGATATTTTCTGGAACAAGATCCGCTCTCATCACAAACAATCGAAAGCCATCCGCAACAATCCGCTTTATGACGGCGAACCCCTGCCCTCGCTCCTGCCCCAGCGGGCCTTGCCGAAACTCGAACGATAACGTTTCCCTAATATATGCTTTCCCTTGACGGTCAACCGCTCCAGCCCTAGGGTACGGGCCGTCTCACGCTGAAAAATAAAACCAAGGACGAGACCATGGAACAGGATCAACCCGCCTACACCAAACCGGACCACGCCGCCGCGATGCAGGATTTGCAGCGCGATCTGGCCGAAATCAAAACCCTGCGTGAAGGGTTCACGGCGCTGGCAAAACTGGAGCGCCGCCGCTTTGAATGCAAAACCAACGGGATTGTATCGCTCGCGGTCTGTGGCTTGGCCGCCGCCGCCGGGGCCGCACCGTTTTACAGCGAAACCGTGCACGCGCGCCTGACCGCAAACGATACCAAAGATGGGTTCCTGGCCGTCACGGGGTCGGTCAGCCTCGTCTTCGCCCTGTGCGCGACCGCCTTGCTGTATAAAGCCAAAACCCTGCGACAGAATGTCGATCAAGCCATGCCCGCCTATCAGGCCAACGCGCAGCGTCACAACGTTCTGCACGCCCGCATCAAAGCCCATACGCATCAGGATTTCTAAATGACCGACAGTCACAATACGGACGACACCGATATTGATTTCTCCGCCGCCATCGACCGGCTGGACGTTCTGAATGCGCAAATCCGCCAGCATGAAACCCGCATGCGCAAGCTGGCCCTCTACAGCAAGATGACGCCGGCCACCGCCGCCATCACCGGGGCTTCCATCGCTGCAACATTTGGGGCCTATAACGGGGCCAAGGGCAGTGACGCCGAACCCATGGTCGGCCCAACCTTTGGCAGCATGACGCTGTTCTTCGCCTTCACCGCAGCGGTGTTTTTCGTCAAACAGCAAAAGACTAAAGCGGCCGTTAAAAACGGTGATGCGCAATACCAGGCCAACATGGTGGAAAAAGCCGCCCTGCTCGACGTGCCTGTCGACACATTCAAACCCCTGACGCCGCAACGATAAGGCCGACCGCAATGTCCAGCACACCACCCGATCATGGCCATGACGACATCCCATCCCTGCGCGCCGATTATGCGCGGGTTCGTGAATTGCGCACCGAGATCAACCGCCGCACATCCTTGCGGACCAATTTCAACAAATTCGCCCTGATCACCGCCGTTTTGCCAATTGTGTTTGCACTTGGCATCAAAGGCGTCGTCGATAAAACCGCGAATGAAAACATCCGGAATGCCGACGGCACCTTTATGGCGGCCTTTGCCGCCAGTGCGCGCGATTATACCGCTTACACCAATCTGCAAAAACAGCTTGCCCCCACGGCCCGGGACAAGGCCTGCATGGACCAAAACACCACACAGACATCCGCCGACACTGTTTTTGTTCTGGATGGTGATGCGGCCCTGAAATGCCTGAAAAACTATGACCCCGTGCGGGATCGGGTGCAGGTGAAAGACCGCATTGTACGCGACCCGAGCACTTGGTTTCTGGGCGTCCTGATGGTGATGTCGCTATATGGCCTGCCCGGCGCCTATCGCCGGAACAAGGCCGATCAACAGGCCATCAATGCGCTACAGACCGAGTATAAAACGCTAAAAGCCAAAGTTGAAAACACGTTAAAAGGCCCCCTCTAATGGACCCTGTATCGCTTCGTCGCGCCTTTCGTTTCAAGGCCATTGGCAATTTCGTCCTCGGCGTGTCGGCCAGCGCCGCAGTCATGGGTTTGGCCCATGGTGTACCGCCTTTGATGGATCACTGGTCGGCCGCCGCGCAGATCCAGAATTTTGCCGATCGCTTTTCTGAAACACACGGCACCGAGGCCGATTATCGCCGCGTCCAAGCCCGGCTTGAATTTGAACAAGAAGGCCCGCTCCACACATCAATCGGCCATTGCTATGCCGCCAGCACACAGGACGGCACCCTGCATAAATGGCCCTTGCTCGCCTGTCTCGGCACGGCGCAAGAACAACAGGGGCAATCCTCCGGATTGCGCGGCCAGATCACAGTTCTCAGCACCTTCGTCTTCGCTGTGGGTGGGCTGGTCGGATTTGCCATGGCACAAGGGGCCGGACGCGTCATGCGGCGGGAACTGGGCCCCAAGCCGGATTAACGCTGATCCTGCAGCTGCGCCCGGCATCGGCGATAGTCCGACATGGCCAGCGCCTGCGAATTGCCAACACCATCATCCCGCACCGTCCATGCGCCAAAGGCCATGGTTTCATCCGGGGCCGCGCGATGGGATGGACGACGTTTGGGCTCGGACCCCAGAGCAAAACGCACCCCCACAACAATCGACACCGATGCGGACTCGCCCTGGGACCGGCGCGTCTGATCCATCGCATAGGCCGGATTTTCGCCCGTCGATTTGTGCAATAACGGCAGGCACCCATCCGCCGTCGGCAAGGGCAGTTTCAAGGAAAACGGCACAATCGCCGCCGCCTCTGTATTGGTCGGGGAGCTGGTTTCAAACGCCCGCGCCGAAGCCGGGGCCAGCATGACAATGACAGCCAGTCCGGCAAGAATTGTTTTTTGGAATGTGCGTGTTTTGGGCATGATCCGCCCATTGGAAATGATCAAAGACATGATACCCACCATTGAAAAAGGCGCAGCCGGTCGCATCGGACTGAAACCAGTCCGCCGCAAAAACGACGATGCGCAATGAAAGAAAGGCTACACTACCTTCTATAATCCTAAGGCCTGTAACGCTTTGCCGTCCATGTCTTTCGTTTCGAAATTGATTGGTAACTTATTAAAAACAATGGATAATTTTATCTAACGCGCCCTGTGGCAAGAGTGTGTCATCCTAATGTACAGGGCCGTATGCACACTTACCGTACAGCACAAATCACGCGAACAAAAAAACGCCCCGAATTTGCCGGGGCGTTTTCACAATTCGATGAAACGAAAAAATTTCTACTGGTTCATGGCCTGGAAGAAATCGTCGTTCGATTTCGTGTCGCGCATCTTGTCGATCAGGAACTCCACCGCATCGGTGGTGCCCATCGGGTTGAGGATCCGACGCAGAACCCACATTTTCGACAGCGTGGCCTTGTCGACCAGCAATTCTTCCTTCCGGGTGCCGGATTTCTGAATGTCGATGGCCGGGAAAACGCGTTTGTCGGAAATCTTGCGGTCCAGAACGATCTCGCTGTTACCGGTGCCTTTGAATTCTTCGAAAATAACCTCGTCCATACGGCTGCCTGTTTCGATCAGGGCCGTGGCGATGATGGTCAACGACCCACCCTGTTCAATGTTACGGGCCGCACCGAAGAAGCGTTTCGGGCGTTGCAGGGCGTTGGCATCCACACCACCGGTCAGAACTTTACCCGATGACGGCACAACGGTGTTGTATGCACGGGCCAGACGGGTGATGGAATCCAGCAGGATAATCACATCGCGTTTGTGTTCGACCAGACGCTTGGCTTTTTCCATGACCATCTCGGCCACCTGAACGTGGCGGGCCGCCGGTTCGTCGAAGGTGGAGGAAATAACCTCACCCCGGACCGAGCGGGCCATGTCCGTCACCTCTTCCGGGCGCTCGTCGATCAGCAGAACGATCAGATACGCATCCGGGTGGTTGGTGGCGATGGAATGGGCAATGTCCTGCATCAAAACGGTTTTACCGGTCCGCGGCGGGGCCACGATCAAGGCACGCTGGCCAAAGCCCAGCGGGCTAACCAGTTCGATCACACGCTGGGACATGCCCTTTTTCGTCGGATCAGCCAGTTCCAGCTTGATTTTCCGTTCCGGATAGAGCGGGGTCAGGTTGTCGAAGTTGATGCGGTGGCGGATCTTTTCCGGGGCCTCCCCGTTGATCGAGCCGACCTTGAGAAGGGCGAAGTAGCGTTCGGAATCTTTCGGGGCGCGAATTTCACCCTCAACAATATCCCCGGTCCGCAGGCCGAAACGGCGCACTTGGGAGGGGGAAACGTAAATATCGTCCGGGCCAGGCAAATAGTTTTCTTCCGGGGAGCGCAGGAACCCGAACCCGTCCTGCAGCACTTCCAAAACCCCCGCCCCGGCGATGGGCACCCCTTCCTCGGCCAGCTGCTTCAAAATGGCAAACATCATGTCCTGTTTGCGCATGGTGTTGCAGTTATCGAGACCCAGCTCCTCCGCGAAAGCGAGCAATTCGGCCGGGGACCGTGTTTTCAGTTCTTGCAGGTTCATGCAATATTCACCTTGTTGGCTTGGTTAAGCTGAAAAAATCTCTGAAAGGAAAGTCTGGGGGATGGGGCGACCCGCCTGATTATTCTGGGGTCTGTTTTGATCCTGATGGCGCTTTCGAGCTGCCGTTCCTCAATTATTCCATGGGGTTGTTAATTTTGTCTTGATCCCGTCTGCCATCCAAACGGCCCGTCTTGTCTATGGCCGCGGCGCTCTGTCACAGGTTTTACCGCGGGCGGCCCAAGGCTGTTCGTCGTGGCGGGCGTTCCAAAAAAACCGGCAATGTGTGGGATATAGTCGTCAAAGACAGGGCTTTTATACCCAAAAGAGGCAGGTGCGTCAAGTTTTTATGCCGCCCGCATCGCCCCACACCCGCCTTCCGGCCTTTTTCTGGTGGTTTTTGTTGACAGGCCGGGCCCGCATCGCCATAGTTCCCATAATATTTTCAAGGAGTATTCTGATCATGGTTACGATGGACGCGCCCTCTTCTCCACCGACCCCGGACGCCCAGGCCTTTGGCATGCTGGCGCTGGACTTCGCGCGCGTGCTGGCCGTCCTCGCCGGAACGGATGCCCTGTCCCTGCGCCAGGACATTGACCAAGCCGGGCGCTACGCCCTGACGGCGACGCCGGGCAACGCCACGGACAAAACCGGCCGCCCGCTGCGCCATGCCATATTCCGCATCCTGCACGGCATGAATGATTATGCCAGCGTGCGCAATAACCCCCGGGACCTGATCATCGAGGCCGCCGCCCTGACCATTCGCGCCCGCACCCTGCCCGCCTTGCTGGTGCTGTTGCAGGAGGTGGCGAATGACCGTGGGCTGGTGGTTGATAATACCGACCCCGGCCATCATGACCCCTTAAGCGAAACGTTTCAGGATGCCGCCCGCTTCATGTTGGACAACGATCCGCAATTGTTGCTGCAACTGCCGGCCACGAAAACCTACGCGGGTGCGGCGGATCTTTATGCGCATATCTGGGACCTGGCCAGCGCCCCGAAGGATGATCGCAGCGTTGTTCATTACGGCGTCAATGAAATTCGCGCCGCCCTTTGTGCCACAAACAAAAACCGGGATGATCTCACCCCGGTTTTGCGCATTCATTAAACGGATCGTTTAAAACGGCCCCTTTAAAACGGCTCCGCCACCGCCATAATCACAATGATGATCATCAAAAGGGTCGGGGCTTCGTTCCAGATTTTATAAAATTTCGCGGACCGGGTGTTTTCATCGCGCTCAAACACTTTGCGCCATTTTGAAAATACGCCGTGCAAGCCAAACATCAAAACAATCAAGCCCAGCTTGGCATGCATCCATCCCTGTTTCATCAAATCCGGGTTGGCCCAGATCATCAGAACACCAAAGACCAGTGACGCAATCATCGCCGGATTCATGATAAAGCGCAGCAAGCGGCGCTCCATCACCTTGAATGTTTCACTCTTGTCCGATCCCTTGGGCGCTTCGGCGTGATAAACGTAAAGGCGCGGCAGATACAGCATGCCCGCCATCCACGCGATAATCGCGATGATATGCAGGGCTTTGATCCAAAGGTAATAGGTCAGCAGGAAGGATGCCATTTATGCGGCTTTCTGTTGATGTTTGCAGTTGACGAGATCTTGCCCGCGCCGCTGGCAGCATTGCGAAAATTCCGCCGGGCAGATGGATTTTTGGTTGTCGTGCGCGGCAATTTTTTCGCCGTTCAAGCGCAGATCAATTTGTCGGGCCAGCCCGGCAATAAAATCGGGCGCATCCATCACGGTGGGCACGCGGGCGAAATAGGGCAGACCCAATTCATCCGCCTTGTGGCGATATTCAATTTCGATTTCAACCAATGTTTCCACATGTTCGCTGACAAAGGCGTGCGGATAAACAATTACGCCGACCTTATCGCGGCCCGCTTGTTCCAACGCTTCATCCGTGGATGGGCCAATCCATTTCAGGCGGCCAACGCGGCTTTGGTAACACGACATCCAATCCGCGTTCTCCAATCCAGCGGCGCGCGCAATCGCTGCGGCGGTTTGTTCGCATTGCCATTGATACGGATCGCCGTCCTTCACAACAATTTCCGGCAACCCGTGGGCGGAAAATAAAATGCGGGGCGTGTGTCCGTCGGCAATCGCGGCATCATACGCGGCGCGCACATGTTTGGCGGATGTTTGCACAAACCCGTCTTCGGTCGGATAGCAACACAACAGGCTTTCCGGTTTATCCAGCCCGATTGCGTCCGCGGCCTTGCGCCATTGCTGCAATGACGACCATGTCGTGGTGGTTGAAAATTGCGGATAGAGCGGCACCAGAACGATGCGGTCCGGATTATACGCGGCCACGGCGCGCGCGGTTTCATCACTCATCGGATGCCAATAGCGCATGGCGATAAAGCATTTCCAATCTTTCGCGCCCTGCGTCTGCTGCAGATGATTTTGCAGGGCATCGGCCTGTTTTTGCGTGTTTTCCAGCAAGGGGGATCGCCCGCCCATAAAACCGTATGATGTTCCGGCCTCATTCTTCGTGCGTTTATTCGCAATGGACCGCGCAATCAGCGCGCGGATCGGCAACGGCGCGCGGATAATGTTTTTATCCATGAAGAAATTCAGCAGGAACGGGCGAATGGATTCCGCCTTGTCCGGCCCGCCCAGATTAAACAAAACAACGGCGATTTTTTCCTGTGTCATGGTCTTTACGCTTTGCCTGTTGAATATTCACGCACCATCGCAACCAGTTGCGCCACATGATCCGGCGGCGTTTCCTTGATGATGCCATGACCCAGATTGAACACGAACGGCCCGCCCGCCAGATTGTCCAGAATGGATTGCACGTTTTCGCGCATCGCATCCCCACCGGTCAGCAAACAGACCGGGTCCAGATTGCCCTGCACGCACGCCAGCGGTTGCAAACTTTGCGCGGCCCAGCGCGTCGGAATCATTTGATCAATCCCAATGGCATTCACGCCCGTGCCCTGCACGTAATCCAGCGCCAATCGTCCCGCCTGCCGCGGAAAGCCAATGATTGGAACGTCCGGGTGCGACGCCCGGATCAAATTCACGATGGTTTTCGCGGGCTGAATGCAATACCGACGGAACAAACCCTCGTCACAGGCCCCGGCCCAACTGTCGAACAATTGCACCGCTTCCGCGCCATGATCGATCTGCTGGATCAGATACGCGGCGGTGGCTTCGGTAATCAAATCAATCAAGCGGCCAAATCCGTCGGGATCGCCATAGGCCCATTTTTTCGTTTCGGCAAAATCGCGCGACCCACCGCCATCGACCATGTAGCACGCAATCGTCCACGGCGCGCCCGCAAAGCCGATCAACGCCGTATCCGCAAATCCCTCACGGTCCAGCTGGGACCGCACGGTGCGAATGGTTTCGTAAATCGGGGACAAGGTTTTTTCAAAATTGGCAAAGGACAGCGGCGCCATCTCCGCCGCGGACCGGATCGGGTTCAGGCGCGGCCCATCCCCTTCACGAAATTCCAGATGCTGGCCCAGCGCCTGCGGAATAACCAGAATGTCGGAAAACAAAATCGCGGCATCCATCCCGAACCGGCGAATGGGCTGGATCGTCACCTCCGCCGCAAAGGTTGGATTGTAAACCAGATCCAGAAACCCACCCGCTTGCTGTCGCAATGTGCGGTACTCGGGCAAATAACGGCCCGCCTGTCGCATGAGCCACATCGGAGGTATGGTTTGCGCCTGACCGGTCAACGCACGGATCAGCGGCTTTCCTTGGCCCGGCAAACGGCTGTTCTGTGTCTGGGTCTGGCTGTTCATCGGCTCGCTTGCTTTTTTGAGATTTCGGGCTTGGCTCAAGGTCGTCCAATCGGGTGAACAATAACTTTAATAAAGAAATTTAAAAGGGTTTTAGTAGATAGTAGGGCCTGTGAATTATGGGGATTGCATTCTATCCCGCGACTTATTCACAAGGGTATTAACACGCCAATGGCTGTATTAACGCTTTGGTAACGATTCCATCCCCGACTCCAGC